>NZ_SKFG01000010.1 GCF_004344915.1 Paenibacillus albiflavus | reverse complement strand
CAGCAGCACGCGTCTCCGTGCGCCTGCCGCATTGGCGGCGCACGCGGGTCTCCCTGCGTGGCAGCTGCACGCAGGGACAGGTGCGGTGACGCCTGCGAATGAGCACGCGGAACAGCGTGCTTTTCATTCCGTCACCGATGTGGTATTCTACAACTTGCCGAGTGAATTGGATCAACTTCGGCAAGCTGTCGCACTGTGCACGGGCATGCAGCGTGCCTATCCGCTATTTGCGGATCTGGATCCGCAGAATAGCAGTGTCATGCCATCCCGTGATGAATTTAAAGGCCTATACAGCGCGCTTCGTTCATTAGGGCAATGGAATATACCCACAGCACATGCGCGTGTCTGCCAAGAGCTGGCTCGCCGCCTGAATCTCTCAAATCAGACTGTTCATTTTATGCTAGCTGTCTTTGAAGAACTGCAATTTATAGAGAGAGATGAGACGATGATGCGAGTAGCTGCTCGTCCATCCAAACGGGATTTATCCGAATCAATCGCATACCAGGCTCGCCTGCATCTTGCAGAGGCTGAACAAACATGCATCTATACTTCTGCGAAGGAACTGGAGCAATGGATGAGAAATATACAAGTACACACGGTTTCATAAGGAAGCCTAATGTCTTAGGAGGAAATGACATGGATTTTAAAGAGCATATCAGAGTAATTATGGACTATCCACAGCCTGGGATTCGTTTCAAAGATATCACAACACTTCTGAAAAATGGTGAAGCATACAAAGCTGCCATCGATGAGCTTGCGAAGCTTGTGAAAGATCTTGAAATTGATGTCATTGCAGGTCCAGAAGCTCGTGGCTTCGTCATTGGTGCGCCGCTTTCTTACGCACTGGGCGTTGGCTTTATTCCAATCCGTAAATCAGGCAAACTGCCTGGTGAAACAATTGAGGCTGATTACTCTCTTGAATATGGCAAGGATAAGCTGGCTATGCATAAAGATGCGATTAAACCAGGGCAGCGTGTATTAATTGCGGATGATCTTCTTGCGACAGGCGGAACGATCCAGACTTCAATCGACCTTGTGCAGCAGTTAGGCGGGGAAGTTATTGGCGCAGCATTTTTAATTGAGCTGTCTTACTTGGATGGTCGCAGCAAAATGAACGGTATACCTGTTCGCTCGTTAATTACTTATTAATTGTACCTAGTCAAATGACATGATAAGAGCCCTATAATTTCAATTCAGCGAATGTTGAATGGAGATTATAGGGCTTTTTTGTATTATAGAATTTATGACTCTCGTATCATAAATTCTAAGTAATTCTCTTGCTGACTGGCTTCCCTTGGTCATCAAGATAAAGCTTACGCTCTGGATCATTCTTGAGCTTAACATTGAATAGCTTGAGTTCATTGTCCTCCACTTCGTGTAGTGACCAGTCGTCAATTGCCTGTATATTTTGATTGCTTAAGAAAGAAGCTAGTTCAGTCTCAGCCTCGTCAATCGAAGTCCATGATTTGACACCATAATAAGGGATCTGATAGTTATTGAGCATTGGGAAAGCGAATATCTCAGATGTAAGGCGATGTTTAAGCACAAATGACATGGGAACATTCCTCCGATTCGATTCGAATTAGTATTTGCCTCCATTATACCATTATCTAGCAGTATTGATGTCTTTTGAAAAAAAGAAAGAACAGGAACTAAGGGACAACCCCTAATTGCTGTTCTATCGTATTTATCCACATCATCAATTATTTAATCTGTTGTTAGCTTTAATTTCTCGGCTAGTTTAAAGATAAGAGATAGAATAATGCCGACTACAGTTGCAAGCGCCATTCCCTTCATTTCAAAGTTGCCGAATTTCAGTACGATTCCCGATAATCCGATCACAAACACAACGGTTGTCAGGACAATATTTTGTGCTTTGCCATAATCCACTTTGGAGTCAACCAGAATTCGAATACCCGAAGCTCCGATTACACCATATAGGACAAGTGAGATTCCCCCTAATACTGGAGGCGGGATGATCTGAATGAGAACAGCTACTTTACCGATGAAAGAAAGCAGGATGGCGAATACCGCAGCACCACCGACTACGAATACGGAGTACACACGCGTCAAGGCAAGGACACCAATGTTCTCACCATAAGTTGTGTTTGGTGTAGAACCTACAAAGCCTGAGATAATCGTGGAGATCCCATTTCCGAGCATCGAACGGTGTAAGCCTGGATCTTTCACTAAATCTTTATTCACAATATTGCCTGTTACGATCAAATGTCCGACATGCTCCGCAATGACAACGAGCGCTGCCGGGAGAATAATCAGGATTGCACTTAGATCGAAGCTTGGCGTATAGAAAGTTGGCATTTGGAACCAGCTTGCATCTTTAACTGGCGTGAAGTCAACTAGACCAAGCGGAATAGCGATCAGATATCCAACAATAATGGAGAATAGAATCGAAATGATCCGAAGAAATCCTCTGAATAATACAGTTCCGAATACGGCAAGACCAAAAGTAACAAGGGAAGCTATTACTGCTTTAGGATCAGGAGACCAAGCAACGCCATTTACCGTTTCTCCAATTAAACCTGCTTGTCTAGCAGCAGTTGGTACAAGCTCCAAACCAATGATTGCCACGATTGCACCCATTGCAGCCGGTGGGAATACGACATCGACCCAGCCGATACCGATTTTTCCAACGAGGAGTGCGACTAGTGTGAATACAATACCGACGACGATAAAGCCGCCTAAAGCCGATTCATATCCGTACTTCCCAATTACCAAAGTTACAGGTGATAAGAAAGCGAAACTCGATCCTAAGTAAGCAGGAATCTTACCTTTACATATAAATAAGTAAAGTAAAGTTCCAATCCCGTTCATCAAGAGGATCGTTGCGGGGTTCACACCTAGAATAATAGGTACGAGTATCGTTGATCCGAACATGGCAAACAAATGCTGTAGACTTAACGGAATCGCGGTAAGTAAGGGAGGTTTTTCGTGAATGTCGATAAATTTAGGTCCAGATGCTTGTTGAGAAGCCACTGATAATTTCCTCGCTTTCATGTCATGTTTGAAATTTTATGATTTGATGATGTGGTAGTGAACGGACAACTTTCGTATCCTATATTCAAAGCACCACGTTGAGCATACACGCCATTCAAGAGTTTATTATTCATTCGTAATTTCGTCAATTAAAACATGTAAAAAAGCTGTTTAGATAGAAAAATGTTTGAAAATGTTGGTTTTTGCCGATTGGCAATATCCTATGGGTTGACGTAAGGTAGACCTGCAAGGCATAATGAATTAAAATTAGAATTATTACGATTCGAATATAGAGGGAATGGACGGAACATGGGCATAGAGCTCTTACTCGAGAAAGCGGCTGTATATCTCAAAGAGAACGATCTTATTAAAATTAAACAAGCGTATGAGTTTGCCGAGAAAGCCCATCATGGGCAAGTACGTAAATCTGGCGAACCTTATATATTGCACCCTGTGGCGGTAGCGGAAATTCTGGTGAATATGCAAATGGATGTCACCTCAATTATCGCTGCCTTGCTTCATGATGTCGTCGAAGACACTACGGTTTCTCTTGCAGTGCTTGAAGAGAAGTTCGGAGCTACATGCGCCATGCTCGTTGATGGTTTAACGAAGCTGGAGCGTATTCAGTTTAAATCGAAGGAAGAGCAGCAGAACGAGAATTATCGTAAAATGTTCGTTGCGATGGCGCAAGATATTCGGGTTATTCTGATAAAATTAGCTGATCGTCTTCATAATATGCGGACGCTTAAATATCAATCGGAAGAAAATCAAAGACGAATCGCATATGAGACGTTAGAGATATTTTGTCCAATTGCACATCGTCTTGGTATTTCCGCAATTAAGTGGGAGATGGAAGACATTGCTCTCCGATATTTAAATCCGCAGCAGTATTATCGAATCGTTAACTTAATGCAAAAGAAGCGCACCGAGCGTGAGCAATATATTCAAGAAGTGATCCAGAATATCAAGAATAAGCTTAATGAAATGAATATTGAGGCAGATATTTCGGGCAGGCCGAAGCATCTGTATTCCATCTATACGAAAATGAGCTCCAAGAACAAAGAGTTCAACGAAATATATGACCTTATGGCTCTCCGCGTCATCGTAGAGAACATTAAGGATTGTTATGCTGCGCTCGGAATTATTCATACGTTATGGAAGCCGATGCCAGGCAGATTCAAGGATTATATCGCAATGCCCAAAACGAATATGTACCAGTCACTCCATACAACCGTGATTGGACCTAAGGGCGAGCCTTTGGAAGTGCAAATTCGCACATGGGATATGCATAAAACCTCCGAGTTCGGGGTTGCGGCACACTGGGCATATAAGGAAGGTTCAGTTGCGCCAACCAGTAATTTTGGAGAGAAAATGAGCTGGTTCCACGAAATTCTTGAGCTGCAAAATGAAACGAATGATGCGGCAGAATTTATGGAATCGATGAAGGCTGACTTCTTCTCCGATCTTGTGTTTGTTTTTACGCCAAAAGGTGAAGTAATCGAACTGCCAAAAGGTTCGGTTCCGCTTGATTTTTCCTATCGGATTCATACTGAAGTAGGAAACCGAACAATCGGCGCTAAGGTAAACGGCAGAATTGTTCCGCTTGATCATACGCTTAAAACAGGCGATATTGTAGAAATTTTGACCTCCAAGCATTCGTACGGGCCAAGTCAGGATTGGATTAAGATCGCCCAATCTTCACATGCTCGGACCAAAATTAAGCAATGGTTCAAGAAAGAAAAGCGTGAAGAGAATGTTGAGCGGGGCCGCGAAGCGATTGAACGCGAATTGCGCCGAATGGGACTCGATCCTTCTCACTTCTTAAATGATGAGAAGCTGAACGATATCGCGAAGAAATATAACTTTAACGATCCAGACGATTTATTGGCTGGCATTGGTTTTAGCGGTATTACAGCATCGCAGGTTGTGAATAAGCTTACAGAGAAGCATCGTAAGGAAGTTGAAGAATCTGAGAAAATTCAGCTTACAAACGAAGTGAAGGAAGTTAAGGCAGCACCTGAGAAGGAATTGAAGAGATATCCAACCAACGGAGTGCGGGTGAAGGGCATTGATAATCTGCTTGTTCGTTTTGCACGCTGCTGTAATCCTGTACCTGGTGATGAAATCGTTGGTTATATTACAAGAGGTCGCGGTGTAACGGTCCATCGTTCAGACTGCTCGAATATCCCTGCTGATGATATGGATGAGAGCAATCGCATTATTGAGGTCGAGTGGGCAGGCGCTGTTGAGTCCATTTATAATGTGGAAATCGAAATTACAGGTCATGATCGCAGAGGCTTCTTGAATGAGGTGCTTCAAGCGGTTTCTGAAAGCAAGACGATGATTACAGCCGTGTCTGGCCGTACGGATAAGAACAAGATGTCACTGGTTCATATGACGATCCAGATTCGCAATGTGGATCATTTGCATTCCGTCGTAGAGAAGATTAAGCGTGTCAAGGATGTCTATTCCGTACAACGGATTATGCAGGCTTAAGGAGCGTAAATAGATAAATGAGAATAGTAGTACAGCGTAGCAAAGAAGCAAAGGTTGTTGTGAACGGGGAAATCGTGGGACAGATCGATCATGGACTCATGCTGCTTGTTGGTGTTACCCATGAAGATACATTAGAGGATGCACAATATCTGGCTGAGAAAATTGCAGGTCTTCGCATTTTTGAAGATGATGCAGGAAAAATGAATTTATCTGTTCTGGACGCAGGTGGTCAAATTCTGTCGGTTTCGCAATTCACCTTATACGGTGATTGCCGTAAGGGAAAGAGGCCAAGCTTTATCGGTGCTGCAAGACCTGAGCAAGCAGAACCGCTATATGAGCAGTTTAATGAATTATTGCGATCAAAAGGACTTGTCGTTGAAACAGGCTCTTTTGGTGCCATGATGGACGTCTCTTTTACGAATGATGGTCCTGTTACACTTATTATCGATAGCAAGTAAAAGTATAGCCGTATTTCTCTTCATAGAGGAATGCGGCTTTTATTGTTAAGATTAACTTAAGACAAAGTTAATCATTAGATGTGCTATATTAACATCAATACAGTAACGAATGATCATGGATACAACTTACTGGAGGAGCAGATTCTGAAATGACAAGAGAAACCATTTTACTAGTAGATGATGAGAAAGAAATTGTAACGTTAATGGAAATCTATTTGAAAAACGAAGGATATTTGGTGCTAAAGGCATCTGATGGTATAGAAGCGTTGGAACAGCTTCAAGCATATCCTGTGGATTTGATCGTTCTAGACGTGATGATGCCGCGTATGGATGGGCTTGAGGCTTGTATTCGAATTAGACAGGAAAATCATATTCCGATCATCATGGTTTCAGCGAAAGCGCAGGATATGGACAAGATATCAGGTCTTAGTATCGGTGCTGACGATTATGTGGAGAAGCCATTCAATCCGCTTGTGCTCGTTGCAAAGGTGAAGTCACAATTACGACGATACAAGCAATTTAATACGATGAGCCACAATGATGATCGAATTATAATCGATGATCTAGTCATTTATGCCAACAATTATAAAGTTACGCTTGACGGTGTGGAGGTGAAGCTGACGCCACGCGAGTTTGCCATTCTGAGAATGTTAGCTGTTAATCGCGGCATGGTCCTCAGCATGGAGCAGATTTACCGAGAAGTGTGGAATGAGCCGTTCATGGAATCCAAAAATACAGTTATGGTTCATATCCGCAAAATCCGAGAAAAAATAGAGCCAGATTCTCGTAATCCTAAATATATCGAAACCGTTTGGGGAATCGGATATAAGATTGAAAAGTAGAAAAGAGGGATGAGAATTGAAGTTTCTTTATACGATTCGGTGGAAGTTTATCTTAGCCGTTATTTTAAGCCTTGCGATCACATCTGGACTGCTGATCATCGGTAATCAACTTGCCACTTATCTGTTTAAAGTAGAGCCTTTTACCGCACCCATTGCTTGGGTGATCAATCATATCGGGTCCAGACCCCTTATATATGTAACAGGAATATTGCTATTTATCCTATTTTATTTTATTCTTAGCCAGCAAATCATACGAAATCTGGAGCAAATTTCATTTGGATTGCGTCAAATCGCCAAAGGTGATTTTAACTATAAGCTAAGTATTAAGTCTGTTGATGAGCTTGGAAATGTTGCTCACAATATTAATCAAATGGCAGCGCAATTAAAGCAATCGATTGAAGAGGAGCGTTATGCGGAGAAAACCAAGAATGATCTCATAACTGGTGTATCGCATGACCTTCGGACGCCTTTAACCTCGATTTTGGGTTTTCTTGAATTAATTGATGAGGATCGATATAAGGATGAAGTGGAGCTTCGTTACTATGCCAATATTGCGCATGAGAAAACGAAGAGCCTCAAAAGCTTAATTGATGATTTATTCGAATATACACGCGTGAATAATGGGTATCGTTTTGAGAGGAATAAGCTGGAAGTAAATGATTTTCTGTATCAATTAATCGAAGAGTTCGTACCAAGCTTGGATAAGTCGGGAATGGACTATCGTATTCAATCGGATAATAAAGCGACGTTTATACTTGCAGATGCGAATCAATTAGTTCGAGCTTTTGAGAATTTAATCGCGAATGCCATTACATATGGTAAAGAGGGCAAGTATGTGGATATCCACATTTCACAAGTACAAGATGAGGTTATCATTAAAGTGATCAATTATGGCGAACCTATTCCTATGCAGGAAATACCTTATATTTTTGAACGGTTCTATCGAGTTGAGCAGTCCAGATCCAAGGAAACAGGGGGAACTGGCTTAGGACTCGCGATTACCAAAAGCATTATTGAGCTGCACGAAGGTCATATTTCGGTTCAAAGCACACGCAATCAAACGATTTTTGAAACTAGACTTCCTTTACTTAAAAATTCATAGTATTCAGGGCTTAAGATTTTCTTCAGAATCTATTAAGCAATCGGATAGGCTGTCGTTAAGAGTTATCCGATATACTGCAGAAGTAGATATGAAGGAGGTCGAGAATATTGAAGCCAAACAATGTAATGAAGTTGATCTTATGTGTCCTAATGGTGGCTCTTATTAGTGGTTGCAGCTTGACTTCAACAGACGCTGATCAAGCGTTAGCCAAGCTAGATGACAAGAAGGAAACGACCATACGTGTCATGTATTATGATGAGCAGTATTTTATGCAGAGGTTCGGAAACCTGTTTATGGCGAAGTACCCGAATATCAATATCGAGGTCGTGTCAACGAGGGATATGTACACCAATAATCAGGATCCAAAGACGATGTACGCCAAATTCATCGAGACGGAGAAGCCAGATGTTCTGCTGCTGCCCACAGGGGAGATGGAGCGATTGGTGGGCGAGCAGCTTCTGTACGATCTCGAGCCTGTTATTGCACAGGATAAATTTGATATCGAGAACATTCAACCGACGATTATTGAATATTTAAAAATGAAGGGTGGCGGCAAATTATACGGTTTGTCTCCTACCTTCTCTAATGAAGTGCTGCTTATCAACCGAGATTTGTTTACGAAGCAAGGCGTCCAGCTTCCGGAAGGGAAGCTCAATTGGGAGGATGTTATGCTGCTGGCGCAGCGATTCCCTGCAAGTCAGGACAGCTCGGAGCGCGTATACGGATATTCGCAAGGAACCTATCGGAATGACCCCTATAATTTGATGATGCGAATCGCTGAAAGCAGTGGCTTAACGCTTGAGAATGAAGGGAAATCGGCACTTTTGACACCAAGCTGGAAGCAGCTATTTGAACAAGTTGTCGCTGTATATAAAAGTGGTTGCATTGCAAGAGATCAGAACAATTTAGAAATAGGTACCACATTTACGCAGGAAGAATGGTTGCTGCGTGATCCGTTCATTGCAGGGAAGTCGGCAATGACCATTGCTAGTTCCTATGAAATTGGAAACTTGATTCAAGCTGAACGTACGCTGAAGGATCGAAGCTTTAATTGGGAGATTCTAAGTGCCCCAGCCGGAGATCAAGCGGATCAAAGCACGAATTTTAGCCTGAATGATATTTTCGCGATTAATTCGAAATCTTCCAACATTAGAGCTGCATGGGAGTTCATCAAATATATCAACAGTGATGAAATTGCAAGGGTTTATTCGAAAACGCCAAACGAATTATGGTCACGTACATCCTATATGACGTTAAAGGACGGTAAATCGCTCGAGCCATTCTATGAATTGACATTTAATCGTAATGAGACTTCTGAGCACGATGATTATTACGGTGTTCGGTACCAACTGAATGATATCGCAAATAAAGAAATGGATGAAGTCATAGCAGACAAGAAAACAATCGATCAAGCATTAGAAGCCATTGATAAGCAATTACAAATTGACTTGGATCAACTAAAGACAGCTAAAGATACTCCAGCAAAGCAATAGGAAGAATGCATGAGGATGCGCATGCTTGGCAACAATAGGGATAACAACTATGAGGCCAAGAGGGCAGAGGAGCGTTAGCCTACATGCATCAATCTAGTAAAGAGAAGATGATTACTAGTTTAATGAAACACGATCATTCAACCTATCATGAAGCACTGCATTGGGGTAGTCAGTCGAGCGATACAGAAGTGAGCGGAGAGTTCGCTCCAGCGCATCCTAAATGGAGAGCCAAACCAAGGCGTACCCATTAGAGCCATCGTTCCAGATGGCTCTTCCTTTGTTCCGGCGGATATTTATGGTACACTAGTTCTGTTTGAATCCGCATATTTCGTGGAATAAAACGAAATTTCGTAAATTTTACTACAGGAAGGTGAATTATGGCACATCAATCTAAATCATTTAATGGGAAACAATCGAAATCATGGCTGATCCTCATGAGTGTTTTAATTATCATAACCGTATTAGCGGCAGTGGCGGCATTATACTATCAAAATAAGCATCCTCACAAAATTGCAGAGCCTCAAGTGCTAGAGAAGGTTACCTCTTCAGAGACAATTGCGGATCAATATGATGTCGTTGTAGTCGGAACAGATCCAGAAGGGATAGCAGCAGCTGTATCTGCTTCGCGCAATGGACTTAAAACTTTGTTAGTGGACGGCAATAATCGCGAAATACTAGGTGGTTTATTTACATTAGGTTGGTTGAATACGATCGATATGAACTGGAAGCCTGGCGGCAATGGAATTACAGGACAAGTTCCACTCAATAAAGGCATTTTCTCGGAAATGTTTGGTCAGATTGAGGGCGATTCATTCGACGTCATAACAGCTGCCAATGTTTTTAATAGAATGGTGAAAAATGAGAAGAACATTGACCTCTTATTGCAGGTACAAGCGATAGAACCGCTGATGAAGGCTGAAGCGGGAGCAAATGGTAATAAAGTGATTGAAGGTGTAAATGTAACGCTGCACGATGGGACCAAGAAAACGATTAAATCCAAATCTGTTATCGATGCATCGCAGGATGCTGATCTAGCTGTAGCGGCAGGTGTTCCTTATACATATGGCAGGGAAGATCTTGTAGGCGATACGAAGACGAAGATGGCTGTAACTCTTGTATTCCGTTTAAAGAATGTAACGCCTGAGGTTTGGAAAAATATCAAGGACAAGCTCAACAATGACGATAGCAAAGATACTGGTGCCAATGATGTCAGCGCGTGGGGTTATTTTGAAATGTATCAATATCCGTCAAGTAATCCTGAACGTGTCAAAATGCGCGGTTTAAACATTGGTCGTCAAAATAACGAAACGATGCTGATTAATGCCTTGCAAATTTTCGGTATCGATGGATCAGATCCGAAATCAAGAGAAGAAGCTTTTGAAATTGGAATGAAGGAAGTTCCGCTTGTTGTGGAATATATGAAAACCCATTTCCCAGAGTTTGCAGGACTAGAGCTTGATGTGACAGCACCTGAATTGTATGTTCGTGAAACGCGTCATACGGAAGGTGAGTACCGTCTAAACATCCTTGATGTCCTTGAGAATAAAGATCAATGGGATCGAATTGCTTTCGGTTCCTATGAGGTTGATATCCAGAATTCAAGCGCAGCAGGCGATGGAACAGTTGTCGGGAAAACGGATCAATATGCGATCCCTTTCCGCAGTATCGTTCCACTTCAAGTAGATAATCTGCTAGTCGTTGGTCGTGCAGCGAGCTTCGATACCCTTCCGCATGGTTCTGCACGTACGGTGCCAGTTGGTATGGGAACAGGTGAAGCAGCGGGAGCAGCTGCCAAAATTGCACAGGATGCGAATATAACGTTCCGTGAATTGTCTGCTTCTAAGGAATTGATCGCCAAGCTGCAGGAACAGCTTAACAAGCAAGGCATGGATATTAATCCATTCACAATTGAACCTTATGCTTACATGAAGGATCCTCAATATGAAGGTCTTCGCGTCGCACTTGCCTATGGACTCGAATATCTGGGTTACAAAAAAGAGTACGATTACAGCAAGAAATCGAATCCAGTTCGTATGGCTAACTTAATTAGTGGAGTGAAGCGGATTAAAGCGGATGCAGTTAAAGCAGATCCAAGTAAAGCGGTTAAGGGTGATCTGAAAGAAGCAGCTAAACTACCGCTAACCTTAGAACAAGCAAGTTATACGATCGCTCTTGGATTAGGAGTTCAGGTGAACTCGCCAAGTGAGGCTCAAGCTGCATTAATCAAGGCAGGGATCGTGAAGGAAGCTACGTTCACAGCCGTGAAGGACATGAATAACCTGACGAATGGTGAAATGTTCATGATGCTGAAAGATATTAAAGTTAGTTTGATTGGCGAATAAATACAAGATGAAGGGGCTATACCAAGGTGGAATGACCTGAGGTATAGCCCCTTTGCTATTATTTAAACCACAATGCATCAAGCGAGTAATCGCCAGCACCGATGAAAGCAATGCCAACAACGACTGCAATTATGATTAGCGTGAATTCAATTCCGTTTGAAGTGACCCAAAAACCGTTCTTCGCATGAACTTTGAGTAATGCACCAAGCATAACGATCGTGATGAATGCAGCTCCTAGCCAAGTGAGGAAGCCTGCAGCAACCATGAGGCCGCCGCCAAATTCAGCTAAACCAACTAATACGGCAAGAAATACCCCTGGTTTGAAACCGATGGAATCGAAGAATCCACCAGTCCCTTTAGGACCGTAACCGCCAAACCAACCGAATAATTTCTGTGCGCCGTGTGCGGCTAAAGTTAACCCCACTACTAATCGAATAACTAATAAACCAATTGATGATAACATAAATGGACAACTCCTTATTTATTTTTAATAAGTTATTTATAATAAATTACTTACTTTATGTAAGTATAATATGTTAGTATCTATCTTTTTGTCAAGTAATTATGTTAAAATAAATATTATTAAGGAGATGAGTCAACATGGCAGAACGTTTATGTCCTAGATTCGAAGACGCGTTTGAGCTGCTAGGCAAAAGATGGACAGGAATGATTATTAAAGTACTGCTAAGTGGTCCGAAACGGTTTAAAGATATATCAGATGTGATCCCGAATATGAGTGACCGCATGCTTTCGGAGAGGTTCAAGGAGCTTGAAACTGCTGGAATTATTATTCGGCATGTGTACCCCGAAACACCAGTACGAATCGAGTATGAATTGACAGATAAAGGGAAAGACCTCGAAGGATCCATGAATGAAGTTCAGAAATGGGCTGAAAAATGGTGCTTAGATATTCCGAATTCATAATAAATAGGCTTGCAAAATGTTACAAATTATGATAAACATAGTATTAAGTTAATATTAGTGCGGAAGAACCGCCCATGACTCTTGAATCATTAGAGTTTTGGGCGGTTTTTTGTGCGTGAAAGGGGCTGTATAAGCCAATTGAACTATAGATGAAGCCATAAAGGGGGGAATTAATGCTATTACTTGTAGGAGGTGTTAATAAGGATGGAGGGGCACAATAGCAAGCTGCAAATTGCTGATATTCTAGCGAGTCGTTATCAAATTATCGGTTTGCTTGGACAGGGCGGTATGGGAACGGTTTATCTTGCAGAAGATCTTAAGCTAAGTGGCAAGCAATGGGCAATCAAGGAAACGATGCTTGAGAATGATGAATTTCAAAGATTCATTGATGAAGCCGAAATCCTGGTTCGCCTGAATCATCCCTTTTTGCCTAATGTCATTGACTATATACAGCCTGATGAACTAGGAACCAGTTATTTGGTCATGGACTTTATTAAAGGCGATACGTTACAGCGTATCTTTGATCGCAGGAATCGAAGGATTGATAGCAAGGCGGTCATGAAATATGCCATGCAAATCTGCGAACTGTTCGAATACTTGCATCACGGGCAGAGCACGCCAATCATTTATCGGGATCTGAAGCCTTCCAATATTATGATTGATGAGAACGACAATATTCGATTGATCGATTTTGGTATCGCACGAAGCTTTAAAGAAGGCAAGCAGACAGATACTGTACAGCTTGGCACGATAGGATTCGCAGCGCCAGAGCAATTCGAAGAGCAGCAGACCGATCATCGTACAGATTTATATACACTAGGTGCCGTGATGTACTACTTGCTTAGCAGGGGGAGATATTATTACGTCACTCAGAAACGGCTTGATGAAATCGAGCCAAATGTGCCGCAAGATTTGACGTTTATTGTCAACAAGCTGCTTCGTAAGTCTCCCTACGACCGCTATCAGAAGGCGAGCGATGTTAAACGAGATTTAGTCCGCGTCGGATCGGTGGATACGGCGCAGCAGCATAAGCTTAGCGCTGAACATGCTTCCAGCAAGCATCCTATAGGTCCCGTTATCGTATCGGTTACAGGCGTGTATAAGGGAGCGGGAGCTACACATACGGCGCTTATGATCGCTAACTATCTCGCTTACAAGAATGCAAAGGTAGCGATTGTCGAAGCGAATGATTCGCAGGATTTTGCCAGAATCGAAGCTGTTTATGAAGGATTCAAAGAGCCTCGTTATGTTACGGACAAGTTTATCATCAACGGTGCTGAGTATTATAAGGCTGCGCTTCAAGCAGATGTCGTTCCTTTGTTACTGGAAAACTACGCTTATATCATCTTAGATATTGGATGTTATTACGAGAATCATTGGTTTGAAGAATTTGTACGTGCCCATAAGCAAATCGTAGTCGCTTCTGGCAGCGAATGGCGCCAGCATGATTTATTGAAGTTTCACAAGTGTTATCCCTATTCGGTTCAGAATCGTTGTGTGTATGCAATTCCTTTCGCCGAGGAACAGTCGATTCAGGACATTACGAAGCAAATAACGAATTCGCAGGTTGTTTCGATTCCTTGTCATTCGGATCCTTTCATTATGAATCAAGCGATCGCGGAGATGATTGAACCAATGATTGGGGCAATACCTACTGAGAAGTCGTCGAAGCTATTCTTTTCTAAAATAAGGAAGCTGAGCTTCGTAATTTCAAGCGTAATCATAATCGTGATTATTTTATCTTTTGTAATGAAGTGAGAGGAGAGCTGGAATGGCTGTTATACGCCAAAGAACCAAAAATTTAATCATGGCAGGCTCGATCGGTGCTTTATTTATGCTCGTCGTATCAAGTGGGGCTGTTTTCTGGGGTTATCAGGAGTTACAGAAATCACATGAGGAGGCGATCACTGCTTATGAGCATAAGGTGCAAGAAGCTGAGCAGCTATTACTGGAACAGCAGAGGGATAAACAAAAGGTATACGTGCTAAGGCACAATATTCCAGCTGGGACGGTAATATCAGATGATGCCCTTGTTATGCAAGAGCTTCCTAAGGATATTCTGCCACTGAATGTGGTAGACAAGCGTGATGCGATCGGAAAAGTGACCAAGATTGATCTTGCTCAGAACACGCCGCTCATCCAATCGATGTTGTTCGTGAACGGCGCTACACCTCATGACTTGAGGAATAACGAATTTAAGCTGATTACCTTGCCGAGCAAGCTTAAGACGGGCGATTTTGCTGATATTCGCATTAAGTTCCCAACAGGTCATGATTATATTGTACTCACGAAGAAGAAAGTGATGGATTTAAATCTGGATACCATCTGGCTTGAGATGGATGAAGAGGAAATATTGACGATGTCGAGTGCCATTGTAGATGCCTATTTGGAACAAGCGACAATCTATGCGCTCAGTTATGTAGATCCCTACATGCAGAACGAAGCGATTACGACCTATCCTGTTAGCAGCACGGTTCTGGAACTGATTCAAGCTGACCCGAATATTGTGCACATCGCAAGAACGGTACTTGAGAAGAAGCATCGCGAGCTTCTAGAGAAGAGACTATCGGAACTTGGAGATGCAGATAAAATGACCTATACGTCCAAACAAAGCGCTAGTACACCTAGTATTCAGAATAGGCCAATTGTTGCTAATGAAAGTAGTAGTCCAACTCAACTACCGATTTCAAATGAACAGACGCCTTCAAATGTGCATGAGGATCAGGCTCAGATTTTTAATCTCGATAGTAATAACGGGCAATAAGGGGCGTATGGAATGAAGCGTATACTTATGATCGGAGCTTGTGATAAAAGTGATCTGCTCATTTATATGAGTAAAATTTTAACGACTGGCGGCTATAAGGTTTTATTAATAGACGCAACTTTGAATGGTAATTATCAGTACGCGATATCTCGTATATCCAGCATGCCAATGTGCGAACATGATGGTTTTGATCTTGCGACAGGTTTTGTTTCTCAGGACATGATTCAATCCTATGATTATGTGTTGATTGATATCGATCATGAATCTTACCTTGCGTACTACAGTGAGCATGAGAGTCTTGTCCTAGTTGCGAATTATGATAGGCACACAATCGTCCATAATCAATTGTTAATGGAGCATTTGTACCAAGTTCATGGATCGGAAACAATCCAGCTCTGCAAAGTCATCTATCATACGGATTGTCATTTGGATGAGAACTATTTGGATTCCACACTGGATACAGTCCCTATTGCATGGATCGAACCTACGATTACCATCCATTACGATGAATATAATCACGCAGTTAAACTCATTAATCAATTTGCAAGTAAAGTCCAACTTAAGGGATTGTCGCGGAATTATCGTAGTAATCTGCTTAGTTTACTTCGAATTGTATCTGATTTAGAGGAAAATGCCATTAAGAAGGCGCTAAAAAATGCAATCAGGAGGAAGCTGTCTTGAATCAAATTGCTTTTTGGGGAAATGTGCACGGACAGGTCGGTTCAACTTCAAATGTTATTGCCGCAGCAACGATGATAGGTATTGAATATGCAACGCGAATTCTCGTGGGACAAACGCAGTGGTCATTGTCTACGTTGGAATCTGCTTACTCGGTCTTCTCGGCTGGGGAGGAACGGAATGCTTATTTTACTAACGCAGGTATTGATGCGCTTGATCGACTGGCTAGAAGCAACAGGTTATTGCCTGAAATGATCTCTGATTATACCATTCCGATCATTAACGAACGTCTTGATTTACTTATGGGGACTTCCAAACCAACAGAACTGCTGTATGACAATATGAAGGATAACATTACGAGTATATTTAGCTGTGCAGGTCAGTATTATGATGCGGTGCTGCTTGATACACATAGTGGCAATAGGAATTCGCTAACAGGCGCTTTGCTGGAGACTTCCGATGTTATTGTGGTGAATCTGTGCCAGAATATGACGCTATTAGAGCGTTTCTTCTCTAAGCAGGATTGGCCAGAAGCGCTAAATAAGAAGCCGTATATGATTGTGCTTGGACAATACGATCCGAATTCGAAATATACCGCGGTGAATATTGCGAGAAGATTTGATTACAAGGATCCCATTTATACAATTCCGTATTGTACGGATTATAAGGATGCATGCAATGATAAGCGGGTATTGGAATTTTTCATCAGGCAGCGCAATATTAATCGCAAGCATGAGAACTACTTTTTTATACAAGAGATCAGACGGTTTATTAAAGCGTTGATGTCGAAGGTCGGGAATGATATGGATGCCAAAGTAATGGATCGGAGAGCGTCTTAAGATGTTATCTTATGCAGCGATTAATTTGGTACTGATCGTACTCATTTCGCTTGGACTCATCCTGTTCTTGTTCTTAAAGCTTGCCAGGCCGCGTTCTACTCCAATAAAGAAGTCTCTCCAGACAGACAAATACACAATTACGAACATGACGGAATTTATCCGGGTGAAGCTCGGTGAGCTAACGAATAGTAATCTGTATGATTTGGGGCTGACGGAAGAAGAGTTCAAGCGTCGCAGCAATCAGCGTTCTGAGCTGAAAAAGGCTCTAAAAGGTTGTTCAACAGGGGATTACAGTGATAAATCGTATGTCAAGCAATTCATGTTCGATATGCTAATCCAAACCTATGACTTGAATGCAGACACGATTAATCTGGCGATTCCTTTTGAAGACAGTAAGCTGCTGACGATTCAGGATAAATTCGATATTCTGCTATATGTTTATAAATCCAAGGTTGGATTTGAGGCACTGAACGAAATAATTCGTATTTATAGGTTGGACGAGCCTAAGGCGGTTATTGAGCATGAAGAGAGTGAGTCCTTTATCATCACCGAGCAGGATATTCAGCGGATCTATCAAGCTGTGAACCCAAGATTAACATTTGAGGACAAGCTATCGATTATCGTGCAACGGATTTATGCTTACTACAAAGGCTTTGGCATCATTGACGAGATTAGAGATATGAATATCGATGGCGTATCAGGCGGTGTGTCGGGGACAGGTGGGGACGACGAGATGTCGCAGCGCAGTATTTGGTTGTTTTACAAAGGTAAATCGATTCATTGCTCGTTCCTCTCTTTTGGCTCGAGGCTTGAGCTTAAACGGATCTGTCAGAACATCTATAAATATAACAATCCTGGGCAGTTAACCGAAGCTAATGGTTACATGGTGAATGAAATGAAGGATGGTTCACGTGTGGTCGTTGTTCGCCCTCCTTTTGCAGAATCATGGGCATTCTTCGTCCGTAAATTTGATCTGCCGAATGTCAGCTTGGAGAAGTTGCTGCAGGATGAGAATGCGTATCTCCCGATTGCACTTCTACAGTTCTTGATGAAAGGTGCGCGGATCACTGCTATAACAGGCGCACAAGGCAGCGGTAAAACAACCTTACTGATGGCGATGATTAAGTCGATCTATGCGACGCTTACGCTGCGTATTCAGGAAATGGCGTTTGAACTGCATGCACGCAATATTTATCCAGAGCGCAATATTCTAACGTTTCGCGAGACGAATGCGATCTCAGGTCAAGAGGGGCTAGATGTCCAGAAGAAGACGGATGGAGCGGTTAATATTCTAGGTGAGGTGGCTACTGATGCTGTAGCTGCATGGATGATCCAGATGTCGCAGGTGGCGAGCTTATTCACTGTATTCACACACCATGCCAAAACTTTCAAGGATCTTGTTTTTTCTCTGCGGAATTCTTTGCTTAAGGTTGGTATCTTCAATCATGAAATGATTGCAGAGCAGCAGGTGGTACAAGTGATTAACTTTGATATTCATCTCACCAAAGACTATAACGGCAAACGTTATATTGAACGAATAACAGAGTGTGTTCCGCTTGAATTTACGAAATCTGCAACTGCTTTGGGAGGCCAAATGTTCGAGGCAAGCAACATAGTAGAGTTTAAGGATGGTAAATATGTTGTCGGTAATCGAATTTCGGATCGAAATATATCTGCGATGGAGCAATGCATGTCGAGTAAAGATCGAGAAGAATTTCATGTTTTTCTAAAAGAGCATTGGGAGTGATGGATTTCAAATGTGGATGCTAACGGCAATTCTAATCTTGATTACTCTTGTATTATTTGCTCTCTTTCTATGGACAAGCTACAAGCACCAGGGTGGCAAAAAGCCAGCAGCGATAATAGATGAGCTTCTCTCAAAAGAAGAAGCCAAGAAGAAATTAATGCAGCTGTATCAACGCTCCTATAACTGGTCGATGAAGGTTCCCTTTCTTCAGCGATATGTGCGCAACATTCGTAAACGGCTTGAAAGTATTCATACGTATGAC
Organism: Paenibacillus albiflavus; assembly: GCF_004344915.1. Taxonomy (GTDB): domain Bacteria; phylum Bacillota; class Bacilli; order Paenibacillales; family NBRC-103111; genus Paenibacillus_AM; species Paenibacillus_AM albiflavus. Next base: position 278,893 of record NZ_SKFG01000010.1, on the reverse strand, counting down.
GGTTATACCTTGCGTAAGGAAGCGATGAAAATTACGTTCGCAACGCTTGGCAGCGCATTGATCCTTATCTTGTTAATTATGATCATCAATCCTAATTTGATGCTCTTCTTTTGGGTATTGCTTGGTTTAATTGTGATTAATGGCATGATGATTGATGCATTCGTCAATCGTCTTGAAGATCGGCTTATTAAACAATTCATCCAATGTCTAAGCCATGTTCGGCATTATTATCAGCAGCACAAAATGGTCGATGAAGCGATTTATGAAGCGGCACAAGTATCAAGCTATGAAGCTGCTTTACATGCGGAGCGGGTTCATCAGATGCTTACCTCGTATAATCCGAAGGCGAAGCTGGATGAATATTACGAAGTGGCTCCGAATCGCTATCTGAAGATGTTTGCGGGTATTTCCTTTTTTATCATGGAATATGGAGATAAGACGGTCAAGAACGGTTCGCTTTATTTGAATGCACTGAGCAAGCTTACGCAGGAAATGAACTTCGACATACTGCGTAGAGAGAAATTAGGACATTTGCTCAAAGGATTAACGGTGATCGCTCTGCTCCCTGTGCTTTTTACCTCACCGATTGAGAATTGGGCTAGAACGTATTTCCCAGCAATTAGTGACTTTTATGCAGGTCAGTTTGGGTTATTATTCAAAATTGTTGTATTTCTAACCATCATTGTATCTTATATTCTCTTACGAAAAATGCTTGAGAATGATGAGGCGAACTACAGCATCAAACCTGCAAGAAATCAATGGAGGAAGAGACTTTATGACATCCCTCCGATAAAATGGATCGTCAATCGTTTTGTGCCTGGTAAACATACCAAGCAGCATTTTCAAATATCAACTTTGTTAAAGGAGACGAATTCACCGCTTACGATTGAATGGTTCTATATGAATCGGCTGCTTCTAACTTTTGTTAGTTTTATCGGGGTAATGGTGTTATTCTTCTACATGCATTCCTTGACGGTGGATCGAATTCTTCATGCGCCTACTAAACAAGTGAATTACATCGGTAAATTACCTCCGGAAGAACAGCTTAAAGCTGAGCAATTAACGGAGTTTGATCGATCAATCATTCAAGATTTATCTCAAAGTTCTATCGTCGTAAAGGAGCGAATTATTCAGAAGGTAAGCGAAGCAACTCAGACAGATCGTAATTCTGCATCTGTTATCTTAACTGCCAATCGAATTTTTGGAAAAATCAATATTTTGAAGGATGAGTACTTGAAGTGGTGGGAGTTAGTCATTGGACTCGGGATCAGTATCATGATTTATTATGTTCCAGTCTGGATTCTTCGGTTTCAGAAGCGCTTGCGTGAAATTGATATGCAGAATGAGGTGGATCAGTTCCATACCTTGATTGGGATTCTGAGTGCGTTCGAACGTGTATCTGTTGAAATTGTACTCGAATGGCTGGACCGTTCAGCGATGATTTTCCGTGCCCCATTACAGACTTGTCTTCTTCACTATGATTATGGCGCTGAAAGAGCGCTTGAGCAATTGAAACAAGAGGTTGTATTTGTTCCTTTTGTACGTATAGTTGAACGGCTGCAGTTAGCTGTAGAGAAGATATCGCTGCAAGCTGCATTCGATGATTTAGAAATGGAGCAGGAATTTTATAAACAAAAGCGGGAACAGCATTACGAGAAGGTCATCGAACAGAAATCAAGTTGGGGAAAATTAATCGGATTTGCTCCTATGTATGCACTCATCTTCATGTATTTAGTTATTCCGCTCTTGTACATTAGCTCTGTGCAAATGACGCAATATGTTAAGGTGCTTCAACAATAATGAATAGAAAAGAGGAAATGAGATGAGTAATGCGCAAAGAGCCTTATTGGTTGCAGCAGGACTATTCCTAACGATCGCTTTGATTACACTGGTGGTAAATTTGTTTGGATCAGCTCAGGACGCATCCAAGCAAGCACAGAATGAGTTCTCGGCTATTCAAACGGAACTGGCTGAACAGACGTTCATGGTCTATGACAATACGAAGCTGTCGGGGAGTCAGGTGCTTAATGCAATTCGTAAATTTAAAGATAAAGACAGTTTTGGCGTTCAAGTCAGAACGGGAAAGAATAAAGCTGCTGGAATTGATGGGTCTTGGTATCATAACTATGTGATCGTAACAGGCAACCCTGATGATCCGAATTATGGCAAAATTAGCGCGAGTATGCCGACTGGCTCACTCACGAATGCAACAAGCGAGATAGATAATGATTATATTAATCCGAGTGGGAAGTTTAAGTCGAGTCTGATTCGTGACAAGAGCAATGCGATACGTGCCATTGTTTTTGTACAAGAAACTTAAACTGTTATGGGAAATTCATCTACTGCATTGATCAATCTGACTGTTGCGATCAGCTTATTTGTGGGTGCTCTCACACTATATGCAATCTTGTTTATTCATGTCGGACAAACAGTTGAATTAACGAACACGGTCAGAGTGGAACAAGATCGTAATATTCATACAACGCTTGTACTACCTGAAGATTATCGTGTGTCAGGTGCAGAAATTTTACACTCTATCTATCTCATTAGTGATCTTGGTATTGATATTCAGGTGGATACAGAGCTGTTTCCACATAATCTGGACATTGATAGTACAGATGTGAGCAAAATTAATGTTTTTGGTTTTTATAAACCAGTCTATGAAAGAGATGGGAAAGGTCAACTTATGAAAGTGACCTATATTCCAAGCTAGTAGGGGGTACACTTCTTGTGAATGCCATATCCAAAATTGTTGCTGCCATACTAGCTGTTATGCTCTTGTATGTGTATCCAGTAGCTGATTCTTACGAGAAGCAAGATAAGATTTCGTACCTGATTACGAATAAATTGGTTGTGAATTTCGTGGATTCTGTGCGGAATAAAGGTCATATTACGCCAACCATGTATAACGATTTAGAACAAGCTTTGCAGCTGACAGGCAATACGTTTGATCTTCAGATGGAGCATCAACATAAACGATATACCCCTGTTTATACGGATCCAGCTAATCCTGGCACGTTTCAATCGACATTTGAAGTTAACTACGACGGCTTCTATCAGGAACAGATTATGCAGATTCTGTTTCCAGATAATTATAAGGCTATTGATGATCCAAGCCGAATCTATAAGCTGACAGTTGGTGATTATTTTAAGGTGACGGTTCAAAATACGAATCGTACTAATGCGACCCTGCTTCGCGATTTGCTGAATCGATCGAATACAGGAGACAATACCACGATTTACATCCCATACGGGGGGATGGTGCTAAATGAAGATTACTAATCTAGCGATTATTTTCATCTTGATTATATTCCCATTCACATATATCCAGAATTCACAGTTGAAAAGTCAGCAAACAGCTCAGCAAACTGAGCAACTATATGACACTTATCTATCAGCAGCTGTGCAAGATGCAGCTGCTGTACTCAGGTTCAACGAGAAGCAGCAGTATGAGGCCACATATGAATCGATAAAAAAACTTAGAGCAAACAAAGAACAAGCGGTAGAGGCATTTCTGCGCACACTATATACGAATTTCTCAATCACAGATGATCCTGTTTCACAACAAGTATTGGCAGCTTATATACCTGTCATTCTAGTAATTGATTACGATGGCTATTATATTTATTCCGCCGAAGAATATAAGAATGTGAATCAGGAGCCGGAAGTTAAGCATGTATGGAAGCCTAAGAAATTCTATTCCTATGTCGATCAAGCAGGCAACAGTCTTTCTTTTACCCTGGACACCTATGTGTACGCCTATGATCGGGTAAATAAACAGTGGAGCAAAGGATTTCAGGCTGATCTAGCTGCGAGTACGCGTATTCCACTGCTTAAGAAGCCTGAGGAATTTGATCAGATTAGAAGGAGTACGATCGTAAATAGTATTCAGCAGGATCTTGCCTATTACATTAATCAGCATAATACGTATGCGCGTCATTATGGGATTACATACACGTTCACACTTCCCTTAATTAGTGAAGAAGAGTGGACGAACACAATTAATGATATGGGCGTGATTGCTTTTATCCAAGGCATTCCAATCGGTGCGAAGTATTACAACAATTACGCGCTTGGAGGAAGCAGGTTGCTGAAGAAGCCTGTTATTTATGGTGCGATTCGGGATGGAGTCAAGATTTATTATAGAAGCAGTTGCAACTATACCGATACAATCGTCGAAACGTTTACAAGTGAAATAGACGCTGCTAAGAAAGGTTATTTTCCCCGATCATGTATAAATTCGACTCATTAGCAGAAAAATGCTGAAAAACATACAAATCTTGGATATAATGACGATAGATGATATATTGAGGTGTATAAATTACCTGAATATTATGGTTTTTCTGAGTGCGTTCGGAGTCACAAAACCTAAAGTACAATAGAAGCAGTACATTTTTTGGATGCATTTTGTACATTCAAAATTGCCCAAAATGCCGATTTCTGAGTTTTGTCTGCATTTCCTGCAGGCAAAAGTAGCAGGTAGGGGTAGATTAGCTAAAACGATGAGTTTTGAATGTACTTTTTGCAGTCAAAAGTTAATTCTAAGCAGAAACTGTGATTTTGACTGTATGTTTTACATTCAAGTTGGGGTGTGCATAGCTTATATCAATTGCTTTTCCAAAATTTTAAAGGGGGATTTATTCGAGATGCGCAAAGGAATCCTGATTCTATTAATGAGTGTATTACTAGGAACGTTAAGTGGAGTAAGTCAAGCTGAGGATACAATAAAAGCAAAGGCATTTACAGACGTTAAAGATAGCCACTGGGCAAAGAAAGATATCATTGATGCAGTAGAAAAAGGTTATGTAGATGGCTATCCTGATGAGACATTTAACCCAGAGGGAACCGTAACCAAAGCTGAGTTTATCAAAATGGCTGCTGCTGCATTAAAGTATAAGCTTTCTACAGATGATAGTGCTTGGTATTCGAAGTATTGGAATACAGCTAAAGAGCAGAAATTGATCGTTAATAATGATTTGAGTGAACAGGAAGTGAACAAGCCTATTACACGCTTTGAAATGGCTCGTGTGGCTTCTAGGGCTATTGGTGAAACAACTACCGAGGAAAACAAATGGATGTACCTAGCGACAAGTAACGGGCTTATTCACGGACATCCAGGAGGGCTTCTAGCAGAAGAGGAGACAACGACAAGAGCGCAAGCTGTAGCGGTTATTGAACGGATTTTATCGGTTAAGGCTGGCGTTAAACTACCCTTAGATAAGTATGCTATATCAAGCGCAGAGATTGTTTGGCATAAGACGAACGTTTTAACGATGTTACCGCAGTATTTTGCTTATGATTATAATAAGGTCGGTACAAAATTTAAAGATAACTTGATGCGACAAGAGGGAAAGATTGGATACAGTGAAGTTGAAAAATATGTGATAGTAGATATGGATGATCTAAATGATCCGAATCGCAGTTTAATTCCTCCAAATGCACGTTGGATGTATAGAGATGGTAGCAAAATTACTCACCGTACAGATGTACCCACAAACAGTTATGCTTTGTTCTCAGTGAATCATATGGTGTTGGATTTGGAAAAAGATTTAGACGAATTTAGATTTAGCCGTGTAGAATTTTTTACAGATAATTTTGATTTCAAATCAGACAAATTAAAAGCAGATGGAAAACCACACGAGATTACTATGTATGCGGAGTATATAGAGAACAGGGGATATTTAGCTTCATCCGTTAGAGACCTTAAAAAAGGACATCACGATATACGAATTGTAACAGGAACATTAATTCCTAAAGGCGAGTTTCAGGTAAACAAGAAAAGTAGTATAACGATTTATCTCGAACCTTCACAAGAACTTGGATTTACAGGTGTAGATCAGTTGTATTCATCAAAAATTGATTATTCACTTAGTAAGTAGGTGATGAAGGTGTATAAAAAACTGCTGTATCTGCTACTCGCCCTGAGCATTCTCGGGGCGAATGCATCTTACGTTTCAGCTGCTAGTGGACAAGCTCAGAAAATTTCTGATGTAACAATTGACCCTGCAAAGATACTTTTCGATAAAGGCGACTACGTAATCGCTAAATCTCCCAAGCTCTCGTTTCCTGATGTGGAGGTAAATCTTCAAGGTAATTATCGTGTTGAGCTGCGCGATCAGTCGGGAACGAAGGTGATAAAGACACTCTCTAAATCAAGCGGCAATAAGTATTCCATAGGAGAAGTTGCGGGAGAAAAGATGGAAGCAACAGGCACTGAAAAAATAAACGAGGCTTCTTTTTCATGGTTTAGAGATCCTACTAATAAATCAGTGTGGATGTACGATTTCTTCGGTAGACATTGGCACAATACAAGCAAAATGAATCCAAGTGTTTATGAGCGTCCTCCTAGTGGGGCTTGTATAGAAACAAGCGGACCTTATCCAAATGACCCCAAAATAGGAGACATTCTATATTGCAATGTAGTTAGTGATTATCGTCAAGGTACGATGAAGATTTCCGAACTTACTATTACTGACACAAGAGATAAAGTAAAGATTGCTGATGTGGATGAATTGGGTTTCGATAAAGACAAATTTGATTTAGATAACGGTAAGAGAAAATTACAACAGGGCAATATTGTGAGCATTGGGGAAGCTAAGATAGTTAAGGCAGATATGAGCTATTATTTTGATTTTAAAGCGAGATACGACGTTGAAGAGGATGAGGTTTACACTAAACCAGATGATCCAAATAGAGGTCTCAGGTATTATAACAGTTGGCAAATCGGAGTTATAGGCTACGTCTACAAATATCCTAAAATGACCGTTTGGGCTGTCGAAGGCGACGATCCTGGAGGCGGCGATCCTGGTGGTCCAGGTGGTCCAGGTGGTTCTTGCTCATTTACGGTATCTGGTCCCTCAAAAGGAACTGTTAACAAAGCTACAACAATGGACCCTACAGCCCACGGAGTTATCAAAGCAGATCAACGTGGTAACGAGCAGTTTGATGTCCTTCAAGGTATACCTACATCAGAGAATCTCTATGCCAATGCCTTCGGAAAGAACTACTTATTCCAACATGAGTTTGTAAACAATACAGGAACCTACACGTTTACGGTTAACGTAAAGAAAACATATACCCTCACATGGACTGAAAAAACGGAAAATGGGAATGGTCCTGATGGTAAACCTTTACCGCCAATGTTAACACCGATGAGTGAAACGGAAGTAGTTGAAAAAGATTATCAAATCGTAAGAGATTTTTCGTATTGGACAATAGACAACTTAGAAGTCTACGGAATCGAGAAAGCTACGATGGAGAATTACGCGCTACCAGGTGGCAGCGTAATACTTACGCCAAATGGCTATTCTGCGCCAAGTGTAGACGCTAAGAACTCAGATTCATTTGAGGACCATGTTACTCCTGCTTCGTGTAAATCAGTTGAGCTATCTCAGACAATACCCGGGGGAGATAAACGTCCGGATGTAAAACCTGAAGATTTTACTTCCCAAGCTGAAGGAGCTGTCGGACAGAACAAAGTAAAAAACGATCTTGTAACCTTTAACGGCTCTAAGATCATGGACAACCAGGAAACAGAGAAGAGCGCACCTACGCCTTCACAAATCCCACAGCCAAGTGAAATTAACAATAATGTGCTTTATAAAAACGGTAATTTGATTAGCAGTTCACTCGTAAATAAAGCCAACACACCAAGTACAGGAACCATCTATTATAATTTAGTGCTTGGAATCAAGGGCGGTAGCCCAAAGAGTTACCCCATCAATGGCATCAACACAGTCACCGTACATACACCAGCTGTTAATTACTCCTCCGTTTCAGATGATAGACCTCACAACCAGAAAATCAATCCAGCACTTGATCGCTCAGCAGTTATTCTAGATCGACCGTTTATCGTTACGATTCCAACCAGTGGGCAGCATCTGAATATCCCCGGCTATGGAAATCGCGATTATGCCAAATATGTTCGAAATAAACAAGTGTGGTTCCCGTTTGATGTTTATAACGCAGATAAAACCATTTTTTATCCGAAAGGGCAGTGGATCGACATCCCGATTGCTCAGCTCAATACAACCTTTAATCTGCCTGTCTGGGTTGACGAAGGCTTCTATGATGTTTTATTCCGTACGATAGCCGAGAATGCGCCACCTTCTTTCACCTCACAGCCGAATGCGAATACGAATCTAGCCCACCATGTCGCTACGGATGTCGTCAAAGTAGATGTCGTAGGTCGACTCTATGATTTTCGCATTACAGATATCGCTGACTTTAACTGGGAAACGGTTTTCCGTAAGACTACCCTCAATAGTGAACCAACTGGAGCAGCCTACTACGTGGGAGATAAAGATATCGATGGTGCCCCAAGAGGCAATCAAGCCCCTTATTTGCTGCCGATTCGCCAAGGAAGCCACCCGGTTCAGGGTTATAAGAATATCGCAATCAAAACAGGCTACCAATTCAGTTTTGATTTACGAACCAAAGGGAATATGTTTGGAACAGGAGATGCGATTCGGATCACACCTAGATTCTATTTTGTAAACAAGGATGGCAGTAATCGTCAAGAAGTAGATTTGTATTACCACACGAATGACAAGCTGTTTGTCAAAGTGGGTTCAGCAGATGATCTGGAAAAACGTCAGGTCATACTAAATAGTCGACTGCGTAACGTTCCGATTCAAGATATTCGGAATACGGCGATGTATCTATATGATCATGACACTTCGATCAATCCCATAACAGGTATAAGTCGTACTCAGTATATCGATAACTATGTAGCAAATACAGGAAAACCGACTTGGATTGGCAAATATAACTGGCTGATTCTACCTCAGCAAGTGCGTGTATTTACTGGGCTTATGAATGCTCCAATGGGAGTGGATCAGCAGCGTAAATTAGCAGCCGAGCAGCAGTGGTATGGAGAATATAGTCTCCCAGCCCGTGTATATGTGGTAAAACAAGGAACCAATCTAGCAGAGTATGGGCGAACGCATAATGGCCTAGATGAGAAATCTCCTATTTTTCTGAAAAATGGGTACATCATCGTCAGATTCAACGTGGAAACTATACGTGATGAGAAGCTAGATCAACCTTATCTGCGATATTATCCATTAGAAAATGATTCATTTCCATTTGATAATCAGTGGTTAATGGAAGGGTTTCAGAGGACGATAAGAGACCCGTATGGCAATCGATTTGACTTGAAGGATGGAGATATTGTTTTCTACCACGGTGATCTATCCAGCTATGACGATTTTAATTCAAATGTTACTCACTAATTCAATATACAGGCTTGGATGATAGTAAATAAATCTCTCGTCCCTGATGATTAGACATCGTTAGGAACGAGAGTTTTTTTAACAAAACAGCGTATTATTTCAATGCTCCTTCAGTAAGCCCTCCGATAATATACTTTTGCGCAAATCCATATAGAATAAGAATCGGCAGCATAGTCATGAAAAAGCCGGCAAACGCCAAATTGTAGTCAAAGCTATACTCGCTTTTAAAGTTGTAGATGAACAGCGGTAGCGTCCAAAAATCCGAAGTTCTGTTCAACATAATCAGCGGTAGCATAAAATCGTTCCAAATCCAGAGGCTATTCAAAATCAGAATCGTCACGAGAATCGGCATCATGAGCGGATAGACAATACGTGTAAAAGTTTGCCACACTCCGCATCCATCGATTTTTGAAGCATCGTCCAGCTCCAGCGGCACATTTTTGAGGAAACCGACACATAGAAACATCCCCTGCGTAAACGAGAACGTTACATACATGATGATCAATCCGGGTTGATTGAGCAGATTCAGTGAGCTCATATGTTTATAAACGGGCAGCATGATCGCCTGAAAAGGAATGAAGATGCCCGCCAAAATGAACACGTACACGAATTTAAAATAAGGCTTTCGAGCATTCCGAGAGATTGCATACGACAACATCGGAATCAAAATTAGCATGACTGCGATCGAGACGACCGTGATGTACGACGAATTCCCTAAAAACAACCAGAACTTCCCCTTGTTGATCACCTGCTCAAAATTGCCCAAGTAAAAACTAGACGGGAGAGAAAAAAAGCTGGTTGTCATTTCGGTCGGCGTTTTCATGGCGATCGTTACCGTAAAATACATCGGCGCAGCGATCAAGAGCATACCGAGCACTAGAACGGCGTATTTCAATATTTGCGCGAGTCGGCTCGTTTTCATTGCTGCCCAGCCTCCTTTCGATTGAGCAGCTTGATTTGTACGATAGAAATGATCGCAATCAGCAGAAATACATAGATTGCTTCAGCAGTGCCATAGCCGAATTTCATCTCGTTCAGTCCGTGACGGTAAATCAAAAATCCGACCGATTCCGTTGCTTGTGCTGGTCCTCCGTCAGTCATCGCGACAATGTAATCGAACACGGTAATCGCGCCTTTAATCGCAATGATCAAATTGACGTTTAACATAGGAATCAAGAAGGGCAGCGTAATCGAGCGAAAGCGCTGAAACGGACCTGCTCCGTCGATAATGGCTGCTTCACGCAAATCCTGTGGTACGCTGGCAAGTCCCGCCATGAAAATAACCATAGGTATAGCGACGCCCTGCCATAAATTCGTAAATACAATTCCGTAGACGGCTGTGCTCTTGTCGGCCAATAAGTTATCCTTTAGCCATTCAATATCGAGTGCTTCACCGATAGCAGGGAGTACTGTATAAAAAATTTGATTGAAAATAAGCCCTACCGCAATCAAGCTTAGGACAGCCGGAAAAAAATAGACAGAACGCATAAATCCCCGCCACTTTACTTTGCCACTTAACAAGATCGCAAGGAACAGCGCAATAAGCAGTTTCAGAACGACATCCAGGACGGTATAATACAACGTGAAGCTTATCGAATTGAGGAAGCGGCTATCTTTCAGGATGGTGATGTAATTGTCCAGTCCGATAAAATTAAACTTTTTGGAGAACCCATCCCAGTCGGTCATGCTGTAATAGACGCCGGTTATCGTAGGATATATGAAGAACGCAACATATAACAATACGGGAGGCAGTGTGAATAATACGAATATCAGCTTTTGCTTCTGGAAAGCGAGTGATTTTTTCCTTGCAGCAAATCGGTTCTTTTCTATACCTTCCATTTATAATCCTCCTATCTTCCTAGTCATGTTCTTTCTCGGGCATATAGTAGGGAGAAAGGATCCCGCAACGCTTAGGAATCTTTTCTCCCCTGAATTTGAAAGCAATATTCGCTACTGAGTTTGCTTATTGTAGAAAATAGAATCCAGCTTTTTGAGATAATTATCGATATTGCCTGTGGAGATCAGTTCCTGCGTAGCGGCGCCAAATTCATCAAGCGCACCTGGCGGCCATTTCCGGCTAAGCGGTGCGTAAATTTTGCCATCGTTAATCAGATCGTTTAAGCTCTTGTTCTCAACTGCGTTGTTCTTCACCCCTTTGATTGCCGCTGGATACTGGGATGTACTGATATACTCTTCAACGGCTTCCTTCGAAGCCATGAATTCGATAAATTTCCTTGCTTCCTGCTGGTTCTTGCCATCTTTGGGAAGACCGATCCCCGTATCAACCGTTACTTGCACTTTCGTATCCTCTGCTTTCTCTGCTGGCAGCGGGAACATTGCAAACTTCAGATTTGGATTCGCTTCCTTCGTTGGTTGGATCGACCAGATCCCTTCAAAGAACATCGCAGCCTTGCCGTTTGCAAATTCGCGAATTCTGTCCTCTCGAGAAACGCCCAATGAATTTTTCTGCCCGAACTGGCGAAGATCGTATATCTTCTTCGCGAAAACTTTCATATCCGGATTATCCGTGATATGGACTTTTCCGTTCATGACGTCGTCGAAGAACTTTTCCGCATTCGGCACTTGCACACCCATCATCGTTGCGGTCGAAAAGTTAATCGCGGGAACTTCTTTGTCAGCGAACAAGAAGGGCACTTTGCCTGCTGCTTTAATTTTCTCCGCCGTTTCAATAAATTCGCTGTATGTTTGTGGGATGCTAAGGTTCAACTCTTTAAACATATCTTCGTTGTAGTACACACCAAGGGTAGCGAGGGCAATCGGCACCAAATAGTTCTTCCCATCGATTTTGCTCATTTCCAGGATGGCTGGTTGCACATCTTTTAAGAGTGGATCGTTGGTTAAGTCAACGATGCTTCCATCACGCGCTGCTTTCTGGAATACAGCATTGTGCGGGTAATGATTGAAGACCGGTGGCATATCGTTCGTCGATAGTCGCATCGTCCATACGTTCATCGAATTCGGCACACTATTCTGCTCAACGATGATATTCGGATTCTTTTCTTGAAACTCGCTAATGAGCTTGTCTACTTTCGAGGCAATTTCTGTCTTTTGCTGAAAATATTCGATTTTCACTTTCTCGCCCGCTTTAGGTGTCGCCTTGCTTTCCGGTGAAGCAACACTGGCAGGAGTTGCGCCTACCGGAGTGGCAGCGCTTTCGCTTGTGTCCGTCTTGGAGCAGCCGGCTACGGCCAACAAGCATGCAGTTAGCATAATAGGCAGTTGTTTGCTCGCTTTCTTCATCAATAGAATCACCCATCCCTTTTAACATCCTGTGGTAACGCTTACAAAATCGATTCCTGCGTTAATTATATGCGCAGTCAATCTCGCAAAATAGGTCATAAATGACTAGATGAATATGACAAAACTGTCCTTTTTACTCGCCAAGCGTTCCGCCGTTTTCTGCCTTTTTACTTTGCCTGGTGTTGCCCCAAAATGTTTTTTATACATCTGAATGAAATAAGAATAATCGCTGTAACCGACTGCGCTCGCCACATCCGACACGGAAAGAATGAAATCGCTTTCAAGAAGACTTTTGGCTTTGTTCATTCTATAGGAGAGCAAGTATTGTGAAAAGCTCGTGCCCACTTTATTCTTGAACAGCCGACTCAAGTACGAAGGATCTGTAAAATATTTATTTTTAGCCAAATCTTCAAGGATAATCTCTTGGTGAAAATGTTGCTGCACATAAAGTTTCATATCCTCGGTTATATCAAACTTGGAACTGCTCGATGCAAGTTTGGAGGCTGCTGATTCCATGAGATTAGCTAACTTATCTGCGATCTCATCCGTCGAGTCATATTGGTGCAAGTCAATTTGCTCCACATAGGGCATAAGCTCACCGGTTCTCTTGTTTTCCGATTCAATAAAAGAGTTTAAGATGGCCGTAATCTTCGCACACATATCGTACAATGCGTGCACAGACAATCGCACCTCACTTACTTCAGCAATCAATTTGCGAACAAGCGAAGCAGCATCGCCAAATCTATTGTTGATCACTTTATGATCAATTTGCGTAATCCAATTATTCATCCATTCGTGGTTATAGGGTGTGACCGCTCCCATATCTGACGCATCGAAAACGATGTTGTTCCCCATGATTAATCGGTATAAGACAGCGTGTTTGGCCTCAATGTACGATTTGGCAAGCTCTCGAACATCCCGCTTGACTGTGCTTAAGCCAATTGATAGCACGCCTCCAGCTGTCTCAGCATAAGCTTGTATCACATCCTGCAATATCTGTTGCCGATCACGCAAATGATTATCCTTGGAAGCATCCGTCGCATACATCCATAGAATAACCATGTCCGAATGACGCCGATCATTGCTCAAGACAAACGGGATGCCGCGCATAGATAGCATCCGCCTGGCAATCTGCTTTACAATATCCCGTTGAAGTCCGTCCGCACGCAACACTGCTGTTGTATAAGCGTCAATTGAGCCGAATTCATTCGACTCGGACGCGAAACTTTGCTCTTCATACAAACAGGCTGCTAAACGTTCCTCTAACCAGATTTCCGCAGAAGAAACCTTATGCTCGGATATTCGATTCAGCAGCGCAACCATTTCCTGCCGTTCCACAGGCTTAAGCAAATATTGTTCGGCCTTGAACCGAATCGCTTGCTGCGCATAAATAAAATCGTCATACCCGCTTATAATCACGCTAACAACCGACGGATATTTCTCACGGATAAGTGCAAGCAATTCAAGTCCATCGATGCGCGGCATTCGAATGTCGGAGAACACAAGATCGGGCTTGCATGTATCCATCATCTCAAGCGCTTCTAGACCATCTTCCGCTTCAAACACCTTTGATGCCGAATTCCAATCGAGTATCAGTTGAACAAGCGCTTTTCTCGTATAAAACTCGTCTTCAACGACCAGAATGTTCATCGTCATGCTCCTTCTCCGCCGGTATTTTGATTTCGAAGCACGTTCCAAGATGGGGGGTGCTGCTAACACGGATCCAATATTCATCGCCGTAAAAGTTCTTGATTCGGGCGTGCACATTACGTAATCCAAAATTCACCTTTGTATCGATGGCATCCACTTGAAAAGGATGTTCGAAAATTGCGTTGAGTTCGGCCAATTTCTGCTCGCTTATTCCGACACCATCGTCTTCAATGCAAATATGCAGCGAATGTCCCCTTTTTGTGATCGATAACCGGAGGGTTCCTTTGCCGCCTTTTGGCTCCAAACCGTGATAAAAGGCATTTTCTACAAGAGGCTGTAGCAAAAACTTTAATATTTTGTAAGGATATAACTCAGTATCGATCTCATATATGACGTTAAACTTAGATAGAAAACGAATCTGCTGAATGTTGATGTAATTTTTGATTTGCTCCAGTTCTTTTTCAATCGTTACATCATCGTTGTTTTTGATATTGTATCGATACAAGCTGGCTAGCGACTTTGCCATGACGGAAATTTCATTTAACCTGTTCAGTTCAGCAATGGAGTGAATCACATTAAGCGTATTGTACAGAAAATGCGGGTTGATTTGCGCCTGCAGCATATTCAATTCCGCGCGTTTCTGCAGACGATTGGACAGGATTTCCATCTCTCTGCTCTGTTTTAACCGCAAGATCATGGCATTGTAACTATCTATGAGCTGTCCGATCTCGTCCGTCATTCTTATATTCAAAACAACCTGATCCATATTTCCCGAATCGACTCGTTTCATCGCCTTCCGCAGCTTGTGAATCGGCTTAATAAAGCGCCTCGAAAAGAACAACGCGAGGAAAAAGGCAATAATTAGAGTTAGCAAGCTCAGGATCAGATAGTTGTGGGTATTGTTTAGAAAATTATCTTCTACAACATGCAGCGGAATATATTGAATAATATTCCAATTGGTCGTTTCGTTCACGGTCGAAGCAAACAAATATGTTTCGTCTTTCATGCGAAATTGTACGATTTTCTCTCCCGTGTTTTTCTTGCTCTCAATTTGTGATAAAAGCTGTTGCCATTCCGCATCATTCGAAGCATTCGGTGAATCGTTTGCTGGATAGATCATTTTCCCATCGGCCATAACAACAGTAGTTAGCTGAAGATTGGAGTCGGATATGCCATCGATCAAATTTCGAAACGATTTATAATGAATGTCAACCTTCACGTAGCCTTCCATGTTATTTTTCAGATTCAAGTCAGATAAGTAGCGCACGATCGAGAGCAGTTTTGGATTGCCGTTCATGCTGCTGCTCGCATAAGGCGACGACACGATTATTTTGCCCTTCTGCAATGCCTGTTTGGTCACTCGCTCGATGATTGGCTCTAAATCCCACGTATAGGCTGAAGTGCTATTATAGATCCGATTATTCGGAGCGATAACAGTAACCCCCGCGATATATCCGTTCATGAGCACGATCTGATCCATTGCCCGCATCATATAGTTGGCGTCTTCCAACAATTCCAAGTTTTCTTGCTGATAATTTTTATTCAAAATAGTTTGCAACCTCGTATCCGTTAAATAAAAGTACGAGTTCCGTGCAATATTGGAAATAAAGTCGTTGACGGTCACATTCGTTCTTGTGTTCAATTGCTCCAGAAAGTCTTCATACTTGCCCTTCGTTTGGTAATAAAACTTAAACCCAGACAACAGTAGGGCCGATAATACAGGGATCAGAATAATGATTGAATACGATAACAATAGCTTGACTTGGAACGAGCTATTCGAAAGTTTGCCTACCAACGCTTTCAACACTCTATCATCTCCATCGTTCGATTCGTATTCGGACGCGCTGGTTTTATTACCACATTTTACCACGTGCTACTGTTTGCCTACTAGGGTGTATTCTAGTAAAGTTGAGAATTATTCGATCGATCACTAGAATTGGACGATGTATTTTCTTGACATTCGTATAGATCGTGATTATTATGTAAATAATATATTTGGATAATCCTTTGATCCGATGAAGGGATAAAGTAATTTGCACCCACATATTCAGAGATGAAAGCCTAGGCTGCAAGCTTTCTTATGATGAGCAAGTGAAGGACTTCCCAGAGGACACTTGGTGAACACGGAATTGTGCTTGAATAAAGCAAATAAACGTTTAGTAACTAAACTGCGTAGACGGGCGTTAACCGTATGAAGCAAGACTGATGGAGCTTATGCAATGGCTTATTGGTTTTGGAATGTGGGTGGCACCACGGGTGATTATAAACGAATCTCTCGTCCCTAGCGATTGTAATAATCGTTAGGAACGGGAGTTTTTTTATTTTAGGGGGTCAATGAGATGAGTTTACAGAAACCAAAAGGAACGTCCGATTTGCTCCCGGGAACTGTTGAAAAATGGCAGTATCTCGAGGCACAGGCAAGGGACTTATGCCGTCGCTTTCATTATAAAGAGGTGCGGACGCCTATTTTCGAACATACGGAAGTGTTTGCTCGTGGTGTAGGGGAAACAACGGATATCGTTCAGAAGGAAATGTATACCTTCAATGATAAAGGAGATCGCAGTATTACGCTAAGACCAGAAGGTACTGCAGGCGTGGTACGCGCATTCGTTGAGAATAAGCTGTATGGTGAGCCTGATCTGACGAAATTGTATTATATCGGACCGATGTTCCGTTATGAACAGCCGCAAGCAGGCAGACAGCGTCAGTTCCATCAGTTTGGTATTGAAGCTTTTGGCGCGGTTGATCCGAGTCTGGATGCCGAAGTCGTTGCGCTTGGATATACGTTCTACAAGGAATTAGGTCTTAAGGATGTTACGGTTGAGATTAACTCAGTTGGAACGCCTGCAATCAGAGAGGCATTCCGCAGCAAGCTTCAAGCTTTCTTTGCTCCAGTGAAAGATCAGCTTTGCAAGGATTGTCAGACTCGTTTTGATCGTAATCCGATGCGTTTGCTCGATTGCAAAGTGGATCAAAAATTCTGCGAGGGTGCTCCTGAACTGCTAGAAGATTTGGATGAAGAATGTCGTACGCATTTTGACGCTGTGCTTGGATACTTGGAAGCGATGAAGATTCCTTATCGCATCAATCCACGTCTCGTTCGTGGTTTAGACTATTACACGCATACTGCGTTTGAGTATAAAGCCGCTGGCATTGGCGCAATTGATACGATTGGCGGTGGTGGTCGCTATAACGGACTTGTTAGCCAATTTGGGGGACCGGATCAATCTGGTGTTGGACTTGGTCTTGGGTTGGAACGGATTCTGATCGTTCTGGAAGCACAAGGTGTTGATATTCCTGCACCTAAGCCGCTTGATGTTTATCTGATCGGTCTTGGAGAAGCAGCAGAAAAGGAAATCACTCGATTAGTTCATGAACTAAGAGTTAAGGGCGTTATGGCTGAGAAGGATTACCAAGGTCGTAAAATGAAAGCCCAAATGAAGTCAGCTGACCGTACGAATGCAACTTACGTTGCAATTCTAGGAGATGACGAGCTTGCTCGCGGTGAAATCACCGTCAAAGCGATGGCTACAGGAGATCAACAAGCAGTTGCATTAACAGAGCTTGCAGATTGGATATTAAAGACTAAATAGTGGGGGGAATTAGACATGATGCTGAAAACACATCAATGTGGAGAAATTAGCAAAGAAACAATCGGACAGACCGTTGTATTGAATGGTTGGGTACAAAGAAGAAGAGACCTTGGGGGCGTACTATTCATTGATCTTCGTGATCGCAGCGGTTTAGTACAAATCGTATTTAACCCAGCGTTTTCAGGGGATGCGCTTAAGATTGGCGATCGTTCTCGTAACGAATATGTGCTGGCTGTTAAAGGTACAGTTGTGGCACGTGATCCAGAAACCGTTAATACGAATATGGAAACAGGTGAAGTAGAGGTTCAAATTACGGAAATCGAAATTTTGAACGCTGCCAAGAACCCTCCGTTTTTTATCGAAGATGGCATCGAAGTTGATGAAATGCTTCGTCTTAAATATCGCTATTTAGATCTTCGTCGTCCAGAAATGCAAAAAACGTTAATGCTACGTTCCAAAACAGCGAAGATTTTCCGTGATTTCCTTGACGAAAATGGTTTCATCGATGTAGAAACTCCGATTCTCGCGAACTCAACTCCGGAAGGTGCGCGTGACTATCTTGTCCCAAGCCGTGTACATCCAGGTGAATTTTATGCACTGCCACAATCGCCGCAGCAATTCAAGCAGCTATTGATGGTGGCAGGACTTGAAAGATACTACCAAATCGCACGCTGCTTCCGAGATGAAGACCTGCGTGCAGATCGTCAACCTGAGTTTACACAGGTGGATATCGAGACTAGCTTCCTGACACAGGATCAACTGCTTGAAATGATGGAAGAGCTTGTGGTTCGCCTGATGAAAGAAACGAAGGGAATCGACATTCCTCGTCCGTTCCAACGCCTGCCTTATGCAGAAGCTATGGGCAAGTATGGTTCAGATAAACCGGATCTGCGTTTTGGCTTAGAGCTGGTCGATTTATCCGATTTGCTTGCTAATACAGAAGCTAAAGTATTTGCTAGCACAATCCAGAATGGCGGACAAGTTAAAGCTTTGAACGCCAAAGGCTGTGGTCTATGGAGTCGTAAGGAAATTGACGATTTGACACCATTTGCAATGCGTTATGGCGCGAAAGGCCTTGCCTGGATTCAAGTGAAAGACGGCGAAATGAAAGGACCAATCGTCAAATTCTTGAGCGAGTCCGAGCTGAATGCGATCAAAGAACGTCTTCAAGTGGAAGATGGTGATTTGCTTCTATTCTCAGCTGATAATAAAAAGGTTGTTGCAGATGTGCTTGGTAACCTGCGCCTCAAAATTGGCCGTCAGCTAGGACTAATCGACGATTCCGTTTACAAATTTGCCTGGGTAGTTGATTTCCCACTGCTGTCATACGATGAAGATGCCAAACGCTATGTAGCTGAACACCATCCGTTCACACGTCCGAAGGAAGAGCATGTTGCTTACTTTGATACAGATCCTGGTCAAATCCTGGCACAAGCATATGACTTGGTGCTTAACGGTTATGAAGTTGGCGGCGGCTCGATGCGGATCTACAATCGTGAAGTTCAGGAGAAAATGTTTACTGCACTCGGCTTCTCACTCGAAGAAGCGAATGAGAAGTTTGGCTACTTCCTCGAAGCATTCGAGTACGGTACACCTCCACACGGTGGTATGGCATTTGGCTTTGACAGATTGGTTATGCTGCTTGCAGGTACGAATAATATCCGCGAAACGATTGCATTCCCGAAAACAGCAAGCGCAACTTGTCTGATGACAAATGCGCCTGGACCTGTGGACGATAACCAATTGGAACAACTATCGATTCGTATTGCACGTAAAATGCCAGCAGCTAGTAAAAATTAATCTTAGCGATTGAATAAGGCCCTTCGGGGCCTTTTATTTAGAATAAAAAAAGGAAGAAAGTGAGGTGCGGTATGCTCCATCAATTCTCTAGAACAGAGCTTTCGATTGGACCTGAAGGCTTGGAGCTAATGAAGAACAGCACGATTGCTGTTCTTGGTATTGGAGGCGTTGGCTCGATTGCAGCTGAAGCACTGGCAAGAACAGGTGTCGGCAGATTGATTTTGATCGATAAGGATGTCGTGGATATCACGAACATTAACCGCCAGATTCATGCCTTAACAACGACAGTAGGTCAGCCAAAAGTTGATCTGATGCGTGATCGAATCAAGCTGATTAATCCAGAATGCGAAGTAATTGCCCTTCGTATGTTCTATACAGAGGAAACATATGAGGAATTGTTCAAGTATCCGCTTGATTTTGTTCTGGATGCATCGGATACGATTTCTTATAAAATTCACTTAATCAAACAATGCTTAGCTCGCAAAATTCCGATCATTTCTTCCATGGGTGCTGCTAATAAATTAGACCCTACAAGGTTCCAAATTGCGGATATTTCCAAAACAACGGTTGATCCGCTCGCACGTGTGATTCGGACCAAGCTGCGCAAGGAAGGAATCAAGAAGGGCGTTAAAGTGGTATTCTCGACAGAAGAGCCGATAAAGCCTAGAGAAGACGTGACGAAGAAAATTGTACCTGAGAACGCGCCTGAAATTCGCAAAGCAAAGCAACCACCAGCTTCCAATGCTTTTGTACCGCCTGCAGTTGGGCTCATCATGGTAAGTTCGGTCGTAAGAGATATGCTAAAGAAGCTTGAACAATAAGATAAGAATCATTTAAAGAATCCGATTCACCTTTAGGTGGGTCGGATTTTTTGTGTAAAGAATTAGCGAGTTAATTTTTGGAAACAGTATAAGAGAAGGTGATGAAATGAAGAGTTATCAGAAGCATGAACGCAATTTAATGATCGTTTGTGTGGTCGTAGCAGGAATCCTGCTGCTTGCACTAGCTCGCAAAATGTTCTCGTAATGGAGTGGATGACAGCAATGTATGATGCGGTTTCGTATAGTCGACTATTAACTGAAATCACGCTTGGATTTCATATTATTTTTGCCACGATTGGGGTGGGAGTTCCCGTTATGATTGCATTGGCGGAATGGAGAGGGATTAAGCGAAATGATCCCTATTACATTCTGCTTGCCAGAAGGTGGACCCGTGGCTTTGTAATCACGGTTGCGATTGGAGTCGTTACAGGGACTTCCATTGGTCTGCAGCTTTCGTTATTATGGCCGAGCTTTATGCAAGTTGCGGGGCAGGCGATTGGTCTGCCGCTTTTTATGGAGACGTTCGCCTTCTTTGTGGAAGCAATTTTCCTTGGCATCTACTTGTATACATGGGATCGATTCAAGAACCCGTTTGTACATTTTATGCTCATTATTCCGATTGCTTTAGCTGCATCTGCCTCAGCGTTCTTTATTACTTGCGTAAATGCATTTATGAATACGCCGCAAGGGTTTACCTTGGAAAATGGTGTCATTCGTAACGTGGAGCCGATCAAGGCGATGTTTAATCCTGCTACAGCGACCAAAGTCAGTCATGTTCTGTCCTCTGCCTATATGACGTGTGCCTTCGTGCTTGCTGCGATTGCCGCATTTAGTCTGATCAAAGGTAGAAGTGATAAGGTATATGCACGCAAAGCGCTTAAGTTGACGCTAGTGGCTGGCATTATTTTTGGCATTACGAATGCACTTATTGGGGATTTCTCTGGTAAGTTCCTTGCTGCTTATCAGCCGGTGAAATTAGCTGCAGCCGAATGGCATTTTGAGACGAAGGACAAGGCTGAACTGATTATGGGTGGCTTTCTGACGGAGGATAATGAAATCAAATATGCGCTAAAAATCCCTTATGCCTTAAGCATTCTTGCAGGAGGAAGTCCGAATACGGTCGTTCATGGCTTAAATGAAACGCCTCCAGAATTGCAGCCACCTCTAAGAATTCATTACTACTTTGATGGAATGGTGCTCATTGGTACGTTAACGATTGCAATCGGGGTCGTCTACCTGTGGTTTTCACGTGCCAAAAGAAAGAAGCCTCTTCCGCGCTGGCTGCTAATCGCGATCGTATGCTGCGGACCCTTATCGGTTATTGCGATTGAGCTGGGCTGGATTTATGCGGAGGTAGGCAGATTGCCATGGATTCTAGTTGGCTATATGAAGGTAGAAGATGGCGCAACAACGGCTAATAATGTGCATATTATGCTGCTGCTCTTCTGTCTGCTGTACCTCGTACTGGCGATTTCGTGCATTAAAGTGCTAGCCAAGCTTTTCAGAAACGCACATGTTGCAGATGAATTATTGTCGCTAGGAATTGAGGGAGGCAAACGCAAATGAATATTGATATTCTTGGTATTTCGGTACTTTGGATTTTTCTGTGGGGATATATTATTGTAGCTTCGATTGATTTTGGGGCTGGATTCTTCGGGTTCTATTCAGTGGCGACAGGCAAAAAACATATTACCTACGCCATTATTGAGCGGTATTTATCACCTGTGTGGGAAGTTACGAATGTGTTTCTCGTTTTTTTCTATATTGGGATGGTCGGATTTTTCCCGGATACGGCGATGTATTATGGTACAGCTTTACTCGTCCCAGGCAGCTTGGCGCTTATTCTGCTTAGTATTCGTGGTGCTTACTATGCTTTTAGCAATTATGGGTCCAAGCAAAATGTTTGGTATATGTTCCTCTATGGTGCAACGGGCTTGCTGATTCCTGCAGCATTATCGACTGTGCTTGTGATTTCGGAGGGTGGGATCATACAGGTAATTGAAGGTAAAATTGTACTTCTGTGGAGTGAGCTCTTCAGCAGTTTATATACGTGGTCAGTCATTCTGCTAGCGCTGGTGAGTGTATTGTATATCTCTGCGATGTTTCTGACTTACTATGCCCACAAAGCAAAGGATAAGCCAGCCTACATGATTTTGCGTGGTTATGCGCTATTCTGGAGTTTGCCGACCATACTTGCAAGCTTGTTTGCTTTTTATGCCATATCGCAGCACAATAAGGAACATTTCAATAACATGCTAAGTCTGTCATGGATGTTCATCGCCTCGTTCATTTGTTTTGCTATTGCCGTGTTTTTCGTTTGGAAAGGTCGAAATTTAGGCCTATCCTTCATCATGGTGATGCTTCAATTCGGTTTTGCTTTCTTCGGATATGGACGAGCGCATTTGCCATACATTTTGTATCCCTATATTACGATTCGTGAGCATTTTACGAATGAAACGATGGCCATTGCGCTCGTCGCAGCATTTATTGCCGGCCTGTTCGTGCTGATCCCATCCATCGTATTGCTGCTTCGATTGTTCCTATTTGATGCGGCTTATGTTCGAGGAACGAAGAATAAGAAGGGGGGAAAAGGTAGCTATGGAAAATAATTTTTTCACGTTAATGATCGCGCCTGAACTATGTGTGCTTGCAGCGTTGATCCTGATTTTTGTGTGGGCAGCTATCGCAAAAGGGGAGATCGATGAGTAAGCTCTGCCATGACAATCGCCTGTTCGTTACGCTATAATAGAAGGATTAGATGAATGAGGCGGGTTGATGATGGATTTATTTACATATGCAGAAGCGTCTAATAATCGGGGTTCTGAATTATTAGCCGATCGCATGCGTCCTATTAGTTTAGATGAGTTTATCGGTCAAGAACATATTGTGGGGCCAGGCAAGCTGTTGAGAAGGGTGATTGAGGCGGATCAGATAAGTTCTATTCTGCTTTATGGACCGCCAGGTACAGGGAAGACGACTTTAGCCCATATTATTTCCAAATATACGCAAGGCGAGTTTGTTAAGCTTAATGCAGTGGATGCAACGGTCAAGGATGTTCGTGAAGTCATTGATCGCGCCAAAATGACGAAATCGATGTATGGCAAAAAAACGATTCTGTTTCTAGATGAGGTGCATCGATTCAATTCATCGCGCCAAGATGCGCTGCTGCCTGCAGTAGAAGCAGGCATTATCATCTTCATCGGCGCGACAACGGAGAACCCGTTCCACTATGTGAACGGGGCTTTGCTTTCACGCTCGACGCTGTTTCAGCTCGAGCTATTGACGCCTGCGCACGCGATGATCGCGCTGCGTAGGGCGCTCGCCGACCGAGATCGTGGACTCGGCGGCATGAACCTCAGCGCGGACGACGACGCGCTGGAGCATATTGCGCGCATGGCGAATGGGGACATTCGCCGCGCGCTTCACGCGCTGGAGCTTGCCGCGCGTGCGACCTTGCCCGATGTGGACGGTACGGTCCACATCGATCTTGAGGCGGCGGAAGAATCGATCCGCCGGAGGGTTGCGAAAGCGGACGAGTCGACGCAGTATGACGTCTTGTCCGCTTTCCACAAGAGCATCCGCGGCTCCTCGGATGCCGCGCTGTTCTGGTTTCTCTACGCGGTAGAGAAACTGGGCATGGACCCGATGGTGTTCATTCGCAGGCTAACGGTCGCCTGCTCCGAAGACATCGGGCTTGCGAACCCACAGGCCATGCCGCAGGCAGTGGCGGCAATGGACGCATACCACCGTATTGGCTGGCCTGAGTCGAAATATATCATTTCCCAGGCAATATTGTTTGCGGTGTCGAGTCCGAAGTCGAATGCTGTTGCAATGTCCATCATGCGCTCGATGGATCTTATGAATCAAGTTGGCACAGTAGAGGTGCCGCTGCATCTTTGCGATGCGCATTATGCAGGTGCCAAAGAGCTAGGTCATGTAGGATATTTATATCCGCATGATTATCCCAATCACTATGTGGATCAGCAATATTTGCCGACGAAGATCAAAGATGAAATTATCTATCAAGCTTCCGATCAAGGGATGGAAGAGAAGATCGCAATTAATCAGCGCAAGCGCAGGGCGCAGCGCAAATAAACGGATATGGTAATTTCGCTTGGTAACTTTATCAACAATTAGCATTGTATTTGCGCGGTACATTGTCCTGTGATGGCAACATCGTGCAGTAATGAATTAATTTCATAATACCTTTAGCTGCTTCAATCAAGGCTATATATAGATCAAAACGCTTTAATTTGTCTATATATAGTTTCAATATTATCGTTTTAATGAGTTATGAAATTGATTCGTGATAATCACCGGACTTTAGGTAGTTTATTTTTTCAGTGAATGTGATAGTTTTATCAAACCGGTTGCATCACCTGCATAAACCTAGCCATCCGCTCCAGCACCTTCTCCAAATCGACGAGCGAGGTTGCATATGAGCAGCGAATAAAACCTTCGCCGCCCGATCCGAATACATGTCCCGGCACGACCGCCACCTTCGCTTCCTCCAGTAGCCGAAGAGCGAACTGCTCAGATGACATGCCAGTAGAAGCAATTGAAGGGAAGGCATAGAAAGCCCCCTCAGGCTCGTGGCAGGCCAGCCCGATTGCATTCAAGCCGGCTACAAACAACTTGCGGCGTTCATTGTAGCTCGCCATCATCTCATCCTTGGCAGCCAAGCCATGACGCAATGATTCGAGCGCAGCGATCTGTGCAATGGTAGGGGCGCACATGGCCGTGTACTGGTGGATTTTCAACATGCAGGCTATCAACTCGCGCGGGCCGCAAGCATAGCCTACCCGCCAGCCTGTCATCGCGAACGCTTTGGAAAAGCCGCTAATGACAATCGTACGCTCCTTCATGCCCGGCAAGGAGGCGATACTGACATGCTTTCTCCCATAAGTCAGCTCGGCATAAACTTCATCCGAAATGACAACCAAATTATGTTTAATAATGACCTCTACAATCGGCAACCAATCCTGCTCTGTCATTACTGCTCCTGTTGGATTACTCGGATAATTGATCATCAAAGCCTTGGAATGAGGCGTAATCGCCGCTTGCAGTGCTTGCGGGGTCAGCTTGAACTGCTCCTCTGCCGCAGCCGCCACCTCCACGATTTTACCGCCATGCAGATGGGTAATCGGTTCATAGGCAATATAGCTTGGCGCCGGAATCAGCACCTCATCACCTGGATTGATCACTGTCCGCAGCGCCAGGTCGACGGCTTCACTGCTTCCCACCGTCACGATGATTTCATGCTCAGGGTCGTAGGAGAGCGCGAAACTGCTAGCCAAATATGTTGAAAGCTCCTCCCGAAGCTCTATTAAGCCGGCATTTGAGGTGTATTTCGTCTCCCCTTCACGCAATGCCTGAATGCAAGCTTCGCGTACCTTTTCCGGTGTAACGAAATCTGGCTCTCCGACTCCAAGGGCGATTGTATCTCCGCCTGTTGCATTCAGATCAAAAAAAGCGCGAATTCCCGATGGTCGAATATCTCGTACACGCGAGGATAAAAACCGCCCTGTACACTCTCCACTAAACATATTGCACCATCTCCCATTCCTGTTTCCGCTCATGGAGCGAGCTAGCAATAATACGGTCCAGCAGTTGTGTAAAGGTCATACCTGCTGCAGCTGCGCTCTTCGGAAGCAGGCTGCCTGCGGTCATTCCAGGTAAGGTGTTTACTTCCAGCACGTAAGGTATATCTTGACACAAAATCATATCGACCCTTGCATAGACCTTGCACTGCAGCAGCCGGTAACTAGCAAGCGCGGTCTCGCGCACACGCTGCTGGGTAATGGGAGGAAGCTGAATCACCTTCTCCTCAGCGCCGTCGGCTTCATATTTCGCTTTGTAATCGAACCACTCCGAATGCGCGGAGCGAATGCCGATAATCGGTAATACCTCGCCATCCACAATCGGGCAGGTAAGCTCCGTCCCTTTAATATAAGGCTCAATCAAGATCGTCTGATCCAAATTGCATGCCTCCTGAACAGCCGGCAGCAGCTCCTTCTCATTATGCACAAGCTGGATGCCGATGCTGGAACCTCCCGCATTCGGCTTCACAATAACCGGGTAACCCAGCTGTTCAACCTCCTGCGGATCATAATCGTCCATTCCCTGCCAGCAAAAGCCTGTAGGCGTATGCACGCCCACTGCCTTCAGCAGCATTTTGGACAGCTGCTTATTCATGCATAGGCTGCTTGCCAGGACACCGCTGCCTGTATATGGAATGCCCAGTGTCTCTAGCGTTCCCTGCACCGTACCGTCTTCGCCATATTGACCATGCAGCGCCAATATGGCGAGATCGATGTCTGCTTGCTGAACTTGTGCGATTAAATCAGCTCGCTGATCGATCACAATTGGAACCACCTCATAGCGACTGCGATCCAAATGACTGATCATCTCTTGACCTGTCTGCAGAGAAACCTCACGCTCAGAGGAAATACCACCCATAATAACGCCAATCTTCATCATGACACCTCATTTTTCTTATGAATTAAGAAAGCTACGCGCCTGCTCGCCGATTATCTGAATTCCCCGCTCGATATTTTCATCTGTTACTCGTGAAAAACCAAGCCGCAATGTATTCATCCCTTGGCCTTCTTGAATAAAAAACTTGTCTCCCGGTGTAAAAATAACTCCCTGTTCTGTGCAAGCTTCTAGCAGCTGGCGTGTATTTACCCATGACGGGAAGGTAAGAAACAAGTGCAAGCCCCCATCGCCAGACAGCTGCGCCTCAGGGAGATGTGCTTCACAGCATGCCTTCGTCAGTTCATATTTGCGCTTATATTCCATACGTGCTTTTTTTACATATTTATCGAAATTTCCATTGAGCAAATATTGATATAAAATTGATTGATCAATAGTTGATGTATGAATGGTGCGTGCACGCTTAATGCTTTCCAGAGTGTCGATCAGCTCTCGGTCTCCAAGCACCCAGCCTACTCGTAAGCCAGGGAACAGCACCTTAGAGAAGCTGCCAATATAGATTACTCCGTTCCCACGTGCTGCTGTCGCTATTAAGGGTGCAACATGTGCTCCCGAGTAGCGCAGTTCCTCATTAAATCCATCCTCGATTACCGGAACCTGATAGCGCATCATTAATTTTATAACAGCGCTGCGTTTTGCCGGTGACATGACGATGCCAGTCGGATTGTGATAGGAAGGAGTCAAATAGGCCAAATCGAAGCTGTTTGTCTGCTTCTGCAATACCGCCTCAAGCTGCTCCACATCAATACCGTCACGCTCCATCGGAATGCCGGTAATCTCAAATCCATGCAGTTTCAAATTTTTGATCGCTGTATGATGGGTCGGATTTTCGCAAATTGCCGCTCCGCGGCGCCCAGCAGGGCGAAGTGTCGACAGCACAATATCAAAGCCTTCTGTAAACCCGCTTGTAATCAGCATATCCTTGCCGCTTGTATCGACGCCCTTATTCTCCATATAACGTATCAGGTAATCGATCAGCGGCTTGTAGCCCTTTGCATAGCCGTAGTTGAGCAGCACCTGCCCTTCGATTGCCATCCGATCCATGAAGGCTCGCCTTACATTCCCCAGATCAAACAGCTGCTCATCCGGAGCGATGCTTGTGAACGAGATGGTTCCTTTCTTGGCACGAATGCCCTGCTTCATCATGTCCAGCTCTACAGCCGATACAGCATACTCGTTCATTCTTGCCTTCCAGTCGATCTGCCAGGCGGCAGAGCCGTCAGCTCCCCCGTTATAAGTAGCCAAATGGCCTGCCATAGCGGCCACATAGCTGCCTTTGCCGGGAATCGCATACGTAAATCCGTCATCCTCCAAGCCTTCATAGGCTGCAATGACTGTATTGCGGCTCACCTTTAGCAGACCGCTCATTTCTCGTGTGGAGGGCAGCTTCTGATCCGCCTGAAGCGCCCCTTTTATAATTAAACGTTTGACGTATTCTTTCACTTGTATCGCGACCGGACGGTCACCTACGAACTTGAAATTCTGGAACATCCTTCATCGCCCCCCATCTATAATGATGGCATAGGAGACAAGAGAAAAAAAGAACCACCGTACTGGATTTTTCATCCTTCGGTGGTTCCTTCGCATTTTATCCCCTGTATGTCCTGATATTCGTACATCTCAAGAGCGGTAGTGATCTACGCTTCTATTTATGCACCTTATCAATAATTCCGCCACCCAAGCAAATCTCGCCGTCATAAAATACGACAGATTGTCCAGGCGTGATCGCCTTCTGCGGCTCATCGAATACGACTTTGCAGGTATTGTCATCGATGAATTTCATCGTAACGCCTTGATCGGCTTGGCGATAGCGGAACTTCGCTGTGCAGTGGTATTCGCCTACAGGCTTAGTTGGAGAGATCCAGTTGACATTCACAGCAGTTAAGCCTTTGCTGTATAGTCTAGGATGCTTGTCCCCTTGAACGACGATGAGAACATTGCGCTCCAGGTCCTTATCTGCGACGAACCAAGGCTCACCTGTACCAGCGCCCCCAATTCCTAGACCTTGACGCTGTCCAAGTGTGTAATACATCAAGCCATCATGGCGACCCTTAACTTCGCCATCAACTGTGCACATATCACCAGGTTGAGCAGGGAGGTAGTTGCTGAGGAATTCTTTAAAATCGCGCTCTCCGATAAAGCATACTCCAGTGGAATCTTTCTTCTTGGCGGTAGCAAGGCTTGCTCCTGCAGCAATTTCCCGTACCTTCGGCTTTGGCATATGACCGATCGGGAACATCGCCTTGGATAATTGATACTGATTCAGCGCATGCAAGAAATAAGTTTGATCCTTGCCAGGATCGTTTCCTCTTAATAGAACAAACTCACCGTCACGATTTTCTACTTGTGCATAATGACCTGTAGCAATATATTCAGCACCAAGATCAAGCGCCTTATTCAAGAATTCACCGAATTTAATTTCACGGTTGCACATGACGTCAGGGTTAGGTGTGCGTCCGTTGCGATATTCGTCCAAGAAGTAGGCAAACACTTTATCCATATATTGTTTTTCAAAATTCACTGTATAGAAAGGGATTCCTACTTGATCACATACTCGGCGTACATCTTCTGCATCATCTTCCGCTGTACAATGACCAAATTCATCTGTATCATCCCAATTTTTCATAAATACGCCGATAACCTCATAACCTTGCTCTTTCAGCATGAGAGCAGCTACTGAAGAATCTACGCCTCCAGACATTCCGAGTACAACACGAGGTAATTGACTCATACTAATGATTCCTCTCTTTCACTTGAAGTAAGAATATATATGCGAATCAATTATGAAATTGATTCATGCTTCTTATATATTAGTTGAATTGTTGGTGCTTACGAGCATTCTTCCTATTATAACGTCATTTTGAATAAAATAAAATAATCTGTGCATGTGATGTAACTTTTGTTGTGACAGAAACGTTATATGTATGGTAATATAAAGTTTGATACACTGGGCGTATAGAGTGATTATATGCTTATGAATCAGGCAAACCTAATAAATAGGTGAGCAATCGGATCCTAGTTCAATTATTGTAATGAGGTGCTTTCCATTTGAAAATCTCGACCAAAGGTCGCTATGGCTTAACGATCATGATGGAGCTTGCAACTCGCGTAGGCGATGGCCCAACATCTCTTAAGAGCATAGCTGAGAAACATCAATTATCCGAGCATTATTTAGAGCAGCTTGTTGCGCCGCTGCGCAATGCCCTAATGATTAAGAGCGTTCGCGGGGCGTATGGTGGATATATACTTTCAAAAAATCCTGAAGAAATTACAGCAGGCGAAATCATTCGGGTGCTTGAGGGGCCAATCTCACCAGTAGATTTTACAGAAGAAGATGATCCAGCTAAGCGAGATCTATGGATGCGCATTCGTGATGCGATAGCAGAGGTGCTAGATTCCACAACACTTGCAGATCTGGTTTCTTTCAAGGATTCAGGCAAACACGATAACTATATGTTTTATATTTAAGTCAGGTGACAACTATGAAGGGCATTTACTTAGATCATGCCGCTACAACACCAATACATCCAGAAGTACTAGAAGCCATGATTCCTTATTTGAAGGAGGCATATGGCAATCCCTCTTCCATGCATACGTACGGGCGAGAAACACGTACCGCACTTAATCGGGCACGTGATTTGATCGCGAGTCGCATCCATTGCAACCCAGCAGAGCTTATCTTTACAAGTGGTGGAACTGAAAGCAATAATACGGCCTTATTCAGCACAATGACTGCTTATACAGGCGAGAAGAAACACATGATCACGACCCGTGCGGAGCATCATGCGGTTCTTCATCCATCACATGAACTGGAAAAGTTAGGGTTTGATGTGACTTATTTGGAAGTTGATTCGACTGGACTTGTGAATGTACAAGATGTTGCAGCAGCGATTCGTCCAGATACAGTTTTGATTTCCATTATGTACGTCAATAATGAAGTCGGTACATTGCAGCCTATTGAGCAAATTGGTCAACTAGCGCATGAACACGGAATTGTGTTTCATGTAGATGCTGTACAAGCACTAGGCAAGCTGCCGATTGATTTATCTCTACTACCTGTCGATATAATGAGTATGTCTTCACATAAAATTTATGGTCCGAAGGGAACAGGACTGTTGTATGTGTCGAAGCATATTCCTTTCTTCAATTACATTCATGGTGGTTCGCAGGAGAGGAAGCGTCGCGGAGGAACCGAGAATGTCGCAGGCATTATGGCATTTGCCAAGGCTGTGGAGCTAACAACAAGTGAAGAAGCGCTAGAGAACTGGTCCATTAAAGCGGAAGGCTTGCGCCACACAATGATAGAAGCATTAACCAAACACCTTGGTTCTGATGAATTCGTCATTAATGGGCATCCCGAGCAAAGAGTTCCGCATATTTTGAATATCAGTTTTATAGGCGTGGATACAGAGACACTTCTGATGAATCTGGATCTTGAAGGTATTGCTGCTGCCAGTGGCTCAGCTTGTACATCAGGATCACTTGAGGTATCGCATGTACTGCAAGCGATGAATTTACCAGATAATGTATTACATTCAGCGATTCGTTTTAGCTTCGGAATGGGGAACGATACAAATGATATCGAAACGGCAGCACAAAAAGTTGCAACCATTGTTAAACGAATACGTAAATAATGTAATGGGTGCTATCGTTTCCACAAAGTTGAAACTTAGTGGAGGTTAGATTCATTTGCTGAAAGCAAGACATATTATCGGACTTCCGATCATTTGTTTGCAGAATGGTAAGAGATTAGGTAAAGTATTCGATCTTCTAATTGACCAGGATTGGCAGCTATCTGGCGTTATTCTTAGCCCCAAGGGCTGGTTTAGTCAATGCCAGACCATTTCAAGTAATGATTTTGTAGCATGTGGAGAAGATGCGATTACGATTGAGAACCGCAGTTTCATACATAAATGGAATGAGGATTCAACACAGACGACCTTGCTTGAAGGTCAGCACAAAATCAAGGGGTTGCCGATTATTACGGTGACAGGAAATCAACTTGGTATATTAGAAGATGTTTATTTTAGCAAACAAATGGGTAATAAAATAAAAGGCTTTGAAATTTCCGAAGGTTTCATATCTGATTTAACGGAAGGCCGTAAATGGTTAGCTCTGCCCGATTCAGTTACACGTGGCGAAGAAGCGATCATCGTTCCGGCACGCTGTGAAGAAGAAGTGACTGAATTCTTCGTATCCAAAGAAGAATAGGGTGAAGTAGGATGATGCGTTGTCCAAACTGCAATTCCAAAGATATTGGCAAAATCGGCTCACATCAGTTTTATTGCTGGGGCTGTTTTATCGAATTAACGGTGAATGGTGAGAAAATGTCCGTCTATCAAGTGGAAGAAGACGGCACACTGAGTTCATTAGATGATCTCTTTTTTGAAGAGGAAATTCACCAAGAGCACTTGCATGCTGCTAACTAATATATACGCGTATATGGCTTAGTCTGCTTCTGCTAATCATACGCTGAATTCTTTCCGCAGGACGTACGACTGAATGTATGTATGCGATAAGGATTTAGCGTATTTTTTTGTGCTTATTAGGTTATTTTGGCAAGGTTGTACATATACTTCTATTGCAAGTACTAGCTATAGGAGTGGAGGATCAAGGGTGGAGCGATTATGGAAAAATCGTTGGTTTGCGATCTTAATATTCGTCTTGCTAAGTCTGCTTGTCCTGTACATGCTGATTCAAATACGTCCTCTACTAGTCGGGACTTATGATTTTATAAAAGCTGTGCTTGCGCCGTTTTTTGTCGCAATGATTGTTTCATACGTACTGAATCCCATCGTTAATTTGTTGAATGAACGCAAGGTTCCGCGTACGATTGCGATTTTACTGATTTATGCTGTCTTTTTCACCACTTTGACTGTGATTCTGATGAATATTATCCCTGTGCTAGTGATGCAGCTTAATGAGCTGAATGATCATATGCCAGACATCATGATGCATGGACAATCCATGTTTGACGGGCTAAATCAGAGCAAGCTGATGCCGGGATCTGTTCGAGAAGGCATCTATGCTTCGATGCGGATGTGGGAACAAAATATTTCAGTGATGATATCCAAATTTATCAATGGAATCGGCGGAACGATCAATTTGCTATTTACTGCATTTATCGTGCCGTTTCTTGCTTTCTATATCCTCAAGGATTTCCAGTTGATTGAGAAAACGGCGCTTGCTATCGTTCCAAAGAAGCGTCGGAAAGAAGTGGCCTCTTTATTAATTGATATCGACAATGCACTAGGTAGCTACATTCGTGGACAATTTCTCGTTGGCTTAATCGTTGGCATTCTTGCCTATATCGGTTATTGGATCATCGGGATGCCGTATCCGTTATTATTAGCTGGAATCGTGGCGATTTTTGATATTGTTCCGTACCTAGGGCCATTCTTGGGTGCTGCACCAGCTGTTATTATGGCTTCAACGGTTTCCTGGAAAATGGTGCTGCTCGTCATTCTGATCAATACGATTGTTCAGATCATGGAAAGCAACATTGTATCTCCACAGGTAGTAGGAAGAACCCTCAATATGCATCCACTTATTATTATTTTCGCCTTGTTAGTTGGTGGCGAGGTCGGTGGAGTGGTCGGGCTAATTCTTGCTGTACCGTTTTTTGCAGCGATGAAGGTGATTATCCAGCATGTCTTTAAGTATTATATTTATCGCAAAACGAATCGAATCTAAATGCCATAAGGTACAGATATTGACACTTGATTGACGCAATACTATAATTTCATTGATAAAGCGTTGATGAAACTATAGTAAGCCATAGACCACGTCCAGAGAGAAGATGAGTAGGTTGCTGTGACATCTTCACGTTGAAGGATGGCTGAATGCTTGTTTCGGAGTACGGATCCCAAAATCCGTCGGTTGGAACCGTTATAGTCCGTGCGAAGAGATTGTAATGGGCAATCGTCAATGATGACTTGATCGTTTCATTACAATAACTAGGGTGGTACCGCGAATCATATTCGTCCCTTTTTTAGGGGCGTTTTTTGTTTTTTTGAGTATTATAGAATTTATATTAATTGTGTCATAAATTCTAAGTAATACCTTAAGAAACGCACCGTCTCTAAGGACGGTGAAACCGTTTCTTCATGTATCAATATAGGGGGTATATACAATTATGAAAGCAAGTGAAATTCGTTCGAAGTGGTTAGAGTTTTTCCAAAGTAAGGGACATCATATTGAGCCAAGTGCATCCTTAGTACCGCATAATGATCCGTCATTGCTGTGGATTAACGCAGGTATGGCACCGCTTAAGCCGTATTTTGACGGACGTGTTGTTCCAGAGAATCCGCGTATCGCGAATTCTCAGAAATGTATTCGTACAAATGACATTGAGAATGTAGGTAAAACTCGCCGTCACCATACGTTCTTCGAGATGCTGGGCAACTTCTCCATCGGTGACTATTTTAAAGAAGAAGCGATTACTTGGGCATGGGAATTTCTTACGGATCCTAAATGGATTGGGTTTGATCCAGAACGTATCTCCGTTACTGTATATAAGGATGATGAAGAAGCTTTTGAACTATGGAATAAGAAAATTGGTCTTCCTGCTGAACGTATCTATAAGCTGGGGGATGACAATTTTTGGGATATCGGTGAAGGACCATGTGGACCTTGTACGGAAATCTTCTATGATCGTGGCGAGAAATACGGGGATCTTAATGACCCTGAATGCTGGCCAGGTGGAGAGAATGAGCGCTTCCTAGAAGTATGGAACAATGTATTCTCTCAATTCAATCATAATAAAGACGGTTCTTACACACCGCTTCCGAATAAGAACATTGATACAGGGGCAGGTCTGGAGCGATTTGCATCGATTCTACAAGATGTGGATTCCAACTTCGACACTGATTTATTCATCCCGATCATTGAACATACTTGCCGTATTGCGAATGTAACGTATAAAACGAATGAAGAGCATGACGTAGCGCTTAAAGTAATTGCCGATCATATCCGCACCATTGCATTCGCTGTTGCTGATGGCGTACTTCCATCCAATGAAGGACGTGGCTATGTCATCCGTCGTCTGCTTCGTCGTGCTGTACGCTATGGTAAGGTGCTTGGAATGGATAAACCATTCATGTATCAGCTAACGGCAACTGTTGGCGAGATTATGGGCTCCTATTATACAAGTGTTGTGGAGAAGAGTGCATTCATCGAGAAGGTTATTCGTATGGAGGAAGAACGTTTCCATGAGACATTGTCAGATGGACTTCATATTCTAAGCGAAATGGTAGACAAGCAGCGCGCAAATGGACTGACACAAATTACGGGTGAAGATGCGTTCAAGCTGTATGACACTTATGGCTTCCCATTTGATTTGACTGAAGATTTTGCTGCTGAGCATGGAATGACAGTAGATCGTGCTGGCTTTGATGAAGCGATGCAGGAGCAGCGCAACCGTGCTAGAAACGCGCGCCAGGATGCTGGTTCCATGAAAGTACAAGGCGGCGCTCTCGGTGAATTTACGGATAAAAGCGAGTTTGTTGGATATACTGATTTGGTAGTATCTACTACTGTTATTGCTGTGATTCATGAGAACGAGCTAACAGAGCTAGTCGGAACCGGAGAAACTTGCCAGGTTATTCTAGCAACTACACCTTTCTATGCAGAAAGTGGTGGTCAAGTAGGTGATCATGGTACAATACAGGGAGAGGACTATACGCTTCGTGTTGTTGAAGTGAGCAAGGCTCCTCATGGTCAGCATGTGCATACCGTTATCGTAGAACAAGGTGTATTGCACACGGGTACTCAAGTTGTTGCTACTGTGGATCAAGCAAAGCGTGAGGACATTATCAAGAACCATACAGCTACTCACTTGCTGCATAAGGCACTAAAAGAAGTGCTTGGCGAGCATGTGAATCAAGCAGGTTCGTTAGTAGCACCTGATCGCTTGCGTTTTGACTTCTCCCATTTCGGCTCTATTAGCGAAGCTGAGCTGCAAGACATCGAGCAGCGTGTGAATAAGCAGGTCTGGGCGAATATTCCTGTAGATATCAGCTTAAAGGCAATTGATGAAGCTAGAGCAATGGGTGCTATGGCATTGTTCGGTGAGAAATATGGCGATATTGTCCGTGTCGTTCGTGTAGGCGATTATAGCTTGGAGCTATGCGGAGGCTGTCACGTAAGCAGTACAGGTCAAATCGGTCTATTCAAAATTGCATCCGAATCAGGTATTGGTTCAGGTGTAAGACGAATTGAAGCATTCACAGGCCGCGGTGCTTATGAATACTTGGATTCTCAGCTGAACCTGCTGAAAGAAGCGGCTGATCAGTTGAAGTCGAACATTACGGATGTACCTAAGCGTATCGATTCCGTTCTGGCTCAGGTCAAAGAATTGCAGCGCGAGAATGAATCTTTACGGGGCAAGCTGGGTCGTATTGAAGCGGGTTCACTTACTGACAATGTGAAGCAAGTGCAGGGTGTGAACGTTCTTGCTGCTTCTGTGAATGCATCTGATATGGATTCACTTCGCAATATTGTCGATGAAGTGAAAGTTAAGCTTGGTTCAGCGGTAATCGTACTTGGTGCAGTCGCTGGTGATAAAGTGAATTTAGTCGCAGCCGTAACACCTGATGTGATCAGTAAAGGTGGTCATGCGGGCAAATTAATCAAAGAAGTTGCTGCGATCTGTGGAGGTTCAGGCGGCGGTCGTCCTGATATGGCGCAGGCTGGCGGTAAAGACATTTCGAAGCTTGAAGAGGCCATCGGTGCTGTTCATACGATCGTAGGTCAGATGATTGGCTAATTATATTTTGCTTTTGTAACAGGAATTTAGCGCCTGAGGGCGAATATAGAATACAGGTTTATGATAAATTGGGGGGTGTTTGCGGTGAATTCGATGGACAGAACGATGAAGTTCAACATGAAAGCTGATGAAATCGACATCTCACCTCAAGAGGTATTGCTGACGGTATATAATGCTCTCCAGGAGAAAGGCTATAATCCGATTAACCAAATCGTAGGTTATTTACTTTCAGGGGATCCTGCTTATATCCCGCGGCACAACAATGCGCGCAGCATCATCCGAAAGCGAGAGCGTGACGAGCTTATTGAAGAGCTGGTTCGCTCGTATCTAGTTCAGCATAAGTAGGCTCAGTATTTGATGTATCCAAGAATAATGGGGCTAGACTATGGTGACAAAACAATCGGAGTTGCTCTCAGTGACCCTCTTGGTCTGACTGCGCAAGGACTAGAGGTAATTCGCAGGGCGAAGCCAGAGCAAGATCTGCAGCGTTTGAAAGACATTATTGAACAGTATGAGGTAGAAGAAATCGTTGTTGGCTTGCCGAAGAATATGAACGCATCCATTGGAACGCGAGGCGAGCTCTGTATAGCTTTTGCTGACAATCTTCGAGATGAATTGAAGCTGCCTGTTCATTTATGGGATGAACGGTTAACTACAGTCTCAGCTACGAGAGCTTTACTCGAAGCTGATGTGTCTCGTAAGAAACGCAAAGCTGTCGTAGATAAAATGGCAGCTGGGTTTATTTTGCAAGGTTATATGGATTCTAATAAGAAGAGGTGAAAGGGTATGACTGATCATAACCAACGTGAAGAAGAACCGGAAATTATTTACATCCCTGATGAAGATGGCAACGAAGAAGAATTTGAGGTTATCTGCACGTTCGAAGTGGACGACACGGAAAAGAAGTATATGATGGTTGTTCCTGTCGAAGCCAATGAAGACGATTCAGACGAAGTTTACGCCTTTCGCTATGAAGAAGACGAGAATGGAGAAGACTTAAAGCTGTTTCCGATCGAAGATGAAGAAGAGTGGAAGATTGTTGAAGAGACATTCAATACACTAGTAGCTGAATCAGAGGACGGGCAATTATGAGTGTAACTCCAATCGATGTATTGCGTAATACTTATGGTGATGATATCATTTTAACGGATGAACAGGACGAATCTGTTGTATTCCGCCTTATGATGGAATTTGAATATAATGCCCGCAAATATGCCGTTTTGCAATCGGATGAGATGCAAAAGGATGATGAAGTTGAGCTGTTTCGGATTGCACATACGGACAATGGATACGAACTAGAGACGATAGATGACGACGATGAATGGGAAACCGTGTCGGAACTGTATGATGAGATAGCCTTTCCGATGAAGGATGAACTGTAATCGTTAAACCCGAGCGGAGCTAATCTCCGCTCTTTTTCCTGTTATTAAGGAGGTGGATTATGTCAAATGATGTCGAGTTTAATGAGGATAAACCCGATAAGCCTAGGAATATAGTTAAAAAGCTTCTGACCGCTTTCATAACACTCTTGCTGTTAGCGGCAATTGCAGCTGGCGGATTGTGGTACTACGTCACTGGAGAATTAAAGCCAACTACAGCTTCTGAGCAGGAGGTTCGAATCAAAATCGAGCCTGGATCAAGTCCAGCGATCATTGCGCAAAAGCTTGAACAGAATGGAATTATCCGTAATAATACGATTTTTGTATGGTACTTGAAGTGGAAAGGAATTGGCTCCAAGTTTCAAGCAGGCGAATATGCCATGAATCCTGGCATAACGAATGACCAGATCATTGAGATGCTGAATGCAGGACAGACTGTTAAAGAAGAGATGGTCCGTGTGACGATCCCCGAAGGCTATACAGTTAGACAAATTGCTGATAAATTAGCCGAGACAGGTCAATTTAGTGCAGAACAATTTTTGAAGATTGCGGAGTCAACTACAGGTCAGTATATAGCAGATGCATATCGTCAGATTCCTCAAGATTCATCGATCACACATCATCTGGAAGGGTATTTGTTCCCGGAAACCTACGAATTCGTGAAGGGTACGACCGAAGAGCAGGTTGTTGAACGCATGCTGCAAGAACTCGATAAGAAGCTGGCTACAATTGAGGGCTTGGATAAGCAACTGGATAAACTGGGTGTAAGCTTTCACCAAATGATGACGATCGCCTCGCTAGTGGAAAGAGAAGTCGTAGTGGACAAGGAGAGAGCGCTTGTCTCTGGCGTTATCTACAATCGAATCAAACAAAAAATGCCTTTGCAAATTGATGCAACGGTACAATATTTATTTGATAAGCCCAAAGAGCGTTTATTCGAGAAAGATCTTCAGATCGACAGTCCTTATAATACGTATAAAATCCCTGGAATACCGCCAGGACCTATCGGTTCTCCAAGTATAGAGTCGATCCGCGCTGCATTATTCCCAGAGGATACGAAATACTTATTCTATGTAACGAAGAAAGACGGTTCTAAAGAGCATTTGTTTGCTGAAACGTTCGAAGGACACAAGAAGAATATTGAAGAGAGTAAGAAACAGGCAAATAAGTGAATTAAGAAGGTGAGTATTTATGGTAAGACCTGAGCTTCTTGTTAGTGCAGGTTCCAAAGAAGAGATTAAGGTGCTGTTAAGTGCAGGTGCCGATGCCGTAGTCGTAGGAGAGCCAGCATTTGGCTTGCGTTTGCCAGGCACGATTACAACGGAAGATCTTGCTGAGATTATTCCATGGGCTCACGAACATGGTAAAAAGATCTATGTTTCCGTCAATACCGTAATTGAGAATCATAAAATTGCAAGTCTGAGCACTTACTTAAAGAAGCTGAATGATCTGCAGGTGGATGCCGTTATTTTTGGTGACCCCGCAGTTATTATGGCAGCAAAAGAGGCTGCTCCAGGACTCAAGCTGCACTGGAATTCCGAGATGACGACAACAAACTATGTTACCGCAGCATATTGGGGTGATAAAGGGGCATCCAGAGCGGTGCTTGCACGTGAGCTGAATATGGATGAGGTTTTAGAATTTAAACAGAATAGTGAGCTTGAGGTTGAAGTTCAAGTTCATGGACTTACGAATATTTATCATTCCAAGCGTGATTTGGTGGATAGCTACATGGGTCATCGGAACGTTCAGCAAGGTGCGGTTAATGCTTCTATGGACCGAGGCTTATTCCTAATTGAGCATGAAAGACCTAATGAGCGCTTTCCAATCTATCAAGACGAGAATGGCACACAGATCATGAGTTCTGACGATGTTTGCATGATTGAGAATTTGCCTGAACTATTGGATGGGAACATTGATAGTCTGAAGATCGAAGGATTACTGAAATCAGTTAAGTATAATGAAACAGTGGTACGTAATTATCGGGCAGCTATTGACAGCTATCTGGCTGATCCGGCGAATTATAAGTTTAAGGATGAATGGTTAGAAGAGATCCAGGAGCTGCAAGATCCTGATCGTGAGCTAACGTTTGGTTTCTTCTATAAAGAACAGGTTTATTGATTCGTACAAGGCAATAAAGGGGTGAAATTTATGAATACAACGGCTGTAGAGGCTAGAGCTAGAGCGACAAGAGTTCGTTTGGCAAAGCCAGAATTACTTGCACCCGCTGGTAATTTGGAAAAATTAAAGTTTGCGATCCATTACGGCGCAGATGCTGTGTTCATTGGTGGACAAAAGTATGGATTACGTTCTAACGCAGATAACTTTTCAATCGAAGAAATGCGTGAGGGTGTTGAATTTGCTAAATCCTACGGTGCACAAGTATTCGTAACGACAAATATTTTTGCGCACAATGAAGATATAGAGGGACTAGAAGAGTATTTAAAGCAGCTTGAAGAGGTTGGAATTGCGGCGATTATTGTTGCGGATCCGCTGATTATTGAGACTGCAAGACGCGTTGCGCCTAAGCTTGAAATTCACCTTAGTACGCAGCAATCGACGATGAACTGGCTGGCGATCAAGTTCTGGAAAGAGAATGGCGTAGATCGCGTCGTATTAGCGCGTGAGGCAAGCATGCAAGAGATTGATGATATCAAGAAGAATGTCGATATTGAAATCGAAGCGTTCATTCATGGTGCGATGTGCTCCGCTTGGTCGGGACGCTGCGTGCTATCCAATCATTTTACAGATCGTGACTCCAATCGTGGGGGCTGCTCGCAGTCTTGCCGCTGGAAATATGATTTGTACGCGAAGGATGTACCTTTGGCGGATGGTCCGCTTGTCCAAGGAATTCCTGTGTTTAACGAGGATGATGATCCGTTCTCCATGGGCTCTAAGGATATGTACATGATCGAGCATATTCCAGATATGATTGAATCAGGCGTTGATTCTTTCAAGATCGAAGGCCGAATGAAGAGTATTCACTACGTGGCAACAGTTGTGAATGCGTATCGTCAAGCCATTGACGCGTACTTTGACAATCCAGAGGAATATGAGATGAAGCGTGAGTGGCTTGAAGAAATTTATAAAGCAGCTAATCGTCCGCTTAATACTGGATTCTTCTATAAAGTGCCCGGAACTTCAGAGCATATCTATGAGCCGGAGGATAAGGCGGTAGGTTATGATTTTGTAGGACTCGTTACGGCTTATGATGAAGCTACAGGCATGGCTACAATTCAGCAAAGAAATCATTTTAAACCAGGGCAGGATGTAGAATTCTTTGGTCCCAATGGGACTCATTTCAAACAAACGGTTGAGGCCATTTGGGATGAGAATGATGCGCCGCTTGACGCTGCAAGACATCCATTGCAATTGATTAAAATGAAAATGAATCAACCTGTCCATGTATGGGATATGATGCGTAAAAAAACAGGAAAATAGTTTAGCGGATCAAGAAGAAACGGCTTCGCTGTCCTTATAGGACGGATGCGTTTCTTAAGGTTAATCAGAGGAAGTATAGTGATAACTTATACTTTCTGATTAACTAACGCTAAGCTCTCCCCCTTAAACCCAAATTGTTTATGGGGGAGATTTTATTTTTGTAAAATTTAAAATTAGACAAATATTATTGCCGTATCCTGCCGAAATAGAATAAAGATGATCTAAATAATCCACTAAACGCTCTAGGAAGGTGATTGTGTGAATGCAGCAAAGATTAAACAGACATTATCCTCTATTGGTACCATACTTCAAAAAGCAGGTTCAACTCTAACACGTCTGTTTATTACCAATCCATTAAAATCAGTTGGTTCCAAGTTGTTCTTTATTTTCTTTATTTCTATTGTGGCGTTCGTTCTGACGGTAGGTTTGATCTCGTATAATATCTCAAAAAATATTATTTCCAAGAACGCTTCTGCGTCCTCTGTTTCTATGCTGCAGCTAGGACAGTCAAGTTTGGAATATTTCTATGATTCGATCGAGAAGGCTTCTCTACAAATATTTGCCTCATCCGATGTTCGCACCATGATGAGTCAGCTTAGCGAAACGGATCGTTCGTCCTACGAATATGTTACGCTTCGTGCGACTTTGTCGGAACGGGTGATGCCGATTGGCTTGGCGAATAATGCTATTCGTTCGATAAGCGTTGTTGGGAAAGACGGATCAATGGATGCTTTATATGGAAGTGCAATAATAGAAGTTGGCTCAAATAACGCTTGGATGCAGCAAGTTTATGATTTAAGTGGTAAGAGCATGTGGCTGCAAGGGGGAGAGAATAGCTTCAGTTCAGATACAAGCAAAATTGCATCTGCAAGAGCGTTGATTGACCCTTATACGAATGAGCAATATGGTCTTCTTTTGATAGAGGTTCCAGTATCCGAACTGATGAGCGAGATTTCCGATATTTCGCTCGGACAAGACAGTCAAGTTATGATCGTAACGGGAAATAACAAATTAATTAATCAGGTCGGTACTTATCTTCCTGGTCAGGATTCGCCAATAGCTTTAACAGACGATCAATTAAAAATCGGCAAAGACTCGTTCCAAACGAAAGACAATTTAGTTGCTTTCGCCGGATCGGAAGTTAGCAACTGGACGCTAGTTGGCGGCGTGCCTATCGAATCTCTGACTCGCGATGCAGCACAAATATTTGAATTAACGATCTATATGTGCCTAATTGCTGTAGTAATTGCGGTTATTATCGGATTAATCATTATTCGAATGATTGCTCGTCCGTTGGTGAATCTCATGGTGCTAATGAGAGAAGGAGCGGGTGGCAACTTAAATATCCGTGCAAATTATAAATCGAAGGATGAGATTGGTAGACTTGGTCGTACCTTTGATGAAATGATGCAGGAAATTACTACTCTTGTAAAACAAACGAATCAATCAGCACAAGAAGTGCTTGAGACTGCTGTTGAATTAACGAACACTTCGAAGACGACTGCAATTGCTTCTCGTGAGATTGCTGTTGCGACTGAACAAATTTCAGGTGGTGCTGCTGGTCTTGCGATGGAATCTGAGAAGGGCAGCGAGCTTACTCAACGCATTGGGGATAAGATGAAGCAGGTGATCGATTCCAACGTTACGATGGGAACCGCTGCATCGAATGTTCGGACCTCCAGTGAGAACGGTATCCAGTATATGAATGATCTAAATAGTAAAACGCAAGCTGCAGATGATATGATCCGCTCGATGGTACAGAAAGTAGACGAGTTAAAGAACAGCACGCAATCCATTGTCAAAATTCTGGATGTGCTTAACAAAATGACGAAGCAAACGAATATATTGTCGTTGAATGCGACGATTGAAGCGGCACGTGCAGGTGAAGCAGGCAAAGGATTTAGAGTTGTTGCCGATGAGATTAATCAATTAGCGATACAGTCCAGACAATCGATCGATGTCGTCGCTCAAATTACAGAAACGATCCAGACTGGCATTAATGAGACAGTAACTGTACTCGGAAGTGCATATCCAATTTTCCAAGCTCAAATAGAGGCTGTGAAAGAAGCAAGTATTATTTTTGCTCATGTGCAAGAGGATATGGGTGGATTTATTAATCAGCTTAGTGAGGTCAGCGACTCAATTGTTGAGCTGGATGAATCGCAAAATGTGCTTTCGGTTGCCATGATGAACGTGAGTGCAGTTGCAGAGGAATCGCTCGCAACATCTGAAGAGGTAGCATCGTTAAGTTCTGAGCAGCTTACGATTTCTGATAATCTGGTTCGTCTATCAGACAAGCTTGAGCAGCTATCGAATAGCTTAAAGCAATCCTTATCAAAATTTACATACTAAAATTACAACAAGGGGCTTGCATTCTATTAAGAGTGCAAGCTTTTGCTTTATTTTACTCTAAACCGACTAAATATTTTCTGAATATTTAGATAAAAATCGATTTTAAACAAGGAAATTAGTTGCTTATGTCGAAAATATAACAACAGTTTATTGAAGGGTAGGTAATAAATGTGAACTTTAATCGAAAGGTATTGCATCGAATTCGTAAAAGTAACCCTTTAAGATCTGTTGGTTCTAAGCTTTTTATTATTTTCTTCATTTCGATTGCAGCATTCGTACTTGTAGTCGGGATGACATCCTACTCAATTTCTAAAAACGTCATTGCTAGCAACGCATCGGAATCCTCTGTGGAGGTTCTAGAGATGGCGCAAATCAATTTAGAATACTTTTATCAATCATTTGAGAAAGTATCTAAACAAATTGTGACCAACTCCGAAATTAGTAAGTATTTAACGGAAATAGATAACATAGAGGACAAAGCATCGTTTGATCATTTTTCCAAAGTCAGTAAGCTTTCAGAGAAGGTTATGCCCATTGGCCTTTCAAACTCAAGCATCAAAGGAATAAGTATCATGAACCCTAAGGGTGAGCTGCTAACGGTTTTT
This sequence comes from Paenibacillus albiflavus, assembly GCF_004344915.1. Classification (GTDB taxonomy): domain Bacteria; phylum Bacillota; class Bacilli; order Paenibacillales; family NBRC-103111; genus Paenibacillus_AM; species Paenibacillus_AM albiflavus. The sequence continues at coordinate 234,497 of NZ_SKFG01000010.1, read as the reverse complement.
GGCAGTGCATCACAAATTAAGGATACAGGTTGGACGAAGAATTTGGATCCACTACAAACTGAATCGGTCTGGCTGCAAGGTGGTCCAGATTCATTCACGAATTCAGCTGATGTAATTGCGATTGCAAGAAGATTTGTGGATGCTTATACGCTTGTCGATCATGGGATAGTAGTGATCGAGATTCCAGTTAAGGAACTTGCTAAGGAGATGTCGAAGGTCACATTGGGCAATGGTAATCAAGTTATGATTGTAGACAGTCATAATACCATCGTTCAAGCGTCAGAATCACTCGAACCTGGTATGCCATCGCCAATTCAGCTAAGTACAGAGCAGCAGGCGATGGACAAGGATTCGTTCTTGCTTGACGATCATTTGATTGCTTTCTCCAAATCATCGAACAGCGGCTGGTACTTAGTAGGTACGATTCCAACAGATTCGCTTATTCAAGGTGCACGACAAATTCTAACGAATACGATTTATATGTGTATCGGTGCAGCGATACTCGCTATACTTATCGGCTTTCTCATGATTAGACTGATCGCTCGTCCGCTAGTTAAATTAATGGGCTTTATGGGAGAAGGCGCAAATGGGAATCTCAACATTCGCTCCAACTATAAATCCAAGGATGAAATAGGACGATTAGGCCGAAGCTTTGATCGAATGATGGAGGAGATCACGAATCTCGTGCAGCATACGAATCATTCCGCTCATGAGGTACTAAAGACTGCTGAAACGTTGACGAATGCTTCGAGAACGACAGCACTTGCCTCTCGTGAGATCGCGGTTGCGACAGAACAGATTTCTGGTGGTGCGGCTGGACTTGCAACAGAGTCTGAGAAAGGATCTGAACTTACACAGCAGATCGCAGACAAAATGAGGAATGTGATCGAATCGAACACGAGTATGAGTGAAGCAGCTCATGAGGTACGATTATCAAGTGAGCAAGGCATTCAGAATATGCAGCATCTGAACACCAAGACGGAAGCCGCTGATGAGATGATTCGTTCGATGGTCAGCAAAGTCGATCATTTGAACAAGAGTACACAATCCATCGTTAAAATTCTTGATATGCTCCATTCTATGACTAAGCAAACGAATATTTTATCGTTGAATGCTTCGATTGAAGCTGCTAGAGCTGGATCAGCGGGTAGAGGGTTCAAAGTCGTAGCGGATCAAATCTACCAGCTCGCTGCAGAGTCAAGGGAATCGATTGATATCGTAGGTCAAATTACAGAATCTATCCAGAATGGAATTCAAGATACGGTGCAAGTGCTTGCTAGCGCGTATCCTATTTTTCAAGAACAGATCGATGCGGTTAAAGAGACAAGTGCTATCTTGCAGAAGGTGCAAGGGAATATGGGCAACTTTATTGGGCAGTTAAGCTCAGCAAGTGAATCCGTTGCCGACTTGAATCAATCGCAATCTGTGCTATCTGCGGCGATGATGAATGTGAGTGCTGTAGCCGAGGAAGCGCTTGCGACATCCGAAGAGGTAGCTTCACTAAGTTCTGAGCAGTTAACGGTATCAGATAACTTGGTTCAGCTATCGGAGCAACTGGAACAGTTATCGGACTCTCTTCATCAATCTTTATCTAGATTCAGGGTTTAGGATGAAAGCAGCAGATTTGGTTCTGCTGCTTTTTGGTGTTTTTTCATCCATTTCATGATTAATAAATCGTGTATGTTACCAAAATATGGGGCGATACTAGGTAGTGACAGATTAGAAATAGAGATGGTGAACATACATGATGATAACAAACCCCAAGAAGCAAGTAAGATTTAGAATGTTCATTACCTTGCTCACGTTAACTACCTTTATTGTGTCGATCATGGTAAGGCTATTCTGGATTCAAATTGTAGCGAATCGCAATTATTCGAGTTATCGGGTTGATTTGGTACGAAATTCAGTCATTCAGAGGCAAAAAGGCGTTGTACTAGATACTGGTCGTGGACAATTCTACGACCAACATATGCAGCTTCTTACAGGTGAACTGAAGTCAGCTCTAGTTGCATTTCCCATTACAGCGGAAGATAATCGAGTGGCAGAGCAGGCAATTAAACAGTTAGCTGTTATTTTAAAAACATCAGAAGCGGCTTTGGCCCATTGGATTCGATCTAATAAGCAACCCTCGTTATGGAAAGGTTCCAAGGATCAACGCATGACAGAAATAGATGAGAATCAAATCGAACAAATTAATCGGATGGGCTGGCCTTATGTCCAAGTTGTACAAGTTCATGATCGGTATCGCGATAATTTGGTTGCTTCTCATTTACTCGGTTATATTGGTCAGGACCCTGAGCGGATTGCTTCTCAATATAAAAACCAGCTTGATCGAGGAACCCTAAGTTTGTCTAGTGAAATTGGGGGCGCGGGCTTGGAGAAAACGATGCAGCACTGGCTGCGCGGTGATGGCAGTACTTCTTTATCTTTGTTCGTTAATTCGCGAGGGCAATATATACAAGGTTTAGGTGCGCGTACAGTTGGGGGAGATAGCAGGCATTATCCCTTGAAGGTCGTCACGACAATCGATATGTCAGCGCAGCAAATCGTGGAACGATTATTGAAGCAGTCAGGAATAACGGAAGGAGCAGTTGTCGTCCTTGATCCAGTATCAAGTGACATAGTCGCAATGGCCAGCATGCCATCTTTTAATCCCTATCAAGTGGAACCGGAGAAGCGTAACTGGAACAATCATGCGATCCAAATGGCAGCTCCAGGATCAATCTATAAAACAGTGATAGCTGCAGCTGCATTAGAAGAAGGTGTCGTAAAGAAGGATGAACTGTTTGAATGTACGGGTTCACTTGGCAAATATCATTTTCATTGCTGGAAAAAAGATGGTCATGGTCTCTTGACATTAGAGGAAGCATTCGCTGATTCCTGCAATATTGTTTTTGCGAAGATAGCAGAGCGGCTAACGGATCAGCAGATTGAAAAATACGCCAAGAAACTTGGTCTTCTATCGACAGTAGGCTGGTCTGGCAAAGTAAGTGGAATGAAGGGAATATTCGAGCAGCTGGATCTGGAGGATGCGGGACAATTGTTTGCAGCAGGAACAATGCGATCGGATGAAGGTGTGCGCATCCAGACTGCAATTGGTCAGCGGGATGTTAGGGTCACTCCGCTGCAAGCAGCTAATCTTATTGTTACGCTATTGCATGGTGGTATCGTGAATCAAACAAGAGCAGTAACAGAAATTCAGTTCCAGAACGATACGCATTATGTTGATTTTGAGCCAAGCATGTTAGTCCGAAGAAATGAAGGGATATCGATCAGAACCTCGAGCAAGCTGCTAAGCTGGATGCGTGAAGTTGTGACAAGCGGCACAGGTCAAGCCTTGCGGTCAGCGAAGTGGAATCTGGCAGGGAAAACAGGAACGGCTGAAACCATCGTTAATGGGCAGGAGCGCGTGAACCAATGGTTTATTGGATATGGTCCTACTGAGTCACCAAAGTATGCTTTTGCCATTGTAGCAGAGAATATATCACCTCAAGCTCCGAATTTAGTGCTGCCTCTAACACGGAAGATAATGGATGCATTTGCGGATAATGCGGATTAACCTTTACAATAGATGAATGAATATGGCTTACGACCACATACATGCTATATTTGTTTACTTGTTAAGATTAGGGGATGAAGTTAGATGCTTGATATTTTACGATCTGCCCGTTTGCTGGATCGAAGTTCAGATCTGGCGGGTGGCGATATATTATATCCATTCGCGCTTGAGGAGCTATTGTGCCGTGAGGTGGGAAAAGGTGCTGATCCGATTGTCCATCTATGGAGACATCCTCGTGCATTCGTTATGGGATTACGCGATAGCAGGCTGCCTGGTGCAGTTCAGGCCAAGTCGAGTTTAACTGAACAAGGATATGCAGTTACAGTTAGAAATTCAGGCGGTGCAGCAGTTCCATTAGACGCAGGTGTAATTAATATGACGATCATTATTCCGAAAGCAGAGGGGAAGATTGATTTTCATGATGACTTTGAGCGGATGTATCAGCTAGTTAGCAGAACGCTAAGTAACTGGACGGATAAAGTTCGCAAAGGAGAAATAGGCGGTTCGTACTGTCCTGGGGATTACGATCTAAGCATTGACGGACGCAAGTTCTGTGGAATTGCCCAGCGGAGATTGCTTAAGGCGATCGCCGTACAAGCCTTCATCGTGGTTGAAGGGAAGGGAATGGACTATGCGGAAGGAGCTCAGGCATTCTATGAGCAAGCAGCATGCGGCCAGGAGGCTGATTATCCGCAGGTTACTTCGCATTCCATGGTTTCTTTAGCAGAAGCAATTGGTGAACATGTGACGGCCCAAAGTTACCTAGAAGAAATTAAATCAACGCTGAATCAATTGGAGGCTGACAAAATCATGAAGCTAGAACAATTGCCAGCCCCAACTGATGTAGAATCGATGATCGGAACGCTAAGAGATCGTTACGATATTCCATCTCCAAGAAAATAATGCAGGGCGTCAGACATTTCTTTTTGCCAAAAACCCCATAAATGCTGACCAGGCTTCTCGATATAGAGAAGCTTTGTTTGTTTTTGATCCAGAATTTCCTTCGTAAGGCGATTTTCAAGTACGAAATCAAAAGTACCGCGCTCTGTTGCGACAGATGTTTCATCGGTGCCGATAATCATAAACATTTGCAGCCAGGAGAGATCCTTGTGCTCAGCAAGTGCTTGCTGGGTAGATTTCAAATAAGCGCCAGAGAAGGATATTATTTTACAAAATAGGTCATCATAACGTAAGGCTAGGTGTAGAGAAACGGTTGCTCCGAGTGAATCCCCCGCTAATATCCTTTCGTCACGGTCAGTTCGAACAGGGTAATGCTGCTCTACCCATGGGACAAGCTCTTCTGCCATAAAGCTGATATAGGCTTGATGACGATCACCATCGGGTGCATACTCTGCAGTGCGATTGACGATGTTAACGTCTACACCGACGATAATAGCAGGCTCAAGCCCTTCATCGAGAATTCCGCGGGTCATAAAGGTGGCAATTCTACCGAAATTGAAAAACTCCTCACCATCCTGACAATAGATAACGGGATAGGTTAGAAGCTCGTTATAGCCAGGAGGTAAATATATACGTAAAGATCTCTCCTCATTTAAAAATGTAGAGGAAATTGTTTTTTTCTCGATGGTCCTTTTGTAAAAGCGGGATAAATCGGAATCCATAGTAAGCTGCCTCCTACTCGCTGTGATTTTTGTCATATAATAGTTTTTGTAAAAAGGTCAAACTGTATTATATGAAATGTTAAACTGTAGTATATGAAATATTTTCATTATTGTTTTTATTACATTGATAGTGTACTTTTTACAAAAACAGAACTATAATAATACTATAACAGATCTAAACTAACATTAAAATATACTTTGAGGTGAATGGAATGAGTAAAGTACTCAGCAAGTTGAACTATGAAGTAAGTTCTGAAGATATTTCTCCATTATCAGTGCTTGCCCTTGATGGTTCGATTGAACATGAAGAGAAAATGCCAAACCTAAGTGATGATCAGCTTCGCGAATTGATGAGAAGAATGGTGTTCACCCGTACATGGGATGAGCGTGCGATAAATTTAGGTCGTCAAGGTCGTCTTGGTTTCTACGCTCCTGTATCTGGACAAGAAGCTTCGATGGTTGGTTCAGAATTTGCTCTTAACAAAGATGATTTCATCTGCCCTGGATACCGTGATATTCCTCAGTTGGTATGGCACGGACTTCCAATGTACCAAGGATTCCTATACTCCAGAGGTCACCAGCATGGTGGACAAATTCCTGAGGACGTACATGTCTTAATGCCTCAAATTATTATCGGTGCTCAAGTGCTTCATGCAATGGGTATCGCAATGGCGTTCAAACTTAAAGGTGAAAAACGCGTAGCTATTACTTATACAGGTGACGGAGGAAGCTCTGAGGGCGACTTCTACGAAAGCTTGAACTATGCTGGAGCTTTCAAATTACCTGTTATTTACTTTGTTCAAAATAATGGATACGCGATTACAACTCCATATGCGAAGCAAACTGGTGCACAGTCAATTGCACACAAAGCGCTTGCAGCTGGTATTAAAGGTGTTCAAGTAGACGGTAATGACGTGCTTGCTGTTATTCAAGCTGTTACTGAAGCAGCAGAGCGTGCTCGTAACGGTGAAGGTGCTACCTTGATCGAAGCTATTACTTACCGCTTTAAGCCGCACTCCTTAGCGGATGATACAACTAAATACCGTACGAAGGATGAAGAAGCTGAGTGGTCTGAAAAAGATCCACTAGTTCGTTTCCGCAACTTCTTAACGAAGAAAGGTCTTTGGACAGAAGAAGAAGAAGCTAGCGTGAAGGAAGAAGCTAAGGCAACTGTTGCTGAGCAAATCAAGAAAGCAGAAGCTACTGAGGCTATGACAGTTAATGGCTTGATCGATTCCATGTTCGAGCAAACACCTAAGCATTTAGAAGAACAAAAAGCTAACTTCTCATAATAAATAACGCAATTAAATCAGATGGATTTTCTATATATGAATAAGCATACCAAGTCTCATAAGGAGACTTCTAACTAGGGAGGCAGTGACTAGCATGGCTCAAATGAACATGATTCAAGCGATCAAAGACGCACTGCGCGTTGAGCTCGAGAGAGATAAGAATGTACTAATTTTTGGTGAAGACGTAGGACATGTAGGTGGCGTATTCCGTGCTACTGAAGGCTTGCAAAAAGAATTTGGCGATCATCGTGTATTCGATACACCGCTTGCTGAATCAGCAATCGGCGGTATGGCTGTAGGTCTTGGTATTCAAGGCTTCCGTCCAGTAGCTGAGATTCAATTCGTAGGTTTTATTTACGAAGCTCTTGACCAAATCGCAGTTCAAGCAGCCCGTATGCGTTACCGTTCAGGCGGACGTTACAATTCACCAATCGTATTCCGTACACCATTTGGCGGTGGTGTAAAAGCAGCGGAATTGCACACAGATTCTTTAGAAGGACTACTTGTCCAAACACCTGGTATTAAAGTAGTTGTTCCATCTAATCCTTATGATGCAAAAGGTCTAATGATCGCAGCTATCCGTGATAATGATCCTGTATTCTTCATGGAGCATTTGAACCTATACCGCGCATTCCGTGCTGAAGTACCAGAAGGCGAATATACAGTTGAAATTGGTAAGGCGAATGTTGTACGTGAAGGATCAGATGTTACGATCATTACTTACGGTATGATGGTTCATACTTCCGTAAAAGCAGCAGAAGAGCTTGCTAAAAACGGTGTAAACGTAGAAGTAATCGACCTACGTACTTTAATGCCGCTTGATATCGATACAATTGTTGAATCGATCAAGAAAACAAATCGTGCAATTGTTGTTCAAGAAGCTCAGCAAACATCTGGTATTGCGGCTGAAGTTATTGCACAAATCAATGAAAAAGCAATCCTGCACCTTGAAGCGCCAGTGCTTCGTGTTGCTGGTCCTGATACTGTTTATCCGTTTGCTCAAATCGAGGATGTCTGGTTGCCAAATCCAGCTCGTATTATGGATGCAGTTAAACGTGTAATGGAATTCTAAATCACTTATACCTAATAAGCATCTGCTTCTGAACAAATTTAGCTTATACAACATCATGTTCCTTACACCTTAGAGTTGAGCAAATTCTTTTCTGAAGCAGTTTTGCTTGTTCATAAATCCCAAAACCAACTTGTAGGAGGTCATCTCTCGTGGCATTGTTTGAATATAAATTTCCAGAGCTAGGTGAAGGTATTCACGAAGGCGAAATCGTCAAAATGAACATCAAACCAGGCGATAAAGTCGACGATGAAACAATTATTATGGAAGTACAGAATGATAAGGCAGTTGTTGAAGTGCCTTGTCCAGTAGAAGGTATTGTAAAAGAAGTGAAAGCAACTGATGGCCAAGTGTGCACAATCGGTGAGGTTGTAGCGATTATTGATGTAACTGGCGAAATGCCAGCAGGTGCTGAGCCAGTAGCTGAAACAGCAGCTCCAAGTGCTCCAGCAGCAACTCCTGCAGCATCAGCTCCAGCAGCGGCAGCGGCTCCAGTAGCTTCCAGCAGCAAAGATGTTCTTGCGACTCCAAGCGTACGCAAGTTAGCTCGTGAGAAGGGCCTCAACATCGCTGACGTTCCAGCTACAGGCAAGAATGGCAAAGTAACACGTGAAGATGTTGAAGCATTTGCAGCAGGTGGCGTAGCTCCAGCAGCAACACCGGCAGCAGCTACTACAGCAGCGCCAGCGGCAGCAGCTAGCACACCAGCAGTTGCAGCAGCAGCTAACTTGGCTGAAGAACGCGTACCATTCAAAGGTATTCGCAAAGCGATCTCCAATGCAATGGTTAAATCCGCATACACAGCTCCACACGTTACGATTATGGATGAAGTTGATGTAACTGAGCTTGTAGCATTCCGTGCTAAAATGAAGCCAGTAGCTGAGAAAAAAGGCGTTAAAGTAACATACCTTCCATTCATCGTGAAGGCTCTAGTTGCGGCATGCCGTGAATTCCCAGCGCTTAACGCTTCAATTGATGAAGAAAAACAAGAAATTGTTTACAAAAAACACTATGATATCGGTATTGCAACAGATACAGATAACGGCTTGATCGTTCCTGTCATCCATGAAGCAGATCGTAAAAATATTTGGAACGTCGCTGCTTCCATTACTGACCTAGCTACACGTGGACGTGATGGCAAGCTTGCTCCTAACGAAATGAAAGGCAGCACAATTTCAATTTCAAATATTGGATCAGCTGGCGGCATGTTCTTTACACCGATTATCAACTATCCAGAGGTTGCAATCTTGGGTACAGGACGTATTACAGAGAAACCTGTAGTTAAAAACGGCGAAATCGTAGCTGCTCCAGTAATGGCGCTTTCCCTAAGCTTTGACCACCGTTTGATCGATGGTGCTACAGCACAGAACTTCATGAATTACATTAAAAAATTACTTGCTAGTCCAGAACTGTTCTTAATGGAGGTGTAACACAATGGTAGTAGGAGATGCTTCTTTAGATATTGATGTGTTGGTAATTGGTGCAGGTCCTGGTGGCTACGTTGCCGCTATCCGTGCAGCACAATTAGGTAAAAGTGTTCTTATCGTTGATAAATCGGAATGGGGCGGCGTTTGTTTAAATCGCGGTTGTATTCCTTCAAAGGCTCTAATCTCAGCTGCTCATCGTTATGAGCATATGACACACTCCTATACAATGGGTGTAACTGCAGAGAATGTATCCGTTGATTTTGGTAAAGTTCAAGAATGGAAGGGATCCGTTGTTAAGAAATTAACAGGCGGTGTTGCAGGTCTTCTTAAAGGTAACAAGGTTCAAATGTTCAATGGCGAAGTAATGTTCATTAATGAGAACGAAGCACGTGTATTCAACGATCAAGAAGCGCCGCGCTATCGTTTCCAACATTGCATCATTGCAACAGGTTCCCGCCCGATTGAGCTTAAGCCATTCCCATTCAGCGGACGTATTCTTTCTTCAACAGAAGCGCTTGAATTGAAAGAAATTCCGAAGAGCATGGTTGTTATTGGCGGAGGCTACATCGGTATTGAGCTTGGTCAAACATTTGCTAAATTCGGTACAAAAGTAACGATCCTTGAAGGCTCCAAGTCAATTCTTCCAGCTTCCGAAGCTGATATGTCCAAGCTTGTTGCGAAGAATCTTGATCGCTTGAAAGTAGATGTATATACAGAGGCACTTGCACAGTCTTCTGAGCAAAACGATAAAGAAGTTACCGTTACTTTCACTGCTAAAGGTGAAGAGAAGAAAGTTACTGCTGAATATTGCCTAGTAACAGTAGGTCGCCGTCCGAACACGGATGGAGATCTTGGTCTTGAGCTTGCAAACGTTAAGGTTGGAGAGCGCGGTCTAATCGAGATCGACAACCAAGGTCGTACAAGCAATCCTCACATTTACGCAATTGGTGATATCGTTGCTGGTCCTGCACTTGCTCACAAAGCAAGCTATGAAGGTAAAGTAGCGGCAGAAGCGATCGCTGGTCTACCAAGCGTGATCGACTATAAAGTGATTCCGGCTGTTGTGTTCTCAGATCCTGAGATTGCTTATGTTGGATATAGCGAAAAAGAAGCGAAAGAAAGCGGCATTAATGTTGCAGTAGGTAAATTCCCTTATGTAGCTAATGGACGTGCGCTTTCTATGGACGTATCCGATGGTTTTGTGAAGGTTATTGCGAACAAGGATACAGGAATTATCCTTGGGGCACAAATCATTGGTCCTGAAGCTTCCAACCTGATTTCTGAAATGTGCTTAGCGATTGAAATGGGCGCAACTCTTGAAGATGTTGCTATGACAATCCATGCGCATCCAACACTTGGTGAAATTACAATGGAAGCAGCTGAAGTTGCTCTTGGTCACCCAATTCACCAAATCGTTTCTGGAAGATAATTAATTGTACAAATAAAGGCTATTCTCTTGAAGAAATAATCTTCAGGGAATAGCCTTTTTTCTTCTTGTGTTATTTAATGATACTTAAAGCCTGTTTGAGCACACGGATTTCAAAATTGGAATTGGCTAATGCTTCACCATCGGCTTGCACTTGCTGTGGAGAATCTGGTTTTAGTTCAATATGTTTTCCTCTCAGTATGGTTACCGCTGGATGATGAATATGTGTACCTGAATAAATGGAACGAAATATCGAGATTAGCTTCATTTTATTATTGCAATGAAAGACGGTTACATCTACTTCTCCGTCATCACTGACTGCATGAGGGCATACCTTCATCGCCCCGCCGAAGTAAGGTGCATTGGAATTAACAATCATCCAAACAGAGGAAAAATGATACGCTTTACCATCTACAATGATGTCTGCGGAATAAGGGCGGAATGTAGCAAACGCCTTAATAGCTGAAATAAAGTAGGATAGCTTGCCTAATTTGAAATTATTAAGAGCTTTCTTGTAAGTCGCTTCATTCGTATATCTCGCTACTACGGCATCGAACCCAACCCCAATGCAATTGAGTGCAACGGTGCCATCAACTTCCAATAAATCGAGTTTACCCCCATCTTGATTATTAAGAATAAAGTTTAATATTTGTATGGGATCAGACGATAAACTGTGGCTTCTGGCAAAATCATTTCCAGTTCCTCCTGGTATATGACCAAAACGAACGTTATGCAATTGACCTGATTGATAGAGTCCATTAGCAGCTTCATATATTGTTCCGTCTCCGCCAATTGCTATTAAGGTATCAATGTTGTGCTCACTTAGCAGATCTTGTGTCAAACGGGTTGTCTCACCGCGTTGTTTGGTGATTCTATAGGCGTAATTAACGCCTCGATTACGTAATTCACGCTGAATCTGATTCCAGAGAGTTAAGCCTCTACCGTAACCTGATGCAGGGTTAATAATAAAACCTAGCATTTATACACCTCTTCTATTGATGGTAATTTAATATTATCGTAATTTCAGGCTTTGTAAAGAAGAAGAGGATTTTATCCCTATTTAGTGGAAATATTCACCTGTGAGGATAGCATATTCCCGACTATACTTTGAATTGTAAGAGTTATTTAAAAATATCGGGAGGTCAAAAGATGAAAAAATCAGCAGTAACTATGGTTTCTCTACTTACAGTAGGGGCAGTATTAGCTGGATGCAGCAAAGAAGCAGCTCCATCAGCAAGCTCACCTACGCCGGCAGCACCAGCTGCATCAACGGCACCTGCGTCGACTCCAGCTCCTGAACAAGCTAAGCCTTTTACAGTTAAACTTCGCCACATCATGGTTAAAGAAACACAAATGAAAGAATTAGATCGCATGAAAGGTACGAAGCAAAGACTTGAAGAGTCTATACCTGGATTGACATTAGAACTTGAAGGACTTGAAGAGCAAGTTCACCGTTGGCAGAAGCTGCGTGCTGAAATGTCTGCAGGCAATCCTCCAACAATTTTCAACTTATTCGGTGGTACAGACATTAAGGATTTTGCAAAGACAGGCAACTTGCTTGACATCACACCGATTATTGATGAGCTTGGCATTAAAGATCAATTCTGGAATTTATCTGAATTTACAGTAGATGGCAAAGTATATGGCTTGCCGCTAGCTGGCTTCGTAGAAGGTGTATTCTATAACAAAAAGTTATTCGCAGATAACGGAGTTGAAATTCCTAAGGATCTAGCAGGTTTAGAGAAAGCTGCCGAAACTTTCAATTCCAAAGGTATTACCCCGTTCGCACTTGGTGGTAAAGATGCATGGGTAATTGGTATGCCTCTTAATACAACTTGGGTACGTATGGCGGGTACAACGATCACGAAGGATATTCAAGATGGCAAAGCAAAATGGACGGATCCAGGCGTAGTTGCCGGATTTGAGAAATTCCAGGATTTTGTTAAAAAAGGCTACTTCTCTAAAAATGCACTTGGATTAGGCTATGCACAAGGACAAAATGAATTCCAAACGGGCAAAGCTGCGATGATCTTTGACGGAGCTTGGGCTGCTGGAGCATTTACAGATCCTGAGCGTACGCCAGTTGCGGCTGATGTAGGATTCTTTGGCTTCCCAGGAATTGGTGGCCCTGGAGATAATGCAGTTAACTCTTCATTCTCCAACGGTTATGGTTTCTCTGCTAAGGCAAATGAGCAAGAGCTAAAAGTTATTAAAGCGTTTATTAAAGACGTATATTCCAAAGAAATGCAAACTGCACAAAACAAAGAAGACAGCTGGTTGCCGTCCATGAAGTTCGAAATCGATGGTGCTAAGCCAATTATGAAGGAAATTATGGAGTCCACGTCTGGCAAGGACTTATTCCCAGCGTTTGACTCAGAGGTTCCTGGTAAAGTTAACAACGCAATCCAAAGTGCAGCACAAGAACTATTAGGTAATAAAGGCTCTGCTGCTGACATTTTGAAGAAGCTGCAAACTGTTCAAGATGAGGCAAATGCAGAAGCTGCTGCTAAAGCGAAGAAATAATAGCGATTACGGCTGAAGGTAACGGGTATCACCGTAAAGTGATACCCGTTGCTTTATTAGTCTTATAGAATTGATAACTAACGTCTCGTAGTTTGACATAAGGGAGGTTTGCCAACGATATGAACAAAACATTACGCAATCCGAAGGTATATATCCTTTTTCTGATTCCGACCCTCTTGTTGTATTCCGTTTTTTATTTGTATCCCGTGTTCAATACGATTACATATGGATTTACCTTGTGGGATGGTGTGAATTCACCCATCTTCATTGGCTTAGACAACTACATCAAGGCTTTTACCAGAGATGATGTGTTCTGGACTGCTTTTACGAATAACATTATTTTTGTGCTCTTTTCTGTATTTATCCAAATTCCGGTTATTATCTTGATATCAGTTTTGATTTCAGAGGTTAGAAAGTTTTTTGGTTTTTACAAAACCGTTGTTTTCTTGCCAAGTATCTTATCAACTGCTGTTGTTGGCGTATTGTTCTCATTTGCTGTATTTCATCCTGATCTTGGAATGATCAATCAGTTTTTGAATGCAGTTGGGCTTGAAAGTTTAACAAGGGTATGGCTAGGAGATGAGAGCACGGCATTCCTATCCATCCTAATTACGAATGCTTGGCAATGGACAGGATTCTATGTCGTACTTGTTCTGGCGGCTATTCTTGGAATTCCGAAGGAAATTTATGAGGCGGCAGATATTGATGGAGCAACCATCTTTCAGAAATTAAGGCTTATCACAATTCCGCTGATTCGTTCCGTTCTGATGGTTATTATTTTGTTATCGATCACCGGAGCTATGAAAGCTCTTGATATTGTACTTGTCATGACGAATGGAGGACCATTTAATTCTACGGAGTTAATGGCAACACATATGTATACGTTAGCTTACAAAAATGTGGAGTATGGATATGCCAATGCGACTGCCAATATCATTTTTATATTTACGATTGGTATCACATTGATTTATAACTTTATTGCGAAGAGAATAGGAGATGTGGAGAGCTGATGGGAAAATCAAAAAAAATAATAATCCACATATTTCTTTGGCTCTATGTTCTGTTTACGCTCTATCCAATATTCTTTGCATTTCAGAACTCTTTTAAGACATCTGCGGATGTCATAAGCAGTCCGTTTAGTCTTCCGTTTACTACATTTACATTAGAGAATTATATAAAAGTATGGGAAGTAACGCCTGTTTTTCGCTATTTCCTTAATAGTATGTATATTTCCGTTGGCGCTAGTGCTGTCTCTATGATTCTAGCTTCAATGACGGCTTTTGCTATTGTTCGTATGCGATTTAAAGTTGCAAGCAAGTTTGTCACGCTATTTGTTGGAGCAGCATTGATGATTCCAGGTAGTTTCTTGCTGATACCACTATATTTCTTGCTCGTTAACTTACATCTGGCTGATACACCATGGGCACTATTGATGCCGTATATCACATTCGGAATTCCGCTTAGTGTATTCATTGTTAGTGCATTCTTAAGATCGATTCCGAATGAGCTTGAAGAAGCGGGTGTCATGGACGGCGTGAGCGCGTTTGGCCTATTTATTCGAATTATTTTACCAATAACGATGCCTGCACTTGTTACGATCTTTATTTTAAGCTTCCTTGGCAACTGGAACGAGTTCATTATGGCTTCATTCTTCCTATCAAGCGATAAAATGAAGACACTTCCTGTTGCGATGGTTGCCTTCCGAGACTCGATGCAGCTTAACTATGGTAGATTGTTTGCATCTACGATGTTTAGTATCGTTCCTGTTATTGTGATTTACGCCTTCTTACAAGAAAAAATTATTGAAGGGGTTACAGCAGGGAGTATTAAGGGTTAAAATAGTTAATAGATTGGTCGAAAGATTCCAATAAATCAGAGATTGCTGCTCTTGGGTATGAAGACGGAGGAGAACGCTAGATGAACTTAAGAAATAAAATGCTCATGGCTTTCTTCGTGTTTATTATTGTTCCCCTCTTCTTTGTAGGCAGTGTCACTTATTTTTTGATGCAAAATATTATTGAACGGAATTATAACGATCAAACAGAGCTGGCGATTAAAGCGGTGAGCAATAATGTTTCTTTGGTGCTTAGAGAGGTAAATAGCTATTCCGAATATTGGCGGCACAAGAGTCAGCTAACGTCGATCTTTGCCCAGCCTTCTCCGGAGTGGAAAGATAATGAAACGAAAACGAATAATGAAACAAGGCTATATATCTCGAAGGTTTTGAGTGAGACCTTTCTTTTTTACACTCCGATTCATGAAGTAACGATTTACAATCTGGAAGGCGAATCTGTTGGAGTGGCTAAGGATCAATTTACTACAGTATATCCAGTGGATTTACAAACGCTTAAGAAGTATCCCTTCTTTAATGAAGTCGTTAAGCTTAGCGGTGCGCCCAAAATGATTGGTCCTTATGAAATGCCAGATATTACGGCTTTGAATTCGATGTATACAAATGTTCGCATGATGGTTGATCCAAGTACAATGAGCGTTAAAGGCTATATGATGCAAAGGCTCAATCTGATGGAGCTTGATAATATTTTTAGATTTTTCTTATACAATCAACCTGCTGACAGTCGATTTATGATTATTAATCAAGATGGGCTCATTATGCAGGATAGTGGGCATAAGCTTGGCGGGAGCAAATTAAGTGAGCAGCTCTCTCACCCCATCGATTTTAGCAAGGAATATACTTCGAATAAAATAATGTTTGGGGATGTCGATAGTATTGTGACTACCTACAAACTGGATCTTGAACGAGATGGGGTTAAAGATTGGTATGTGGTTTATGTAACACCATGGAGCGCCATATCCAATGAAACCTTATTTGTGCTTAAAGTAGTTGCGGCTATTATTGTATTTTGCTTGATATGCGCGATTGTGTTTAATTTATTTTTCTTAAACCGATTTATTCGGTTTCTGCTAGGCTTTGTAAGCTCGATGAAGCGTGTTGAAATGGGAGATTTAAGTGTAAGACTACCTATCAAAGAGAAGAGAGAGATGGGTGTTCTAGCTCGAAGCTTCAACTCATTAGTCGAGCGGATCGCTTCTTTATTAGAGGAAGTTAAGCTGGAACAGCAGCATAAGAATAAGGCGGAGCTAATGCTTCTGGAAGCACAGATTAAGCCGCATTTTCTATTTAATACATTAGAGTCGATCAATGGTCTTGCAGTTCAGAATGAAGGCAAGAAGGTTAGTCAGCTAATCTATCGATTAGGTTCGATGCTTAGAATGTTTGAGCATGAAGAAGAAATTTCTCTGACGCTTGAACTCGATTATTTACGCAATTATTTGGAAATCCAGTCCTTTAGGTTTGAGAATTTATTTGAATATCAGATCGACGTGCCAACTTCACTAAAAGACTATTATATCCTTAAATTAACGCTGCAGCCGCTTGTTGAGAACAGTATACATCATGGATTCGAAGGTTATGAGTCTGGTGGAATAATTGCTATTCGTGCTGAAGAACAAGAGGATCGGATCCTCATATGGGTACAAGATAATGGATCAGGAATTCCGATTGAAGTGCTGCAACGACTTAAATACAAAACCTCTCAAGTTACGATTAACAAACAGATTGAGGGGAATGAAAGAATTGGTCTTGGTATCGTGAATGTGGCAGATCGACTCCGAATTCACTATGGGGCTGAGTATGGCATTTGGATATGTAGCGATACAGACATTGGAACGACAATCAAAATTGTCATTCCTAAATATAAGCCGCCGGGTGATGATAATGGAATTGAAGGTATTGCTGGTCGACGACGAGATTAATATCGTGCGGAATTTGCAGAAAATCATTCCTTGGCATAAGTATGATTTTACAAAGGTTGATACGGCTTCGAATGGCGCTAAGGCGCTGGAGTACGTCCTAAACTACGATACAGATCTAATCCTGTGTGATATTCGAATGCCCCAAATGGATGGACTTTCTTTTCTCGAGAAGTTAAAAGATCATGGCAAGAAATGTACAGTCCTAATGTTGACGGGTTACCAGGATTTTGATTATGTCAGATCTGCTTTGAAAAATGGTGCAAGGGATTATATCTTGAAGCCGATCAATTATGAAGAACTTGAGAGAATTATTGCAAAGCATGCCACAGAGATAAAGAATAGGAAGCTGGAGCAGATTAAGGAACGGAATAAATGGAACAAAGCCATGATTGTGGCCTATGAGAAATTTCTCTATGATGTTCTGCTAGATTATACAACCGTTAGCAGCAGGCAATTTTTATTTGATGAAGAAAATAAACTCGATGAGCTTCAATATACACTGCTGCTGATTGATTTAGATGATTACTCTCAAATTTCTAGGGGATGGAATGAGAAAGAGCGCAAATTAATCAATTTTGCAGTACGTAATGTACTTCTGGACGCTTTGATGAGTCATTCACTTGCGTATGCTGTTCTCCAGACACGTGAGGGTGAATGGTGTGTACTCATCCAACATCAGAAGAATTCCGGATATGATTTAGAAATGGTTCACATGTGGTCAAGAAAAATGCTGAATGCTGTGAGTGAAAATGTTAAACTAACAGTATCAGTCGGTATTTATCCTGTACATGTACCGATTGACAAGCTTGCGGATGCTTACAAGCAGCTTCAAAGAACAGTTCATCTATCTCCTCAGAATCATCAGATCATTGTTCTTGAAGAGGAAGTCTCACAGCCAAATGAGCTTAAATATTCGATGTGGGGCCTCGTAGAAGAAATTGTATCATCGATCAAGAAGCGAGATCGTGATAAAATGGAACAAGCATTCCAAGAGCTTAACAATACGTTACGAGAGATATCGGGTCAGTCGCTTCAACGGGCTGAGCAGTTTCTTCATTTCATGATTCTCCACTTATTGCGGGAGATGCATGAAATTAACGTATTAACTAGTGAAGATGAGAAATCCGTATGGACGATGCTAGAACGTTCAATATCGATCAAAAGCTTGCTGGATATTATTCATAAGCTGCTGAATGATTCGTTTAACTCAAGTACCAATCGTAAACCAAGCGATATGCTGATGGTTTCGGCAAAGGATTACATTGATAAGAATCTAGCAAATGATCTGGGTGTAGAGGAAATATCCGATTATTTGGGCATTTCTTATTCCTATTTCTCCATGCTGTTTAAACAAACCTTTGGAGAAACCTTTCTCGAATACTTGACCAAGCAGCGGATTGAGTTAGCCAAATCAATGCTTCTCGCAAGTGACAAAAGTGTGGCACAGATTGGTAAATTGGTAGGGTACTCGGAAAGACGCTATTTTACTAGAGTTTTCTATAAGTTTACTGGCTCGACACCTTCTGAATACCGCGAGAAGAATGCAGACCCGAAATCCATACTTCCCGATCTATCATCTTAGTTACAGGATTGAGTAATACAGCGTTTATAATATTCCAATTGATTCCCTATAATTCGGATGGGGAACAACCAGAAGGGGTGGCATGATGCGTTTATCTGATTTAACTCTTAAACAAAAGATTGGACAAATGTTCATGTGCGGATTTGATGCTGTTGAGGCAAATTCTCATATTGAACGCCTGATTCGTGAGAATGAAATTGGAGGGGTCATTTATTTCCGTCGCAATCTCCAAAATCCAGCTCAGGTCGCTGCGCTTTCTAATCAATTGCAACAATTAGCATCTGAATCAACGGATATCCCTTTAATGATCTCAATCGACCAAGAAGGTGGAATGGTCACTCGTATTGAGGAGGGCGTCTCCTTAATGCCAGGCAACATGTCTCTTGGCGCAATGAATGATCTAGAAGCTGTGTACCAAACGGCATGCGTTTCAGGTAGAGAGCTTCGTGCAATGGGGATAAATGTGAATTTTGCCCCAGATGTTGATGTGAATAACAATCCATTGAATCCAGTAATCGGTGTACGTTCATATGGAGAAGATCCTCATGCCGTTGCTGACATGGGAATAGCTGCCGTACGCGGTTATGAAGCTGCTGGTGTCGCAGCTACGATTAAGCATTTCCCGGGTCACGGTGATACGGAATCGGATAGTCACTATTCACTTCCGGTTGTTCCGCATGATCTTAATCGTTTGAATGAGATTGAGCTTGTGCCTTTCAAGAAGGCAATTGACCAAGGCGTTGATATCGTGATGTCTGCACATGTCATTTTCCCAGCATTAGAGCAAGGAGATCTTCCTTCCACATTATCACCGAAGGTGATTGATGGTTTTCTACGCAAGGAGCTTGGATTCCAAGGTGTTGTTTGCTCAGACTGCATGGAAATGAAAGCAATTGCAGATCACTTTGGTTTTGTGGATGGTACAATACTTGCAGTTGAAGCGGGTGTGGATCTTATCCTTATCTCCCATAGATACGAGTATCAAGTTGCAGGGATTAACGCATTAGTCGAAGCTGTCGAGAGTGGAAGAATTTCAGAAGAGCGGATTAATGAGTCCGTAGAACGTATTCTTACGCTTAAGGAGAAGCTGAAGAATCAATCGAACCAATCCATGATTACACTTGAAGAAGTAGGGATGCCTGAATGGAAGGAACTTGCTTCTAGCATATATGAGAAGAGTGTCACACTTGTGAAGAACGATGGTCAGGTTCCACTAGATGTTCGTGAACGTACGCTAGTGATTTGGTCAGAAGTACGTACGGATACTCAAATTGTAGAAGCTATAAAGCAAGAGGAGACACTTGGCTACTTCTTGAAGGAGCTTAAATTCGACGTAGAAGAAGTTCGTCTTGGATTAACCCCGCAAGATGACACTGTAACGAAGCTGTTGGATCGTGCTAAAGCATACAAACAGGTTGTATTCGTTACATATAATGCAACTTTCTCAGAGGGTCAAATTCGTATTGCACAAGAGCTTGCTACAAGCTGCAAACAATTTGTCGTTGTTGCAGGACGGAATCCATTTGATCTGATGAAATTCCCAGAGGTTCAGGCCTATATTGCAGCTTATGAGAATCGCCCATTAGCAATGAAAGCTGTTGCTAGGGTGCTCAAAGGTGAAATCCAAGCGCAAGGTAAACTGCCTGTTTCGATTACATCGGATTATTCGAAGGGTTGGTCAATCTGATTCATTAATCCTATAAACTATTAAAGTCTGCTGCGGTCTGTCGCATGCAGACTTTTTTTATATGAGCAAGGCATAAAATAGAAACCTACTAAATATTTTAGTAATAGGACATGTGATTCGATTTTCTAGAAATAGAGGTGATACACAAATGTCTATTGTATCAAGATGGTTCTCGCGTAAACAGAAGACAAATCATACAAGCGATGTGCAGTCTACTGAATCAGGCACTCTGCAACAAGAGGGGACAGAACTGGAAAATCAATCGAATCTATTGAAGGAGGAAGAAACGATGGAAGAAAAAGAAGTTTTCGTAGCCATGACGGAGGAAGTCGAAGTAGAGACTCTTGAGGCTGTTCAAGAAGAAGAAGTAGTCGATGCAGTCGAAGAGGTAGAGGAAGTTACACTGGAAGCTGATGATGAGAGCGAAGAGTCCGAAGCTGACGAAGAGGCTGAAGAAGAAGCTGAAGATGACGATGGTGATGACGAAGAAGATGTAGAAGAGGAAGAAGACGAGGAAGAAGACGAGGAAGAAGAAGCTGACGATGAAGATGAGGCTGATGAAGCAGCTGATGATGAATCCGCAGAAGATGCAGATGCTGGTGGCGATGACGCTGGGGAAGCCGAAGCATCAGATGCGGATGATGCAAGCGAAGCTTAAAAATTAAGAATAAAATATGGCGGTGAGGGGATGCGAAAGCATCTCTTTTTGTGTTGTACGATAACTGAAGCTCCTTGTTTATGCTATAGTTAAACTATCGATCTATTGCGATACAAGGAGTGTTCATAGTGCGAAATCGATATATACCGAATCAGCATGGTGCTTGGGCGATGCTCACAATTCCATTCTTGCTGGGGACATTTGCTGCAAAGGCTTCTTTTATTCATATTCTATTATTTATTGGTTGGCTGCTTGTTTACTTGCTCTCATTCCCCTTCTTGCAATTCATCCGAACAGGCAAAAGCAAGCTCTATTTGCGTCCGATTCAAATCTATGGCGTTTTGTTCGTGGTGGTTGGCGCAGCGTTGCTTATCTTAAAGCCAGTCCTTGCTTTGATAGGACTAGCTTACATTCCTTTATTTTCAATAAATGTTTATTATGCAAAGCTTAACCAAGAAAGAAGCTTTATCAATGATATGGTTGCCGTCGTACAATTCTGTTCGATGCTGTATGTTACTTATTGGCTTGGCGGAGGAACAGACTGGATACTTGCTAGTGAGCTATTTTTAATCGTATTCCTTTATTTTACAGGTACAGTATTCTATGTAAAGACGATGATTCGAGAGAAGAAGAATAAATCATTCTATGTCATTTCAGTCATCTTCCATAGCATCAGTCTAGTGTTTATAGGATTGTATATATCTCCATTGCTAATAATTCCGATGCTGATCGTATTGGCTAGAGCGGTTATTTATCCCAAGATTAAGCTGAATATTATGCAGATTGGGATTAGTGAAATTGTATTCTCCTTGATTCTGACTATTTTTTCCTTGGGAATCTATTCTTAGAATTTGATTAGAATCTTCTACTTTCATAGACTAGTGTTAGTAAATAATAGTAGAATTGAAACTAGAGTAGAAAAAGGTTAGAACTACGAATAGGAGGTAGACAGCTTGAGAAAACGCAGAATAATGATGGTATTGCTAGTGCTGCTCTTATGTTTGCAATCAACATTCGTACTAGCTAAAACCGAGCCAAAGATTAATACGAACGTGAAAGTGCTTGTGAATGACAAAACCGTATCCTCGGATGCACCGCCTTATATTATCGAAGAGAGCGGCATAACGATGGTTCCATTAAGGTTCATATCGGAAGCACTAGGGGCGGAAATCAATTGGGATCCGAAGCCTAAGAAGATTACAATACATATGGAAAGTAATTCAATTTATTTAACGATCGGTCAAAAAACCGCTGAAGTCAATGGCAAGAAATCAGCTTTGGAAGTCGCTCCAGAACTGAGAAACGATTGGACGATGGTTCCGCTTCGTTTTGTTAGTGAGAGCTTAGGTGCTGAAGTCAAATGGGAGGCTGCTACTAAGACGGCCAAAATTTATTCCTCGGGAAATAATGTGCCTGATGTTAAGCCTGAGGAGCCGGATGCGGGGAAGGAACCTGAGAAGAAGCCAGATCCGACGCCAGTTCCTAAACCGGAAGATCCCAATAAAGTGCCTGATACTGGACAAGTTAATCAGGATGAAATGCGCGCTGCATGGATCGCTACCGTCTTTAATATCGATTGGCCGTCTAAGCCGGGTCTTGATATTGCCAAGCAGAAGCGTGAGTTTACAGATATGCTCGACAACCTGAAGAATATAGGGATGAATTCGGTAATCGTCCAAGTAAGACCAACATCTGATGCTCTATATCCGTCCAAATTAGTTCCTTGGTCCAAGGTATTAACAGGTACACAAGGCAAAGATCCAGGTTATGATCCGCTTGCGTTCATGATTGAAGAGACGCATAAACGTGGAATGGAGTTCCACGCATGGTTCAATCCATTCCGTGCGAATACAGATACGAAGGTTGAACAATTAGCCGATAACCATCCAGCTAAACTGCATCCGGATTGGGTAGTTGCTCATAGAGGGCTTCTGCTATTTAACCCAGGCATTCCAGAAGTACGAGCGCATATCATCGATGCGATTATGGAAGTCGTTCGCAACTATGATATCGATGGTGTTCATTTGGATGATTATTTCTATCCGTATGGCATATCCGATGAACCGTTCCAAGATGATGCCACTTTCGCGAAATATAATCCGAAGAAGATTGCAGATAAAGGTAACTGGCGTAGAGATAATATCAATCAATTTATCCAGCAGCTATCCGCTTCGATTAAACAGGTCAAAAGCAAGATTGAATTTGGGGTTAGTCCATTTGGAATATGGCGTAACCAAAGTGATGATTCAACAGGTTCGAAAACAAATGGGTTAGCTTCCTATGACAGCTTGTTTGCAGATACGCGTACATGGATTCGCAATGAATGGATTGATTATGTAGCACCTCAGCTTTATTGGAGCATTGGATTCAAGGTTGCCAGCTACGATACGCTTGTAGACTGGTGGTCACAAGAAGTCAAGAATACGAAGGTGAAGCTGTATATTGGTCACGCTGCACATCGACTTGGGACTAACAGTACGGACTGGGCAACGAGTGATGCGATTATCGGTCAACTGCAATATAATTCTAAGCGTCCAGAGGTTAAGGGCAGTATATTCTTTAGTGCGAAGAATCTAATTAGCAATCCAGTAGGAATTAGAGAGGCACTTCAAACCTTCTACAATAAAGCAAATTAACGAGAAGCGCCGTCAGTTGGAGGAATTCCAATGACGGCGCTTTATTATATGTTTCTAGCTCAACACTAAAATAAGCACTTGATCCCTGCGTAGTGACCGCTGCGAGGACGGATCATTCTTACGATCGCTGTTGTCACCAAATTTCCTGATCCGATAAGCCATTAAGGGGTAGAAATTCGGTGACAAAGGCGAACGCTAACGCTTCTCCAGAACGATTCCGTCCTCTCCGCTCCTTTCGCTAATGGTCAAGCACTGATTATTGTTTTGAGCCATGTTTTTTTGTTTACTATAGTTTATAACCAAAATGACGAGATAGCTTTTGCGTAGTTTGGACAACAGTATCCGCCCAATGATCCAGATTCTGAGTCATTCGGTCTGTAGGACCTATTAGAGAGATGGATGCAGCTACTTTACCTTCAGCATCAAAGATGGGTGCAGCGATCCCTGTTACTCCGATATTACGTAAATTAGAGCTTATTTCATAGCCAAGCTGCCTGATCTTCGCAAGTCGCTGCTTCATTTCTTCAGGATCCGTAATGGAGTAAGGCGTATATTGTTTAAATGGCTGACTCAGGACTTGATCAATCATTTCAGGAGAGCAATAAGCAAGAATAACTCTCGATGCACTAGTTGCATATAAAGGGAAACGTCGATAGGCTTCGACATTAAATCGAATCGGATATTGGGATTCAATTTTATCGATATACATCGCATCTTGACCATCAATAATGCAGAAACAAGCTAATTCCTTCGTATAATCAGCCAGCTTCTGAATACTCGGCTTGGCAAATTCAGCCCAATCGTGATTGTCCTTCACTTTCGTACCTAATTCTAGCAAGGTATAGCCTAATGAATAAAGCTTATTGTTTGGGTTTTGTTTAATAAATCCTTCACTTTCAAGTGTAATGAGTAGTTTATGTACAGCACCTTTGGAAATTTGCAGTTTTCTGCTTAGATCGCTGACTCCAAGCTCTTTCTCCGCATTCAGAAAAAGTTTCAAAAGCGTACAACTCTTCTGGACAGAAGTTAAAATAGACCTCACCTCTTATTACCTAATAGCGAATCTAATTAATATATAAATCTAAATTCATTAATAAAATCTCAAAATTCTGTATTGAATATAGCATTTTATCGTGCTAAAATCAATTAACGGTTACACATAGTAAACGATGTTCACATATAGTGAACGATAAACCAAATTTCTGGAGGGGTAATATGAAAAAGAAAAAAATGCTCTCTGCTTTATCTGTTTTAGCAATCTGTGGTTCTCTATTAGCTGGTTGTGGCAATTCTAATAGTGCAGCGGGCACACCAGCCCCAAGCGCGACACCTGCAGCTCAAGCAGCAGCGACGCCAGAAGCTGTTAATGCTGTTACTCCAGAGAAAGAATTGGTTGTAGCAGGTAACGGCGCAACAGTAGAACAGCTAATGAAAGACGTAATTTTCAAAAAATTCAATGAAAAATATCCAGATGTTAAGCTATCATACGTATCTGGCGTATCAACCGAACTAGTTGCGAAAGTTAAAGCGCAAAAAGGTTCAGCACAAATCGACTTAACCATTGTTGAGGGCGGCGAGCAAGAGGCTGGACGTGCAGAAGGCTTGTGGGAAACATTAAATCCGCAAGAAATTCCGAACATGGCAAAGGTAGATTCTAATTTAAAAGTCAAAGATGAAAGCGGTGTCGCGGTTAATTTTACCCCTATGGGTATCTCCTATAACGCTGATATCGTCAAAGAAAAAGGCTTACCAATTCCGCAATCCTGGAACGATTTAACGAAGCCTGAACTTAAAGGCAACATCACGATGGCTGAAATCTCCAGTAACTTCGGACGCTCAGCAACAATCATGCTTGCCTATGCAAACGGTGGTTCCGAGAAAGATATGAACCCTGGTTTTGATAAGCTCAAAGTTATTGCTGGCTACATGCCAACATTCGCGAAGAACGCTTCACAGCTTCAGCAAAATCTTCAAGATAAAACAGCAGCATATACGACTTGGACGATGGCTAGAAGCATTGTGCAAAATAAAGAGAACGGTGTGCCACTAGAATTCGTTGTTCCATCCGAAGGTTCCAACCTTGTTCCGAACGTAGCGACAATAGTTAAAGGTGCTCCGCATCCAAATGCTGCTAAGCTATTTATCGATTTCTTATTATCTGATGAAGTTCAAACGCTCTACGCAACTAAGCTATACTACAACCCAGCAGTAAACGTACAGCTTCCAGATGACATTGCAAAATTGCTTGAATTCGATCGCAGCAAAGTAAAGAATTTTGACTACGAAGTAATTAGTAAAAGCACTAAAGAATGGCTAGATCGCTTCAATAAGGAAGTTGCTCCTTTAGTAGGAAAATAATAAGGGGATAAACGGATGACAAAAAAAATTGATGTTGAGCTCAGAAATATTCAGAAAAGGTTTGGCGACAATACTGTTGTTGAGAATTTCAATTTACAGATCGAACAAGGCCAGTGCGTATCTTTCTTAGGTCCTTCGGGCTGCGGAAAGACGACAACGCTCAATATGATTGCAGGCTTCCTGGAGCCTTCACAAGGTGAAATATGGGTAAAAGGTAAACTAATGAATGGGGTCCCGTCCAACAAACGGGATCTCGGTATGGTTTTCCAAACCTATTCCTTATTTCCCCATATGACTGTTGAAGAGAACGTCGCTTACGGTCTTAAGCTTAGAAAAGTGCCTAGCAAGCAAATCAAAGAAAGAGTCGGCAAAATTTTGCAAGTTGTTAAGCTGCCACATTTGGCAGATCGCCTACCCAAACAGTTATCGGGTGGACAAAGACAACGAATTGCGATTGCGCGTGCAATGGTAACAGAACCTTCGGTTCTCCTACTGGATGAACCCTTAAGTAATTTGGATGCCAAATTGCGTGAAGAGCTTCGCGAAGAAATTAAGCGCCTTCAACAGGTCATGGGGGTCACGACGATATTCGTCACGCATGATCAGGAAGAGGCGATGTACCTGTCTGATCAAATCGTTGTACTGGATCATGGTAAGGTGGAGCAAATCGGAACACCATGGGAGATCTACAATCAACCAGCTTCCGAGTTTGTTCACCAGTTTATTGGAAAATCAAATCGAATCTCAGGTGTTGTGCAAGGAACGAAGCCAGATGAAATCGAGCTGATGACTGAAAGCGGTATCAAGATTGTTGCTCAGCAGCGACAATTCGCTTATAGCTCAGGACAAGCCGTATCCATCTATATTCGCCCGGAGAAATTGAAGATTACGCCTACTGACATTGAAAAACGTGAACCTCAGCAAAGCTCCGATACAAATTCGATGTTGGCAGTTGTTCAATATACGTCGTTTTTAGGCTCCTTTACGGAATGTATCGTAGAAGCGAATGGGAATCTAATGAATATTCGTTTGGATTCCACTGATCCAGATATGCTGCTAGAAGCAGGTTCGATGGTTAAGCTGAGTTGGAATCAGAAGGACGTCTATGTCTTTTCAGCAAAGGAGAGTTAGAGCATGAAAAAGTTTTCAGGAAAAACCGTTGCTTTGTTTCTCCTTACCCCCAGCTTGATTGTCATACTTGGCGCGTTTGTTTTGCCGATGGCGTATATTTTCATGCTCAGCTTCCAAAGCGATGAAGTTAGCTTTACATTTAAAAACTACTTGTTATTTTTTCAAGATCCGTATTATTTTCAAATTTTATGGAGAACAATCAAGATTAGCTTGATGACAGTAATCGCATGTCTATTGCTTGGATACCCAGTGGCGATGTATATGGCCAAGGCATCGCCTAAGATGCGTGGCTTCATCACTTTCTTAATTATTTCGCCTCATCTCATTAGTGTAGTTATCCGCAATTTTGGCTGGGTCGTTATTCTAGGTCCCAAAGGGTTTGTGAATAGCACACTGATGCATTTTGGCATTATCGATCAACCGCTAAAGCTAATTTATAACGAGCTTGGCGTTGTAATCGGTTTAGCCGATTCTGTAATTGTGTATATGATTCTCGCGATCGCAACGAGTCTATATAGTATTGATGGATCCTTGTATAAAGCAGCTGATATTCTAGGCGCATCGAAGCTAAAAGGATTTTTTACGATTACCCTTCCGCTTAGCTTGCCTGGCATTATCGCAGGAACAACGCTTGTGTTCAGCTTGTCTATGAGTTCATTCGTTACGCCAGCGTTACTTGGAGGAACTTCGGTTAAAGTAATGCCCGTTATTTCCTACGAGACGATTATGGTATCGCTTGATTGGTCATTTGGTGCAGCGCTTGCCTTCCTGTTAATCGTATTCGCACTTGGATTAGTTGCTTTGTTCACTAGGTTGATTGAAACGAAGAAGTACAAGGAGGTGTTCTCATCATGAGAATTCGCTTTCCTTGGCATGGCTTCATTACAACGATTGTTATTCTAATGTTGATTGCGCCGCTTTTGATCATTATTCCGACTTCATTTACTTCGGCAAACTATTTATCCTTTCCACCAGAAGGTTTTTCTTTTAAATGGTATACCAAAATTCTGGATCGTCCCGAATTTATTGATTCCTTCTGGTATAGTTTGAAGCTTGCTGCAATAACGGCAGTAATCTCTACGATTATTGGCACATTGGCAGCGATTGCCCTGCATAAATATAAATTACCAGGCAGGGGCTTTATTAATGGTCTTTTGCTATCACCACTTACGGTGCCAGCTATTATTATTGGTATTGCAGCGCTGATTTTCTTTACGAAGATCGGTCTTGCCGGTACGTTTGCGGGCTTGTTGCTAGCTCATATCCTCATTACGATTCCTTATGTCGTAAGATTGGTGCTAACAGGGCTTAGTTCATTCGACTATACGCTTGAGCGTGCAGCTTACATTCTTGGAGCCAGCCCTCTCAATGTATTCTGGAACATAACAGTTCCACTTCTTAAGTCAGCGATTCTATCAGGCGCTGTATTCGCATTCTTAACTTCATTTGATAATGTGACGATCTCCTTATTCATGGTGACTCCGTCCTCGAATACATTGCCGATGGCGATCTTCAGCCACATGCAGGAATCATTAGATCCGCTTGTTGCTTCGGTATCCGCTGTGATTATTTTGCTTAATCTTTTATTTATTTTTATTCTTGAAAAGGTTTATGGATTGGATCGTTTATTCGGGTCCAATACTCACTCTCACTAAGGAAGGCAGACAATGTGATGAATCTGGTTACGCAAATTCAAAACTACATGACAGACCTATTAATTTACTTGGAAGAAAGCGTAAATATGGATTCTCCTTCCACTGACAAGGCCTTGAATGATCGCATGATCGATTGGTATGCAGCTTTGTTCCTTAAATTAACGAACGGTCGCGTAGAACGTGTGAGCAATGAGGAATTTGGTGATCGTTTAGTATGCAGTGTTGGGCCTGAGCAGGGAGCTAACAAACGAATACTTATTCTCGGTCATTGCGATACCGTATGGCCAGTAGGGGAAGCAGTAAGACGTCCTTTTGCAATAGAAGGTAATCATGCATACGGTCCAGGCGTTTATGATATGAAGGCTGGTCTACTTCAGGCGATGTATGCAATAAAAGCGCTGATGGATCTTGGAAGAATGCCGCAAGATACGGAGATTGTGCTGCTGATTAACAGTGATGAAGAGATTGGCAGCCGAACTTCCCGTGCTCATATTGAACAAGAAGCAATGAAATCAGATGCTGTCCTCGTACTTGAGCCTCCAATGGAACCAACAGGTGCGCTCAAAACCTGGCGTAAAGGTAGCGGCAGTTTTAAGCTTAAAGTGGAGGGACGTTCTGCACATGCTGGTGTAAATCCAGAGCTAGGCGTTTCGGCAATTAAGGAATTGGCTGAGCAGATCGGTCAGCTTTATGAGCTTGAGGATTTAAGCTTGGGAACGACACTAAACGTAGGCATCGTTCAAGGCGGAATTGCTTACAACGTAGTCGCTGCTGAAGCAGAAGCAATCATTGATGTTCGTGTTGCGACAATGGAAGAAGCAGCACGAATTGAGCGTGCGATGCTGGAGAAGAAGAATAATCACCCAGAGGCTGTCGTGACAGTTACTGGTGGAATTAGAAGACCTCCAATGGAGCGAACCTCTAAGATTGAGACATTGTATAAGTTGGCGGAACAGGTTGCAAGTGAAGAGCTGCCTGAACTCATTCTACAAGAAGCAGGTACAGGCGGCGTGAGTGATGGCAATTTCACAGCAGCATGTGGAATTCCTACTTTAGATGGACTTGGAGCGAGTGGCGACTTTGCGCATTCTCCTAAGGAATATGTACGCATTGATCAAATTCCGCAGCGAACAGCGCTGCTTGCAGGCTTAATTGAACGGATATAATTGTACAAGAATAGCCCACCAATGAGGTGGGCTTTTTATTATGCTTGAGCAGTAAGATTAGTCCTGAAACTGCATTTTATTCGGCAAATAATGAACGGATTTAATATAGCGGATCGTCTTGGTTTTGGCACGCATCACGATGGAATCGGTTTGCGCTTTCTGTCCAGGAAGCTGATGCACACCGCTCAAGAAATCCCCATTCGTAATTCCTGTTGCAGCGAAGATGACATCATCATTTCCTACCATATCAGCCATGCTTAGGATTTGAAGCGGGTCGCTAATTCCCATTGTACAGCATCTCTGCATTTCTTCATCGTTCATCGGCATCAGTCTGCCTTGCAATTCACCCTCCAAGCAGTATAGTGCTGCAGCTGCAAGCACGCCTTCAGGCGCACCTCCTGAACCGACATAGAGGTCAACATCCGATTCTTCAAAAGCAGTAGCAATCGCCCCAGCGACATCGCCAGCACTGAGCAGCTTTATGCGAACGCCAAGCTCGCGCAGCTCAGCGATCTGCTTCGCATGACGTTCACGATCTAGGATTGAAACAGTGATATCACCGAGCGGTTTATTTAATACTTGAGCAGCTTTGTGAAGTGTGACCGTCAGCGAATCATTTAAGTTGAGATGGCCTTTAAGTGCAGGTCCAACAGCGAGTTTCTCCATATAGATATCAGGGGCATGAAGCAAATTCCCTTTGTCTGAGATTGCAATAACGGCAAGGGCGTTATTAAGACCGCTAGCAACGAGTTCAGTTCCTTCAAGTGGGTCAACGGCAACGTCAACTTCAGGCCCGATTAGATTACCAACCTTTTCACCTATATACAGCATAGGCGCTTCGTCCATTTCACCTTCACCGATGACGACAGTTCCGTTAATCGGAACGGAATCAAGCATTCGGCGCATAGCTGCTGTGGCAGCACCATCAGCCTCGTTCTTAACACCTCTACCCATCCATTTGGCGGAAGCAAGTGCGGCTAGTTCAGTAACACGTACAATTTCTAATGTAAGTTCTCTATTCATAGTATCCACTCCAATTAAGATGTATTATTTTCCAATGAGTGATATATATTGTGTCATATATAATAATATAGTATATTATATAAGTATTCAAGGCCAATGTTACATCTTAATTATAAATTGGGGGGTAAATCATGCAAAAGCGAGTAGTTCATTTTGAAGATGGGAATCAAGAAATGAAATGGTTATTAGGTGGCAAAGGTGCCAATTTGGCTGAGATGACTCGAGCTGGGTTACCCGTTCCTCCAGGCTACACGATTACAACCGAGGCCTGTAGACAATATTTGGATAAGGGAGAATTGCCTGATGGCCTCCTGGATGAAATTATTAGTGCAATGCAAGAGCTTGAACGTAAGAAAGGGCAGCAGTTCGGCGATCCCTCTAATCCGTTGCTAGTTTCGGTGCGCTCGGGTTCCGTTAATTCAATGCCTGGGATGATGGACACCATTCTTAACTTGGGACTTAATGATGCTAATGTTCATGGGCTCGCTCAAATAACGAATAACGAACGATTTGCTTACGATTGTTATCGCAGATTAATCCAGATGTTTGGAAATGTTGTATGCAATGTAGAATCGTATCATTTTGAACGATTATTGCTTGAACAGAAGAAAGCAAAAGGTGTGGAGCTGGATCAGGATTTGACAGCAGATGATCTGAAGCAACTAATTATCGAATATCAAGATGTGTTCGAAAGAATGGCGAAGCAACCTTTTCCGCAAGATGTTAAGGAGCAATTAAGACTGGCTGTAGAAGCTGTTTTTCGTAGTTGGAATAATCAACGTGCAATCATATATCGAAGAATTAACCAAATTCCTGACGATCAAGGAACAGCAGTTAATATTCAATCCATGGTGTTCGGTAATTTAGGGTTGGATTCAGGGACTGGTGTATTATTCACTCGTAATCCTGCAACTGGTGAAGATCATCTCTACGGTGAATTTTTAACAAATGCACAGGGGGAAGATGTTGTTGCCGGGATTCGTACACCACGTACAATATCGGAGCTTAATGATGAGATGCCTGAAATTTATCGGGCTCTACACACAATGGCTAAGAAGCTAGAGGCACATTACCAAGATGTGCAGGATATCGAATTTACGATTGAAAAAGGGCAGCTCTATATGCTTCAAACGAGAAATGCGAAGCGTACAGCGCAGGCAGCCGTCAAGACAGCAGTTGATTTGGTAAAAGAAGGTGTCATCACACGAGAAGAAGCGATTATGCGGTTAGATGAATCTCATTTGAATCAGTTAATGCACCCGACAATTGATACGACGGAGCCTCTCACGCAGATTGCATTAGGCTTGCCTGCATCACCTGGAGCTGCATCGGGGCAGGTTGTATTTGATGCAGATACGGCGGAGTTATGGGCAAGTAAGCAGAATGGCAAGGTAATTCTCGTTCGGACGGAGACAACGCCAGAAGATATTCATGGTGTGTTTGCCACACAAGGTATTCTGACCAGCAGAGGCGGAATGACGAGTCATGCTGCTGTTGTGGCGCGTGGGATGGGGAAGCCTTGTGTATGCGGCTGTGAATCGATCCTCGTTGATGAGAATCAGAAGGTCATGCGAATCGGGGAGCAAGAAGTTAAAGAAGGTGACTGGATCTCCATTGATGGAGCTACAGGTAAAGTATATGCAGGGAAGGTTGTCGTTAAGGATGCGACTTTTTCATCTGAATTGACCGAACTTATTAGCTGGGCGGATAAGATTCGTCGATTAAAGGTGTTCGCCAATGCGGATTACCCGCAAGATGCGGCTAAAGCTCGTGAGCTTGGAGCGGAAGGTATTGGCTTATGTAGAACAGAACACATGTTCTTTGGAGCCGATCGTCTTCCAGTTGTTCAAGCGATGATTCTAGCCGATGATCAAGCAGCTCGCGATGAAGCACTTAAGCAATTGCTTCCGATGCAGCAAGCTGATTTTGAAGGCATTTTCGAGGCTATGGATGGATTGCCCGTTACGATTAGACTGTTAGACCCTCCGCTGCATGAATTTTTACCTCATATGGATGAGCTCGATGCAGAATATGCGGAGTTAGTTGGAGCAGGACAAGAGTTGAGTAGGGAAGCAGCACGGATCCGTATGGTAATGAAGAAAGTACGTGCCTTACAGGAAACCAATCCAATGCTCGGCCAGCGTGGATGTCGATTAGGCATTCTATTTCCTGAAATTTATGATATGCAAATTAAGGCTATTTTCTTTGCTGTCAAGAATAGTTTGGCTAAATCCATCAAGGTTATTCCACAAATCATGATTCCGCTAGTCGGGCATGTGAATGAATTGAAATTCTTTCGGGAGCGTATTGATCGCATTGCAGAGCAAATTTTAGGTGAAGCTACGGAACAATCTCGCTACGTAATAGGTACAATGATTGAGGTACCTCGCGCTGCATTAACCGCTGATCAAATCGTTCCTTATGCAGACTTTTTCTCCTTTGGCACGAATGATCTGACCCAAATGACGTTCGGATATAGCCGAGATGATGCTGAGGGTAAGTTCTTGTCCCACTATGTGGAGCATAAGCTGCTACCGAATAACCCGTTTCAAGTGCTTGATCGAGATGGTGTTGGTCAATTGATCGAGATGGCGGTAAATAAAGCCAAAACGCATAAGCCAAATATGAAATCTGGTGTTTGTGGTGAGCATGGTGGAGATAAGGAATCGATTATTTACTGTCATCAGATTGGATTGGATTATGTTAGCTGTTCACCGTACCGAGTTCCCCTTGCTCGGATAGCGGCAGCGCAAGCTAAGATTCTAGAGGGCTAATTGTTTCTTTCCCTCATTTGAGATATGATAATTCAGAGAGAATGTTTTTTTGGAGGGGTTATTATCCAACTAACGACTAGACAGTTAGAGATTGTAAGGCTAGTGACCAGTCAAGCGCCAATCACCGGCGAACAAATTGCAGAACAGCTCGGTGTGAGTCGTCCGACGATCCGCTCCGATCTCTCCTTGCTCGTCATGCTTGGATATATCGATGCTAAGCCGAAAGTTGGTTACTTTCCTGCACCAACAGCCGTTCAAGATAATGTCCATGTTCAGAAGCTTGCTTCACTCAAAGTCAAGGATGTTCAGTCACGCGCAATTATCGTATCTGAAACATCGACTGTTGGGGATGCAGTCGTTACTTTGTTCTTGGAGAACGTTGGCAGCTTAATTGTTGCAGACGAGGAAGGATCTTTGCAGGGAGTCGTATCGCGCAAAGACTTATTGAAGGTCACCTTAGGCAATGCGGCGGCAGCTTCTATGCCGATTGGTATGGTCATGACACGATCAAATCTAGCAACAGTAGATGCTGAAGATGATGTTGTAGAGGCAGCACGCAAGTTGATTTATAACGAGGTCGATAGCTTGCCTGTTGTGAGAAAGCATGAATTAGACGGGAATAAGACCAGGCTTGAAGTAATCGGTAGAATAACCAAAACATCCATGACCAAATTATTATTGGAGTTTGTATTAGGACACTAGTTTAAATATCATTAGCTAGAATCCTACGTGAAAAAGGGGAAATCATCGTGGAGAATAAGCAAACGATAACGATTTG
Source organism: Paenibacillus albiflavus (assembly GCF_004344915.1). Taxonomy (GTDB): domain Bacteria; phylum Bacillota; class Bacilli; order Paenibacillales; family NBRC-103111; genus Paenibacillus_AM; species Paenibacillus_AM albiflavus. The sequence goes on along the minus strand of NZ_SKFG01000010.1, from coordinate 200,357 downwards.
TTCAGATTCTGTTGGGGAAACAGCAGAAGCAGTAGTGAAAGCGACACTGCGTCAGTTTCCGAACCGAGATGTGCGAATCAAACGAATTGGTCATATTCGATCAGAGAGTGAAATTACTTCAATTATGGAGCAAATAGCAGCAGAAGGTGGTTTTGCAGCCTATACGCTCGTTCAGCCTGAGCTTAGGGAAATGATGAAGCAGGAATCGATCCGTCTAGGTGTTCGTGCAATCGATATTATGGGACCGATGATGCAGGCTTACATTGATACATTTAATGATGCGCCAAGCCGTAAGCCAGGCTTGCTGCATGAGCTCGATCGTGATTATTTTAAACGAGTCGAAGCGATAGAATTTACCGTTAAATGCGATGATGGTCGCGATCTTAGCGCAATTCTTAAAGCAGATATCGTAATTATCGGTGTGTCTCGTACATCCAAAACACCGTTAAGTATTTTTCTAGCGCATAAGGGCTACAAAGTAACGAACTTCCCGCTGATGCCTGAGGTCCGAATTGCAGAAGAGTTGTATCGTGTACCGAGCAACAAAATAATTGGACTATCCATTGATCCCGAGAGCTTGCTCAAAATTCGAACAGAGCGTTTAAAAACACTAGGTCTGCCGCATGGATCACAATATTCGTCTATGACGAGAATTATTGAAGAGCTGGAATTCGCAACTTCTCTAATGAAGCAATTGCGCTGCCCGATTATTGATGTGTCGAATAAAGCGATTGAGGAAACAGCAGGTCTTATTTTGGATCATATAACGGTATAAGTTATGAGACTACCTTTTCATATTGAAGAGGTAGTTTTTTTGTTTAAGGATGAAATTCTTGTTATTTGGCATAATAATTGCTATACTAGAAGTATGAAAACGGTTTCAAAATAATTTTCCATAAGGAGGGATGAGCGATGCTGCGATTTTGGAGACGTGAGAAGAAGGATGCGCCAACTAAGCCGCATACAAAGCTTAACTTAACACTCCGTGAGGTTAAAGAAGCGATTAATAAATACGAGGAAACTTTAACTGAGCTTGGAATCAAAAGAACCGTTCTCATCGAAGCGGATAATCAAATCAATTTTGAATTGTTGGCAATGTTCTTAGGTGGAGTTCCCGACAAGAAATTCTACATGTCGCGTGAAACGTACGAAATTTTTGAAGAGAAGGATAAGCATATTCCTGTGTACTTGGATATGGTCCAAGGGGCAGTGGATGATTATATTAGTGAGAAGCGCAAGCTTCCGATCATCGACAATAGCAGTGACCAACGAGTCAATTTTGATCTTCTGATTCATAATCATAATTTAAAGGAAAAGCCAACGATTCCGCTATTTATTAGTAATCAAAGTGATATGGTTACACATGATGAGAATTGGCGACAAGATTCGTAAAAGAAAATGGATGAACCTCCTCGAACGGGAGTAATAATATTGCAAGGTCAGCCAGAACTATTTGGCTGGCTTATTTTTTTGGAGAAAATCATTAACAAATGAAGAAAAGAGTGTATTCTTGTCCATTCGTGGTCCTTTTTAGCGGTTTATAATTTGGAGTAAAAAAATATTAAAATTTCCAAATTTATGATTGACAAATATATTATTCTATAGTTTCATATAAATAACTAGATTATTGTAATTTTTCCCAATTTTAAAATAATATTTCTCTAGAAAAGGAGACAATTATGAACAAAGGATTGATTTATAATAATTACATTACTGTGGTGTTTGTTGCAATTGCCTTAGCTTTACTTGTTTATGGATTGCCAACTGGCATAAAGAATGGAAATGTTTTCGAGGCGCTTAAACCTGCTTTAATTTCATTAATTCCTTATATGATATTTGTTATAAGGGGTTTGATTTTATCTAGTAAATTCAAAAAAGATTATCCGGAAAACAAAACTTATTCCACTAATCTCCTGTCCTATATTTTATGTCTTTTTTGGATTACAAATATTGTAGCTATTCCAATGTTAATATTATGTTCATTAAAGTTATTAAAGCATATGAAGAGAAACATAGAATATATGTAATTCTGCTACAACTCAGAGTGGATTCATTTTATGTATTTGCTACGTACAACCTGCAAATCTAAAAGGAATCCATTACTTTTTAATAATACAACATTCAAATAAAGATAGGAGGTATGTGAGTTTCGTTCGTTTGCTTTTTGAATCAAGTTATAGCAGAATGGCTTGACTTAAATTATCTGAATATTTTGACTATTTGGTTTTTCGGGCATTTCAACAACCTAATTTATGAAAGGGGTATTTAAAATGGATTTGGAAAAGCAGATTCTAGAAATGATAATTGAGAGGCTTGACTTGGTAGATATAGATGTAAACGGTGTTGATTACGATGCACCGCTCTTTGCTTCATTTGACGATGAAAGAATTGGATTGCAATTAGACTCAGTGGATGCATTGGAGCTGGTAGTGGGAATTAATGAAAAGTTCGGCGTTAAAATCGGTGATGAGGATATGGCTATTTTCAGAAGTATTTCTACGATAGCGGACTTTATTCGTGAAAAAACGGAGAGCTTAGTGTGAAAAAGAGAGCTGTAATAACAGGAGTGGGCATTATATGCGGATTAGCCAATAATTCCTCCGAGTTTGAAAAAAAGATTTTTTTAAATAACACGGGTATAGATAATATATCATTATTTGATGCGAGCAGAATGAGAAGCCAGAAGGCAAGTGAAGTGAAACAGGAAATAGCCAAAGAAGACGATGTAGAACGTTTGGAGCAGTTTGCGAAGATTGCTTTAAATGAAGCTATTGAAGACTCAGGCGTATTTAAGCGTCAGACGCGCATAGAAAATAAGAGGATATCATTAAGTTTCGCAACTTCCTTGGCCGGAAATGAGAAAGTCATGGACAGGCTGAATGTCGTCGGAGAACAAAGAAAACCATTAATATCGCATTGCCCCAATTTCCTAAATCGCATTAAAAATATTGCGAAAATCAATACGTTTTCTTTTGTAACAACTACTGCATGTGCTTCTGGTAGTGGAGCAGCAGGATTAGCATATGAGATTATCGCAAATGATTTATCCGATATTGTGATATTGGGCGGTTCGGATTCCTTGACCCAATTTGCTTCCACCGGTTTCCATTCTTTAAAATCACTCAGCAGCAGTATATGTAAACCGTTTGATGTTGACCGTAATGGAATAAATATTGGTGAAGGAGCAGCATTTTTAATTGTTGAGGAGTACGAACATGCAAAAGATAGAGGCGCTTACATTTATGGTGAACTCGTGGGATATGGAATATGTAATGATGCCTATCATATGACTTCTCCCCATCCTGAAGCATGCGGTGCGATTCGTTCAATGAAGATGGCTCTTAAAGACTTTGAAGAGAAAATTGATTATGTAAATGCCCATGGGACAGCAACTCCTATAAATGACCAGGTTGAAATGAAAGCTATTGAAAACGTTTTAGGAAATCAAGATGGCGATGTTTTTGTTTCATCTAACAAATCAATGGTTGGACATTGCTTAGGAGCAGCCGGAGCTATTGAACTTGTTGCAAGTGTTCTGGCCATCAAACATAATATGGTTCCTCTTAATTACAATTTGGTTAACCCCATCAGCAGTGATGAAAGCAAATTGAAGATAGTGCGGGAAGAAAATAAAAAGGCTGAAGTAAATACGGTCTTATCCAATTCCTTTGCATTTGGGGGAAATACGGCAAGCATAGTGGTAAAAAGAATTGAAGCAAGTATAAATAATGAACTCGGAGTGATCTAATGAGAATTGCCGTTATCGGATCAGGTATTTCAGGTTTGGCATGTGCTGCTGCAATGTCTGCGAGAGGGCATCAGGTCGTTGTCTTTGAACAGTACAAGAAGATTGGGGGCTATGCACACTCATTTTTCAGGAAGAAATTCCAATTCCATTCTTCCGTTCATGCTTTCCCTGGAACGGTTTATCAATATCTTAGCCTATTGAATATAAAGTATGATCGCAATGGAATGATACCATACCGGATGTTGTACCAGTTTGAGGACAGATATCAGTTTATTGCCAGTAATCATATAGCGCAGCAATTAGCGGGAGTATTTCCGGGGAACAAGGAATCTTTAGAAGGCTTTTTTCAGGAAGTTAATGACGCGTATAAAATTTTTATTAAATTAGATGTTGTTAAAGGCGATATTTTTAAATTGAAAGCTGCGGAGTTAAAACATTTTATTCAGTTTTCCAAGAGTACCGTTAAGGATCTGTTGGTTAAATATTTTCCTGCGGATGAAGATATGGAGGTCAGGAACATTATACTGGCACTCGTAGACTTATCCCCGGATTCTACAGCATTATTGCTGCCTATCACCATCAATGAAATTAAGCAGGATGTTGTGGAATATATGATCAGTGGTGGAGCTCCGACTATACTTAATGACCTTAGATCTGTAATCCTAGACTCTGGTGGAGAAATTAGGTGTAATGAAAAGCTTGAAAAGATTCATGTTGTTGACAGGGAAGTGAAAGCGCTTACCACTCGGAAGGGTGAATTTACGAATTTTGATTACGTTATATCTTCAGTGGATATCGTTCAAGTATATAATACGATATTGGATGGGGTAAGTAAGGAGAAAATGGACTCACTTAAAAAGAGTATTGCTGATTTTGAGCCTTCCGATTCGAGTGCCACTGTTTGGTTGGGACTGAACTGTCCGCCAGAAAAATTGGGGATATCTGATATTGTGTGTTATTATCCCAAGATTTCGACGATTGAATCGAAAAGGCGGTACTTCAACCAGGATAAATATGCAAGGCTAGATAAGGACAATATTCATCTGTTGATTATCCCGACATTTTCCTTTGATCCTAAATCTACTCCCGCTAATAAATCACAGCTATGCCTTGGATTAAACGTTCCATTTTCAATCGAAAATACCTGGTATGAGCAAGACAATGCTGAGTATCAGCAAAGGAAGAAGGAAATTGTAGAACTGTTTGTCAGTCTTACAGAAGAAGTTATCCCTGATTTACGAAAGTATATTGAGGTTGTTGAATGCGCGACACCCAGAACTTATGAGAGATACACGCTAAACCCCAAAGGGGCGTCAGTTGGATTTGCTAAGACTACGGCCTATGTAACGTCACAAAATAAGCCAAGGGAATATGATGAGTATTTCAAAAATTTATTATTTACCGGAAGTTGGGTGAGTGACTTCTCAGGGGTTTTTGGGACTATTGACGTTGGATTCAGAACGGCAAACAAGCTATTGGAATTACTGGGAGAGGAGCAGTATTCTCTTCCGAAGAGAACGGTGATGTAGCAGCCTATGCAACGTACTATATATTTTCCAAGAATAAAGAATATGGTTGTGGAGACATATCCGGAGTTAAGTTCCTTAGTGACCTTTCTAAATTATTCAAAATTATATGAAATGGACAAGATTGTTGCCACCATTGAAAATGTTATGACTGAAAAAAAGGATCGGTCATTAAGTGCTGACTTCGTTGAAAGAATCGCAAGAGCAATTTCGTATTCATATGGTATTTATTTTGAATTGTTCGGGTTAACCGATAAAGAAAATTTCGAAGCTGAGATTTTGCGCCAGTTAAAAATGAGAATCTCCCCCCCAATTGTGAAAGTACCTACTTCTTTATTAAAGGGCGCTTGTACTCCTGAAAGTGAAATATGGTGTATTTGTTGTGGTATCGAAGGTAAAGCGATGGTTCTTATCAATCCTTTTGAACGTGACTACGAACTTGTTGACCCCAATTCCATCCCAGGGAAAATATCGTTCTTCAATTTAAATATTCCTGGTTTCTCAAGACCAAGTTACATTACCGACGGTAATAACCGTTTTAACAAACTAAAAAAAATCTTATAAGGAAGTATGAATATTGAAAACGGTTCTTTTGGATAAACTCGTAAAAGTGCATAGCATGGGTTCTAACTGCTGTACAAATAGTATCAGGACGATATTAAAATACTATGATTATGATGTTTCGGAAGATCTCGTGTTCGGGTTAGGTTCTGGACTAGGATTCATCTATCAGAATTATTTGGATGAAGGCTATTTTATTAGCGGACGGAATGAAAGCTTGGAGTTTAATCTAGCATATCTGCTGGAAGGGGAGCTAATTTCCGATGTTAACGACTGCTTTCAGACTGAATGGGAGAAAAACAAGGAATTTTTGGAAAAAGGCATACCTATTATTGTTGATTTAAGCATTCCATACTTACCCTACTATAAGAGGTTTACTGTCCAGTCTGAAAATGTGGCTTTCGGACTGCATAACGCTGTTTTAGCAGGCTATGATGATGAGGGAGTGTATCTTCTAGAGCATCGCTGGTCGGAGGTACTCAAAATATCGCATGAGGATTACCAATTGGCTAGAAGCGTTCACAATACTTCCGTTTCGCCGCAAAATGCCTGGAAAGTATTAAGAGTCCCTGAAAAACTTCATAAGGGAAATATGAAGCCATATATTGTTGATTCTATTCAGACCATGCTCAACAGGATTAGACAACCATTTGCTTTTAAAATCGGGCTGAAGGGCTTAGAGATGTTTTGTAAGGAAGTTGAACATTGGAATTCCTTACCACAGGATGAACTGAAAAGAAATCTAATGATCGCCGGTGTTTACCTTGAAAGGCTGGGCACAGGAGGTGGAAACTTTCGAAGGATGTATTCCCGCTTTTTAAAAGAGGCGGCTGGTTACTTGGACAATGCGTTGATTCAACAGGTAGCAGCAAAATACTCAAGTCTAGCTAGCGAGTGGAAACAGTTGGTATACGATTTTGATGAAGCTTTATGTAAGGAGGTTACTATAATTGAGGACAAGTCCCTAATAAGGCTGCAGAAAATATTAGAGATGGAGGTAGACGCTGTGGAGTGCCTACTTTTACTGTAATATTTTTTAATAGGAGGAAAACATTAATATGAGCGTTATTATTACTGGAATTGGCGTAACGGTTCCAAATAAAATTGTTCTGGAAGACTATTTCAGTTCGTTGGAAAGCGAACCGGATAAGGATCAGAAGCTTGACAATATAGAATTTACACTGATTCCAAAAGCTAAGATGAGACGCATGAATCACTATACGTCTCTGGTCATGTCCAGCGTGGAAAGGGCAATTATCGATAGTGAGATTGATTTTCAAAATATTGACAAGCATAGAATCGGCACAATATACAATACGTGTTACGGACCACTCGAAACTAATCTTGAGTTTGGAAAATTCGTTAAAGACGGGGACCCCGATTTGGGAAGTCCCATCGTTTTTGCCAATACCGTAACGAATGCTGCCATCGGTCATCTTTGTATAATAATGGGGTATAAAGGTGTAAGTACACAACTCATGGGGAGTAATAACTTATTATACTCCGAAATACTGCTTAAATCCGAACATGCTGATTATATTTTTACTGGCGGTATAGAAGACTATGTTGGGTTCTTGGATGAGGAATACCAGGCTTTCTATAATCAGATTTTTGAGGAAGGGATTTCAGGAGCGGGTGTCTCACTCCTTTTACAGCGGGATACCAGTGAGTATCAGAAGGTCTATGGAGAAATAGGAAAAACAAGACAAAAGTACATGGGAATTATGCCCTTTCAAGAAAAGGCAAAAAATGAAACCTTCGATGCATTAAATGATGTGTTGGGCCAGTTTGCCCAGGACAAAATTGATTTTCATGTTTCCATGACGAATAAGAATGAGCTTCGTGAGATGGAAACAATGTTGGTAAAGGATTTTTACAAGGAAATTCCTGTTATTTATCCGAAGGATGTATTTGGAGAACTATTTGGTTGTAATTTATCCTTTGGAGTTGCCGTTGCAGCTATGGTTCTTCAAAAGTACCCAGCAAAGGACAATGTATTGGTTACGTGCTACGATACCGCCGGAGATTATACTGGAATTTGTATTAGGAGGTGTTGAAATGGATTTTACAAACAAAATAGTTCTTGTTACGGGTGGATCGCGAGGAATTGGTGAAGCAATCGTTCAAGAATTCTACAAGGCAGGTGCCGAAGTTATCTTCACTTATTGTAATGGAGAGAAATTGGCGCGAGAAGTTGAACAAAAATATCCGGGAAGCAAATCATATCAAATGAATTTGGAAGACTTATACGATATTGAAAAGGTGTACGAACAAATTCTAGCTGATTATGATCGGATTGATATTTTGATAAATAATGCCGGTGTGACTAGGGACGGTTATGCAATGCTCATGTCTGAAAACTCCTGGGATACCGTAATAGATACAAACCTAAAAGGGACTTTCTGGCTGACTAAAAAAATGTTGTTGCATATGTTGCAAAATCGAATGGGAGTCATTATTAATATGTCTTCTGTTGCAGGACTTATCGGTGTAGCCGGACAAGCAAACTACTCTGCAAGTAAGGCCGCTCTTATAGCGCTAACGAAGACATTAAGTAAAGAGCTGGCTGGAAAGGGGATCAGGGTTAATGCAATTGCGCCAGGTTATGTAAAAACGGATATGGTAGAAAAAATACCTGAAAAGATGAAGCTCCAGTATGAGGAATCCATTGCTATGAAGCGCTTTGCCGAGCCCTCTGAGATTGCTTCCGTTGCTTTATTTCTGGCTAGTGATGGGGCAAGTTATATTAATGGTGAGACGATCGTTGTTGATGGAGGTCTAAGATAGAAATGTCCAAACTGCTTCTTATTGGATTGGGGCATATTGGGGAAGGGTTAGTAAAAAAAGGGTACCTGAACCCGGCGGATATTATATTAATAGACAAGATTCAAACGGATATAGAATTTTGTGACTTCAGGCAGTGTGATGTAAGCAACCCTAGTGAATATATCAATGTTCTTAATGAAATTAAAAATATTCACGTGTTTGATACGGTGATCTATCTTGCAGGAGTAATGCTGCCGGGTAGTGCAGGTGATATTCCTTACTTAGATTGGGAGTCTAGCTTTCAAGTCAATGTAACGGGTGCATTCCTGCTGGTTCAAAACACGGTGAACTATTTGATCCAAAACGGTGGGGGGAATTATATATTTATATCCTCGATTTTCGGGTCCACTACAGGATATGAATTAGTAGCATATAACTCCTCTAAAGCAGCCTTAAACGCTTTTGTAAAATCAGTTGCTCTTGATTATGTAAATCACAATATCAGGGCAAATACAATATGTCCGAGTTTTGTTAAATCACCTATGCTTGATAGTGCAATGCAAGTGATCGGTAAGAATAGGAATTGGTTTAGCTCTCTATCAGGGTTTAAAAATAAGCATGTAAATGTTTCGAGTATAGGCGAGGCTATTAAGTTTTTTATGATCCAGAATGATTGTAACGGTGTGGATTTATTAATTGATGGAGGGTATTCTATCAGATGAATAAAGGAGAGCAAGATGTATGGCATTGTTTTTCCCAAATGCGTGAGTTTTACCGGAACACCCCTATAATTCTAAACAGGGCTGAGGGTCATTATTTTTACGATGTGAAAAACAAAAAATATTATGATGGTGTTTCAACACTTTTAAACGCATCCTTTGGACATAACAGATCGGAGTTGATGGAGGCCATCTACACCCAGGCGAGAAAACTGGATGTAACGTCATTGTTCAATGCAGGTAATGATATTTCGCAACAGTACTTCGATCGCTTGAAGCTATATCTGCCTCCAAATTTAAACAAGGTATTCTATACGAATAGCGGTTCGGAAGCAGTGGAAACGGCTTATAAAATATGCCGCCAATATCATTGGCTTGTCGGTGATGAAAAGAGAACAAAATTTATTTCCATGAAGGGTGCCTACCACGGATCTAATTTATTGGCGAATTATATTACAGCGGCATCATCGATCAATAGAGGTATGGAAAAGATAATAGATCAAGAGCTTTTTTTCGTGGTGGATATCCCGGATTCTTATGATGAAACGGATGCCACCGAGAATGAACTTGTCGTTGATAGATTACACAGCTTGGAAAGCATGATTATAGATCAGGGTCCTGAAACCTTTTCATCAATTATTCTGGAGGTTGTGCAGTTATCGAACGGTGCCTACCCTTTGCCAAAGCTTTTTTTGGAAGGCGTGCAGAATCTATGCAGAAAGTATGGTTTGCTATTTATCATTGATGAGATAGCGACAGGGTTCGGCAGGACTGGGAGCATGTTCGCCTTCGGGACATATGACCTAAAACCAGACATCATTACTTTGGGTAAAGCCATTAACAACGGATTAATCCCAATGGGTGCAGTCGTTGTTTCCGAGCATATATTCAATGCTTTTTTAGGAGAAAAGGATGAAGACAAAGAACTGCTACATGGCTATACCACAAGTGGGCATCCAATTGCCTGTGCGGCTGCTCTCGCGACTTTGGATCTAATGGAAAATACATCCATCCTCGAGTGCGTCAATGAATTGGGAAGTAATCTTAAAACTAGTTTGATGCCACTATTAAATTACGAATTTGTAAAGTGTATCAGTGGTAATGGTATGATGCTAGCATTGCGTTTTAAGCCAGGCTATCGGGTTGCTATGAGCGAAAAATGGGGAATCTCCCATATCCTTGATTCAAAATTAAAGCAGAGAGGATTTTTGTTTTATCCAGACGATGAAGATACCTTGATCATTGCTCCGCCTTTAACATCTTCCAGAGAAGAAATTGTTTCTTTAGTTGATACTGTTTTATCTACTATTGAGATATTGAGTAAAGGAGTTGTAAGGAAATGAGCATGAAAACGTATGATGTTATTGTCATCGGCGGGGGCATATCAGGAATGCTGGCAGCATTACTGCTAGCAAAAAAGAAGATGAAAGTTGCACTGATCGAAAGAACAAAATTACTAGGTGGCTTCTTTAAAACAATTAATTTGGACGGTAAGGTTCTTCCTTATGGGGCTCATCATATCGGACTGGGTGGAAATACCCTTAAAAAATTTTTCGAAAAAATAGATATTGATATTGATATAGGCTTTAAGGTTCAGGATATTTTTCACATCAAAATTGGTGAGAAGGAATATGAAATTCCTATCGACTTAGCAAAACTGTCGAAGTCATTAGTACAATACTTTCCTCATCAACAAAATGAAATAATTGATTTCTTCAACAAGATAATTTCTTTTTCGAAGGATCTAGAAGAGGATAATGAGCACCGGGTAGCCGAGTACTTTCGGAAAACTGTAAGTATTCCCTATATAGATTTTTTAAAGGAACGGTTCAAAGACGAAACTTTAATTCTATTGTTATTAAGTATCGGACCTGGATATGGCGGCGTTAATGAGCAGGATTCGGCATTTACCTACATATCCATACTTGCCACCTATGGTAAGGGATCAGGCTATTTTAAGGATTACGGCAAAAACCTGTATCATTTATTAATAGAAAAAATGGATGAATTGGGAGTAGAGGTTTATTTATCAAGTCATTTTGAGATCGATAGGTTTAACGAACACAATGTTCAGGGAACACTTTTACAAAATGGGGAACTTGAGCTTGCGGTTACAGGTAAAAAGGTTATTGTTGCCTGCCAGCCATTGGGTATACTGAACAAAGCATTTGAGCAGGGTATTATTCACCACCGAGAATTGACTAAGTTTTCCAAATTGAAGAAAAGCCCCACTGCATTCAGAAGCTATCTTAAAATAAATAAAAAGGCTTCTCTCAAAAAGGGTGAATATATCTTTTGCCCGAATGAAAACATCCATATATCCCTGCAACAATATATAGACATCAGAAGGGGGAAATTGCCCGTCTCAATCATCTCTATATTTGAGGACGATCACTATTACTATGCTATGATTACATGTAACTATAGCAGTGAAGCAAGCTATGACATCGACAAGCATGAGACCAATAGTTTTATCAATAAGCAGTTTTGTGAGATATTCGGAGTGAATAGGCAGGACATTGAAAGATCACTCTTAATGGCATATCGGGATAACCAATCCCCTGCATTCCTGCCCGTTTTCGGTTGGTACAGGAATCAAATCGGAAATATATCTTTGAATTCCCTCGATATTATAGAGAAGCGGTTGAAGAATGTATATTTTATAGGGCACTGGTCAAAATCATTTGGCATCTACGGGAGTGTTTTATCCGTTACTGACTGCATGGTTAGAATGGCATGAAGATTCATCATTTTTCTGGTATCCATGTGGCCTTGTTTATTGTCGAACATCGCAAGAAAAAGTATAAAAGGAACTTTAATCGGATTGAAAAGGAAGGGATGAAAAAAGCCCTTTTCAATCATTACTCTGAGTGTATCGGGGATTTTAAGTATAAAAGCTATTCTTATTCGTATCCGACGGCAGCTTTTATATTTTCTAACTTTCCTGTCGGAGTAGATATCGAAATGAACAAGTGCCTTACGATTGAAGAAGCTAATATTTTTATATCGGCCAAGGAAAGAGAGTTCTGCGATCAATTGGGAAATGATAAATTTCTTATATATTGGACACTAAAGGAAAGTATCGGTAAATATCTGGGGCATGGTTTGGGAAAGGGATTTACTTCAATTGAAATTTTGGACAACCATATTCTCGTACATTTCCCAATTAGGGATAAGGTGTGTGATATTACTGCGATGGTTATTATAGACGGGAAAAGGATTATTACTATTGTTTTGCCTGTAGATTGCAACATACCGGATAATTTGATGAGTTTGGCATGGAAGAAAGAATACACAATAAAGGAATGGGAAGTGTCGTGAAAGATATTATTGCAATCCCCAGTGGAGAAATAGAATTTGTTTTATTCAAAAAAAAGTTTCCTGTTTATATATTTATCATTAAGACAACACAAGGAAATATATTATTTGATTCGGGATTTTCAAGTACGATTTTTTCAGATTCCTATAATCCCGAGCAATATCTTGGCTCTGCTCATAAATTTGCAAATATTAACCTAAGCGACGATCAGAAAGCAATTCATATGCTGAAACGGCATAATATCGAGACGGGAAATATTGGCACCGTTGTATTATCTCATTTACACTTTGACCATGCAGGTGGCATCCTTGATTTCCAAGAATTTAATAAAGAGAAAATATTCGTACATGAATTAGAGTATGAGGAAATATATTCCACGTATACAATGTTTGGCGATTATGGCAAGAGCATATTGTCATTTGTAAAGAACGTTAGAAAAATAAATGGGGATCGATATGATCTTTTTGGAAATGGAGAAGTTACCTTGTTGCATACCCCGGGACATACGAAAGGTCATATTTCATTATTATATAAATCCTGTAAAACAGGCGATAATTATTTGTTTCTGGGGGATGTTTCCTATACAGTGGAAGACTTCCTGAATAATAATTATTCAGGATCGGTGTACAGAAAAACGGCGCGAGATACATTTGATAAGATCAGGAAAATTATTATTGATGAGCAGGTTAAGTATGTATTAACTTCTCATAGTCTTGGAACTTGTGAGGTGTAACAATGGCAGCTATTTTGATCAATGGTTATAATATCATTTCAATCGCTACAGCACTGCTACTTGCGGAAGAAAACTATTCGGTAGAAATATGGTATGAACAAAAAAATCAGAATTATCAGTGTATTTATTTCTACGATGATATAGAAAAGGGAAGCTTACACAAAATCGTAAAGAAAATTGATCTGCCAACACTGGCTTTAGAGGAGTATCCAGTGGTAGATACCATTTGTATTCATAGAAACAAAATTGATAGACTTGCGGATTTTGAGGGGTATATCCAATCCCTTAAGCAAATATTTCCAGGGGAGTCGGAGAAACTGGATGAATATTATCAAGTGATTACAGCCCTAGGAGTGCAATGGCTTGATTCTTTGACTAACGGAGAAATTGATTTTGTACGTCATAAAAAAATGATGGAATACTCCCAAATCGGATATTCCCAATTTCTGGACAAACTATTTGTTGATCCAAATATTAAGGCTGTTTTGCAAGTAGGGATACCAACAAGTACCGTATCCTTGAATGTCATGGCCGGACACCTTTTTAGCCAAATATTTGTAAACAAAAGGGCATCAGGGGGGCTTCAAGCCGTGTGGGAGCATTTGGAAAGATTGGCGTTAAGGAACAAGAATATTAAAGCGTACAACAAGAAGGCAGTCAACCTTGAAATGAACTGCAAGACGGACAACCAGTATTTGATAGAGGCAACTGACGGATCACAACATAGATTTGGCGTCGTAATCAACACTGAAAGAACCTCTAAGCAGGTTTCTGGTTTTGGTAAATCCTTGGGGGTTGAAATAAAATTCAAGGACGAACATGGGGTGCAAAATCCACTTTGGTTGCTGTCAGAGACTGTTCCCAGTGTCAAGTATTTAGAAAAGGTTATAAACAACCAACCTAATGAAATAAGTGATTTCTTTTGTATTGCATGGCGGACAGCTAATGACCGCCTAAGGGTCTATCTTACAGTATCGGAGAGCATGCATCATGAAGATAACTATAAGTTAATATTGGATGAGATCTATCAAAGGTTAAATGCCATAGGGATTGCAACTGACAATATAGCCGGTACAGAGGTATTTGGAGATGAAGAGTTTTTCTCAAATATCGGCTTTGCAGATGCTCTACACAATCAATGGGGATTTTCGGTGACTCAGACAAATAAAAATCCAGTTAAATTGAAAGACAAGAATGGAATTCTGCAGACTCATCAGTGGGGAGGAGCATGGTTTACGATCAGTTACCTAGCTTATATAAATGCAGCCAAGGAGGTGGAAGGATAGTGTTGGAGTCGGAATATGTCTACCGGACAAAGCCACGATTTATTGATATTGACGCCTACGGTATTATGCATCATAGCAAATACTTCTCGCTTCTCGAGGAGGCACGCTTCGGTTATATCACAGACGTACTTAAATTTGAACTAGAGGACTTCATGACAAAAGGAGTACTTTTTCCCGTATTGAATGTATCCGGAAAATATTACAAGAGCATTACCTACGGAGATGAAATTTCAATCCACATGAAGGTACAGTTTCATGAGGAAGGGAAGATCACATTTAATTATATACTGTACAACCAGTATGAAGAAAAGCTATTTGTTTCTCAGGTCATAGTTGGCTATATCGAGGAAAGAACAAGAAGATTATTGTTAACGCCCCCAGCTTGGCTGTTTGACAGGATTAAGGAAGTTTTTTTAACGATGGAATAAATGGGAGATTGGGGGGAGTTCTTTGAATAACATTGACATTCGGAGCGTACTAAGGCACAGGTATCCTTTTTTGCTAATCGATCGAATTGTTGAGCATCAGTATGGAGAAATGGTGGTGGCCGTTAAGAACGTGACCAACAATGAGCCATGGACTACTGGGCATTTCCCGGAAAATCCGGTATATCCGGGGGTTTTTATTTTCGAGAGTATGGCGCAGGCTGGGGGGATTTTGTTTTATGATTTCTCCCAGAAGGATGGTTCGGAGCGTCCACGTTTTGCTTGGCTAGCAGGTGCTGAAAAAATTAAATTTCTAAAGCCGGTAGTCCCTGGAGATATATTAAGGATTGCAGCAAATAAAGATATTATGGCTGGGAATGTAGCAAAGGTTTCATGCACAGCTTATGTGGATGATCAAAAGGTAGCAACGGCAAGGGTCTTATATGTATTTGAGTGATGCGCAAATAAAAAAAACTCTGCTTCAAGGGGAAGAGTTTATTTTAATAAAAAAGGCAAACCTTCAACTTGAGGAAAAACAAGTCGCAGCAAAAATAAGAATTCCGAATAGCTGGAATACGGGTGAGGTTCCTGTGGGATTACTGATTGAAGCCATAGGACAGGCAACCGAGCTGCTTATCCGACATTGTTATCCAATCAAAGGAATGCTTTATTTGGCGCAGTTAAAGAATGTTAAAATACATTCGGCCCTTATAAGTACGGAATACTTTGATGATATGAGTATTCAATCCGAAATAGTAGAAAAGGTCCAGGGAAATATTTTAAGCAGGGGAAAGATGTCTATTGGGGAAATATACTTATATGAGCTTACAATGAACCACTATATGGTAGAGGAGGATAAGAATGGAGCTGATGCTAGAAACGATTTTGAAAAAATGTGAAGAAGATCCCTTTCAGGTTATTTTGAGAACCGCTGAAAGAGACTATACGCTGAGGGATATTATTAATAAGGCGTGGTGCATAGCACACCATATAAAAGAAGATATGCGCGACCAAGAAGTTCTACCTATTGTTATGGATGCTTCGCCTTTATTGGTGTCTTCAGTGATAGCTGCTTTAATGCTTGGCAAAACCTATTTACCTGTAAGCATACAACTCCCGAAAGAGCGACAAATGTATTTATTGAAGGATTTCGAGGTAGGATGTTATTTAACAAATTCCGCTAACTTTGATTTTGAAGGGTATAGGCCCATGTATATTAGTGATTGTTTTGAAGAAACCTCACCGATAACGATGGATCGAAGCTCTGGAAGCTACTTTGGATTATATTCGGCTGACGATATAGCGGTTATTTTGATGACTTCAGGAACCACGGGTAACCCCAAAAAAGTGAAAATTATGCACAAGAATCTCGCATGGATACTTAAGACTCTTAATAAGCAGTTTCCTTTCGGAAAAGACGATTCAATTTTACAGATATCTTCTATAGACTTTGACGGTTCCTTGTTTGAATTGTTCTATTGGGTACATGGATACGGAAGTACGGTTATTTTACCACCAGTTGAGGACAAGAAAAAGATCGTTTTGATTCCAGAATACATTAAAAAGTTTGGAGTAACCCATTTTTTATGTCCTCCGACTGTATTCTCCATTATCATGATGTTCGACAGCCAATTTCACGAAAAATTATCCAGCTTGAAGATTTTGTTCGTTGGGGGCGAGGAAGTAAGTGCTTCTACTGTAAGGAAGATAAAAAATGCTATGCCTTCTCTTCAGTTGTTCAATGCCTATGGACCGACGGAGACATCAATCATTGCCACTATTTACCCGGTTGTAGGGGATGAAGAAGGCGTGATGCCTATCGGGGTGGAGCTACCGGGTGCTAAGGTTAAAATTATCGATAAGCATTTGAATGAGGTGAGTGACGGTCAGGAGGGTGAAATCTCTATTGGAGGTTTGGGCGTTACGGCGGGGTATACTTCCAAAGAGCTTACGATAAAGAAATTCAGAGACGTGCAAGGCGAATTGTATTACATTACTGGTGATTACGGCATTAGACGCAACGATGGCAATATTGTGTTCCTGGGAAGAAGGGACGAGCAAATTCAGCATCATGGTGTGAGAATAGAAGTTAGAGAATTGGAAGCTCGATTTTGTAATGCATTTAAGGATCTAAACTTCAAAGTGATCTACCACGACCATAAAATTATTTGCTTTATAATTGCAGCGAATATTTCACCAGAACAGATTACCGAAGTAAAGAAGTTCGCACGCCAAAATCTAGACGTGTACCGTAAGCCCAAGGTCTTCGTCCCGTTGAATAAATTTGTCCTAACCAAAAACAGAAAATTTGATACAAAAGAAGCGATAAGGCTATATGAAGAAAATAGATGAAGAGGGGGACCACTTGCATTGTTAACTCTTAAGCAGATTAATAAGGCCTATGGGCTTGGTGAAGCACGAGCAAACGTGCTTAATGACATTAATTTAAATATTAAGCAAGGTGAACTGATTGTTATTTTAGGTCCATCAGGTTCCGGCAAGACAACCTTGCTTAATGTGATTGGCGGCCTTGAATTCGACTACAAAGGGAAATATTTCTTCAAAGAAGAGGAAATCAACAGGATGAGGGAATCAAGACTTATTGAATTTAGAAGGAAAAATATTGGTTTTGTATATCAGGGCTATAATTTACTACCAAGCTTGACTGTGGAGGAAAATATAAAGCTCGGATACAATCTCGCCTGGGATAAAAAGGACAATTATAACATCGACGAACTATTGGAATTAGTCGGTATGAAGGGATATAACAAGAAATACCCATTTCAATTATCCGGTGGAGAGCAGCAGCGTGTGTCAATTGCGCGCGCCATAGCCAAGAAACCGAATCTGTTATTGGCTGATGAACCGACGGGTGCGTTGGATGACAAGACCTCGAGTAAAATCATGGACCTTATTAAAAAACTAAATGACATCGGAACTACAATCGTAATCGTTACTCATAATAACGAAATCGCCAAAATTGCTGATCGGCTTATAAAGATGAATAGTGGCAAAATCGTGGATATCGTTGAGAACAAGTAGAGTAACCAATGTGAAGAGGGAGAACCTGAATGAAAGAATTAATCATAAACCATTTCCGGACGCTACTAAGAAGATATAAGGCACAAACCTTTTTTTTGGTGCTTATGGTTTTTCTGACGTCTTTTTTAATGAGTATATTTGTTAATTTGTGGGTTACATACTCCCAGGGAATATCAGAATACAGCAATAGTCTGAACATGGAAACCGCTAGCTTTCTTCCGGATGTTAAAGTAAAACAGGAAGATCTAGCAGACAAGTACCATATGGATATTCAAAAGGAAGAGTATAAAGTAATTCAGGACGGATCAAAAATTTATAAATTATTTACTAACGAAGATAAAAAGATAAATAAATATACAATTATCGATGGCCGTAATGTGAGAAATGAGGATGAGGTTCTGGTCGATCCTGATTTCTTAGAGGCAAATGGAGTTGGAATTGGGGAACAACTGAATTTTTCTAATCAAACATATACAATCGTAGGGACCTTCATCTTGCCGAATCAGGTTGTTCCGACCATCGATGTGAATAAAATGTACAACAGTAAAAACCAAGCTCTTATTATTTTAACTACCCCAGCATTTCATAAGATCGATGCAAGCCTCCAATTCTATTACTCTACCAATGCCTCGGAGGAACAATTAGAGGAGTTAATCAACAATGAACAACTACAATACATTCTAAAGGCAGATGACAATCCTGAAATATCACCTCTTCTATCTAAATTTCAATTAATAAAAATGATTGTTGGAATATCGGGGAATTTACTTGTGATTATAGTTTGTATCGTTTTGATTATGGCGTTGGTCCAGAACATCAATGACGATAAAAAAATACTTGGCATACTGAAGGGAGAAGGGTATAAGGATATCCAATTGATACTGTCCTATTTTCAGTATGCTTTTATTGCAACATGGACTGCACTTTTAGGGTCTATGGTGGGCGTTTTATTCGTACCGATGGTGATAAAACTACTTAATACGAATATTACTATGCATTTAGAGATTAATATTCTCCAAGAGGTTTTAATTAATTTTATAATTTGTTCAATTCTAGGAACAATTATGTGGATTGTTTCAGTTATTACTGCTAATGTGCTGCTAAGCAAACCTGCGCTTGCTTTGATACGACAGCCGTTTATGGAAAGTGGCGGAAAATTGCGCTTGTACAGCTCAATGAATATTGAGAAAATACTGCAGTTAAAACTGATAACTAGAAGGACTTTAATTATAATCCTTGTTGTTTTTGCAGGCTACGCCCTTAGTGGCCAGTTTATCTTCGGCCAGGCAATGTATCAATTATCAGATAATATTTCCGTTGAATCCGTACGGGGAATTAACTATAACGCTAATGTTATTTTTAAGGATGCGACGGAGGATTATTCTCAGGATGGCGTGAGATATGTCCGGAATAACGTTAAGTTCGATAATGACCAGTATAGCTTGATTGCCTTAGACGCAAACAAGGACTACAAGGAAGCCATCGGCTTTTTCTCAGAAGGTGGAGATGTGGATATAACACAACAGCTCGATGAGGGTGTTATTATCAATCGTCTTACGGCAGTTCAAAAAAATCTAAAAGTTGGTGATACAATTCAAGTTTCAGGCTCTGAAAACCGCCAAATGACACTGAAGGTCTCGGGTATCAGCCAATTCCTGCAGGGTAAGGAGTTCTATACCTCAACCAAATACTTATTGCAGTATGACTCATTGGAGAAGAGCTTTAACGGCATATATGTAAAGAATCCAGACAAATTCGCAGGAAATGATGCTGTAATGAGAGTGATCACGGTTTCGGACATAAAAAACAATTTAATAGAAACTACGACGAAATTTAAGACAGTCGGCTTAATCCAGTACGTTATTGGTATTATTTTGGGATGCGCGATCCTTATTATGGCGTTAAATATTGCAATCTTTCATAATCGGAAAGAGATTTCACTGCTTCTTGCCATGGGATACCCGTTAAAATCGGTAAAGAGGATCACCGTATACTCCTATGGCTATCTAGTGGCTGTCGGTTTGATTATTGGAGGAGCAATTATTGCGCCCGAGATTAAATTCCTATTCACTCTATTTTCGAAAGCTTCAACCATCTTCTACCCTGTTACAATTCCGCCCGCGATCTATATAGAAGCAATACTGGCCAGTATACTCATTTTTTACATATGTGCATTCTTCTTTGTCCGCAGGTTAAGAAAACAATCCTTTGTCGAGCTTTTTATGGATTAAGTACAAGAACGAAAGGGGGTAAACGGATTGATCATCGAAGGTATAAATCACAACAAGGGGCTATCATGTCATCTAACGGCGATCAGGAATATTTTAAACACTCAGGGTGCTATGATGGAAGAACGGAAGCTTTTTGGACTAAGTTCGTCAATGACAATCAATTACTCGAAAATGGCCGGTAAAAATAATTTTCCGATTATATCAGGTCTTAATTCACAATGTTTAGATAATTTGGCTACCTTTTTTCAAATGGACTATCGGCACTATTTTGATGCCGATAGTTGCAAGGCCCACCAAATGCTGGTGGACAGATTAAATGAAAATACACCTGTTATAGTGACTGTTTCCTTGAAGAAATATAGGGAATGGTTGTTTTCCAATAAAAGTATGGAGAACAGACAGTTCGGGTTTAACATAGAAAGTATTTTAAGTGGGTTAAAATGGGTGGGACATGTTATTTTGGTTGTGGGATATGACAAACGCAAGGATGAATTCAAATTTTATGAAAATACCTTGACTGAATTGCAAAGTATTTCTAAAACCGATCTGATGAGTGTAAGAATGTTGAATAACACCCAAGGGTGGAATATCTTTAACGAAGCTTTTATCATAAGACCTGCTCCGGTGCGGGTCGAAGCACGTGACTATATTGAAGCTGTGACAAGGAATATTTACACCTATCTTTACTCCACACATCCGAACTGTGGATATCACGCCGTACATTTATTTTTTGATGATTTTCATTCAGGAAAATGGAGAGATTACTACAGCAAAGAGGAATTAGCCAGTATATTTTATTTTCTTTATTTTACTATAGATACTACGTCCGGTGGATTATTCAGAAAGTACTATGCCATGTTCCTAATGGATATCTATACAACATTCGGTCTTGAAAAATTCGATGACGTATCGAACTATTACAAGGAATTATCGAAACTATGGAATAAATTCGCAGGCAAGCTCCTCATGTATGCACGTAGCGATGACATATACGAAGCCTTTAACGATATGAGCATAAAAGAGGTAACAGATACGATTATTGAGGCTGAAGCGGAAGGGATTGATAAACTAAGTGAATGTGTTAGAAACCACCATTTGCGAACAAAGTTTATTTGATATTATTACCTCCATTCAAAAAGATTTTGAAAGCATTTCTTATAGAAGGTTCTTGATTCTATCAGGAGGTTATGTCTTTTCTGCAACAGGAAAGGGAGGCCGTCTACTTATAGATTTTAGTCATTATTGTCCTATTGAACGTATTTGCAGTTCAATTGGTTTTTTTCACGCATCTGTAATATCCTCCGTCGAGGTAGAGACTATTGACAAGGATAAAGTAAAGCTGCATCTAGAATCGGGTGCAGTTGTGATTGTTGAGCATAATGGCAGGTTCTTTCCATGTGATGATTTTGAAATATTTATTGATACTGTTCAATCGATTTCCCAAGATTATGGAGTTAAGGAAACGGTGTGTAGCCACTTTATATATCGAGCCCGCAAGTACAAAGAGATTCAATATGTGGAGCAATATCTTTTGGACAAAGTAATAAAACACCGGATAGAAACGTTAGGTTATATTATAGAGAATAAATACAGGTGGAAAACTATCCTAATAAAAGGGAAAAGTAATTTAGGACATATTGTAGATGCTGAACACCCTATGCATCAGCAATTCCAGGAGATGTCTCAAAGATGGGAGCTACTGTTGCAGAAAGACAACATAAAGTTTTCCGGGATTAGAGATTTATTGAACAATGAGAAAGAGCTTTTACATTCATTAATTCCATAGGATATACGAAGACTTCTGCTAGTATCTGTAAAAAAGTATAGTTATGCAGGAACGGAGAGTAGTTTATGAGGTTAAGGAACAAAGTTGCTTTGGTAACAGGAGCCGGTGCGGGAATCGGCAGAGAAATCGCTATTCTATTTGCTAGAAATGGTGCAAAAGTAATCATAATAGACATTGATAATGAAAATGGGCTTCAGGTGTGTAATTTAATAAAGCAAGAAGGGGGGCATTCTGTATTTTATCCTGGTGATGTTACGGATTCAAACTCCATAAGGAATATTGTTAATTCCATCTTAGAAAATAATAGTTCAATAGATATTCTTGTTAATAATGCTGGAATTAAATCTTTGGGTAACATTGAACAATTATCGGAAGAGAAATGGGATAGGGTACTTGATGTTAATTTAAAAAGTGTTTTCCTTCTCTGTAAACATATTGTGCCAGTAATGAGAAGGAATCGATCTGGCTCAATTATAAATATTAGTTCCGTTGACGGATTAACTGGCAAAGCCAACATTCCTGCTTATAATGCCGCTAAGGGAGGAGTTATTACTTTAACTAAAAATCTAGCAGTGGATTATGGTAAATATAATATCCGTACAAATTGTATCTGTCCTGGATTTATTTATACCCCGATGATCTCAAAAGAATTTGAAAAATACAGCAAGACATTTAATAAAGAAGCGATGGACTATATTTTTAAGAGGATCGAAGAAGAAATTCCATTAAAGCGCTTGGGTTCCGCTGTAGAAATAGCGAAATCCGTCCTGTTTTTTGCTTCCGATGATTCTAGTTATTGTAATGGCTCAATTCTGGTTGTTGACGGCGGTAAAATGTGCGGTGAAGTGAGTATGCTAGAAAGGTCAGTAAGGGATTATTTTGTCAACAAAGGAATTTGAAAAAATGGGTCTGCTGAATGATTAAGAATTTCTTTGTCTATCTGGATATAAGACTGTACAGGTGCAGCCAGTGGATTTGTTCCCGCATATGGGGCATATGGAGTGCTGTGTGTTGCTCACTAGGGAGTAGTATCATCCATATTTGCTTGTATAACGTCCTCCCAATTTGTATTATGCATCATCTCGGAAGAATCCCCTTGAAATGCCTTCATGGCTTCCTGATCATCAAGCAGCCAATATCTCATCCAAGCCGTCAAGTAACCCCTATGATTGCCACCATTACTTTCAATCGCTGTATGAGCTGCACCTTTGGCCATCCCCATCATAACAGGCGTGCTTGCGTTAGTAGTATGCAAAGCTAATTTATTCGTTGATACCGGTGAGATTAGAAAATCTCGTGTACCGCCCATTATGAAGAAAGGAACGGTAATACGTGATGTATCGTACACATCTTCTGGATCACAATGCTTCAAATCCGGGAGAGCGATGGATACAACCGTCTTAATCAACGATCCACTTTTATAGTTGGTATGAGCATTAATGACCCCAGTAGACCCTTGAGAATGTCCAGCTACACCAATCCGTTCCATTTGTATTTTTTGATAAAACAAGCTGTTTGCTAGTTGGTTTTCATTGATCAAATAATCAATAGCCGCCACAATTTCTTTGCCTGTTCCTGTTGTCTTGCTATAGGAATCTATTACAATGAATCCCCAGCTAGCAAGATGCGTTAAGAGCTCATCATAACGATCTGGCGAGGCATCTGTCCCATTCCCCCAAGAAATAATAGGATAGGATTCGTCTCCTTGAAATGTTGGGTAGTATATTCTAAATAAAGCCTCCCTGCTCGTACTCGTAACTTCTTCTACCTTTACAGAATAGCTTCCTTGCTCAGCATACTGCTGCTCAATGCTTCCTACCGCAAGTACGGGTACATTCGAATGGATGATGATTTGCAAGAAAATTGTAATTGAAATTGCAATGATAAGGAATAAAGCTGACAACCATAAAATCCACTTTCGTTTTTTCAAAACAGACATACACGTGACCTCTACGATAGTCTATAGGTTTCTCTATCGTTTTCTTTGTTAAAATATGACACTAAAGAAATATACGTGAAAGATGTAGTTATGTTTCATTAACAAAGTACTAAATTGAAAAGTAGATACGGAGGACCGGGAACAAAAAAAATCGTCACTTCTGTGACGATTCAGTATATTGTACGCGAATTTTGACGACTTTTGTAAATATTTATACAAAAAAACTGGTAATTTAGTGAAAAATACCGTAACATAGTAGGGGGCTATTTTTTTTGGGGAATTTTTCACAAGGTTATTCAAGGTGGGAAAACCTAGGTATTGGCAGCGGTTGAATTTTCATAATACATAAAAAAGGGAGAGAATTAATTAACAATGAAAAAGATATTAACATTTGTATTAGCTATTTCTATGGTTGCTATCCTTGCGGCATGTGGCGGGAGTGACAAATTAACAGATTTTAAGAGTAAAGACAGCAAGTTTCAAATAAGTGCCACTAGTGGTTGGAAAGATTCGAAAGGCCAATTACATCCAGAGAGTGACCTTGAAATCTATAATCCTCAAAAAGAAAAGTATTTCATCGCACTACTCGAATCAAAAGTGGATTTCGACGGTGGTTCACTACAAAAGTATTATGATTTAGTTACCCCAGATTTCGTTTCTTCAATAGATGCTCCAAAACAAGGAGATGTAAAAGAAGTTACGATTAATGGTAATAAGGCGCTACAATATACGCTTGAAGGTAGTTCAGGCGGTGTAAATGTTGCTTATTTAATCACAGTTATCGAAACACCTACACATTATGGTCAATTGATGGCTTGGACGCTTAAGAGCAATTGGGATAAATATCAAGGTGAATATTTGAATTTAGTCAACAGTTTTAAAGAAGCAAATTAATCCCTGACCTCATGACCTGTATAGTTCTGAAATACCCCATTAGCAAGACACTTAATTATAAAATAATAGCCTTAATTTAGGGGCTGTCCAATACGTCACTAAAAAGTAAAAGCAGATGGAGATAAACGTCGTTTAACTCCATCTGCTTTTTTGTTTTTTTGGGGTTATTGAAATAGGCGGATGTCCGTTACTTTTAATAGATTGTGTGCTAAGTCGGTCATATTGATGGTTCGAAAATGAGATGTGATAGTATCGCTCAAATGTAATGTTGATGAAGTTTTAGGTTGCTGTACCCTTTGCCGCATCCGGTGAAAAGCCTGAATCAATCACATTATCGCCTGAGTTATTTACTTTTAGATGCTATACTCCCTAGCAACGAAGATATTAATATGACCAATAATGCCAACCACGTTTTTGAATCGATCTGATCTCCTAATAAAACTGTACCGAGAATAACGCCAATCACGGGAACAAAATAATTAGTCAAGGATGCAAAAGCTGCTCCGGATTGTTGAATGAGCAGATTAAACATCATATATACGATTCCTGCATGGAAAATTCCAAGAATTAGAAGGCACAGTATTTCAATGGAAGTAAGCCTGATGCTTAGCGGGCTCTCCAATATAAAGCTAGCTGGAATCAGGACAATAGATGCGATAAAAAGTATATTTCTCATTGCCAGCACAGAAGACATGGGCGGCAGTTTTTCAATCAGGACCAAAGAAATCGCAAAGCTTAATGAAGCAAAAATCAAAGCGGCCATTCCCCATAAACTTTGATTCGTAATATCGATCGTTAAAGAGGGAAGAATGATAAGGAGAATACCAACAAAACCAACGCCAATACTAATAAAGTGCATCAAACGCAATCGACTGACTTTAAAAAGAAATAAGATAAGCAGCGTGAAAATAGGGATTGTTCCCATAATAATAGAAGCCATGCTACTGGATACTCTTTGCTGTCCCCACCCAATTAAGAAAAAGGGAATAATCGCTTCAAAAAATGCTATGGCGGTATAAAGCAGCATTAATCTTTTCCTAGGATATCTTAGAACAATCGGACTTTGCTCTTTCTTGGAAAATAAAATATAAATTAACGTTAGTGTTATTGCGCCAACAAATGCTTTTGCTGCAGCAAGTGTAACTGGTGACACACTGGAAATAATTATATCCGTAAAGAAAAATTGTGAACCCCAGATGAAGCTAATTCCTATTAGAAATATAACTCCTTTTATTTTCATACGAACGACCTCCTCTATTTACATTCGGCTCGTTTTAGAATGCAATTGTTTTTTATTCGTACCCAACACTCCTGCAATGATCATCATGGTACCGATCAAATGGTAAATCGTAATATGCTCCTTTAAAATTAAAGCACCAGCCATGATGGAAATTAGCGTCGATAAATTACTGAATACGCTGACTTTAGAGGCTTCGAGCCGTGATAATGCAAAACTTGATAAAAGTGTGGTTCCTACAGAGGATAGTACTCCTAAGTATAGGAGTGCGATCACATAAGCGGGTTGAGTAAACGGCTGAAAAAATGTATACATTGTTCCTGCCGCTGTATGCCGAACGAGCGAAGCGGCCATGAATACAATAAAACCCATCCCCATTGTTATGAAGGTGATCTCCATCGGCGCGTATTTTTTGGCAAGAGGACGGGCCAAGACGCTATAACCAGCAAATGAAAGCGCAGATAAGACCAGTAAGGAGATGCCGCCCAGATTCGTTGTATTCAGACCACTCCCACCTTTCATGACGAAAATCAATACGACGCCCGCCACAGACAGGATCAAAGACAGCTTCTGTATTAGGCTTGTTCGTTCTTTTAAGAAATAAGAAGCGAGGATCAAGGTAAAAATAGGAACGGTTGCCTGAATTATACCTGCCTCCGATGAAGAAGTGTTGATTAATCCATAAGTCTGAAAGGCGAAGAACAACACAGGTGAAAACAGGCCTAAAGGAATGATTCTCCATATGTCGCTTAATGAAAACCGAAGATGAACCCAACCGAACAAAAAAGGAATGCTCACAGCAATCAATCCGATAAAAAAACGATGAGCCAGCACATCCAAAGGATGAGCTGCTGTAACGGTTAGTTTAACAAACAAAAATGAAAACCCGATAATGACCGCATAGGCAATCGTCGCCATGTAAGCGGCAAGGTTTGTTCGCTTTACGTTTTTCATGGTCTGCCTCCTCACGAATAGAATGACTTTCCGCTATCCAATTTAAACATGAGGAACCTGATGCTACAATAAATAAAAAGTGCATCTGTACCGATACAGATGCACGAGGGAGCGAATGAAGTGCATAAATTTTTTCTTATCGTTAAGGAATTAGAAGAACAAATTGTTAACCATAATTTAAAAGAGGGAGATAAGTTACCATCTATTCGGGTTCTTGCAAACCAATATCACGTTAGTAAAAGCACCGTGATACGTGCTCTTCATGATCTTGAACAGCGCCATATCGTTTATTCGGTAGACAAGAGCGGGTATTACGTGGTCAAATCGATGATCACTGCCAATGTGGAAGAGGAGGACATGATTGATTTTGCGACTTCTTCACCGGACCAGCAAATTTTTCCGTATTTGGATTTTCAGCATTGTGTCAATAAAGCCATTGATACCTATAAGCAAGACTTATTTACTTATGGAACACCGCAAGGGCTGCCATCTCTTCTCGACATGATGCAAAAGCAGCTAGCCAATTATCAGGTTTTCACGAACGTCCGCAACTTATTTGTTGTCTCCGGGATACAGCAGGCTCTTTCCATTTTGACCGCTCTTCCGTTTCCAAACGAGAAAAGAAAGATATTAATCGAACAGCCAAGCTATCATTTATTCATCGAACATGTCATGACTTATGGTGTTCCGGTTGTAGGAATAAAAAGAACATCCCAAGGTATCGACTTTGAAGAGCTAGAGGAAATTTTTAAAACAGAGGATATTAAATTCTTTTACACAATGCCAAGATTCCATAACCCATTAGGTTGTTCCTATAGCGCAGAGGAGAAAAAGAAAATCGTTGCACTTGCGCATAAGTACGATGTTTATATTGTTGAAGATGATTACTTGGCTGATATGGAACAGGATACTAAAGCTGATCCGTTATACGCATACGATGATAAGACCCGCGTCGTTTACTTAAAAAGCTATTCCAAAATCATTTTTCCGGGATTGCGAATCGGCATCGCTGTTATACCCGACAGCCTTGTTGCCGCTTTTACGCAGTACAAAAGAATTCAAGATATTGATAGCTCTATGCTTTCGCAAGGCGCATTGGAAATTTACTTAAAAAGCAGCATGTTTGATAGACATAAACAAAAAATTAAATCCTATTATGAGCAAAGATCACGACTTCTTCATGCAGCTTTAGAACAACAGTTGATTCAGAATGGGAATCTTTTTAGTTTCGATGCTGGCGTAAAATCTTCGCTTCATACCTACATTAGATTGATTGAGGACGTACCCGCAAATGAAGTGATCAGGAGACTGAGGGGAAAATCACTAAGGATTGAACCGATTGATAAGCATTATCTTCCTTCGTTTCCGAAAGATAACTTGTTAAAGTTGAATGTGTCACGTGTCCGATTGAGTGGGATCGAGGATGGTGTTCACTTACTCATTAATGAAATACGACAGCTTCTGGCAGCAAGTTTTTTCTGAATCTCTCTGAATTTCATATGAAGTACAAACATAGTTGGGTATCTGTTTTGTTGAGCCACTTTTGGGAAAAGGTTGCTATTACTTAATTGCTACAGAAGAAGATAAGTTGATGGGTTGGATTCTAATAGGGTCTAGCAAAGACCAATTTACTGATGATATGATTGGCTTTATATACGAACTATATGTAACTCAAGAGTTCAGAGGAAAAGGCATCTCATAGCACCTAATGAAAAGTGCCATTGAGCACTTGCAATCTGAGGGATATCCTGAGATTCGTCTAGGAGTATTTTGCAAAAAATCATGCTATTCAACTTTATAAGCAAATGGGATTCTCTGAAAGAAACATTACTATGAGTCTGTTGGTCATGAAAGATTAATAGTTGAGATCTATTGGTGTATAGAGCAACGGAGCGGACATTGTCCTGCTTCTTTTTTTGACCAGATTTAAGATGAGGGGCGGCTATTGATAGTCGTCCTTTATTGTCCCCCTATCCCAGTGCCTAGCAAAAAGGCTATTACGTATGAGCCGATGTTAAGGCTTGTCATACCCGCCTGAAATTTTTGCAAATATCTTCTGAACGCACAAAGAAAGCCCCAACCATATTGGTGGGGCGAAAACAAGGAGCGTGTGTTTCTAGTATTAATATGAAGATAACTAATATACCTATCTTCCTATTGGGCAGAGCCAACGCTCTGGATTGATTAAACTAAATGAGGAAGCTTTCTAAGCCTGCACTATCATTTTCGACAGAGGAGATGCAGGTTATCTAGTTCCGAGAAACAAAAAAACAAAATAAAAACAATTTGTTTTAAGTTTTGTTTTGTTTGTTAATTTGGTTCTTTTTATTTTGAATAACCAAGCGTATAATGGGGATATAAATTCAAAACAAAAAGAAAAATGCCAAAATACAGATTAAAGGATGACATCAGGATGAAAAAGAGTCGATTAGCGGTAGAGCGGCAAAAGGAAATTTTCAGCAATATTAGCCAAGTCGGCACGGTATACGTTGCGAATCTAAGCAAGAAGTTCAATGTGACCAAAGAAACGATCCGCAAGGATTTAGAAGCGCTGGAGAAGGAAGGTCTGGTCCAGCGTACGCATGGCGGGGCGGTGTTAAACCATAAAATGCCGATTCAACGTCATATGACCAATGTGGATGTGAAGAGTTCCATTGCCAAGGAAGCGGCGCAGCTCGTGGAGAAGGGAGATATTATCGCTTTGGATAGCAGCGATTTTTCTTTGCAGCTCGCCAAAGAATTGCGGGACAGCGAAATTACCGTCATTACAAATTCCATTCCGATTACGCTGGAACTGCTCAATCAAGATCATATTCGTCTGATTACGATTGGCGGGTATGTGAATCATCAGTTCTCCTCTTTTGTCGGGGCGATTGCGGAGAAAGCGATTGATACGTACCATGTAGGCAAATATTTCTTATCCTGCAGCGGATTTGATCTGGAGCATGGTGTTTTTGAGAATCACGAAATGGAAGCACAAATTAAACAAAAGTTTTTGAAGGTCACCGATGAAGTTATTTTGATGGTGGATCATGTGCAATTCGGCCGTAAATCATTGACTAGCCTGGCTGGATTGAGTCAAGTGGATAAGTTGATCATCGATCATGGACTCCCGATTCACAACCTGACGGCATTGCGAAGTGCAGGTGTAAACGTTGTTTTAGCGAATTAAGTTTTGAATCAAAAACATAAACAAAAAAACAAAAGAAAAACCAAGCTCATTTGAGTTTGGTTTTTCTTTGTTATATTTGGTTTGACAACCTTGTGCAAATGCAATGAAAGCGTTTAATATGGCTTCAAGGACGCCGCCAAGGTGTTTAGGGAGGCAAATAGTCGAATATGAAAAAAATTTGTATTGTCGGAAGTTTAAATACGGACATTGTAATGCAGACGAAAAAATTCCCCACACGTGGTGAGAATACCGTGGGTCAAAATGCCGTTGTTCTATCCGGGGGGAAGGGCGGAAATGCCGCAACTGCTGTATGCAGACTTGGCAAAGAAGCCGTACTAATCAGCTCCGTCGGCATGGACTACTATGGCGAGACGATGCTAGCTGACTTAACTGAAAGCGGCATCAATATTACGCATATTAAGCGCACGCCGCTAAGTCATACAGGGTTGACCACGATCATTATTGATGAGTCGGCCGAGCGAACGATGGTCGTTGCTCCAGGCGCCAACATGCAGCTGACAGCTCAGGACATTACCGATCACGCCCTTGAGATTCAACAATGCAGTGTACTTCTCGTACAACTGGAGGTTGCAGAAGAGGCCGTCATTCAGGCGATGAAATTAGCCAAAGAGTCAGGATTGCTGGTCATTATCGATCCGGCGCCGGCGGAAGGCATTACGATGCAGGCCATTCGCTACGCAGATATTCTGATCCCGAACGAGCAAGAGACGAAGCATATGACAGGGATTGAGGTTGCCAACGTGGATGATGCGCTGCAGGCAGCGAAATATTTTCAACTGCTGGGGATTGAGAAGAGCATTATCAAAATGGGGCACCGGGGTGCGCTTGTCTATACGCCAAGTAAATGGCAATTTATCGAAGCGATTCCTGTTGATGCCGTGGACACGGTCGTTGGAGATACGTTCTCAGGCGCACTAGCCTGTTCGTTAGCGGAAGGAAATGACTTGTTCCAAGCGGCATGGTTCGCAACTATTGTCAGTGCGTTGAAGGTGACCAGACTCGGACCACGCGACGGCATACCTACGATGGCCGAAGTCGAAGCCTTTATGAAAGCGCGAAACTTACAGCAACCGTACTTGCCTTCATAACATGTGCCGAACAGATCAATTCGTAAGTAGGTTAGGGAGGGGATCAAGGTGAATCAAACACTACTGGAAATCAAAGATATGAGTAAAACGTTCCCTGGCGTAAAAGCGCTAAATCAAGTGCAGTTGGAAGTCAGACCGGGAGAAGTGCATGCCCTGATTGGCGAGAATGGGGCTGGGAAATCCACGTTGATTAAAATTCTGGCGGGGGTGGAACAGCCTGACCCTGGAAGCACGTTCCTGTTTGAAGGGAAGCCGGCGAATATTACAAAGCCGATCGATGCCACATTGAAAGGAATCTCGATTATCTATCAGGATCTTAGTTTATTCCCGAATTTAAGCGTGGCAGAGAATATTTGTGCCGGGCGTGAGGCGGAAAAAGGCGGTTTCAACTTTGTGAAATGGCGTGAAATGAAGCGCATTGCGAAAGAAACGCTGCAAGGATTAGGTTTCGACATTGATGTGAATGTGACGCTGGAGAAGCTGAGCATTGCCAAACAGCAGCTTGTGGCGATAGCAAGAGCCATTGCGTTCGATGCGAAGCTAATTATTATGGACGAACCTACCTCGTCGCTCTCTGCAGGGGAAGTTGAGCTGCTCTATAACGTTATCGCCGATCTGAAGAGCAAGGGGATTGCGATTCTATTCGTCAGCCACAAGATGGAAGAGTTATTCAAAGTTTCCGATCGGTTCACTGTATTACGTGACGGAAAATTCGTAGGCACCTATGACAAAGATGAGTTAAATGAAGAGAAATTAATTCACCTCATGGTCGGCCGTAAACTTGAAAACATAGAGAGAGAAGAGCATAGCCGGGGTGAGGCACTCTTAAATGTAAGCGGTTTATCGAAGAAAGGGAACTTCAAGAACATCTCATTTACGCTGCATAAAGGCGAAATTGTTGCGATAACAGGGCTCGTTGGGTCAGGACGAACGGAAGTAGCGCATGCGCTGTTCGGTCTGCAAAGTGTAGATAGCGGTTCCATGGAGTTGGACGGTCAGCCTGTACAAATGACATCAACGGAAAAAGCCGTCAAACAAGGGATCGCTTATGTACCTGAAAGCAGACAAAAGGAAGGTCTCGTTCTCCAGCAATCGATTGTACGCAACACATCGTTAACGATATTAAAAAGCTTAACGAATGCGTTCGGAAGCATACAAGAGAAGCGGGAACTTGAGCTAGCCAAACAATATATCGAGTCGCTTGATATCAGACCGAATCTGCCTTTTATCGATACTGGTAATATGTCGGGTGGTAACCAGCAGAAGGTTGTTATCGCGAAGTGGCTGGCGACGAATCCGAAAATTCTGATCGTCGATGAGCCGACGAACGGCATTGATATCGGAGCAAAGCGTGAAATTCATAAGCTGCTGCGCAAACTTGCCCGCGAAGGGATGGCAATTCTCGTGATTTCCTCTGACCTGTCAGAAGTGCTGGCCGTAAGCGATCGTATTCTGGTCATGCGCAAAGGGACGATTGCCGGAGAGTTATCGCATCAAGAAGCAACCCAAGAGAAGATTATGAACCTTGCGTTGTTGGGAACGCATATCCATGAGGCAGCAGAACCCAATGAAATGAAGCAAGGAGACGTGATGTAATATGACAAAGCTTTTTCAGAAAAAAGAGTTCGGCATCGGTCTTATCGTTATTCTTCTGGCGCTCATTCTTTCCATAGTCAATCCTGTTTTCTTTACGGCTGAGAATATCTTGGATGTTTTGAAAGCGAATTCAGTCCTCGGAATCTTGGCGGTAGGGATGACACTCATCATTATTACAGGGGGAATCGACGTCTCGGTTGCGGCTGTTACGGCAGCGGTTACCGTGGTTATCGGCAAGATGGCGGTTGCCATGCATGCAAGCTCTTGGAGCATCTTGGCGATCTTTATCGTAGCCCCTCTAGTTGGTGCCTGTTTCGGATTCGTGAACGGTATTTTAATTTCTAAGACCAAAATTCCGCCGATTGTTACTTCGTTAGGGACGATGAGCATTCTGTCCGGGGTTACGCTGTATGTCACGAATGGCGAATATATGAACAGCAGCATGCTGCCTGCAAGCTTTATTCATTTCTCGAATTTGAAAATAGCGGGTGTATCCATTCTCATCATTATCTTTGTGCTAACGGTTCTAATTACGTGGTTTATAATGAAATATTTATCTATCGGCCGATCTATTCTTTCCTTCGGGGGCAACCCGGTGTCTGCGATGCGCGTCGGTATTAACTTGACGAAAGTACAGATTTTCGTTTACACGTATATGGGATTTCTTGCTGGGATCGCCGCCATTGTGCAGACGGCTTACACCAAGGGAGTGGACCCGAACGGATTCGTCGGATTCGAATTAACCGTTATCGCCGCAGTCGTGCTGGGCGGGGCGAATATTCTTGGCGGTTCAGGCTCAATGCTCGGCTCATTCTTAGGCGTCCTGCTGCTGGGGATTATGCAGAATGGTCTCATCCTAGCCAAAATCAATACCTTCTGGCAGGAGATTATCGTCGGGGCTATCATTTTG
This sequence comes from Paenibacillus albiflavus, assembly GCF_004344915.1. Taxonomy (GTDB): domain Bacteria; phylum Bacillota; class Bacilli; order Paenibacillales; family NBRC-103111; genus Paenibacillus_AM; species Paenibacillus_AM albiflavus. The sequence goes on along the minus strand of NZ_SKFG01000010.1, from coordinate 166,404 downwards.
CTCGCCGTTTCTTACGATATGATCAAGCGGAAGCGGGAAGAACGAAGTCTGGCTAAAGTCGAAGTCGAGGGATAGAAAAGAGGGATGAAGATATGAAACTATCAAAGGAATGGATGTTAGGGCTCATTTTTCTAGGATTATTCATCATCATGGCAATATCCGTACCGGGGTTTATCGATCCTTATAACTTAACGAGCATGCTCTATCAGCTTCCGGAACTGGGCATTTTATCCTTAGGTATGATGGTCGTGATCTTAACGGCGGGGATTGATCTCTCCATCACATATCTTGCTGCACTCTCGGGTGTGGTTATGGCATATGCGTTGACTGCTGGATTGCCTGTTCCTGTTGCGATGATTGCCGGGGTCATTGCAGCATTAATCGGCGGATTGCTAAACGGATTTTTCGTTGCTTTCATCGGAGTGTCGCCGATTCTGGTCACCTTAGGAACGATGACATTGTTCAAGGGCATTATTCTTCTGATTACAAAAGGGAACAGCGTATCCGGTTTCCCGGACAGTTATTCATTTATTGGCAATGGCGATATTCTAGGCATTCCGTTCCCAATCATCGTATTTGCGCTTGTAGCGCTGTTGGCTTGGTATTTGCTGAATAAAACTGTATGGGGACGCAACGTCTACATGGCCGGGAACAATCCGATTGCAACGTTATTCTCTGGGGTGAATACCAAGAAAGTTATTATGTATGTCTATCTTTTCTCAGCATTCATGGCTGCGGTCGCTGCTATTATCATGACAAGTCGTTACAACTCGGCCAAAGTCGATCTGGGAAGCTCCTATCAACTGCAAAGTATCGCAGTCGCGGTTCTAGGTGGGACGAGCATCTCCGGCGGCTACGGAAAAGTTATTGGAGTTATTTTCGGTACGGCAATTTTCCAAGTGCTTTCGAGCGGTTTGAACCTACTAGGCGTACCTGGCATGGTCATTAACATCCTGATTGGTGTCGTATTGATCGCTGTACTTCTGATTAACTTTTTTACAGCGAAATACAAGCATAATCAGCTCAAGAAAGCCACCTAATTATTGGCATCACCCTTTTCACATATATTTTCACAAAATTTTAAGGAGGAGTCTTACAATGAAAAAAAGAAAATTGTCCATGTTGCTCTCGGTTGTCTTAGCGGTAGGTATGTTAGCGGGTTGTGGTGCGGCAAAAACAGAGAATGCTGGCTCAACCGATCCATCGAGTACAGGAAATAAGACAGCAACTTCTGGAAAATTGAAAATTGCGATCGTGCCTAAGCTGATCGGTATTCCTTACTTTAATGCTTCTGAGAAAGGTGCAAAAAAAGCGGGCGAGGATTTAGGTGTAGAAGTAATCTATACGGGGCCGACGCAAGCGGATGCAGCACAGCAGGTAAAAGTCATTGAGGATTTGATTTCCAAGAAAGTTGACGTGATCGCGGTAGCGCCAAACGATCCGGCTGCGCTTACGCCTGTATTGAAGAAAGCGAAGGCGCAGGGAATTAAAGTCATGGATTGGGATACGAAAGCGGATCAATCGGTTGTAGATCTCTCTATTCAACAGGTGGATGATGAAGTGTATGGACGTCACATGGCAGATTTACTCGTGAAAGCAATGGGTAAAGAACAAGGAAACATTGCTATCGTAACGGGTGGTCTATCTGCACAGAATTTGAATACTTGGATTGATTGGTCGATCAAACAAATTCAAGAGAAGTATCCAAATCTCAAAATTATTGGCGAGAAAATTGGTACCGATGAGAAGCAGCAAATCGCTTACCAAAAAACATTGGACTTGCTCAAAGCAAATCCAGATCTTGACGGTATCTTAGCGTACTCGACAGTAGCCCCGCTCGGTGCGGCTCAAGCGATTCAAGAAAAAGGTCTGCAGGATAAAGTGTCTTTGATCGGTGTTGCATTACCGACAGATTCCAAGCCTTTCTTGGAAGATGGCTCTTTAGATACGGCAACGCTGTGGAATCCGATGAATCTGGGCTACTTGACGGTCGCTGCAGCGAAAGAACTGGCTGAAGGCAAAACCGTTACAAACGGTCAAGACATTCCGAATATCGGTAAAGTTGAAGTTAAAGAAGACGGCAAAACGATTATTCTCGGACCTCCTGCGGACTTCACGAAAGAAAATGCCGGAAACTATGATTTCTAAGACAACACGAACGGTATGAATTTTGAAACGGAAGGATGAAACGGATATGAAGCTGCAAAACTACCAGTTGAAAAACGAACGCATTCGGCAAGCTTTCATAGAACTAAAACGCCAGCATCCTGAACGTTTGAAACAAAGGCTTAATTTATCTTGGAGCAACTGGGGATTCGGTATGGAATCCCTGGTTGATTCCGTCAAACGTTTGAGTCACAATGGCGTCAGATATATTGAACTTCACGGCAACCATTACGGGCCGGATTTAGGTTACGATACACATAGCACGCTGCAAATTTTGCAAGACTTCGGCATGAAAGTATCAGGTGTGTGCGGCATGTTCTCGCAGCACAACGATATGGCGAGCAACGTTGCGCATCAGCGCCAGGCGGCACTCGATTATATTCGAAGAGAAGTGGAATTCACTTCAAGCGTAGGCGGGCAGTACTTGCTGGTCGTGCCTGCAGCGGTGGGACGCCCCAAGGCTTATGACGATCAGGAGCTCGAACGCAGCATCGAATCACTGCGCATCGTTGCAGACGAATTCGTTAACTATAGCGTTCGTGCGGCTATTGAGCCGATTCGTTCGGCAGAGACGACGATCGTGCATACGGTTGAGGAGGCTAAGGCCTATATACAGGCGGTGAATCGTCCAGGAGTTCAGCATATTAACGGCGATATTTATCATATGCAATCGGAAGAAGCTCATATTGGAGAGGCGATTTTGCAAGCGGGAGATCAACTTGTTAATTTGCATCTTGCAGACAGTAATCGCTGCGCATTAGGCGAGGGCTTTATGGACATCGACACCATTATTATGGCACTCTATCTTATCGGTTTTAATCAAGAAGGTCGATTCGTCACGCCGGAGCCACTGGGTCCTGGCGGAGATCCTTATCCAGCGATGTACGGCAAACCGAATGCTGCATCACTTGATATGCTCGTACAGCGAACTGTTTCCTATTTCAGAGAAAGAGAAGAGATCTTATTAGGGTGATAACAACAAGATTGTAGGTGGATCTTATGAAATATTGTATTGGGGTGGATTATGGGACGCAGTCCGGAAGAGCCTTGCTCGTTGAGATCGGGACTGGACGGGAAGTCGCTACGGCGGTAAAGCCGTATACTCATGGCGTCATGGATGAGTATCTTCCTGACGGAACAACGAGACTGGAACCCGATTGGGCACTGCAGCATCCGGCAGACTATTTGGAAGTATTGCAAGTGACGATTCCAGAGGTGCTGGCGAAATCCGGTGTGAGCGCAGATGACGTTGTCGGTATTGGCATTGACTTCACAGCCTGTACGATTTTGCCGACGAAAGGCGATGGAACGCCGCTATGCTTTCTGAATGAGTTCAAGCATCATCCGCATAGCTACGTGAAGCTGTGGAAGCATCATGCGGCACAAGATGAAGCGAATCGGCTTAACAGTATGGCGGAACAGCGTAATGAGCAATTCCTTTCTTTATATGGAGGCAAAATTTCCTCGGAATGGATGTTCCCAAAGGTATGGCAAATATTGAACGAAGCGCCTGAAGTGTATGAAGCCGCGGACTCGATTCTGGAAGCGACGGACTGGGTGGTTTCCCAGCTTATTGGCAAGGAGATGCGCAACAGCTGTACGGCGGGATACAAGGCAATTTGGCATAAACAAAATGGGTATCCGTCGAAGGAATTTCTTACATCGTTAGACCCTAGATTAGAAAATGTTGTGAGTGAGAAGCTGAGTCATGAGATCTATCCGATCGGAACGAAAGCGGGAGAAATTACGGAGCGTGCGGCCAAGTTAACGGGACTTAACGTAGGAACGGCGGTAGCGGTAGGCAATGTGGACGCGCATGTGTCGATACCGGCCGTTGGGATTACGGAAACCGGTAAAATGCTGATGATTATGGGAACGTCGACTTGTCATATTTTATTGGGAGAAACAGAGGAAATTGTCCCTGGTATGTGCGGTGTTGTCGAAGATGGCGTCATGCCTGGATATAGGGGCTATGAAGCGGGTCAATCCTGCGTAGGCGATCATTTCGAATGGTTTATCGAGAACTGTGTTTCGAGTGCTCTGCAGGAGGAGGCACAGCAAGCAGGAATTAACATTCATGAGCTGTTGACGGACAAGGCTTCCAAACTAGCGGTTGGGGAAAGTGGCTTAATCGCGCTGGATTGGTGGAACGGCAATCGCTCGACGTTGGTCGATGCGGATTTAACCGGGCTGATTATCGGCGCTACGTTATTAACGAAGAGCGAAGAAATGTATCGCGCGTTGATCGAGGCTACCGCTTACGGTACGCGTACTATTATTGAAGCGTTTAGAGAACATGGAGTTCCGGTAACGGAGTTGTATGCTGCGGGCGGCATTGCAGAGAAGAATGCGCTTATGATGCAGATTTATGCGGACGTATGCAATATGGAGATTCGGATTGCCGCCTCTTCTCAGACGCCGGCGTTTGGTTCAGCGATGTTCGGTGCCGTAGCCGCTGGCGTAGATCGCGGAGGATACAGCACGATTTCCGAAGCGGCGGATGCGATCGGTAAAGTCAAAGAGCATTATTATAAACCGATCCCTGCGAATGTAGCAGTTTACGATCGGCTCTATTCGGAATACAAGCAGTTGTATCATTATTTTGGCCGCGGGGACAATGATGTCATGAAACGATTGAAGCAGATTAAGAAGGACGCGTTAACAACCTTTTAAAATTCGATGTCTGGTATACATCGTGATCAAAAGATGACTTTTAAACTACCTTTTAAAATTAATTACTTGGGTGTGATGGATATGTTGGAAAGGCTCAAACAACAAGTGCTTGAAGCGAATTTGATGTTGCCGAAATATGGGCTTGTCACGTTCACTTGGGGAAATGTCAGCGGAATTGACCGCGAGCAGGGGCTTGTGGTCATTAAGCCAAGCGGCGTTCCTTACGAAGAGTTGTCCAGAGACGATTTGGTTGTCATCGATTTACAGGGGAACAAGGTGGAAGGACGGCTGAATCCTTCCTCCGACACCCCGACGCATGTGGCGTTATATAACGCATTTCCACATATTGGCGGCGTCGTGCATACGCATTCGACTTGGGCGACGAGTTGGGCGCAGTCAGGGCAAAGCATTCCGGCTCTCGGCACGACACACGGAGATTATTTCTATGGAGAAGTTCCTTGTACGAGAAAAATGACGACGGATGAAATTGAGGCCGAATATGAGCTTGAAACCGGGAACGTTATTATTGAAACGTTCGCAGATATCGATGAGGCTCAAGTGCCAGGCGTTCTCGTGCATAGTCATGCGCCATTCTGCTGGGGCAAAAACGCAATCGAGGCAGTGCATAATGCCGTTGTGCTTGAAGAAGTCGCAGAAATCGCGCACCATACGATGACATTAAACCGAACCACGCCACCGATGGATCAAGCGCTGCTCGATAAGCACTTTTGGCGTAAACACGGTACGCAAGCATATTATGGGCAGCGATAGCAAACGAAGAGTCCCGACTTTCGCCGGGGCTTTATTTCGCGAAGACGATTAAATTCATATCGGCCATGGACGTCTCAGTCCATGGCCTTTTTGGTTTTATGATGTACACGGAACAATCGAAGTGAACTGTAGCTTCCGAAGTTTAATGGGACAAATATGGATGGCAGGGTTGAGGAAGTAATGGTGAAAATGAGGGAAACAGGAATATGATGTGCTGATTGCATATAAAGAAGTTGAGTGTCATGAGCTAAATTTATCGAGTTAATAAATCTTTAGGCGGAGTATCCAGATTAGGATGAACTTCGCCTTTGTTTTTGTGTGTAACTGATTTGTAACTCTCCTATTGTTAACTGACAGTATTCGAGTATCCAAATGTAAGGTGGGACAACAGTGAGAGAAGTCGTTATCGCAAGTGCTGTACGTACGCCAATCGGCGCTTTTATGGGGAGTTATAGTGAAGTTACAGCTGTTCAATTAGGTACGCTGGCGATTAAGGAAGCGTTACAGCGAGCTTTGATTCAGCCCGATCAAGTGGATGAAGTCATAATGGGCAATGTGCTGCAGGCGGGCGTTGGTCAGAACCCAGCTCGGCAGGCACAGTTACAAGCAGGCATTCCGTATGTTGCGAGTGCAACTACGATTAATAAAGTATGCGGTTCAGGCTTGAAGTCGGTTATGCTCGGCGCGCAAAGCATTAAGTCAGGGGATGCAGAGATCATCGTCACTGGTGGCATGGAGAATATGACGCTTGCTCCACATCTGCTGGGCAAATCGCGTAGCGGATTTCGGATGGGCGATGCGCAGCTCGTAGATAGCATGATGCACGATGGATTAACATGTGCGATCAATCAAATCCCCATGGGGATCACGGCAGAAAATATTGCGGAACAATACGGAATTTCTCGCGTGGAGCAGGATGAATTTGCAATGCATAGTCAGCATAAGGCAGAAGCTGCAATGTCCTCGAATCGGTTCCATGAAGAGATCGTGCCTGTCGAATTTACGAATCGCAAAGGGCTGATCACGCGAATCGATACGGATGAGTATCCGCGAAGCGGGGTAACGATGGAAGCACTTGCGAAGTTAAAGCCTGCTTTCAAGAAGGATGGAACCGTAACAGCTGGCAATGCCTCTGGTATAAATGATGGGGCAGCAGCACTCGTGATATGTTCAAGAGATAAAGCAAATGAGCTTGGTTTAACACCATTAGCGCGTATAAGGTCCTATGCTTCAGCAGGTGTAGATCCCAAGCTGATGGGGCTAGGCCCAATTCCTGCGACTCAGCAAGCGCTGAAATTGGCAGGCATGTCTATTCAAGATATCGGTCTTGCAGAACTGAATGAAGCTTTTGCTGCACAGGCCATTGCTGTTACGCGAGAGCTCGGTATTGATCCTTCCATTATAAATGTGAATGGTGGAGCCATAGCGCTAGGGCATCCGATAGGAGCTAGTGGAGCGCGCATTCTCGTCACATTGATCCATGAGATGAAGCGAAGATCAGTTGAAGCAGGACTTGCTGCTCTCTGTATTGGAGGCGGGCTAGGCGTTGCGATGATCATCGAGCAGATCGATTAGATGAGAATGGAAGAGCTGATGGAGGATAGCGAAGATGGATAGTGTGAAGAATTGGATGAAGCATAGAAGCCGAATAAGTGCAGGAAAGACAGCTGTGATTGATGGTGAGACGGGCGAGGCTTGGTCTTATCGTCAGCTATGGCAACGAGTTGAGCGGCTTGCCGGTTATTTGCGCAATCAAGGAATTGCATATGGTGATCGAGTCGCATTGTTATCTCCGAACCATATTTGTTATTTGGAATTGCTGTTTGCATGTGGCCAGCTTGGGGCGATATTTGTTCCTCTTAACTGGAGGCTTGCTACGAATGAATTGAACTATATATTGAATGATTGTAAGCCGAGTCTGCTTGTTGTTCATCCAGATTCAAGCCATCAGGCTGTGATTGAAGCTATTCAACAGGGTATTGCTGTATTCGAGATAAACGGACAGGAATATAGCCATGTGATGTCTGATGAAGAAGTTTCTTATATAGATAGCAGTACTCATCATGCGGCTCCTCTTTTTCAAACGAATGATCCATTAGCCATTATTTATACAGGCGGAACGACGGGCAGACCGAAGGGTGTTGTGCTCAGTCATATGTCGATCTTCTGGAATGCGACGAATACGATTATTAGCTGGAACTTATCGGAGGATGAAATAACACCGACCTATTTGCCTATGTTTCATACGGGAGGGCTGAATGCTTTATCGATTCCCGTACTTATGGCTGGCGGTACGGTTGTCATCGCAAGAAGCTTTGATGCACAGAGTGTTATTCGTTTGCTCAATGATCAGGCCTGTACGATTGCACTTATGGTGCCGACGATGTATCACATGCTTATCCAGACGAAGGAGTTCATGGAAACGAGCTTTCCAATGATGCATACCTTTTTATCTGGTGGAGCGCCGTGCCCGCATCCGATCTATGAAGCATTCGCAGCCAAAGGCGTTGCGTTCAAAGAAGGCTATGGCGCAACTGAATCAGGGCCGAACAATTTCTTCATCAGACCAGGTGATGCTGTTCATAAACCAGGCTGTGTTGGCAAACATATGGTACTAAGTCAGGCGAAGGTCGTTAATGTTCATGGAGAAGAGTTGGCAGTTGGTGAGGTAGGAGAGCTGCTGCTCGCAGGTTCACATCTGTTTGAACGTTATTGGAATGAGCCTGCAATTACAGCGCAGGCATTCGATCATGGCTGGTTTCGAACGGGGGATTTAGCTAAGAAGGACGCTGATGGTGATTTTTATATCGTAGGTAGATGCAAAGATATGATTATCACGGGCGGAGAGAACGTGTATCCCGTAGAAGTGGAGACTTTGATCGCAGGGCATTCTGCTGTTTCCAGTGTGGCGGTTGTTGGCTTACCGCACGATAAGTGGGGGGAGATCGTAGCCGCTGCAATCGTTCTGCATGACGGACATCTCATCACAGAGGATGAATTACGTACGTATTGTGCTAAATCCATCGGTAAATATAAAATTCCGAAGACGATCCGATTTGTCAGTCAATTGCCCCTAACGGATGTAGGCAAGCTGGATAAAAATAAAATTATACAGCAATTTCTGAACACAATGGATACTTGGTGATGACCAAGTATTTTTTTGTAGTTAAGCACATCTGTTATGTTAGAATAATAATATCTGAAAAATTAGATTAATCAGTCAAGGGAGATGAACATGAACAAGGAGAGTATTATTTTAACAACGAAGCTGACTCCTCCTACTTTAAAAAAATATATGCTTAGTCGCGCTGCACTTACCAAAAAATTAAAGAGCGTTATGGATTATCCGCTAACGCTTGTTCATTCAGGACCAGGCTATGGGAAAAGTACGGCCTTATCGGCGTTTTTGCGTTCTGATCAATATGCGATGTGCTGGTATAGCCCTTCCTCGCATGACGATGATTTAGTTCCCTACGTAACTTACATGATATATGCCATACGGACGAAGCATCCGAAGTTCGGAGAGGAAATTCTAAACCGAATGGCACAGGGAGAGAAGTTTACACTTGATTTGGAAATTTATACATTATGCGAGTTGCTGATTAACGCGATTGCCAATATCGATCAAGAGTTTGTGCTGATTATTGACGATTATCACGTGATTGAACATTCCACAGAAATTGATAGCTTTATGCAGCATTTGCTGCGCCATTTGCCAAGTCATTGCCACCTTATCCTATCTAGTCGTACCTTCCCGAAGTGGGATATGCTGCGTGGGATGAAGCTGAAGCATGACGTGCTGGAGATAGGTGAAGCTGATCTTGCTTTAACAGAGGAAGAAATTGATGTATTGTTTGCCGATTATTATGAATATAGTCTGCCGTCAGATGGCGCACATCAAATTTACATGCGTACAGAAGGTTGGGTAATTGCGATTCAGCTAATTTGGCAGCGCTTACTTCTAAGTGGAGGCGAGCTTGACTCTGTTCTGGCTGAGAACACGGAAACGATGGATGAACTATTTCGGTTCCTTGCCCTTGAAGTATTTCATAAGCAATCGGACGACGTTAGGCAGTTTATGCTTCAAACGAGCATTCTTGAAGAGATGACTGGGGAATTATGCGATTTTATTTTTGCAAGGACGAATTCGCAGGAGCTGCTTGATTACATCAGTACGAATCATTTATTCTTGCTGCCTATTGGGGATCGGCAATATCGCTATCATGCACTTTTCAGGGATTTCTTGCTTGGTGAGCTCAAACGCAAGCCTAAGATTCATGTCGAGCTGCATCAGGCGGCTGCGCATTATTTTGAACGGATGGGCAAGAATGATCAAGCGATACACCATTTAGGTATTATTAATGACGATTATGGGGTTGCCAAAATATTACAATCACACGGTAGGACGATGATCAACCATGGGCAGTTGGAGAGCTTGTTGCAGCGAACGCAGCGGATATCCGAAATCCTGCGCAATCAATTTCTTATGCTATGGGTATATGAAGGCGAAATATATCGTTATCGGTGCATGTTCGATAAATCATTCTCTTGCTATGCCAAGGCTGAATTGCTGGCAAGTCGAGCGAATGATGTTTATATTCATAGTCTGGCATTGGAAGGACAGGCGAGAATCTATTTGGATACCATTCAGCCGGATAAGGCAGAAGTACTGCTGAAACAAGCGATTGAGCTGCTTGAAGCGGACCTGCATGCAGACCAGAATCATCTGCTGCGCTTATATGGACTAATGGCAGAGAATTTGATTAACTCTGGACGAGCTGCTGAAGCGGAAGAATGGTATGCGAGATGTCAGGAGCTAAACGGCGATTTTCAGGATGAATTTCTTGAAGCAAGGCTTCATTTGCGAACGGGGCGATTGATGCAAGCCAAGAAGCTGCTTGATGTCACGCGCGAACGTGAAGCTTTAACGAATAATCAGTATCTGGCCAGATTTCATAGAGAGACGGATATCTTATTATCGCTTGTTGAATTGATGCTAGGGAACCCTGAACGAGCCAAGCAATTGGCAGAGTCGGGCATGATGCAGGGCATTAGGCAAAAGGCTCCGTTTGTCGAGGCTTGCGGCTGGATGCGGATGGGGCATGCAGCCCAGATGATGCCGAAGTATGAATTTGCTATCGCTAGCGATTGCTACACAACGGCACTGGATATTATGGATCAGCTCGATGTTCCACGAGGGAAGGCAGAGCCACTGATGGGGCTATGCTTATTATATGGACGTGAAGGGATGCATGAACTGTCCATGCAGTATGGGAATGCTGCGCTAGCTGAGACGGAAAAGGTCAACGATGAATGGTTATCATCGCTCATTCGCCTGTCGATGGGAGTCACTACTTATTCGGCAGATCGCTATGCAGAAGCTAGCAGTATTTTTATGGAATGTCATAACAGATTCATGCAATGTGGGGACAGCTATGGCGTTACAGTATCTCTCCTTTGGCAAGCCATAATCGCTTATCGCCAGCAGCAGGAAGCTTTGTTCCTGGGCTTTATGGATCGGTTTCTGCGGATGATGCAAGCAGGTGAATATGATTTTCTACTAAATCATCGCACTTTAGTGGGGCCAGTCGATACAAGGCAGCTTCTTCCTCTATTAATTGAGGCGCAGCGCTTGGAAATCCAGCCACATTATGTGTCTTATTTATTATCAAAGTTGGGGCTGGAACATATGACTTACCACCCCGGCTACACGCTGCGAATTCAAACATTGGGGCAATTTAAAGTTTGGCTTGGCGACAAGGAGCTAGGCGGGAAGGACTGGCAGCGGGATAAAGCAAAGGAGATGTTCCAACTGCTGCTCATCAACCGCCGTCGTTTAGTTCCTAAGGATGAAATCATAGGCTTATTATTTGATAGTTCGGATGACAAGGTGGCTAATCGTGATTTTAAAGTGGCACTCAATGCACTTCATACAGCACTTGAACCTGCGCGTCTTGCAAGAAGCAACCCGTTCTTCATTCAGAGGCATGGTTCATCCTATGGCATTAATCTGGCAGCGGGGCTTGAGCTAGATCTTGTTGATTTTGAAAGCTTGATTAAGGCGGGGCTTGAGGAGCAAAATGCGGAACGGGCACTACGGTATTTGGACAAAGGATTGTCGCTGTATACAGGGGATTTTTTGCCTGATCGGCGATTTGATGATTGGTGTATTGAAGAAAGAGAACGATTGCAAGTGTTATTCCTTCGTGGGGGCGAACGGATAGCCAAGCTTTGTGTCGCTAGTAAAACGTATGACACAGCTATTCACTGGTGTGAGCGAATGCTGGAGAAAGACCCATGCTGGGAAGAAGCCTATCGTTTATTAATACAATGTCATTATGAGCTTGGCAATCGGAATCAAGCGATTAAGTGGTATCAAAGATGCTGTAGGACGATTACGGCGGAGCTTGGGATTGAGCCGATGAAAGCGACGACTGAACTCTACAAACAAATGATGCAATCCGATGTAACTCATTTGTAACTGTCCCCCGATATGATGTGAACTATTACAGTGTTAGGGGGAATTAGATCAATGTCAGTGAAGAAGTGGGCAAAGAAGAGCAGCGCGATGATGGTTGGAATGGCATTGCTGTTATCGGCTTGTAGTAGTGGAAGTTCAAGCAGTGGCGGATCTGCGACAAACACGCCAGCTCCAGCAGCAACAATTGCTGCGGTAACACCTGCGCCAACACCAGCTCCAGCAAAAACAATCAAGATCGGTGTACTAGCATCTCTTACAGGTGCACTCGAAAGTTATGGTAAACAAACATCGAAGGGTTTTGAGCTAGGAATTGATTATGCAACGCAAGGTATGAGAGAAGTTGCTGGCGCCAAAATTGAATTCATCATTGAAGATACAGAAACGAAGCCAGACGTTGCCATTAAGAAAGCAACAAAGCTGTTAGATACAGATAAAGTGGATTTCCTTGTTGGTTCATCCAGCTCGGGTGACACACTTGCCGTTCTGCCACTTGCTTTGGAATATAAGAAAGTAATGGTTGTTGAACCAGCCGTTGCTGATAGCATTACAGGTGCTGCGTGGAATAAATATGTGTTCCGTACCGCACGCAACTCTTCACAGGATGCAGCAGCAGGAGCAGCAGCAATTGCGAAGCAAGGAACGAAGATTGCTACGTTTGCTCCTGATAGCGCTTTCGGACGCGATGGTGTCAAGGCATTCGCTGATGTTGCCAAAAAGCTTGGAGCCGAGATTGTCGAAGAGCAATATGCAGATGCAGCAGCAACTGACTTTACAGCGAACATTCAGAAGATTATCGCTGCTAAACCTGATTATTTATTCATTGTATGGGCGGGTGCGAACTCACCATGGAAGCAATTGCAGGATATGAAGGTGCAAGAAAAGGGAATCAGGATTTCCACTGGCGCGCCAGACATTGCAGCACTTAAGACAATGAATGATCTGGTTGGCATGGAAGGCTTCTCCGTGTATTACAATGAACTGCCGAAGACTGATGTAAACAAATGGCTCGTAGATGAGCATAAGAAACGCTTCAATGGCGAAGTGCCGGATCTATTCACGGCTGGTGGAATGTCCGCAGCAATCTCCATTATCGAAGCAATCAAGAAAACGAATGGTGATGTAGATTCTGAGAAATTGATTGCAGCGATGGAAGGAATGTCCTTCGAAACTCCGAAGGGAACGATGACATTCAGACCTGAGGATCATCAAGCCTTGCAACCTCTATATGCGATTAAATTGGAAAAGCGCGATGGCTTCGATTATCCTGTTCCAGTTCTTATGAGAGAACTTACGAAGGAAGAAACAACCCCTCCAATTCAAAATAAGAGATAGTGCGAAAGTGGGTGTATGCATGCAACCGATCCTGGAAACAAGCGATCTGACGATAGCCTTTGGCGGTCATACGGCAGTAAATGAGGTTAGCTTGCAGGTTCCGAAGCAGCATTTTAAATCGATCATCGGTCCCAATGGCGCTGGTAAAACGACGTTCTTCAACTTGTTAAGTGGACAATTAAAGCCAACGAAGGGTCAGGTATTATTTAATGGGGCAGATATTACACATCTGCCCCCTCCTGCTAGAACGAGGCTTGGCATGGGTCGCTCTTTTCAAATTACGAATGTGTTCCCAAGCTTGACGGTATTAGAGAATGTTCGATTAGCTGCGCAATCAGCAGCAGGTGTCAGATTCAGTATGTTCGCTCGTGCTTCCAAGTATAAGCAGCTCGAAGAAGAAGCATTTGAATTATTAGAACGGGTATTTCTGTCGAACAAAGCAGATGCGATAGCGAAGAATCTTGCACATGGCGAGAAGCGCAAGCTGGAGATTGCGATGCTGCTCGCTTTGAAAACAGAACTATTGCTGCTTGATGAACCGACAGCTGGCATTTCAATTGAAGAAGTGCCTGCAATTCTAGAAGTGATAAGGGGAATCAAGGATAAACGTGATCGTACGATTCTACTGATCGAGCACAAGATGGAAATGGTGTTGGACTTGTCCGACAGCTTGACGGTACTCTTCAACGGCCGCCTTCTAGCCGATGGAACTCCGCATGAAATTATGCAGAATGAGCTTGTGCAATCCGCTTATCTGGGAGGAATATACGATGACGCTTCTTAAAGTGGATGCCATTGAAACCTTTATTGAGCAGTATCACATTTTGCAGGGCGTTTCTTTTGAGGTTACGGAGGGGGATATCACGGTTTTATTTGGCAGGAATGGCGCTGGTAAAACGACAACCTTGCGTTCCATCATGGGACTTAATCCTGCTTCCAAAGGTCAAATCCTGTTCAAAGACGAACGGATCGATCAAACGCCTACACATCTGATCTCACGTAAGGGAATTGGCTATGTGCCAGAGGATCAGGGTGTATTCTTCGATCTGACGGTTGGCGAGAATATGAAGCTGGCGATTCGAAAGAACGATTCTGAAGCTATGGGAAGACAAGAGTGGGTACTCGAGCTTTTTCCTGATCTTAAGACGTTCTGGTATCGTAAAAGCGGACTGCTTAGCGGTGGTCAAAAGCAAATGCTGGCTATTGCCAGAGCATACGTAAATGATAATGAATTGCTGCTGATCGATGAACCGAGCAAAGGACTTGCCCCTATTATGGTAGAGAAGGTCATGCAGGCGATCGAGCAAATGAAATCAAAGACTACGGTGCTGCTAGTGGAGCAGAATTTCTTCATGGCAAGTATGATTGGCAACCGCTTTTATATTATGGATGAAGGTCGTATTGTGCATCACGGTCAAATGCAAGAGCTTAAAGACGATCAGGAATCCCGCCAGAAGTATTTGGGAATTGCCTGAGGAAAGGAAACACGGTACATGGAAATCGTCAGTCTCGTCATTAATGGTCTAGCAACGGGGATGCTGCTCTTTCTGCTCGCATCAGGTTTAACGCTTATATTTGGTCTCATGAGTGTACTTAACTTTGGTCACGGTGCTTTGTTCGCATGGGGAGCTTATGCCGGTGTATGGCTGTATAAGCTAACGGGCAGCTTTATCCTTGCTGTGCTTGGCGCTGTGGTAATAGGTATGCTTTTAGGGCTTATCATTGAGCGTTTTATTATTCGTCCTGTGTATGGCAATCACGTATCACAAATTCTGGTCACTTTAGGTCTTATTCTCGTCCTAAGTGAATTAGTCAAGGTCTTCTGGGACCCTAATCCGATACCGGCAATTGTCCCTCCATTCTTGGATGGCAGCTGGATGCTTGGCGACCTCGTTATTATTAAATACCGTGTGTTTATTATAGCGGTTGGCATAGCAGCAGTTGTACTTCTACAGTTCTTATTGAATAGAACCAAAATGGGGCTAGTCGTACGGGCAGGTGTGATGAATAAAGAAATGGTTCAAGCGTTAGGAGTCAATATCAAGCTCGTATTCTCGCTTGTATTCATGTTAGGATCAGGGCTTGCTGCTCTTGGCGGAGCATTGCTAGCGCCATACTCTGGGGTTATTTTTGCAGAAATGGGCATGCAGTATGGCATTCAAGCTTTTATCGTCGTCGTGATCGGCGGAATGGGCAGTATTCGGGGATCTGCATTAGCTGCAATTCTTGTTGGTTTATCGGGGGCATTCATGGCGTATTATGTGCCAGATTTATCACTTGCAGTCAATATGCTGCTAATGGTTGCTGTGCTGTTATTTAAGCCATCAGGATTATTCGGAGCAAAGGGGTGAGGCTAAACATGCTATTGCAAAAAAAAGGTGCGAAGTCGAATCTAGCTCTGTTAATCATTGGCGTCATGTTAGTGCTTCTTCCATTTGTGAACGATTCACGCTCCTTAATGATCATGATGACGCAGATTTTTATTTTTGGTATTTTTGCGATGAGTTATGATATTCTACTTGGATTTACAGGAATTGTATCATTTGGGCATGCGGCGTTTTTTGGGATTGGAGCATATGCGGTAGGTGTATTTATGGACGGGATGGGGCCATCGATTGGCGTACTCATTCTGGCGTTCGTAGTTGGTGCAATTCTAGCAGCAATACTAAGCTATCTTGTTGGCATCTTATCATTGCGACTCAAAAGCCATTTCTATGCCATGCTGACGCTGGCGATATCCGGATTACTACTTGTTGTCGGGGAAAAATGGCGCTCCGTAACGAAAGGCGGAGAAGGTTTTACTTTTCAAATTCCAGAGGCCTTAATGAATCGCACGACGTTGTATTTGGTCGCTTTGGGATTAATGATTGTCATTTATTTATTGCTCAAGAGGATTACGATATCACCACTTGGTAAAGTGCTGCAGGCCATTCGCGAGAATGAACAGCGTACGGAATCGCTTGGATATGAAATCGTCCATTATAAGGTAATTGCGAGTGTTGTTGCAGGCGTAGTCGCATCAATGAGTGGAGGACTATATGTCATAACACTTCGCTTTATTAACACTTCGGTTCTATCGGTTGATATTACGTTAAATGCACTGCTCATGACGATTATCGGTGGCGTTGGAACACTTGTGGGTGCCATTCTAGGTTCATCGATTATTGAGCTGGCACATCACTGGCTGACAGAACTAGCTAAGGTGCATCCGATATTCGAGCGCTGGATTATTTTCTTCGGACTGCTCTATATCGTGGTGGTCATGGTATTCCCACTTGGCATCATCGGAACGATCAAGCTGTGGTATAACAAACGAATCGCTAAGCAGCAAGGAAAGAAGGTTGAACAGGCATGGCAGACTCCCATTCCACCCAAGTGATGTCGTCATTTGTGCTTCGCTTTAGTCCGCTTGAAGATGAAGATCGCGCTGATCATAAGTGGAGAATTCGTATTACCCATGTGCAGAATCAAGATGAAGTGACGGTAAGTACGCTTCAAGATGCAATGAATTATATTGATGATGCTTTGAAAAGAGGATGAACATCAGATGGATGCTACACAAGTTAAGGCCGGGGCGCAGCGCATAAGCATTATAAGTACTGCTGTCTACATTCCTCAGAATTTTGAGACAAGTGAGCAAATAAGTGCGGCTTCGGGCATTCCACAGGATGTCCTGGAACGGAAGATGGGTATCAAACGTAAGCCGATTCCAGGCGAGGAAGATCATAGCTGTGCGATGGGCATTTATGCAGCCAGGGAGGCAATCACGAAGGCGGGTATCGATCCACTTGAGATTGATCTTGTGATTTACATTGGCGAAGAGCATAAGGAATATCCAGTCTGGACCGCAGCGCTTAAGCTGCAGCAAGAGGTCGGCGCTTTGAATGCATGGGGCTTCGATGTTGCACTTCGCTGCTGTACAACGATTATGGCGATCAAAGTAGCTAAGAATATGATGCTTGCGGATGAGGATATTAGGACAGTGCTGCTTGCAGGCGGATATCGGAACTCCGATCTCATCGATTATGAGAATCCTCGTACCCGATTCATGTTTAATTTATCTGCTGGCGGGGGCGCCATGATTTTGCGCAAGGAGGCATCGTCACTAACGAATGAAGGAGAAGCTTTCACATGTTTAGGCGAAGTTCTCGCTTCCCATGTGATTACGGACGGATCCTTCTCCGAGGATGTCATTATTTGCGCAGGGGGGACGAAGCAGCCGATTACACCAGAAGCGTTTGCGCGTAGGCAGCAGTATTTTGACGTGCCTGATCCAGAAGCAATGAAAGCCAGATTAGATGACAAATCGATGCAGAATTTTGTGGCAGCGATTCGAGAATCAGTGAAGAAGAGTGGGTATCGTACGGAAGATATTAACTATTTGGCCATTCTGCACATGAAGAAATCTGCACATGAATATGTTTTGCACGAGCTCGGCTTAACTGAGGAACAGACAGTTTATTTGGAAAATTATGGTCATATCGGTCAGTTTGATCAGATTTTAAGTCTGGAACTTGGCTTGCAGCAGGGCAAAATTCAAAGCGGTGATCTGGTTGTCCTTGTGTCCGCTGGGGTTGGCTATGCCTGGGGGGCAACAACAATTAAATGGAGATGATGTTAGATGCAAGAAACTAAATTAATGTCCATTGAATTACCGAATGGGGAAACACTTGGCTACAGAGAACGGGAAGGCGGAGAGCAGGTGCTGCTGCTTGTTCACGGCAACATGAATTCCTCTAAGCATTGGGATCTCGTGCTAGAGAATCTGGATGCTCGGTTCAAAGTATATGCGGTTGATCAGAGGGGATTCGGGATTTCGACTTATCATGCGAAGATTAAAAGCTTACAAGACTTATCCGAGGATCTTAAGCTTTTTGTAGATGCGCTCGGTCTAACGCGATTCTCCGTGGCAGGCTGGTCTACTGGCGGTGGCGTTGTCATGCAATTTGCTGCGGATTACCCGGATTATGTAGAGAAGCTGATTTTATTGGATTCCATGTCTACACGTGGCTATCCGTTCCATGAGACAG
Organism: Paenibacillus albiflavus; assembly: GCF_004344915.1. GTDB lineage: Bacteria > Bacillota > Bacilli > Paenibacillales > NBRC-103111 > Paenibacillus_AM > Paenibacillus_AM albiflavus. Next base: position 147,951 of record NZ_SKFG01000010.1, on the reverse strand, counting down.
ATGAGAATTTTATCCCTGATCTATCTAGACGGATTCAGACAATGGAACAGATGCAAGAGACTGTACGCACGAAAGTTGTCAATGGTGCCAATCTGCGCAGAGACAAAGAGTTTATGCGGTATTTGTTCAATGCCTCGGTATATCCACTTAAGCAGCCGACACCTGAACGTTATGAAGAATACTTAGATGATATTCTAACACAGCGGAACTTGCCTGAAATTTATCATAGTTTAAATATATTCAATATTAGTCATAAAGCTGGGGACCTAGGCGCAGGTTCAGGTGCAATTGATCGCATACAAGCACCCGTACTCGTTCTATGGGGAGATCATGACGTCGTAGTTCCTAAAGCAATGACGGATGAAATCATGGAAGACTTCGGTGATCAAGCACGCCTCATTATTCTTCACGATTGCGGACATTCTCCGCTTGTCGATAACATCGACCTGCTATGCGAGGCAATGACGAAGTTTCTTGCGGAAGCAAGCGAACTAGCTTGATTTAACAGTTAAGTGGAGAGGATGGATCGTTCTGGAGAAGCGATAGCGTTTGGAAGAATGATCCATCCTTGCAGCGAATGCTTAATCTTTTAAGATAGGGGATTGAAGTGATGAGATTAGCTGGTAAGGTTGCCATTATCACCGGCGGTGCGAGCGGAATTGGGCTTGCGACCGTTCGTTTATTTTTGCTAGAAGGCGCAAGGGTTGCAATGGTTGATTATAACGAAGAAGCAGGCTTACAGGCAGTGGAGCAGCTGAAGTCTGAACAGTTTGGAGAACAGGATCAAGTGATGTTCGTGAAAGTGAATGTTGCTGAAGCCAGCAGTGTAGAGTCGATGGTGAATACGGTTGTCGAGCGTTTTGGAACACTTGATATTCTTGTGAATAATGCGGGTATTACCAAAGACAGCATGCTCAGCAAAATGACACTTGAACAGTGGCATGCTGTAATCGATGTTAACCTAAATGGGGTATTTTACTGTACGAAATATGCAGCTCCTCACATGGTTCAGAAAGGCAAAGGTAAAATTATTAACACTTCATCTATCGTTGGTGTAAGCGGAAATATTGGACAGACGAATTATTCGGCAGCAAAAGCTGGCATTATCGGAATGACGAAGACTTGGGCGAAGGAGCTGGGCTTCAAAGGTGTGAATGTTAATGCTGTAGCACCAGGCTTCATCGCAACAGGAATGACTGCGGCTATGCCGGAGAATGTGCTGGAGCAAATGCAGGCAAAGGTACCGCTAAGACGTCTTGGAAGTCCGCTTGATATTGCGCAAGCTTACTTGTTCCTCGCTTCTGAGGAATCCAATTATGTAAATGGTACTGTGCTTGAGGTTGATGGAGGTTTAGCCATCTAATGCGAGGGAGCAAAGTGAAGATTCTAACGGCTGATCAAGCCGTCACGCTAATCGGCGACGGGCTAACCGTCGCCGTTAGTGGTTTTGTCGGGTGCGCGCATCCTGAAGCGCTGACATCAGCGCTTGAGCGACGCTTCCTAGAGGAAGCGCATCCGCAGGGGCTAGCCTTGGTCTATGCCGCAGGCCAAGGGGACGGCGCGGATCGCGGCCTCAACCATTTGGCGCATGAGGGCTTAGTCCGCCGGGTGATCGGCGGACACTGGGGCCTTGCGCCTAAGCTTGGCAAGATGGCGCTGGATAACGCCATTGAAGCTTACAACTTGCCGCAAGGCGCTATCGCTCATTTATTTCGCGATGTTGCGGCTGGCAAGCTCGGGACGATTACGCATGTCGGACTGCATACCTTTGTTGATCCTCGGTATGAGGGAGGCAAGCTGAATCAAGTGACAACCGAAGATTTAGTAGAGTTAATGACAATCGGCGGCAAAGAGCAATTATTATACAAAGCTTTTTCGATGGATGTAGCCCTTATTCGTGGAACAACAGCTGATATATACGGCAATATTACGATGGAGAAGGAAGCGACAACGCTTGAAACGCTCGCGATGGCACAGGCAGTCAAGAATTGCGGGGGTATCGTTATTGCTCAAGTAGCGCGCGTGCAAATGGAAGGCCATTTGAATCCGAGAGAGGTTGTTATTCCGGGGATTCTAGTGGATGCCGTTGTTGTCGCAGAACCAGATGATCATCAGCAGACCTTCTTGGAAGCTTATAATCCAAGCTATTCAGGTGAAGTCTATGAACCGATCACACAGCTGGCGCCAATGGAGTGGAATGAACGCAAAATTATTGCTAGACGTGCTGCGATGGAAATTCAAGAAGGCAATGTGATTAATCTTGGTATTGGTTTGCCTGAAGGGGTCGGTTTTGTAACCGCTGAGAAAGGGCTTGATAACTATACGTTACTGCTTGAGTCGGGACCGATAGGTGGTATCCCTGCCCGTGGTCTCAGCTTTGGTGCATCTACGAATCCGAGCGCGATTCTGAATCAACCGTCTCAATTTGATTTCATTGATGGCGGCGGGATTGATATTGCTTTTCTAGGGATGGCTGAGGCAGATCAATTCGGCAATGTGAATGTCAGCAAGTACGGTACGAAGGTAACAGGCTGTGGTGGCTTTATTAATATAAGTCAAAATGCAAAGAAAATTGTGATCTGTTCTACATTTACAGCAGGTGGACTTAAGCTTGCGATGGAACAGGAGAAGCTTCGAATCGTCCAGGAGGGGAAGGTTTGCAAATTTGTTCCACAAGTTGAGCAAATTACCTTCAATGCCTCATACACAGGTGGGCGAGGAATTGCAGTACTATATGTGACGGAGCGGGCTGTTTTCCGTTTGTATAATGGAACACTAGAATTAATCGAGATTGCGCCCGGCATTGACTTAGAAGAACATATCCTCTCGCAAATGGCTTTTACGCCATTAATTTCTCCTGATCTTCGAGTGATGGACAGCTCTATTTTTGCATAAAACTTACCCTTGTCTAGCTGAACTTAATACATCTCCTAATTAGGCTCAATGTAAGGACTGTTACTTTGAAATGGTCTTTATGTTGAGCTTTCCAATTTTTAGATTTTTCATAATTTACAATTGACGTGATAGAAGAACTCTGTATAATGTACTATAATACTTTCATGCTTTTATGTTTTTGTGCATTTATGCTTTTACGCTTCTATGTACTAAAATAATATGCCAATGTTAATAGGAGGATAACCAAATGAAAGCTAAGAAATCATTTATGCTTGTTATGATGACATTTGTACTAGTTTTATTTGCAGGCTGTGGGGCGAAAACAGCAACTGAAGGTGGTTCAGGTGCAGGCACACCAGCACCTGCAACAAATGCGCCTGAGGCAGGTAAGAAAGTTAAGATTGGGATTTCGCAAATTATTGAGCATCCATCACTTGATGAGGCTCGCAAAGGTTTTCTAGCAGCACTGAAGGACAACGGCTTTATTGAAGGTGAAAATTTAGAAATTGATTACAAGAATGCACAAGGTGACGCACCGACTCAAGCGACGATTGCACAAAAATTCGTTGCAGATAAGAAGGATTTAATTCTTGGTATTGCAACGCCAACAGCTCAAGCAATCGCGCAAGCGACGCAAGCAACACCAGAAGGCAAGAATATTCCCGTTCTATTTACGGCAGTAACAGACGCACAGGTTGCTAAGCTAGTACAAAGCAATGAGAAGCCAGGAGGCAATGTGACGGGAACGGTTGATATGAAGCCTGACGCTGTTGTTAAGCTAATGGAATTCATCGCGAAGAATGTTCCAGGTGTCACGGATGTAGGGATTGTATATAGCCCGAGTGAAGCGAATTCAGTCGTTAACGTAAAAATGGCTGAGGACGCTTTGACGAATCTTGGTTTGAAGGTAGTGAAGACTGCAGCTACGAACACGAATGAAGTGCAAACAGCAGCGCAGCAGCTAGTAGGTAAAGTCCAAGCGATTTATGTACCGTCTGACAACACCGTTGTTGGTGCTTTGGATACCGTTATTCAAGTTGCAGATAAGAACAAGATTCCTTTATTCGTGCCTGAGAAGGATTCCGTGCAAAAAGGCGGAGCTATTTCCTATGGCTTTGAATACTACGATCTTGGATATGCAACTGGCAAGATGGCGGTTGAGATTCTGAAGAATGGCAAGAAGCCTGCTGATATTCCTGTAGGCTATGCGGAGAAGATTGGTCTGGCTATTAACTTGAAAGCAGCTGAGAAGCAAGGACTTCATATTACGGATGAAATGAAAGCTGAAGCTAAAGCTAACAACTATTTATTTGAATAAACCGAGTTAGCAAGTGTATGTAGGGAATACAAGCTGAGAGTAGTCTATAATAGGCTACTCTCCGTTCTATTTATTATTAGAACTTAAGGAGGATTACAACATAATGGATGCATTTCTAGGACCTCTACAATCAGGTATTTTGTATGCTGTGATGGCGTTAGGCGTATATTTGACGTTTCGCATTCTTGATTTTCCAGACTTAACGGTTGATGCCAGCTTTACGACAGGGGCTGGTATTGCTGCAATTGCGATATCGAATGGCATATCTCCGATTTTGGCAACGTTGTTTGCTTTTGTAGGGGGGGCACTGGGAGGCGCAATAACAGGGATTTTGCATACCAAAGGCAAAATCAATTCTTTGCTTTCGGGTATTATTATGATGATTGCACTATATTCGATTAACTTGCGCATTATGGGCAAATCCAACTATTCCTTACTAGGAATTGATACGTTATTTTCACAAATTTCGAATGTTTGGGTGATGCTATTCATAACGCTAGCTATGGTTATTGTTCTTAAAGTGTTGCTGGATTGGTTCCTGCATACGGAGATTGGACTAGCGCTGCGTGCAACTGGCGATAACTCCAAGATGATTAGAAGCTTTGGCGTTAATACGGACGGTACGATTATTCTAGGAGTCTCATTATCCAATGGGATTGTTGCCTTATCAGGTGCGTTAGTCGCACAATCACAAGGCTTTGCAGACATCACGATGGGGGTTGGCATGATTGTCATCGGGTTAGCTTCTGTCATCATTGGTGAATCTATCTTTGGTGCCAAAACTGTTATTCGAGCAACTTTAGCTGTTGTACTGGGTGCGATTATTTACCGGATCATTATTGCGCTTGCCTTACGTATTGAATGGCTGCAGCCGAGCGATATGAAGTTGATTACAGCTGTTATTGTAATTATTGCTCTTACGGTTCCTATGTTCCAACGTTCTATGAGACAGAAGCATGTTGCCAAGAAACGCGGACAAGAGCTATTGGAAGCATCTAAATATAAGGCCAAGGGGGGTGTTTCCTAATGCTGCGAATTGAGAATGTGTCCAAAATTTTCAACCCAAACTCGCCTGATGAGAAGCTTGGGCTTGCGAATATTAACCTACATTTGAAGCCACGCGATTTTGTAACCGTCATCGGTAGTAATGGAGCAGGCAAATCAACATTGATGAACATTATTTCGGGAGTACTTACACCTGATATTGGTCAAATTGTGATTGCAGGCGAAGATGTCTCACAGCTATCCGAATATAAGCGCAGCAGATGGATGGGGAGAGTGTTCCAGGACCCGATGGCAGGAACAGCACCTTCCATGACGATTCAGGAAAATCTAGCATTAGCTTATTCGAGAGGCAAAAAGAGAAGTCTAGCATTTGGCGTTTCGAAGAAACGTCGGGATATTTTCCGAGATCAATTAGCAAGACTTGGCATCGGCCTAGAGAATCGACTGCAAGCAAAGGTTGGACTATTGTCGGGTGGCGAGAGACAGGCATTGAGTTTGCTAATGGCTACTTTCACTGAACCGCAAATTTTGCTCCTTGATGAGCATACAGCAGCGCTTGATCCCTCAAGAGCTGAGTTAATCACACGTTTAACAGATGCAATCGTGAAAGAATATCACTTGACTACTTTGATGGTTACTCATAATATGGAGCAAGCAATAAGACTTGGAAATCGCTTAATTATGATGGATAAAGGCAAAATTATTTTGGATATCGATGAGGAGCATAAGCAGGGATTAACGGTAGAAAAGCTGCTCAAAGAATTCGAGAATATTCGCGGGCAAAAATTTGTTGATGATCGTGTCGTATTGGGCTAGCTAAATTGATTAAAATATGAGAAAATAGAGTGGAATAGTCTGAATTGTAATAATAGAAGATAAGGGAGGAATTTTCGAATGTCTCAGGAACGTAATTTCGGCTTTGATACATTGGCAGTCCATGCGGGTCAAGAGATTGATCCGACAACTTTATCACGTGCTGTTCCACTTTATATGACGACATCTTATGCATTCCGTGATACTGATCATGCGGCAAATTTATTTGCACTTAAGGAAGCAGGAAATATTTATACTCGTTTGATGAATCCAACGTCAGATGTGTTCGAGAAACGTATTGCTGCACTTGAAGGAGGAGCAGCTGCGTTAGCGGTTGCATCTGGTCAGGCGGCGATTACATACGCCATATTGAATATTGCTGGCGCAGGTGATGAGATTGTATCAGGCAAAAGCTTGTATGGCGGCACTTATAACTTATTTGCGATTACACTTGCGAAGCTAGGCATTACTGTGAAGTTCGTTGATCCAAGTGATCCAGAGAATTTCCGTGCTGCAATTACGGATAAGACGAAAGCCGTGTATGCAGAGACAATCGGTAACCCTAAAGGTGATGTGCTTGATATCGAAGCGGTTGCGAATATTGCACATGAGAATGGTCTTCCTCTAATCGTGGACAATACATTCCCAAGTCCTTATCTGCTTCGTCCAATTGAGCATGGCGCTGATATTGTCGTTCATTCTGCTACCAAGTTTATTGGTGGACACGGGACTTCAATTGGCGGCGTAATCGTTGATAGCGGCAAGTTTGATTGGAAGCAGAACGATAAATTCCCGGGCTTAACTGAGCCAGATCCTAGCTATAATGGTGTTGTATATGCAGATGCCGTTGGCCCTGTAGCGTATATCATTAAAGCAAGAGTACAATTGCTTCGTGATATGGGTGCAGCGATCTCCCCGTTCAATTCCTTTATGCTGCTTCAAGGATTGGAGACTTTACATCTTCGTATGGAACGTCACAGTTCCAATGCGCTTAAGGTTGCGGAATTCCTTGAAGCTAATGGTGCAGTAGAGTGGGTTAACTATTCAGGTCTTCCAAGTCATGCTTCACATGAATTAGCGAAGAAATATTTGCCTAAGGGTCAAGGCGCTATCATGACATTCGGACTAAAAGGCGGCATTGAAGCGGGTCGTAAGCTGATCCACAGCGTAAAACTATTCTCTCACTTAGCGAATGTTGGTGACTCCAAGTCACTCATCATTCACCCAGCTAGCACAACACATCAGCAGCTTACGGAAGAAGAGCAAATTGGCGCGGGTGTAAATCCGGGACTGATTCGCCTTTCGATTGGTACCGAAGATATTAATGATATTATTTATGATCTTGAGCAAGCAATTCGCGCAAGCCAAGCATAAATTTGATGTAATACAAGAAGAAACGCATCCGTCATATCAGGCGGATGCGTTTCTTCTTGTATATTAATTCGTTTGGAACACTTTTATTTTTTCATTTAACATGTTTGCGTTATTGCGAAGCACCTCTGATGAAGCAGCGACCTCTTCCATAATCGCGGTTTGCTCTTGTGTATACGCGGATACATCTCTTGCGCCTGAAGCAATTTGTCCAGAGATGGCGGCGATACCACGCGTTTCATCAAGTGTTTTTTGAATTTGGACACCCTGCTCTGATACGACTTCTACGATGACTTTGACTGCATCTGAAGTATGACTAACAGCTTGCTCAATAGCGGTGAGCGCTTGGTTAACTTTCTCGCCCTTGGATGCCTCTACACTAATCACATTCACTTGTCCTGTAATTTGTTCAACGACGAGTCCAATTTGGTTCTGAATTTGCTTAATTAGCTCGTTGATATTATCCACTGCTTCGGTGCTTTGCTCAGCAAGCTTGCGAATCTCCGTTGCGACAACAGCGAAGCCCATACCTTGCTCGCCAGCTCTAGCAGCTTCGATCGAGGCGTTAAGAGCAAGTAGATGAGTCTGATCTGCGATTTCTCTAACAACGACAGAGATATTATTAATCTCTTGTGCATTCTCATCCAGCTGATTCACAATTTCAATGGAATGTTCACTAGATTTGGCTAACTCTAGCATTCCTTGTACAAGGGAATGGACAATAACTTCACTATCTTGCAAGGTATGAGACATATTCTTCGTTAAGGCGAATGCTTGATCCGCTTTGCTGCTGACATCTTGTGCTGCATCAGTAATGCGCTCTACTGTCGTAAAGGTATTCTTGGTTGAATCCGCTTGCAAATCAGCGCCCTTGGAAATATCGATGATTGTATTGGAAATGCTCTCAACCTGACTCGCTGCTTGCATCAGTGCATTGCTCAGATCGGATGCATGGCGATTTGTGCTAGTTGAGTTATTTGTAATATCCGTTATGATTTGCTTTAAGTTCCCTAGCATAGTCGTGAAAGAAGCATAGAGAATATGAATCTCATCTTTGGAACGGTGCTCAGGAATTTCAACGTTCAGCTTTCCAGTTGCCGCTTCATTAACGACTGATGTTAACCTAACAAGCGGCTTCACCAGATACATCGCTGCTAACCATCCAAGCAGGCCTGTCCAGAAAATACCAAGGCCTAGAATGATAATGATATAAGACCAATCTGACATCTGGGGAGCAATATAATCTTTTAGTACAAATATGAAGAATCCGCTAGTACCATAGGTGATCATTGAAACAGCGATAATGCCGAGAACCATTTTTTTAATAAGGCTAAATTTCATTCGTGATCTCCCCTTAGTTTTATACCACTTTATATGGTAATGAATCTATTTTCTATTATAAAACATTTTCAGAATATATAAACTACTTTATGCATAAAATGTGAAATTTGAATGATAATATTCGACAGCGGCTGACAAATGTGACAGATGTCATCGCTTTAAATATTGTAGCAGGAGGTAGAAAGATGTCAAATAAACAACAAGGTCATGCTCGCCAGAACACGACGACGAAAACTTCCGATCGAAAAGGAAACAAAGGCAAGAACAATTAATCTAGTCAATGGAACGACACAAGGCTGTCTAAATAAAGACAGCCTTGTTCAGCATATGATGGAAATTCCACAATATGGTACTATAATTGCCAAATTCAGCAACTCCTTTTTTTACATAATACAGTATAATAGGTTCTAGATTCGGGTGGCTGAGCAGCCCTTGAATCTAGAATAACGATTGATCGATCTAGAGGAGGATATTGATGAAGCCGATAATCGAAGTAGCTAGACGCATTGGGATCGATGAAGATGACTTGGAATTATACGGGAAGTATAAAGCGAAGCTTTCAAGTACCTTATGGGATAAAGTAAAAGGCAATTCTGACGGCAAATTGATTCTAGTTACGGCGATGAATCCAACACCTGCAGGTGAAGGCAAAACCTTAACGACAATTGGGCTGTCGCAAGCTCTGAATTTGATTGGCAAACAAACCATTGCAGCACTTCGGGAGCCTTCACTCGGGCCATGCATGGGGATGAAAGGCGGAGCAACAGGCAGCGGTAGAGCCCAGATTGTTCCTCATGATGATATTAATTTACATTTTACGGGCGACCTGCATGCGATATCTTCTGCGCATAACTTGCTCTCTGCTATGCTTGATAATCATCTGTTTCATGGCAATTCACTTCGTATCAACCCGCAGCAGGTGCTGTGGAAGCGTGCAGTTGATATGAATGACCGCGCCTTGCGTAATATTGTTGTAGGATTACAACAAGGTACAGTACGCGAAGATGGATACATGATCACGGTTGCATCAGAAATTATGGCTATATTGTGCTTAAGCGAGAATCTAACTGATTTACGCAACAGACTTGGGAACATCATTGTAGCCTACAATTATGAAGGCAAAGCCGTAACAGCTAAAGACCTTGAGGCGGACGCTGCAATGACTGTACTGCTGAAGAACGCGCTTCAACCAAATTTGGTTCAAACCATTGAGCATACGCCTGTTATTGTGCATGGTGGACCGTTTGCCAATATCGCTCATGGCTGCAGCAGTGTAATTGGGACTAAATTAGGGTTAAAGCTGGCTGATTATGTCGTAACGGAGGCTGGTTTCGGAGCGGATCTCGGGGCTGAAAAGTTCTTCCATATTAAATGCCGCAAAGCGGGGCTGAATCCAAGCGCGGCTGTGCTTGTCGTGACCGTCAAGGCGCTTAAATACAATGGTGGCGTAACGAGAAATGAGCTCGGTGCTGAGAATTTGGCTGCAATTACGGCAGGTTTTGGCAATGTCGAGAAACATATTGAGAATTTGCGCTCGTTCGGCGTTCCAGTGCTTGTGGCCATTAACCATTTTGCTTCTGATACGGAGGCAGAGATTGGGCACTTGCAATCATTACTTAAACAAATCGGAGTCAATGCTGTGGTCTCTGATGTCTGGGAGCAGGGTGGACAAGGGGGAGCAGAGCTAGCAACTCAGCTTGTGAATTTAATTGAACAAGAGCCTAGTCAATTTCATTACTTGTACGATGAGCGCGATTCGATTCCGGCTAAGCTGGATACGCTTGTAAAGCAGGTGTACGGTGGTGCTGGCTACCAGTTATCCACAAAAGCGAAGAGAGCAATCCAGAAGATTGAAGCGATCGGCGCTGATCGATTGCCGCTCTGTATTGCCAAAACGCAATATTCTTTTTCGGACAATCCGAAATTATTAGGCCGTCCCGAAGGATTCACGATGAGTATTAAGGATGTCCAGTTATCGGCTGGAGCCGAATTTATCGTCGTTCTTACAGGCGATATTATGACAATGCCAGGCTTGCCTCAAGTTCCTCAGGCCGTCAAACTAGACATAGATGCACAAGGGAATATTATGAATTTAGAGTAATATTGATATGGCTCAAAACAATAATCAGTGCTAGACAAATAGCGAGAGTAATGGAGAGGACTGAATCGTTTCGGACCAGAGAAACAGTTTAATCGTCTAAAATGACGAATACGTTTCTTAAGGTTATTACACAACATATAGAATCCGAAGGAATAAATGGTGTAATACGAAGCGTTAGCGTTCGCCTAAAGAGCTTTCCGGAGGAAAGCTGAAGAATATGCTTTGTCAGCGAATTTCTACTTGGTGACAACAGCGATCGTAGAAATGCTCTGTCCTCGCAGCGATCACTACTCAGGAGTCAAGTACTTATTTTAGTGTTGATCCATTAATTAACATGCGGCAATCTCGTTTTACTGGGGATTGCCGTTTATTTTGTTATAAGAAAAAATAGTCGAAAAATTAGTAATTATGATACTATTAGATTGAACCTCTCATGGCTAAAGCCACGAGATTCTTGGGTAGTCCGTTCAACTGAACAGAATTAGTACATGATGACCAAGCTATCCCCGCAGTTCCTGCGGTTACTGCGATTATGCAGATAGTAGTCTTTTGCCTTCGGCAAGAATGTTTTTACTTGCGTTCATATCCCTATCCCATTCGCTATGGCAAGAAGGGCACTTCCACTGTCGCAAGTTAAGGTTTTTAACTTCCTTGTTTTGGTATCCACAACACGAACAAAGCTGAGAGGAAGCGAATGTTTTGCCTACGGCAATGACAGTACGTCCATACCACTTTGCTTTATATTCTAGTATCATTCTGAATTGATACCAAGACACTTCACCAATCGCTTTTGAAAGTTTGTGGTTCTTCATCATGTTAGATACCTGCAAATCTTCAATCGCAATGATGTCGTGGTTTTTGACAATATGCGTTGAAATTTTTTGCAAGTAGTCTGTTCGAGCATTTGAAATGCGTTCATGGATTCGGGCAACCTTAATTCGTTGCTTATTCCAATTTGAAGAACCTTTCATACGTCTGGAAAGAATGCGTTGCGCGCGTTTGAGTTTATGTTCCATATTCCGTAGGAATTTCGGATTCTCGAACACTTCACCGTTAGATAGAATAGCGAAATCCTTTAACCCAACGTCAATTCCAACTTCGCTGGTTGTTTTTGGCAATGGTTGTACGTCTGTCTCTACTAACAACGAAACAAAGTATTTGCCAGAAGGATTGCGTCTAATCGTAGCGTTTAAAATACGGCCTTCTACATCTCTTGATTTCGCAAAACGAACGTACCCAAGTTTCGGGAGTTTGATTATGTTTCCCTCAATTGCAATATTTCCATTTGTGTGTTTCGTTGTATAGGATTGAATCTTGTTCTTTTTGTTCTTGAAACGTGGAGCGTCATTCTGCTTCTTGAAGAATCGTGAATAGGCATCGGCAAGATTCTTTACTGACGACTGAATAGCGATGCTGTCTACTTCTTTGAGCCATATCAACTCTTTTTTCAGATTCGGCAGTTCGGAAGAACATACTCCGTATGATAATCCTTTACCAGTTTCTTTGTATGTTTCATTCCACTTCGCCAGGAAGTGGTTAAACACAAATCGACTGCAACCAATTGTTTTAGCAATTAGGACTTCTTGTCCCTTGGTTGGATAGATACGGAATTTGTACGCTTTATTTACTAACATTGCTTTTCACCTCACTTTCTGATTTTGGATGTATTGTCGTATTTGCGCTTCTGTGTGTTCACTTACGGTCGCCACAAAGTAAGAAGGATTCCAAAGATTCCCTCCCCATAGCTTCTTTTTTAGCTGGGGAAACTCTTTAAATAGCAACCTTGCCGAAACACCTTTTAACGCTTTGATGATATTTGGAATTGAATGTTGTGGATTACAATCAACTAAGAGATAAACATGGTCGCAATCACTTTCAATTTCTGAAATCATGAAACCATTATCTGTAGCAATTTGATTGAGTATTTCCTTTAACCTTATATCTATATCGCCAAGCAATACTTTATGGCGATATTTCACGCACCATACAATATGGTATTGGATAGAGTACACATATCCTCTACCATGTTTAACTTCTGCCATGTTATCCACCTCAATCACAGGATAACATATGTCCAATATTTTACAAGTTATTATCGCTAAATATCAGCACTTTTCATTAATCATTAAGTTAACATATGTCGGACAATTGACGTGTCAAAAGATACGCCTTGTCCGAAGCCGATTCATCTCATGACTGAAATCACGAGTGTTCTCTGCTAATTCATAAATAGTTGGAATTAGACATAAACAGGAGAAGGAGGGACGGATGGCTAGTGAAAAGCTGGTTAGATAAATCACTTAAGCGCAAGCTATTGCTGTTGCTCCTGATTGCGGTCGTATTGCCGCAGCTCGTGACGGGCGTTGTTTCTTATCGGATGGCTTCTTCGGTAACGGAGGAGAAGGAGAAGCTGTCGGGGATGAATACCTTAAAACAGATCAATGACAAGATTGATTTTGTCATTCGAGATGTGGAGAGCATGTCTATTTTCTTAATCGGTCAAAAGGATATTCAAACATATCTCAGCAACGATTACGAAGATGCGAATAGCTGGTATTTAAACACAGGTTTCTTGTCTAATCTAGCATTTACTAAGAAATATATATCCAATATTACGTTAACGTCTTTAAAAAACTATTCACCTCTATCAAATACAACCATTTTTGAATCTGGACTGACGGCGCTGCTTGAAAATAACGAGAAGGCGAATGATAAATGGTGGACACCTTTATATGAGAATATGACGGCAGACGGGCTAAAGCGGGTTATTTCACTTGTCAGACCGATTCGCAGCTTGAATACGTTTAAACCGCTTGGCCGTCTCTCAATTAGTATAGACGAGAATGAGATACGAGGTTATTTAACGAATTCAGGCTGGGAGTCGAAGGGCTATGTAGTGCTTATCGATGAGCATAATCGAATTCTATCGAGTGCCAACCAGGAGTGGCTGAATAAATCGATTGAGGAGCTTTTACCTGGACTAGGTCCTATGGATGGCAAAAGCGGTTCATTCGCCTATCGACATGGAGAAGTGGAGAATACGATTCTGTATAGTGAGATCTCCAAGCTCGGTTGGAAGCTGATCGGTGTTATTCCAATGGAAATATATACTGCCCAGAATCAATATGTACTTGGCGTTACTGCGGTCGCAGTAGGCATCTCACTCGTATTCTCCATTATTGTCGTCATCTTCTTTATCTTATGGGTAACAAGACCGTTAACCGTTCTTTCACGAACTATGAAGGATATTAATCCTGACGAGGCGTTACCGACTTATGTGGTGAAAAGCAAGGACGAGGTAGGCTTGCTGCTGCATAGCTTTAATAAGCTGAGCGATCGGATCCAACGCTTGAAGGTGCAGGTGCAAATGAATGAGGCGCTTAAGAAAGAAGCCGATATTATGGCTTTGCAGGCGCAGATTAACCCGCATTTTCTCTATAATACGCTCTCTTCCATTCACTGGATGGCATTGATGAGCAAAGAGAAGCAAATTGCTGAAATGGTCGGTGCGTTAAGTGATTTCTTGCGGTTCAGTTTGAATAAAGGGGAGGAGTTCTGTCCCGTTCAGCAGGAGGTCGCACACGCTAGGAACTACTCCTATATCATGTCGATTCGTTTCCAAGAGAAATTTGACGTTGTTTTCTATATCGATCCAGAGCTGAATTCAAAGCGTATCCTTAAATTGCTGCTTCAGCCGTTAATTGAGAATAGTATCATGCATGGTATTCAGAAGAAGAAGGAGTTCGCGCATGTATACGTACACGGCAAGCTGCATGGGCAAACGATGATTTTCGTTGTGGAGGATACCGGAATTGGAATTGAGCCCGATCAATTACAGAAGATTCATAGGCAGTTAAGTGAGATGGATACAGATGAGGTAAAAGAAGGCCGAGCAGGGTATGGTCTCCGTAATGTCCATAAACGATTGCTGCTGCATTACGGTAATGACACAGGTTTAGTGATCGAAAGCGAGGCAGGCGTAGGGACTCGCATATCATTCACTATACCGTTGATGGAGGATGCAACATGAGAATTATGATTGTAGACGATGAAGTCATTATACGAACTGGCTTATGTACGGTCATTGATTGGAAGGAGCTTGGGCTGGATTTGCTGCCAGCTGCAGCGTCTGCTGAGGAGGTGCTTGAACGAATTCCGAGTGAGAAGCCTCATATCGTACTAACGGATATACGGATGCCAGGGATGGACGGAATTGCGTTAGCGCAGGAGATTAAGAAGCTGCTTCCAGATACGGAAATTGTGATTTTGACTGGTTACGATGATTTTGCTTATGCGCAGCAGGCACTTCGGGGAGGTGTTACGGACTATTTGCTCAAAACAAGCGGTCCAGAAGAAATAATTAAAGCAGCGATGAAGGCAAAACACAATATCATGTCGAAATGGGAGATGATGAAACGTGAGACGGAGCAATCGGCCGCATTGCGCAGCAGGCTACTGGAGCAGCTTTTGACCGGTCAGCTTGATCAGAAGACAAGCATTGACCCGCTGCTCGATTGGTTGGCGAAGCGAAACGTGTTTCATTATGAGACAAGTAAAATCCAGAATATGCAATCAGTTTTATTATCTGCGACTGGTTGGGGGAGCGGATCACCGGCCACCCTGCTGCTCGGAGCGACAGAGAATATGCTGATCGAGCTGCTGCCTTGTGTGACATTAATGAAGAAAGATCGCATTATGCTTGTCACTCGTGTACCTGATAGCCTGTATACCTTTGATGAGCTGCTTTGTGCAGTTCGCCGTGTGGAGGATACGCTTAAATGTCATATTTTTGCAACTAGAGGCTGTATCGTTCAATTGTGTGATGAACTAGCTCGATCTTATCAAGAAGCTGAGGAGGTGTTTGCTTATCGGGGACTATTAGGAGGAGTTGGCGTACATGAGTACAGCATGATTAAGAATCGTAGTGGAGGCCGTACCGTTTGTTCAGAGAAAGAAGAGAATGAGCTCGCTGCCATTCTTATGGGCAATAACGCGACTCGTCTTCGGCTATGGGTAAACGGGCTTGTTAACGATATGCTGCTGGATCAGAATGTGACGCTAACAACGCTGCAAGCTTTTATGCAATCATTAGTCATCGCAGGTCACAGATGGCTTGAAAGAGCAAAGGGTGGCCATAGTATGGAGATTACCCTAGCTCCTACTTATGTATATGATGCGAATGATCAGCTTGAAGAAGAAGTATTTAAGCTGCTTGCCTCTATTATGTCAGCATTCCATGAATCGATTGCCGATCATCGGTATTCTTATATCCACTTGGCGACAGCTTATATTCGCAACAATTTGGATCAGAATGTTACCTTGCAGCAAGTGGCTAGGCATGTACATATTAATCCGAATCATTTGAGCGAAGTATTCAAAAAAGAAACGGGACAAAGTTACATTGAATTCGTAACACAGGAACGAATGAAGCTTGCAGCGGAAATTCTCAGAACCTCTCAGGTCAAAATAAGCGAGGTTGCTGGTAAAGTAGGCTATGAGGATATCAAATATTTTGGACAGCAATTTAAAAAGTATATGGGACAGACGCCTTCTGAATTTAGGCAATCTGGTAGTACCTGATTTAAATCTACCTATTCGCTGTATTTTGTCCCGTGCGCAGGAACAAGGCATTATACTATATTGAATGTTAAGCTACTCTATTCAACAATTTATTAATAAATAGATAATCCAGGAGGTATTAGCATTATGGGAAAATTAAAGATAGCAGTTATCGGAGCGGGTTCGATCTCGTCAGCGCATTTGTCATCCTATGCCAAAAATCCTGAAGTGGAGATTTATGCGATTTGTGATCTTGTTGAGGAACGAGCAAGAAGTGCGGCTGAGAAATATGGCGCTGCCAAGGTGTACACTGATTATCATGAGCTTTTGGCCGATTCTGAGGTTGACGCTGTCAGCATCTGCACATGGAATAACACACATGTCGAGATTAGCATCGCAGCTCTTGATGCAGGTAAGCATGTTCTGTGTGAGAAGCCGATGAGCACAGATATTGATAAAGCGTTAGCTTTGCAAGAAGCTGTTAAGCGTTCTGGCAAGCAGCTGCAGGTTGGGTTCGTTCGCAGATACAGCGGAAGTGCCAAAGTGTTAAAGCAATTTATCGATTCAGGCGATTTGGGCGATATTTATTATGCTAAAGCATCCATTCTAAGACGACTCGGTAACCCAGGCGGATGGTTCTCGGATGTGGAACGCTCTGGCGGTGGACCTCTGATGGATATTGGCGTTCATATCGTTGATCTCTGCTGGTATTTGATGGGTCGCCCGAAGGTGAAGTCCGTCACAGGGAATACCTATACGAAGCTTGGCAACCGTACGAACATTAAGAATTTAGATTTCTATAAAGCAGCGGATTATGATGCATCGAAGAATACAGTCGAGGATCTTGCAAATGCGCTTATTCGATTCGACAATGGCGCTTCCTTATTCGTCGATGTCAGCTTTACGCTTCATACCAAACAGTCAGTTTCATCTGTTACCCTCTATGGAGACAAAGGTGGGGCAGAGGTTGAGCCTGATTTTGTTATTGTATCTGAGAAGCATGATACGATTCTAAATATGACACCTCAGATCGATTATCCAGGCTTTAACATGGAGGAAGGTTTCCAGAATGAAATTAATCATTTTGTGAACTGCTGCTTAGGCCGTGCAGAGCTGATCAGCCCGGTTGAGGATGGCGTTGAAATTACGAAAATTTTATGCGGAATTTATGAGTCGAGCAAGACAGGCAAAGAAGTTCTATTCTAATACCATATATCAGATAGAGGGGAAAAAGAGATGAAACTTACGAATAAAATCGGTGTGATCGTGGATAGTTTTCAGGTTGGTGTTCGTAATGGATTGCTTAAGGCGAAGGAAGTTGGCGCTGATGGTGTTCAAATTTATGCCGTGAAGGGTGAAATGGACCCAGCGAATTTGTCAGCAGCAGCTCGCAAGGAGCTTAAAAATTACATTGCTTCCTTAGGACTGGAGATTAGCGCACTATGCGGAGATTTAGCCGGACATGGGTTCCAGGATAAGCAGGAGAATGAGGCCAAAATTGAAAAGTCCAAGCGTATTCTTGATCTAGCTCTTGATCTAGGTACGAATATTGTGACAACCCATATTGGTATTGTACCTGATGACAACAATAGCGAAGTCTATCACAGCATGCATGCAGCTTGTGAAGAGCTCGGCCAATATGCGACGAGTCTTGGTGCGTATTTTGCGATTGAAACAGGGCCGGAAACCGCTTCTCATCTCAAAAGCTTCTTGGATACGCTCAGCACGAAGGGCGTCTCCGTAAATTTCGATCCTGCAAACATGGTAATGGTTACGGGGGATGATCCCGTACAAGGCGTATATACTTTACGCGATTATATTGTGCATACCCATGTGAAGGATGGCATTCGCCATCGAGCGGTTGATCCGAGAGAAGTATACGGCTCACTTGGATTTGAACCGATGGATCATGGCAAAATCGCACAAATGGTTACGTCTGGCGAAATATTTGAAGAAGTTCCACTAGGCGAAGGTCGTGTTTCTTTTGATTCTTATTTTGCAGCTTTACAGGAAATCGGTTATAAAGGCTATTTAACGATTGAACGTGAGGTTGGTGCACAGCCAGAGATCGATATTCGCAAAGCAGTGGAATTTATTAATCGATATAAATAAAGAGTGGAAGGGATAATCTGATGATTATCCCTTTTGTATGAAGTGAAGCATAAATCTGTATTTTGTCTACCCTATGGCTGATTGATCTCCCCTTCTGGAAGCTAACCCTGTTATTTATACTAAAGAAGAAATCTAAAGAGGAGGGTTAAGGAATGAAAAAGAGAATATTGTCTATCGCTGCTTCTGTTCTAGCTCTATCCACCTTGCTTGCAGCATGCAGTACGAAGGAATCCCCGCCACAGGCTGGCGCAACAACACCGAACACACCTGCGACAGAAGCACCTAAAGGTACAGATGCACCGTCAACAGATAAAGTGAAACTGTCGATCTGGCACAACTATTCTGGTGATGATGCAAGAGCGAAAGTCATAAGAGGTCAAATCGAGAAGTTCCAGAAGGAACATCCAGAAGTTGAGCTCGATGCGCAAGCGATTCCGCCAGATGGCTATCGCCAGCGTTTGAAAACGGTTGCAGCAGCTAACGAAATGCCAGACGTATTCTTCGCGCATGCAGGAACAACGATCAAAGAATTCTATGAGGGCGGCTTCATTCAACCGATTAACCCTGTTCTAGATAAATACCCGGATTGGAAAAATAACTTTACAGATGGCGCATTTGGTCCGCTTACATTCGATAACGGTATATATGCAGCGCCAGTGAACGCATCTGTGACTTCGATTTTATACTACAATAAAACTTTGTTTGAACAGAATAATGTGAAAGTGCCTACGACATGGGACGAAATGATGACAGCTGTCAAAACGTTCAAGGACAAAGGAATTACGCCAATTGCACTCGGCAACAAAGCAGCATGGCTGGCACAATCCAGTATTCTAAGCTCATTAGCGGATCGCGTAACAGGAACGGAATGGTTCCTTAAAGCAGCGAAGCAGGATGGAGCGAAGTTTACTGATCCCGAATTCGTACAAGCTTTGACTTACTTCAAGAGCTTATCGGAAGCAGGCGCATTCCAAAATGGCTTTAACAGCATCGATAACACCCAAATGGAGCAGTATTTCGTGCAAGGCAAAGCAGCAATGATGATCGACGGCGCATGGGGAATCACGAATATGGCTTCCTCTGCCACCAAAGAACAGTTAGATCAAGTGGAAGTAACGGTGCTTCCGTCAATTCCTGGAGGCAAAGGAGACCCTAATACCTTATCTGGCGGCGCTGGCGGTGGTTTTACACTGAACAAGAAGCTAACAGGCAAGCAGTTGGAAGCAGCGCAAGAGCTGATCTACACCATTAGTGGTCCTGAAGGAATGAAGCTTGTTGCTGAAGCGAATCAAATCGTTAATTACAAAGTGGAAGTAGATAAATCCAAGGTTAGCTCCTTATTTATCAAAGCTTATGACTTAACGCAGAAAGTTAAATTCACTCCTGTATATGATGCTGTACTTACTTCTGCAGGTGCAGATGCAATCAACGTTGGTTTGCAGGATCTCTTGATGAAGGGCAAGCCGGAAGACGTGGCGAAGAAACTGCAAGAAGCGCAAGCCAAAGCTCTTGGCAAATAAGTTAATTTAGCGATAAACCTATCCTTAAATCGAAATGACAAGGTGCAGCATCAGAATTCTTGAGCTCGTGAAGATCGATGCTGCATCTTCGTCTTTCATCCACATTTATCATGCAGAGAGGAGGGATCGATAATGGCGACTAGAGCTCAAATGAAACGCTTCATATTCTTCGCTCTACTTCCAGCCGTTGCGATCTATTCCGTATTCGTCATTGTCCCTATTTTCTGGTCAGCGTACTATGGATTCTTTGATTGGAAGGGGATAGGAACTGCAACCTATAACGGCACAGCTAACTATATTGAGGTGCTGCGTGATCCTATTTTTTGGCTAGCTCTTAAAAATAATATGATCATTGTACTAGCTTCCATTGGTGGACAGGTTCCAATCGCGCTCTTGTTAGCTCTCATCCTATGGAAGAATACATTCTTCTATAAATTCGTTCGTTCAGCGGTATTTATGCCGATGGTTCTAGCATCTGTCGTTATCGGAATTATGTGGGGCTATATTTATCATCCTGAAATCGGACTCATCAATTATATTTTGCAGCAAATCGGTTTAAGCTCTTGGATTCAGGATTGGTTAGGCGATCCAAGCATTAATATGTACTCGGTTAGCATGCCGATCATATGGGCAAACATTGGGCCGTATCTCATTATGTTCATTGCAGCGATTCAGAACATTCCTTCAGAGGTTGAAGATGCTGCTCGAATTGATGGTGCTGTAGGTGCTAAGAGACTGTATCTGGTCGTCATTCCGATGATCTGGAACATGATTAAAGTAGCGATTGTTCTTTGTATTTCGGGAAGCTTGAAGGCATTCGACTTGATCTATGTCATGACAGGTGGGGGACCGGCACAGTCAACAGAGCTGCTTGCAACTTACATGTATAACAATACATTTAACATTTATCGCTATGGCTATGGTTCAGCCGTTTCAACTTTAATCATTATCATCAGTTTGATTCTGGTCCTAACTAGCCAAGTAGTGATGAAACGTAAAGATTAGGGTTAAGGCAGAAGGAGGGAAAAGAGATGCAAACGATGGTTCCACAGCAAGTAAACAGAGAAACAAATCACCGCCCTCTCTTGAACATGAAGATGATCCTAAGATCGGGTATTGGTAAGTTCTTGCTGGCGATCTACGCTCTGGTGACACTTTATCCGTTGATTTGGTTGTTTATCAGTTCATTCAAAACGAATCAAGAGTTTTTTGGTAAGCCATTTGGTTTGCCAGAAATATGGCAAATTCAGAACTATGTAAAAGCTTGGAAAATCGCAGGTATTGGAACTGCGTTAATGAACTCGGTGATTGTGACCCTGGTTTCACTTATTTTGACTATATTTATAGGTACGCTTGCTGCTTATGTTTTGTCGCGACTTCAATTTCGCTTTAAGGGATTTCTATTAGGCATGTTCGTGCTTGGCATGCTGATTCCGATTCACAGTACATTAGTTCCGCTATTTATCATGATGAATAAAATGAGGATTCTCGATACGTATGCTGCCTTAATTCTGCCTTATACGGCATTCGAGCTGCCTGTCGCTATATTCGTAGTTACTGCGTATTTGACATCTGTGCCCAAAGAGGTGGAGGAGGCTGCGATGATTGATGGATGCAGCTATTGGGGCATATTTTTCCGTGTCATCTTTCCATTGTCCGTACCTGCTATGTCAACGGTTGCTATTCTAGCCTTTTTACGATTCTGGAACGATTTTGCCTTTGCACTTGTGTTCATTAATAAGCAAGCGCTGAAGACTTTGCCACTGAGCTTGTCCGTTTTCTCGGACGGATTCGGTACAGATTACAGCTTAACGATGGCGGCGATGGCAATTGCGGTCATTCCTACGATTGTCATTTATTTGATTTTTCAGGAACAAATTATGAAAGGTATGGTCGCAGGGGCTGTCAAAGGTTAAGATAGGGGTATTGTACAATATTTCCAGGAAGAAGGTTATGTATGATGAAGTTAGGCATTAGTTCTTATTGTTTGTATCCAAACTTGCATTCGCAAGAGATGAGTGTTAGACAAATGCTGGAATGGGTGAAAGCCCAAGGTGCAGATCATGTGGAATTTACTCCGCATGGGATTGATTTTGAAACGAATCCAGGAGCAGTGGAGCAGATTGCTGATGCAACCCGTAAGCTAGGTCTTGAAGTTGCAAACTACGCGATATCGGCGAATTTCTTGCAAAGCACGCCTGATGAATACAGGCAAGAGCTGGCTCGTGTGAAGAAGCAGGTCGAGCTTGCAGCTCGTCTTGGTTCATCCCAGATGCGTCATGACGTTGTGGCATGGGCATACAAGCAATCATCTGTCGGTCAATTCGAAGGAGATTTTGAGCATTTGGTAGATGCTTGTGGCATCATTGCGGATTATGCTGCTTCCTATGGCATTACTACAACAATAGAAAATCATGGCTTCTACATAACCCCTAGTGATCGCTCGTTGCGAATTGTACAGGCAGTTAACCGTCCTAATTTCAAAATGTTGCTAGATATTGGAAACTTCCTCTGTGTGGATGAGAATCCAGTAGCAGCAGTGAAGCAGTGCTTATCTGTAGCAAGTATTATTCATTTTAAGGATTTTTATATCCGTAGAGCTTACGAATATCCAGGTGAAGGCTGGGTTCAGACGATGAATGGCAATTATATTAGGGGCGCAATCTTCGGACAAGGCGACATGGATGTTCGTTATATAATCCGAATCATCAAGGAATCAGGCTACAAAGGACCGATTTCCATCGAATTTGAAGGGTTTGAGGCAGCTGAACGCGGCACAAGCGCCAGCTTCGCTAACGCTAGAAGGTTATGGGATGAGGCGTAGAACAAATAAAAATAGAACAACCGCACAACGATGCGGTTGTTTTTTGTATCTATTCACTAGTCGCGAAGGTAGCGGAGAGAATGGAATCGTTCTGGAGAAGCGATAGCGTTCGCCTCAAAGCTTTCCTCAGGAAAGCTTACTTCGGAAGGATATGCTTTGTCACCGAATTTCTACCATTAAATGGCTTATCAGATTAAGAAATTTGGGGACAACAGCGATCGTAAGAATGATCCGTACTCGCAGCGGACATCTCGCGCTACACCCTTTTTATTTGAATTTAGACTCATTTCGATTCATCAATCCGAATCGCACATTTAGTTGCCCTCGAATTTCCTCTCGCAGCTTCTCCTTGCTGATCGTTTTCTGCTCTTTTTGCGACTCGTTTATTTTCCGTATCTCGTAAGTTTGCAAGCCATCCTCGATTTTGTTGGCAATTTCCACAAGTAATTCCACATCGGAGAAAGAGTACATCCGAGTTCGGCCTTTGGTTCGATCTGGATGGATTAATTGACGCTCTTCATAATAGCGTATTTGTCTTTCAGACAATCCCGTTAACTCACTAACGACCCCAATCGAAATGACTTTCTTATCCTTGTAAGAAATGGTCGACATGTACATCACTCCCGTTACTAGCGCTGTATATTCATTAATGTAACATATTTTGAATAAACTTCAAAATAGACTGTTAGATTATCTTACATATAAAACGATTTATAATGGAAATAAAAATAAGTTATGTTAGATTATCTTACATTATTGTGGAATTGAACCTTTGTATGTGGAAAAATGAAAACAACCAGAAACGATAAATATACGGAGGTTGTGACTATGACAGTGAAACACTTTAGCAAACAAGATATTATCCGATTGGCAGAAGAAGAGAATGTTCGATTTATCCGATTGCAGTTCACAGATTTGCTTGGAACGATTAAGAACGTCGAAATTCCTGTCAGCCAATTGACGAAGGCACTCGACAATAAAATGATGTTCGATGGTTCTTCCATTGAAGGCTTCGTCAGAATCGAAGAATCGGATATGTACTTATATCCTGAACTAGATACGTGGATGATATTCCCTTGGACAGCAGGTAACGGTAAAGTAGCGCGCTTAATCTGTGATGTGTACAATCCAGACGGCACACCATTCGCGGGAGATCCTCGAGGCGTACTGAAAAGAGTATTGAAGCAGGCTGAATCGATGGGCTTTACAGCGATGAATGTTGGTCCAGAGCCAGAGTTCTTCCTTTTCCAATTGGATGAGAAAGGCAGACCAACGCTTGATGTGAATGACCAAGGCGGATACTTTGACCTTGCACCGATCGATTTGGGTGAGAATTGCCGTCGTGATATTGTACTTACGCTTGAAGAAATGGGATTTGAAATTGAAGCTTCACACCATGAGGTGGCACCTGGTCAGCATGAAATTGATTTCAAATACACGAACGCCGTGAATGCAGCAGACCAAATCCAAACGTTCAAGCTGGTGGTTAAGAATGTTGCGAAGCAACATGGATTGCATGCGACATTCATGCCAAAACCATTGTATGGTGTTAACGGTTCAGGTATGCACTGTCACCAATCTTTATTCCGTGGAAATGAGAATGCCTTCTATAACGAAAGCGACGAGCTCGGATTAAGTGAAACGGCTAAGCAATATATGGCGGGTGTTCTGGAGCATGCTCGCGGTTTTGCAGCTATTACGAATCCAACAGTGAACTCTTACAAACGTCTTGTTCCAGGTTACGAAGCACCTTGCTATATCGCGTGGTCAGCGAAGAACAGAAGCCCGCTAATCCGTGTTCCCGCAAGCCGTGGTTTGAGTACTCGTATTGAGGTTCGTAATCCAGACCCAGCAGCTAACCCTTACCTAGCACTAGCCGTTATGCTGGCAGCTGGACTTGATGGCATTAAACGCAAGTTGCAAGTGTGTGAACCAACGAATCAAAATATTTATCTCATGAATGATGAAGAACGCAAAGAGAAGTCGGTTGACAGCTTGCCTGCTTCCTTGAGAGAAGCGCTAGATGAACTTAGGACAGATGATATTATCGTTCGTGCACTTGGAGAACATATTATCGCTCATTTCATCGAAGCCAAAGAAATTGAATGGGATCAATTCAGGGTACAAGTTCATCCATGGGAACGCGATCAATATATGACGGCCTATTAAGGGTGGTTTGACATGACAATAAATGGATTGCCAGCAAAGCAAGGTCTATACGATCCAATTTATGAACGTGATGCGTGCGGCATCGGATTTATTGCGAACATTAAAGGGGATAAATCGAGTGAGATCGTAAGTCAAGCTCTTGAAATTCTGTGCCGCCTTAAGCATCGCGGTGGGCAAGGGTCGGATCCGAGTACAGGTGACGGTGCGGGCATTCTAACACAAATCCCGCACGAGTTGTTTGTCTTGGAATGTTTGAAGGAAGGTATTTCCCTTCCTAAGGCAGGTTGCTACGGTGTAGGTATGGTCTTTCTGCCACAAACAGAAGACATCCGAGCTGCCTATGAGCAATTAATTGAAAATATCGTAGTTGATGAAGGGCAAGTTGTATTGGGATGGCGAACTGTGCCTGTAGATGATTCGGTTATAGGTACAAGTGCTCGCGCAGCCAAGCCAATGATTCGTCAGGTATTTATTGCAGCTGCATCTGACTTATATGAAGCAGATGGGCTTGCTTTTGAACGGAAGCTATATTTGATTCGCAAGCGCGTTGAACTAGAAGCGAGTCGCTTGAGCATATGGGAGGCGGAAAGGCTCTATTTTAGCAGCTTGTCTAGCAGAACGATCGTCTACAAAGGTTTATTGTTACCTGAACATTTGGCAACATTTTATCAGGATTTGTCTCATCCATCCTATGCTTCAGCACTAGCGCTTGTTCATTCCAGATTCAGCACGAATACTTTCCCGAGCTGGGAACGATCACATCCTTATCGTTACATGATTCACAACGGCGAGATTAACACGATCAAAGGGAATGTGAACTGGATGCGAGCGCGTGAGCGGGCTTGCGAATCCGAGTATTTTGACGATCTGGATAAAATTCGCCCTGTTATCGATCAATCGGGTAGCGATTCCTCTATGTTCGATAATGTACTCGAGTTCTTGATGCTTACAGGTCGCGCCATGTCACATTCGGTGATGATGATGATTTCGGAGCCTTGGGAAAAAGATGAAACGATGATCGATCAGAAGAAGGCTTTCTATGAGTATCACAGCTCTTTAATGGAGCCTTGGGACGGTCCCGCTGCTGTAGCCTTTACAGATGGCAAGCAGATTGGGGCTGTACTAGATCGAAATGGCCTGCGTCCTGCTCGATATTATGTGACCAAAGATGATCGGATTATTCTGTCTTCTGAAGTAGGCGTTATCGATATTGCTCCAGAGAATATTGTGCGTAAAGACCGGCTTCGTCCAGGTCAAATGTTGCTAGTTGATACCGTGCAAGGCAGAATCGTACCCGATCAGGAAATTAAGCAGCAGGTAGCTGAAGCTCATCCTTATAGGGAATGGACACAAGATACGATCATTTATCTCGATGAACTTAAGGATCATAGTAATAGCGTTAATCAATTTAGTAAAGAAGAGGTTGTTAAGCTCCAGCATGTATTTGGATACACCTATGAGGAATTGAATAAAGTGCTTGCTCCGCTTGCACTTCGGGGGGACGATCCGACAAGCTCAATGGGTTATGATGCTCCGCTTGCCGTATTATCAGAGAGACCTCAGCTACTATACAGCTACTTTAAACAAATGTTTGCGCAAGTTACAAATCCGCCAATTGATGCTTTTTTAGAAGAAATGATTGTCTCCGTAGAGTCGTTAATCGGACCCGAAATCCCGCTTTTACAGCAGAGTAAGCAGCCAGAGAACTTGCAGCGCATACGGCTCAAAACGCCAATTCTAACGAACGATGAACTTGCCCGCATAAAGAATAACCAAGAGATGTATTTGAAGACAGTTTCTATCCCTATGTTGGTCCCTGCAGGTGATGACGATAATGCGCTCGAATCGGCATTGGAGCAGCTGGTCGCTGAAGCGGATCTGGCAGTAGCTGGTGGAGCAGCGCTTCTCGTTATAACGGATCGTGGTGTAAATGAGAAATATGCACCAATTCCTGCTCTCCTATCGGTAGCTGCATTGCACAATCATTTGATCGAGAAGGGGACACGGACGAAGGTAAGCATAATCGTTGAATCAGGTGAACCTCGAGAGGTACATCATATGGCGATGCTGCTCAGCTATGGTGTTGATGCGATTAATCCATATTTAGCACTTGATTCTATTCATCAAATGCTATTGAACGGTCAATTCAGGCTGGAAGAAACAGATGAATTGATTACGTTGGAGGAACTGGTTAACCACTACGTAAGTGGGGTAACCAAAGGTATTTTAAAGGTTATTTCCAAAATGGGAATATCGACGATTCATAGCTATATAGGGGCACAAATATGTGAGGTAGTAGGCATTCGTCAAGAGGTTGTGGATCGTTATTTCACTTCAACGCCAACTAGAATTGGTGGGATCGGGCTAGAGGTTATTGCACGCGAGACATTGATTCGGCATCAGAAGGCTTATGCTGTTTCAAATGAGCGTGAAGCGCAGCTTGAATCAGGCGATGATTTTCAGTGGAGACATAACGGAGAAGAGCATCTATTCAATCCGCAGACGATTCATACACTCCAGCATGCATGCCGTCAGAACGACTACAGCTTATATAAACGTTACAGCAAACTGATTGATGAAGAAACACAAACGAGCAATAACCTGCGCGGATTATTAGATTTCACAGATCGTATATCGGTTCCGATTGAGGAGGTTGAATCGGTCGAAAGCATTCTGAAAAGGTTTAAATCCGGTGCCATGTCCTATGGTTCTATCAGTCAAGAAGCACATGAAGCACTCGCGATTGCCATGAATCGAATCGGGGCAAAGAGCAATTCGGGTGAAGGTGGCGAAGATTCGGCGCGCTATACACCAGATTCGAATGGAGATTTACGCAATAGTGCAATTAAGCAGGTTGCCTCAGGAAGATTTGGCGTAACAAGCCATTACTTAATGAATGCCACTGAGATTCAGATCAAAATGGCGCAAGGTGCGAAGCCAGGTGAAGGCGGTCAATTGCCAGCACGGAAGGTTTATCCGTGGATAGCCAAGGCGCGTGGTTCTACTCCAGGTGTGGAACTTATCTCTCCGCCACCACATCATGATATTTACTCTATCGAAGATCTTGCTGAACTTATTTACGATTTGAAGAATGCAAATTCTGCCGCACGAATTAACGTCAAGTTAGTTTCTGAAGCAGGAGTAGGCACAATTGCAGCGGGTGTGGCTAAGGCGAGAGCAGATGTCATTCTAATCAGCGGCTACGATGGCGGCACAGGGGCAGCCCCTCGAACCGGCATCAAGAATGCAGGTATGCCATGGGAAATCGGGCTTGCTGAAGCACATCAGACGCTTGTGCTGAATGGTTTAAGAAATAAAGTGACGCTGGAAACCGACGGCAAGCTAATGACAGGACGAGATGTGGTTATTGCTGCATTGCTTGGTGCAGAAGAGTATGGTTTTGCAACGGTTCCACTAGTCGTTCTTGGTTGCGTGATGATGCGTGTCTGTCACATGGATACTTGTCCTGTAGGGATTGCAACGCAAAATCCAGAATTGCGCGCCAATTTCAAAGGTGACCCTGAGCATATTGTAAATTTTATGCGGTTCATTGCGCAGGAAGTTCGAGAATGGCTTGCGAAGCTTGGCTTTCGTTCGATTAATGAGTTGGTAGGACGCACGGATATTCTAAGAACGAAAGATGTCCGCGATATCTGGAAGGCAGCAACAATTGACTTATCACCATTACTCTATCAGCCTAGTACCGTAGTCAATCGTGATATCCAAGAGAAAGAATGCCAAGATCATGAATTAGATCAAACGTTAGATGTGACGAAGCTGATCGAGCTGACAAAACCGGCGATAGAAGATAAACAGAAAGTGCATTTAACGTTGCCACTACAGAATACGAATCGTGCTGTAGGAACAATTTTGGGCAGTAAAGTGACTATGCGTTATGGTGCTGAAGGATTGCCGGAGGATACGATTCTAGTTGATTTTAAAGGCACAGCAGGTCAAAGCTTCGGTGCATTCATGCCAAGTGGAATGACGTTTACCTTGGAAGGCGATGCCAATGATCATGTGGGTAAGGGGCTATCTGGTGGCAAGATCGCGATATATCCACCTGCGAACTCAAGCTTTGTTCCAGAGTCAAATATCATTATTGGCAATGTTGCTTTCTTTGGTGCAACCTCTGGAGAGGCCTATATTCGTGGTGTTGCGGGAGAGAGGTTCTGTGTACGCAATAGCGGTGCGAATGTCGTCGTTGAAGGTGTTGGCAATCACGGCTGTGAATATATGACCGGTGGAAGAGTCGTTGTGCTCGGAGAGTTTGGCAAAAACTTTGCAGCCGGCATGTCAGGCGGTATTGCTTATGTATGGGCTGAGAGCATGGAAGCTGTAAAGCAGAATTGCAATATGAAAATGGTACTGCTCGAAGCTTTACAGGAACGGGAAGAGATTCAAATCGTTAAGCGAATGATTGAGAATCATGTGGCATTTACCGGAAGCTTGCACGCTCAAAAAATATTAGGACAGTGGGAGCAAAATGTGAAGCACTTTGTCCGAATTGTACCAGCAGACTATAAGCGGATGGTAAAAGCGATTGAACGCTTCCGTCAATCAGGCATTCCTGGTGATGACGCGCTATTGGCAGCTTTTCAAGAAAGAAAGAATGCTTAATCCGCATCAATAATCTATCGGCTAGAAAAGGAGGAGCCCGCTTATGGGAAAGCCAACGGGATTTATGGACTACAAGTCGCAGCATATGCATGAGCGGAATCCTTTGGAGAGGATTCAAGATTTTGGAGACTTGTACTTGCCGTTATCTGATCAAGAACTACAGCAGCAGGGAGCTAGATGCATGGATTGTGCGGTTCCCTTCTGCCAAACTGGCGACGTGTTTAGTGGGCAAGCAGTTGGGTGCCCTGTGCATAATCAAATCCCGGAATGGAATGATTTGATCTACAGAGGGCAGTGGCGTGAAGCATTGCATCGGCTTCATCAGACGAATAACTTCCCGGAATTCACAGGAAGAGCATGCCCAGCGCCATGCGAAGGCTCTTGTGTAGCTTCTCTATATGAATCACCGGTTACGATCAAGAATATCGAGCGGGCGATTATTGATAAAGGCTTTGAGGAAGGCTGGGTTGTACCTTCACCACCAAGCAAGCGAACAGGAAAGACCGTAGCGATCATTGGATCGGGTCCAGCGGGTCTAACTTGTGCAGATGAATTAAATAAGCTCGGCCATAGAGTTACGGTATTCGAGCGCCATGATCGTGTTGGCGGCTTGTTAACTTATGGAATACCGAGGATGAAAATTGAACAATACGTCGTTGAGCGGCGTGTAGAGTTATTGCGCCAAGTAGGAATTATGTTCGTCACAAATTCAGAGATTGGCAAGGATATTACTTTTGCTATGCTGCAAGAGCAATTCGATGCAGTAGTCGTTTGTATCGGTGCGACTAAGCCTAGAGATCTGCTTGCGCCAGGCAGAGAGCTAAAGGGGATTCATTATGCAATGGATTTCTTACATGCGAATACGAAGAGTTTGCTAGATTCAAACTTGCAGGATGGTCAATATATCTCAGCTGAAGGCAAGGATGTAATCGTTATTGGTGGAGGAGATACAGCGATCGACTGCGTCTCGACGGCGCTTCGGCATAACTGTCGTTCTTTAACCCAATTTGATATTCATGAACGTAAGCCGGATGAGCGGGATGAGGACAACAATCCATGGCCGGGGTGGCCCATCGTGCATAAATGTGATTATGGATTAGAAGAAGCGACTGAGCTATATGGCCATGATCCGAGACAATTTGCTCTCATGACCAAAGAATTCATTAGCGATGGTGCAGGTAATGTTACAGGCGTGCGCACGGTACAGCTTCAAGTGACGAAGGATGCGGATGGGAAGCTAATCCGTAAAGAAGATGCAGGAACGGAGCGAGTATGGGAAGCACAGCTTGTGCTGCTTGCAATTGGCTTCAGCGGTCCAGAGAATCATTTGCTGAACACCACGGGTATCCATACGAATCACAGATCGAATATAGAGACAGCACATGGTCAATATGCAACGAATATAGAAGGTGTATTTGCGGCAGGAGATGCTAGACGTGGCTCAAGCTTAATTGTATGGGCAATTCAAGAAGGTCGTGAAGCGGCTAAGGCTTGTGATCAGTACCTAGCAGAATGCGTAAGCAGCAAAGCATTGATCAGTGAATCTGTGTCTACAATTTAGGAGGTTACAGATGCAAGCGGGATATATACAGCAGTTATTTGCGGAACGAATTGGTGGCGTTAAGTTTGGTTTGGATTCAGAGATTTATAAATTCGAGAAAATTAAACGTGCGAAGCAGGCAGCGCTTAGGGCGCATCCTGGAGTTGAGCTAATCGATTTGGGAGTAGGTGAGCCTGATGAGATGGCGGATCAGCAAGTTGTACAGACGTTATATGAAGAAGCCGGCAAAAAAGAAAATCGCTTCTATTCTGACAACGGAATCGCCGTTTTCAAGCAAGCTGCTGCTGACTATATGAATAGCGTATTTGGAGTGGGCGGAATTGATCCGGAGACGGAAGTTAATCATATCATCGGTTCCAAGACAGCATTGGCGATGTTGCCGACTGCTTTTATCAATCCAGGTGATGTAACGATCATGCCTTCTCCATGCTATCCGATTCTTGGGACACATACCGAATATCTGGGCGGAGAAGTTGTGTCACTGCCTATTCATAAGGAAAATCATTTTTTACCAGATTTAGATTCCCTATCTCCCGAAATTTTGAAACGGGCAAAGCTGCTCTATCTTAATTATCCGAACAACCCAACGGGTGCTTATGCGACTAGAGAATTTTTTGAGAAGGTTGTGCAATTTGCAAAACAGCATAACTTAATCGTCGTGCATGATGCAGCATACGCGGCGCTTGTATTTGAAGGCGAAGAGCCGCTCAGCTTCTTATCCATTCCTGGAGCTAAAGAGGTTGGTGTTGAGCTGCATTCTTTATCCAAGTCCTACAATATGACAGGGTGGCGCATTGGTTTCATTGTTGGTAATTCGCATATCGTCAAAGCGTTCGCAACGGTTAAGGATAATAACGATTCTGGCCAATTTATTGCGATTCAGAAAGCAGCTGTATACGCACTGCAGCATCCCGAAATTACGGAGAACATTAGCAAGAAATATTCACGCAGACACGACATGCTGGTAGAAGCCTTGAGAAGTCTTGGATTTACGGTGGAGAAGCCGAAGGGTTCTTTCTTCCTCTATACGGCGGCGCCTAAAGCAGTTGCTGAAGGACCTGAGTTCCATACAGCAGAAGACTACAGTCAATACTTGATCCGTGAGAAAATGATCTCTACTGTTCCGTGGGATAACGCTGGACAATACATTCGCTTCTCCGTCACGTTCCAGGCACAGGATGAGGTGGAGGATAAGCACGTGATCGAAGAGGTTAAACGCCGCTTGTCTAGTGATCGCTATATTTTTTAAGTAGGGTGAAAACTTATGAAATACACGAAAATGCACGGCCTCGGCAACAATTATATCTATGTGAATGAATTCGAGGTTAAGTTACAGGAAGCGGAACTGGCATTGATAGCGGTTAAGGTCTCTGATGTGAATTTTGGAATTGGGTCAGATGGGATGATCCTGATTGGGCCATCAAGGGTTGCTGATTTTAGAATGCGTATCTTTAATTCGGATGGATCTGAGGCGAAGAATTGCGGCAATGGGTTAAGATGTGTAGCGAAGTATGTGTATGATCGGAGTATGACACATGAGCGGCACTTCACTATTGAAACGCTTGGCGGCATTGTGCATGTCGAGGTTCATGTGGATGAAGAAGCAGTCCAAACCGTAAGTATCGATATGGGGAAACCGCGATTAATGAAAAAAGAAATTCCAATGCTTGGCGATGAGGATAGCATAACGATTAATGAAAGCGTGCAGATTGATGGCGCCGACTATCAAATGACTGTCGTGTCGATGGGCAACCCTCATTCGGTCATGTTTGTCGAGGATATTGAACAAGCAGCGGTCAATCAGATTGGACCTACCGTTGAGCATGCTGCGCTATTTCCTGAGCGAATTAATGTCGAATTTGTCCAAGTTCAGAATTCGCATGAAATCGATTTTCGCGTGTGGGAGCGTGGTTCAGGTATCACGATGGCTTGCGGTACTGGAGCTTGCGCAGCAGTGGTTGCTGGGGTGCTAGGCGGTCATTTGGAGCGTGCTAAGCCGATTACCGTTCATTTATTGGGTGGGGATTTGGTCATTACGTATGCGGACAACGATCATGTGTATATGAAAGGTCCAGCGACGTTTATCAGCGACGGTGTGTTTTATTTGAGATAAGAATCCGCTATTTTTTTAAAAGAAGAGAATCTGAGCAAATAAGTATTTAGAAATCCGTTATTTGATTTCATACTAGATCAACAACAAACCACCCTTCTATATTATTTGGAAGGGTGGTTTGTCATATCGGTTCGTCAAAAAATGATGGATAACCTGAAACATTTCAAATATAGTATGAATAGGAATCTACTAGAGCATTGTCAGAGGGAGAGAGTGACATGGATGATGTATTTTCAATCGTTCCGTTATGGAAGCTGATTGGGGCCATTGTAGTGTTCGTATGTGTTTACATATTCATTATACTTGAAAAAATGAACCGAGCCGTATTAGCAATCAGTGGAGCGGTCCTGATGGTATTGGTCGGGATCGTCGATACACAGGATGCTTATACGAAGCATATCGATTGGCAGACGATATTTCTATTAATCGGAATGATGCTCATCGTTACGGTGACGAAGAAGACAGGGCTTTTTCAATATATATCTGTGAAGGCCGCGCAGAAGGTAAGAGGGAATCCGATAAAGGTTCTGCTGATGTTATCGACGATTACGGCAATTGGTTCTGCTATTCTCGATAATGTGACGACAGTTCTGCTTATTGTTCCGATTATCTTTTCTATCACCAGAATTCTTAAAGTGAAACCGATGCCTTATCTGATTGCAGCGATCCTGATGAGCAATATTGGAGGAACAGCTACATTGATCGGTGACCCACCGAACATTATGATCGGAACGTCTACGCACTTAAACTTTAACGATTTTATAATCAACTTGGGACCACCTGTACTTCTTACAATGATAGCTGCGCTGGTTATGCTCTGGTTGATCTATAAAAAGGATTTTGCAGTTAATGCCGATCGAGTAGAAGAGCTTATGAAAATCGATGCAAGCAGCTATTTAACAGATAAAGTGCTTTTGATCAAATGTCTCGTAGTTCTATCATTAACTTTAATCGGATTTGTCTTGCATAGTGTCATTCATATAGAAGCTGCCGTTATTGCGCTGGCAGGCGCAACGATTCTTATGCTGATCGGTACGAAGGGACATGAAATTGAAGGCGTGTTTCGCTCGGTAGAGTGGGTAACGATCTTCTTTTTTGCTGGCTTGTTCATTCTCGTTGGTGGTTTGAAGGATGTGGGCGTGATTAGCTTCCTGGCAACCAAGGTGCTGGAGCTTACGGCAGGCAATGAAACTTTTACTTCCATGCTTATACTCTGGGTGTCTGGCATCGCATCGTCTACAATCGATAATATTCCGTTCGTTGCAACGATGATTCCATTAATTCAAGATATGGGAGCACAGATGCATTTAGCTGACCCGAATATGCTCAATCCTGTATGGTGGTCGCTAGCTCTAGGCGCTTGCCTCGGTGGAAATGGAACGTTGATCGGTGCATCGGCAAACCTTGTTGTAGCGGGTATGGCTGAGCGAGAGGGTCATAAGATAACATACATGGGCTTTTTGAAAATTGGTGCCCCTATCACATTCGTATCCCTTGTCATTTGTTCGATTTATGTCTTCATCGTTTATCATTAGGATGGCTGATGGAGAGCCAGCATAAAGCAGATCACGTTCCTTCTTATTTTATTTATGATAGAATAGATGTTATATGAAATGTTGATGAGGTGCAGATCCAATGAAAACAATCACTGTCAAAGATTTAGTAGATAAATTTCAATTGGAAGTACTTGCGGGACAAACTCAATTGCATCGAACGATATCAAGATCAAGTGTACATAGGCCTGGCCTCGAGTTTGTCGGTTTTTTTGAATATTTTCCTCAAGAGCATGTGCAAGTACTGGGTGAGAAGGAAATTACTTATCTACATACACAGACTGAACAAGAACGCGATATTCGAATTGGTAACGTTGTGAAGTATCATCCACCTTGCTTTGTTGTGACGTGGAATCAAGGCGGATTGGAATATCTGATTGAGCATTGCGCAAGAGAAGGCATACCATTGCTTCGCTCGCCCAAGCCAACGTCCGTGTTTATCGAGCGTGTTGATGCATATCTAACGAAAGCTTTCGCACCTGAAGTGCAAATCCATGGGGTATGTGTGAATGTCGCGGGCATCGGTATTTTGCTTCGGGGTAAATCAGGTATTGGCAAAAGTGAAACCGCATTAACACTCATCAGACGAGGACATCGCCTGGTAGCCGATGATGCAGTTGTGCTGAAGAAAGTCAATCCAGAGCTAATTATTGGGACACATAATCAGAAGACACGCGAATTTCTTGCCTTACGCAGTGTAGGATTAATCAACGTGGCACGTATTTATGGCAGAAGCTCATTCCAGGATGAAACTCGGATTGTGCTGGATATTGAACTTACGCAGTGGAAAGAAAGTGAGCTTTACAATGACTTGGAGCTAGAAACCAAGTATGTTGAATATTTGGATGTTCGTATTCCACATATCGAAATTCCGCTTCAACCAGGGCGAGATGTTGCTGCATTAGTAGAAGCTGCAGCTAATAATTATTATCTTCAGCTGCAAGGCTATAGTGCGGCAGAGGAATTTATGCAAAGAATCAATAGTGACTCTTAGTTCTTAATACATACGACGAAAGACGTGAACCTGACGCAAAGCTTTCCGTAAAGCCTGCGTTAGTCACGTCTTTATTATTTGTGTTACCGGGCTTAAACGAGAGATTAGATTCATATAATTTAACGCAAGTAACAAGTTCTTATTTTTTTGATGTGCCAAAAAAGAATGATATAATTACAGAGATGGAATGATTTTTGTTAATGAATTGAAGCTAGGAGGTGAAAATAAGATGAGAGCTTATAAACTTCCACAGAATATTCAGCTTGGTTCAGCAACTGCGTCTTTGCAGATTGAAGGGGGAGATCGGAATAACAGTTGGTATCAATTTTGCGAGAACAATCGAATTAAAGATGGTTCTCATTGCATTGTTGCTGCTGATCACTGGAATAGGTATGAAGAAGATATTGCGATCATGAAGCAGCTTAATCAAGAAACGTATCGAATGAGTATCGAGTGGAGTCGTATTGAGCCTGCTGAAGGACAGTATAATCAAGCGGCTTTAGATCATTACAGAGACGAAATTCTTAAGCTACTAGATGCTGGCATTCGTCCACTTGTAACTTTGCATCATTTTTCCAATCCGATCTGGATTGAAGAAGCTGGTGCATGGACGAACCCCAGAATCGTTAATTATTTTTCTAAATATGTCAAAACAGTCGTGTATGCACTTGGTGATTTGGTATGTGATTGGGTGACGATTAATGAACCGAATGTCTACTTATTCCAATCGTATATTGAGCTTACAAGTCCACCAGCCAAGCCCAGCATGAAGCATTATTTTAAAGGCATAAAGTTGATGATCGAAGCTCATATTGATGCCTATCGCGCAATTCATCGGATTCGCAGTGAACAGCATTTTCTTGGTCAGACACAGGTAGGCGTTGCCTTTCATATGCGGGTTTTTGATATTGAGAGGAAGAAAATTCGTTCCGCGCTATCGCGTAAGTTAACTGATTATGTGTTTCATACGCTTTTTCTAGAGGGAATGATTCATGGGAATTATAAGTTTCCAATTCATCGGAATAAGCAGTATATTAATCAGAGAACGGAGCTTTATTGTGATTTTTTTGGTCTGAATTATTATTCGCGAGACATTATTGAATTTACTTGGAATCCATTCGTAGCCTTTGCTAAGCAATTAGTGAAGAAGGGAATTGATACGAATGATATGGGGTGGGAGATCTACCCTGAAGGGCTTTACCGAATTTGTAAGGAAATTTATAAGAAATACCAGCTACCAATTTATATAACGGAGAATGGTATTTGCGATCAGACAGATGGCAAAAGAGCGAAGTTCATCTATGATCATCTAGAACAAGTGGCTAAGCTTTGTGAGGAAGGAATTCCGATTGAGCGTTATTATCACTGGTCAACGATCGATAACTTTGAATGGCAGGAAGGTTTAAGCAGACGCTTCGGGCTTGTTCATATCAATTATGAGACACAAGCCAGAACAATTAAACAGAGTGGCTATTTCTATGCAGAAATATGCAAGACCAAGGAAGTATCTCCAGAAATGCTAATGAAATATCAACCTTCATAGGGATATTAACGATAAAAGCTCGATCATCTCCACTATAGTTGGAAAGATCGAGCTTTCTGTATTTGTTCTGATTGAGTAATTCTGCTTTGGTCTTCGTCTTCTTGGTCGATAGATCCATTGCGATTTGGGTGCCTTGGCGTTTCATTGCATGTAAGTCATAGCCTCTGGCACGGGCTAGCTTATCACGATTACGTCTTGATAAACTTTTGGACATGTTGATCAGCTCCTATTTGGTTTATAATTGTATTGTACATCGAATTAGGGAAAAATGAAAAGTGGGCAAGTGTTTAACGTAATAGAGAACATCGAAGGAGTATATGGAATGTCGATATTGGATTTGCAGCAGCTGGGGAAGTATCGAACAGGCGGGGAGCGAGTGGATTTATTCAGAGAAGTATCAGCGCAAATTAATAAACCAGAGATGATTACTGTACTCGGCGCTTCAGGTCAGGGAAAAAGCACATTGCTTCGTATAATGGCTAAGCTGGATCTTCCGGATGAGGGAGAAGTTTTTTTGCATAATAAATCCGCTAATGATTGGAGTTCCAAGGAGTGGCGAATGAAGGTTTGCTATATCGCTCAACAGGCTGTTATGCTGCCAGGAACTGTTGAGGACAATCTCAGAACTGTCAGTGAATTGCATCGAACACCTTTTGAAGAGAAGCTTGCAACAAGGCTGATGGAGGAGCTCGGATTAGGTCAATTGGACTGGAAACAGAATGCTGATCTGCTATCTGGGGGGGAAAAGCAGCGTGTAGCGCTCATTCGTTCACTGCTCCTGCATCCCGAGATTCTATTGCTGGACGAAGTGACAGCCTCGCTTGATTCAGCAAGCAAACAGGCTGTGGAAAGCATGCTTAAAAAGTGGCACAAGGCGAATGATACGACACAGATCTGGATTACCCATGATCTTGATCAGGCGAGACAGATTGGTGATCGCGTTTGGTTTATAGGTGGTGGAACATTACTCGAAGATAAGGATAGTCATTCGTTTTTTGAGTGTCCATCTAGTGAGTTAGGACGTCAATATCTCCAATTAAGTGAACGGGAAGTTGAATCATCATGTCTATAATGGCTTTATCTTTTACCTTAATTTTTATTATGATTACGATCCTCGTATCTTTATGGCAGAAGCTCGGCTTAGAAAAGGATATTCTGATTGGAACGATACGTTCCGCTGTTCAGCTATTGATTATGGGATATGTGCTGCAGTTCATATTTGATACGGAGCATCCTCTTTTTCTCGTCTTGATTCCTTTCATCATGATCTCAGTGGCTTCTTGGAATGCAAGCAAGCGTGCAGAAGGAATGTCTGGCGTTGTCTGGCGAATTGCCGTATCGATTGCCTGCACAGAGATCATTACGATGGGACTGTTTATAGGATTCAACATTATTGAGCCGATCGCAAGATACATTATACCAATGAGTGGAATGATTATCGGTAATTCCATGATCGTATCCGGCTTGTTCCTCAACCATATGAAACGTGAAGTAGATGCTTCCCGCGGAGAGATAGAAGCTTTGTTATCACTTGGCGCTACAGCTAGACAGGCCATCCATGCATCGCTTAAACGATCCGTGAAAGCAAGTATGATTCCTACGATCGATAGCATGAAAACTGTGGGACTAGTCCAATTACCTGGGATGATGACGGGTATGATCGTAGCGGGTGCAAGCCCTGTCGAGGCAGTACGTTATCAGATTCTGATTATGTTCTCCATCACCTCAGCGGCAGCTGTTACAAGTATTATGTTAAGCCAGCTATGCTATCGTTTATGGTTCACGAAGGATATTCGATTGCGAAGACTATAAGTTTGAAATTGGAGGTTTAATCATTATGATCAGAGGATCGCATGCAGTATTAGAACAAGAAATCAATGCATTTATACATAATGAAGCTTATGGTGATGGCGTTTACCATGTCGAGCATTCGATATTGACTCATGTTTATCCTGCTGATGCTCCCTATGTTTTATACATGGGCTGCGGCGGCAGA
Organism: Paenibacillus albiflavus; assembly: GCF_004344915.1. Classification (GTDB taxonomy): domain Bacteria; phylum Bacillota; class Bacilli; order Paenibacillales; family NBRC-103111; genus Paenibacillus_AM; species Paenibacillus_AM albiflavus. The sequence continues at coordinate 108,543 of NZ_SKFG01000010.1, read as the reverse complement.
TCTACAAGACCTTCTTTTATTCTGGGTGTTGGTAACCTACATACCGATCAAGGAGCTTTGATTATTTCCCATTATTACAAACCAAGGTCGTATATCATGGCATTCACAGAAGCAGTTAAGGAGTTATTTGAGGGATCATCCACTGATTACATTCGCTCACTTGTAATGCACTGGGGACAAGTATATAAGGAAATGATTGAGGAGTACTATAGAGAAGCCTCAAATACACAGCAAATAGACCTTAAAACAATGGATATATGGCAGAATAAAGAGGAGATCGAGGCATTCATTAGACGAGAGCGGAAGCACGTCTAAGCATTTTGAGAGTGAATTCTAAGAGCTATTTAATCGTCTTCTCAGAATGATGATTTTCTTTAAGCACAGCGCGGTTTTGCGGCTTTGTAGGCCCAGATTTGGGCATTTGGACATGTGTTATAGTAGTGTCAGAAACCAAATTGGTACTCACAAGGAGGCAACAACCATGAAAATTCAAAACAAACTAGGAAAAATCGTTTTTGGTGTCGTAATGAGCACAGCTTTGATTCTTCCAACAACTACAACTGCTTTTGCAGCAACAACTACTACAGCAGCTACTTCTGCTAAAGCAACAACTTCTATGACATCTGCCCAAAAAGCGGATAAGATGATAAAATTTGCAAATTCACTTGTAGGTAAAGTTAAATATGTGTATGGCAAAAATGATACAAAAAACTTGATCTTTGACTGCTCATCTTTTACAAAATATGCGCTTAAGCAAGTAGGCGTTGACGTGAAATGGGGAGCAAACGCGCAATATAACCAAGGTAAAAAGGTAGCTAAGAAAGATTTGAAAAAAGGTGACCTTGTATTCCTAAGCGTCAAAACTCCTGGTAAAATCGGACACGTTGGTATCTACGTAGGAAATGGCAAGTTCATTCACAATACAACTGGGTCAGTATACGGTTTAACAACTGGTGATTTGAATAAAGGCTACTGGAGTACTCGTTATGTAGCAGCAGCACGTTATTTCTAATAAATGGACAAGCCTAGCGCAAAGAGTGATTAACTCTTTGCGCTTTTTTCTAGTTAATCTTGCCGAATCCATTCGAACATACGCTGAACAGCCTGGAGATGGATTGGAGCGGGGAAATGATGTCCAAGCCCTTCATATTGATGGAAGGAAACATCTTTGTGCAGCTTAATCAGCATTTGGTACATCTTCAAGCTATGCCCGAAATCGACTTGAGTATCGTCAGTGCCATGTATCAGAAGTATCGGACATTGCAATTGATTGGCTATATGGATGGGGGATCTGGCTTCATAGGCTTCAGGTACTTTATTCGGTGTGCCGCCTATTACGCGCTTAAGCATTCGACGTAAATCAATTCTTTCCTCATACGTTTTGCTTAAGTCAGATACGCCGCTCCATAAGATGAGTTTATGCACATCTTTCGAATGTCCAGCCAAATGTGCTGCATTGATCGATCCGCGAGAGAAGCCCATAACGGATATTTGGTCAGTACGGACAAAGGGTAACTGCTGTAAATAATGAATCGCTCCAAGCGCATCGGCTTGATCCGCACCGCCGAATTCATCCCTGCCTTCTCCGCCTTCATTTCCTCTGTATGATGGAGCAAAAATGATATAACCTTGAGCTGTGAATTGTTCTATCCACTCCAATTTGACTTTCCCTACTTTGCCTATTCCACCACGGCAATAAATGAGTGCTGGCAATTTCGCTTGCATGATGTCTTTAGATGGAGAATGTAAGGAGCTAGCTAGCTGCTTGATCGGCAGTTCTGACAAGGGATAAATCTCTTTATCTAACTTTGCTAAAGCAGGTATGGAAAGCATGTATTCAGGTGGGATGCCCAAATATCCTTTGACCTTAAGGCCGTCGTTTGAAAGGTAAGTTATATGAAATATCATTTGTATTCAGCATCCTTCTTCGTGCAGGTAATCAATTGTGTACTATAGCGTCTAGGTCGTAAAAATACAAGTTGACGTGTCTTAATGGTCAAGTTACGATAGAGTTGTAGATATCCTTTTTGTGGAAAATAAAGGAGGAGTTGCTAGTATGAATTTAAGCGAACGTTTACGGAGCAATGCACAGCATTACCCAAATAGTCTGTCATACGACTATCTGGGAGAACAAGTTACGTATCAGGAACTTGATGACAGAGTGAATCGATTTACATACCAGCTTGCGGCTAAAGGAATTGGCAAGGGAGATGTTGTCGCATTATTGCTTGGAAATAATCCGTATTTTGTAACCGCTTACTATGGTGTCATACGAGCAGGTGCGATTGTTGTACCAATTAATCCTACTTTCACCTCAAGGGAATTATCCTACATATTGACGACAAGCAAATGCAAGCTTATTATTGCCCATTCCGCGTTACAGCCAGTCTTGAATGGACTAAGGAGTCAATTAGCTGAGCTTCAATCGATTATTTATGCAGAACCTGTAGAGAATGAACTCAATATGGAATTATTGATGGAGGAAGTAGATGAGCAACTATCGCTTCCAGAGCTTGATGAAGAAGATGTTGCCGTCATTCTCTTTACATCGGGCACGACGGGGAATCCGAAAGGTGCCATGCTGACCCATCGCAATTTGTATTCGAATGCGGTTGCCTGCTGCGAGTTATTCGAAATGACTCGGGATGATCGGATCATTGCCGTATTGCCCTTGTTCCATGTTTTCTGCATGACAGTGTGTATGAATGCTCCGATTATTTGCGGCTCGTCGATGGTGATCATGCCGAAATTCAGTCCAGTTGATGTTGTGAATACGATTCGAGATACGCGGGCAACCTTATTTGCAGGAGTTCCAACGATGTACAACTATATCATGCAGCTTCCAAACGTGAGTGCTGCTGATTTCTCTTCCCTACGACTCGCAGTTTCAGGTGGAGCGCCTATACCTGTATCATTGCTTGAGAATTTTAGCGAGCGATTCCAGGTTCAAATTCAAGAGGGCTATGGTTTATCGGAAGCTTCGCCAGTAACAGCATTCAATCCAATTCGCGGTAAGCGAAAGCCTGGTTCTGTTGGGCTCAATATTCCGAGTGTCATGAATATGGTCGTTGACAGTGAAGGGTTAGAGGTGCCGCGAGGCGAAATTGGAGAACTGATTGTCAAAGGTCCTAATGTGATGAAAGGTTATCTTGGAATGCCAGAGGAAACTAGTCTAACGATCAAGGATGATTGGTTGTATACAGGTGATTTAGCTACAATGGATGAGGAAGGCTATATCTATATCGTCGATCGCAAGAAAGACTTGATTCTTGTTGGCGGCTATAATGTATACCCAAGAGAAGTAGAAGAGGTACTATATCAGCATCCAGCGATCATTGAAGCGGCAGTGATTGGTGTTCCAGATGAACAACTGGGTGAAGCAGTCAAAGCCTACATTGTAAGGAAGGATGCAGCCTTAATGGATGAGGAAATTAGAGCTTTTCTCCAGGATAAATTAGTTAAATATAAAATTCCGAAGTATATCGAGTATATAGCAGAGCTGCCTAAAAACAGTTCAGGTAAAATTCTAAGAAAATCTCTAAGGGAAACAACGGTTGTTTAGATCATAAAATAACCATAACAGCATCGACCTTTAAGGTACGATGCTGTTTAATTTTGCCGAATTCGATTGTGTGGTTGTTCCAATACTTCTCGCAATTAGGAATTGTGCCATATAATATGTAGACATGATCAGTACGTGAGAATAGGCGATATCGGTGATAAACATATTCCAGGCTAGAATAGAATCCGAGGTTACGAAGAGGATACCACCGACGATCGACCACTTATTCCCTGTCATGATGGAGAACCAGCACATGAGAGAGATAACAAGAAGATACACTAGAACAGGAATGATTAAGACTTGATCCCCTTTGTCTTGGAGAGAATGGAAGATTCTATAGCCCATATAGATTCCGTATAGGAGGAGAGGGAGAATCGTGCTGAATCTGATCCAGGAGAATCGCCATCTGGTGATGAAGGCCCATGTGTAGAAGAGATGTCCAATGAGAAATGCGGATAAGCCGACTACAAACCACTTTAAGAGACCGTCACCGAGCATGCAGAAGAATAGCCCCGTTAGTACGATTAAGAAGTACCGATCCTTCAGATGTGGTTTATGCAAATATGCATAAATGAGAATGAGCCACATCGGGATTAGCTTGAACAGCATGGCGGAGCTTACAAAAATATCAACAAGCCCCATTACAAGGATTAGCACAGCTAACAATCGTTTGACCATAAATGATCCCCTTCCTATTGTTGATTAGGTAATTAACTTAACAATATCTCATTATTCAGATAATTCATAGCGTTAAATCTAAGTAGACGAGGCTAGACACAGATAGTATTAGACACAGATAGTTTGCTTGCGTGCTGGCTGCTTCCGATGCCATAATAGGCTACAAAGGTTGGTGCAAGCTGGAAGTCTATTATAGATATAATCGGAGGGGTAAGATTGAATCATCATGATGATAAGAAAGCTGTGGTATCCGATGCTGAGAACAAGGCTAAGGATGCTTCTGAATTAGATAAACCAAGACCATTTGAATCTCATCTGGTCGTTGATGAAATCGTCAAAGACTATGCGGCCCAAGGCGGGTTTGATTATCTTGAAGGTAAGGGCAAGCCACTTCATATATCGAATGATGATATACTAAACACGATTCTCAAAAACTCTAATTTTCTACCACCGTGGGTTGAATTGCAGAAAGAGATTCGTTTAAGAATGGTAGCCACTATCAAGAAGATAGATCAACAAGCTGGCAGTACCATCATTTCGCAAGAGATTGACGAAATCAATGCTCTGATTAAAGTTTATAATCGGAAAGTTCCGAATAGTGCTTTGCAAAAAGGTTTCGTAACAGCTGAGAATCTAAAGTTAAAATATAGTGATAAGTGGGAATAATTAGATATTATCCCTTACTCTGATTTTCTGCAAAGTCCTCGAGTTGATTTATCGATAAAAGATAACGTGTGTTTGATAAACTCGGAATCAGGTAGTTCATGAAGAGTCTCAACGGCTTTCTGAAGCGGTAGTCCTTGCCTGAATAGAATACTATGAATTCTCTTAATTTCTTTACGTTCAATTGAGCTTAGACCTGCACGTCTTAATCCTACGACATTAAGACCTAAATATCGGAGCGGATTGCCACTTACAAGTGCAAAAGGGACAACATCCTGTGAGATACCGCTGCCCCCTCCGACCATTGCATAACGTCCGATTTTGCAATATTGATGAATGGGGGTCAGTCCTCCGATTACAACGTGGTCCTCTATTTCTACATGTCCCGCAATCTTGACGCTTCCTGTGATTGTAGTGTGGTTGCCGATGATGCAATCATGCCCGATATGTACGTACAGCATAATTAAATTATGATTACCGATGGTAGTATTCGAACCGCCCTTGTTCGTTCCACGAGATAGCGTGACATGTTCGCGAATGACGTTGTGATCGCCAATCGTTAAGTAGGTCGGTTCGGTTTGAGGAATGGTAGTGATTGGCTCAATGCCAATTACAGCTCCATGATAGATATGGTTATTCTGCCCAAGTGTGGTGTTGCAATGAATTCGGACATGAGACTCAATCCTGCAATGGTCACCGATCACAACATCCTCATCGATGATGGAGAATGGACCAACTTCTACATTCTGACCTAACTTGGCATGGGGATGAATAATAGCGGTTGGATGTATCATACAATTTCCTCCAATTTGGTATGCGAATTCTTACAAAACTTGTAGTTTAAAATAAATTGAATATTCGATTAATATGTATAATTCCTATATTGGCAGATATAATCTGACCAATCAAGTTATGAAGTGAACAAGTTATTAAATTTGATCCCGTAAAGAAAGACGAATTGCAGGACCAACTTAACTTTTTATTAGGAAAACATAAAGGGGAGAAGAAGCAATGAATCAAGAAGTAACCGAATTTATCGAAGCGTTGGAACCGTGGCAGAGCGAACTGTCGGAGATTTTGAGAGAGGTTGTGTATCAGGCGATACCTGATGCGCTTGAACGGATGCAGTATAAGAAGCCTCATTTTTTAAAGAACGGTAAATATGCAGCTGTGATCTCGCCATCCAAAGCAGCAGTTAGCTTCACAATCTTTCATACATCTGAGTTGAACCTGCCTGCAGAATTATTTGATGGTCCACCGGAAAGAAAAACGATGAAACTGCGCAATGGGGATATGATTAATCGCACTCAACTAGCAGAATGGATTAGTCAAGCATCGGGTTCGCTGTAAAATTGGCCGAGCTTCATTCTTTGTATGGAACGGAATGAGGATGTCACAAAATGGCACCCTATCTCGTTACATGATCAAACGAGAGATGGAGGGATTTGTGATGAATGAATTAACTTGTGTGGTTGTTGGTGGAGGATATGCGGGGATTCATGCGCAAAAAGCGATTCGTAAAGCATTCTTAGGAGAGTCGGGTTCGCGATTAAAGCTTATTCTAATTGATAAGAACACCTATCATCTTCGTAAAGTACTGTTGTTCAAGAAGGCGACGAGGGACGAGGATATTGCAATTCCTTTTACTAACTTATTGTCCGATGGAACTAATTTTATTCAGGCGACGGTAACGGGAATCGAATCAGTAGAAAAAAGGCTATTCTATCAGGATACGGGGGGCAACGAGCACTCGATGCGCTATGATCTACTTGTCTTGGCGGCGGGGAGCGTCGTGATGCGGCCGGATCCTGCTCAAGGCGGAATAGCATTGGTAAATCTGGATGCTGCAGCAAAGATTCGACAGGCTTGGCGCACAAATTTAATGAAAGCTGCTCAAGAAACGAATCCGCTTGAACGTCAGAGATTAATGACGTTAGCGATAGCTGGTGCTGGGATAAGCGGCATTGAAACTTCGGCAGAACTCGCTTCCATCGTTCGTGAAGAGGCGAGAGTAATTGGCCTCGATCCGACTGCCGTGAAGATTTTTCTATTGAATTCGAATGATAGGCTTTTCCCAGAAGGTCCTGCTAAGGTAGGACAAAAGCTGGAACATTCGCTTGAGCAGTGCGGGGTAAAGATATTCCATGGGAGAAAGGCAATGCACGAAAAAGGAGGAATCGTCACTTTATCGGATGGTGAAACAATACCCGTTGGCTTATGTGTCTGGACACTAGGTTTATTGCCTAATCCAATGCTTCGGAGTCTGGGGCTGCCGTTAACTACGGAAGGTGAAGTGATTGTGGATGCCAGTTATCGCGTCCAAGGCAGTCAAGGTGTTTATAGTATCGGCGATTGTGCAAGAATCGTAGATCCTGCAACGGGACGAAAAGACGGCAAGACGTGCAAGGAAGCAACCGCTCAAGCGGGAAGGCTTGCAAAGATTATGATGGCTGATATAACAGGACTCCCTGCGCCTGTACACAAGGGGTTTATGGACTTCTTCTGTTTTGGCCTCGGCCCTAATCAAGGCATGGCATGGATACGTAAATGGGGAATAGATATGATTATAACAGGACAGCTAGGATGGCGTTTAAGGAAATTCACATGGGATTCGGCAAGTCTGTTGAAATAATGTAAATAGAGAGCTAGATGATAAGAATGGAAGTGGAAAGATGCAGGAGTTATATAAGCAGTATAAAGGGCTGCTTTTTACCCTTGCCTATCAATTAACCGGATCTGTTACCGATGCAGAAGATGCTGTACAGGACGTATTTCTTAAAGTGCATGATGTAGATCCCGAACGTTTAGTTGAACCCAAAGCCTATTTGTGCAAAATGGTGACGAATCGTTGTCGAGATTTACTAAAATCGGCACGTAAACGGCGGGAACAGTATTTCGGACAATGGCTTCCCGAGCCTATTTTTACATCTAATGATGAAATGTATGAATCGGTAGTTCGCGGCGAGCTATTGTCTTACGCCATGCTTGTGCTGCTTGAAAAGCTGACCCCTACAGAACGGGCGGTATTCGTGCTTCGTGAGGGGATCGGTTATGAATATCCTGAGATTGCTGAACTCGTTGACAAAAGCGAAGCGAATTGCCGAAAGCTGATCAGTCGCGCGAGAGTAAAGTTGGGAATTGCTAGCGAAGAACCGATCTCTTCTGAAGCAAGCGAAGAATGGGTCCATCAATTCCTGCATGCTCTCCAGCAAGGTAATGTGGATACGGTTGTTTCAATGCTCGCTAAGGATGTCGTGTTGGTCTCAGACGGAGGAGGCAAAGCGATCGCTGCTGTCCATCCTATTGAAACGCCAGAGCTCGTCATCCGATTTCTTCTCGGTCTTATTCGTAAGATTCAAAATGATGAAGAAGGCCTCAGTATAGAAATAAGAGATGTAAACGGCCAATCAGGAATTATTGTCCGATCAGGTGAGGTTATCGATACCGTTGCTCTAATGCACGTCGAGAGAAATTCGATTCGCAATTTATACTTTGTTAGAAATCCTGATAAATTGAAGTTCACCTATAATTGATAATATCCCCTTTAAGTAGACAGTGCGAATAAAGCGCACAACTGTTTACTTGAAGGGGATATTTTTAATGATATAGAATTTATAACATTCGTCTAATAAATTCTAAGTATCACCTTAAGAAACGCGCCACCTTTAAGGATGGCGAAGTCGTTTCTTCTTGTCTATGAGGGTTCATCATTTGTTCTTTGCAAACAGATAGTTGTAGTAGCTCGCGTGCTTAATTTCATCCGTCATAATTTCGAAGATCATATCGCGAAATTGCGGCTGAATGTTGAAAAAGATCGTTCTGTATTTCTCGAATGCTTTCAGTTCCCCAAATAAGGCTTTTTCAATTCCTTCTAAATAATTGGTTACGGTTTCGCCCTGCTCCTCCATACTTTCTGACACATTTGGTATTGTGCATGTTAATTGTTGATATATGTTTCGAAACATTTGATTATGTTTTCTTTCATCATCACGAATTCCAGCAATAATTTTCTTTTCGTTTTCAGTTGGTGCTAATTGTATCAGTTGTTGATAGAACAACTCATCGCTTCTTTCCCCTGATATGGATTGCAAAATCATATAGGGAATCATTTCCTGATTAGGACTGATATATCCATAGCAATTGCGTTGCTGATAGCTATAATGTGAGGGTGGATATGAAGGGATCATTTGCGTTCTCCTTTTCACATTTCATTTTTAGTAGGATATTCACCTAGCTGGGATTAGGTTCGATCCTTTACTTTTACTCGCTAGCATGGCCCCTGTAAGTGACTGATGTTTCTCATGTTTTTATCAGAATCAAGGTTTATACTCGGAATAGATTCAATCAATAAATGGAGGGGAAGACGTGCATAAAGGAAATTACATATCCAATAAACGGTTTAAAAAGTTCGCTGTTCGGGGAGCAGTGATCGCTTTTGTGGTCGTGATGTTGGGGTTCGTCTTTACTTATAATCAGTCAATCGTTTATGCCGATCACAAGAATGACAAGAAGGTGGAGAAGGACGATCACAACAAAAAAAGTGACAAATCCAAGGAGCTCAATAAGGATATTAAATATGATACAGATGATCGCTCAAATGAAATGGTATCTCAAATAGATCGGACAGGTCTATCTGACAAGATGATCACACTTCAAGTCGATAATAAGCCTTTAATGAAGTTAACTGGCTTTATACAAGACCAAGTCATTTATGTACCTGCAGTTACTACACTGCAGCAGCTTGATGTAGCGAGCATTTGGTATGAGAACATTGGAGCGATAGAAATGTTTGTTTCTGATCATACATCTGCAACTACTGTGCTTGACTGTATTTTCCGTTCGAATGAAAATGTCATGTTTATCAATGGTGCTAAATATCGAATGACATCAGTGCCAATAATGAAAGATAATCTGTTGTATATTCCTGCAGAAGCTATAGCTGTACTGATGCGTTATCAGATGACAACAAAGGAAGAATTGAATGGTTGGTCATTGACATGGGAAGGAGTGAAATGAAATGAGTCGTAAAATTACGAAGTGGGTGATCGGTGTTTCGAGTGTAGCTCTTTTTACAGGTCTTCTTTATGTGGAAGGGCAATTGAATTTAACGAATAAGGCGGAAGCGAATATAGAAAATATGGGCGTTCCTTATGACATTAGAAATAATACCCAGACTTCTATTAAAGGCCAAAATACAGGGTTCGTTGGCAATGAGCAAGATGTAAATGGGTTACAAAATATGAGTCATGATGAAAAAAATCAGAGAGAAACATGGATTAATAGCTTGGATTGGGAGAAGCAGGAGGTAACGATTGTTCCTAAAGATACGCAGCCTACTCAACCCACTCAAACCACGAAAAAACTGAGAACTCGGAGATCCTAATATGGAGAAGACATTTCGTGCGATGAATACAGAAGTGACCGTGATCATAGATGACGTTCCCGAGCAACTCGACTGGGCAGATCAGGTTCAGCAGCTGTTTCAAGTCATGGAAGCTACGGCATCAAGATTCTCTGTGGATAGTGAATTATCACGCTTGAATAATGCGCCTATCGGCAATCCTTATATGCTTACAGAACAGCTCTATGATTTATTCGCTTATGCATGGAAATGCACGCTGCAATCAGATTTCAAATTCAATCCGTTGATCGGATCGGTTCTCAACAGGATCGGGTATGATCGTTCGTTTGAGAAAATTGAACGTGTGGATAGCGTACTAGATTCAACGTATCATTATGGGAACGCTCAGTTATCCGAAAGGTTTGACTTTGATGTACTATCGTTCTCTGATGATCTTCGATCGGTAACGAAACATAAGCAAGTTAATGTCGATCTTGGAGGTATTGGCAAAGGATGGACGGTTGACCTCGCTTATCGGTTGCTTCAAGATGATCTTCAAGTCCAGCAAGGAGCAATTGATGCGGGCGGAGACATGAGAGTTTGGAGTAACGCGATTCCTTGGCAAGTTGGTATCCAGCATCCAACCGATGAAGATCAAGAAGTTATTCAGCTCTGGATCAAAGAAGGAGCAATTGCAACATCTAATGTTATGCACCGTAGATGGATTCATCATGGAAATTTGTATCACCATATTATAGATGGTCAAACCATGCAGGTTGCTAACTCCGATATTGTGCAAGCAACTGTACTCGCTCCATCAACAGCACAAGCAGAGGTTGTATCGAAGGTGATCTGTATGCTAGAAGCGTCAGAAGTGAATAATTGGGTATCTTCACATTTTGAAGGAGTCGGATATATCTTCATTACCAAGAGTGGAGAAATCAAACTTAATCGCGATGTGAAAAATTATGTAGAGGAGTTGAATTGGTAATGGCAAATTATCTCTCTACATGGGGTGTCATTAAGGCAGCTGGAATTAGCTCTTATCTACTGTTGTTTATTTCGGTTTCTGTTGGAGCGTTCGGGTACAGCAAGCTGGTCTCTGTCAAGCGTCGAGGTTTGTTATTAATCATCCACCAATGGACGGGCTGGTTTGGTTTTCTATTTGGATTGCTTCATGGAATCGTATTGCTGATTGATATGTATGAGCCATTCTCGATTAAAGAGGTGTTGGTCCCTTTCTACACGGATCATCAAACGGTTGCTAATGGTTTTGGGATTCTTGCATTTTATATGTTTTTTGCAGTACTGGTGACTTCGGATTGGATGAAAACTTTTGGGAAAAAAGTCTGGAGGTTTGTGCACTATTTGCCTTTTCCTGCTTTTATTCTTTCCTTACTTCACGGACTTCTTGCTGGTTCAGATTCATCGCTAAAGGGGATAAAAATGATGTATGCTATTACTGGCATCCTTTTCATATTAGTAGTTGTCGTTCGAATGGGGTGGAGGAAGCCAGCAAAAGAAAAGGAGCAGAGTCATGCATATATTACTAGCCGAGGATGATGTTCGACTTGGCCCCCTCATTGTACATATGCTGAACAAGGAAGGGCATGCTGTTGATTGGGTTAAGGACGGCTTAGAAGCTTTAGATTATATGGATACGACTAGCTATGATATGGTTATTCTCGATTGGATGATGCCAAGAATGGATGGGATCATGCTGTGTAAACAATTAAGGATGGAATCCTATTCGGGCGGGATTATTATGCTGACAGCAAAGGATACCTTAAATGATCGAATAGATGGTCTGGATGCTGGTGCGGATGACTATATCATGAAACCGTTCGAATTCGCTGAGCTGTTTGCAAGAATTCGGTCGTTGTCGAGACGTATCGCTCAAGTTATTCAAGAAGAATGGATCGAGATCGGTTCCTATCGATTATCAGTCAATGAACGATCTCTTGTTTACGATGATATGAAGATCGCACTCACGATACGAGAATTTCAATTAATAGAGCTGCTTATGAGGAACTTCGGAAATGTACTTCCAAGACAAGTGCTCATTGACCGAATATGGGGCTATGACACGGATGTGAATAGTAACACGTTAGATGCGTTAGTCAAACAATTACGAAAGAAGCTAGACTGTACGACAGGAGATTTGAACATTAACAATGTTCGAGGTACAGGGTATAAGCTGGAGGTAGCCCATGTTTGCTAGAACGAGCAGCAAGCTAACTTTATTTTTTGCGGTAATGATGATCTTGTTCCTGCTCGCAGTAAATTTATCTAGTTACTTTCTGCTAACTTCGATCATTTATAAAGAACAGCAAGTAAAGCTGGAAACGATCGTTAATAACGAAACGAATGAACACTCCAATGAATTGATAACGGATCGAATGAGGGATAGGAAGGGGGATAAACAAAAGGAAAAAAAGGATAAAACAGATAAAAAGGATTCCTATCATGATATTGAAATGCCGCTGCGTCCTTTCTATTTAGTCCTTGATTATGAAGGTCATATTGTGAAGACCGACGCAGTAAATGCAGAGCTAGCTCACGACATTAGCGATAAATTTGAACACTGGGTTCCAAAGGAGAACGAAACGATTCATCAAGTGTTTGATGTTGAGAAATCAAATGTCCATCTCTTACTTGCGGGCAGGGCTGTTTATGCCGGAGATGAATATGTGGGAAGTGTTGTCGCGGGAATAGATGTAACCGAACAGAATCGATTGCTTGAGAAGGTTATGCTGACTCAGATCATTATCTCCATTGTATTTTTGCTAGTATCGATCGCTATAGGCTATATGATGTCACGTCGAGCGATGAAGCCGATTAAGCAATCATTTGAGAAGCAGCAGAAATTTACGGCTGATGCCTCGCATGAATTGCGTACGCCACTTGCTGTTCTCCATTCCTCAATCGAAGTGTTGGAAAGCGAAGGCGGGGAGAAAATACCCGAATTCAGCAAACAAGTGATGCTGGACATGAAGGAAGAAGTCAAGCGCATGACTGGTCTTGTTGCAGATCTCCTCACATTAGCTAGAGCAGATGCCTCTGCTGTGAAGATGTCATTCATTGAATTTATGTTAGATGAAGAACTGGATAGAGTATTTCGCAATTTCATTCCGATTGCACAGCAGCGGGAAATTGAACTAGTCAAACCTGCAGATACCGAAGTAATTGTGCGAGCAGATCAGGAACGATTCAGGCAATTGCTAGTCATCTTAATGGATAATGCCATGGAGTATACGACCAAAGGTGGTCAAATTAGAATTGATACCGCTGTAAAAGGGAGTATGCTTACGCTACGAGTTATAGATACAGGGATTGGAATTCCAGAAGATAAATTAGATGAGATTTTCGAGCGTTTTAATCGATTGGATGAATCTCGTAACCGAACTTTCGGGCATGCGGGTCTGGGACTATCAATTGCAAAATGGATAGTAGAAGCTCATCGTGGCACGATCAGAGTAGAAAGTAAGCTTGGTGAAGGAAGTATGTTCATTATTATGCTGCCGATCGTATCGTCAAAGGTATGAGAGGAAGTTCATCCAAAAAAGTGAGGGAGATCAAATGAGTACACCGCTGCATCCGTTAATTGTTCATTTTCCAATTGCCTTATTATTTATTGGCGCTATTCTCCAATTAGCTGCGCTTTGGAAGCCGAAGATGTTGAACAATATCGCAAATATTTTTCTAATTTCTGGATTTGTTACAGGTATTTTTGCTTATATGACAGGTGATGGCGGAGAAAGATTTGCCAGACAAGTGTTTGGTACGGATAAAACAGCAATCGGAATACATGAAAAATACGCAATGCTGACCTTGCTCGTATTTGGACTCATCGTTCTAGTAAAGCTCTATCAAACTTTTCCGCTAGTTCCTCGTCTTAAGAAGTATGCCAAGTACAGCTTATCTAAATTTTTTATTCCTGTATTGCTTGTATTGTCATTAGCTGGCGGAACACTTGTGTTCTTAACAGGGCACTACGGCGGGGAGTTAGTCTATCATGATTCAACTGCAACAACTAGTAAAGTGAATTCGGTGAAGTGACAAGTAATTGAACTGAAAACCTGAATAATGGAATGAAAAAATGGACTGTTGAAGCAAACAGTCCATTTTTATTCGTGATGGTCATTCCAATTGTGGGGAATCATTGCACCTTAATAATGAGCGACGAATCCACTTCATGAATAGCATGACGTCCAGAAATTGCTAATTGCAGTTCCGTTTCAGCGATCAGATGTTGAATCACTTCTTCGACACCACTTTGTCCTGCAACGGCCAAAGCATATGCATACGGACGACCGATCAGAACAGCAGAAGCTCCTAATGCAATCGCCTTAAGAATATCAGCGCCTCTACGGATGCCACTATCCATTAATACGGGGACTTTTCCGTTAACTGCTTCACAAATCGATGGGAGAACATCAAGTGTCGCCACCGCGCCATCAAGCTGACGCCCGCCATGGTTCGAAACAATAAGCCCATCAACCCCATGTTCCAAAGCCATAACGGCATCGTCTGGATGGGTGATCCCCTTGATGAGTAACGGGAGCTTGGTTTGCTGTCGAATAAAGTCAAGCTCTTTCCAGGTGAAACACGTATTATTGCCTTCATCCAGTGCCAGCTTGACGGCTTCCTTGATGTTTTCATGAGGAGGTTGTTTGAGCTGACTACAAAATACAGGGTCTGTAAAATAATTCCCCATCCCTTGGCCAGTAAGAAACGGTAAAAATGCATTGCTCAAATCTGTTTCCCGCCAGCCTAGGAGGGTTGAATCGACGGTGACGACAATCGCGCTAAATCCAGCCTGTTCAGCTCGACTTAGAAAACTTTTGGTCAATTCGCGATTTTTCGGCGGATAAAGCTGGAACCACCTTGTATGTTCCCCCATCGTTTCTGCTATTTTTTCGAGAGGGATACTCGACACATTGCTAAGAATATAAGGAACGCCTAATTTTGCTGCTGCTTTGGCAGGTCCAACTTCCCCTTCTGAATGAAGAATGGTATTAACGCCAATAGGAGCGAGCAAGAAGGGAACGGGTTGTTTTTGTCCAAATAGTTGGATGGAAATGTCACATTTAGAAATATCGCAGCAAACTCTAGGACGGATTCGATATTTTTGAAAAGCGTCAACATTGCTTCGTTTGGTATCTCCTGCGCCTGCTGCTCCGTGAACATATCCAAAGGGGCCAGCTGCTAATATCTGCTTCGCACGTTCCCTCCAGTCGTCATAAGAAACGGGCAATTGTATGGCAGCCTCATCTCCAGATTGATACCTTTTCATTTGAATCTCATCGCTACGAAAGGTCATAGCCCTCACCTCCATATTGCAACCTATGAATGATCTAAGCAGTACACCTCTGCATATCGAGGAAATTGACGTGATCTTTGTTTAGTCTTGCCCTAGTTGGAAGTCATTTAAACGGTTCTTTTGAGGTGAATAGCAAGCATAAACAATCTATTCATGGACATGATAACCAGAACTAAATGTAATGGGTTCGGCATTGAGCACATATTAGCGGCGAGTGATTGGGGGCATAGGATGATGAAGTTCCTGAATCTTACATATGAACTTGTGGTTGGATTTTTCCTGCTTTTTATCATCGTTAAAATCGTCGGGAGAAAGATCATCACCCAAGTAACGCCTTTCACTTTTATTACTGCTATTGTAATAGGGGAGATACTAGGGACTGCATTATATGAGAAAGAAGCGGGTATTCCTGAAATCACCTACGCGATGTGCTTGTGGGGATTTTTGCTGCTGATCGTTGAATTTATTGGACAGAAATTTTTATGGTTTCGAGGTATAGTTGATGGGAAGCCTGCTGCGCTTATCAAAAACGGGGTAATTGATCGGGGTGAATTGAAAAAAAACCGAATGAATCTCAATCAATTGCAAAGTTTGCTTCGGCAGAGTGATGCCTTTTCGATTCGGGAAGTCGCGTATTGCTATTTGGAGCCGAACGGTTCGATCAGCGTTTTAAAGAAGCCGAAATATCAAAAAACAACATTGGAGGATTTCAAGCTTGCTAGCAAACCAGTTCATGTACCTGTTACCGTTATTCGGGATGGGCATGTATTATGGGATGAGATCAAAGAGTTGGGATTTGACGAATCATGGTTAATGAAGCATCTTCAAACAAAAAGCATTCAGAATTACAAAGATGTTTTTATAGCTGAATGGTTGGTTGGAGATGAGCTTTTTGTGCAGACTTATATGAAAACATAGTCACAAAGGAAATAGGATAACAAATGAAGGCTCGAACAATACATTTTTTCACTAAATTGATATTTGGATTTGTTGTATTTTCCATCATTACTTGTGGTGGAATAAATGATAAACAAGCGTATGCTGATCCATCATTACCTATCGTTGCTGATCAGAGTTTATTTACAATTGACGTATATCCTGTTAAGCACCGACTTATTGTGTGGAAGCAGGGGAAAAAGGTGAAGACATACTTAGTCGCTGTTGGTAATCCGTCTACTCCGACACCTGTTGGAGAATATAAAATTGTGTATAAAGGGAAAGACTGGGGCCCTTCTTTTGGGCCGCGATGGTTAGGATTAAATGTCCCCTGGGGTATTTACGGTATCCATGGTACGAACAAGCCGCATTCAATTGGACAGCATTTGAGTCACGGCTGCATTCGGATGAATAACAGAGATGTCGTTGAATTATATGAGATGATTCCGCTCGGCACTAAAGTAACCATTTTCGGACATATTCTGGGAGATCCGAGTCATAATCCAAGAGACTTAGCCGAGGGTGATGTAGGTGGGGATGTGCAGCTTATTCAATCTCGTTTGAAAAGTGCTGGTTATTTCAGAGGGATATGCGATGGTAAGTTCCGATCTAATACAAAGATAGCTCTTATGAAGTTTCAATATGATCATCAATTGGCACAGAATGGGGTGGTGACTAAAAAAGTATATGAGGAATTAGGGCTGCTAGATTAAAAAGTAAACGATAAAAGTCACTCGGTTAAGAGTGACTTTTAAGGAACATATTGATGTTTTTACAGTCATATCTTCTCGTAAATTTATTCTTAGTATAAGAATGTTTTTGTGATAATAACTAAAAGAATAAACAGAACAAGAATTGCGGCTGTGCTAGTGAACAAACCGCCACCGTAGTCTCCAACCTCACCCATAAGTCCCCCTCCTCTCTATCTATCTAATTCTATAATATGTCTAAATTACCAGAGTGCTTGGATGGGAGTACAAAGTTATTCCTTACATATCGCTATTCATATTATCCGTTAATAATTACTCCGCCATTTACGTGAAGCATTTGCCCCGTCATGTAGGAAGAATCTTCAGAAGCCAAGAAAACATAAGCTGGTGCGATTTCCTGAGGCTGCCCCGCACGTTTCATCGGTGTATCAGCTCCCCAATTTGCAACTTGATCCGCAGGGAAGGATGCAGGGATGAGTGGAGTCCAGATCGTTCCTGGAACGACACCATTAACTCGAATACCCTTTGCTACAAGTGATTTGGAAAGAGAGCGTGTAAATGCGACGATAGCCCCTTTGGTTGCAGAGTAATCAATGAGTTGTTCGTTGCCTTCATAAGCAGTTAGCGATGCAGCATTGATGATCGTGCTTCCTGACTGTAAATGGGGCAAAGCTGCCTTCGTCAAATAAAAAATAGAGAAGAAATTGGTTCGAAAAGTTTTCTCCATTTGTGCTGTTGTAATGTACTCAATACTCGTTTGAACATGTTGTTCTGCCGCATTGTTTACTAAAATATCAAGCTTACCAAGTTCAGTGATCGTTGTTTGAATGACTTCTTTGCAGAAAGATTCATTTCCAATATCCCCAGCCATTGTTAAGCATCTGCGTCCATGTTGTTCAACAAATTGCTTTGTTTCTTGCGCGTCCTCATGTTCATTGAGATAAACAATCGCAATATCCGCACCTTCTTTTGCAAAAGCAGCAGCTATGGCCCTGCCTTGTCCGCTGTCTCCTCCCGTAATGATCGCTACTTTTCCTAATAACTTCTCGCTTGCTTGATAGTGGGGATTTTCATATTGTGGTCTGGGATTCATGGTCGCTTCTATTCCAGGTTGTTTATGTTGATGCTGAGGTGGAAAGGGTGTTGATTGGCTATTTTGGGCACACATCTATTTTCGCTCCTTTATAAGTTTATCCATAATCTGGGTACGGAACACGACGGGTTGGAACATCAATAAAAACTGGAGTTGTGAAATTTATTGCCTCCTTCATTATTTTCTCTAATTGATCTATATGGTTAATTCGAATGGCCGTCCAACCGCATGCTTCTGCGATCTGCATAAAATCAGGATTTGTTAAATCCGTTCCATAAGGCACAAAACCTTTCATTTTCATTTTGTCAGCTTCCATTTGATAGGCCTGATTATTAAACAGAATAAGTGTAATGATTAATTGATAACGCACAGCAGTAAGTAATTCGGCAAGACCCATTTCCAAACCACCGTCTCCTGCGATGCATAAGACCTGACGGTTTGGCATTACGATTTTTGCCGCCATTGCAGCAGGAAGTCCGTATCCCATTGATCGCCAATAATCAGAAACCAATTGCTGCTGGCGCTTAGCCTTGAAGTTTCGTTGAAACCACAGGTTAGAATCACCAATATCTAAGGCAATAATAGCGTCTTCTGAAATTCCAGACTCAATTGCTTTAACAATATTTGAAGGAAAAAAGGGAAATGCCGTTTGATTTCTTTCTTTATCATTCAACGATTTCCACAATTGTTTATTTTCATGGATTTGTTGCAGCCAATTTTCATTCCGTTGATAATTACCGCTTCGAAACACTTCATTTAAGAGAACTGTTATCTTATTTACATCACCGAATAAACCTATCTCTACAGGAACGGACATATTTAGATGATGATTGGTTGGATGGATTAAAATGACATGAGCCTGATCGGGAACATCTTTATTAGGCCACCAAGTCGTGCCGATTTGCAGAACTACATCTGCTTGTTGAAATAACTTATTGGCGAAGTTGTTGCCACCTTCTCCTAATCCACCTAACATCACTGGATTCTCTTCAGGAATTACTCCGATAGCCGCATATTCGTTTACGATACCGGCTCCCCATACTTCCGACAAATGTACAATTGAGGCTTCACATGCTTTAGCTTGCTTTCCAACCATAATCATTGGACGTTTAGCGTCCCGCAACACTTTAACGGCTTCATGAATTTTGCCCATTTGGGGTTCGAGTCTGGCGAAATTCACTATAGGTCGCGGAGTGAACATGATTTCCATTTCGAATAAATCCTCTGGTATGGAAACATGTGTAACTGTTTTTTCTGCGATGGATGTGTATATAGCATTTGTAAGAACGTCGATGATTGAATCAGGATGAACGACCTGTGAACTATAAGTTGCAATGGGGTTTATCAGTTGTTGTTGGTCGATATACTGCTTGTAATGTGTCCCTATTTTACGAAGTGGGACTTGACCTGTAAGAGCCAGTACGGGAAGATTGTCCATTCGGGCTTCACTTAAACCATTGATCAGATTAGCTAGCCCAGGACCTGACGTTGCTATACATACACTCAGAGAGCCAGTTAGGCGAGCTTCCGCAGCGGCCATGAAGGCTGCCGTAGATTCATGTTTTACGGCAATAAATTGTATGGAATCTTGTTTGGCGAGAGCGTCCATGAATCCAAATAAAGAGTCCCCAACGATACCATAAATTCGTTTAACTCCCGTTAATTGAAGTTGCTCTAGAATAACATTTGCTACGCTTAGTGTTTGAACATGAACCATCTTTATGGCCCCCAGGAAATAATTAACTTAAAGTGAGTTTGCACAGAAAGAGGTCATGTTATGTATTGGGATGATTGGTCAATCCAAGGGGTTCTGATTACGGGCAGAGTTTGTTTCGTGGGTCGGTACTTTAGCATACAAAAATGTCCGAGAGATTACTATTGTAGTCTCTCGGACATTTTGTCAGTATTTAAAGCTGTTATATCTATTGCACGGCACCCAGATCACATACCAGTCTGGCTCGATAGGAGATACTTGTCGTTGCGTGATACCATTTGAAGATAACGATAAACACTTGATTCCGAAATTCCCATTATATCAGCAACTTCATTTATTGTACCTTTTATTTCAAATACCCCGTATTCTTTTAATTTAGAAATAGCAAGTTTCTTTTGTTCAGGTGATAATTGAGCACCGGATTCTATTATATCTTTATCTATTACTGCATAAATGATATTACGAATATTATCGGTAAGTTTTTCAACAGGCTGTTCCTGATCAGTTTCCTTTTGGATAAGGTCGATATCTAAATTTAGATTGGCCAATTTTAATATATCCTTTGCGACTTTCCTATAGACATCCGCATCAAAATTTATACATAAAAGACCTTGTAATTGACCTTCATGATCTTTTATAAACAAAGTTGATGAACGAAATTTTTTACCTCTTGGTCCTTCTCCAACATAACCTACAACATAATCCTTATTTAAATATACTTTATCGTTGATTAATTCTTTTGCATAGTTAGTTAATGGGCTATTTAAAGATCTTCCACTTAAGTTTCCATTGACTATGTGACCGATATGAGAACCTCCATTAGGATCTAAAACATGTAATACAAATTCATAATTAGATCCTAAAATTTCCCCGAAATAATTCATTATATTTTGATAGTGTCGAAATAGTTCATTATCCAATTAAGTAATCCTCCTTATAAGAGCAATCAGTATTTATTCCTGAATTTTTCATTCGTTCTGTGGTCATGCTAAAGTTCAAGCCGGCATTCAAAATAGATAACCCTATTATAACAAGGTTTCTGGAACTTTAAAGGGAGAAACAAGAATTAAAAAGTCTATCAGAATGACATATTTAAAATTATAACAGACTTTGGTTGTAATAATAAATTTCTATAAAAATAATTTTTTACTATTTCATTGACTTCATGATAAATGATGTGGTATTTTATATATGCGGTAATAAAAAATAATTACTGTAATAAATTATTACAAATTATTGAAGAAGGATCAGATTAAAATGATCGTTGTTTTGATGCAATGATTGCAAAGTTAATAATTTATCCAAGTGTTCAATTAGTACTAAGAATGAGGTTCGATCCTTACTGTTATTTTTGAAAACCTTTACATGATAGGTGTTCTGTTGCTATTGAACCTCTTACTCAAGCTGACACAACTTATTTTAGATTGGTAATTCTACTAACTGATATGGCATCTATGGGGAGGAAACTTATATGAACATGAACGTAGTACCTATTAAAGAGAAGAAGGTTATTAATTTCAAAAGTTGTTTTGATGTGATTGGACCGGTTATGATCGGGCCCTCCAGTTCACATACTGCAGGTGCCTTAGCTATTGGAGCAGTTGCCAATAAATTATTTCAAGGTCTTCCAAAAAAAGTGGTGGTAAGGTATTATGAATCATTTGCTGAAACTCATAAAGGACACGGAACTGATTTTGCAATAATTGCCGGTGTATTAGGATTTGCTACCGATGATAGTAGAGTGCCCGGTGCTATTGAAATTGCAGAATCTAAAGGGATTGACATTACCTTTTTAGAAGAAGCAGGTAATAGTCCTGCCGGTCATCCGAATACTGCAGATATTTATATGGAGGATGAAAATTGTAGTATTAGAACAGTGGGTATTTCAGTCGGTGGTGGATTAATTGAAATCAAGCATATCGAAATTGACGGATTTAGCTTAAATCTTCAAGGGCCATTGCCAGTTCTTATAGCGATTTCCGAAAGAGATGACCTTGAATTTATATTACGCAGGATCTTTAAACAATCTAATGTGGAAATTAATAACTTTAATATTTTAGAAAAATCGGGGAAATATTTATATGAATTTGATTTGGATTCCCAATTACCTAATGATGTTCAGAAGGAATTGAGGACTCTTAGCAGTACAGCTAAAATCATTATTCTATAAATAGAATAGGGGTGAAGATTTTATGTACATGTCTATAAAGGAAATAATTGATGCGGCTAATGAAAGACAAAAGCCAATTTATGAATTAGCAATTGAGCAGGAAATCGAGCAAACTAGAGCTTCTTATGAAGAAATTTGGAGTAAAATGGAAAAAAATTTAGCGACTATGGAAAATGCCGCTAAGAAAAGTACTGAGGGCAACGGAGTTTTTTCTCCAACCGGTTTATCCGGAGGGGATGCTGTTAAAATAAAACGATATCGTGAAAGTGGAAAAACTCTTTCTGGAGATTCGATGATGTTCGGGGTCCAAAACGCTATCGGAGTTAATGAAGTAAATGCATCGATGGGGGTTATTTGCGCAACTCCAACAGCAGGTGCAAGTGGGACAATCCCGGGAGTGCTGTTTAGTATACAAGAAAGCTTACAGTTAAGTCATGAGGACAAGGTCCATTTTCTGTTCACTTCAGCTTTAATTGGCATGATAGTAGCAAATAACGCTTGTATTTCCGGCGCTTTCGGAGGATGTCAAGCTGAAGTAGGTAGCGCCTCAGCAATGGCTGCAGCAGCAGCAGTAGAAGCTGCTGGAGGAACACCTCAGCAATCTTCTGAAGCTTTCTCAACTGCATTACAAAATTTACTCGGTTTAGTTTGTGATCCGGTTGCAGGTTTAGTTGAAATTCCTTGTGTAAAGAGAAATGCTATTGGAACGGCTAATGCCTTAGTAGCAGCGGACATTGCACTAGCAGGCGTAACCAACGTCATTAATGCTGACGAAGTAATTGAAGCGATGTTTAGAGTGGGAAGACAGATGCCTAGCGAATTAAGAGAGACAGGTTTAGGCGGAATTGCAGCCACTCCCACAGGAATTGCTATTAAAAGCAAGATTTTTGGAGAAAAGGTTATTAAAAAAGAAAGATAATAATATAAGAAAGAGTTTTGTAAGCGTAAACAAATTAAATAGATTTGCTCTTTAAATGAAGGCAATCTGGCGTGAATAGGAAGTGATAAAGTAGGTAACCTTATAAAAAAATAAGTGGCGGATGCTTCCAAACGCAAGTGTAATTATCCACAACTAGACTGGGAGGAATTATAATATGAGTGGGAATGCAGTGAAAAAACTTGAGTTTACTGCTGAAAATACTGCAGGAACAAATGAAAAATATCCAGATCCTAAAAAATGGCATAAACAAGATACTACCTGGGCATTGAGCCTTTTTGGAACAGCAATTGGAGCAGGCGTACTCTTTTTACCGATTAATGCGGGAGCAGGAGGTTTATTCTCATTACTGTTAATTACAATACTTGCATTTCCTGTTATGTACTACTCGCATAGGGCGCTTGCCAAAATGATATACGCTTCCAATTCTGCTGATGAGGGGATTACAGGTACGATAAGAGAGTATTTCGGTAATAAGGCAAGTGTAGCTTTTAACATCGTATTTTTCTTATCCATTTATATTATCGTGCTGATGTATTCAATTGCACTAACCAATACGGCAAGTAGTTTTATCGTAAATCAATTGCACATGAATGAGCCGCCAAGAGCTATTTTATCCCTTGTATTAGTACTCGGTCTTATAGCTATTCTGAATTTTGGTCAAGATATTACTGTAAAGGTAATGAGCACGCTAGTATATCCTTTCATTGCTTCGTTGCTTTTTATCTCACTATCTTTAATTCCACAGTGGAATACGTCGATGCTTAGTTTTACAAGTGTTTCTACTGCTCCAACAGGAGTAGGCGGATATTTCAATCTGATATTCTTGGTTTTGCCAATCATCGTATTCTCGTTTAATCATTCTCCTATGATATCGTCATTTGTTGTGAAACAGAGACAAACTTATGGCATACAAGCTACTGACGCCAAATGTGCTCAAATACAAAAATACACTTATATTATGACATTCGTTGTCGTTATGTTCTTTGTTTGGAGCAGTGTCTTGAGTTTGACTCCAGATGATCTTGTAATGGCAAAAGAACAGAATTTATCAATACTTTCATACCTTGCCAATCGTCTTAATTCGCCTATAATCACGATTGCAGCTCCTATTATTGCGTTTGTGGCTGTGACAAAATCTTTTCTTGGCCATTATGTAGGTGTATACGAGGTAATGCGTGACATGGTTATTTCGGCTGGTAAAGCGCGCGGAAAGAACCTAAAAGAAAAAACAGTTAAGAGAGCGATCCTTGTTTTTGTAGTGTTAACATGCTGGTATGCTGCCTATGCAAATCCAAGCATTCTTGGAATTATTGATACGCTCAGCGGACCGTTAGTTGCTGCTATTCTATGTGTGTTACCAATGTATGCGATCCGTAAAGTTCCTGTACTAGCTAAATACAGAGGAAAACTTAGCAATGTGTTTGTCATAATTGTGGGCGTTCTCACAATCCTAGCAAGTATTAAAGGTTTCTTCTAATTAAAGTGGCACTTGTTAAACTTAAACCCGTAGTTTGGACACTTTTAAATAAGTGTTTAGGCTGTGGGCTTTTTGTATATTGGAAAGACCCCGAGAGAGATTTCTGAAATGAAATGGTTTCTATGTGAATGTAATCGGAATGAAGCGAGAAGAATAAAGTGCAAGTCGCTGAATTAACAATTTGGGATTTATTCTTAATTATAATTATTCTAATTTAGCTTGACAAAAATCGTGATTTGGTTAATTATAATTATTATAAAGTATGACATTAGTTGAGATATTCTTTAAACTGATTTATGCTTAAAATGTCAAAACATATCACATTACACAAAGGAGATTAGAATTATGTCACTAATTGGAACAGAAGTACTACCTTTTAAAGCATCCGCATTTCACGATGGTAAATTTATCGATGTTACAGAAGAAAATTTTAAAGGTAAATGGAGTGTAGTTTGCTTTTATCCAGCGGATTTCACATTCGTATGCCCAACAGAACTTGAAGATCTCCAAAACCAATATGAAACATTAAAATCACTTGGTGTTGAAGTATATTCCGTTTCTACTGATACTCATTTCACACATAAAGCATGGCATGAAAGCTCAGCTGCCATCGGTAAAGTTAAATACATTATGATTGGCGACCCATCACATGTAGTTTCCCGCAACTTTGATGTATTGATCGAAGCTGATGGTCTAGCAGATCGCGGTACATTCATTATCGACCCAGATGGCGTTATCCAAACTGTAGAAATCACAGCTGGTGGCATCGGCCGTGATGCAAGTGCTGTTGTTAGCAAAATCAAAGCTGCGCAATATGTTCGCAATCATCCAGGAGAAGTTTGCCCGGCGAAATGGCAAGAAGGCGGACAAACACTTAAACCAAGCCTTGATCTAGTAGGTAAGATTTAAGGTACAGCCCTATGACATTAGATAATGAAATTAGAGCTCAACTAGCACAGTACCTCCAGCTCCTGGAGGGTACTGTGGTACTGAAAGTCAGCGCTGGCGATGATGATGCATCCAAAGAAATGCTAGCTTTGATCGATGAACTTGCTAGCATGTCTTCCTTAATACAGGTTGAGAAAACTGTGTTATCCAGAACACCAAGCTTTAGCGTGAATCGCGTGGGCGAGGATACAGGAGTAACCTTTGGCGGAACTCCACTTGGACATGAATTTACTTCTTTAGTTCTTGCGCTGCTGCAAGTTAGCGGCCGTGCTCCTAAAGTAGAACAGAATGTGATTGATCAGATCAAGAGCATTCGCGGTGAATATAAGTTCGAAACATATATCAGCTTAAGCTGCCATAACTGTCCTGACGTTGTACAGGCCTTGAATCTTATGAGCGTCCTAAACCCTGCAATTACACACACGATGATTGATGGTGCAGTGTTCAAGGCAGAGGTAGAAAGCAAAGAGATCATGTCTGTGCCTAGCGTATACCTTAATGGTGAATTTTTCGAAAGCGGTCGTATGACCGTTGAAGAAATACTAGCTAAAATGGGTAATGCGCCTGACGCTTCAGAATTTGACAATAAAGAGCCATTTGATGTACTTGTTGTTGGTGGCGGTCCTTCCGGCGCAAGCGCAGCTATCTATGCAGCTCGCAAGGGCATTCGCACTGGTATCGTAGCGGAGCGCTTCGGGGGTCAAGTTAATGACACGTTGGGCATCGAGAACTTTATCAGTACGAAATATATCGAGGGTCCTCAGCTTGTTGCAAACCTCGAGCAGCAGGTCAAAGAATATGGTATCGATGTGATGAAATTACAGCGTGCCAAACGTATTGAGAAGAAGGACCTGATCGAGGTTGAACTTGAGAACGGAGCTGTTCTGAAGAGTAAAACAGTCATTTTATCGACTGGTGCTCGTTGGCGGAACATGGGAGTACCTGGTGAAGCCGAGTTCAAGAACAAGGGTGTAGCTTACTGCCCACACTGTGACGGACCTTTATTTACTGGTAAAGATGTTGCAGTAGTTGGCGGCGGCAATTCAGGCATCGAGGCTGCTATTGATCTTGCAGGGATTGTGAAACATGTAACAGTGCTAGAGTTTGCTCCAGAGCTCAAAGCTGATGCTGTTCTGCAAGAACGCCTTTACAGTCTACCTAATGTTACGGTTCTTAAGAATGTCCAAACAACAGAAGTTACAGGAAAAGACAAGATTGATGGCATTTCTTACAAGGAACGTGATACAGGCGAAACGAAGCATGTTGAATTGCAAGGCGTATTTGTCCAAATCGGACTTGTACCGAATACAGAATGGTTAGGCGACACGGTTGAACGTACTCGCGTTGGTGAGATCGTTGTTGACAATCATGGCGCAACGAACCTTCCTGGTGTATTCGCTGCTGGCGACTGTACAAACAGCTCATATAAGCAGATTATCATTTCCATGGGATCAGGAGCGACTGCAGCTTTAGGCGCTTTTGATTACCTGATTCGTAACTAAATAATCAAATTGTAAACAAAAAAGGTGAGGACAATTTTATGTGTCTCACCTTTTTTATTTTCATCAATTTCATTGAATATGATTGTTCGGCTACCTACAGGGCGATTTCTCGTAATCTCCTGATCAAGCACAATTTAAGGCTAATGGAGTATTATTGTGCTATTTGCTATTCTAACTCTAATTGGAATCATTCAATTCGTAAGTCCGTAACAATCATATGGTGTAAGATGTGATAGCTAATGAATTTAATAAAAGAGAAGTTCTATGTAGAACCACTCCAATACAAGAGTGGTTCTTTCTTTATATATTAATGTAGATCTTATGGTCAAAGACAGTGTTGCGTTTAGATACATTACGGAGATGCGTATCGCGTATGCTGGTACAGCAAAGAGTTGAATTAAAAGTAGAAGCAGCAATGCTAAAAGTGAAAGTAGGTACGTAGGTCACAGCACTCGACTCATGGAGTGTGTAATATTGATGGTACGAAAATGAAAGAATGAGAAGTGACAGGTGACAGATTCGCTTAAGAAAGTAAAAGGACAGACAGACAAGTCACGTTGAGTGTATGATAATGACGACAAGTTGTGGTCAAAACGACAAATAAGGCACTCGACCACAAGATATTGTGGTTTTGGAGTAAAAAAGGGGCAAAAACCAGGCTGGAAATGTTCGGTTTTTGCCCTTATTTTTTTAGGGTGAAAATATAGATGACATAGGTTGGTTTTGATGGTGACAGATGAAACGTGAGATAAAAAGTTAAAATAAAAGTAAAAAAGTATCATTCAATGGTGAGAAAAATTTATATAACCTTCTATCATAGAGATATTTACAGTGGCAAATAATCACTATTTTTAAATCTTAAGAAAATCTCAATAAAATATTAAGCTTGAAATCAAACTAGACTCGACAGAAAGCTGTAAAATTACTGTTAAATATTATTTTAGGAAGGTATGCCATGCCAATAAATATACTGGTTGTAGATGACGAAAAAGAAATCGCAGATTTGCTTGAAATATATCTGACGAATGAAAATTATACTGTGTATAAATTCTATTCTGCAAAGGAAGCAATGCAATGTATACAGGAACATAAAATGGACTTAGCTATTTTAGATGTAATGCTGCCGGATGGGGATGGTTTTTCAATGTGCCAAGAGATACGAAAAAACCATTTATTTCCCATCATCATGTTAACAGCAAAAGATCACGAAAGCGACAAAATCATAGGGTTGACTTTTGGAGCAGATGACTATATCACTAAGCCATTCAGACCCCTGGAGGTTATCGCACGAGTAAAAGCACAGCTTCGCAGATATACAAGGTACAATACAGAGCCCAGCGAAACTGACAATCTGTTGGTTCATCGTGGACTTGCCATAAATGTAAAGACGCATGAAGCAATCTTAGATGGAATTCCTATGAATCTTACTCCAACCGAATTTTTGATTTTAAATATTTTATGTGAAGAAAATGGAAATGTAGTCAGCTCGGAACAGCTTTTTCACAGGATTTGGGGTGATGAATATTTTGTTAAAAACAACAATTCAATTACAACCCATATAAGACATTTGCGTGAGAAACTTGGGGATTCTGTAGAAAATCCGAAATATATAAAAACAGTGTGGGGGGTTGGTTACAAACTTGAAAAATAAAAAACCATATAAAAAGCTTGTTGATAAGATATTTTTTCAAACACTTGGCTTATTTATTGTTGCAATTGTGGTTGTGTTTTTTATCCGCTCAATTGGCCAAGGGGAAATTGGAAATACTCTCACGAACATTATTAGCAATATTTTTGATGTGGATTGGGAACCTGCACAGCTTATGTATATTTATAACATACGCAAATATTTTGACCTTATTATAGTTGGAACAGTTATTTTGATATTTGCAGTGTTCTATAAGGTGTTTCTGTCTTGGTTTACGAGGTATTTTGATGAAATGATAGCCGGTGTAAATGGTATCGCAAACAGAAACGAAAAAATTAATATGTCTCCGGAACTGCATTTTATGGAAGATACCATGAATCAAATCAAATCAGATTTGGAGAAAAGTGCGGAGGCTGAACGTGATCTTGAAAAACGCAAAAACGATTTGATTGTTTATCTCGCACATGATATTAAGACGCCTTTAACATCGGTCATAGGATATTTGAGTTTACTTGACGAAACGCCGGACATGCCGATAGAGCAGAAAAGTAAGTATATACACATTACCTTAGAAAAGGCATATCGCCTTGAAAAACTAATCAATGAATTTTTTGAAATCACGCGGTACAATTTAAATTCGGTTCCTTTAAGCAAAGAGCCAATAGACTTATCTTATATGCTGGTTCAGATTGTTGACGAAGCTTACCCTCAACTTACAGCAAGTGAAAAAGAAGTGTCGCTCAACATACCTCAAGATTTAAACCTCTATGCCGACTCAGAAAAAATGGCGAGGGTGTTTAATAATCTTTTGAAAAATGCTATTGCATACAGTAAATCCCATAGTGTGATTGAAATATCGGCAGAGTGGAAAGAAAACAAGACCGAAATCCGCTTCAGAAATCAAGGAATGATTCCACAGGACAAGCTGGATACTATATTTGATAAATTTAGTCGATTGGATGCAGCGAGACAAAGTTCTACGGGTGGCTTCGGATTAGGACTTGCAATCGCAAAAGATATTATAACACTGCATGGTGGTACGATTTATGCATATAGCGATCAAAGCCACTTCACTATAGTAATTGAAATGCCGGGTAGAGGTAACAGCAAATAGCTTTATAGTTTCTACAGAAAATCTCAATAAATTATCAGTCTGATGTTAAAACTTCAAATATCCCCTTTTGATAAACTGGTTTTATCAAGAGGGGATATTTTCATTTTACAACCCTCTCAAATAGAAATGGAGGTTTAACATGGAGCTCAAAATCCAAGGTCTCTATAAATCCTATAGAGATAAAGAAGCACTTAAGAATATTAATATTACTTTGAATTCTGGAACATATGGATTGCTTGGCGAGAATGGTGCAGGTAAAAGCACCTTAATGCGTATTCTAACTACTGTTGATTTTGGTTCAAAAGGAAGCATCCGTTTTAATGGATCAGATATTGTGAAATTGGATGAAGATTATCGAGGTATTGTCGGGTATATGCCACAGGATTTGAATGTTTACCCCAGTTTTACCGCCAAAGATTTTTTGGAATATATGGGGGCATTAAAGGGCATTGCACCGGAGGTTTTGAAACATAAAATCCCGGAAGTACTCGAATTTGTCAATCTTTCTAATGTTGCAAGCAAAAAAGTAAGTGCCTTTTCCGGCGGGATGAAAAGAAGGATTGGTATTGCGCAAGCAATCCTGAATGATCCGAAAATACTAGTTCTTGACGAGCCTACAGCCGGTCTTGATCCGAAAGAGAGAATACGATTTGCTAACATTATCAGTGCCATGTCAAAAGATAAGATTGTCATTCTATCTACCCATATCGTTTCGGATATCGAAGCGATTGCAAACAATCTGATTGTAATCAAAAGCGGCGAAATATTGCAGTCGGGTGAAATCAATTCAATGGTATCCAGCATTACCGGAAAGGTTTGGGAAACAGTTGTTGATCAAGCTGTATTTCACGAATTAAGTGTAGTAAGACAAGTCATTCGCATAAAGCAAGAAGCGAACAATATCCGAGTACGATATGCGGGCGATGCTTATGACGGTATTACAAACAGGCCGCTTGAGCCTAATTTGGAAGATTACTATATGTATGTTTGGCAATAAAAATTTTGGAGGTAATTAATATGAAATCAACAAAAATTGTAGCACTTATTATGGTGGTAGTGATGGGATTGACATTATTTACAGGCTGTAGTTCCAGAAAGGGAAATCTTAATGCAATGGATATGGGCGATATTGAAAGATTGCCCGAAGAACAAAAAGATGCAGAGCTTGATAAAACTTTGGCACAGATGCGTAAATTCAGAACAAATAATTTCAAAGTTGAAAACGGCAGCATGTCTAGTTTGTCACAGCGAGATGATGCCATTCCGGGCCAAACAAAAAATCGTCCCGATTTTAGTGATGCCAAGACCGAAGAATTTTGGGCGTTAATACACGACTATGTTGAAAATGAAGCCGGTGTTCCGAAACGCAAGTATGGGTATGATGTTTCACAGTGTATGGACCCAAGAATGAACATAATTTACGATGACGATGATAAGGGCGTGGCAGCCGGATATGATAACGAAAACATTTATCTTGCCGAGTATGAAACAGCAGAAGATGGTGTTTACAGCTACTTGGTGTTAGTACGTGAATCAAGAGAGAGTCCGTGGCAGATTATCCATGACGGACTCAGTTATAAGGAGTAACGCCCGATATGAAAAGGTTGATATTATACGAATTCAAAAAGTTATGGAATAAACCTGCTATATTAGCTGTAGTCGCCTTAATGCTATATTCAGCAATGATGACTGGAATTTATTATCTGTATTATGAACAAACAACCATCACCGGTGAGGGAGAAAAGGTTAGCGGCGTTGGGGCATATTGGGCAGTAAAAGAAGAAGCAAAGGAACTTGAGGGTACTGTAGACCAACAATATTTAGAGAATTTGGTTAAACAATTTAACAGCAGTATCGAAAAAAAGGATTTTGAGCATCGCTTTGGGATGGACATGATGAAGTATCAATATTCAAACCAGTTAATAAACTTTGCCGCTTTTGGTGGAGGTGTGAGCAATTTTACGATGGGTTTGGATTTTGATTTTCTAGGGTCAGAAAAGGATTTCTATAATCAATTTAAATCATCTGTAAAGCAACTTATAAGAGATAACAATGAATTTAATTGGTTTCGATACACAGATGAACAGTTGAAAAAAATAGATGAAAAAGTTGATGCTGAGAAAATGCCTTTTGAAGTTTCTTATGCTTCTGGCCTTGAAAAAATAACCATTGATTATGCCAAACAGTATTGGCTTGTGCTAATAGTTTTAGCTTTTGCACTAAGCGGAATATTCTCAAAGGATAGTTCGAATGGGATTGATGAGATCAGTTTATCCAGCACTTATGGCAGAAAGAAAAACATGAACGCAAAGATTATGGCCGGAAATCTTTTTGCAATCACTGTATATGTGATATTTTTAGCAGCACTTTTTGCTTTGAACGGTTCGTTTGCATCTCTTCACGGCTTGGGGCAATCGGCACAAGCATTTTGGTATACTTGCCTTTATGACATCAATATGGGTATGGGAATGCTGCTTATGTTTGGATTAGGGCTACTTGGAATTCTCATTGCTGCAAATTTTATTATGATGATATCCATCAGAGTGAAATACGCTAAGTTGTCTGCTGTGCTGTCCGTAGCAAGTGTTTGGGCACTAGTTGAGTTGACAAAAACCGCAAACCCATTGCAGCTGCAGCTTAATCCCATTTATTTTGCAACACGACTGGGTGTAATAAACTCTGGTATAACTGACTTTGATCCATACTTCTTTATCGGCGATGTGATGATACCCTACTCTTTGATCGCTGTTGGTCTGACAATTATCTATATAGCAGCTATTCGCCTTCTAACTGTCAGCAAATATAAAAGATACGCATTGAGGGGGTGAATTACTTATGAGAGAAATAGTACGAGTGGAGTGCAAGAGAATTTTAAACATAAAAACACTTGGGCTTATTTTAATTATTGTTTTAGCGATTTCAATCTTTAGTTCTGTGAATAATTTTACATCATATAACCTATACGACTCTTCAGGAAAAGTTGTGCTGTCGGCAAAAGATAACTTGGCAGAGTCTAAAAAAAGTGACCATAATAAAGCGTTGGATTCCGAGGCTCTTATGGATGTTATAAATGGCGTGGATAAGAGCAATTATCTATACAACATGAATACAATAAGGGTTGTTCTTTCCACTTACAACGAAAAACATATATCAGAAATGACAAAGGAAGATATGGATCATTTTTATGAGCAACGCATTGCCGCCTTAGAGACAGGCGCACTCAGACCTTTGGGCATTTTTACGGACGAGCAAATTGAGCATCTACTTTCTAAAGCAAGTCAGCTTGAAGCACCGATGCAGGTTGGGTATGCAGAAGGATGGAAAAACCTAAATAATGATATGGCAGACCTCTTGGTAATCATTTTAATGATTCTATCTGTTATTTTGCTACCTGTTTTTGGCGGAACAGCAAAAACAAATATGAATGAACTTTGCCTTTCAACAAAGCATGGAAAATCAATCTTCATAAAAGCAAAAATGATAGCAGGACTTGAAATCACTTCACTGGTTTACGTTGCTTCCGTATTCATATTGACCATTGCACAGTTAAGTGTTTTTGGGACAAACGGATATAATCTTGTAATACAAAGCGATGTGTTTTATCTTTTTTCGACATATAACATCACATTTTTAGAGCAATATATATTGAATGTGGTAATGGGCTATACGGCAGTACTTTTCATGACATCTATTATCTTTTTAATTACAGTCATTACAGAACAAATTATAGCGGGTGGAGTCTTAACAACATTCTTTTGGATCATGATGTTCACATTACCGAGTAATTTGTTTACAAGCGTTGGTATTACGCACAACTTGAGTAACTTCCTTCCTTATAATATGACAAATTTCAATAAGTTTTTCAGAAACAATGAAATTTATGAGGTCTTTGGGCAGATGATCCCAAGCTATTTGTGGGTCATGATTGTGACACTTGTCATCACCGCTTGTCTAACCGTAGCCACAAATATTGTAGCTGATTTAAAGATATCGAAGAAGTTTGAGATCATAACATACAGGAAATGAGTATATCCTTTATTACAAACTTAGAAAATTCAGATGCCAGCTAATTTCTATGAGTAAATAATTGATAAATGCAATACGGCTATTGCATATGAATGGGAAGAGAGTAAAGTGGACAGGTAGACAAATCATGTTGAGTGCTGTGTGTCGCTGGTAAGGGAGTAAAGTTTTAAGAGTCGCATTTACCGATAATATTGAGGAGTGTGGGTAACTGAAAGGCCTGCCAATATGTTACTGCACTTAAACGTTATATTTAGTATGATCGATGAGTTGGTTATTGTATGATGGATAATAGAATGAATGCCTCAATAGGTATTTAATATATAGAACATAGGAGGATTACATGTCCTGGAGCAAATTAAAGCAACAGCTGGAGAGTTTTCTCTGTCCTGCGTTATATGGAAGGGTCGAATACCGTGCAACCGGCTACCGTTATTTACCTGATAAAGCAGGACTTTGTTATATTGCGGTAGATAAAAAAAACGTACTCAATATGAATGATACAACTACCTTAATCAGATGGTATCAGACGGAGCTGGAAATTAAGAATGATTCAGATATTCAAATTCCTATTAACAATGAAGAAATTGAAGCGATCAGAAAAGATACCCAGGGGAAAGTTCCGGAGGATCGTCTAAAAGTAATTGCAAGAAGTAGAAAAATATCAGAATATGCAAAAGAGCTTATATCAGCACAGTCATCATTAAGTAAATCAAACTTTATCGTTGTAGCTAATAAGTTTTTATCCCTTTCGATAGAGGAAAGTATAGAGAGCGATGATATCTTATTAAATATTCTAGCTTTGGTGGACAGACGAGTTGGAAAAAAGCGAATTTTAAACATGACCGAGAAGATGAAGTTAAAGCATCCAATTGTGCAGTATTTTTATGAATTACGGCTTAGTACGTTATGAAAATAAATAACTCATGAGTTGCGAAGGGCGTATAGCGAGAGAGAATAATAACAAAAGGGATAGAAAATTCTATCCCTTTTTTCACTTAATCGTGTTGGCAATTTCAACTAATTTTTCGGTGTCATACAATGGAAGAAAATTCCCGTTCTCAATTTTAAGAGATGATAAAACATAAGTTAAGCCATCGTATCTCCAATAAAGTGCACTAACACTTTGGTCACTTTGAATCCATGTTTGAGAACCGTTTTCGAGTTTAACGCCCTTTTTTCCTTGTGGTTTTGAATTATCTTTAGAATTTGATATAGCTAGAATTATTTCGAAACCTAGTTTATCATTAGCAGACGTCATTTGGATAAAATCAAAGGGAGCTTCAATACCACCTATTGCTTTATTGGTTATTTCAAAGGGTACTTCGGGTTGTTTAACTTCAAATGGAACCTTTTTTATAAATTCGTCAAATGATAAAGCATTTTTATCTTCATCCCATTTTATTTCCCCATTAGATATAACTAAAGAACTGTTATTTGTTTGAAGATTAGATGGTTGAATATCATTCTTACTTGCTTTGCACCCAACAACCAATAAAACGAATGCGAGCAATATAATTATACTAATCTTTTTCATAAATCACCTTATTTCAATTGTATAGCTTTCTCCAATCTTTCATATATTTCCATTTTAACAAATTTGGGAGTTCACACAAACTATTTTACAGACTCGATCTTTGAAGAATGGTGGATGGTTGAACTATTCTCCCCGTACATGCACTTCTGGGCAGCTGCCCACATACAATGAGAGTAATCTTCGCTTAGCTTCCGTTCAAATTTCACTTTGAAGGACGGACGCAGGCGCGAACTTCTCAGGGGGTGACTGCTGTGCCGGGCTTGTTTACCATGGTCGCGTTATTTTTTAAGGAGCTCATGCTTCTTGTATCGTATGTTAAGAACAACGCATTTCCCCAGCCCTTAACGGAGGAAGAAGAGGAAAGACACCTGAGGCAAATGGCAGAGGGCAATGCGATTTCCCGTAATCTCCTGATCGAGCACAATTTAAGGCTAGTGGCCCATATTGTCAAGAAATTCGATAATACAGGTGAAGATTTGGAGGATCTTATCTCGATTGGAACCATCGGGCTGATTAAAGCTATTGAGAGCTTTCAACCGAACAAGGGGACGAAGCTGGCGACATTCGCTGCTCGTTGCATTGAGAATGAGATACTGATGCATTTGCGGTCCCTTAAGAAAACTCGTAAGGATGTGTCCTTACATGATCCAATTGGAACAGACAAAGAGGGCAACGAAATAACTCTTATTGATATCCTTGGAACTGAAGCAGATGATGTCGTAGACAAGGTACAGCTTAAAATAGAAAAAAGTAAAATATATCGCAATCTCGATATTCTCGATGAGCGTGAGCAAGAAGTAATTAAAGGCAGATTTGGTTTGGAATTCGGCGGTGATGAACGTACGCAA
Source organism: Paenibacillus albiflavus (assembly GCF_004344915.1). Classification (GTDB taxonomy): domain Bacteria; phylum Bacillota; class Bacilli; order Paenibacillales; family NBRC-103111; genus Paenibacillus_AM; species Paenibacillus_AM albiflavus. The sequence goes on along the minus strand of NZ_SKFG01000010.1, from coordinate 72,316 downwards.
CGAGAGATCGCCAAGGAACTTGGCATTAGCCGTTCCTATGTCTCAAGGATTGAGAAGCGGGCGCTTATGAAATTGTATCATGAGTTTTATAAGCAGAAGAAATGAAGTTTCATTTCTTATAAAGCTATGTTAGAACGATTAGAGGAGGACTACCTTTGGATCAATCCGCTCTATTTGAGCATAGGTTTTGGCTGCAGATTCTTGGTGATCATTCCAGATTCATTTTTAACAGTCTCTCTCCCAAAGAAACGGCAGATATTCAAACTGCTGAGCAGTTTATTCAGGCATTCGACCAGCTTCTGGGGCAAGCGCGAAGCATGCATTCGGATTCACAGCTTGGTTCACTTAATCAGCAGGCTTACTCACTTACGATCAATTTACGGAAATTTAAATTGAATATTCTAGAGCGACTTCTTGTAGGAAAAATTGCAACTGGACTTACACCAACTTTCTTCAATCATATGGTCAATGAACTTGAGGAATACTTGCGTATTCTAAAATGCCTGCTTGAAGGGAAGTCGGTTCCGCAATTTGATGCCCTACACCACGACTTGTTATGGTTGTCAGATGCAATATTCCATGCTGCTGTAATATCCAGTGATTTGGACTATGTAGAGAAACGTTTAATTCACAAAAGCCAAAAATATGAGGAGCATTTTCAACAGTTTTATTTGAAAAGCATTGAAATGGCTAGCTTTATGAGAACGCAACTCCGTGATTTCCCTGCTTTTCGCAGGCTTCATACGGATATTGATATCGAAATGAACTTGTTTAGATCTTTTTTAAGAGAGTTGGAAGATTTGGAGCTATCAGCTGAAGTGTTGGGTCGAATTTCCCCGCTAATGCCAGATCACATGATGAGGGAGGAGTGTTATTATTTATTGAAATTAGCCAAATTAGGAATGGTTCCCGATCCTAATTGTAAGCCTGATAAGCCAAGAATAGATGCTTTAAAATAGAAAAAAGATGCGAGCAGGTAGAATTGAAAAAGCTTAAGTGGTATATCCACTTAAGCTTTAATAGACTAAATAAAAAATTATAGAACGACTATCACGGGCGTCACTTTGACTGCTGATGTTGTTTTTTCATGCATTAACACAGGGCTCGATAGTCTGTATGCATCAAATTTTAGAAAAGAAATGCGCGAGAAATAATAACCAGCAAAATGAATAATACGAGGATTGCACCTGTACTTGTAAACACGCCACCACAGCTACAGCTTCCTATTCCACCAATTCCTCCAAGTTCTCCCATCGTGATATTCCTCCCTTCGCCGTTTATTCTAAATTGTATGAATGAAAACGACTTGTGGATTGGACTTCTTAATTAAAAAATCGGTGAAAACCTTTAGAACATTATCGGTGTCTATGGAAATGGATGCGGATAAGGATTAAGCTCCTCCCGAGTCAGCCTGTGATCTGCGTAACCCAGCTTCATCGGTACATCCAATACCCTATTCAGGCCAGTGAGCCGGGTAAGATGATGCCCGAATGTCATGGGTAACATTCCCGGTATGAGTACCTTCACACAACGCAGTCCGTTGCGGAGTGTCTCACTTGATGACTGGTCAACGACAATGACATCCATCTGAAAACTGTGGAAAACTCGAAGTATTTGTTTTAAATCCTCTGTTAAATCTTCTTGCCACGGCATTGAATGAAACTCTTCTGCAAAAGTACGGACAGGGTTCTGTTCGTCCATTAAGAAGTGAAGTCGTTCCTCTGCCTGTGGCAAGCTGTAGAGCAAGGAGTGATCTTCCATATGCTGCACAAGGAACGAGTCATCAAGCATAGCTTCGGCTTCGATACTTCGATCCCTCAATCTTCTTTCAGCCATCGGGATCATGCCCGCGAGCTCATGTATAGCGCTCTTGGCCGCCCGAATCGGATCGAGATGAGCACCAGCAGCACAGATTAGGTTTACGCTGTGTTCCGCACCTCCTTTTGCCAGTGCCCATATGCTGGGAATACCGTTTTCCATCGTGGTATTGTATAAGCTCACTTCATAACCAGTAACCGCTCTTAAACGCCTAATCATCAGGATCAGCTCCGAATCTCCCGATGAACTATAGTCAAGCCGCGGAACCTGTAGCTTTGCATACCAGGTCATCAGAAAGGAATCTCTCTCAACCACCTCGAAAATCCCGTACAAGATGGCCTCCTCTAAGCTTCCACCTACCGCGCTCCCGTTGGAGTTTTCATATACAAAGCCCCCATCATCGCCCAGACTGTAATAAGCGAGCAGATTGGGAACTAGAATCGGACGTGCCTCTAGAAACGAATATCCCCAGACCCATTCCATTGGAGAATCAGGATCATACGGGATGAAGGGGAAATCAGGTTGTTCGTATTGCTCCTTCGCATGAAGCCCTACCATAGATGGATCCAGCGCAGTAGCCTTAAGATGGGAATAGCTGCCTTGCACGATCGTTCGTTTACCACGTGGTGTCACGCCGCAATAACGCTCCAGCCCTTCTAACATCCCAGCGAGCTCGCTATCTACATATGAATGTGAATGAGCCCCCGTAATCTCATTGTAAAAACTTAAAGGAAGATTTATAGCGACACTAGCAAAGATTGAGGCGAGATTCCACTTCTTATCATTAAAGATTCCTGTACGACTGTCCCAATAATCTCTGAGCAGAACCTTTTTCAAATCACTCATTGAAAGGCAGCGGTAGCTGTTACTCAGTTTTAGACACTTCTGTAGTGATATCTCCGCTAATTCCGCCGAATCATCCGGCAATCGCCCGCAAACCGAGCAAGTCCCAATTGGCAGAACATAATGGATTGTGCTGCTCAAATTATTCAAGTTGACCAAATAGAGATGTTCCTCCGTATTCGCTCTCTCGCCCCGCAGCACCTTATCCGTCTCCGCTGAGATAATATGTGCCATATAACTAGCTCCAGCTGGAGATATTTCATCAGTATAACGAGGAACATAATCATCATCCACGAGCTTTATAAGCAAATCCTTGACTTCTTTGCGATTCCTCCCCGCCATAGATAACCGTTCTTCTGCACATTGGAAGCATCCGGTCGTTCCCGGAACAATCAGCGGTCCTATGATTCCTTCTCCCAAAGATACATAGGCACACAGCCAAGGAATGCCACGCGGTCGAAGCATTTGTTCAGCTTCATAATAATAGGAGGAGGTAGAGTTCCCCCCTTCATACAGCACCAATACCAAGTCTACAGCTGGTATATCTTCACTGAAGTCCTTTCTTCGGACAAGCGTGAGCCCAGACAGATGCTTACACACGGTGTCGGCAAGTATTCCCTCTCCAATAATAGCGACTGTATTCAAAGGGATTCCTCCTCTCCGAGAACTACTCCATATGCTACAAACGGCCCTTTGCCCCACAAAGGTTCGCTGTGCAGTTCAAACACTTCAAGACGTTTATCGCACTGCTTTAGAGTCTCAATGGCTGATAATATCAAAGAATGATAGCTTAGAGGTTCACCATCAGAAATTGTAATATCTTTCACTTCATGATCCTCAAAAAAAACAGGAGAAACCGCAGTGCGCTCGGTCTTACTCAGCGCCTTTTGCAGAGATTGACGAAGTGCAAGCGTGAAACTAAGATCTGCGCTGCCATACCACGAGGAATCCGAATAGATCCACACTGTCGGAAAACCGAGCAACGGCTCACCTACTGCAATAAGAGATTCCCCATCTAGGATGGTTAACGCTTGTAAATAATACAGGCAACGTCCGTCTTCAATTTGAGAGCATGCTATACGCTGAACAACAGTCGGCTCATCAGACAAAATCCGCTTGCCTAACTCTTTAGTTAAACAAGCTCTAAGCCCCCGCCCAACGGCTTCAGTTATATCGCAGCCCGCTCCGATGCTGGTTCCTTCCTGAAGTGGAGGTAAGCCAGTAAACAGCAGCGGGATTATGCGGGCCACATAGGCTTCTAACCCTGCTAATCCTGACTCTAGACGAGCCTCAACATGCGTTAGTCCACTTCGGACAATGGTTGGTAAAAGATGTGCAGGTTCTTTTGACAAGGGGTCTGCAGGTTGAACAAGACACTGAGCTAGCGGAAGCTGGATTAGGTCCGCCTCTTCCCATGCATGAAAAATGCCTGTTACCTTCGAAGTCAGTTGGTTGAACGCATTAAACCATACCTCTGGGCTTACCTGCTCATGATTTATACCTAGGCTAAGCGCCAAATTTGTTACCGGACGGGCTGCGTCATTTCCGGATACTAAAGGATGAGGAAGAATAGAATGCCAGCTTCCAGTTAACGTGACAGGATCAAGTAAGAAGCATTGATTTCTATAGTCCAATTCATGCTCACCTGTAATCGCTTTATGCCATATATGAATAATAAGATTCGATAAGATTCCTGCAGCCGCAGTAGAGAAAACCTCCAGCGTTTGTTTCTTAGGAAAGACGGACGAATGAATTCTCATCCATGCCGACTCCCAGTGTCCGTCCTCGTCAGGATGCAGCAGCGGACCTACCATTCCCATTCCTCGTATTGCGATGGCAGGGAGCATCTGTTTCCTTTCTGCTATACAAGCATGCTGAACACGCCGAAGCTCCTCTAAGTCGCCATGCTCTGAGGCATACACAATAAATTGAAAAGGCCGAACGATTGCCCTCCAATTCGGCTCCTCATCTCCTTCTGCAGAATAAACCTTGAGTTTGGACAAACCAGATTCATACCATGATTCAGCAAGTGAGAGCAATATTCGACCGGAACCGATCGCAAGCGTACCTTCCTCCTGAAGAGACATCCTGCACAACTCCTTCCCCAGTAATCAAGGCTAGAAGAACAACCATATCATTGGAATTTTCCCCCTTTAAATAATTCTACCCCAATAATTTCTTGTCTTAGAACGACATTTTCTAAAGAAAACAAGCTGCTTCCTGATGAACAGGAGGCAGCTTGCTTCGTTTACATGATGTTAGTGGTATTAAGCTTATTTGTTTACTTTTGCTTCATCGCCATTAAAGAACTTCTCCGCCTTATCCCGATGCTCGTCCCTCACTTGATCCGAAATTGCCTTGAATCCTGCCGCAATCACTGCGGCATCATCGGTAAACCCAAGTCCGATTATGGCATCTGGAATTGCGTCCAGTGGGGAAATGAAATAGGCGAGCGCACCGAAGGCTATGCCTTTGGCCCATAACGGAGTTTTGGCGTCTACGGCACAATAGTACATGGCAATCGCGTCTTTGGTGAATGGGATTTTTCCTGCGAATTTCTTGGTTTTAGCCCAAAATTTCTTCGTTACCAGTTCCTCATTCTCTTTGTTATAGGGAAGTTCTTGTAGTGTCAGATTTGCATGAATGAAATCATCGTCTTTCGTCATATGGATTACCTCCCAATGAATTGTATTAAAGGAGTTATCGTATAATCACTTTTTGGACATTAAAACTCAACCAGCAGCCCAAACATCTAATTCAATCTTTAATTCTGGTAAGCCTAATCCTTTGACATAAGCAATTGTCATTGATGGAGGAGTAGTTCCGAAGATTCGTTCCCAAATTTCGTAAAAATGATTCCAATCGATTGTTTCTGTAGCCCAAATGTTGATTTTGACAACTTGATCAGGAGTCAAATTCTGTGAAGCAAGGATTTTTACAATATTGCTCATTGTATTGGTTACTTGCTCATTAAAATCAGTAGGGATTTGATTGCTCTGATCTATACCTATTTGACCAGAGAACACATACCACTCTGCATTTCTATTTATTTTGGTTACATGGCTATAGTTTCCAACAGGCTTGGCTATTTGTTCTGGATTATATCTTTGAACCACATTATTATTTGAAATCATCATCTGTAAGCTCTCCTCTAAATTTTACTGTTTTGTGATTGCCTCTATTTGGACAGACGTATCCCGTCGGTACGCATTCTAGAAAAAAACAGCAGTAGAATACCCAATCCCCGAAGATAAAAATTGAATCGATCTCTTCTTCATCAGGTATCCCTCCTTCATTTAAAGTAAACTTACTACTTAATCATATTGAAATCGTATGGAAAAAGCAAAATCCTTCGTTCGTTTACTAATATTGATTACAATCACATCTTCTCTTCAAAATTCAGCTATAATAAAATTATCCGATTATGTAAAGGAGAGTGACCTTTGTGCCTAAGCCAATTAAACGCCATGATTCGTTAGCGCCTTTGTCTCGGCATCATCATCATGTACTCGTGATGTCGCTGAAAATTAGCAAACTGAGTGCAGATCCTAGCGCAGAAGAAGTTCAGGCGCTTCGCGAGGAGCTTCGAGTTTTATGGGAGACGGGGGGACAAGCGCATTTTCGGGAGGAAGAGGAGATTTTGCTTCCTACGTTCGCATGCTATGCTTCAATTCATCAACCGATCATAATGGAAATGTTATTGGAGCATGTTGAAATTCGTTCTTTGGTTAGGTTAATTGAGCTTGGAGAAGGAGATGTAGTTGGGGATATACGTAAGCTTGGTGTTTCCTTTGAACAGCATGTACGTAAGGAAGAGAGGGTCATTTTCCCACTTATTGAAGCAGCACTACCCGAAGATGTGTTGCAGCAGCTTAAACCGTATTTTCACGAACATTCATCAGGTTGCAGGCTATAAGTTTAACTGTATAAAGGAGAAGACAACATGAATGAGATCACGACACAAGCAGAATGGGAAACGCGTATTCATAACTACCCGATGTGTGTTCTTTTTATCAAAACAGAGCATTGCGGCGTATGCGATGCAGTTCTGGATAAGACAAAAGCTCTGCTGACGAAATATCCTGAGGTAGATTTTTCGTTAGTCCATATGCAGGATCATCCTGATATTTCGTCAGCATATCTCGTTTTTACAGCACCTACGATTTTATTGTTTATCGAAGGCAAGGAAGTTTACCGTGCTTCGCGATTCGTGCTTATGACTGAACTTGATACAACGATACAGAAGTGGCATGAAATAATTTATCCGAATACATAAACCTTATTTGCTAACTCTCCACTGCACATTTTTCGTGATTATGAAGTATGACAAGATGGAGAATCCAAGCATGATAATTGCATTTTGCGTTAAAGCTGGCGTCCAGCCAATGGTGAATATGTCGAGTAAGGCTTGCGTGGCATAAGTTGTCGGAAAAATGTAGGATAACCATTGAAAAGCGATTGGTAGTTGGCTTATGTCAACCATTACAGGTGTTAAGAAAGTAATTAGCATCATAAACACTTGTGTAAGCATATTCGTTAATTGATGGTTTGGCGACCAGAAGCCAAGTCCAACGCCGAAGCCGACAACGCTTAACAATGCAAGTAGAACTACGGGTATAATAGACAGGCTATAATTGAAATGGATGCCAAATACGAATTGACCAAGGATGGCAATAATGATTACGGAAGGCAATGTTGACATTAAACCTCTTAGTAGGTTAGCGATAACGAAATTTATCTTGGAGATGGGCAGAGAGGCGTAGAAGGTAAAGTGTCCTTGATGCTTCTGCCACGAAATTTCCTGACCCATCGCATTCATCCCCATAACGATAATACCGAAGACCATGTTACCGACTATCATACGCATCATTAGCTCAGGTGTAGGATTAACAGTAAAGAATTTCATAAAGAGTAGCATGGTAAAAGGAAACATTGAAGCTAAGAGAAGCACGAAGACCCAAGATTCACGTATAATGGAAAACTGAATTTTGAATAGTATGCCTAACTCCGTTAACGTACGATTGATTCTATTTATCATGAGGTAACAGCCTCCCTTTGAGCATTCCCAATCTGCTCAGCTTCTTTATCGATATGAAAATAAACATCCTCTAAACTCGGTGGAACAATTGCGTATTCATCTATATGGAATCCATGACGATCTGAAATAATCCAATCCAGTACACGGCTGGCATCTTGCTTCTCAACTAACAAGCGCAGGCGGTTATCCCCATTGCGATTTATGGTGCCATAAGGCTCCAGATGTGTGATCAATGATTCTACAATTCCTGAAGTGACGGTGATTTCAAACTTAAGTCGCTGATCTACCTTTTGTTTTAATTTCGATACGTGGTCAATTGCTAGAAGCTTACCATGGTTAATGACTGCAACTCGATCTACAACTTGCTCGGCTTCTAGAACGTTATGCGTTACGAGTATAATTGTCGTCCCCTGTTGATTTTTCTCCTGAATGAGGTCCCACACAAGTCTGCGTTTTTTTGGATCAAGCTCATTGGTTGGTTCGTCAAAGATCATAACAGATGAATTGCCAATTAAGGTCGTTCCAATCCCAACCATTCTTTTTTGTCCACCTGAAATTCGCTTTAGTATTTTGTTGCGGTGCTCCTCCATCTCGAATCTGGCAAGCAGCTCCTCTGTTTCCATCATTGCAGCTTCCTTACTCATACCTCTCAATCTACCTGTAAAATACAAGACCTCCCAAACCTTAAGCGATGTAAGTGAATGCGGATCCTGTGCATAGAAGGCGACATTCTGTGCTACATCATGGGATTGCTTCAGCACGTCAACACCACGAAATCGTATACTTCCTTCTGTAGGGCTTAGGTGACCAACCATTTGATTTATAATCGTTGACTTCCCAGCACCATTGGGTCCGAGCAGTCCAAGAATTTCTCCTTCGTTCACATGAAAGCTAATGTCGTCGTTTGCTTTAACCTTCCCTTTTTTATACACCTTCGTTACATGATCGATTTCATAAATATTCACGTTCGTCATCGCTCCTCATTAACAATTTCGATAGTCTTATTATCTATTCATTGGCGATTATTTCCTACAGTCAGCGGAATGATCTCTTACTAAGTCTCAAGTCTGATAGAAATTAATTCATTAGCATGAAATACAAGGTATTGGCACATGACTAATAACAATTCGATTCTATGCAGAAGGAGATGGTTAAAGCTTGAAATCCGTTCTTGTCCCGTTATTGATCATTGCGGCTATCGTCCTCGTTATAGGCGCGGGTTTGACTTATCAAATTGCTCGTAAGCAAAGGAAGAATGTGATCGATCGAGGTGTAAGTGAGGTAACAGTAAAACATAAAATTATGGCGAATCCGATTTTTATCGCTTACGTTATTTTTCCAATTGTGATTGTAATCGGGGCCGTGCTTGTCATGTATTTTATATAGTGGGAGCAGTGGATGTATGACTAAGAAGACGTATTATGTATCTGTGCAAGCAGGAACGGTTATGTCACATCAGGGAGATGCGGCGTACGAGCTTGAAATTGAAGCAACGGCATCAGAAAAAGCAAGGCTTGAAATGTTATTTGGGGCGAAAATGTCCTATGATGATTCTTCTAGTATAAGAGCAGTTCTGCCTGGAATTCCTTATCATGTCGATGATGAGAATGATAAATACGATGCTGTGCTGCAAGAAGTTTATAGGCTGCTTTATGAGCTGGGGACAACCGAGACGAAGAACCATATCAGTTCAATGCATATACTTAGTCAAGAGGAAACGGCTACACCGTCCTTTGGGGACGGGAGCGTTTCCTAAGGGCTAATCAGAGGAAGTATGGTGAAAACTTATACTTTCTGATTAGTTAAAATAAGCCCGAGCCGCTGTTATTGGTACAGCGTGACTCGGGCTTATTATTAAGTAACTTTAGAAGCCTTTATATTGCGGCTCTTCTTGTTCTAATTGCTGTACTCTTGAGCTTAGCTGATCGACTACGCCTTGTGTTGTTTGTGCGGCGGTTTCAAACAGCTGCTTTGCGTCTTTATTTTGAGTACCTAGTGCAAAGGTTTCAAGTGAAGCTTGTGCACTTTTGAGTGATGCAAGTGTTGTTTTTACTTGTGATGCAACAGTCATTTTATTCACCTCCATATTTGTGACCGTACATAATATGTCCAATTATTGCTCATAATTATCATCGAGATTTTGTTTATACATAGGGGGGATATTGTGGAAGATTGGCTAAACATACTGGTGCGAGCCTTAGGTGCAATTACAGTCATGTTTATTTTTACTCGCATACTTGGTAAAAGACAGATCTCACAACTAACCTTTTTCGAATATATAACAGGAATTACCATTGGTGATTTGGCAGGCTTCATTTCAACTGATATTGAGGCCAATTACTTACACGGTCTAAGCGCGCTGATGATGTGGTTTATCATTCCATTTACAATTGAATGGTGGATGATGAAACAACGTAGAATGCGCATTGTATTTGAGGGCAAAGACAGAGTGTTGATTCAAGACGGCAAAATTCTTGAAGATAATTTGAAAAAAGAGCGGATTACAGGCGATGAATTACTTGAACAACTTCGTATGAAGGATGTCTTTGACCTAACGGAAGTGGAGTATGCCGTTCTCGAGACATCAGGTGCACTTAGTGTGCTGCTCAAACCTGAATTTAGACCACTGACTCCTTTGCATATGCAAATGAAAGTTCCAGGAGAACGACAACCGATCGAGGTAATAATGGATGGCGAAGTGTTAAATGAAGGCTTAAGACTTGCGGGCTTTACCAGAGAATGGCTGTTTACTGAACTGGATAAGCTAGGGGTGACACAGGCTAATGTATTCCTTGCACAGGTTGATGCTTTTGGACAACTATATGTAGATGTGTATGATGATACGCTTGAAATACCATTACCCCAGGCTTTGTTTTTACTTTATGCAAATCTCAAAAAAGTTCAAGCCGACCTAGAATTGTTTGCTTTGGCGACCCAAAATAAGGTTGTTTCCACTATGTATGGGGATTGTGCACAGCAGATGGACGATGTTGTAGAGTCTTTTAAAACGATGATCAGAACGTAGAATACAAGTCGGAGGAATGAATCGTGACGAATTCAAAAAGCAAAATAACCAAAACACAGCAGCAATATCAAGATCTTGCGAAAAAAAATGAACCACAAAGACCTGTTTTTAGAAACTGCATTCTTGCTTTTCTAGTTGGTGGATTTATATGTGAAATTGGGCAATTTCTCACCCTTATGTTTACGAAATGGTTTGGGTTTACGAAAGAAGCGGCTAGTAATCCAACCGTTGCTTCACTCGTACTCATCTCTGTGATTCTAACAAGCTTCGGCCTGTATGACAAAATTGCGCAGTGGGCGGGAGCGGGTACAGCCGTGCCTGTAACAGGCTTTGCGAATTCGATGTGTTCTGCTGCACTTGAACATCGAAGCGAAGGTTTCGTGCTTGGAGTCGGTGGTAATATGTTTAAATTGGCAGGCTCGGTTATCGTATTTGGAGCGGTTGCTGCATTCTTTGTCGGTATTTTTCAATTATTGTTCGGCACGCCAGGAGGACATTAATGATGTTAAAAGGCCATCAAAGTTGGACATTCGAGAATAGACCCGTTATTTTGTCTACAGCAACAGTTGTAGGTCCGGAAGAAGGACAGGGACCTTTGCAGAATGATTTTGATGTCGTACATAGTGATCTATGGATGGGACAAGATAGCTGGGAGAAAGCTGAGAAGAAAATGATGGAGGAAGCTGGGCAGCTAGCGATGAAGAAAGCGAATCTTCAGGCTGGTGATATTCAATTTCACATTGGCGGAGATTTAATGAATCAGATAATTTCTACTTCCTTTGCTGCACGAACGCTTGCGATTCCCTACCTCGGAATATTCGGTGCATGCTCTACCTCCATGGAAGGTTTAGCGATTGGATCAATGATTGTGAATAGTGGGGGAGCGAAGCATGTACTTAGCGGAACTTGCTCCCATAATTGTACGGTTGAAAAACAATTTCGCTATCCAACAGAATATGGCTCTCAAAAGCCTCCGACGGCACAGACGACCGCGACTGGTGCGGGTGCTTGCGTAATTGGGAAGCAGGGTGTTGGACCTGTTGTAACTTCAGCAACAATTGGGAAAGTCGTGGATATGGGCCTTACAGATCCATTCAACATGGGGGCGGCGATGGCTCCAGCTGCAGTCGATACGATTCAAGCACATTTCCGAGATTTAAAGCGTGAACCTGGGTATTATGATTTAATCGTCACAGGGGATTTGGCTGCTGTTGGATTTGATATAGCCAATGAGTTATTTCATAAACATCATTTCCCGATCAACCAGACGAAGTATATGGATTGCGGTCTACTTCTATATGATCGTGAGAAACAAGGGATGCAGGCAGGTGCTTCGGGTTGTGGATGCTCAGCTGTTGTTACCTATGGATCGTTGCTTAAGAAAGTACGAAGTGGTGAATTGAAACGGATTCTGGTAGTAGCTACAGGAGCGCTTCTATCGCCATTGTCTTATCAGCAAAACGAGAGTATCCCGTGTATTGCACATGCTGTAGCGATTGAGAACGGAGGGAATTAACTCATGTGGTCACAAATTTCTCCATTTGTATGGGCATTTCTTGTTGGCGGAGCAATCTGTGTAATTGGTCAGTTGATGATGGATGTTGGCAAGCTGACTCCCGCTCATACCATGAGTACATTAGTTGTTATTGGAGCAGTGCTTGATGGTGTTGGTTTGTATGATCCCTTAATTAAGTTTGCTGGAGCTGGTGCAACCGTTCCGATCACGAGCTTCGGAAATGCACTGGTGCATGGTGCGCTAACAGAGATTGAGCAGCACGGCTGGATTGGGGTGTTAATGGGGATATTTACATTGACAAGCGCGGGTATTTCGTCCGCGATCATCTTCTCCTTCCTCGCCTCCTTATTCGTTCGTCCGAAGGGTTAGGTTGTTACATTAGATATGCCAATAATCTCTTAAGCCTCTCTGCACTGTACAGGCAGAGAGGCTAATTGCATTTCTATATTGTAAGAATATTCAGTAATATGTATGATAAGATTAGGATTGTGGAAAGAACAATATTTAGATGCGGAGGTCCAGATTATGGCTACAATAGTTGAAACTCATGTAAATCTGCTGGAGAAGTTAAGGGATAATTTGGAGGTTTGCATCCACGGCAAGAAGATGGAGATCGATTTATTATTGACTGCCTTGTTAGCAGGAGGACATGTATTAATCGAGGATGTTCCCGGAACGGGAAAGACAGTTCTAATCAAAGCGCTTGCCAAGTCGATTCAAGGACAATTTCGTCGTATTCAATGTAATCCTGATTTACTTCCAACTGATGTTACTGGTGTTTCCATCTACCACCCTAAGCATGAATCTTTCATTTTTCGACCTGGTCCAGTATTCTCTAATATTCTTTTAGTAGACGAAATTAATAGAGCAACAACCAAGACGCAATCTTCACTCCTTGAAGCTATGGAAGAACGCCAGATTACCGTTGATGGAGAAGGCTACTCGCTGCCGAAGCCATTCCTGCTGCTTGCTACACAGAATCCGATTGATTTTGAAGGTACATACTCTTTGCCAGAAGCACAGCTGGATAGATTTATGATTAAGCTTACTCTCGGCTATCCAGATGAGAAGATGGAGAATAAGATGGTAGCTTCTCAGATGACCTCATCGCCTTTGGATGAAATTATGCCGGTAGCTAATATTGAAGAAATAATGGCATTGCAGGAGGCGGCAAGACGAGTTCATATCGAAGAGCGAGTGATCAATTACATAACAGCTATTACGAGAGCAACGCGCAATCATCCTGCCATTTATTTGGGAGCAAGTCCGAGAGCAACGCTGGCGCTTGTACATGCTTCACAAGCCTTTGCTTATTTGTCAGGAAGAGAGTATGTGATACCTGATGATGTCAAATATTTGGCGCCGTATATTTTACAGCATCGGATGATTATCCATAATGGAGCAAGACTTGAGGGCACTTCTTTATCATCTGTCATGCAAAAGATCATGGATCAGGTGCAAACACCTGTTAGATAGGGATGTGAAGATAATGAAGAAATTAACTTCCATTTCCAATAAACGCATTCCCAAAGCAGTCTGGTATTTATCCAGCTTATTTATTGCCTCATTATTTTATTTGCTCTTACAGGGTGGTAGAATTTCAGGCATTATGTTCTTTTTTGTTTGCGTTATTACCATTTACTTAATTCTGGGTAGATGGAGCGGGATCCGTCATGTTGAAGGCACAAGAACACTGCTGAATGCAACGGGCAGCAATAAAATCACAGCAGGTCAGAGTCTTCAGCTTAAGGTCGTGTTCTATGTGCCAGGGTTCTGGCCTCTTCCTTATGTAACGATTAAAGAGAAGCTCATGAGGAAAGGCGGACTATTAACCGTTCATAAAGGGACAATTGTACTCGATTGGGCTCGCAGTGGGGATCTTACGTATTCAACGCCTCCACTTGGAAGAGGAATCTATCATTTTGAGCGAACAGAGCTTGTGACGACAGATATATTCGGACTCATTGAACATCGAGGTGAGACGAATGTTCCACAGTATATTACCGTATTTCCCGAGATGGTAGATCTCAGAGAGTCTATTCAGCTGCGTCAGTTGTTAAGAGGGATGCAGCATCATACCTTGTCTACATTAGCCCATCGTGAAACGACGCAAATTAATGGTGTAAGAGAATACATCTATGGAGATAAGCTGTCACGTATTCACTGGAATGCTACAGCTAGAACCGGCGTATGGAAGTCAAAAGAATTTGAACGAGAGGCACTGCCTCAAACGATCCTAGTTCTGGATCGCAACCACAGCGTTTATTCAAATGCAGCTCAATTTGAACTTGCTGTCTCAATCGTAGCATCCTTCTTAAGGTTCGGGTTCGAACATCACATGCCTATGAACTTGTTATCAGTAGGACAGAATCTGAAGCACTTTAATGGTGGACTCTATCAAGATAATTTTGAAGAAATGATGACGCATTTAGTAGATGTTGAGCCAGATGGCCTATATTCTTTGGAGCATTCATTGACCGCTTTAGGTAATCAATTTATTGGCGGGAGTTTCTTCATCTTTATTTCACCCAAAGCTGGTGCTGAAATGGCGAAGTGTATCAGCTGGGTCAAAAGAAATGGAATGAAGGGCTGTCATATGCTCGTAGAGCCTCAAGGTTCATCTACGGTACTTAAAGCTAAAAATCAAGAATGGATTGAATACCTTTATGCTGAGGGCATGATGGGTTATGCAATTTCGGAGTTATCCAAGCTTCCAATGATACTGGAAGGGGCGAAAATGCATGGCTAACAAACGCCAAGGACCGATTACCTGGTTCATCACGCAAGAGTTTCTACAGCGCGCTATGGCAATATGCATGGGAATCTTCTTGCTGCAGTATGTAAACTGGATGATGAAAGAAGCGGTTGTATGGGAAGAAACGACAGCAAACCTTATAAAGTACACGTTATTTGGAATTGGAGCAACCTATTTTATACCTAAAATTCCGATTGTACTTCGCGGAGCCATCCAAGTCGTCGTTATCATCGTAATAACAGGCATCTATCTAGACTACAAATTTATTCCTATAACGGCTTGGAAGTGGTCGGAGTTCCTTCCGTTTATTGATGGCAATATGCTGCAATTAATGCCCTATCTTTGGTTTACTTTAGGTGCAGGACTTGTATATGTGATCAGCATATGGGGAATGTCGAAGAAATTATGGATGTACATTGGTATTATGGGCAGCATTATTGCCTTCTGCATACGCGACTCCTTCTCGAATTTATCGTTGTGGAAAGAAATAGCGGTTGTGCTATTCTGCAGTACAATGATCGTCATTATAACGAATTTGGTTCGGATTCAAAAACATTCACCAGATGCGTGGCGCAAGCTGTCTCAGCGTCCATTTCCGATTCTGATTCCAGTCGTATTAATCGCTGTCATTTTCTATTCAATCGTACAATATACACCTTCTATTCGCCCGATCCTGACAGACCCTTATACAGCTTGGAAAAATTATAATGGCGAGCAGGTTATGAAGTTTACGACGAATGAGGGTGGTTCCTTGCCTGCTAATCCAGACAATCATGCAGAATCTGGCTATAGTCGTAGTGATGAATCGCTAGGTGGAGGTTTTAAATATAATTATCGGACTGTCATGAAGGTAACATCTAGCCAGCGCAGTTATTGGCGGGGGGAAACCAGAAGTGTTTATACAGGTTCAGGCTGGGAGAAAGATCCGAAAGAGCAAGATAATCGGATAGCCGTCAAACCATGGGAAGCAATTCAGCCGGATCCAAGAGTAGATACATCCAAAGCTAGTATAAATTCGATTCCCTATACAGTTACGATGTTGTCCGATGAAGCCTATCCCGTATTATTTGGCCCGAATCGAATTCAGCAGCTGCAAGAAATTACCGGCAAGGACGGTCAGAACAATCCAAGTATAATAAGCAAAATAACCTGGACACCGAACGATGCCGTTATGAATTTTAAAGGAAACTCAAGCTATCCAACCACTTATACGATGGTCTCTCAAGTTCCCGTCATTGATGTGAATGAGCTGCGAAAAGTGAAAATCGAGGATGTTTCTGCTGAGTTATGGCAGGATTATTTGCAAATACCAGAAACAATGCCGGTTCGTATTAAGGAGTTAGCTCAGAAGATAACACAAAACTCTGCTACACCATATGACAAGGTAAAGAATATTGAAAGATTCCTAGCGGGTAATTTTGTTTATAATACGGAGCCAGCTAAAGGAACTAGCGAGGATTTTGTGGATCAGTTTCTATTTGAGGTGAAAGAAGGCTATTGCGATTACTATTCCACTGCAATGGTCATGCTTACTCGATCAATTGGTATGCCGGCCAGATGGGTTAAAGGCTTTGCAACAGGCACTTCTCTCCTTGAGGAGATGTTGGAGAAAGGTGGATACCGCGGAGCTGCTCCACGATTAAGCAATTCAGCCGATGAATTTACGGTACGAAATGCAGATGCACATTCATGGGCGGAAGTGTATTTCCCTGGATGGGGATGGGTGCCATTCGAACCGACGTCTGGATTTACAATGCCAACTGTATTAGTTAATAATGTGAATGAACCTATTCCAACACCACCAGTCGCAAATGTGGATGCACCAGTGGATGCGACAGATGCTGGATGGAACTGGAGAATGTGGACATTTATTTTCGGGATTGTCCTTCTTGTTGGATTAGTAACGTTTCTTGTAATCAAGTTTATGCCATGGAGAAATGCAATGAATCTGGTTAGACGTACACGTTATTCAGGCAACTATAATCAGATGGTTGTTCATGATGTGTACCGATTATTGCAATATGCAAAACGTAAAGGCTTTGAACGGGAAAGCAATGAAACGACGCTTCGCGAAACATTGACTCGCTGGATGCAGACAAGTGTATGGTTGGAACGAGAACTAACCACGCTTCTTATTTTGTATGAACGCGCTCATTACAGTGGCACTATGTTAACAGAAGCAGAGTGGTTTGAAGCACTTAGAACGATTCGAAAGTTACGAATTGCCATGAAATAGAAAAAGAGAAGCCTTTGAGATCACGATGCTTGTGATTTCAGAGGCTTCTTAGCTAATCAGAAAGTATAAGTCTTCACATACTTCCTCAGATTAACCTTATGAAACGCTCCCGTCCCCAACGGCGTAGCCGTTTCCTCTTGGCTTAAGTTGTGTAGAATTTATTAAGTATGGTATAGTTCCCTATAGAATAGGTGAATGTAATCGGAACTTAATTAATTGGAGTTGAAACAATGCTAAAGCGATTTGAGCCGAAACTGTCGGTTCGGACAGTATATGACATTGATTTAGTCAAATTATGGGAACAAGGATACCGTGGAATCATTACGGATCTTGATAATACACTCGTCGGGGCGAAAGAGCCTTTAGCTACCCCAGAGCTAATAAGCTGGCTGGAGAGTGTTAAAGAAATGGGATTCCGTGTTGTGATTGTATCGAATAACAATCATGGAAGAGTTTCTGCATTTGCCGATCCGCTACATATTCCTTTCATTCATGCTGCTCGTAAACCAACAAGAACGCCATTTAATAAAGCGCTAACTGTCTTGAAGACAGCACCAAACAACACGATAGTTATTGGTGACCAGTTGATGACAGATGTTCTAGGTGGTAATCGAATGGGTTTATATACGATTCTTGTTCGTCCGATTGCAATCAAGGATGAAGGGATTGCGACGAAAATGATCAATCGTCCACTAGAGAAGCTAACACTTAAGCTATCTAGAAATAAACGACAATAAGAAACTACCACAGGAGGGTCTATGCATACAGAAGAAGAAATTATGCATTGTGCGGGATGCGGTGTGAAATTACAGGTGGATGATTCAGGCAAGCTCGGGTTCGTGCCTACAGAGGCATTTCTTAAAGAACCAATCATCTGTCAGCGCTGCTTCCGTATTAAACATTATAATGAAGCAAGTTCAATTACTTTGAACCAGGATGATTTCCTCAAGCTGCTTAGTCACGTAGGTAATACGAAAGCACTTGTTGTTAACATCGTGGATTTATTTGATTTTGAAGGTAGTATGATTTCAAGCTTGCAGCGGTTCGTAGGTAATAACCCTGTGATCCTCGTTGTTAACAAAATTGATTTGCTGCCAAAGGTAACAAATTATAATAAGATTATCAATTGGGTTCAGAAGCAAGCCAAACAATGGGGACTTAAAACGGTTGATGTTGTTCTTTGCTCGGCGAAGAAGAATATGGGCTTTGAACGTGTGATCAATAGTATTGCAGAGCATCGCGGACACCATGATGTATATGTTGTCGGGGCGACGAATGTAGGTAAATCAACGTTAATTAATCGATTAATTTCGGATTTCAGTGATTTGGAAGCTGAATTAACAACATCGCATTATCCAGGAACTACCCTTGATATCGTCAAAATTCCGCTTGATGACGGCAAGTCCATTATTGATACGCCAGGAATCGTATATAATCATCGTCTTACGGAGTTAGTTACTCGTAAAGATTTACCGAAGATCATGCCAAGCAATGCTATTAAACCGATGGTTTATCAGCTTAATGATGGACAAACCTTGTTCTTCGGTGCAATGGCACGTATGGATTTTAATCGTGGAGAGCGCCAGTCCTTTACATGTTATACATCGAATGCGATCAAAATTCATCGGACGAAGCTGGAGAAGGCGGATGAGCTTTATGCTGAGCATAAAGGCACACTTCTTGCACCGCCAGTACTGGATGATATCGATAAACTGCCTCCGTTTGCGAAGCATTCCTTCACGATCCCAAGGGGTAAGCAGCAGGATGTTGTGATCTCAGGTCTTGGCTGGATTAAGGTTAACAGTAACGCAGGAGCAGAAATAACGATTCACGCTCCTAAGGGTATTAAGGTTGTTGTCAGAGATAGCTTGATTTAAGAGTGTTAACTCTGCAGAGTTACATGGGGGAATCTGAATGGGTAAGCAGCTGAACCAGCAAGGGATCAATAGCGATACCGTCCTGTATGGGGTGCTGGGTGATCCGATTCGTCATTCCCGTTCGCCAATCATGATTGGGAGAGCATTTCGGGAGATGGGAATCAATGCCGCATATGCGGCATTTCGTGTTGAGCCGCAGGATTTGTCTGCGGCGGTGCAAGGCATTCGCGCACTCGGGCTTGGCGGCGCGAATGTAACGATACCGCATAAGATCGAAGTTATGCGGTATTTGGATGAGATCGATGAGGGAGCCCGCGTCGCTGGTGCTGTGAACACCATTGTGAACAAGGGCGGTCGCCTCATCGGCTATAACACCGACGGGATCGGGTATGTCCGATCCCTGAAGAACGAGACGGGCGCGAGCCTTGCAGGCGCCCGAGTGTTGATGCTCGGCGCGGGCGGTGCCGCGCGCGGAGTCGCTTATGCGCTTGCCCGCGAGGGCGTCTCGCGCATCTACATCGCCAACCGCACGCTAGAACGTGCGGTTGAACTCGCCGATCTGATCGGCGAGTATACATCCGCGGTAGGACTCAGAACTGCGGATGTCGGGGACATTATGCGAGAGGTAGACATCGTCGTGAACACGACTTCCGTCGGCATGTCGCCTAATGTGGACGAAACCCCACTGCCTGCGGAGCTTCTCCATAATCGTTTGATTGTCAGCGATCTAATCTATAATCCGCAGGAAACAAGACTGCTTCGCGAGGCCGCACTCGCAGGCGCAACAGCACATGGCGGTCTTGGCATGTTCATTTACCAAGGCGCATATGCTTTTGAGTTATGGACAGGGCAGCCTGCCCCAACCGACGCAATGCGCGAGGTCGTGCTGGAGTCATTTAATCAAACAATTTAATGATTAGCCTTTGAGAAACGAGCTTAAAAAGCGAAAGGAACGGAATCGTTCTGGAGAAGCGATAGCGGTCGCCTTTGTAGCCGAATTTCCACCTTTAAATGGTTAAACTAATCAGGAAATTTGGATACAACAGCGATCGGAAGAATGATCCGTACCTGCAGCGGATTGTAGCTCAGATCAACAGCTAATCATTCTAAAACAGAAAGCAGAATAGAGGGAACTTAAGATGTTAACAGGCAAGCAAAAAAGATTTTTACGCGCAGAAGCGCATCATTTAACGCCCATTTTTCAAGTAGGTAAAGGCGGCGTAAATGATCATTTAATTCAACACGTCGTTGAAGCAATTGAGACTCGTGAATTGATCAAAGTATCGATTCTAAACAACAATTCCGATGATCGCGACGAAGTTGCTGCTGCAATTGCTGAAGGAGCGGGAGCGGAGCTTGTTCAAGTAATTGGCAAAACCATTGTATTGTATAAGGAATCCAAAGACCACAAACGGATTGAATTGCCGTAAATAGCGATATTTTCACAGCGCGCAAAAAGGATCTACGGACAAACTAAGCTACACAAGGGGACAGCAGAAGGTGGTGACTTATGCGGATTGGAATCATGGGCGGGACATTTGATCCGATTCATTTGGGTCATTTAATCGCGGCAGAAAGCGTTCGGACGAGTTGTGAGCTTGACGAGGTATGGTTTATGCCAACCTTTGTGCCCCCACATAAATCGAATGCACCAAAGGCAACGCCAGAAGAACGTCTCGAAATGGTGCGGCTGGCAGTGGAGGACAATCCGTTTTTTCACCCATTTGATTACGAGTTACGTAAAGGCGGCGTCTCCTACAGTATAGAAACGATGACGGAATTAAGGGTGAAGTATCCAGATCACGAATTTTATTACATTATCGGCGGAGATATGGTGCAGTTTTTGCCTAAATGGGTTCGGATTGAAGAAATGGTGCAATTCGTCCAGTTCATAGGCCTAAATAGACCTGGATATACAGTTGATTTATCGGAGCTTCCTCCTTTAATCGCTAAGGCTGTAACGATGACTGAAATGCCATCTTTTCATATTTCATCAACTTATATACGTGAAAGATGTCTGGAAGGACTGTCGATTCGGTATTGTGTGCCAAAGGCTGTAGAAGCTTATATCAGGGAGAGAAAGCTATATGAATCATAAGGACATGGTAATCAAGGTACAGCAGCAGATGCCAGCCAAACGCTGGAATCATACGCTCGGTGTCATGCAAACAGCTGAGAAGCTCGCTTTGCGATTTGGCGCGGATGTGAATAAAGCTCTGATTGCAGCTACGCTGCATGACATGTGCAAGCATTGGCCGGTCGAGCAGCAGGCTGAAGCGATTCGTGAGAGCGGAGAATGGCTTGATATTCTGGACTATGATAAGCAGTTGTGGCATGCGCATGCTGGTGCGTATGTAGCCGCTAGAGACTGTGAAGTTACAGATCCAGAAATTCTGGATGCCATTCGCTACCATACATCTGGACGTGAACATATGACACTGCTTGATAAAGTGGTCTGCTTGGCGGATTATATTGAACCCGGACGTGATTTTCCCGGCGTTGTTCACATGCGTGAGCTTGCGGAACACAGCTTGGAGGAAGCGTTGATTGCTGGATTTGATGGAACAATTCAATTTTTAATAGAGAAAAAGCAAATTATTTATCCATTAACCGTATTAACACGCAATGATCTTATAAAGGAAATCAAGCTAAAACAGCAGGAGGTAATAGAATGAGCCTTACACCAAATGCCATTATGAAATTAATTGTTGATGCAGTTCAAGATAAGAAAGCTTACGATGTCGTAACACTTGATGTATCTGAGGTTTCATTAATTGCTGATTATTTTATTATTTGTCATGGTAATTCAGAAACACAAGTGCAAGCAATCGCGGCAGAAGCGCGTAAACGAGCACATGAGCATCAAGTTCACGTTAGAGGTCTTGAAGGAACAGATACACTTCGCTGGGTGCTGCTTGATTTAGGCGATGTTGTGCTGCATGTTTTCCATCGGGATGATCGGGAATACTACAATATTGAGCGGATTTGGTCTGATGCCAAATTAGTGGAGCATATATGAGAAAAGACAATGATAATTCACAAGGGTTCAGTGATCGCCATATGAAAGATCGGAGACCTGATGGCTTTGGTCCTTCAAGAAACGGGAATGGCAGTCGTGATCGCGATAGATCAGGTACATCCAGTCCTAGATCATTAAATGCAGAGTTCAAAAGCAATCGTAATCGCTCTTATGACAATTCAGAAAGATCGAATTCAAGATCGAATTCCGATTCGTATGGTAGAAGGGATAGCTATGATCGTCGTAATCAAGAGCGTGATCGTGATCGTGATCGGAATGAGCAATCGGCTGAAAACAGCTTTCAAGCTGGTACGATCATTACGCTTGAAGTCGCACGTGAAGTGCCGCCTAATGGCTATTTCTTAAGCAATGGTGTGCAGGATGTGCTGCTGCATTATAGCGAAGTGGTTGGTACAATCAAGCCAGGCGATCATGTCGATGTGTTTATTTATCATGATACGTATGATAGGATGATGGCGACAATGAAGCAACCGCTGTTACAGCTTGGTGATCTTGCAAAGCTGGAAGTCGTTGATATTCATCCACGACTTGGTGTTTTCCTCGAAATGGGACTAGGGCGTAACTTATTACTCCCTATTCGCGAGCTGCCTGAGAAAAAGGAGCTTCGTCCTGAGATCGGCGATCATGTATTTGTTACAATGAATACAGACAAGTCAGGTCGATTGATCGCTCGTGCTGCACGTGAAGAGGAACTTTCTGCACGTTGTATTCGCGCACCTGAGTCTTGGAAAAATAATTGGGTTGAAGCTACAGTATACAAACCACTGCAAATGGGTACTTTTGTCGTATGCGATGCTGGTGTCATTGGTTTTGGGATAATCGGGCTTATTCCAGCTGCAGAACGCGTAAAGCCGCTTCGCTTGGGAGAACGGGTTAAAGTGAGAATTGCGTTCGTTCGAGAAGAGGATGGACGTGTGAATTTAGCGATGAGACAACTTAAGCAGGTCGGAAGAGTTGAAGATGCAGATATTATTCTGAAGCTGTTGCAAGAACGTCCTGACGGAGGAATGCCTTATTCGGATTCAACGCCTGCCGATATTATTCAAACTCGATTCGGGCTAAGTAAATCTGCCTTTAAACGTGCGCTTGGCAAGCTGATGAAAGAAGGGTTAATCGAGCAGCGTGAGAATTGGACTTATTTAGTGAATAAAACGAAGCAAGAATAGTTCAGTTAATTTATAAGGTGGAGAGAGCCCGTGGCATACGAACAATTTGCCTATGCTTATGATCGGCTGATGTCCGAAATGCCTTATTCAGATTGGGTCAAGTGGACTGAAGACCGTTATCGCGATTATGGTCTAGCTCCTAAAACAGCAATTGATTTGGGCTGTGGCACAGGTGCAATAACGATTCCTTTGGCTAAGTCTGGTATGAAAGTGTATGGGTTAGACCTATCTGACGATATGCTAGCCATTGCACACGACAAGTCAGAAGGAGTAAAGCTGCCAGCAGGGGCTAGTCTCATGTGGATGCAAGGTGATCTGCGCAATTGGGAGCTGCCGGAGTCAGTCGATCTAGTTGTTTCATTCTGTGATTGCATGAATTACCTTCTGGAAGAAGCAGATATTGAAGCAGCATTTGAACAAGTCTATCACGGACTTGCAAGGAATGGATTATTTCTGTTTGATGTTCATGCGCCAGCAGTATTTCGAAGCTATGCGGAAGAACAGCCTTTTGTCTTGGATGAAGAGGATGTTTCTTATATATGGACTAGTGAGCTGGATGAGGAACGGATGGAGATTGAGCATAACCTCTCGATTTTTGTGCAGCAAACAAATGGCGCATATCACAAAATTGAAGAACAACATGTTCAGCGAGCTTATGAGATTGCCTGGCTGCATGATCTACTTGTACAAGTAGGGTTCTCAGAAATCAGGATAATGGCTGATTTTACGAACGAGTCGCCGAATGATGAATCGATGCGAATCTTTTTTGCAGCACGTAAAATGTAGGCTTGACAGGTTGCATGAGGATTACATATAATCATAAGAAATTGTATTATAATGGGCTGTGATGAGGAATAGTAGCAGGTAATCGTATTTATTAGAGAGTTGGCGGTTGGTGCAAGCCAATAGACGATCCATGTGAACTCGCCTTGGAGCTTGAGGGTGAATGCTGTAACAGCATAGCCTGATCGTTTATCCCGCGTTAAGGGAGTCAAAGTGAACACTGGCAAAGCATGCCTTGTGTTAACTAGGGTGGTACCACGGGAATCTAACCTCTCGTCCCTAGCGATAAGCTAGCGGGCGGGAGGTTTTTTGGTTTTTAATTGCGAATGAAATGACTGCTTGTAGGAGGAATAAAAACATGAACAGAGAACAGCATGGCTATAATCCGATTGAATCGGAACCCAAATGGCAAAAACATTGGGATGACAATAAGACATTTAAAGTATTGGATGACGACAGCAAACCAAAATTTTATGCGCTAGATATGTTTCCATATCCATCTGGAGCAGGACTTCACGTAGGTCATCCAGAGGGTTATACAGCAAATGATATCATTTCACGATACAAGCGTATGCGTGGATATAACGTACTTCATCCAATGGGTTGGGATGCGTTTGGTTTGCCTGCAGAGCAGTACGCGATTCAAACTGGTGGGCATCCGCGCGATATTACGGTTAAGAATGTGAATACATTCCGTCGCCAAGTGAAATCGCTTGGTTTCTCCTATGACTGGGATCGTGAGATTTCAACGACTGATCCTGAATATTACAAATGGACACAATGGATTTTTATCCAGTTGTATAATAAAGGACTTGCGTTTGTAGATGAAGTGCCTGTGAACTGGTGTCCAGCATTAGGTACTGTACTTGCGAATGAGGAAGTTATCGATGGTCTTAGTGAACGCGGTGGGCACCCAGTTATTCGTAAACCTATGCGTCAATGGGTACTCAAAATTACGGCGTATGCTGAGCGTTTGCTTGAGGACCTTGAAGAGTTGGATTGGCCTGAAAGCATTAAGGATATGCAGCGCAATTGGATCGGTAAATCCAAGGGTGCAGAAGTCAGATTTGCAATTGATGGATTTGCTGGAGATGAGCTAGTTGTATTCACAACAAGGCCAGATACCTTATTCGGTGCTACCTACTGTGTACTTGCTCCTGAGCACGAGCTTGTTGCTAAGATCACAACAACGGAGCAAGCAGAAGCAGTTAAGCAGTATCAAGAGAAAGCTTCTCATAAGAGCGATCTTGAGCGTACTGACCTTGCTAAGGAGAAAACAGGGGTATTCACTGGCGCATATGCCGTTAACCCTGTGAATGGTGCAAAGATGCCGATCTGGATTGCAGATTATGTGCTTGCAGGTTATGGTACAGGTGCAATTATGGCTGTCCCAGGTCATGATGAGCGAGACTGGGAATTTGCAAAGCAATTTGGTATCGAGATCATCGAAGTTGTTCAAGGCGGAGACGTTACGAAGGAAGCTTACGCTGGAGATGGCGAGCATGTGAACTCGGGTCTGCTTAACGGTCTTCATAATGAAGAAGCGATCGCGAAGATGATTCAGTGGTTAGAACAAGAAGGTATAGGTATGGGTAAAGTTACCTACCGCTTACGTGATTGGTTATTCTCTCGTCAACGCTATTGGGGTGAGCCTATTCCTATTCTTCATCTAGAAGATGGCACCATGAAGCCAGTGCCTGTGGATCAACTGCCGCTGATTTTACCAGAAGTTGATTCCATTACGCCATCAGGAACAGGTGAATCACCGCTTGCGAACGTATCTGAGTGGGTGAATACCATTGATCCTGAGACAGGAATGAAAGCACGCCGTGAGACAAACACAATGCCTCAGTGGGCAGGAAGCTGCTGGTACTACCTGCGCTATATCGATCCACATAACGATGAAGCATTATGCTCACCTGAGCTGCAGAAGAAATGGTTGCCAGTTGACCTTTACATTGGTGGGGTAGAGCATGCAGTGCTTCACTTGCTATATGCACGTTTCTGGCACAAAGTGCTTTATGATCTAGGGGTTGTTGCAACCAAAGAACCGTTCCACAGGCTAGTTAATCAAGGGATGATCCTTGGTGAGAACATGGAGAAAATGAGTAAATCCCGCGGCAACGTTGTTAACCCAGACGATATTGTGAATGAATATGGTGGAGATACGCTTCGTCTATATGAAATGTTCATGGGTCCTCTTGAAGCAACGAAGCCTTGGAATACCAATGGTGTAGAAGGAGCTTATCGCTTCTTGGCTCGTATCTGGCGTCTATTTGTGGATGAGTCCACAGGCAAGCTTAATGCCAAGATTGTGAATGATGAGCATGCAGGCGGAGAGGCGTTCAAGCGTGTATGGCACCGTACGATCAAAAAAATAACCGAAGACATTGAAACTCTACGGTTTAACACAGCGATTTCTCAAATGATGATTTTTGTTAATGAAGCCTATAAGACTGAGCAGCTACCAATCCAGGCGATGAGACATTTTGTTCAGATGCTATCTCCAATTGTTCCTCATATTGCTGAAGAGCTATGGGAGAAACTTGGCGGTACAGAGTCGATTACTTATGAAGCTTGGCCTACGTATGAAGAAGCGTACACCGTTGACAACGAAGTAGAGATCGTCGTTCAAGTTAATGGTAAAATCATTGAACGTGTCATGATCGCTGCGGATACGAATGAAGAAGCTATGCAAGAGCTTGCTCATAACTTGGATAAAGTGAAAGAAGCAACTGCTGGCAAAACAGTTCGTAAAGTGATTGTTGTCAAAGGCAAGCTCGTTAACATCGTAGCAAATTAATTTAAAATAAGGATTTCACCTTAGCTAATTCTTCCTCGTATTTAGCGTGAGTGGTATGAACGAGCTCGATGAACATTCCGTCCAGCTCGTTCTCCATCATGCTTAATCCTTCAGCTGTAATACCTCCAGGTACAGACACTTTTTGCTGTAGTGTGGTCGGATCCATTCCGCCAGAAGTAAGCAGCATACCCGTTCCATATAGCATTTCAGATGCAAGTTCAGTCGCTAGCTCTCTTGAAATACCTGTTTTCAGAATGGCAGCATCAATAAATTTTTGCAGGAAAAAAGCCATAAACGCTGGCCCACAGCTCGATATATCTGAACATATTCTCGTATATGCCTCATCTACTCTTAACGGCTTGGAAATATAAGCAAGCAAGTCTTCAATTACTCGCACATCCTCTTCCAGCATTCGTTCACTATACATACACAAGGTCGCACCACTTCGTACATAGTTCGTTATACTTGGGATTACTTTTGCAATTTTACATGGCAGCCATTCTTCCAGATGTTCAATCAATACGGCTGATGTAATGGAGACGATAATTTGGGAATCGAGTGAGATTGTCCGAATCTCGTCGATTACATTTTTATATTCCTTCGGTTTTACACATAGAAAGATAAGATCACATTTAAGCATAACCTCAATGTTGGATTTTGCCACTTCGAGGCCTGTATGTTTATCAGCTAGCTGTTTAGCTTTATCAATCGTACGGTTGCTTATGACCATATCTGTAGGTAATAGCGCACCCGAATGAATGAACGCATCGATCAAGATGCTGCCCATACTACCCGTTCCGATGAATCCTATTTTCATCATGATCGCCTCCTGCTTCAGGAACATTCATTAATGTATATGAAAGAGAGGATGCCATCATGCTTTATAAAAATGGAATAATTAGGAGGAATGTCTTTGTTACGAATAAACAACAGGCTGGTTCTCTATCTGATCATGACAGGAGTGATTTTGGGACTTGTTGTCCTATTGATGGTCATTTTTAGCCGAACAACACCAATTGGGGGGAATATTACGCTTCTTAACGAATCGATGGAACAATTGCTCAGTGAGCAGTCTAATGTTAAAAATGGAGGGGGAAACTCGAAACAGGCGGCTTCAACCTCCACATCGAGCGCTACGCCTGATCCAGCGGCAAGCGCGTCATCCAATTCATCAGTTAATGAGACTGCTGCATCTGAGGCCAGTCCAGGTGAGACGGCTGGAGCGAATTCAGGTGGCAACTCCTTACCTGGCGCGGCGCCAGCTCCTGCAGAAAATGTAGGCTCAAAGTCAAGCAGCACCACTAACATGGACTCGGACAAAGTAGATTTGAACACGGCGTCAGCAGAACAGTTAGTTACACTCCCGGGTATAGGTCCGAGCAAAGCAAAGGAAATTATTAAGTACCGCGAGAAGAAGTCAGGATTCAGTTCTATCGAAGATTTAATGAATGTGAAAGGGATTGGACCCAAAATTTTCGAGAAGCTGCGTTCAAGTGTCTATGTATCCTCATCCTCCAAATAACCTTATGCTTTCAACCTACAGCTAAATATGAGAGAATAAATAAGGCTCAGAACAATAATCAGTGCTAGACAAAATAGCGAATGGAGCGGAGAGGACGGATCGTTCTGGAGAAGCGTTAGCGTTCGCCTTTGTCAGCGAATTTCTACCCTCTAATGGCTTATCAGATCAAGAAATTTGGTGACAACAGCGATCGTAAGAATGATCCGTCCTCGCAGCGGCACTACCAGATGTTAAAAACTAATCTTAGTGTTGAGCCATTAATTAAGATACGAGATAGGATAGGTGATAAGTTATGACAGCTCGCAAGAATTGGGACACATATTTCATGGATATTGCCTATATGGCAGCCACACGTTCACAATGCAATAGAAGGCGTGTAGGGGCTGTTCTCGTCAAAGGGAAGAAACTGCTTGGTACCGCTTATAATGGAGCGCCGATGGGGGTGCCAGATTGTACGGAAGCAGGATGTATGCTCGTAGAGGAATATGAGGTACATATCACAGAGGATGGCACAGAACAGATGAATCGCAAGCAGCGCTGCATTCGCACGATCCATGCCGAGCAGAATCTGCTGCTATTCACAGACAGAGATGATCGAGAAGGTTCTGTTGTTTATGTAACTGATCAGCCTTGTTGGACATGTGCGAACATGCTTGCCAACTCAGGCGTCATCGAGATCGTGTATCATCGCGGTTATCCGAAAGATAGCGACAAGGTAACGAATCTGATGAGCATGCGCGGGATAAAGTTCAGACAAATTACTGCCTATGAACCACCAGTAGGCACTGTTATGGATGTTACGAATTAATCATTACGATGAATATAGTATGTGAGGAAGCACCTCGTTTACGACCTTGCCAGTGATTGGCGGCTCGTAAGCGAGGTGTTTTTTGTTTGTC
Source organism: Paenibacillus albiflavus (assembly GCF_004344915.1). Lineage (GTDB taxonomy): Bacteria > Bacillota > Bacilli > Paenibacillales > NBRC-103111 > Paenibacillus_AM > Paenibacillus_AM albiflavus. The sequence continues at coordinate 42,995 of NZ_SKFG01000010.1, read as the reverse complement.
GCTTGGGAGTAAGAATAGGGGAGGAGTAATAGGTATGAATCTGGTATGGATTGCTGCTGCTTGGGTATTGGGATATGGCATTCAGATTTATTTGCAGCTAAGCTGGTTCAATTACATTACTTCAGCTATAGCAGCCTTATGTATAGTTCTTGTATATATTCTTCGAATACCGAAACGATCGATAATAGGTCTTGTTCTAGTAGTTATTGTTGCAATGGGTTACTATCAGGCAAATGATAAGGCGAATACATCCGATATGGAGCAGTTAGCTATAATTAACGGCTGGATCGATCAAGAGGTTGTTGTGCAAGGGATGATTGCCTCACCCGTTGCGGTTGATGGGGATCGCGTTTCCTTTGTTCTCCAGGTAGAGCATCTATTACCTGCTGCTGGCGAAGGCATGCAGACATTAAGTGAGAAGATGCAAATCTCACTGAAATTGCAGAAGCAATCTGAGCAGGACGTTGCCCGCGGCTGGCAACGCGGGGATAGCTTAACGCTGAAGGCGACTTTGGAGCGCCCTTCAGCGGCACGCAACTTCGGCGGTTTCGATTACCGCCGATACTTGCACGAGCAGCGTATTCACTTGCTGCTCTCAGCCAAAGGAATCGACACCGCGAAGCAGGAGTCGATTCCTTGGCAGCTGCGCCCCGTCCAGCTGCTGCGCTGGACGGATGAGCTTCGCGATGCGCTATCATCGCGCATCGATCGGGTCTTTCCTGCGGATTACGCCCCATTCATGAAAGGCATTCTCATCGGCATGAGAGATGAGATGGACCCTGAGCTCTTCGATCAGTTCTCCGCGCTCGGGCTTACACACATTATCGCCATCAGTGGTCTTCATGTGACGGTTTTTATCGGCGCTTTGATGTGGATCATGAAGCGCCTAAGACTGACTCGCGAGACCTATTTGCTCGTCTCCATGTGCTTGTTGCCCTTGTACGTTCTGCTGACAGGTGCCTCTCCATCCGTTATCCGTGCTGGAGCAATGGCTATGATTGCATTATGGGCAACTCGCCAAAGATGGGGCAAAGATACGTTGTATATCCTTTGTCTGGTTGCTATAGGCTTACTTGTATGGGAGCCTTACTATATTCACAATATATCGTTCCAACTCTCTTTTATCGTAACGGCTGGCTTGATTTGGGGTGTTCCTCGCGTTAACGAATTGCTGCCAACGATGAAACCCTGGATAACAAGTTCAATATCCGTCAATCTTGTCTCTACGTTAGTTTCCTTTCCATTATCCATTTACTATTTTAACCAATTTTCATTATTGTCGCCTATTGCGAATATGCTGCTTATCCCCGTTTTCTCGATGATTGTATATCCAGTTGGTCTATTAGCCCTGCTAGTTGACTTTATTTGGGTAACAGCAGGTCAATGGATTGGAGAAGTGGTTGGCTGGGTAAATGCGGGCTGCTTCTTTGTGATGGATTTTATGCAAGTTTGGAAGGGGCAATTAATATGGCCTTCACCGAATCTGATGTGGATAGGCATTTACTTTGGACTGCTCATGCTGATTTATATTTTTGCTCAGGCAATCCGAACCTACAGTAGAGGTTTAGATCCTGGAGTTGCTGTACTGACGGTTGGCAGGGCTAATCATTATGTCTTATTAGCCAAATGTGGCGCTGCACTAGCTCTGCTCTGTTTTGCCATGTTGCTGTATGTGGGATATACACCTGACAGATGGAGCAGTTATGGTTCTGTGCAATTTATTGATGTTGGGCAGGGGGATGCGATTCTAATACGTACGCCTTCAGGTAAGCACATCATGGTCGATGGAGGAGGAACTGTGCGATTTACGAAGGAAGGAGATGGGTGGCGAGCACGCAATGATCCGTATGAGGTTGGTCGTAAGCTTGTCGTCCCTCTGCTCAAGAAGCGTGGTGTTCATCAAATCGATCTGCTCATTCTGACTCATCAGGATGAAGATCATAGTGGAGGGCTCAAAGCGATCATTAATCAGATCCCTGTACGCAGCTTTTTGTTCAATGGGACTTTAAAGCAGAATGCGAGCAACACAGCTTTATTTGGCAATGTACTTAACAAGCAAATCCCTATGCTTGCTGCTAGTAAAGGTCAACAATATGTAATAGATGATAAAACAAAGATTCATATTCTATTACCCGACATGCCAACAACAGGCATACGAATGGAGAAAAACCAGAATAATAGCTCCGTCGTTTTCTTGCTAGAGATGGACGGAATGCATTTTCTTTTTACAGGGGATATGGAAGCACCTTCAGAAAAAGAATTGCTTGCGGATGTCGCTTTGCCCAAGGTAGCAATCGATGTTCTTAAAGTTGCCCATCATGGGTCTAAAACTTCTACTTCACCTGAATGGCTCAAATGGTGGCAACCTCAGGTAGGAGTTATTTCGGTTGGGGTTAATAATATATATAAACATCCATCTGCGACAACTTTAGAGAAGCTTGAGGCAGCGAATACGCAAATTTTGCGCACTGATTTATATGGAGAAATACAGAGCATCGTTAAACATGGTACAATAGAGTGGAAAGCCAAACTAATTAGTAATAATTAGCAAAAAAGGGCGAACTGCTCATATTTTTTTGTGGTTTATCGTTTTTTTTGCTATCCTACAAAAGGAAAGATACATAAATTAATTTAACTTAGCAACCTTTTAGAAGGAAAGTCCGTCTATAAGGATAACGGGAGAGGGGGAGAGTCCCTAGTGGTTGCGGCGGAATTAGTAAGAGCGGCACAATCAGGAGATCGTGAGGCTCTTATAACCCTGTTGCGAGATATCGAAACTCATGTCTACCGTACTGCTTATTATGTGCTGAATAATGAGCAGGATGCACTCGATGCTACACAGGAAGCACTTATACGTATTTATACCAAGATCGGCTCATATGAGGAGAAAGCGCTTTTTAAAACCTGGGTACAGCGTATTGTGACCAACATTTGTATCGACAAGTTTCGTAAAAATAAACCGACTATTTCCATCGAAGAAAGTGATCCCTACTTAACTTACAACCAGGATGTGGAAGAAGAGGTTATGACGATGTACTTAGCAAAAGACGTTCGAGAAGCTATAGATAAGCTCCCAGAGCATCATCGTACTGTGATTGTACTCCGATATTTGCAGGATTTTTCCTATAACGAAATTGCTGAAAGCCTAGGCCTGCCGCTTAATACGGTCAAATCGTATTTATTCAGGGCAAGGCAGCAACTTCAAAGTCTTCTGCAAGAATATCAGAAAGGAGGTGTTCGGTAATGAATTGTAAGCTAATGATAGAGCTGATGCAGAGGTACGTTGACCATGATTTAACAGAGGAAGAAGAGCTTCAGTTGGTGACTCATGTTCGTACATGCGGACAATGTGCTTCAACGTTTAAGAAGCTTAAGCTCCTATCTGCTGAACTGGAACAGCTGCCAGAAGTAAAGCCTAGATACAGTGTCGTTGATACGATATTGCCTAAGTTAGCGGAGATCGATCGTCAGCAGCAGAGTGAACGTGAAGAAAGTGCTGCTATCGTTCATACAGATTCTGCTGATCAGCCTTACAATAATACGCGAACACGTCGTTTCTTTACGAATATATCGTGGAAAGTTACTGGTTCAGTTGCGATTGCAGCATGCGCTGTCATGTTCTTCATTATGAATGGCAGCACACCGTCGTTCAATCCAGAAACAGTTAATAGTCTTTCAGCTCCTGTAAGCGATGCTGCAGAGCCACCTGTTACAGATACGACTAGTAACCAAGCTTCTAGCCCAATGTCAACAAGAGGTCAAGAATCAGCGACTGATTCACCTTCAGCGGTTGAAGACAAGCTAGATAAGCCATCGACCAGGACTAACCCAGATGATGGACTAGTGCCGGCTCCAAGCCCCAAAGAACCTGAGGTATCTGCTCTTACGCATCAAAGTAAGAACACGCAGACAGACAAGAGATCAGCTGTCAATGAAACGCCAAAGGAACAAGGTTCTCATGGCGGAATAGAACCATCCGATGCTTCAAATGGGGGGAGCGAGCAATCGATCGACTCTTTGGAGTCAGGTACTTACGAAGGCTTGAGTGAGGACTCCGGAACTAAAGGTCTTATTGGTCATCAGATGACCTTTAAGGTGACTGGTGAGAATTATTTGGCCAACCGCGATCTAAGAACAGCGAATGCAGAGTATGTCGCTGAAGTGAAGGACGGCAAATTAACGATTTCGACAGCAGCGAAGAATGAGCTTGTATTTACCTCGCTTCGCCAGTGGTCTGATACCGAAGAGATTAGCTCGATTGTATGGGTTGAGAACAATCGCTTATATTATGAAGTGATCGACAATCAGAAAGTACATGGATATGTGATTGATGTTGTACTCAAAACAGAACAATTAATTAAATAAGCACCAAATAGAGTGTTCTGCATATGTTGTAACAAAGACACGGTTAAGATAACCGTGTGAAGCATTACTATCGCTATGTATAAGGTTTCTAGAGCCTTATACAAGTGTTTAAATAGATGCTTCTTTGAACAACATCGGTATCCAGTTTGCGGAGCTCCAAACGCATGAGGGGTCTACGGCTTACCTATTGATTAGGTTTTGACGTAGTCCCCTTTGCGTTGGTAAGATAGAGCTGATAAGGAGTGAAAAAATCCTATGGATTACCGCAAGGCAGCTAAAGATGTGGGAGCAGGTCATCTACTTCCGCTATATGTTTGTTATGGACAAGAGAAATATTTGATGCAGCAATTCATTGATTACGTAGCTGATCAATTAATTGAACCTGAGTATAAAGAGTTTGCGATCAGTAAATTTGATCTCAAAGAAACGAGCATAGAAGCTGTGATCGAAGATGCAGAGACACCTCCATTCATGGTGCCGCATAAGCTGATTTTTGCTCATAATGCCTTGTTTCTGACAGGGGCCAAAGACACAGGCAAAGCTGACCATGATTTAGATAAGCTGGTGGAGTATTTAAAAGCTCCTGCTGAATATTCGGTCATTATTTTCACAGTTGATGCTGAGAAGCTGGATGAGCGCAAGACCATCGTCAAGAAGATTAAAGCGCTGGATGCCCTGGTGCCTTTTCCACTGCTTGGGCCAGAGGAATTGCATACTTGGGTTGTTAAAGCAGCGACTAAAGCAGGCTTCACATTCGAAGCAGGTGCAGTTGAACAGTTGATTATGAACATTGGTGCTAATCTCCAGCAATTATCTACTGAAATTGAGAAGCTGTCCTTATATTTGCAGAATAGCGGTACGGCGACGATTGAATTAATCGATAAGCTTGTAGCGCGTAGCAGTGAACAAAGTGTTTTTATGCTTGTAGAAGAAGTAGCCAAGCTTCGGATTGAACGAGCATTTTTGTTGCTTGAAGAGCTGCTTAAGCACAAAGAAGAGCCGATTAAAATAATGATGCTGATCGCAAGACAGTTCCGTATTATGCTGCAGGTGAAGGAATTAACGAAACAAGGCTATTCACAAAGTCAGATTGCCTCACAGATCGGACTACATCCTTATGCAGTCAAGATCGCAGAAGGACAAGCTCGTTCTTTTGAAGCAGGCTATTTGACTACGATAATCGCGATGCTTGCTGATCTTGACTATCAAATGAAAAGTGGGCAAATCGATAAGGTGCTAGGATTGGAGTTATTCTTAATGAAGCTTGCCGAAGGTCAGCAACGTTAAGACATCGAAGCATGTTAAGAGCTAATTTCTATTGGTGTGAATTAACAGGTTGTATTCTTATGTTAGATGTCATATAATAAATTTCAACAATTACACATCGACATTATGCTAATGAAGAGCATCCAACTCGGAAGTATCTACGACCAGAACTTACTTAAGTTCCCTAAGTAGAACGGGATCTACCCGTTACAGTAGAACCAAAGTGGGCTAAGCATTCTATTGCTTCAGCCAAATTGGGTGGCACCGCGAGACTAATAAGCGCTCCTCGTCCCAACAGACGAAGGGCGCTTTTTGTGTTTTTATGGTTTCATATTCGAAAGGGGTAGATAGAAGATGTTGGATGTAAATTATATTCGTGAGCATATTGAAGAGTTGCGGAAAGTAGCTCAGCTTAAAGGAATTCAGGTTAATCTAGATCGGTGGATCGAATTGGATCAAGCACGTAGGAGCCTACGGATACAGGTAGAGAGCCTTCGCAAAGCGCGTAATGACTATTCGGCACAAATAGCGGGATATGTTCAACAGGCGAAGCAAGAGCTCGCGAATGAGACGAAGGAAGCGGTAAGGACGGTTAATGCAGAACTTGGGGATCTAGAAGTGAAGTTGCGCGCAATGGATGAAGAATTTGACCAGATCATGCAATTGATTCCGAATCGAATTTCGGCAGATACGCCTATGGGGCAATCGGATGCTGATAATGTAGAAATAAGAAAACATGGAGACATTCCCGTTTTTGATTATGAACCGCTTGATCATATTGCGCTTGGTGAGAAGCATCAGTTATTCGATCTAGCCCGGGGAGTCAAAGTAGCCGGTATGCGGAATTATTTCTTGAAGGGCTGGGGATTACACCTGCATCGTGCGGTACAGCAGCTTGCCATTGACCTATTGGTGCCTCGTGGTTATCAAATGCTGGACGTACCCGTCATAGTACGCGAAGATGCATTAGTGAATACAGGTTTCTTCCCACTCGGAAAGGATCAGGCGTTCGAAATTCAAGATGAAGGCAAGTATTTGGTTGGAACATCAGAGGCTCCGCTAGTTGCTTATTACTCGGATGAAATTATCGATGTAGAGGAGCCTATCAGATTAGCCGGTGTATCAAATTGTTTCCGCAGTGAGATTGGATCGGCTGGACGAGATGTACGGGGATTATATCGTGTGCATCAATTTGCTAAGGTCGAACAGGTCGTTCTGTGCAAAAATGATGAAGTTGTATCGGATCGCATCTTGCAGGAAATGACGCAGAATGCAGAGGATATTCTCCAGCTGCTTGAGCTTCCTTATCGGGTTGTAGCTGTATGTACGGGGGACTTAAGTCAGAAGAATTATAAGCAGTATGATATCGAAACGTGGATGCCTAGCAGAGGGGCGTATGGCGAGACGCATTCGGCGTCGAATGTCCTTGATTTCCAAGCTAGACGCTCGAACATTCGTTATCGCGATGAAGAGGGTAAGCTTCAATATTGCTGCACGCTCAATAATACAGCTGTAGCTACTCCGCGCATATTAATTCCATTATTAGAAAACCATCAGCGTGAGGATGGCTCGATCAATATTCCGAAGGCACTTCGCCCTTATCTATATGGGATATCGGAAATTAGGATATAAGGATATGACCCGATTCAATAGTATATAATACGAAAAAAGTCTGGACCAATTGGTCCAGACTTTGCTAATTTGTAATCTAAAATTACGCTTGTAGTGCGTTAAGCTTTTTAGCTAGACGCGATTTCTTGCGGTTAGCGGCATTTTTATGGATTAAACCTTTGGAAGCTGCTTTATCCAGTTTCTTAGAAGCAAGAATAAGAGCTTCTTTGGCGGAATCTACGTTATTCGTAGCTACAGTTGTTTCAAAAGCTTTAACTGCTGTACGTAGTGCAGACTTCTGGGATGCATTGCGCAGACGGCGCTTATCGCTAACCTTCACGCGTTTAATAGCGGATTTAATGTTTGGCAAGACGTTCACCTCCTACTTCGATACACATCGATCAACGTTACGAATGTTGACAACTTTGAACATTTTATCACGGCACGCTATAAAAATCAAGCATGTACCTATTAGAAATAACGAGGAATTGAATGGAGTTTGTGCATAAGCGGTTAGCTTTTATCCCACAATAATCAAGAATGTTACGGTAAAAGAGGGAATGATATGGACTTAAGCATGTATGCGGTAAGAACAGACCTAGCCTTAGAAGCAAGGGATTCGGTTAGTGAAGAACGAGGTAGCGCAATTCCGGGGGTTCATTCAGACGTGTCTGAGGATGAAGGAATCAAGGTAACCAAAATTGATATTCTAACTCCCGAAGGTGCTGCTGCATTAGGTAAAATGCCTGGCAAATATATCACGCTTGAAGTTCCAGAGTTAAGAGGCAAGGATTCAGACTTGCAGGATCGAGTCGCGACCAAATTTGCCCAGGAGTTTGAGCGTTTCTTAACGGAGTTGGGCATTTCCAAAATGGCAAAGGTGCTTGTGGTCGGGCTTGGCAACTGGAATGTAACACCTGATGCGCTAGGCCCGCTAGTTGTGGAGAACTTACTTGTGACAAGACATTTTTTTGAATTGATGCCTGATCAAGTTAGCCCCGGTTATCGTCCTGTAAGTGGTGTAGCACCAGGAGTGCTCGGGATTACAGGTATTGAGAGCAGTGAAATTGTACAAGGGATTGTAGAGAAGTCGAAGCCTGATCTCCTCATCGCTATTGATGCGCTTGCTTCTAGGGCACTTGAACGAGTGAACACGACGATTCAAATCGCTGACATTGGAATCCATCCAGGGTCAGGAATCGGCAATAAGCGCAAAGGTTTAACGAAAGAAATTTTAGGAATACCTGTTATTGCAATCGGTGTACCAACTGTCGTCTATGCGTCCACAATCGTGAACAACAGCATTGACATGATGAAGAGTCATTTTGGCAAAAGTACGAACAACCAGGGGAAAATTCTTGGGATGCTCGATACGTTGCAGGAGAATGAGCGTTTATCTCTGGTCAAAGAGGTCCTTGAACCGCTTGGACATGATTTGCTCGTTACGCCGAAGGAAGTCGATGAGTTTATTGAGGATATCGCGAACATCATTGCCAGTGGATTGAACGCTGCCTTGCATGAAGCGATTGATGTCAATAATGTTGCAGCCTATACACATTGATCTCAAGACGAGCACTTGCTCAGCGTTTAGGAAAGCGCGGGCAAGTGCTTTTTACTATTAAAATCAGTTCTATTAAATTGAATATTCTCATAGATTAATAATAAATAGATTGGTAGACGGTTATAGGAGGGTATTCATATGAAAAGAACAGCGGTAACCCTAAATTTAAATAGTATGCGCAAAACATTAGAGAGTGCAGGTTCCTTCGGGAAACTCATGCTCATTGGCTCTATTAGTACATTGCTTGTGATCGTCATAGTCAGCTTAAGCAGTATGCTGCAAAGTAAATCGGACACCCCATCGGTTAATTCATTCAAAGGACTTGCAGCAGCGGTATCTAATCAATTCTTCGTCGATATGTTAGGGATGGAAGTGCCTGGATTGAAGCAAGACTCGATGGATTTTACTTTTTCTGCTAAAAACATCTTGTATTTTATGGTGCGATTTTTGACTGATTTGAATCCCGAGAATCCTCAGTCTGCGCTTACACATGAAATTCCAGGGCTAAGTACGGGTCAGACCACTGTATTACGTCCCGGTAAAGTAGATAATCCGAGTGATCCTTTGCATATAACACCGCCAGCGAGTGTATTTGAAGGTGCGGGTGTGGCTGCTGAAGGTATTCAGCGGGATGCGGATGAAAAAGCTAAGCCGATTCCTGCGCCAATCGACAAACCTTCCGAAGGTAATAAATCCGCTCTAAGCCAAAAGATTGCTTTTATCTATCAATCACATAGTACCGAATCCTTCTTGCCAGAGCTCAAGGACAAAGGAATTACAGATCCGAATCTAGCATATAGTTCTAAGGTTAATATTATGCAAGTTGGTCAGCGGTTAGCTGAAAGCTTGCAGAACAAGGGTGTTGAATCGCTTCATTCCACTGCAAACTATCCTAGCATTATTCAAAATTTCAATAATAGTTATTCTTATAAATATTCGATGCGTACCTTACAGGAAGTGACAGCAATTAATAGCGATTTGCAATATTATTTTGATATCCACCGTGATTCTTCATCACGTAAGAAGACTACTATCACGATCAACGGGAAGGATTATGCGCAGCTCTATTTTATCATCGGTACGGCTAATCCAAATTGGAAGAAAAATGAAGCATTCGCTAATCAGATTCATGAGATATTGGAAAAGGGCACCCCAGGCTTGTCCAAAGGGATTTATGCCAAGACTGAAAAAGAAGGCAATGGTGTCTACAATCAGACGATTTCACCTCATGCGATTCTGATCGAAGTAGGTGGACCTTACAATACGCTTGAAGAATGCTATCGTACCGTTGATTTGCTTAGCTCCGCCATTTCAGAAGTGATTCTCAAAGCGCAGAAGGTGAATGGATAAGTTGGCTGCTGCACGCGCACGCTGCCATGCAATAAATTTAGGAGTGTGGATGTAATGAGTCGGATGGGTAAATTTTATCTTAAAATTGGACTCGCCATCATATTTACCGTGTTCTGTATACTATTCGGTCTAAGTCTTGCTTCCAGTGGCGTCCAGCAGGTATATGGTCCGATGAACAAAGAACAGATCGTGAAGGATGCAGCAGCTAAGAAGAAGCAACAAGAGGACGAACTCGCCGCACAGAAGCGAAAAGAATCGACCGAGATGAAGGCGAAGGAAGAGAAGCTTTCCTATGAACAAATCCAGAAGATGCGGAATCAGACTGAACAGACATCCTTGTTCGGAAGCATCGGGAATAGTATCGGAAATATGCTCAAAAAGGTCGCACAGCTCATCGTCTCACTTTTTTCAGGACTATTTGATATATTTGTATGAAGCTTGTTTAAAGGTAAACATTGAAGCCTTTTCCACCAACTGTTATAATGATGCTTATTGTATTGATAGTGGGGGTAAGGCATGACGGATATTCAAGCTAGACAGAAGCAAATTCGCAACTTCTCAATTATCGCCCATATTGACCATGGGAAATCGACGTTGGCGGATCGGATATTGGAATATACAGGGACATTGTCCTCTCGTGAAATGCAGGAGCAAGTGCTCGATCAGATGGATCTTGAGCGTGAACGTGGAATTACGATTAAACTGCAAGCGGTAAGACTTGATTATCGCGCAGATGATGGACAAGAATATATTTTGAATTTAATTGATACACCGGGGCATGTCGACTTCACGTATGAGGTATCCAGAAGTCTTGCAGCATGTGAAGGCGCTCTCCTTGTCGTAGATGCTGCGCAAGGAATTGAAGCACAGACGATGGCTAACGTGTATCTTGCTCTTGATAATAACCTTGAGATTCTTCCAGTTATTAACAAGATCGATTTGCCAAGTGCAGATCCAGAACGTGTTAAGCATGAGATCGAGGATGTTATCGGACTAGATGCATCCGAAGCTGTTCTTGCATCTGCTAAAGCGGGGATCGGAATTAAAGAAATTATCGAGCAAGTATGCGCGAAGGTACCGCCGCCAACTGGTGACCACACCAAGCCGCTTAAAGCGCTTATTTTCGACTCTCATTATGATCCGTATAAAGGTGTAATTGTTTACGTGCGTGTAGTAGATGGTTCTATTCGTGCGGGTTCCAAAATCAAATTCATGGCGACGAACAAAACGTTTGAAGTTATTGAGGTTGGTGCATTCAAGCCGCGGATGACGATTATTGATGAGCTGAACGTTGGTGACGTTGGCTTCATCGTTGCAGGGATCAAGAATGTAGGGGATACGCGCGTCGGGGATACTGTAACAACAGTTGTGAACCCTGCTGCTGAACCATTGCCAGGATATCGTCGCATTAATCCGATGGTATTTTGCGGTCTATATCCGATTGAAACGACCGATTACAATGATCTTCGTGAAGCGCTTGAGAAGCTTGAGCTTAACGATGCTTCCTTAACGTATGAGCCTGAGACTTCTACTGCTTTAGGCTTCGGTTTCCGTTGCGGATTCCTTGGACTTCTGCATATGGAAATCATTCAGGAGCGGATTGAACGTGAGTTTAATATTCCGCTGATTACGACTGCGCCAAGCGTTATATATCGGGTTACTTTAACGAATGGTGAAGTCATTGATATTGACAATCCATCCAACTATCCCGAACAGCAACGAATCGATTTCGTTGAAGAGCCTTATGTGAAAGCAAAGGTTATCGTGCCTAACGATTATGTAGGAGCGATTATGGAGCTTTGTCAAAATAAACGCGGCGAATTCGAAAACATGGAATATTTGGATACGAATCGCGTAACACTGACCTACAACATCCCGTTGTCCGAGATTGTGTATGATTTCTTCGATCAGTTAAAATCCAGCACGAAGGGGTATGCTTCATTCGACTATGAATTGTCGGGCTATCGCAAATCGAATCTTGTGAAGATGGATATTCTGCTTAATAATGAACAGGTCGATGCGCTGTCCTTTATCGTGCATCGTGATCGTGCCTATAACCGCGGACGCATCATTTGTGAGAAGCTTCGTGAGCTCATCCCAAGGCAAATGTTCGAGGTACCTATCCAAGCTGCTATCGGGCAGAAGATCGTCTCCCGTGAGACCGTTAAAGCGATGCGCAAGAACGTACTTGCCAAGTGCTACGGCGGTGACATCTCCCGTAAGCGTAAGCTGCTAGAGAAGCAGAAGGAAGGTAAGAAACGGATGAAGCAAGTCGGCTCCGTTGAAGTGCCGCAAGAAGCGTTCATGGCTGTATTGAAGATTGATGAGTAGTTAATAAACGAATATATTCATGCAGTGACGAAGAACGTCCCTTAGCAAAGCAAGTGTGCTGAGGGGCGTTTTTGTGTTTTTGTTTCCGTAATCATTTGATGGGAGGAAGTGTTGAGATGAGTTTTGAAGCAGCACATTGCGCATTAATTGAAGACCATTTAAGCAGAAGATCAGGTGAACGCAAGGGCAGGTTGGAGAGGGGGCATGCACATGCAGAAAGATTACTCCTCCACAATGTATGGTGGCCGCTTTTTGGTAGCTTCGAGCAGTTGCACCCTGAGTACGAAGTATACGACTGGAATCGTAAATCGGTGTTTCTTGATTTTGCTTTCTTACCTTCGTTTGGTCGGATAGGTATCGAGTGTGATGGTTACCAGTCCCATGTCCGGGATTTGGATCGTGAAGGGTTTAGCTATTCGTTGAAAAGAGATGCATTCCTTACGGGGCTCGGATGGAAGATGATCCATTTCTCTTACGATGATGTAAAAGAGCGTCCTGAGGTATGCCGAATGCTGCTGCAGATGGTGATAGGACCTCATTTGATGCAAGAGCATAAACTAACTCCCGCTCGAGTTATTGAGAAAGAGGTGCTGCGACTAGCTTGGCAGCTAGGCAAACCAATACGACCAATCGATGTATCGAGCGCAATGGACGTGAACCATCGTACAGCCTGCAAATGGCTGCGTTCTTTAGTCGATAAAGGATGGCTCCGACCAATTCCTACTGCTCGTGGTGTATTGTATTATGAGGTTGAACTGAGAACATTGCAGCATTTGGTGTAGTTATTCTAGGTAGAAGGATGGATTTGTGCTGAGCAGTTAATTGGTGGTTTTTGAATGTATTTTATACATTCAAAATCGCCCACAATGCCGATTTCTGAGTTTTGCCTGCATTTCGTGCAGGCAAAAGTAACTGGTGGGGCTAGTTTTGCAATAACGATGAGTTTTGAATGTACGTTATGCAGCCAAAAGTTAATTTTGAGCAGAAACTGCGATTTTGACTGTATGTTTTACATTCAAAGCTAGGGTCAAGGTTCGGTTCGGTGTCACATTTCACCAAATGAGAAGGTTACTCCTTATCTGAGCTTGAGCTCAACTGATCAGCCAGCCCCCTCTTAAAACAAAATTTCGATTTTGCTGCGTTTTATAGTAGAATGAACTGTGGGTGTAAATCAAATGACACTACCACCCATTTAGACGGAGGCGAAATATGAACGGGCAGCAGCGCAAGGACGTGACTCCGGGAATCGAAGTCGATATCGTGCTCAAGAATGATCAGCGAACAGGTAAACTGACTCGCGGCATAGTGAAAGACATACTAACAAACTCACCGAATCATCCGCATGGAATCAAAGTGCGACTAACGGATGGTCAGGTAGGAAGAGTAAAGGAAATTATTAAATGACTTATTTAAATGCGGCGCCACAAGCCGTTTATATTCATATCCCATTTTGCACAAATAAATGCTATTATTGCGATTTTAACTCGGTTGTACTCAAAGGGCAGCCCGTAGATGCTTATTTAGAAGCGCTTGAGCGGGAGATGGAGCTTACGGTGACCAAGCTTCCACCTGAGACAATCAAGACTATATTTGTTGGTGGCGGTACGCCGACGACGTTATTGCCAGAGCAAATGCGTAAATTTCTGAAGCTTGTACGGACCTATTTTCCAAATCAAAGCTCGGATATTGAATTTAGTATGGAAGCGAATCCGGGGACTACGGACGAGGCGAAGCTTGCAGTCATGAAGGAAGGTGGCGTTAACCGACTTTCATTCGGGGTGCAATCGTTCAATAACGAACTGCTTGAGCGAATAGGAAGGATTCATCATACAGATGATGTATATCGAAGTATTGAAAATGCGCGTAAGGTTGGATTTGATAATATTTCGATTGATCTCATGTTTGGTTTGCCGAAGCAGACGCTTGATATGATGGATGCAACGCTGGATGCAGCCTTGAAGCTGGATTTAAAGCATTACTCGATCTATTCCCTAAAGGTAGAAGAGAATACATTATTTTATAAACTATTTAATAAGAATCAACTGCCGCTTCCTGATGAAGAGGAAGAACTGCAAATGTATCTGCTTATTATGCGCAGGCTTCAAGAAGCTGGTTATGAGCAGTATGAGATTTCAAATTTTGCAAAGCCGGGCTATTCTTCCAAACATAATATTACCTACTGGAAAAATGAGCCGTATTACGGGATAGGCGCTGGTGCTCATGGCTACGCGAATCATATGCGACATGTGAATATCAAAGGGGTCAATCCCTATATCGAAGGAACGAAGGCAGGATTGCCTCTACTAGAACAACATGAGGTTAGCAAGCAGGAAGCGATGGAAGACTTCATGATGGTTGGCTTACGGATGCTTTGCGGAGTGAAGAATGCTGATTTTAGAGCACAATTTGACCTTTCAATTACAGACGTATTTGGACCTATCGTTGATAAGCTTGTTACGCAAGAGCTGCTTATCTATGAAGATGACGTATATCGTTTATCGGATAAAGGCTTGTTATTTGGCAACGATGTGTTTGGTTCATTTCTATCTTAAAATCCTATATATTCAAGAAACCTGTTCTGAATTGGACAGGTTTCTTCTTGTTCAAAAAGAATCCACAAATTATTTTCAGAAAAGATTCATTATTTGCTCTTGTATAAACATGCGATAATATTGTATATTTATTCGTAAATCCTTTTTAATAGGTTAATTACGGAGCTAGATATAAGGTGGGTTCAGTCATGGTGATAGAAATTATTTGCCGCAATGCAGTTGAAACGGATGTAGAAGCATTATTTGCACTTATAGATCGTTATGCACAGCAAGGAATCATGCTATATCGATCCAAGGAAGCATTACGCAATCAAATCAATAGTTTTGTAGTAGCAGAGACGAATGAGCATGAGCTAATCGGTTGTGGGTCGTTGACGCAATTAGGACCTGATTTAGTAGAAATTCGCTCCCTTGGCATATCGGATGGATACAAAGGTCAGGGGATTGGAACAAAGCTCGTTGATGCGCTTGTGGAGAATGCAAGAGAACAGCGTATTGTTAAAGTAATGGCCTTAACGTATGAGGTTGCTTTTTTCTTGAAAAATGGGTTCCGAATTGAACCGAAGGAAATATTCCCAGAGAAAGTTTGGACGGACTGCGTCAATTGCAAGAAGCAATTCTGCTGCGATGAAATTGCGGTTCTTAAGCGACTAGATATCGAAGCGAGTTAGCCATAATGGAAACTGTCGCTTTGTAAGACGGCATTGGCGTTAATACTTGACAACAGACCTTCGGGTCTGTTATTTTTTATTTATGAGTTAGCACTCACTTGAGATGAGTGCTAACGATTAGATGATTGGAGGTATCACTATGCTGACGGAACGCCAACGAACGATTCTTAGTGCGATTATAGATGATTATATCCGCTCTGCAGAGCCGATTGGTTCGCGCAGCATTTCCAAGCGCGGTAATGTCGGCTTCAGCCCAGCGACAATTCGGAATGAGATGTCCGATTTGGAAGAGATGGGTTTTTTGGAACAGCCACATACATCCGCGGGTCGGATCCCGTCACATAGAGGATATCGTTATTATGTGGATCATCTCATTGAGCAGGGTTCTTTGAATCCGAATGAGCTTGATTTGATGAAGATGTATTTTTCTAATAAAATTCAACAAATGGAAGATGTGATCGGTCATGTAGCTACTGTTCTATCGTCGCTCACGAACTATACATCGATTGTATTAGGGCCTGAGGTCTTTGGAACAACGCTTAAGTCCGTGCAGATCGTTCCTCTTACGGATACGACCGCGGTTGCACTCATCGTGACGAACACAGGGCATGTGGAGAATCGGACATTCACTTTGCCTCAAGGTATGTCTATGTCCGATACCCAGAAAGTCGTTAACTTACTGAATGACCGTTTGGCGAATGTAAGTTTAAAGCAATTTAAGTCTAAGTTATTCAATGAGGTTGCGAATGAGCTTTCCAGATATACTTCTAGCTATGAAGAACTTCTATCTATGATTGAAGGTGTTCTGTTAAGCGACGAGAAGGATCGAATATTCATAAGCGGCTCGACTAACATGTTGACACAGCCTGAATTTAAAGATGTTGACAAGGTAAAGAATATACTTGATTTACTTGCTGAGACTCCTACGCTAATTAGGCTTATTACCAGTTCGCCTGAAGGATTGCAGGTTCGGATCGGTGCCGAGAACCCAGTTCAAGCGATAACGGATTGTTCTTTAATTACGGCGACCTATTCGATTGATGATCAACTGATTGGTACAGTCGGTATTTTGGGGCCAACGCGTATGGAATATGGTAAGGTTATTCGATTGCTTGATTACATGTCCAAGAATTTAGAAATTTCTTTGGCCAAATGGTACAAAACTTGATTTATGCTAAACATGCCTTTTATTAGAGACGGCTTAGCCCGTTCTCTTAACATAGGATTGATTATAAACAGGAGGTGATCTTTGAGTGAGTAAGAAAGCCAAACAAGAATCAGCAGAAGCGGCTATGAACCCAGAGATAGAAGAGAATGAATTGGTATCGGAAGTTCAAGAGGAGACGGAGAACGTAGCCTCTACATATACAGCGGGAGCTGAAGAACTTGAACAACTGAAAAATCAAGCCGAAGAGAATTATCAACGTTATCTTCGTACACAGGCTGATTTTGATAATTTCCGCCGTCGTGCACGTCAGGAGAAGGAAGAACTTGCCAAATATGCTTCGCAGAAGCTAGTTGAGAATCTTGTGCCGATCATTGATAATTTTGATCGCGCTATTCAGTCTTCCAAAGAAACGCAAGATTTTGAAGGTCTAGCTAAAGGAATCGATATGGTGTTCCGTCAATTTGAAGGCGTACTTCAATCTGAAGGCGTCAAGTCAATTGAGAGCGTAGGCCAGCCGTTTAATCCTGAATTCCACCAGGCGATTATGCAAGTGGAATCTGATGAGCATGAAGAAGGAATCGTAGTTGAAGAATTGCAAAAAGGGTATATGTTAAATGACAGAGTCATTCGCCCAGCAATGGTTAAAGTGAGTATGTAATGGATGAAGAGACGCGTTGTCTATTGTGACGAACAGCGTTTGAACTTAGAAAAGGAATCTTAAGGAGGAAAAGAGAAATGAGCAAAGTAATTGGTATTGACCTTGGAACAACAAATTCATGCGTAGCGGTAATGGAAGGCGGCGAGGCTGTCGTTATTCCAAATCCAGAAGGAAATCGTACAACACCTTCCGTAGTAGGCTTTAAGAAAGATGGCGAGCGTATCGTAGGTGAAACTGCGAAGCGCCAAGCAATTACGAACACAGATCGTACGATTATGTCCATTAAGAGACATATGGGGACAAACCACAAAGAAACAATTGATGGCAACTCCTACACACCACAAGAAATTTCGGCTATTATTTTACAAAAACTAAAAGCTGACGCAGAAGCATACCTTGGGTCAACTGTTACACAGGCTGTTATTACAGTTCCAGCTTATTTCAATGACTCCCAACGCCAAGCAACGAAAGATGCTGGTAAGATTGCAGGTCTTGAAGTGCTTCGTATCGTGAACGAACCAACGGCTGCAGCTCTTGCATATGGTATGGAAAAAACAGAAGACCACACCATTCTTGTATTTGACCTTGGTGGTGGTACATTCGATGTATCCATCCTTGAACTTGGCGATGGCTTCTTCGAAGTAAAAGCTACATCCGGTGATAATCATCTTGGTGGTGATGATTTTGACCAAGTGATCATCGATCACCTCGTTGCTGAATTCAAAAAAGATCAAGGCATTGACCTTAGCAAAGATAAGGCTGCAGTTCAACGTCTAAAAGATGCAGCTGAGAAAGCAAAGAAAGAACTTTCCGGGGTATTAACAACAACCGTATCACTTCCATTTATTACTGTTGCTGATGGCGTACCTCAACACTTGGAAATGAACCTGACTCGTGCTAAATTTGAAGAGTTGTCCGCTGGACTTGTAGAGCGTACACTTGGACCAACTCGCCAAGCATTAAGTGATGCGGGTCTTACTTCAAGCGATATCGATCGTATCGTGCTTGTGGGTGGATCAACTCGTATTCCTGCTGTAGTAGATGCGATCAAGAAACTAACTGGCAAAGAGCCTCATAAAGGCGTTAACCCAGACGAAGTTGTCGCACTTGGTGCCGCTGTGCAAGCAGGTGTCTTAACTGGTGATGTTAAAGACGTAGTTCTTCTTGACGTAACACCATTATCACTTGGTATTGAAACTGCTGGCGGCGTGTTTACGAAGATGATTGACCGCAACACAACGATCCCAACAAGCAAATCACAAGTATATTCCACTTATGCAGATAATCAAACTAGCGTAGAAATTCACGTGTTGCAAGGTGAGCGCCAAATGGCTGCTGGCAATAAAACACTTGGACGCTTTATGCTTGGAGATATTCCTCCAGCACCACGCGGCATTCCGCAAATCGAAGTAACATTCGATATCGATGCCAACGGTATCGTGAACGTATCTGCACTTGATAAAGGTACAGGCAAGAGCCAAAAAATCACGATCACTTCTTCATCAGGCTTATCAGATGCAGAGATTGATCAAATGATGAAAGATGCAGAACTGCATGCAGAAGAAGACCGTAAGCGTAAAGAGCTAGTAGAAGCTCGCAACAATGCAGATCAGCTTGTATATACAGTTGATAAAACAATTAAAGATCTAGGCGACAAAGTAGACCAAGGTGAAATCGATAAAGCGAATGCTGCTAAAGAGAAAGTAACGAAGGCGCTTGAAGGCGACGATGTAGAAGCTATCAAGTCTGCTACAGAAGAGTTGACAGAAGTTGTTCAACAGTTATCTGTTAAGCTATATGAGCAAGCTGCTGCGGCGCAAGGTGCTGCTGAGGGTGCAGAACCTGCTGGTGATGGCGACAAGAAACGCGACAATGTTGTAGACGCTGACTATGAAGTTGTAGATGAAGATAAGAAGTAAGAACAGGTAAGTTAAGGTTAAATAGTCAAAGCCTGCCCGCTGGGCGGCTTTGACTTTCATTTGTATGGGACGGTGCAACCGTTTCTCTTGTTATTAAGTCATTATGGGAGTGAAACAATGAGTAAACGCGATTACTACGAGGTTTTGGGTGTCAGTAAGGATGCATCACCTGAGGAACTGAAAAAAGCATACCGTAAGCTTGCTCGCCAATATCATCCTGACGTGAATAAAGCTTCCGATGCGGAAGATAAGTTCAAGGAAGCTAAAGAAGCCTATGATGTTCTAGGTGATGATCAAAAGCGTGCAACCTATGACCAATATGGGCATGTTGATCCGAACCAAGGAATGGGCGGCGGATTCAATGGTGGCGATTTCGGTGGCTTTGGTGATATATTCGACATGTTCTTTGGCGGTGGCGGCGGTAGACGCAATCCGAATGCTCCACAGCGCGGGAACGATTTACAATACACGATGACGATCGAGTTCAAAGAAGCCGTATTTGGCAAGGAGCTGGACATCACGATTCCACGTACAGAGAATTGTGATACTTGCAGCGGATCAGGG
The DNA here is from genome assembly GCF_004344915.1 of Paenibacillus albiflavus. Classification (GTDB taxonomy): domain Bacteria; phylum Bacillota; class Bacilli; order Paenibacillales; family NBRC-103111; genus Paenibacillus_AM; species Paenibacillus_AM albiflavus. The sequence continues at coordinate 22,979 of NZ_SKFG01000010.1, read as the reverse complement.
GCTAAACCTGGTACGAAGCCTGATACTTGTTCAGTATGTCATGGCACGGGTCAACAAGAAGTCGCACAAAATACTCCGTTTGGCCGTGTTGTGAATCGTCGTGCATGCTCTGCATGTGGCGGAGCAGGTAAAATTATTAAACACAAATGTACGAATTGTAACGGTGCGGGTAAAGTGAAGAAACAACGTACGATTCACATTAAAATACCAGCAGGCGTTGACGATGGAGCGCAGCTTCGCGTAAGCGGTGAAGGTGAGAGCGGTACTCGCGGAGGACCTTCGGGCGATCTGTATGTCGTTATTCGCGTGAAATCGCATGAATTCTTTGAGCGTGAAGGCGATGATATTTATTGTGAAGTACCACTGACCTTTGCACAGGTGGCATTAGGTGATGAAATTGAAATCCCTACGCTTACTGAGAAGGTGAAGCTAAAGATTCCTGCTGGAACGCAAACAGGAACATACTTCCGTCTCAAGGGCAAAGGTGTTCCGCATCTGCGCGGTTATGGTCAAGGTGATCAGCATGTGAAAGTAACGGTTGTTACACCGACGAATATGACAGATGAGCAGAAGAGCTTGCTACGTCAGCTCGCTTCACTTAATGGGGAGAATACCCATGAGCAGCAAGGCTCTATGTTCGCTAGATTTAAGAAGGCGCTATTCGGTGAATAATGCCCATACTAACGGCTCATAATATTCCTGTTAAAGATACCTTATACAGGAGGAATACATGATGCCAAATAGTCAAAGTGACAACAATGTATCCTTTGGTCAATCTGAGGCAAGCAAGCTGCCAACAGGACGCAATGAGGATGTGGAATTCTCATCAGACATAGCGGATGCAGAAGATTTGGAAGCTGTCCTAAGAGCAAAAGCTGCAGATGAAAGACAAGAGGAGTCGTAAAAGATTAGCAAATCTGCCTCCAGTGCCACGTATTGAGATGTGGTACTGGAGGTTTTTTTGCTTTCTTAACATCCAAAACTTGTTTCTTCTTGTGATATGATACGTATAGATATAATAGATTATATTTTTACAAGAGAATGGATGATGGGGATGGAAAATGTACTAGAAGTCAAGATTGAGGAAGCTGGATATGATCAAACAGAAGCCAAAATTAGAAACATCTCTTTTGCCTTACAATCGGGACAGCTTTTAGGATTAATTGGCCCTAACGGTGCTGGTAAGAGCACAACAATCAAGAGTATATTAGGTCTTCTTCCTGCAGTTAAAGGCGAAATCACATTTGCGAATGACAAACCCAAGTTTGCCTACATACCTGAACATCCGATTCTTTACGATGAATTAACGCTGTGGGAGCATTTGCGTTTAGCTGCTTCAGTATATGAAATGGAAGAGAAGCACGCCACCATGAGAGCAGAAAGCTTATTAGAGAAGTTTAAGTTAACGGAAGTTAAGCATCATCTGCCAGGCAGCTTTTCGAAGGGAATGCAGCAGAAGGTGATGTTAATCATTGGCTTTCTGAATCAACCGGACGTTTATATTGTGGACGAGCCGTTCATCGGTCTCGATCCGATTGCAACGAAGGATCTACTTGCGATGTTGGAAGAGGAGAAGCAGAGAGGTGCAGGAATTCTCATGTCAACACATGTACTGGATACAGCAGAACGCATTTGCGATAAATTCCTATTGCTATCTGCTGGTTCAGTAGTTGCAGATGGAACACTTGCTGAAATTCAGGAACGCTCCGGACAGCCAGGCGCTTCCTTATTCGATTGCTTCCATCAGTTGGTGTAGCCTATGAATCCTAGTAGACTTTTTAGAAGCCGAGTTGCCGCTAATTTCAAATATCAATTACGAACGATCAGCATGGTTATCGATTGGACGGTTGCTTTATACATCGTCATTCCTGCAATTGTCGTGGGAGCAATTTTCTATTCAGGCTTTTGGACAGAGCTGCCGATATGGATGTCTTATATTCCTTATCTGCTGGTTGCTGCCGTTATCTATTATGTTGGCGTCATGGGAGTGTTCCGTTATTTTATTCAAGCAGGTGACCAGTTATTTGTGATTTATCATCGTAAATGGCTGGATGCGCAAATTCGTTATGGATTTGTTTATTCACTGGTAATTAAACTTCTGCACAATATCTTGATAATAGGCATTTTGGCTCCACTCTTGGTTAAACAGTTTCAGATGTCCATCTTTGATATGATAGGTTTAAGTTTGTTCACGACCTTGTATGGCTTCATGCTGATCATGCTTAAAAATCGAATTATGCATCGCTGGGTGGGCTGGAGACAAAATATCATCCGATATCTTGTTACAAGTGTGGGCTTAATCTTGTATCTGGCTATTGCTCATTTCAATCTTCAATATCCATTCCTGGCCTACGGTCTGGTTATTCTGTTAATTCTGTCAATAAATGGATTATTACGTAGCCGACTAGCACAAGGTGGCATATATATTATGGATATTGAACTTGAATACAAAGCGAAGACTAGATTGCTATCCCTCATTATGAAGGATGATGAAGCATTCAAGGTGCCTTCAAGACGAAAGAGACCCTTGCTGTTTCGCCATTCACAGCGGCTGTTTCGTAAGCAAACCCCTCAGCATGGCGTCGCGGAATTTATGATCAAGAGCTTCTACCGCAACAGTTCACAAATGACATCTTATATCCAGCTTACGTTCTTTACGCTAAGTGGACTCTTTCTGGCACCCGTGATATCGAAATGGATTCTATGGTTATTTGCAGCTTTTATGTTAGGAATGTGGACTAAAATGACAAATAGACATATACTGACGTCTGATTTCATGAATTTGTTTCGAGTTGATACAGGGGTTCAGATCAAGTCGGTTGCAATTGCGTCTATGTGGATGGCATTGCCCGCTTTCCTGCTCATGAGCATCTGTCTAGGATTTATGCTATATGGTTGGATTGGCATTCCGATTATGTTGATTGTGGCACCGATCCTTTGCAAATTCGTAAGTGCAACCTTGTCCAGCTTTTAAAACAGAATAAGACCCAATTTTACCCGTACGCATTCATATAGTACAATAGAAATCAGTTTAGCTAGAGATGAAGACAATTGGGGGCCATACAGATGAAATTCCATGAACTAACGATTCATACAACAGAAGAAGCGATTGAAATGATTTCAAACTTTTACCATGAGCTTGGCGCTGGAGGCGTTGCGATCGAGGAATCGGGTACGCTGGATAAAGAACGTGATACGACATATGGCAAATTGTACGACCAGCCACTCAATGACATACCTGAGGGTAGAGCCGTTATTCAAGGGTATTTTGATGAAACGATGGATATGGACGTTATCATGGCAGAGCTGAAGGAACGAGTAACTGAATTAGCAGACTATGGCATTGATACAGGCCAGCCAACATATGAACTAAGGTTAGTCGATGAGGATGATTGGGCAACTGCGTGGAAGCAGTATTTTAAACCGATTCGCGTATCGGACCGTCTAACGATTAAACCGACATGGGAAGAATACAATCCGTCTGAAAATGAAATTATCATTGAGCTTGATCCTGGCATGGCGTTTGGCACAGGCACTCATTCAACAACTTCACTTTGTCTCCAAATGCTAGAGAAGCATATGCAAGGTGGCGAAGATGTGATTGATGTGGGAACAGGCTCTGGCGTACTTGCGATTGCAGCCGCTAAGCTCGGTGCGCGTCAAGTGCTAGCTGTAGATTTGGACCCGGTAGCGATTCAGAGTGCGAACGAGAATACGGTACAGAATCGATTGGAAGCCCATATCAATGTTAAGCTTAGCGACCTACTAGGTGTGCTCAAAGAAAGCGAAACAGGTGGAGAGCTGAACGTTCAGATCCCTGTGAAGATCGTAGTTGCCAATATTTTAGCTGAGATCATTCTGCTGTTCGTACAAGATGTATACGATGTATTGCAATCAGGCGGCATTTATATTGCTTCAGGTATTATTACAGCCAAAGAAGAGCTTGTAGAGCAGGCACTGCTAGATGTGAACTTTGAAATAGTCGAGAAAAGCTACGATGGAGATTGGGTTGCTTTCGTAGCAAGAAAGAGATAGGTGATTGAATATTGAGTAGCTTTTTGGCTTTTCCAGTTGAGTTTATCCCTTTTGTATTATTAGTGCTGATGATTTCTTTATCCGTGCATGAATTTGCGCATGCTTATTCGGCAGATAAGTTCGGTGATCCGACCCCTAGAAGCATGGGACGTGTAACGCTTAACCCCATGCGTCATTTGGATGTTTTTGGTACACTTTTATTCGTAGTCGTTGGATTTGGTTGGGCTAAGCCTGTGCTTGTGAATCCTTCTAAGTTTCGTAAACCGAGGCTGATGAATGCGATTGTGTCCGTACTTGGACCCATTTCCAATCTTATATTAGGCTTTATTGGCATGGTTATTTTGTATGTCATGCTGAATACAGGTGTGATGAATAGCTGGTCTAAGGGTGCATCTGATGCAGTCATGGTGTTCCTGACGCTGTTTTACAACCTGAATATCCTTTTATTTATCTTAAATTTAATTCCGATCCCTCCGCTTGACGGATATCGGATTCTGGAGAGCATTCTACCTCCACGTATTATGGCAAAAATAAGACCATATGAGCAGTGGACCGTGTACATTCTGCTATTACTTGTCTTTATTCCACCACTTTACAAAGTGACTTTAGGTCCAATCTTTAGCTTAACGATACCGATCACCCATATGTTTGAGATGATCATAAGAGCAATTTTTCCCTTTTAGTTAAAGAGATGGATAGGTAGCTTTTCGTGGTTAAAAGTTGTAAGATGTTAGGGGCAAGTTCGAGATTTAGATGCTAAGCTTGATATAGTTCTGATAGAAATTGGTGAAAAAATGCAACGATATTTTATAGCTTCCAATCAATTTGGCGACCATAAAGTTACGATTACAGGTGACGATGCTCATCATCTTATCCGTGTTATGCGTGCAGAGATCGGTGATGAATGTATCTGTAGCGATGGAATAAGTAAAGAGGCGTTAGTGAAAATTACTGCAATCGATAAAGTGATTGTTGAAGCAGAGATTACCCAGCATCTTTCGATGACAGCTGAGCCTGCTGTTCAAGTCTGGGTTGCGCAATCCTTACCTAAGGCTGATAAAATGGAGCTTGTTATTCAAAAAGGTACGGAGATCGGGGCAACGGGATTTATTCCGTTCATCTCTGAGCGAACCGTTGTGCAGTATGATGCGAAGAAAGAAGCAAAGCGTGCGGAACGCTGGAATAAGATTGCGAAGGAAGCTGCCGAACAAGCACATCGCAATCGAATTCCTGCTATAGAATCGGTTCACAGCTGGAAACAGCTGCTAGCTTCTCTAAATGAATTCGATGCGGTATGGATTTGTTATGAGCAGGAAGGCGAACTCGGTTTTCGATCATTAGTACGCACTGCACTAGCGAATCAAGCAACCAAAGTATTATTGATCGTTGGACCAGAGGGGGGCTTTACAGCAGAAGAAGTACAGGCTGTTACTACTGCTGGAGGCAAATCCATATCCTTAGGACAAAGAATATTACGCACGGAGACGGCAGCGATGGTTGGACTAACGTGCATTCTATATGAATCTGGAGAAATGGGGGACAGTCATGAGTAAGATCGCATTCCACACACTAGGCTGCAAAGTGAATTTTTATGATACAGAAGCCATTTGGCAAATGTTTAAGAACGAAGGGTATGAACAGACAGATTTTGAACAAACGGCGGATGTATATGTCATTAATACATGTACAGTTACGAATACAGGCGATAAAAAAAGTCGTCAAATGATTCGCCGTGCCATTCGTCGCAATCCAGATGCGATTATCGCAGTTACAGGCTGCTATGCGCAAACTTCACCGGCTGAAATTCTAGCGATCCCTGGGGTCGATCTCGTGATTGGAACACAGGATCGCGATAAAATTGTACATTACGTGAATGAGATTCAAGCACAAAGACAGCCGATTAATGCGGTGCGCAACATTATGAAAACGCGCCAATTTGAAGAACTGGATGTGCCTGATTTTGCGGATCGTACACGTGCTTTTCTGAAGATTCAAGAGGGCTGCAACAATTTCTGTACCTTCTGTATTATTCCTTGGTCAAGAGGGCTAATGCGTTCTCGTGAGCCTGAAAGTGTTATTAAGCAAGCACGTATGCTTGTTGACGCAGGATACCAAGAAATTGTATTAACAGGGATTCATACAGGTGGCTACGGCGAGGATATTGAGAACTACTCGCTGGCTAAGCTGCTATGGGATCTGGATAAGGTCGAAGGCTTAAAGCGCATTCGTATTTCTTCGATTGAAGCTAGTCAGATTACCGATGAAGTGCTTGAAGTGCTTGGAGCTTCTGATAAAATGTGCCGTCACCTGCATATTCCATTGCAAGCAGGTCATGATGCTGTTTTGAAGCGTATGCGTCGTAAATATACGACAGCTGAATTTGCGAACAAAATTCAGCGTATTCGCGAGGCTCTTCCAGATGTCGGCATTACGACAGATATCATCGTTGGTTTCCCAGGAGAAACGGATGAGATGTTCGAAGAAGGTCTTAAGTTTATGGAAGAAGTGCAGTTCTCGGAAATGCATGTATTCCCGTATTCTAAGCGCACAGGTACGCCAGCAGCGCGTATGGAGGATCAAGTCGATGAAGAATTGAAGAACGCGCGTGTTCATCAAGTAATCGATCTATCTGAACGTATGCAGCTTGAATATGCGGAGCGATTTGTAGGCCAAGTGTTCGATGTTATTCCTGAGTTCACGACCAAAGGCGTTTCAGAATCTGGCAACTTAATTGGCTACTCCGATAATTATTTGCACTTGGCATTCCAGGGTAGCGCTGATCTAGCAGGCAAGTTGTGCCGTGTTAAAATGCTGGAAGCTGGTGTTAATGAATGTAAAGGCGAGCTGCTCGAAGTGATCGAGCAAGCGCCAATGGCTGTAAATATGTAACACATTATTGAGCATATGAGGATTTCATGACGCTTGCAGCGAAGTGAAATCCTTTCTTTGGTATTCTAAGGACAGTGAAACCGTTTCTTCTTAGTGATATAGCTATAGAGAGGATTGAGGCAAATGAAGGAAATTTCAGCAGGAGGCGTCGTCTATAACAGAGTCAATGGAAAGCTGCAAATCCAAATGATTCGTGACCGTTATCAGAAAATGACGCTAGCTAAAGGTAAAATGGAGCCTGGCGAAACGATCGAGCAGACGGCTTTGCGCGAAATTGAAGAAGAGACAGGCATTGTAGGACGCATAATCAAACACTTGGAAGATGTCAAGTATGAGTACACTCATCCTAGTGCTGGACCCGTGGATAAAGAAGTTAGCTATTATCTAGTTGAAGCCGTATCAGGCAGCTTGCAGCCACAAGTGGAGGAGATCAACCAAGTTGAATGGCTGACTCCAGAGGAAGCTTGGCAGCAGCAGCTTCAATCCGGTTATCGGAATAATGATTCCGTTCTTCGCCAAGGGCTGCTTGAACTGGGAGTAGAAGTTACCGATTAATTAAGTATAATAAACTACTTGGCTTGTAGTGGCGGATGCTTGATTCGTCGTATAAACGGTAGGTAGCATATGGGCAAGGCAAGCAGGGAGCATGCAACGTTGAAAATCGTCTGCGAACGCGCGATTTGCATGGCGGGCAGTTCGCTGAACCAAGCGGAGATCTGTGTGAGTTCCGTGATAAATGGAAGGAACAACAGCACGCCGCCAAAGTTAAGCGCGATGTGCGCCCATGCGACGAAGGTGGCAGCGCGCGTACCGCCGATGGAGGCGAGCCAGGCGGTGACGCAGGTGCCGATATTGGCGCCAAGCGTCACGGCTACGCCAAGCTCAGGCGAGAGGCTGCCTGAGGCGGCGAGCCCCATCGCGAGCGCGATCACCGCTGCGGAGGAGTGAATGAGCGCCGTCACGACGACACCGGCGATGACCGCCCACAGCAGGCCGCTGCCCGAGCGCTCGGCAAACCATGCAAACAGGCCCCGCGCCTCAAGGGCGGGTCCGATGCGTTGCATGGTTTGGATGCCGAGCAGCACGAGGGCGAAGCCTGCTGCAGAGGCAGAGCCGCAGCGCGCATGGTGCAGCCAACCGCCTGCGCGCTGCGCTGCGTTAGGCTCGCTGACGAGCAGCGTCGCCAGCCAGATGCTCGCCGCTCCAAGCAGCAGCGGCATGCCGATTCGCCCAAGGCTCGCACCGATCAGCTCGGTCGTCAGGCACGTACCGATGTTCGAGCCGAGGATAATTCCGAGTGTTTGCGAGAATCGCAGCACACCTGCATTGACAAAGCCGATCGTGATCACGGTGATCGCTGATGAGCTTTGCATAAGCGCGGTGAGCGCAGTACCTGCAACCATACCGCGTAGGGGTGTCTTGGTCAGGCGCTCCAACCATTTATTCAGAGATGGACCTGCCCATGCGTGCATTGCAAGCTCCATCATTTTCATCCCTAATAAGAATAAGGCAAGTCCAAACAGAATTGGAACGATAATCGCGTTAAACATGTTTAAACTCCTTTATCATTCGATTTGGTTTCTACTTGTACATTTATATGATTAAGCTTAGACAAGCATAACTAAACAATGAAGGAGATGCTCTATGCCAGAAGTATATTTACATAAAACGCGTAAGCGCAGACTAGAGGGCAGTCACCCTTGGATCTATGCATCCGAGATCGAACGTGTAGAAGGAAATCCTGAGCCGGGTGCGATGGTGTCTGTTCATAATCATGTTGGGATGTATTTAGCATCGGGCTACTATAATGCCAAATCCCAAATCACCGTACGGATAATGGGATATGAACCAATCGAAGATACGGATACCGCATTTTTCGTTGAGAGGTTTCAGCGCTGTCAGGCACATCGTGTGAGATTTGTAGCGGGTGAGAGCTCCTATCGTGTTGTTTTTGGTGAGGCGGATTTCCTACCTGGCCTCATCGTAGATAAGTTCGAAAATATTCTGGTCGTACAGATTCTCACACTTGGTATGGATGTTAGACGTCAGCAAATCGTTGACGCACTTGTGGAAGTATTTCAACCACAGGGAATTTATGAGCGCAGCGATGTGAGCATCCGTAAATTAGAAGGTCTTGAGGAAGTAAAGGGTGAGCTGTACGGAGATTGTCCGCAGCATGTGCAAGTTCTTGAGAATGGACTTAAGCTTGAGGTGGATATTATCGAGGGACAGAAGACAGGTTATTTCTTCGATCAACGGGAGAACCGCGCTGCGATAGAACCGCTAATGAAAGGCTGGGGGAAGCGCAGTGGCATTAACCTGCAAGAAGTGGATGCAGAGAATGGTGAGCGGCAGCTTCTTCCTGTAAATGCAAATGGCAAAGTCGTTACCTTCCCATTATGGGATGGTGCAACCGTGCTTGAATGCTTCTCGCACACTGGTTCTTTCACTTTAAATGCGTGCAAATATGGTGCCAAAAAGGTGACTTGCCTCGATATATCTGAGCATGCGATAGAGAGTGCAAGATGCAATGTTGAGCTTAATGGATTCGAGGATCGCGTGGAATTTGTAGTAGCTGATGCATTTGAGTATTTGCGTGAACAGGTCAAGGGTGTAGAGGAACGCAAACGTCGTGCGGATTCTGGCAGCGGTAAGATCGACACATCCAAGCCAATAGCCAGCAGCGGTCGATCATGGGATGTTGTTATCCTTGACCCACCAGCTTTTGCAAAGACGAGAGGCGCAGTCGAAGGTGCCTGTCGCGGATACAAGGATATTAATCTTCAGGGGATGAAGCTGGTGAATGAAGGCGGCTATTTGGTGACGGCTAGCTGTTCTTATCACATGAAGCCTGAGTTGTTCCTCGAAACGATTCATGCAGCTGCAACAGATGCACGTAAAGTCCTTAGACTCATTGATTTTCGAGCAGCAGGTAAAGATCATCCACGCATCTTAGGTGTTGATGAGGGCAACTACTTGAAGTTTGCGATTTTTGAAGTGCGAAGTAGAGATTAATAGAAGCTGGTCATGAAATGAAGGATTGCTCTATAAGCTTGTTTAAGCTTAGGAGCAGTCCTTTTTTGTATGCATTTAACATCAATAAACTGCTTTGAAATTGTAATTTTATATGGTAAATACCATTTATTTGTATATAGACTTTATTTATACATTTGATTAAAATGACCTATTGTCACCACATACAACCGAGAGGGGAACTAGATAATGAAGAAATGGTTACTAGGCGCAGTTGCTACTGTTGCAATCGTAGCAAGTATTCCGACAGCGGCATTCGCAGCTGAAGATACAGCAACAGCGGATAAGCTTGCAGCATATTATGCAGAGGATAGCTTGAATCACTGGGCAACAGCGGATTTGCATGATTTTATGCAAGGCGATATTTTGGCTGGTTATGAAAAGGACGGAGTTGTATCCGTGAAGCCAAACGGTGAGATTACGAGAGCTGAGTTCGTCGCAATCGTGCTTCGTGCGGCTGATGTGAAAACTGAAGCTAGCGATGTCAAGTTCACTGACGTTAAGAAAGGCGACTGGTTCTACGATTCCGTGGCAACAGCTAGCGCGCAAGGACTTATTTTTGGTGTAGGCGATAATCGCTTCGCTCCAAATGAGAAAATTACTCGCGCTGAGATTTCCGCTATTTTAAATCGTTTCTTCAAGGAAACTATCGACTTCACAGGTGAAGCGAAACAGTTCAATGATATTAAAGGACATTGGGCACAGCCTGATATTGAGAACATCAGCAAAGCAGACATCGTTGCAGGTTACAATAACAGCTTCAAACCGAACGACAATGCAACAAGAGCAGAAGCGAGCAGCATGATTCGTCGTGCATTGCACAAAGAAGTAAAGGCAGCCCCTGAGGAAAAAGATCTGATTGCTGTGACTGAAGGCTTCCATAAAGCGTCTATCGATCTACTTGCAGCTCAAAAGTTTGATGAACTGAAAGAACTGACTGATGCGAAAACAACAGGCTTCGCTCATGAAATGGGTCTATTTTCGATCGATGTTATGAAGTCCATGCTGAAAGAACTGGCTGAGGTATCCGAAGCGAAGGTAGAATTGAACGTTTCTGGCGATGCGGCTTACAAAGTTATCTTTGCGTCCGACCGTTATGCTGCAGTTGAGGTCAGTGGTCAAATGATGGAAACGAAAGTTACGATCGAAGATGAGTCCAAGTCAGAATCCTCATCCGTTGATGAAACATACTTGCTGCGCAAAGTAAACGGAGAATGGACAATTTACGGTGGGAATGATAGCTACAAAAAGTTTGTGGAACTAATGACTTAACACCAGAAGTAACACCAGAAGTAACACCAGAAGTAACACCTGAAGTTACTGAACAGAAGTAATTACTACCAAAAGGACACTGGACATCTAGTTCAGTGTCTCTTTGCGTTTAAAAGTGGAGACCGATAGATCTTGTTTAATCAAGTGATATCGTTTTTTTTGCAATTAAAATTTTGTAGTATAATTGAATTACATAGAACTTAAATTTTTCCAATTGCTTATGCGATAAATGACGTATGTTAAGATAGAGGTTACTTACTTATGAGGAAGGGAAGTCTGCCAAATGTCGGTCAAGTTTATCATTGGACGAGCTGGGAGCGGTAAAACGCGCTATTGCTTGGATGAAATACGTGAGCTGCTTCGGGAAGAGCCAGATGGCAGTCCGCTTGTTTTGCTCGTTCCACAGCAGGCAACACATCAAATGGAGCAAGAAATTGTATCTACTCCAGAACTTGGCGGGATGATTCGAGCACAGGCGCTTAGCTTCCATCGGTTAGCTCTTCGAGTGATGCAGGAAGAAGGCGGTACCGCTAGGGTACCAATTGATGAGATCGGAAAGCAATTATTGCTGCATCGTGTCCTGCATGAACGGCAGCATGATCTTGGATTCTTCAAAGGAACTTATCATCAACCGGGGATAAGAGAACGGATGGGAAAGTTGTTTACCGAGTGGAAACGCTATGCGATGCTGCCTGAGGTGCTGCAAGAACGCGTAGAAAATAGCCAAGAAGCCAAAACTTTCTCACCAGTTCTGGATCAGAAGATAAACGATTTAACGCTGGTTTATGGCGATTTTGAGAAGCGTTTAGCAGAGCAATACTTGGACGGTGAAGATATTCTGACGCTTATGACGGAGCAAATAGGCAGTTCAGAATGGTTGAAGTCAGCGCGTATATGGATTGACGGGTTCCATGGCTTTACACCACAGGAGATGGCTGTTGTGGAGCGATTAATGATCAGGTGCGAGCATGTGACGATTACTTTCACGCTTGATCGTTCTTATGATGCCAAAGATACCCTTGATGAGCTGGAGCTGTTTCATCCACCTGCAAGAACTATGCAGGAGTTGAGGAGAAGGCTTGCAGAAATCGGTCTGCCAGAAGGAACTGTCGTACAGTTATCGGATAAGGAGCAGCATCGATTCACCTCGAGTCCAATCCTCGGAGCACTTGAGAAGCATTATGGACAAGCAGGAAGCGGCAAACGATACGTTTATCGCACGGACAAGCAGACACGTATTTCGGGAGATGGCGACTTGCCATCTGATGAGCGTCACCAGCTGATTCTTGCAGCAGCAGCGAATCGAAGAGCAGAAGTGGATGGCGTATGTAGAGAAATGCTGAGGCTCGCACGTGAGGAAGGCATTAGATGGCGCGATATTGCGGTCATGGTTCGGAACATGGAGGATTATGGCGATCTGCTATCGACGGCTTTAACCGATTATGGCATTCCATTCTTTCTGGACCACAAAAGATCCGTGCTGCATCATCCGCTGATTGAATTCATCCGTTCAGCCGTTGAAGTAATTTTGCATAATTGGCATTATGATGCTGTGTTTCGCTGTGCCAAAACAGATTTTCTGCTTCCATGGGGAACGGATCAAGAAGAACGTGTACTCAGACGAGAAATCGATCTATTAGAAAATTATGTGCTTGCATTCGGGATCAAGGGCAGCAAGTGGACAAGTGATAAAGTGTGGACTTATCGGGAGCGTATGTCGCTTGATGGAGATGAGGCTGTCAATTCGGCAGAGGAAGCGCATCAGCAGCGCATCCTTAAAGCTCGTAGTTGGATTGCAGGACCTTTGGGGAAATTCGCAAATGAGATTAAGCAGGCTCAGAATGTTCAAGCACAAGTGCAAGCTCTTTATGAGTTTCTTGTGCTCGTACATGCGCCTGAACGTCTCGAATATTGGAGTGTACTATGCGCCGAGGAAGGAAAGCCTGAGAAATCCAAAGAGCATATGCAAATGTGGAATCGCGTTATGGATGTGCTCGATCAGCTAGTTGAAATGTTAGGCGACGAAACGTTATCTACGGATCTATTTGCTTCTTTGCTCGATACAGGATTTGAAAGCATTTCGATGGGGCTTGTTCCACCATCACTGGATGAGGTGCTCATTGGTACACCTGATCGGACGAGATCAGGAGCGGTGACACATGCATTTATTCTAGGTGTGAATGAAGGTGTGATCCCGCAGAGGCTAACAGAGGACGGGCTTCTCTCGGAACGAGAGCGAGAGATGCTTGTGCTGTCAGGTGTGAATATGGCGGAAAGTGCAAGAAGAAAGCTGTTGGATGAGCCATTCATTATATATAACGCACTTGCGACACCTAGTTCATGTTTATGGCTAAGTTATCCCCTTGCTGATGAAGAGGGGAAAGGACTGCTGCCATCCGAAATCATTAGACGTATTCGTCGAATGTTTCCTGATGTGCCTATGCGGCAAATTGCTGCAGAGCCAGCGTCAACGATGTCGGAAGACGAGCAATTGTCTTATATCGTGCATCCGAAACAAGCCTATGCTTATCTGAACGTTCAACTCAAGCGGGCTGTTTCCAATGAACCGATTTATGAGATGTGGTGGCATGTATATAACTGGCTGCATAGTCAAGAAGGCTGGCAGACCCAATTAAGTTCGTTAGTCAAGGCGCTGCAATTCGATAACCACGAGTCGGATATGAATTTCGAGATTAGCAGGGGCTTGTATGGCGATCATCTGCTAGCAAGTGTATCGAGGATGGAGCGATTTGCATCATGTCCGTTCTCCCATTTCGTTTCGCACGGTTTACGATTGAAGGAACGACGCATTTTTGCTTTAGAGGCTCCGGATATTGGGCAATTGTTCCATGCGGCACTAAGCGAATTTGCTCAAGGTTTAATGCGAGATGGGATGGATTGGGGACAACTATCGACCGATGATTGCAGGCTGCGTTCCGATCAGGTAGTAGAAGCGCTGATACCTAAGCTGCCTGGCGAAATTCTGCTCAGTACACAGCGCTATCGCCATGTTGCGCACAAGCTGCGTGATGTTATTGGTCGTGCGTCGATCATGCTGTCTGAGCATTCCAGACAAGGCGATTTTAAGCCATTAGCGACTGAACTTGATTTTGGACCTGATCAAACATTGCCATCGCTGCGTTTCCAGCTAGATAATGGGACAATTATGGAAATTATCGGTAGAATCGATCGCGTAGATCGCGCGGATACGGAAGATGGACCTGTCCTTAGAGTGATCGATTATAAGTCATCTTCAACGGCTTTAGATTTATCTGAGGTGTATTATGGCGTTTCGCTGCAAATGTTAACGTACCTCGATGTGGTCATAACGCATTCTGAGGAATGGTTAGGCTCCATTGCTAGACCAGCAGGTGTGCTTTACTTCCATGTGCATGACCCGATTCTCCTTAACAAGAATAAACCATCGCCTGAGAAAGCTGCGCAAGATTTGCGCAAGAGCTTTAAAATGAAGGGCTTATTAAATGCTGACTCAAACATTATCAGTTTAATGGATCGTTCGCTAAGTGACGGAACAGGTAAATCAGAATGGCTCCCTGTTGGTTATACGAAGGATGGAGGCTTCCGTAAGGATGCTTTCGTTGCGACGGATCTCGAGTGGAAGCAAATGCGAAAGTTCGTCCGAGGTCAAATCAAACGGATCGGTACGGGGATTACGGATGGACAAGTACAGATTAATCCGTATCGTATGGGTTACCAGACCGCATGCAGTCAATGCTCTTATAAAGCTGTATGTCAATTTGAACCCGGGTTTGCAGGTAACGGGTACCAATCATGGCGCAAATTAAATCGAGATGTCATTAACGCCGCATTCACGCATGCGGACGATAACGGGCTGTAGAGGGGAGCGGAAACGATGATAGAACAAACGAATCTAACGGGATCACTCCTCAAAACAGCCAAACCTGCGGATAGTACTTGGACAGACGAGCAATGGGATGCAATCAGCTTGCATGGGAACAACATGCTTGTTGCTGCGGCTGCAGGTTCAGGTAAAACAGCAGTGCTCGTCGAGCGGATCATTCGCCGTATTTCGGATGTTACTGTACCAGTCGATGTGGATCGATTGTTAGTGGCGACTTTTACCAAAGCAGCAGCGGCTGAAATGAAGGAAAGAATTAGGGAAGCCTTGCAGCAGAAGCTGGAAGAAGATCCTGAGTCCACTCATTTACGCAAACAGCTCGCGTTAATGGGACGAGCATCTGTGACGACGCTGCATTCCTTCTGTATGGAGATTATTCAGCGTTATTATACACTCATTGGACTTGATCCTGGCTTTCGAATCGCCAATGAGACAGAGAATGAGTTGTTGAAGCAGGAAACGCTTGAAATGATGCTTGAGGAGCATTATGAGCAGAGTGAAGAGAATTCGACATTCTGGCAATTAATCGAGAGCTTTGGCAATAATCGTGGGGATGGTCCGCTAATAGCTATTATTCTGCAACTTTATGAGTTGTCCCGAAGTCAGCCTTGGCCGGGCCACTGGCTGTTGCAAACAGCAGCTAAATTTAGTGTTGCGCAGAGTGCCCAGGATGAAGAACAACCGTTGTATTATTGGCAGCAGCGTTTGCTAGCCTCCATTAAATTGGAAATACAGGGAGCAGTTGATTTATTAGCTCAAGCGATTCGAATTGCAGAGCTGCCATTCGGACCTGAGCCTTATATGGAGACTTTGCGTGAAGAGTTGCGTGAAGTTGAAGATTTAGTGAGATATGCGGATCAATCATGGTCAGACCTGCATACTGCGATCGTATCGATTCCAAGCCGAAGACTTAAGGCATGTCGTGGAGATGGGTTCGACAGTGAGCTTAAAGATCAAGCATCTTCTCTGCGCAAGAAATCCAAGGAAATGATAGATAAGCTGCGTGTGGAATTGTTCGGGCGAACAGAAGCTGAGTTTATGGAAGAAATTCATAAGCTTGAGCCGATGATGCATTTGCTTGTTAAGCTCGTCATCCAGTTTGCAGATCGATTTGCAGAAGCTAAGTCTAGTAAGGGATTGCTTGATTTTGGCGATTTGGAGCATTATGCTTTAGCGATCTTGCGGCATGCAGATTCGACACCTGAGCGGGTGATTCCTTCACAGGCTGCGCTTGATTACCAGGAGCATTATGTTGAAGTGCTTGTCGACGAATATCAAGATACGAACAAGGTGCAGGAAGCGATCCTCGAGCTGATTTCATCTCAGACAACAGGTAATCGATTCATGGTGGGCGACGTTAAACAGAGTATCTATAAGTTCAGACTAGCTGACCCAGGGCTATTCATGGATAAATATAAGGCGTATTCTGCGGATGGCGCGGCAATCGGCCGCAAAATCGATTTGGCACGCAACTTCCGCTCAAGACAAGAAGTTGTGCAGGCGGTCAATTATATTTTCCGTCAAATATTGAATGAGCGTGTAGGGGAACTGGACTACAACGCTGATGCCGAATTGAAATTTGGTTCCAAGTATTATCCCGAGACAGCACAGGATTATGCTGCTGAAGTTATTCTAATTGATCGGTCAGGTACGGGTTCTGAGCAGTCAACTGATGCTGAAGAACTTGAGACGATGGATCAGACAAGCAGTGAAGACATACCTGAAAGTGAATCAGATGAACGAACAGAAGACGGTCTAATTGCCGAGATGGAAGAGCTGAAGGCCGCTCAGGCAGAGGCAAGAGCGATTGGACGGCAAATTGCTGAGCTGATGGGCAGAACAGGCCAACCACCTTTTGCTGTATACGATAAACGCTCGGGAGGAAGTAGACCTGTGGAATATCGGGATATCGTTATTCTGCTTCGGGCAACCTCGAGCTGGGCGCCCACTTTTGTAGAAGAGCTGCAGCGTCTCGGTATTCCAGCATATGCAGATTTAAGTACAGGTTATTTCTCCGCAACAGAAGTGAGCATGATCATGTCGCTCCTCAAAATTATCGATAATCCGTATCAGGATGTGCCACTTGCTGCTGTGCTTCGTTCACCTATTGTTGGCTTATCGGCGAACGAGCTGGCGCAAATTCGGATATTGGGCGGGATAAGAGGCAGTTATTTTGATGCACTTCGCAATGCTGCTGCAGCGGAGGAAGTCATTGATTCGGATACGGCTCAGCCTATCAATTCTGTTCTATTATTGAAAATAAATAAGTTTCTGGATGATCTACATGGATGGCGGACAGACGCCAGACAAGGCTCGCTTGCAGAGCTGATCTGGCAAATTTATCGTTCGACAGGTATTTATGATTACGTGGGCGGACTTCCTCAGGGTGAACAGCGTCAAGCGAATTTAAGAGCGCTGTATGACCGTGCTAGGCAGTATGAGAGTACATCGCTTCGTGGTCTGTTCCGCTTTTTACGCTTTATCGAACGGATGCAGCAGAGTGGTGGGGATTTGGGAACGGCAAGATCGCTTGGGGAAGGCGAAGATACAGTCAGATTAATGTCGATTCACAAAAGTAAAGGTCTAGAGTTCCCTATCGTATTCGTTGCTGGAATGGGTAAAGGATTCAACCAAACGGATGTTAGAGGATCATTCCTTGTTCATAAGGATATGGGCTTTGGACCACGCTTTGTTGAGACTGAGCTTAACGCGACTTATCCGACCTTGCCACAGCTCGCGATACGGAGGCAAATGAAGCAGGAAGCACTTGCTGAGGAGCTGCGAATTCTTTATGTCGCATTGACACGTGCTCGTGAGAAGTTGTATCTGGTCGGTGCTGTTAAAGATGCCAACAAACTGATTGCAAGTTGGGGGCGCCTAACAGAGCACAAGGCTTGGGGTTTGCCTGATTATGAGTTGATTCGCGCTTCAAACTATTTGGATTGGCTTGGTCCAGCGCTTATTCGTCATCGTCAAGCTGAAGAATGGCGTGTAATGGCAGGAGCTTCACCTGTAGAGGAGCTTAATGAGGTTGTAGCGGATCTCTCTAAATGGAGGTTCAAGGTTATAGCGAGCTCAGCATTGCAGGAGCAAGTCGAGATAACCGTGGAGACGATCTCAGAAGAAGAACGATTAGTCGCTGTTCGCGAGGGAAGACAAATCCAATTGCCTAATCAAGAAAAGTATCCAGATTTGATCCGAACATTAGAATGGCAGTATCCAAGCATAGGTGCCAGTCAAGTTTCAAGTAAAACGAGTGTATCCGAAATGAAGCGTTTGGCCGACAGGCAGAAGCTTATACTGGAACAAGCGGAGCCATTAGAACATGCCGTAGCTAGAAGCTCTGCTTTGCTGCGTAGACCTCGGTTTATGGAGGAGAAGAAGCTGATGCCAGCAGAGCGAGGAACTCTTTATCATGCTGTTATGCAGAATATCCCGCTTGGCAGCGTGCCGAGAGAAGAGATCATTGCAGCTACGGTTGATCGAATGATTGCTCGTGAGCTAATGACCAGTACTCAATCAAGTGCAATTGATCCAGCCGTCATTCATTCGTTCTTCGATACAGAGCTTGGGCGTAGATTGGCTGTTGCTCCTAAAGTACAGCGCGAGGTGCCGTTTTCTTATGGCCTTCGTGCGGGCGACGTTCATGAGAACCTAGACAAGCATACAGCGGACGATAAAATTCTGATCCAAGGGGTTATCGATTGTTTGTTTGAAGACGAGAAGGGGCTTGTTCTCATTGACTATAAAACAGATCGGGTCTATGGATTTACGAACGAGCAGTTAAAAGAGCGTTATATGACGCAGATCGATTTGTATACGAAGGCTGTAAGTCATATTTATCGTAGACCGATCGATGAACAATATGTGTTTTATTTTGACAATGCGCTGCTCATTCGGATGAATCGTGAGGAAGAAGATTAGGAAGAAGGGAGACTTGAGGCGATGCGCATTTTGCATACGGCTGATTGGCATTTAGGCCGATCATTAGAGGGGCGTTCTAGACTTGGGGAGCAAGCTGATTTCTTGCAGGAGCTTCAAGCTATTGTGCGTGATCAAGAAATCGATATGGTTCTTGTGGCAGGTGATATCTATGACTCTGTGAATCCGCCTGCTGCTGCAGAGGAAATGTTCTATGATAGCCTTGCGGAGCTTGCAGAAGGCGGCAAAAGACATGTTGTGGTCATCTCGGGCAATCATGATCATCCTGATCGTCTTGCTGCATCAGGTCCACTAGCTAAGAAACAAGGGATTACGCTGATCGGATTGCCTACTGCGAATCGGTATTCTTTCCAAATTCCACGAACCAACGAGCTTGCGAAATTATTCGCATTGCCTTATCCATCGGAAGCGCGTCTGCGTGAGCTGTTAATGAACGAAGGGGATGAAGCACAGCTTCGCAGTGCCTATTCGGATCGAGTTGCACAGCTGCTTAAGCAAGGGACGAGCGATTTTGGTAATGATTCGGTTAATCTGGTGATGAGTCACTTATATGCACTAGGAGGAGCAGAATCGGAATCTGAACGCCCTATTCAAGTTGGGGGAGCGTATACGGTTGACGTATCTGCGTTTGATGTGCCTGCGCAATATGCTGCGCTTGGACACTTGCATCGTCCGCAGATGCTTAAAGCTCCAATTCCTGTACGGTATTGCGGTTCTCCCCTTGCGTATTCATTCTCGGAAGCGGGTCAAGCGAAGTCGGTATCGATTGTTGAGTTGCAACCAGGTGAAGCTGTTCGTGAGGGTAAGCTTCGATTGGAAGAGATTTATTTAAGCAGTGGAAGACCGCTAGTGAGGTGGCAAGCGAAGGATGGCATTGCACAAATGTGGTCGTGGATTGAAGAAGGCAAGGATGTCAATGCTTGGATTGATGCAGAGGTCCATTTGTCGGAATCCTTATCGATGGAAGAAATTCAACGTTTACGCAAAGCACGAGACGGATTTGTGCATATCAGGCCAATCTATCCCGAGATGGAAGCGCAGCAAACCGAGATCCGCATGGGCACTATGTCGATGGACGAGCTGTTTCGACGTTTTTATAACAGGCAGACTGGAGGAGCAGAGCCTGAGCCGGAATTAACGCAATTGTTCCTGGAGCTTTTGAATGAAGGGGAAGAGGAGCAAGCAGATGAAGCTGGTGAGCCTGCCGTATCACAGTTTGGAGGTGGAGCTGTATGAAGCCGATAAACTTAAAGATGGCAGGTCTCCAAAGCTATCGGGAAGAGCAGGAGATCGATTTTACCAAGTTATGCGATGCAGGTGTTTTCGGTATTTTTGGACCGACGGGCAGCGGTAAATCGACGATACTCGATGCCATCACCCTTGCTTTGTTCGGCAGAGTGGAGCGGGCATCAGGTGGTACACAAGGCATTATGAATCAGGCGGAGAATAAGCTTAGCGTTGCTTTTACCTTTGAGCTGACAGGTGCGCATGGTACTTTGCGATATGCAATTGAACGGCAGTTCAAGCGGAATTCGGATGTATCTGTGAATAATACCGTATCTAGGCTGATTCAAATTAATGCTGATGATGAGAAAATCGTGCTGGCGGATAAAGCGAATGAAGTGACAGCGGAAGTACAGCAGATACTTGGTTTAAACATGGCAGACTTCACACGCGCTGTTGTATTGCCGCAAGGGAAGTTTGCTGAGTTCTTGCTGTTAGCGGGCAAAGAGCGTCGTGCCATGCTGCAAAGGTTGTTTCACTTGGAACGATACGGGGATCAGCTAAGCATAAAGGTGAATTCGAAGCTGAAGGCGACGGATTCTTTATTAACGGCAATCGTAGCAGAACAAGCAGGGCTGGGAGACGCTTCTGAGTCTGCGCTTGTGCAGGCAAGATCAGAGGCTGCTGAATGTAATCAATTAGCAGAGTCAGCGCGCAGCCTATTAACAGTTAAGCAGCAAGCGGTCGCAGCTTATAAAGAAGTGGTCGATTTGCAAATGGAATCGGATAAGCTGCATACGGAGCTTGCAGAAATAACCCAGCTTGAACAAGAAATCGCTGAATTAGAGTCACGTATAAAGCTTGCGGAACGTGCGGAGAGAGTGCGCCCTTATTTGGAAGAATGGGAATCCGCTGCCAGATTAGATCAAGAAAAACGCGAGAACTTCCAGCAGGCTGAGAAAGCGATTGAAAATTCTACAGAGAGGCTGAATCAGTCGCAGTCAGAATTCGATACTGCGCATCAAGCTTTGCAATCTGACGAAGAACGACTCATCACTCGAATTGAGATGCTGAAAGCCGCACTTGATTTACAGAAACAGATTGCAATGGAAGAAGCAGAGGCAAGTAAGCTTAAGGCACGTTCAGAACTGACGTTCGCAGAGCTTAAGCAAGCCGAACTGACACATAAACAAGCTGGTGAACGTAAAGAAAAGGCTTTGCTGCTGCAAGCGGATCTCCAGAACAAGTTAAAAGCTGCTTCTGTTTCGATTGAACAAAGGCAGAAGATTAAAGAAGGAACTGCCATTGCGAATGATATTAACGCCTCGCAGCGTCAATTGAAAGAGCTTGAGCAGGAAGCTGCTAGGAGTAAATCGGGATTAGCGACATGGAAAAATAAACGAACTCAGATGGATGGTCAGTTAACAGACCTCAGAGAGGAATATCGTGATTTAGCGTTCGCATTTGCTAACCTTAAAGAGCAGAATCTATTTATTGAGCGGAGTGCTCGAAGGTCAGAGCAGATTTTCGATCAGATTCTGCTTCAGCTTAAGCAGTTAAGAGATAAACATGAACGTGCAAGTCTAGCAGTTAGCTTGGCTAAGCAATTGCAATCGGGTGAAGCGTGTCCTGTTTGCGGTTCATGCGAGCATCCAGCATTAGCTGATCATTATTCAGACGTTCATGAGCAAGCAGAGCATGAGCTAGAACTTGCTTGGTCTGAACTGATGGAGCGATGTGAGCAATCGCTAAGTCATAGTCGTTCCTTGTTGATGGAGCATAAGGGAATATCCATTCGAACTTCAGCTTTGGAACAAACAATACAGGTATATGGTGCTGCCATTGAAGCAGAGGGACAAGGGCGGGAGAGTTACACAGAAATCGCAGCCGTAAGCGGGAAGCTAACATTGGCTGATGATAGCAGCGAACTGTCAGATCTCATTATAGATTCAACAATAGATGAAGCGCTTAGTACAGCTTTAACGTATTTAACTGAAAGTTACCATACCGAACTGAGTGCTCTCCAGCAGCTTCAATCCAGAATGAGGGAGAATGATGATCGGTTTCTGGAGCTGGAAACACTAGTTTCAAATCGCTCTAAGCAAGTCCGTGAGTTTGAACTTGAGTTGCGAGATTGTATTTCGCAGGAACGAATGCTGATCGAGCAACAGGTGATCTATGAGACGAAGCTTGGCGAGCTTACAGCACAGCTTGAATCTCATCAATCAGCGTGGGTAAAGCTATTTGGGCAAGAGGAGCTTTCCTCCCTGGAAATAGAAGCAGCCGCGCTGGAACAGCAAGATCGTACAGCGGATGAACTTCGTGAACGAATTGAGAAGAGCGGACCTATCCTTGAAGGGATGCAGGCAGAGCTTGAACGGCTTCGTCAGCAGGTGGAGCTGCTGCAGCGCGATCACCTGCTGCTGACTTCCCAGGCGAGCGGTGCAGCTGAGCGAGCTGCCGCGCAGCTTAAGACGCTACGCTCGCGGGTGGGAGATGAGCCTGTTGAAGGGCTCATCTCAGCGGCTACGGCAGCGCTAGGTGCGCTGCGCGAGCGGGTTCATGCGGCTCGCACGGCGCATGAAGACGCGCGAGCTGCTCATGCCGCTGCCGCGGAGCGGCGCAGCGCCGCTGCCGAAGGCGCAAGCGCGGCTGCACGCGCGCTGACGAGCGCTGAGCGCCGCTTGCGCGAGGCGCTCGAAGC
>NZ_SKFG01000009.1 GCF_004344915.1 Paenibacillus albiflavus | reverse complement strand
GAGCGCACGTGCCGACGGCGGAACGCGCAGCGCGCCGTCGACGATGATGCGTACCGGCTGCAGGGCCGGTACGGAGAGCCTTGTGCTCAGCTGTGGATCGTCAGCGAGCACCGTGTCGGCACCAGCCATAATGCCTTGATGCTGGTGTCTGAGCATATGGACGTATTCGCGGGAGGCCTCGCTCGTGATCCATTTGGAATCGCCCGTTCGAGAGGCGATATGGCCATCAAGCGTTGATGCAAGCTTTAGCGTTACCCAAGGCATTCCCGTTACAATGAATTTATTGAATACTTCATTCATAACCGTAGCCTCTTCTTGCAAAACGCCCACATCAACTTGGATACCCGCTTCACGCAGCAAGCGAATGCCCGTCCCAGCTACAAGCGGATTCGGGTCTTGTGCTGCGATAACAACACGTTTAACACCCTTCTCAATTAATCGCTTGCTGCAAGGAGGTGTCTTGCCATAATGGGAGCATGGTTCGAGTGTAACGTAAGCTGTGCTCCCCTCTGCTTCGTCACCTGCCATAAGCAAAGCATTCACTTCAGCATGAGCCTCACCCCTTCGGAGATGAGCGCCCATCCCAATCATGCGGCCATCTTTAACGAGTACACATCCAACAACGGGGTTAATGCTCGTTTGTCCCTGCGCACTTGACGCTAGTTCAAGAGCGAATCGCATGTAAGATTCATCGCTTAGCAGCTGCATCATCACACCTCCTTGTACGCTTGCTGTTCAATACAAATAAGCCCCGTTCTACGGTAAGAACGGGGCTTCATGATTATGAGATCAATAAGAGCATGACAATATCCAAATCCATTTTAATAAGAAAGCAAATAAAGCAGTCTCTATAAGGGCATAACTCCCTTACAAATCCAACCTTAAGCACAACCGCATATACATTGTGAATAAATGCACAAACGATTGTAAAAATTTGTTTCCTTATTACGCTCTCCTTCTCCCATCCAGACTTTACTGTCGGTTCTGGTCTCTCACCAGATCAGCCATGTATACAGTTGTTCTTTGCCGCTTGTATACACAGGTCACGGACTTAGCTTATGAGAACATCTTACATATTCTTAACAAGTTCTCATTGCCATAAAGTTAATGGATTCCTTCTTTATGACAAAGGAAGTAAATAAACAACTTCCTAAGCATCACCGTCGGTCGGGAATTTCACCCTGCCCCGAAGGATAATATTAAGTTGTGATTCACCTTGAATGTTATCATGATGTCACAACAATTGCAAGAAATGAAAGCTTGCTGCATTAAACCGTTCTACATCGCAAATAAAGCAAATCATTGAATATTTGACCCTACAAAGGAATTATTCGCAATCATTTTCGCGTAGTCCTTGTTAGAAACATCTACCGAGATACTATCGGGCCAGCCTGTGAAAGTGTTATTCACGACTGTAAGATCCTTCGTCTTCCGGACCGCTACTAAGCCATTTTCGGGTGACATTGTGCCTTGCAATCGTTCAATTGTATTGTCTTTAATTGTTATTCCTTCACAACCAGAAGATAAATAAATACCTGCTGCTTCTGCACGAATGATATTATTTGAAACGATAGTATCCGCTGTATTCCACATATAAATGCCGACACCTTGTTGATCTGAAAAGCCCAGCATTGCTTCTGTCCTGTTATTCGAACTATTCTCTATGACATTATTGGTTATCGTGATGTTACTGCTTGATTTACCCGAGGGTGGGAATATTTCCAGCATCATCATCGTATTGTTGCTAATCGTAACATGACTTGCATTTGAGATTCGCATATGTTTAATCGTTGAATGATCTACTTCTATCCCTTTTATGGCCCATAATAAAGATTCCTCGAATTGTGAATTCTTCACCATAATCTCGGCTGATTGTATACGATTAGCTGATGTTGCATCCAATCTAGCAAATGATGAATCTGTAACCACAACATTCTTAATCATAGGTTTCTCGGGTTCAATATCCAGCGCACCGGTTCCGTAGTTCTTCGTAATTGTGACATCATAAGCATGTACAACAGCGATATCTTGACGTCCAATTGTTTGAAAACGATTATTTTCTATATCTATTTTTTGTGGAATTGTTTTCAATTTGCCATCCTCGGTTATGCGTATACCGTCTCCACACATATTTTGAAAGTTCATGTTTCTTATAACTACATTTTTACTTCCGCCTTGGATATCAATCCCGTGCATCTGAACATCTCTAAGCCCGATTAGATCGGCTGAGCCATCGATAGTTAAATTGGATATCGTTACATTCTCTGCTTTCACATCCCCTCCTGTAATAAGCACCATATCCCAAACCTTTCCGTCTGCAGGCAGCTTTAATACAGAGGTTTCTCCTTCGCCAATGAGTTTAATTCCAGATTTAATAACTACATTGCGAATCATAAAAATTCCAGCAGGTACACGTACTTCACCACTACTGCTAACACTGTCAATCGCCTTCTGAAAAGCTTCGCTATCGTCCGTTATCCCATCACCAGTAGCACCAAAATTCTGGGCATGAACGATTTGATACCCTGTGTCGACCGTTTGATCATTTTCATCTATCAAAAAGAAAAAAGCGCCAATAATCAAGACGCTTAACGTGACAACTATCGCATATCTTGCCCACACTTTCCTCATATTTGGATATGTGCTTGATACCCGGAAGTAGAAGTGCCGCTCTGTTCAAGGTACCATTTAACGACCTTTTTTAATCCCTGCTCAAAATTCGTGCAAGGCTGATAGTTTAGATAAGCTTGTGCAAGACTTATATCAGCAAGACTATGCCTTACATCTCCTATTTGAGCAGCTTTATATTTGGGCTGAGAGTGTATATCCATACTGCCGCACAACTTCTCAAACAATTGATTTAATGATATTTGTTCACCGCAAGCAATATTATATACCTTGCCACTTGAGATTGGATCAGCAAAACACGCATTCAAATTGGCTTGAATGACATTATCGATGTAAGTAAAATCTCTTGTTTGTTCCCCATCTCCATAAATTTCTATCGTTTCATTGCTAATTAACTTAGAAATGAACCTAGGTATGACGGCAGCATATTGTGACAATGGATCCTGCTTAGGACCAAATACATTAAAATAGCGTAATGAAATCGTTGGTAAGCCATATACACTTGAAAATACAGATGCATAAGACTCCGTAACTAATTTTGATGCAGCGTAAGGTGACAATGGAGAAGAAGGCATCGACTCTACTAAAGGAAGTTGTTTGGAATTACCATAAGCCGCGCATGATGCTGCTAAGACAACTTTTCTTATACCTTGATCTTTGGCTGCAACAAGCATATTGAGTGTTCCAGTCACATTAGTTAGATGAGTTTGAATTGGATCCTTGATCGATAGAGGAACTGATCCTATAGCTGCTTGATGCAGAACATAATCCATCCCTTTAACTGCTTGATAACAGGTTTCTAGATTTTGAATATCTCCCTTTATAAAACGAATATCATTAAGAAAAGACTGGATATTCGAGATTTTGCCAGTCGATAAATTATCAAGTACAGTAACCTCGTAATTCTGATTAAGTAAAGCCTCAACTAAATTCGATCCGATAAACCCAGCTCCACCTGTAACAAGAAATTTAAGCATACAAGCTTCCCCTCCATAAGTCATATCAAGAAGAAACGGTTTCACCGTCCTTTAAGACGGGTGCGTTTCTTAAGGTAAATCTATAATACAAATAAAGATACGTTTTGTATCACATAAACTCTAATCTATGTTGAATTTCTTGTAATGTCAAGTAATTATTGGGATTTTACAAAAACTAAATTAAAGTAATAAAGATACGTATTGTATCATTTTGCTGTTTATGTAATAATTAAATCTATGTGATTCGGTATACATAAACTAGGAAGGTGTTATATGGCTGCAGAAAGAAACTATGCAATTGATTTTATTAAGTTTTTTGCTATTCTAATCGTAGTTAGTGTTCACACTGGATTCTTGAAAGGCTTTTACATCACCGATCTATTTGATTTACACTTTGTGATTAATACCTTTTCTCGATTTTCAGTACCATTCTTCTTCGTTATATCTGGATTTTTAATTGCTCAGAAATCGAGAAAGTATGCACAAACCAGCCAATATTTTCGAAAGTATTTATGGAAGACATTAAAGCTGTTTTTAAGCTGGGGGTTGTTCTATTTTTGTTACGATCTAATCATTCGCATCTTATATTCTGTTCTTAAAGACGAAAGCGATAAGTTGACGAATTATCTAGATACTTTTGTCAGCTTGAAAACACTTTATTACGGTCCTCCCGCTACCGCGCATCAATTATGGTACTTGACCGCTCTCATATGGTCAGTAGTGATCCTCTTTATTTTTGCAAAATTCGGTAAATTGAATCTCCTGCTCGTTATTAGCTTTGTACTAAATTTAATTGGTATTTTCGGTCAATCTTATTCTGTCCTTCTGACTGTTCCGATCGAAACTAGAGATGCTCTGTTTTACGGCTTATTTTATACAACATTGGGTTATTACATGGCCACACACTATGACTGGATCAAGTCAAAATTGATGCATGTCAATCCACTAGTATACTTAGCTTTGTTTGTTGTCTTCTCCCTTACTCAACTTGCAGAACGAGCCATACTAATCCAATTATTTGGTCAGGGCTTGGGGGAGAATTATTACTTCTCGACAATTCCTTTAATCATCTGTTTAATCCTGTTTGTGTTATCAAGCCAAAATCTAGGCAAGAACTCATTCATTACGAAAATTGGAAGCACAACTGTTGGAATTTACGTTCTTCACACTTTTTATATTAGCTTAGTCGTGAATTCACTCGATTTATTCGGATTCAGCTATTTATTACAAAATATATTTTTTCAACTTATTTATACGCCTAGCGTATTCATCCTTTCATACATCAGTTATAGAGGCTTGAAATTGACCAAACATAAGCTGAAGAGTTATCAAAAAGAAACGGTTTCACCGTCTTTATAAGACGGATGCGTTTCTTAAGGTGATACTTAGAATTTATGAACTGAAAGTTATAAATTCTATATCACTTAAAGAGTCGCTCCGATAGCAACTTAACTTCCGCTAAATCTGGTATCCAATAATAAAGTTCCATTCGAAGAAGTGGATCCATTAGCCTATCACTATGCCCAGGTATAGAGCTATACTCAATTTGATCACTGCGAATATCCGCCATCATCCATGCTAGACTAATCAGATCGTCATCCTTGAAATTCGTATCGATCACATCTTCTTTGATCTGGGATATAAGTGAAGGCAATTGTTTGATATAGTCCCACTGCAATAGTTTTTTGGCCAAAGCCTTGAGCATCAAGGCTTGATTTTTTTGCCTTCCAAAATCTCCATCAGGCAAAGACTTGCGCTCTCTTACTAACATTAATGCGCTCTCTCCATCCAGGTGCTGGGGTCCTGGACCTATGACGCGATTGTCGGAATAAGTAACGTGAATCGCTTCATCGAGATCAACATCAATCCCATCGATTTGATTAATAAACCGTTCAAAGCCTTCAAAATCCGTTTTGACATAATAATTGATTGAAATACCAAAAAAATCACTAATAATCTGCATCACGGATTCAGTTCCAGCATGGTTGCCACCTTTGCTTTCGCCTAAAATATGAGCATGATTTACCTTCGTATATCCCACCCCTGGGATCATAACGCGCGTATCCCGTGGTACGGATATGAGATTTACCTGCTTTTTCTCTGGGTCTACATGGGCTACCATGATGACATCGGTTCGAGATAATTCATCGTCTCGTGCATCCGTACCAAGTATTAACACATTAAAGGAATGATTTATTTGAGATTGATCTTCTTGTTCGGTTAATGCTTTGTTATGGAGTAAATTAAGATCATCCTGAACATCCGATGGCGATATCGGTTGATCGCTTGCTGCAGATGGTTTAACGAGTACAGGAATATCAATTTGCTCAAAATGATTAGTTGGAAGATATTTATGATAAATGAAAAAACCGAAAATCAGGATACCGCAGAACAAGATAAGAGGGACTGTGAATTTCCAATTCCGAAACCATTTCATTTGAATCACTCTTTCCGTCAATCTATACACAATGTCAAATATTATTAGCAGATTCCTGTAAATTAGGGATCGTATTGGTTACTTTAACTCCCTCAGCCTGCTCTTTGCTCAGCACAATAAGGATCGTTTGAAAAGAAATTTTCAGATCAAGAAGAAGACTATACTGACGTAAATACATCAGATCAAAGCGATGTTTATCCAAAGCGGTAGTATTGTATTTTCCCATAACTTGAGCTAGGCCAGTAATGCCTGGTTTAACAGTCATGCGGTAACTATACGTAGGAATGGTTTGCATGAATTGTTCAACGAAAAAAGGACGTTCAGGTCTCGGCCCAATTAAGCTCATGTCTCCTTTTAGCACATTTAGAAATTGGGGGAGTTCATCTAAACGAGTCGCCCTTAATATTGCCCCAATCTTTGTAATTCTTGGATCTTTAGTAGTGGCTAACATCGGACCACTTATTGATTCGGCATTATCGATCATGGTTCTAAATTTTATGATTTCAAACTCAGTGCCATTCAGACCTGATCGTACTTGCTTAAATATGGCTGATCCAGGCGACGTAAATGAAACAGATAGATAGATGACGAGTAACACAGGACTTAAAATGACTAACAAGATCAAAGAAACAACGATATCAAATAGCCTTTTAATCAAACGTTCAGCTTGATTCAGTTTAGGAGGTTTAACAGATAGTACCAGTAAGTCATCAATTTGCTGCATATCTGCGTTCAACGTTAATAAATCCGAGACCTCTGGTATAACTAGAACTTCCTTCCCCTTTAATGCGCAATAACTCATCAATTCGTCCTTACCTGTAAAATTCGATTGAACAAGGACAACATCCGATGAATCAAGAACATGTTTATTCTTCTGCCAATCCGTCTCATGTAAATAGCCGACGATCTCTACAGAACCGTTAACTAAATTTTGAATTTTGTGTTCCAGTATTCTTCCATCCTGCATCGTTTCCCCAATAATCAATACTTTTTTATTGCTAAATAAATGTTTATGAATGCTTGAGATCAGATAAAGAATTAAAGTGATGAGTCCAAATTGAAAAATAAAAGCCATGAAGTAAACAGCAGCAGACCAATTAAGCACATCAAAACACACAGAGATTAACAAGGAACCGGCTGTGTATGTAAAAATGGATAGAAATACGGAGACAATAATGCTTTGTAAACGTCTCCCTTTGCCTACATTGCATATCCCGTACAAATAAAAGATGGCAAAAGCTGCAGCTGATGCCCCTATGAGATTATATCCATACTTTTCAACGTGATCACCCAGCGATCCAATGTCCTCAAGAATCAAGCAAGCCAAAAACAATCCAACATGAACACATACAAGATTAAAAAACATAATAATTGCATCGACCCATGAAAATTTGGATATATTGCTCAAATCTGTTCCCTCCCTGGGGTGGTTCTGTTCTTCAATAATGTTTCATATAAAAATAGTATTTGGTCATTCATGTGGTTAGACGTGAAATCTTTGACAAATCGATTACGTCCCTTCAAACCAAATTGTATTCGCAGCTCAGCATTCGTTATTAGCTCCGTCATGCGACTAGCGAGTAACTGTGAATCCCCTCGAGGAATGAGATAACCGTTTACGCCATCTTCAATCATCTCGCATACACCTCCAACATCCGAAGCTACAACAGGGATTCCTGCACGCATCGCCTCTAGAATGCTGATTGGCAAACCTTCCCAATTTGAAATTAATACAAATATTTGTGCATCCTTCAGTAGCTGGGGGACATTGTTGCATTCCCCTAAAAAACGAACATGTTTTTCCAGCCCCAAATCGACTACCAGCTGCTCCATTTCGGATCGCAAGGGACCGTCTCCGATTAAATCAAGCTGCCATGAATAGTCTCGAAGATCTGCAAGTGCTTGTATAAGTGTGCGATGATCCTTTTGAGGCTCAAAACGCGCAACCATCACTAGCCTTGGCGGATTCTGACCTGGATCAGCTTCCAGATCCGGCATATCTGGAATACCATTGTGAATTGCAATTAATTGCTCTGGTGTTGTGACTTTGTACCGTAAAGCAAGCCGAAGATCATGCTTAGACACCGTTACAATCCTTGATGCCAAACGCGCAGCAAGTTTCTCTGCCACTAAATACATGTTTCTTTGAAAACGAGGCACTCCTTCAGCAAATGCCCATCCATGCGCTGTAAATACGGTTGGAATGCCTAACGATTTACCTACTATACGCCCTAGCCAACCTGCTTTCGAAGAATGTGTAGCAATAATATCTGGATTTAGGCGCCTGATTACGCTGCGAATTTCCATCATTGCCCGATAATCATCCAATGGTTGAATAGATCGAACTAATCGACTTATTGCGATGCAGGTTATCCCGTTTTTTTGTAATAGTTCATAAAACTTTCCTTCTCCACCCACCAGCACGGTTACTTCATGACCTAATTGTTGTAAAGAAGTGGATAAATCCAGGACATGCATCTGTGCGCCACCGATGTTATCGGATCTCGTTATTAACTGAACAATATTCATAAAAACCTCTCTTTTAGCAAATTATATGGTTTTGCTATTCGGCATCCATGGAAGCGCAAGCAATATCCAAAAATGTCTCCAGTGCAGTGTATCAATAAAAAAACTATTGAAAATAATCCCAACCAAACATGCGCCAAAAATAGCAAAATACGCATGGTACGGACTGCCTCGTCGCCATGCGTTATAAAATGCCCGATATATAGTTAGCAGAATAAAACTAATATAAGCTGTAAACCCTACAATGCCATTTTCGATTAATACACGTACGTAGAGACTATGCGTAGCATAGGAAAACAAGATCTCCGATTGCCCTGGCCCGATTCCAAGCGGGTGCTCGATAACTTGGCTCAGAGCTTTTTGCTGGGTTCCAAAGCGATCCTCATCATATTTTTTGATTCCAAATCTGTCCGTAAACATACTGCTTATGTTAGGACTTGTAATGACAACACTCATGATCGGAACGGCAATCAATAAAATGGCTGAAATCATAACTATTTTCTTCTTTAGGCTAACGGTATAAGGGAATAATAAATATAGACAACAGGCCAATACACAATTCCCCCAGGCAGCTCTTGAGAAACTAAGCAAAACCCCGACAATTAGCAATATAAACGAAATCATCCATATGAGCATATTGTTCCTGTACCTTGTAACCATATAGTGTAACGAGATGACAACGCCTGGAACAAGAAAGGGTCCAAATACATTCGGATCCTTAAATAAACCAGTTACCCTGCCATATTTGATTAACACCCCAAATGTAGGGATGATATGAAAATAGGCCAATAGGCCAATGACCGTTGACAAGATTGCCGCAGTCAGGTATCCCGAAAAAATAACTTTCAATACGGTTTCTTTAAACCGATTATTTAATCCCGCAAAGAAGAGCCAGGATACAATTAAATAGAGCGTGACCATAAAATATTTGATGGATACATTCTGATCAGAACTTACAAGCAGCATTGAAGGAACATTACTCATCACAAATAAGCCAATTAACAACACGGGCAATCCCATATAAGCTGGAAACCTGAGATATCCAGTAAACAAGCTGATTCCAAAAGCTAGCAAAACAAATAAATCATATGGTGCAGGTTCAATAAAAACGATAGCACAGAGTATAAGGAGCAACCAGATCAGCTTTGCATATAAAGGAGTCACAGCCGATCCCTCCAACGTTATGCTATTCATTCGGAACCACCCCATGCTGTGCTAGTTGTTTTACGGAAGCCTTCATTTGTAGAACAGATCGCAAAAACTGCTGTAACTGTTCAGCCTGAACTTCTCTGGACAAGCCCATAGCTGCCTCAATCGGTTTATCCGGAATAGGAGCGATTTGTTTCTGCTTGATCCATTCCAGAAGCAACTCAGCAATTCGCATCTCATCATTCTGAACAACACCTACATTGCGCTCACGAACGAGATCAGCAGCAACGTTATCCTCTGAACCAATAGCTAGAATTGGACGTCTTGCACCAATATATTCAAATAACTTGCCGCTATAGATCCCTTTCTCCATCGGATCATTCCAAAGCAAGAGCAGCAATACATCGGCATTGCATTGTAATTGAATAGATTCCGTATAAGATACAGGGGAATTTATTTCAATTAGATGCTCCACATGATAACGTTTAGCCAATTCTCTAACCGTATCTAAATAACGTCCATAAAATACAACTCTCACATGATCCCCATTATCCCCCAAAAGATGCAATGCCTTGAACAATGGCGATGGATCTTCTTTACCCTCATAAACCATACCTGTATACAAGATCCTTAGAACATGATCTTGACTAGATATCGTTTCTTGGTCCCTTTTATTTTCTTCAGGATAAT
Organism: Paenibacillus albiflavus; assembly: GCF_004344915.1. GTDB lineage: Bacteria > Bacillota > Bacilli > Paenibacillales > NBRC-103111 > Paenibacillus_AM > Paenibacillus_AM albiflavus. The sequence goes on along the minus strand of NZ_SKFG01000009.1, from coordinate 145,233 downwards.
CCTCCAGATCAAAACCATTCATGATTACCTTGGTAGGTTTGCTGTTATATTTCTTCCTAAGCGTCTCAGCGAGTGGCTCCGAAACTGTAATATAGCCAGATGCAGTTATTAGCGTACTTCGTTCTAACCAAGCCTCCAATTTTTTTCGCAGAAACCCGTAATGATAATACTGATAATCAACCCACAGGTCACGAAATTCGGCTACCCATGGGATATTAAATTTCGTAGACAATTTCTTAGCAATAAGTAATGAAGAATACGGCATAGCACTTGCATAAATAATATCAGGCTGCCATTCCCGTATTTTCCTAGCCCCCTCTTTAATCGCATAAGGCACCCAACCAACTTGGCCATCTGGGAAATTAACTAACGTTTTATAGCTATGACCAAAAAATTTAAAAGTTTTTCTAAGTATACCTTTAGGAGGTATGTAACCCCGATCTGCAATTTTGGCTCTGCCTCCGAGAAGAAATTGCACAGGTTTATTGACATCCATCCAATTCGTATACGCTACTTGATCATGAGGTATTTCTAAAGATAAAGATGGCTGTAATGGTTGATTTTTAGCTGATAGGACATACACTTCATTCCCCATTTTAGCAAGATACTTCGCCATTTTACCTGTGCGTACAGCACCAATCGTATTATACGGGGGGAAAAAGTATGATATTAATAAAATTCGCAAGCATTTGTCCTCCTACAATGGACTATATTCCTTCAACTACGTTTTTATATAAATCGCGATGGGCAGGCTCAATCAACTGATCATTATGCCAAAGCAGAGTAAAATCGCCATTTAAGCTTTTACATATTTTGGACATTTGAATAATTTTATGATACGCCGTTTCGACTGAAACACGCATGTAATCCTTATGTAATAAGGTTTGCTCCATCACGATAAGCGGTCGTTCACGGAGCTGCAATTTCTTCCTTTGTTGAAGATCAAATACTGGGTACTCATAGCAAACACCACTTCGAAATCCGATATGATCCGCATAGCTTAGCGTGCTGTCGTAGTGTAGACCAGCCTCTTCCCATGCTCGCCACGTTTGTGCAATATCAAATCTCAAATAATGCTGGCGTCCTCCCCAGAGCTCTTGATCTATTCCTTCTTCATCACAGGCTGTATGCAAAATTGCCAATTCTCTGCTTAAAATTTCAACATTATCGTATGAATTGTAGCTCGGGTGTAATCCAATTTCATGCCCACGTTTATGAATGTGTCGCAACAAATGCCGAATCCATTGATCCTGCATCGAGTAATCCCCATCAATTGCTCCTGCGCTATGGCTCGTAATAAAATAAAAGGCACTTTGAATGCCTTTTCGTTCACTTAGATCCATGATGAAGTTAAATGTATTTCCATCGTCGCTGTCATAATTGCCCAGTAGTCCTTGATAATATGAACGAAAACGTTTCATTGCAATCGAAGCTTCTCTTCGTCTGATAATATCACCAGCTGCATTTTTCATAACTATTCCAAGCGGTCTCCCCGCAGCCAGCAAGGGAACATCTACATCATGACTTAGGCAAATTCGATAATCCCGCTTCTTCTTTGTCAGATGAGGCCATAATTGCTGCATACAGGTAAAGAAGAAATCGACATATTCATTAACAATCGGCCTCTCTAGAAACTTTTCCTGGAATGCCAGTGAAGCAGCAGCAGGGAATCTTTCTCGCGCATCCCGATCAGGTTTGACCAATTCTTCATAACGGCTTAGCATAAAAAAAATACTGCCGAACACATCCACACCAACATCTATTCCTGCATCCGATTCCTTGTAATAGCTGCCTTCATCCAGTCGCTTTCCATAAATGATCGGGAACTCGTATTGGTTCGGGAATGCAAATTGCTCTAGGGGAATGGAAGGCAAAGACTTCGCTTGTAACCAATCTCCCTCAGGTACCTGCATAAGCACGTCACACAACGTTAATTCTCGGCTGTCATTGCTATGCTGCGTATCGCCACATACAATTCGTATATTCGTGCGATGCTCTTCGAACGATTGATAGGCTATCCCAAGAAATTCAGTAAATATGACGTCATACACATAATGCCTTTCCGCCAAATATCCAGGTGGATGATAAAGATGAATCACATTTATTTACACCTCCCATTTTAAACGTGAATATCTAAACCAATCTCGACTCCATTTCGTTACTGTTTTGATGCTATAATTATCAATCGTATAGTAGGGTTTTATGTCAACTCCCCATCCCATTTTATTTTGGGAGACATTTGGCATGTTTGCTCCACATAAATCCAAACCCATAGATCCATTAACATTTAAATCTTCCATTGCGTAGTACATTAAATATTGATTAGTTCCATTTTTAAGATGCTCCTTCTTATTGCCGCAAACCCATCCATATCCATAGTTATAAGGACTATGAAGTATGACTTCTGCGCTAACAGGTTCTCCATTTGGAGCATATGCAACATAAGCACGAAGATGTTCTTCACCAACCAGTTCTTGAGCAAGTATTAAATCATCAAGTGTCAGATGATGTTTAAACCCTTGCCTAAGCTCTGTAGAGACCAAACATTCATATACATGCTGCATATTCGTCGTGCGCTCACATAAATAACCATTTTTTTGTGCTTTGTTTATTTTCCTGCGAACTTCTGATTCTGCTTGCCCCAGGTGATACGGAAAGTCGATCACATAGGTGTAGCGGACACTTGCTCTTAATCCAGCCCATTGCCAAGGACGAATATCAGTAACCATAGGAGGCAAGAAAATCGTATTTTTAAAATCATGAATATGAAATTCATTTATTAATGCCTTACATGCGCTTAGCCATTGAGCCTGTTGACGAACTTTACTGTTTGTCGGAGTTGTCTTAAACCATAAAGGCAAGTATGGATTCATTGGAGGTCTGACAATACGATTGTTGTTATTCAAGAATAATATGGAATGAAGACTGGGATGTTCAATTTCATGCCCATTAATATTTACTTTTTTATGCGTTAATTTCCATTTTATTTCATTGAACTTAATCCAGCCTTCATTAAATAGAACATCATAATGATGTTTTAATGGTTCGTCAATCGAACTAGCTTCATCTAACTCCTTCTTATCTAGCAGTTCTAACATCAATTGCTTTCTCCCCATTTCGATTTCAAATGCAACCATGTATCGAATAAAATAAAGTAACGACTTCCCACAGTGCCAATGAGCTCAAAGCCAGTTGCTAATATACCCTTCTGTGAAATTCTATTATCTTCATCGGTATCAATATACAACTCTGGATTTTGGCTCGTAAGAGACGCAATTTGTTTCAACTCCGTTAAAACCCGCTTATACAGTCCCTGTCCTCTGTACTTTTCTAGGGTATGACAATAAAATATCCAAAAGCCTCGTTCTGGTACAATGTATTTTGGAAAATGCGGAGGATGATTGTGCTCTAACGTTGACATCCATCCATAACCAATCCACTCTTTATCTGAATATAGAAGCAGACCGATGAACCCTTTTCTCAAAAAAGATAAAAACACTCGTCTTCTGGCGCTATCATTGTGAAAATAATGCTTAATTATTTCCTTCGTCATAATCTTGGAATGGATGTCAGGATGACGATCGTTTAATTGAACGATGGAATTGTCAGTGGTATTGTTTGGTGAATGACCAGTTGTCTTATATACTAGTATCTTTGTTCGAGTGATACGCAAAAGAAAAAGCATCTCCTTTTTTCCAATTAAGACTATAATCTCCTGATTGCATGAGCTGATTGTAAATATCCTCAAGCTTATGCTTCTGTATGGTCATATTAAAATGCTGGGAAACCCTTTGAATGCCTTGCGTACTCAATTGCTGCCATAAATTTTCGTCTTTTAGTAGTAAAGTAATATACTTTGCCAGACCTAACCAATCCTTTTCAGGGAGCAAATAACCCGTTTTATCGTGCTCAACCGCTTCTGCTATACCTCCCGTATCAAAGCTTACTACAGGTACTCCCATTGCATTAGCCTCAATGAAAACAAGTCCGAACGCTTCTGACTTCCCTGAGGCAATTGTTATACTGGGAACACAGAGAACCTTTGCTTTGTTCAGCCACTTTCTTATCACATCCTGTGTTTGCATCCCCAAAAATTGATAATTATGGATTTTGTGTCGTGCCATCTCTTCCAGCTCTTCTCGAAGTTCCCCATCTCCTATAAGAACCAATTTCGCCTCAGGATAGGTTTGTTGAACACATTCCATTGCCCGAATCAAGTATTCTCCGCCTTTATTTTCTACAAACCTTCCGACAAACAGAACAATGGGTTCACGGATAATCGATGGATCTGGTTGAAACAAATCCACATCAATTCCAAGATAATGTGTAATAATTTTATGTTCCGGATATCCTTGAGCAATCATTTTTTGTTTGATGAAATTCGATACAGCGATAAACAAAGCAGCTCGTTCCTGCAATTCGCTGCGTTTTTTCACATAAAGTCTATGGGTAAAATATTGTTTTCCTGACTCATCAGTAGCTGTAGCATCATGTCCGTGGAATGTAACAATCATGGGTATTTTCAGTTTTTTTTGAATGGGTAAAGCCAACACGCCACCAAAGCCATAATGTGCATGTATAAACTTAGGGTTGCTTTTGCGGAGTGAATTCCAAAAGAAAGGAGCTCCACCAAAGTACTTGAATATGCCTTCTCTTATCCAACCCAAAGCTGTTCCTTTATTCAATACTTTAACCCTCTGTTCATCTAGAGGTAATGGATTCATAATTTTCCTAGAACCGACATATAGGGGTACAAAATGCTCCAATCCTTCCGCCAATATAGGTAAATAGGAATCCGTTTGGTACATTAAAATATCTTTAAAAACGATGAAGCTCAGCATACTGATTCCCCCGAACGTATTCTAAACATAAGTAGATTGAAGAATTGTATTTAGCGTTGCAACAACCGTCTCTAATGTATCTCTTTTGATTTGTGGCCAAATGGGCAAGGAGATGACTTCTTCAGACGCTCTGCTTGTTTGAGGTAAATCGTACCTTAAATGTGCGTAAACAGGTAATTTATGAACAGGTGTTGGATAATAAACCATCGTTCCTATTCCTTGCTCTTTTAAAGCTTGATGTACATAGTCACGTCTTCCTTCAGCTATGCGAACCGTATATTGGTGATAGACATGATCTGCATAGGGAGCTTTAAATGGCGAACTTACACCATGAACGTGCTGCAGCATTTCATTATAATAACCCGCAACTGATTGTCTCTTCTTGTTCCACTCATCCAGATAAGGCAATTTCACCCGCAATATGGCCGCCTGCATTTCATCAAGTCTGGAATTATAGCCAATCAATTCGTTATAGTACTTCTTTCTTGAGCCATGGACTCTCAGCATTCGAACGACTTCTGCGATACCGTCATCATTTGTTGTCAGAAGCCCTCCATCTCCATATGCCCCAAGATTCTTGGAAGGGAAGAACGAATAGCACCCTATATCTCCTATAGTTCCTAAATTTGCTCCTAGGTATTTACCGCCAAAAGCTTGTGCAACATCTTCTATTACCTTTAAATCATACTTAGCACTAATCTCTAGAATCTTCCCCATATCCGCAGCTTGCCCAAATAAATGGACGGGAATGATCGCTTTGGTATTCTTCGTTATGACGGATTCAATCTGCGATGGGTCTATATTCATTGTCAAAGGATCAATGTCAACAAAAACGGGCTTAGCCTTTACGTGACTGATTGCCTCCGCTGTTGCAAAGAACGTAAATGATGTTGTAATCACTTCATCTCCTGGTCCGACTCCAGCTGCTATAAGACCAAGTACTAATGCATCAGTGCCTGAGTTCAAACTAATGGCATGTTTTACGCCCAAATACTCGGCTGCCTCTTGCTCAAACGCTTGAACATTCTTCCCCATAATAAAAGTGCCAGTTCGTAAGACATCTTGAATGGCACTCGTAATTTCTTCCCATAATTCATCAATCTCATTAGCTAAATTCAATATTGGTATAGTTTCCAATTTCCGAGCCTCCAATTTGTTCATACATTCGCTTACATGCGCTGCAAATGCAAATTTCTGATTCAAACTTCAGCATTTCTCCACACTCACATGCCCAGCCGATAATAGCAGCAGGCACACCTGCAACAACTGCATAGGCGGGCACATCCTTCGTAACAACCGCGCCTGCAGCGACAAGTGCACATTCATGAATGGTTACGCCACATACTATCGTCGAATTGGCTCCCAGGCTCGCCCCTTCTTTCACGATCGTTGTGTGATAATCCGTAGACTGATTTCGGGGAAATGCAGACCGTGGCGTCTTAACATTCGTGAATACGACACTTGGTCCGCAAAATACATTGTTTTCTAGCACAACCCCTTCATATACAGAGACATTATTTTGGATTTTGACGTTATTCCCAATCTTCACGCCGTTTGCAATGAACACATTTTGACCAAGTGAACAGCCAGATCCGATCTCTGCCCCACCCATCACATGAGTAAAATGCCATATTTTAGTTCCTTCTTTTATCGTTGCGCCCATATCAATGTATACCGACTCATGCGCATAATAGTCCTTATTACTCATTCCAATCACCTTTATTCAACAGGTTAATTGCTTGTTCGATAATCTGAATGACCGCAATGCCTTGTGCTCCATCGGTAAGCGGTCGCTTCCGTTCTTGTATGCATGTAATAAAATGATGACATTCCAATTTAAGCGGCTCAGCTTCGCCACGAAATATTAGTTCACTGCCCTGCATAACTTCTTTTAAATTAGCATCTATATAATTGCGATGAAATGTAACAGTTTGGTCTAGCTCGTCATACACAAGTGATCCTTCACTCCCGATCAGAACCAAACGCCGCTCTTGTTTAGGCCAAAGCCATGAAGTATGCAGATGTGCATGGATATTATCAAACTGTAGATGTAGGTAGATGTCATCATCAATACTTCGTTGAAGCACCTTGTGACCATTAATTGCTACATTAGGATTACCCCTATTAATTAAGTAAAGACATACGGCTATATCATGCACGCCTAAACTCCAAAGTACATTCTCAATGGTTCGTACTTTACCGAGTTTTAATCTGGTTTGATGCAGACTATATAAAGTACCAATTCTTCCGCTATCAATAAATTCTTTCACAAATCGAATAGCAGGCTGGTATACAAGCATATGACCGACCATTAGGATTCGATTGTTCGTTTCAGCAATTTCATGTAAACGTTCTGCTTCATTTACGGACAGAGTGATCGGTTTCTCAACAAATACATCCTTCCCAGCTAACAAGGCTTTCTCTGCAAGAGCAGCATGTGTATGCGCAGGTGTGGCTATCACAACTGCCGAAATTGTGCTTTCTAACAATTGATCATAATCTGGGTACACAGGAATCTCGGGGAATTGAGATTTAACCTTGTTCGCCAATTCTGGATCAATTTCAACAACTGCGGCTAAGCAGCCCATTTCATAAAATGTTTTAACTAAATTTTTCCCCCAGTATCCTGCACCAACAACCCCAACATTTATCATAGCAATGTAATTTTCTCCCTATATTGCGTAATTTTTTTGGCAACATTCCGTGTATCGAATACTTGTTTAGCTTTGCCAACTACCCACTCATAATCAATCGTCGAATGGTCGGTCAAAATAAGCACAATATCCATTTGCTCTAATAACTCTTCTGTTAAAGACTCCGACTTCATGTTTATTCCACTGTCATCAATCTCTGGAACATGTGGATCATGGTATGAAACATGCACAGTATCTTGGAGTAAACGAATAACTTCGATTGCTGGAGCCTCACGATAATCAGGCAAGTCTTTCTTATAAGAAACGCCCAGTATAAGAACCTGCATTTGTGCAACAGGCTTATTTGCCTTATGCAGCAATCGCATCGTTTTATCCTTGACATACTCGGGCATTCTACGATTAATCTCACCAGCCAAAGCGATAAAGTGCGTGTTAAAATTGAATTCCTTCGCTTTCCACTCCAAATAATGCGGATCAATTGGAATGCAATGTCCTCCTACTCCTGGACCTGGGTAGAATGGCATGATTCCAAATGGTTTCGTAAATGCGGCATCGAGCACTTCCCATACACTTAAATTCATGCGATCACAAAGTAGGGCAAGTTCGTTAACAAGTGCAATGTTGACCGCACGAAATGTATTCTCATATACCTTCACAAGCTCTGCGACATTGCTGCTCGATACTGGAATCACGTGATCAACCGTCTGTTTATAGAAAGTTTCCCCAACCTCAAGCGAATTGGGTCCGACCCCGCCAACTACTTTATTCGTATTTTTGGTTGAATATCGAGTATTGCCAGGATCTACTCGTTCAGGCGAATGAACAAGATATAGTTCTTCTTCCACTGTTAATCCGGATGCTTCGAGAATGGGTAGAATGACATCTTGTGTTGTTCCTGGATATGTCGTTGATTCCAAGCTGATTAATTGTCCTGGTCTTACACGTTTGGCGATCTCTTGGGCAACATGTTTGACGTATTGAAGATCAGGAACCAGGTTCTTGGTTAATGGTGTTGGTACACAGATTACAATTGCATCCATTTCTTTGAGGTCATTAAAGTCTGCGGAAGCTCTGATCAATCCAGCATCAACTAATGTTTGCAGCTCTTGCTCATTCACGTCGTCGATATAACTATGCCCACTATTGATCTGATTCACCTTCAGCGGATTCTGATCAACTCCGATTACATGAAAGCCTACCTTTGCCTTCTCGATTGCAAAAGGAAGACCAACATAACCTAAACCAATAACCCCTACTATGGCTGTTCTATTTTTAATTTTTTCAAGAACAGATTCCTTTAACGAAATAATAGATGCTTGTGACAAGATGACCATCAACCTCCAAATAATTTGATTTATAAGTAAATTCTTAATACCTCAAACGCCTCTGCATAAGTCTTGCCGCATTGAACGCCACGCATGGACGCCCAACCATTTATAAATGTTTCTGTCATGTATGGACGATGACTTTGCGACTTATAGCAGCTTAAAGATTCCATTTTTTGACGAAGCAGCTTTTCATCAACTTCCATAAAACTATGTGCTGCAAAATCAATATTATTCCAAGGAAGTTCATAAGATAAAATAGAAGCCGATTTAAATGCGCGCAAGCCCTCATTAGCGATCACTTGATGATCTTGATGACGATCTCTTAATGATGGGATGAACACAAGGTTTGGATTGACCTGCTTGTTCATTCGGACTAAATCCTCCAGAATTTCTTGCCTGTAGGCGTTAAATTCTCGAACAGGGTAAGAAAGAATTTCTACATTATCAGCTTTAATACCCAATACTCTTGTGGATTCTTTCGCTTCCAATCTCAAAATATTGGATGGATAGCCTTCTGGAACAGACCGTTCCGCCCCTGTAAAAGCAAGATAAAAAACCTCATCTCCCTTGCTGATCGCTTTGGCAAGTGTTGCCCCGCATCCTAGTTCTCCATCGTCCGTATGAGGTGAAAGAACAATAATTTTCCTACCCATTATAAACCTCCGATTTTTTCGTTGAGTTACGGTAATTACGGATGATATCAATGGACTGCGGCCCTTGATTAAATATCAGATCAAGCACGGACAAATGACTCATGAATGGTCCCCACTGCTGATTGTAATAAGGATGAATAAACTCCTGATAAACGAGATTGATATCATTTTGCTCAAACTGCTGTTCATCGTTATAGGCCTTCGCCCCGATACCTGATAAATAAGTTGTTGCACCTATATGCTTGCATATATTGACGATGCGGCTGCTGCCAACCCCCATATCGACAGGGAATGTCGATTCCTTCACAACATTTGTTTCAATTTTCAAAATATTAATGACAAGCTGTATAATGCTCATATTGAGGTCAACCAAATGCTTCCAATTTGATTGATAGATTTGCTTGAAATCATCCTCATATAATTCCCAATACTTGCTGCGCCGATAATTATAAGCAATACTTTTCCAATGATTATCATTCCAATTGTGATCCTCATTGATCATTAATTGGTTTATAGCCTGCCCTTTATTTTGAAGCGGAACGGATAATAATAAGCTCCCAGATGGACATTTAATCGAATTCCGATGTGTAACACTTGTTCTTGAATGTTGTACTGTATCCAAAATAACAAAAATATCAGCTTGATCCATTTTGTCAAAAAAGCCAATCCAAGGTATGTAGTTTGGCTGATGTACTGCAACGATCAATCTTTTCATCCTCCTTGTTAAATTGATTCATATTGCCGCCCTAACCGTTTCTCTTTCGATCTCAAATACAAAACCTGCATCCATAAACCACAGCCTAGCAATAAGTTTGCGCCAATATTCACAAACACTGCACCTATAAAAGAATAAATAGGAATAACGATCAAATTAACTGCGATATGAAGAATCACGACTGAGAATTGAATTTTATTTCGTTGACTTTGAAATCCAGAACCCGTTAATAGATCTGCCGCAAAATAATTAATTGCCTTTAATAAGGGAATAACGGATAACCATTGTATCGCATACATCGCTTGCTGATATTCTGAGCCGAGTATATAAGGGATGAATGGAGCTATTAACAATAACAAAATCCCCGAAAGGGCACCAATAATGCATCCAGCAGGGAAGATTTTACGGCCAAACTTCCACCCGCCCTCTATGCCTGAAGCACCATGTTTAAAAAATCTTGCTGTCGAAGCTGCGAGCAAAGATCGTATTGGTGTAAACGATACATCTATTATTCGATAAGCAGATGTATAAATGGCCGCAGCCTCTACACTTGCCAAACGCGGAAGGAGCGTTTTATCAGAATCATTGAACATGCTTTGGGCAAACTGACTCATGCAAAAATGAATGCCAACCATCGCTTCCGACCAATATTTCGACAAGCTCAGAGAAGGGGCGCCCAGACTTATTGTGACAGCAATACAGCCGATCAAAGCACTTAGGACCGTACTAACCAAATAAAAAAGCCCCCATTCTTCAGGGACCGGACTTGATATAAACCAATGTAAGGAAACGACTGCCAGTAGTCTGCTTACACTTAAAAACACTTGAAGCAGCGAGGTCCAGAACATTTTTTCAAATGCCTGAAATGCTTGTGTACTTAAATCCAACAAGGGTAAAAATAATAAATCTGAGAAGGCAATCGAAATGACAAGCAGCAAAGAAATCGTTTCAGGAAATAAAATCTCTGAGAATCCGATCATCACCCCGATCATAGCGACACCTGACAAAGCTGTTATGAGCAAAGCATTCCCCCAAAAGACCGGAAAACTCCGATGATCAATAGCCACATGCTTCAGCAATAAAGTCCCCGTACCTAAACTTGTAAATTGGGATAAAATTGCCGTAAGTGCAACTACACCTGCAAAAGATCCGAATCCATTAGCACCTAAAGTTCTAGCTATTAATATAAAATAACCAGCTTGTATCAGGATTCTTGATCCCTGTCCTACAAGCATCCACAACGTATTTTTAACGAGTTGATTCGTTAGTAATTTGCTTTTGGATTGAATGATTCTCGTCGCCTTTGTCAGCATCATATTCATTTCTAGATATCTCCTAACTTAAGTAACAATGATTACCCTTAATCAATTCTTGATTAGATAACCAAAATTATAAAGTTAATCAATCAGTAATTGATTAAATAAACCACAAAGTCAATTTATAATACTAAACAGGGGCATCTAACCCCTCCTCACATCATACCCTTGACGATCAACGTCTAAGGCATCAACAGCCCACAGTATAACCGAGTATCTACAATGATAAAGGTACAGTAGATATTACCTGAAAACAGCCTGCTTTTTCATATCATTATGATTGATTAAATGGTTCTAATAATAATGATGATACCCGTTCATCTTTTGTGGTTTATGATTATTCAGTACAACGCCAAGCACATTGACATTGACACCTTCAAGCTGATTTTTAAGTTTCAGCACATCATCACGCCTCGTTTTGCCTGACTTAACAACGATGATTACGCCATCCGCTTTACTAGCAATTATTTTGGAGTCGGCAACGATTAAAGGCGGAGAATCAAATAGAACAAGATCGTATTGTTCCTTCAATTGCTCAATCAACTGAATGAACTTCGCAGAACCTAATAATTCGGATGGATTATAAGTTACGGGACCCGATGTGATGACATCAAGATTATGAATATACGTTTGATGAATGATGTTCTGGATATCGCTTTTCCTGCCCAAATAATTGGATAAACCCATTTCATTCCTGAGTTGAAAAATTTGATGCAAGGAAGATCGTCTCAAGTCGCCATCGATTAATAAAACCCGCTTCCCTTCATCAGCAAAAGTAATAGCCAAATTTACTAACGTCGTTGATTTGCCTTCACCTGGATTTGCAGAAATGACGGATATAACTTTTAACCCATCATCATTTATAAGAAACTGCAAGTTTGTTCTGAGCATCCGAAACGTTTCTGACACTGGCGATCTTGGATTAATACTGGCAATCATTGCCTGACGATTAATTTGTCGAAGCATATGTCTTCTCACCAACCTTTTCCTTCTGAAAACTGTCATGTTGATTAATCATTTTCAAATCATTACGATTCATTTTGTTGATAACAGCTAAGGTAGGGAGGCCAAGAAGGCGTTCGATATCACCTTCGTTTTTCAAAGTATCATCCAAGTGCTCCTTCAAGAAGGCTAGCCCCATCCCAAAAACCATTGAAATAATAAATGCAATTACGATATTAAGTAAAGGTGATGGACTTACCCGCTCAGGCTGCGCATGAATATCAGCTTCATTGAGTATCGTTATATTATTGACTTCAATGAGCTCAGGAATCTTCTTGCTAAACTGTTTGGTAATCGCATTAACGACTTCAACCGCAAGTGGGTAGGATTGATCTTTTACACTAAAAGTCATCACTTGTGAATCATTCGTATCCGTCACATTTATTTTGTCGATTAATTCCTTTGCTGTAAGCTTGAATTCAGGATGCTCCTCTGCAACACCCTTCATGATCCAATCTGTTTTCAATAAATCCTTATAGGTGCTCATGATTTTAATATTCGTCTCCACATCACCCATGTTAATTTCAGTTTGCCCATTCACTACACGTGTTTTGTTGACAATAATTTTGGTGGAAGCTTCATAGGTCGGTTTAGCAAACATGTAAAAATAAACGCCAACCAAAGTTGTAATCACAATGACAAACACTGCAATCAGCCAAAATCTTCTTCTTAAAGTTAAGAATATCGTTTTCAAATCAAAATCCATTGTGATCCCCCAAATTTCTTCAGCTTAGATTTTCTCAAGTAAAAAATCCGCTCTATTATAAAAACCTTTAAATTCACTCTTCATGATTTCAGTCAATTTATGATAACTTTCTCTTAAATAAAAACCTCGAGTCATCGTATTATGAGCATCAGAAGCAATAAAATGATGCAAACTCAGCTTGCAAATTTTCACTGCCGTTTTCTGTATCGTCCTTCCATTCAGGCCTAGCAGCGAGCTAGCGTTAACTTGAAGTAATAATCCTTTTTTAATCCATTCCGATAAAATGCTTGGTTTTTTTATCACATAGGAATAACGTTCTGGATGGGCGATTACAATCTGAATAGAGCGGCTGTACATGTCTGCGATAAATTCGTCAAAATAATCGGGTACATTTCTTTCAGGGAGCTCCACTAGCAAAAAAGATGAATTTCCGAGTTTTTGTAAATTTCCTTGCTCATATTGTTCTTTGTAATCCTCCGACAAATAAAATTCCTGGCCTGGCTTTACAACTAATGGAATGCTTCTGGCATGCAATATTTCATTCAGTATCGTGACTTGTTCAACAATTTTATTGGCAGAGTTGTAATAACGATTCTTTCCATGATGTGGCGTTGCAATTATCGTATGTATGCCATTATTTACCGCGACCATAGCCATCCGAAGTGATTCATCCCAGTCTCGAGGACCGTCGTCAACGAACGGAAGGATATGACAGTGAATATCAATCAACAATAACACCTTCCTTATTAAGGGAAAAATTAATGCATCCAATTCAGAATTATAGTAATATGAGATTAGTACAAGTTTTTTGCTACACGCATATATACATTTTGTATCATTCCTATACCACTAATTTAAGATACAATATGTAGCATGTCAAGTGAATTTTTCTGAATATTTGTTACGATTTGTATCTATTTGACATAAAGTTAGCGACACACTTCTTCATTCAGTTGTAATCATGACATCTAAGGGGGCAAATATGAGTTACGGTAATCGAATCGCGGAGCTTCGGGAAGAGAGGGGTTGGACGCAGGAATATTTAGCAGCCCTCCTTAAGATTACGAGAGCTGCATTATCTCATTATGAAAAAAATCGTCGTAAGCCTGATTTTGAAACGTTAACGCAGTTAGCTGATCTATTCCAAGTTTCAACCGACTACCTGATTGGAAGAACAGCTATACCGACGAATACGTTAGATAACGAGGTTCAACAATTCGCAGATGATTTGGAGCTTTCAGATGCGGATCTATTAGATAAATACAGCTTGATGGTTGACGGCCGCAAATTAACAGCGGAAGAGACGAAACGGTTTATTGCCTTTGTCCGCGCTGAGCGGATGATGTCTCCATAAATTCCTCTTGCCACCGATCTAGCTTTATCCCTAATTGGGTTAATATCATATGTATGTCTAGCTCGATCTTGGCTTGCCTCACATCAATGATGTTATTTTGCGCATATACGTTTTGCATTTCTTCATTCATCATGGTTGAGAACCTCACTTATATATGAATTACCCTTTTTCCAGTGGTACGCTTAATTATAGCTTACAACTCATGGTAATATTGTCAGTTTCTGATTGTCAGCAAAAAAACAATTCTTCTATTTTTGTCGAAAAGATCAACCCATTTTATAAACGCAAAAAAAACCTGTCACCCTAATGCTGCATTAGGATGACAGGTTTTTTAAATAGATCTTATACTTCTACGATTTGAACAGATTCCATTACATCGCGGCCTTTGAATTCATCAACGAATTCCATACCTTTTACTACCTTACCGAAAACAGTATGCACGCCATCAAGGTGCGGCTGTGGTGCGTAGCAGATATAGAATTGGCTTCCGCCAGTATTGCGACCAGCATGTGCCATTGCTAAAGTTCCACGTTCATGCTTGTTTGGATTGATTTCGCAGTTGATTTGGTAGCCAGGGCCGCCAGTACCGGAGCCATTTGGGCAACCGCCTTGAGCTACGAAGCCAGGGATTACACGGTGGAAAGTTAGTCCATTGTAAAACCCAGAATTCGCTAGCTTCTCGAAGTTAGCTACTGTATTTGGTGCGTCTTGATCGAATAAGTCAATAACGACCTTGCCGCCGCCTTGCATTGTGATATGAGCTTGTTTAGCCATTGTTGTTATTCACTCCTTATGTATGATGAGATGTGTTTATTGTACACGATTACACTAGCCTACACAAATAATCGGCAGAAATCAATCTATAATTGAATAAGAAAATAATCATAGCTGCTTACAGTTTGAAACCCACACGATAAATAGAGACCGAGCGCACCTTCATTACTCACAGATACTTCCAAAGCACTGTTGTATTGACCCAATTCCTCAATGCCGTATGCGATCGTTTGCTTCAGGATATTGCGTCCATGTCCCTTGCCTTGATATTCGGACGCTACGCAAAAACCAAATATAAAAATTTGATTTGGTTGCAGCATCACACCAAGCTTAGCGATCG
This sequence comes from Paenibacillus albiflavus, assembly GCF_004344915.1. Lineage (GTDB taxonomy): Bacteria > Bacillota > Bacilli > Paenibacillales > NBRC-103111 > Paenibacillus_AM > Paenibacillus_AM albiflavus. The sequence goes on along the minus strand of NZ_SKFG01000009.1, from coordinate 129,550 downwards.
GCACACCATCTAACTCAGCGATTAGATTAATGTCGTCGCTTGAGTTCAAGGAACCCGTTACCCATTCTACAGATTCCTCATAAGACATCGAGAAGCCCGATTGATTTAACTTATGCAATATTTCAGCATCGTCAATAGTTGCTGTTCTTAAACGCGTACGCGCTTCTGAGATTACGGGTGCTGCTTGATTATGACGTTCCATATAATACTCAGAGAAAGAATACGACGCATTTGCCTGCTGAACGAACGCTTTCCCCGATTCCGAGCTGCCCGGACTTATGAGCAGCATTCTACTAAACTTCCGATTTCTAGACTCCACGATCGCACGATCTAATAGACTCCTAAACAAGCCTCTACGTCGATAATCTGGATGAATGAGTCCACTAACTTCAACTTCAGCACTCCCAAAAGAATAGAGCCCTAGAAATCCAACAATCTGCCCATCTTGATACATGAGAAAATCATTGGTCTCATCGCTGTTTCTTTCCGAGAGTGTATTCCAATTCAGCTTCATCCGAAGTCCGTCATGAGCAAGACAAGCTTGCGACAATAATCTAACTTGTTCTAATTCATTCGGATTCAACTGTTTACTTGCTACGATTCCATTTAATTTTTCCAAACTACCCCTCCATTTGCAATCGCAAATTATTGTTCACGTAGAAACATGAGGTCGATAAAGTTATCTAGCGTTATAGCGCCAAAATACCCTTGGATGTTAACGTCGTCTAATGCTTCACGAACCTCAGTTTCTTCGTATTTAACCCCTTGCAGCTTACTTTCTAGCTCAGAGACATCCTCTACACCGAAGAAATCCCCAAATACTTTCATACCTTTAATGCGTCCTTCGGCAACATCCATCCTTAAATCAATAATACCGACAGGGAACCGCTTCATATTCTGAATATTGCTCTTTGGCGAGTAGCCATAGTTCCAATCCCAGTTCTGATAACGTTCTTCTGAGATCTGGTTAATCTTGACCCAATCTTCATCCGTTAACCGATACTGCGGCACTTCTTCAGGATTCATGCCAAAAATCTTGCGAAGCAGCTCCTGCTTGAACTGTTCTATCGTCATCTCCTGCTGCAAGAACTCCGATATATTAGCTACACGGCTGCGAATTGATTTCGTCCCTTTGGACTGAATCTTGGCAGCATTAACTTTAAGCGCAGATACTACATGCTCGATTTCCGAATCAAACAAGAGCGTACCATGACTGAACATACGTCCTTTGGTCACAAATTGTGCATTACCTGAAATCTTGCGTTCACCCACTTGGATATCATTCCGTCCCGTAAGCTCACACTCGACTCCAAGCTCATTCAACGCTTGTACGACTGGTTGGGTAAATTTACGGAAATTATGAAAGGACTGTCCATCATCCTTGGTGATGAAGCTAAAGTTCAAATTACCCAAATCATGATAAACAGCACCGCCGCCAGATAGCCTACGAATGACGTGAATGCCGTTATCTTGCACATATTCCGCATTGATCTCTTCTATCGTATTCTGATTCTTACCGATAATGATCGATGGTTCATTAATATAAAATAACAAGTAGCTATCATCTAGAGGAAGATTCCTTAACACATATTCTTCAATAGCTAGATTTATTTTGGGATTCGTATTCTTTTGATTGTCGATAAACAGTAACATAAGCTATTCCTCCATAAATGAAATCAGTTTCAATTATACCAGATTAGCCAAGAAGAAACAGTTATACCGTCTTAAAGACGGTGAACTCTGTACCTATACAGCTCCGCTGGTTACCATTTTCAATCGTTCAGGGATCACATCATTCGCGACGATATCTTGAAATGATTCGCGCTTGATTACAACGTCTGCTTGGCCGTTCTGTACGAACACAACCGCAGGTTTGCGAATTCGGTTATAATTGCTTGCCATTGCGTAGTTATATGCACCCGTACAGGATACTGCCAGCAAATCACCAGACTCTACATTTGGTAGATTCACATCCCATATGAGCATATCGCCGCTTTCACAGCATTTACCTGCAATAGACACAATCTCTGCATTCGGCTCTGTTGCGCGATTAGCTAGCATCGCCTCATAGGTTGCATCATATAAAGCGGGTCTAGGATTATCCGTCATTCCGCCATCAACGGATACATACTTGCGCACACCGGGAATATCCTTATGTGTTCCAACTGTATATAACGTTGTTCCCGAGTCACCGACGATAGAACGACCTGGTTCCACCCAAATTTCGGGAAGCGGATAATCTTGTGCGGCAAAATTATGCTTGATCGCATCCGTAATCGCCTTCACATATTGAGATACAGGCAGTGGCGTATCCCCTTCCATATAGCGAATACCAAAGCCACCGCCAAGATTAATAACCTTGAATACAACTTTTAATTTATTGCGCACTTCGGCAGCGAATAGAGCAACCTTATCTGTCGCCATCTTGAAGCCTTCCACTTCAAAAATTTGTGATCCAATATGAGAATGTACACCTAGTAAGGACAGGTTTGACAACTCAGATGCTTCTTGCACCGCACGGAAGGCAGATCCATTGCCGAGATCGAATCCAAACTTGGAATCCGTTTGACCTGTCGAAATATACTCATGCGTATGAGCTTCTACACCTGGTGTAATGCGCAGCAGAATATTAACCGTCTTCCCTTTTTCTCCTGCAATAGCATTAAGCATCTGAAGCTCAACAAAATTATCCACTACAATGCAGCCAATACCGGCATCTATTGCCATGTCTATTTCTTGCGGTGTTTTATTATTCCCATGAAAATGAATCCGCTCCACAGGGAATCCAGCCTGGATAGCTGTATACAATTCGCCATCTGATACAACATCAAGCGATAACCCTTCTTCCTGTGCAATACGACACATCGCCATGACACAGAATGCTTTGCTTGCATATGCCACTTGAAACCGTAAACCAGACAAGCGGAATGCTTGCATGAACTCCTGACAGCGCTGACGTATTAACCCTTCATCCATCACATAAAGAGGTGTTCCGTATTGAGCAGCCAGCTCAGTTGCGTCTACCCCTCCAATTTCTAAATGTCCTTGACTATTTATCGTACTTGTCCCATGTAAATACATTATGTTATCCCCTCTCCCCATTACACAACCGATCTGCAATATCTTCTCTGTATGTCTTATCTCTACAAATATATCGCTCAACTAAAATTAGCACAATTTTTACAATGTTGACAATATGGTTAGATTAATTATTCTGCTTTGTATGATCCAAAGGCTTTACTAAAGAAGGTCGTTTATTATCTTTTTTCACAGGCCATCGAATGAGAATAGCCATCATACCATTGAAGTTAAATGGGATGAAGGGCCACATATATGGCGAGTTATAGGAACGCAATCTAACCAGATAGATAAGCCAAAGTGTAGTTCCAACTACAAACCCCGAAACCCCAAATATCGATGTCACGATTAGCAAAGCAAGTCTTACAAGACGATTTGCCAAGCCCAGCTCATAGCTTGGGGTTGCAAATGTGCCAAGCACAGCCACAGCTAAATAGAGAATGACCTCATTGATAAATAATCCTGTTTTGACTGCTATATCCCCAATTAGAATAGCTGCAACAAGACCCATTGCTGTTGCCAATGGTGAAGGAGTATGTACAGACGCCATCCGCATCAGATCAATTCCTAACTCAGCGAACAGAAACTGCACCAGAACTGGTATTTCACTCATTTTTTTAGGGCCGATAAAATCCAGGAATGGTGGTTTAAGCTCAGGGTGAACGACAAGCAGGTACCATAATGGAAGTAAAAATATGGAGACCATAACCCCAATAAATCGGACCCATCGCAAATAGGTACCAACCACCGGCGCTTCACGCGACTCTTCGGCATGTTGCAAATGATGAAAGAACGTTGCTGGAAATACCATGACGCTTGGTGAAGTATCAACAAATATCGTAATATGCCCTTCTAGTAAATGTGCTGCAACCACATCAGGACGCTCGGAGTATCGTACAAGTGGATATGGACTCCAACTGCTCTTCTCAATCATCGCTTCCTCAAGCTGCTTCTCAGCAAGGGGCAACCCATCAATAGTAATATTGTTGATTCGGTTGTGAATTGCTTTAACTAGTGTTGGATCTGCGATATCCTTGATATAGCCGATGCATACATCCGTTGAAGTTCGTAGTCCAACCTTCGTGGTTTCAAATCGCAGCTTAGGATCACGAATCCGTCTTCTCACAAGAGAGGTATTGACGACTAGCGATTCAACAAATCCATCTCGAGATCCACGAACTACACGTTCCAAATCAGGCTCTTCCGTCGACCGACTTGGGTAATTCTTCATATCGACCATTAGCGCAGTTTCTTCTCCCTCAAAGAAAACTGCAGTCGATCCTGTAAAGACAGCACCGATTATTTCGGTAAGTGTACGGAAAGGCTGAACCTGTATATGGGGAATTATCAGCTTAGAGAAGGCATCTGTTAAACTCATGCCTTCAGGTATTTCTGATGTATAGGAAAATCTCTCGATCATCAACGTTATTAACTCATCATTAGAGAGTCCGTTCAAGCATAATATCGCTGTCTTGGCACCGCAAAATACCATTTCGCGTAAATTAATATCATACGAGGTCTTAAAGCCGATCCGCTCTCCGAGTACATCTTTTAGCTCGTCTATGCTAACTGGGATCGGATCTGAATTTGCAGCCTTTGGACATTCTGACTTGTTATCTTCAGCATTATGTTTACGCATACGCTCGATTAATTTCTCCATTTATGTTCACCTCATTAATAGAACAACCATTCAAATAAAGAACCCGCTACCTTGCCAATCACCATTGCCATAAGCAGCCAAACCATATAGGATTCCATTCCGATTCGTTTGGCGAGGATAGGAAGGACATTGACTACCTCTGTTAATGCAGCAGCTAGCATACCAACAAAGCAGCCTGCAAATACGCCAAATATACAGGTAATGATTGTAGGCAGCATGAACTTCATATCATGGAAATCTGTTAAAGTAAAAAAAATCGATCCCACGATCACTGCCTCTTCATATCGCTGCAAATAAGCTACAGATCTTGTCAGTTGGGTAAGTCTTGGGATGATGTCGAGGACAACCAGAAATGCAACCATCCCGCTTCCTACAGCAATCCCCCCCGATAAACCAATGATAATCATAAGAATGCCGCCTAACCATTCACTCACTTTACTTTCACGCTTTCCTTTTTTTTCTGGTACTCCTCCATAATGACATATTGGTTCACGTTTTCTTGGTACATAAACATTTCGACCTCAAGCGGACTTGGCTCTTCGTTGAATTTTTTCTTAAAGAGATGATTGAAAAAAAGGATCATTCCTACACCAATCCCAATAGAATACGGAATTTGCAGCAATAAGGGACGTTCTACGGAACGACCTGTAATCATTTCATATATTCGCTTATGGACAGCTGCCATACTCACATCTGCATGGAAATTCATTATTGTTAATCCTGCGCCAATGAATAACACGACCCACACAAGTGCAATGAGGGGCAAGCTCGATCGACGCCTAATTGGCCCAATCTCCAGAAGCACATGAGGCTCACCAAACAGCTGAATTTGCATGCTTGGGATCACCTCTCGAATCCGATTGGTAATCAGGATCATATCAATAAGAACGCGATTACCATCCCTTCTTATCGGTGTATAAATAATCAGGTCGTCTAAGGTATCCTCATATTCTGGAGGTGTAACCAGTTCGGCAATATCTTTGAGCTTAACCGTTCGACCTCTAGTAATTTGGACCACACGACGCAGTCGCATGTATAGAATCGGAAGTGTGTTACTCATGATTTTCGCTATCCTCCCTCACAATCCTATTTCAGGAATAGTATGCTAACAGAGGAAGGTTTGTATCCATACAAGAAGAAATGGTTTCACCGTCCGTATAAGCGGTGCATTTCTTAAGGTATTACTTAGAATTTATGACACGAATGTTATAAATTCTATAATACAAAAAACCAGATCGCTCATTGAGCAATCTGGTCCCTGATTAATTGCAATATTTTCTTCTCCAGCCTCGATACTTGTACCTGTGATATACCTAGTCTTGCAGCAACTTCTGATTGCGTCTGATCTCGGTAATACCTGAGATACACGATTAAACGTTCACGCTCCGATAATCCACCGATTGCTTCATTTAATGCCAGCTTATCGAACCATTTTTCCTGAGACTCATCCGCAATTTGATCCATCAACGTGATTGGATCTCCATCATTCTCGAACACAGTCTCATGAATCGAAGAAAGTGGTTTATTCGCCTCTTGAGCAAAGACAACCTCTTCTGGCGTAATGCCAAGCTGTTCCGCAACCTCATTCAGCGTAGGTAATCTTCCAAGAGTTTTGGATAGCTCATCCTTCATCTTACGAACTTTATTCGCTAGCTCCTTCAGCGATCGGCTGACCTTAAGCGTGCCATCATCCCGCAAGAATCGCTGAATCTCACCAATGATCATCGGCACAGCATAGGTCGAGAATTTCACTTCATAAGAAAGATCAAATTTATCAACTGATTTCAGCAGCCCGATGCAGCCAATTTGGAACAAGTCCTCTGCTTCATAGCCCCTATTGAGGAAGCGTTGAACTACGGACCAGACCAACCTGACGTTACATCCGACAAGCGTCTCTCTAGCCACTCTATCACCAGACTGACTAAGCGCAATCAGCCTTTTTACTTCACCATCGTCCAAATAGCTATGCGATCCGTGTTTCAAATCAACTTCCATAGATTTATCCTCTCAAGTTTACGCAGTATAGTAAAACTTAGTTATATAAAGCATGATTAGAGGCTATTCGCTTGGTCATCGTGATCTTCGTACCAGTTCCAATCTTTGATTCGATCTCTACATGGTCCATAAAATTCTCAATTATCGTAAAGCCCATTCCCGAACGCTCAAGCTCTGGTTTAGAAGTGTATAACGGCTGTCTAGCGGAATCTAGATCTTCTATCCCCACACCATAATCTTCAATCGTGATCTTAACGCTTTCTTGATCAATTTCAGCTCTGATCGAGATAACGCCATCTGTACGATTCTCGTAGCCATGGATAATACTGTTCGTCACCGCTTCGGATACGACGGTTTTGATATCCGTAAGCTCATTCATATTCGGATCAAGCTGAGCGATAAAAGCGCCAACTGCGACACGAGCAAAGGATTCATTCTCTGAACGCGAAGCAAATTCCAAATGCATAAAGTTATGATCTATCCTTCTATTCATAGTGCGACCTCCAGACTGGCTAACGCCGCACGTTCACTATCTTCGAACGTGATTATTTTGAATAATCCTGATAGCTCGAATAGACGATTCACTGCTGGATTTACATGGCAGATGACGAGTTTACCGCCTCTGCTTGTTACTTGCTTGTAACGCCCGAGAATAACGCCAAGCCCTGAGCTATCCATGAATGATAGATCCCTTAGACTTAGAACCAAATGAAAGGCGTCTCCGTTATTGATTGCTTCCTCCATCCGTGCTCTTACCACATCAGAAGTGTGATGATCCAATTCACCTTTTAACCTTACGATTAATGCGCGTCTATGCTGCTCGAATTCAATTTGCAAACTCATTGTGTGTTCACTCCCAAACGTTCGCGGTGCCTAGAGCTTAAGCTGTTCCTGCATCCGCTTGATGAACACTGAATTCTACCCCAGCATACCAATCTCCTGCCTCATTACAAAACTAGAAGAAATCTGCTAAAACTAGACAAGCCTCACTAGAACATCTGGGAAATCGAGCGTTTGAATAACGTCCACCAGCCAGCCTTACCTACTGCAAGTGGAGATTCTAATGGATATTCCGCTAGCTGTTGATCCCCTTTATATACAATAAGTTTGCCTATTGACTGCCCCTGTGCGATTGGTGCACGCAAATCCGAATTGATCTGCACTTCGTGTCTGATTCCTTCTGTAGACTCGCCCTTCTTCATAAGCACAGAATAATGCTGTTTAGCAATGAGGGGTACGGAGCTTACATCCCCTTTTGTTACCTTAAAGGAGCCCAGCTCATCTCCCGATTTGAAAATCGAATAATTCATATATTGAGCAAAAGCATAATCGAACATTCTAGTTACTTCGGCATTACGTGTTTTGGTATTCGGCTCACCAAGCACAACTGCGATAATGCGGAAGTTATCTCTCTTGGCCGTTGCAGATAAACAAAATTTAGCTTCGCTCGTGTAGCCTGTTTTAAGTCCATCAGCACCTGAGTAGAATCGGACTAATTTATTCGTATTCACAAGCCAGAATGGCTTCTCAGAATCCTTGCGTAGATAGTCTTGATACGAACTCGTAAATTTCGTAATGATCGGGTGCTTCAATAGCTCACGCGACATAATGGCAATATCATAAGCTGTCGTAAAATGGTTCTGGGCAGGCAATCCATTACAATTGACAAAATGGGTATTTTTCATCCCTAATTGCTCTGCGCGTTCATTCATCATCTGGACAAAATTCTCTTCAGAACCCGCGATCTTCTCGGCCATTGCAACAGAAGCATCATTGCCTGAAGCCATCGCAATTCCTTTGAGCATATCCTGTACTGTCATCTCTTCGCCGGGTTGAAGGAATATCTGCGATCCACCCATGGAGGCTGCATATTCACTAGTTGTTACTTTCTCATCCAGCGTAATTTTACCTGAATCAATTGCCTCCATAATGAGTACCATGGTCATAATCTTGGTTATAGAAGCTGGCGGTAATTTGACATCTTTATTCTTACCCTGAATGATCGTTCCTGTATCTGCATCCATCAGTACGGCTGACTGTGCATTTGGAGTTAAATCGACCTGCTGCTGCGGCTTCTTGATCGGCTCAGCCAATACAAGACCTGACCCTAATAGAAATACAAGAGGAATACATAGTAAACAGGCTACCAATTTCTTAAGCAAAATAAACAACCCCCTGTTAATCTTGTTGAATAAACGATCCAAATGGCAATCTTCTCACTATTCTTTACTAAAATGGATATATATATACGAAATCCCTTTATATTGTTTATTAACGCCAAAAAGAGAGGGCGATAGCCCTCTCTCCGAGTTTAAATGTTTAATTATTCAACAATGAATGTTGAATGCATATCTGCATGTCCCTGTCCGCACATTAAAGAACATCTTAACGTGTACGTACCTGGTTTATCGAACGTAACTTCTTTTGAAGCGTTCGCTTTGTCTAGCTTAATGTCCAAGCCATCGATTTCCATTGCATGAACACCATCGGCATTGCTAAATTTAAGAAGCCAAGTTTCACCTTGCTTAACCTTATATTCAGGTTTATCAAAGTGGAAGTTAGATGCAGTAATCTTAATGGATTTACCTGCTTCTTTCTTCTCTTGTTCAGCAAGGGCGGAACGTTCCGAAATACTCGAATATAGGACGCCTACGCCCAGCACAATCGCTACGATCAATAATACAGACATAAGCCACTTGTACATTGTTAATCCCCCCATTAATTTGTCACTACTATTGTACATGAGATTTCTGAAAAGCTCATATATTTCAAACTATTAAAAAAGAAAGTTTTGTGACAATATGAGGTAAGTCATTGCTACAGCTTTTCAATTACACCAAGAACAAGATTTAAGAATTTCGCTTTGACTCGCTCTGTCGTTTCCATTACCTCCGCATGAGACAAAGGTTGATCCAGAATGCCAGCTGCCATATTCGATACGCAGGAGAACCCTAGCACCTTAAGTCCAGCGTGACGCGCAACAATAACTTCCGATACGGTAGACATCCCTACAACGTCTGCACCTAATGTCCGAAGCATGCGAATTTCAGCAGGAGTCTCATATGTTGGTCCAAGAAGTCCCGCATATACACCCTCGCGAATTGCAAAATTCTGAGCTTCAGCTACTTGAAGCGCCAACTGGCGAAGCTCTCTCGTGTAAGCAGTTGACATATCTGGGAATCTGTCTCCTAGCTCAGGATCATTCGGTCCAATCAGCGGATTGTTGCCAGTCATATTCAGATGATCCGTAATCACCATCAGATCACCAGGCTCAAATGAGGTATTAATGCCGCCTGCAGCATTCGTAACGATTAACGTTTCAACACCGAGCTGCTTCATCACGCGAATCGGGAATGTTACCGTATCTACACCATAGCCTTCATATTGATGAAAGCGACCTTTCATCATGACAACCTGCTTGCCTTTAACCTCACCGATAACAAGCTCCCCGGCATGCCCTTCTACTGTAGAAACCGGAAAATGCGCGATATCCTTATAGTTAATCACGATTGGATTCTCGATTAGGTCCGCTAGAATTCCAAGCCCAGAGCCTAGAATAAGTCCTATCTGAGGCTTAATATCTGTTATCTTCGCAATAGATGCTGCTGCTTCAAGTATTTGTTCTTTCCCTTTACGCACTTCCATTCAACGTGCCCCCATATTTTGATTATTGTAACTCAGCCAAAAAGCTTGTACCTATTCCTGTTCCTTCTGTACCAAAAATATCTGCGACCGTCGCACCAAGATCGGCATAAGTAGCACGAATACCGAGTGAACCCATCTGCTTAAACCTTGGGCTGTAGACTAATAATGGCACATATTCTCTCGTATGATCAGTTCCTGCATGAATGGGATCATTCCCATGATCCGCCGTTAGAATAAGCAGATCGTTCTTTCCAATTCGCTCCATAATTTGAGGTAAATAAGCATCAAATTCTTCTAATGCTTTACCATACCCAATCGGATCACGACGATGTCCGTACAAGGAATCAAAGTCCACTAAATTCGTAAACACCATCCCATTAAAATCGCGACCCAAGATGTCAATCGTTTGCTCGATACCGTCTAAATTACTTTTCGTATGTGTGGCTGCCGTAACACCCTCGCCAGTATAAATATCGTTGATTTTGCCTACTGCAATAACGTCCTTACCCGCATCTTTAAGCTTATTCATGACAGTTGGCGCTGGTGGTTTCACTGCATAGTCATGTCGATTGGAAGTACGCTTAAAGGAGCCAGGTTGTCCTAGATATGGTCTAGCGATAACGCGTCCGACGGAGAACTCTTCCTTAAGCGTTAATTTACGTGCAATCTCACATGCACGATACAGCTCTTCAAGTGGAATAATTTCTTCATGCGCAGCAAGCTGGAAAACACTATCCCCTGAAGTATAGACAATCCATGCACCCGTCTTCATCTGTTCTTCGCCAAGCTCGTCCAAAATTTCAGTTCCTGAAGCAGGCTTGTTGCCGATCACTTTGCGTCCCGTTTCTTGCTCGAATTGATCGATCAATTCCTTAGGAAATCCATTTGGGTATGTATTAAAAGGTTTGGTAATCTCCAATCCCATGATCTCCCAATGACCTGTCATCGTGTCTTTTCCAACTGAAATCTCATTCATCTTGCCATAATAGGCTGCAGGCTGCTCCGCAGATGCAATTCCATGCAGAGGAGCAATATTGCTTAAACCAAGCTTCGCCATATGAGGGACCTTCAGCTCCATACGCTCTGCGATATGACCTAGTGTATGCGCACCTTCGTCACCAAACTTAGGAGCATCAGGAAGCTCACCAATTCCTACACTATCCAGTACGATTAAACAAACTCTTTGAAATGTCATAAGAACCTCCAATTAAGCAGATTTGGTTCTATTATCTCATTTAAATCATGACTTAGCAAAATCATTCTCCATACCAATAAAACAGCTTCAAACGATCCGCAATCGATTCATTTTCTTGAATCCCATTATGGCTAAATACCTTAACCGATTTGCCGCTAGGCTGATGATATTTATCAAGAGGCTGTATCCAATCGCCTACAAATGACATCACATGATATAACGCATATGTAAGGAAAACGAACATCACAATAAACTTCAACCGACTAAGCCATTTACGATACAAAAAAATCATACAAGAATCCCTCCTATACAAATCATAAGATTAGGACAAATGTATGATTAATGTAAGCAAGATATGACACCATACCAGAAAAAACGGTTTCACCTTCTTTAAGGACGGATGCGTTCCTTAAGCGGAAGGTTGATCGTTAAGACTTGTTTCATTGCCGGAATGTTTCTCCGCACACTCACTGCAAATACCTTGAAAATCTAAACGATGATCAATTACCTTAAACTTAAACTCTCGGAATAAGCGGTCTTCCAAAGGCAATAACCAATCTTCTTTAATTTCCTTAACCGAACCGCATTCAACACAAATCAAATGATGATGATGGTGATGATTATCATCACTACGCAAGTCGTATCTCGCCACACCATCGCCAAAATTCAATTTCTCCAGAACATGCAATTCACTTAGTAATTCTAACGTTCTATAAACTGTAGCCAATCCGATTTCAGGAGCAATATCTTTAACCAGCATATACACTTCTTCGGCGCTGAGATGATCCTGCTCATTCTCCAGTAGTATTCGCACCGTTGCCTCGCGTTGCGGTGTCAGCTTAAACCCCTGCGATTGCAATTGTTGTTTAATTTTCTCAATCCGTGACTCCATGCTTCTCCCCCTCGGTAACCGTACACAAGAAGAAACGGTTTCCCCGCTAAACAAGCTGATTCAATCGTCTTCTATATTACTTTTATTATAGAATTAGGAGGAAGGCAAGTCAAACATACTTTAAGTAAGTGAATCTGCAATTAGGATTAAATAGAAGGAACTGTAGGTGTTACCCACTGCATCAAGTAAGGGGAGATATAGCCTTCATAAGCCGAAACGCCAACAATAATTACGCAAACGCCTAATGTAATTACGATTGTCCGCATAAGCGCTTGAACCATTTGCCCCTGTTTATAGTTCCCTCGCATGAACTGACTCTTAACCATAGCGATCGAGAAAGAGGCGGCGGTGACAGATGCTATCAGAATTAGCGGAATGATAAGCAGATTCTGAGGTGCAACTGACACGAGCGAGAATAGCACACCTTCCCAAGAGAATTGACCGACTAAATACCCCACTGTAAAACCGATAAGTACGCCTTTAAGAAAATCTAAAACAAAAATGAGCGGCAAACCTATGACAGATAAACCAAGTAACCAGATCAATAGAATCCATTTCAGATTCAGCCATAAGGAATCGATGAAGCTGCTTTGTCCACTAAAGTCATTATGGTCTGTTAATGAATAGAAGAAGGCACCAAGCTGCTGCAGCATCTCTTGCTTCTGATCAAGCGACAATGCATTTACCATCACAGCGCCGAATGCAACTCCCATCACAAATAGCACTGCAATAAATACATATAGCGACGAGTAATCCTGTAAATATTTTCGAATTGAAAAGCGACGAGCCATGACCAGCTTCCCCCTCTGTTGTTCTTAGAACCATTATTCAAAAAGTTCACCTAAGACAAGCATATGAGGAAAAGGGTAAAACTAGAAGTTTTACCCCTGTTGCGTCGTCATGACTTTACCATATTTACCTCCACCGCCTGCTTGAACAGCTAGAGTTCCCTCCCGAGCTGACGTGATATATGCGGCAAAGCTTTCGCCTGCTAATTCAGCAAGCTGTTGAATCGGAACACGATGGAGGACGTTCATCTCCGTTCCGAAATGATCTAACAATCGTTCGAACTTCTTCGGTCCGATACCAGGAATGTATTCGAGCGGTACTTGATAGTGATACGGTGGACGTTGAATTTGAGAATTAGGCTTAGTCTGATCTGCAATGTCCATGACACGGTCGATCACGCCACGCACAATTTTAGTTCCGCCACAGCTGCTGCAGCTTACAACGATTTGATCCTGCTCATCAAGTATGGCTTCACATGTCGCACAATACGTGCGGTGATACTTGCCAAGTCGTGGATTTAGCCCATAGTTAGCAACAACTGCTCGTCCATCCTCTAGGTACAGCGCTTTGCGAAGCTCCTCGTATGTCGGGCTCTGAAGCGACAACACATTGTACTCACGACCAATTTTCGGCAAGGAATGAGCGTCAGAATTGGTTAAGAACGTATAGGTGTCAAGCTCGCTAATCTGACCCGCCATTTCCGTATCTGCGCTTAGACCAAGCTCAACAGCAGCGATACCATCCAAATCAAGCAGATTAGCCATACGATCCGTGCAAGCACCATAAATCCCTTTATGTGGGGTAAAAATATGCGCTGGAATGAGCATACCGCCCCTTCCCAGCGCTTCTTCTTGCAAGCTTCTAGCTGTTGCATATATTCGTTGAGAGCTCAGCTCTACATTCTTCAACTGCTTACGAAGCCATTGTGTGAAGTCCTGCATCTTCTCAAGAGTAGGCAAATACACTAATAAATGCGCTGCTCCCATGCCAGGATCATGAACTTCAATTTCGCTGCCTAGAATGATCGTTGTATCTCCATACCGAATCCCGCCACCCGCTAGTTCCACCATTTCTCCAGAATCCAAGTAAGAAAGTATCTCAGCTTGTACCGAAGGGGAGTGACAGTCAATGATTCCGACCATTTCGATTCCCTTACGCATGGATGCTTCCTTCGCAATATTATAGAAGGTCAGATTCTTGGCTCCTGTAATCTTGACAGGTCTACCCTGTTCTGTTCTTCCGATATGAATATGCAGATCGACATAATGATTCGTAAGCAAAGAATCGCTTATACCTGTCTTCATTACGACCACTTACCTGTTAAACGATAGATTTGCCAAGCATATACGGCAAAAATAGTTTTGGAATCCGATATTCGCTGCTCTTGTATGAGCCGCTGCGCGTCTTCGAACGTCAGCAGCAGGCAGTCTAGGAATTCATCTTCATCCAGCTTAAGCTCCCCAACCTGCTTAAGCCCTTCCGCCACATAAATATGCAGAATTTCGTCCGCAAACCCTGGGGAGGTGTAGAACGAACATACATGACTTAAAGATTCACAAGCATAACCGGTTTCTTCTTCAAGCTCACGTCTTGCAGCCTCAAGTGGCTCTTCCCCACTATCTAGCTTACCTGCAGGAATCTCAACCTGCATACGTTCAAGAGGCTTGCGGAACTGATCAACGAAGATCATTCGATCATCTACAAGCGCAATAACGGCTACTGCGCCTGGATGCTTGACAAGTTCTCTAGTTGCTGTTTGACCATTAGGCAATTGAACTTCATCCACCTGCAAAGAAATCACCTTGCCATTAAAGATCGGCTTCGTGCTAATGGTTACTTCTTCATAGTCACTTTTCACCAGACTCATGACTGCTGTACTTCTTTCACAATCCCAACAACAACCTCTGCGACTTTCATTAAATCTTTAATCGCGATATGCTCGTTCGTTGTATGGATCTCCTTATAGCCTACTGCCAGATTGACAGTTGGAACGCCCATTTGATTGAAAATATTCGCATCGCTGCCGCCACCAGAGTGGAATGTGCTTGGCGTACAGCCATTTTTCTCAAGCACGCGCTTCGCTAGCTGAACGACTGGCGCTGAATCATCGAACATGAAAGCGGGATAAGCGATATCTGAAGTGAATTCACACTTGCCGCCAAACTCTTGTACGGCTGATTCACAAGCCTGCTTCATCGCTTCAACTTGTGCTAACAGTTTATCTTGTACGATGGATCTTGCTTCTGCCCTTAAATGTGCATAATCGCATACAACATTCAACGCGCCGCTGCCCGAGAATGAACCAATATTCGCTGTTGTTTCTTTATCTACTCTTCCAAGCGGCATACGAGCAACAGCCTTTGCTGCAATTTGAATCGCTGAAATACCATCTTCCGGGTTAACGCCAGCATGCGCTGTTTTACCATAAAACTTCATGTTGACTTCGGCACGTGAGGGAGCTGCTACTGCGATTGCGCCGATAACACCGTTGGAATCAAGCGCGAAGCCGAATTCAGCTTCAAGCAAACTCGCATCCATCGCACGCGCGCCAATTAGGCCAGATTCTTCACCAACGGTGATGACGAATTGAATTTTGCCATGTGGTAAATTATTTTCTTTAATCACCTTGATCGCTTCGAACAGCGCTGCAATTCCTGCTTTATCATCAGAGCCTAGAATAGTTGTGCCATCTGAACGAATGATGCCATTCTCGTCAATTTGTGGCTTAATATTCTTTCCTGGGGTTACGGTATCCATGTGACATGTAAACAAAATAACAGGTGCTTGGACTGAAGGATCACTTGCAGGCCATGTGCAAATTAAGTTGCCTGCTCCATGACCTGTCTTAGCTGCTGCATCATCTTCATATACGGACACGCCTAGATCGGTAAACTTCTTGGTTAGTACCTTGCTAATTTCACCTTCATACTTCGTTTCACTATCCACCTGAACAAGCTCGATAAATTCCTTCACAATACGGTCTTGGTTAATCAAGGCTCTTCCCTCCAATAGGCTAAATGAATTACAATAGAGTTTGGACACATAAGTTATCCATTCTAAAATACGAACAGAAAACGACTTAACTCTCATCCGAGAATCAAGTGCGTTTTCTTAAATAAGCAAGGAGTGATTCATTTGAAAAACAGAAAATGGTTCAAAATTGTTATTTATCTCATGCTCATCAGCATGTTGCTGTCAACACTCTTGATGTCGTTTAGTTACTTGATTTTTTAATACAGAGAAGTTTCCGTATTATAGCTTTCCAAGTTCTCTTTAACTCGCTGCAGGAACCTTCCGCAGATAACACCGTCGAGAATACGATGATCTAAGGACAAGCATAGGTTAGCCATTGATCTAACGGCGATCATATCTTGAATCACGACAGGCTTCTTCACGATCGATTCGAATGAAAGAATAGCAGCTTGCGGATAATTGATTATCGGATAAGATGCGATCGAACCGAATGATCCTGTATTATTCAAGGTAAACGTACCACCTTGCAAGTCGCTGAGCGTAAGCTTGTTATTCCGCGCTTTCTTCGTTAGATCATCGATATCTCTCGCCAAGCCTGCAATATTCTTCTGATCAGCCCTCTGAATAACAGGTGTCACAACAAAATCCTCAGTACCAACCGCTAGAGAAATATTAATGTCCCGCTTCACAATAATTTTATCGACTGCCCATACTGAGTTCATGATTGGGTAGTCTTTAATTGCGCCTACAACTGCTTTAATCACAAAAGCTAAGTATGTAAGGTTCACACCTTCCTTACGCATGAATTCATCCTTCACCTTGTTGCGAAGTACAACCAGGTTCGTTAAATCCACTTCAATCATCGTCCAAGCGTGTGGAATCTCAGCTACCGATTGGCGCATATGGGAAGCAATTGTATTCCGAATCGGCGTCACATCGATTAAGTATTCACCGCGATTACCGGCTGCATTACCTTCCACCTCAATTTTAGGCAGTGGTGGGTTCTCTGACAAATGAATACCTGTGGAACGCAGTGGAATTTGTTGTGGTGTCTGTGCAGGAACATGCTGCTCATGCGCAATCTCAGCAAAAGGAGAAGTTTGTTGTGGTTGCAACGCTTGACCACTGCTTACATAGGCCTCTACATCCTTGCGCGTAATTCGACCACCTAGTCCCGTTCCTGAAACAAGTTGCAAATTAACGCCATGCTCGGCGGCAAGCTTTTGCACAGCAGGAGAATATCGATTACGCATGCTTTGATCTTGCGCATCTGATGCCTTAGTAAAGTTGCTCTGAAAAGGACTTGGTGTTTCTTCAAGAAGCTGTGCTCCACTCGCTTCACCTGCTGTATTCACAAGGCAGATCGCTTGCCCCACATCCGCAACTTCGCCTTCACCTACTAATATTTTGACGATTTTACCCGATACGGGAGAAGGCATTTCTGTATTGACTTTATCCGTATATAGTTCACAAATGATGTCGTATTGTTCAACCAGATCTCCAGGCTGCTTTAGCCATTTCCCGATCTGAGCTGAAACTAGTGTTTCAGCTAGATGCGGCACTGTTACCTCTACGATGGTTTGATTCGTCTCGCTCACCTTCGCACCTCCTACATTTTCCTTAGAACTGCGCTAACTTGCGCAACGCTTCTTTGAATTTGTCTGAATTCAGCAGAAAGAATTTCTCCATCGGCGGATTCATCCCTACTGCTGGCACATCGGGTCCACATAAACGCATGATTGGCGCATCTAAATCAAACAAAAGTTCTTCCGCAATAATGGCGGCTACTTCTGCACCAACACCACCCGTTTTGTTATCTTCATGAGCAATGAGTACTTTACCTGTCTTCGCCGCCGCTTCAAGGATTCCTTCCTTATCAAGCGGTTGCAGCGTACGGAGGTCAAGCACATGAACGGAGATATTCTCTTTGGCTAACTCCTCAGCAGCTTGCAGCGCATAGTGTACATACATGCCATAAGTAATCACGGTAACATCTGTGCCCACACGCTTTGCATCTGCTTTACCGATCGGCACGATATAATCATCGCCTTGAACCTCAGCGGATTGTGACAAGTATGCCTTCTTGTGCTCAAAGTAAAGCACAGGATCTTCATCGCGAATTGCTGCTTTCATCAATCCTTTGGCATCGTAAGGCGTTGAAGGTGCCACAATCTTAAGTCCTGGCGTGCCGATGAACACAGACTCAGGACACTGAGAATGGTACAAGGCACCTCCGCCAGTAGCTCCATAAGGTAAACGTATCACGATAGGACAGTGCCAATCGTTGTTCGAACGATAGCGGATTCTCGCCGCTTCGCTAATGATCTGGTTTGCCGCAGGGAACACGAAGTCGGCAAACTGAATTTCAGCGATTGGGCGCATACCATGCATAGCTGCGCCAATCGCTACGCCGACGATCGCCGACTCAGCAAGCGGCGTATCGAGTACGCGTGCGTGGCCGAACTCGTCACGCATGTTCTTGGTGGCGTTGTTGACGCCGCCCTTTCCAACGTCTTCACCAAGCACAAAAACATTCTCATCACGACGCATTTCCTCTTGCATTGCAGAACGTATCGCTTCAAGGTATGTGATAACTGCCATATTATGCTTCCTCCTTCTCCGCAAATACATGCTTCAATGTGTCTTCAGGAAGCGGATAAGGTGCAGCTTCCGCATAAGCTGTCGCTTCGTTTATTTGCTTCTTAATTTCATCTAGTAGTGCTGCCTCGTGCTCATTATCCCATAAGCCACAATCCATAAGATACTGCTTAAAGCGCGGTAATCCATCACGTTCGCGATTCATCTCTACCTCTTCTTTCGTCCGATAGAGCATATCATCATCTGCGGTCGAGTGTGGAGAAAGACGATACATGACCGCTTCAATAAGCGTAGGCCCTTCTCCGCGAAGCGCTCTTTCTCTAGCTTCCTTCGTCACACGATAAACTTCAAGCGGATTGGTGCCATCTA
Source organism: Paenibacillus albiflavus (assembly GCF_004344915.1). Taxonomy (GTDB): domain Bacteria; phylum Bacillota; class Bacilli; order Paenibacillales; family NBRC-103111; genus Paenibacillus_AM; species Paenibacillus_AM albiflavus. Next base: position 110,356 of record NZ_SKFG01000009.1, on the reverse strand, counting down.
CGCTAATGCCTTTGAAGCCATAGCCCAACGCGCGATCGGCAATTTTACCACCCACCTGCATGTGGTAAGGGATAGAAATGGCATACTGGTTATTTTCGCACATGAAGATTACTGGCAGCTTGTGTACACCTGCAAAGTTAGCCCCTTCATGAAAATCCCCCTGATTGCTTGAACCTTCGCCAAATGTAACAAAAGAAACAAGCTGCTCACCTTTCATTTTGGCTGCTAATGCAATACCAACTGCATGCGGCACCTGTGTCGTCACAGGTGAAGAGCCTGTTACTATCCTCAGCTTGCGAGAGCTGAAGTGACCCGGCATTTGGCGGCCGCCAGAAGATGTATCTTCCGCCTTGGCAAAAGCAGAGAGCATAAGCTCCTTTACCGTCATTCCTACACTTAGAACAAAACCATAATCACGATAATAAGGCAGGAAATAGTCACGCTCACGATCAAGAGCGAACGCAGCAGCAACCTGTGCCGTTTCCTGACCTATTCCCGATACATGAAAAGCTACCTTACCTGCGCGTTGCAGCAAGAACGAACGCTCATCAAACTTGCGTGCAAGCACTATATACTTATACATTTCAATTACTCGTTCATCTGTTAAACCTAACGATTGGTGTAAATGAAGTTGACCGATAGACATGGAGAATCCCCTCCTAGGTTACTTTTTATTACCTGGTACTAAGACTTGACTCTAGATCCTATTATAATGCCTAATCGGTACGAACACAATGGCAGCCCAGACAGGAATGGATTAAATTCCAAATGCCTTACCATCAGCTGCTAGCATCGCTTCACCAATTGCCTCTGATAACGTTGGATGCGGATGGATCGTTGTACCAACTTCCCACGGCGTCGCATTCAATACTTGTGCCAATGCTGCTTCACTAATATAGTCTGTGGCATGAGGTCCAATAATATGAACGCCAAGAATGTCATTTGTCGCGCTATCTGCAACTACTTTAACGAATCCATCAGCATCACCATATACATGAGCTTTACCAATCGCCTTGAACGGGAACTTTCCAACTTTTACATCATAATTCTTCGCTCTTGCCGCTGCCTCTGTGTACCCAACGGATGCAATCTCAGGACGTGTGTATGTACATTTAGGAACCAAATGCGGCTGAATCGGATGTGCATCTTCCTCGCAAATATGCTCAACTGCCACAATTCCTTCATGTGAAGCTACATGCGCTAACTGCAAGCCGCCTACAACATCGCCAATTGCATAAATGTGTGATTCTGCCGTTTGCATATATTCATTAACGACAATAACGCCGTTCTCAACCTTAACATCTGTATTTTCTAATCCATATCCGTCAACGCATGCTTTACGTCCAACCGATACAAGCAGCTTCTCGCCGATTAATTCAATGATTTCACCATTCTGCTCGGCTTTAACCTTCACTCCATCGCCGTCAACCTGAACGGAGTCAAGTAATACCTTAGCGCCAGTAACAGCTTTAATTCCACGCTTACGGAACAAACGCTGCAATTCCTTGGAAATCTCTTCGTCTTCATTGTTTACTAAGCGCTTTTCGTACTCCACAATCGTTACTTCGACTCCGAAATCATTAAGCATCGAAGCCCATTCAACACCAATCACTCCGCCGCCAATAATAAGGATTGATTTTGGTAACTTGTCTAGCTCAAGCGCTTCATCACTCGATAGAATCCGTTCTCCATCAGGTGTTAAATCAGGTAAATAACGAGGCGTGGAGCCGGTAGCGATAATCAGGTTCTGCGGTACCAGCACCTCAATTTCTCCATTTTCTAGCTCTACCGATACAGAACCTGTGCGTGGCGAGAAAATCGTCGCACCCATAATACGGCCTGTGCCTTGATACACATCAATTTTATTTTTCTTCATTAAATATTGAATGCCCGTGTGCATTTGATTGATAACCGCTTGCTTCCGTTCCTGCACTTTATCAAAGTGAAGCGCAATTTCACCTGTAGATATGCCGTAACGATCACTTTCCTGCATAATCGAATAGATCTCTGCCGAACGAAGAAGCGCCTTACTCGGAATACAACCGCGATGCAAGCATGTGCCGCCAAGCTTGTCCTTCTCAACGATAGCAACAGTCTTCCCTAATTGGGCAGCGCGAATCGCTGCAATATAGCCGCCTGTTCCTCCACCCAACACAACGATATCATATGTCTTATTACTCAAAGCCAATTCCCCCTATATTATTAATCATACTGATGTTAAGCTCTAGATGATCTGAAGAAACAGATACAACTGCTTCCTCAGCAAAACAATCCCGCCTTCATTATAGTCCAAAATTATCAAATTAGACACATACTGTGTACTTGATTCTATGTTAAAATAATCACAGTTATCATACTTACCTGACGAACTGTAAATACTTCTTATAATCAAGGAGCAATTGATATGAAATTAAAACTGTCAAGGATTATCGCAATCCTTTTGATTGTTATACCAGGCATTCTATCCACCTATGGCTTTATTCTAATGAAAGAAGCCTTCTTTGCCCAATTCGAACCTGCGATCGGTCACTTATTGTGGGGTAAGTTAATTCTGGGGCTATTTTTATTCGTTCTCGGTATATTTTTCCTTGGTGGCTGGATCTTATTTAGAGATCGTAAACGCAATTATGTCGTACCTCGGTTTAAAGAAAAGCGCAAGCAGCCAAAATAATGACATTAAATGTGAAAATTAGTTGAATCAAGTATCCATCCTTTATATAATAAGATAATGCATATCCGCATCATCGTACGATCGATGTATGCAATTGATCGCAAGGAGGAAATAGAATGGCTTATCAACCCAAAGTGGTAGAAGCAGAAGTGGTTAGTGACAATCCCAAGAACGGTCTATTCGAAATTAATGTAGTTCTTCAGGATCGCAATCATTGCCGTTTGATATTCGAACGTGATTTAAACACTGGTGCTATTACACCGACTCATATCAATCGTTTATACAAAGAGCCTTGCTCTATATGTAAAAAAGACTTTCTTTGCAACTGCATGACAGCTTACTTGCAGCCAATTGCTGACCAAGCATTAGCGATTGCAGGCAAATAATAATCGCACGTTTAAATACCTTTCTGCTGGACTAGCAGAAAGGTATTTTTAAATTACTCATAAATTGCTTTATAAATGCCATCTACTAATGAAGCAAAGCTGCTTGGATCATAAGTCATTTCTCCAAATGAAACCTGCACCACCCGCTCTGTATATCGAACAACCGCAAAGCTGTATTCCTCTTTCTCTGCATCAATATAAATATAACACTCCAGGTTCATATTACCTGTTCGATCCCGAAGTCTACTTGTTGCATCATGGCTTAATGAAGCAAATTTAGGCATTAGCGGTCAACTCCTAACAATTATTCGTCCCCAGGCTCCACATATCGCGCATTCTCGTGAATTGGCCCGACGGACGCTTTACTTACTTCAAGCCATTCATTATAGTCCCATGTCAGCTCATCTGTACGAGATCTCCCACGCAGAACATAGGTTGCACCTTTTATTTGAATAAATTGTTCCTCGTCATAATAGCTTTCGTCATGCTCGCCAAATAGTAGATCAAGTTCTTTCTTCGTAATGCTAATTTTTCTGCCTAGTTTGTTGACGATATCCATTCAAGTCACATCCCATTCATCAGTTTGCCGTCTTCTTCATTATAAAATCGATTAGCATAGTGCGCAAACGTACGAAATCATTAGTTGGGGATGTATATTATTTGAGTTATATATTTCCAACTCCCCTTTTTTATGATAACTTGTGAATGTAACGGATTTCAAGGAAAATTGTCTCATATCCGAATGGTTGGTTCTAGTGAATTTCTGGAGGGATCTAATGAACTTAGCTGTAGGAATTGATATTGGCGGCACTAAAGTCGCTGTTGGCGTTGTTGATGCATCTGGTAGAATCCTTGCCAAAACTCGGTTAAATACCGACTTTACCGTAACACCTCAAGTGATGGTTGGTAGAATTGCGCAATCCGTTCATAATTTATTAAGTGAAAATTCAGTATTTTCGGATAAAATAATCGGAATAGGCATCGGTGCACCCGGTCCTCTCGATCCGCAAAGCGGCACGATTACTTGCCCACCTAATTTGCCAGGTTGGAATGGCTTTCCGCTTGTGGAAGAGATGCGTAAATTACTGCCATACCCTATTCGAATGGAAAATGACGCTACCGCAGCTACATTAGCCGAGAAGTGGATTGGTGCAGCGCAGGATTCCAATCATTTTATTTTTCTTACGATCAGTACTGGGATAGGTGCGGGAATTTATCTTCACGGAAAATTGATTACTGGCGCAACAGGTAATGCTGGGGATGCGGGGCATTTTGTGATCGACCCATCTGCTGGTAGGTGCACTTGTGGACAATATGGCTGCTGGGAATGGGTTGCTTCTGGAACTGCTATAGCAAGACAGGCATCTGCGATCGTAGGAAGCCCGCTTTCTACCAAAGAAGTATTCGATCTTGCTCAGCAAGGAAATGCGTCTTTGCAGCAGTTGATCGAGCAAGCTTATCGATACATTGGAATTGGTTGTGTGACGTTAATCAATCTATTTGATCCCGACATGATCGTCATCGGCGGAGGGGTGTCACAGATCGGTCAACCTTTATTTACAGCCGTACAAGATTATGTTACTCATCATGCGTTTAACCCATCAGGCCGAGGTGCCAAGATTGTGCCTGCCAAGCTGCTTCAGGATGCAGGATTAATTGGAGCAGCCGCACTCATACATCATCCATATTGATTGCTGGAGGGAGGGCTTTTTCCGTGCTAGAGCCTATTTTTCTTGAACCTGTATTTAAAGACCGAATATGGGGAGGCAGCAAGCTGAATCAATTATATGGCTACAACATCCCTACTCCCTTAACGGGTGAATGCTGGGGAGTGTCTGCACATCCAAACGGCCAAAGCACCGTCAAAAACGGTCCATATGCAGGTCTGTCGCTTGGCGATCTGTTTCGGCAGCATCCCGAGTTATTTCTTTCGGATTCCAGCACTTTCCCGCTTCTTATCAAAATTCTGGATGCCTCTGATGACTTGTCTGTTCAAGTCCATCCTGATGATTTCTATGCGAATGAACATGAGAATGGTGAGCAAGGCAAGACAGAATGTTGGTATGTGCTTGAAAGTGAGCCTGGCGCTGAAATCATTTATGGACATCGAGCTAGCTCAAGGGAACAATTAAGCCAAATGATAGATCAAGGCGAATGGGATCAACTCTTATGCCGAGTTCAAGTGAACGCTGGTGACTTCTTCTATGTGCCAAGCGGAACGATCCATGCCATTGGCAAAGGAATTGTCGTCCTTGAAACGCAGCAAAGCTCAGACACTACGTATCGTGTATATGATTATGACCGAAGAGATCCAGAAGGGAATTTACGCGAGCTCCATTTGGACAAGGCGATTAACGTGACCAACATTCCACACCAGGAGTCGAAGCTTCAATATCTGACCTTATCGCAGGACGATGCAGAGATTACTACTCTCGTCTCGAATGATTTTTTTCATGTGCAAAAATGGCGTATAGCCGGCAAAGCTGCACTAGACTCTAATCCCAAATTCACCATCTGTACCGTCATTTCTGGTAATGGTGAGCTTATAGTAGAGGAACACATTTACGCGCTTCAACACGGCGATCACTTTATACTGCCTGCTAACTTTGGTCATTATGAGCTTTGCGGTCACCTAGAACTTATCGTATCTTGGAAATAAAAGAAAGCTCCTAAATCAGAATTTCTGACTTAGGAGCTTATTCTTTTCTATTCGATTTCAACAATCAGTTCAATCTCAACCGGTGTATTGAATGGCAACTCATTCGCAGAAATGGCAGAGCGTGCATGCTTACCCTTCTCCCCAAAAATCTCAACTAATAGCTCCGAAGCACCGTTGATCACATAAGGCTGTTCCACAAAACCATCTGCAGAATTAACGAATGCCAGCATTTTGACAACCTGCTTTATGCGATCCAGATCTCCGATCTGCTGTTTAAGAACGGCAATAATATTAATCATCACTTGGCGTGCTGCGTCGTATCCTTGCTCAACTGTAAGGTCTGACCCTACTTTGCCTTCGTATTTCAGTACGCCATTAATTCGGCAATCGCAGCCTGAAGTATAGACAAGATTGCCTACTGTTTTGGCTGGTACGTACTCCGCAACAGGTGTTGGTACTACCCCTAAAATAATTCCTTTTTCTTCCAAAATCTTTTCGATAATTGCCATGTCTAATCTCTCCCTTAATATTGATCAATTAATGTGAATGTGAGTGCGAACAACAATGATGCGTAGTAATAAATTCGCCTGCTCTAGCTTGTGTATGACGCTTATGATCCATGGTCGTTTGACCATTGACGATAACATAAGATATGCCATTCGGGTGTGTCATTGGGTCTTGAAAAGTAGCACCATCCTGGATTGTGTCTGGATTAAAGATCGTGATATCCGCTTGATAGCCTGGTACCAGAAGCCCCCTCTTCCCTAGCTTAAACCGTTGTACAGGGAATGAAGTCACCTTGCGGACCGCTTGCTCAAGTGTCAATAACTTATCCTCGCGAACGTATTTGGCAAATAGTCTCGGGAACGACCCATAGGATCTAGGATGCGGTTTGCCTGTCACACAACCCAGACTATCCGAAATGACAAGCGACTTGTCATATCGAATCACTTGACTGACATCATCATCCGACATGCTGAAGAATACGATTGAAATTTTGCCTTCCTCTTGGAGCAGAAGATCGAACACGACATCCTCTGGATCGCGTCCCCATAGCTCACTAATCTCAAGCACATGCTTGCCTTCGAGCTGACGATTCACTTCTGAAATAACCGCAGATATGTATACGCTTTGCCAGCCTGTAGATGCAACCAGATTGTCCCACTCTGTCTGTTCGACTTGCAGTTCGGCCTTCACCTTGCTGCGAATGGCAGGCTCTCTCAGGCGTTCCAATGCTGCGGCAATTCCGCCTTCCAGCATCCACGGAGGCAAAACAGTCGTTAAGCTTGTAGATGCTGCTGAATATGGATATACATCACAAGTTACATCCATTCCGCGGCTTCTCGCATCCTCGATCAATTCAAGCGCCTGTAAGGCTTTGCCCCAATTAATTCGTCCTGCAGCCTTCAAATGGCTAATATGCAAGGACACACCGCTATGCTGAGCAATCCATATAACTTCTTGCACAGATGGAAGCAAATTATTCCCTTCACCGCGAATATGCGTCGATAAGAGACCATTGTACTTCGAGACAACCTTGCACAGTTCAGCTATTTCTTCTCGCGAAGTGTAACTACCTGGCGCATAGAGCAGTCCAATCGATAAACCGATAGCCCCAGCCTTCATTCCTTCCTCCAGCATGAACTTCATCTGGTTCAGCTCATTCGTTGTTGCAGGGCGGTTAGCGAAGCCCATGACGGAAATACGCAGCGCCCCGTGCGCAACATAAGTGGACACATTCTCGGATGGATTGGATTTTGCTAAAACATCCATGTAATCCGCAATTGTCTCCCAATGCCATGGCCAAGACGTTTTGCCAATAACAGGTTCGATATAGGTTTGGAGCTGTTCTGCAGTTGCCTTGAAGTAAGGAGCTGGCGCTAATCCACAATTGCCTACTACTTCTGTCGTTACACCTTGCTGCAGCTTAATATCCGTACACGGTTGATCCAGAATGAGTAGATCGGAATGACAGTGCCCATCGATGAATCCGGGCGCAATGATCTGTCCGCCTGCATCAATTGTATTTTTGCATTCTTGACTGACTCGCCCTACATGGGTAATTACTCCATCTTTTACCCCAACATCGCCAAAAAACCAAGTATTCCCCGTCCCATCCACAACACGACCATTACGTATGATCAAATCTAGCATCGTAATTTGCCTCCTATATGGTCTACTCCAGCTTCCCTCTGCCAAGCACAGTCATCGATTCGATGCCATGCTCATCTTCTACATAAACCGCATTATGCAAATTCACCGTGCTGCAAATATGATTAGGTACAATCTCGATTATATCCCCAATTTGCAATTGATGCGGGGTATTCATTCGAATCATGCCATGTTCTTCATTCATTCGTTCGAGTACCGCTTCTGGATAGCCAATCACTTCACCAAATCCACGCAAGTTCAGTGGCGCCTGATTAGGCTGCACATCCGTAGCAAATGTTTTGCTTCCTCCGTCTACTACGACAAGCTCTGGCGAAATGCTGACAACCGTCACAACAACCCTGGCTGCACAATCTTGAAGCGTACTTACGCCTAACTTCGTTTGCATACGATCATAGAAAATATAAGTGCCCGGCCGAATTTCAGTGATTCCCTTCACCTTAGCAACCGAAGCTGCACTTGGGGATGAACCGACACTCACATGTTCAATCGGAATACCATTAGTCCGCAGCTCTTCAGCAACAGCAACCATCAGCCTGCCTTCCTCTTCGCCTGCTGCTTCCAGATCAAGCGTTGACTGACCCTGATACATTGCGCCCTTATAGGTAAAAACCCCATTCAAGTTAAGCCCAGGCAGAGCTTGAATCGACTTCGACAAGGATAAGGCATCCTCAGGGACAACACCTGTACGTTTTAACCCAGTATCGATTTCAAGACGAATATCTAGTAGGACACCTGCTTCTTCAGCAGCAGCAGACAACTGCCTTGCGCCAACCAAGCTATCTACACCAACACTCATTTTAACTAGACGAGCCAGTTTAATGACTCTAGCAATCTTGGAAGGTACCACGATCGGATATGCGATAAAAATATCCTTAACACCATGCTCGGCCATGACTTCAGCTTCCGCAATCTTGGCCACCGTTACGCCAACTGCTCCTGCTGCAATTTGCTCAAGCGCAAAAGCTGGTATCTTATGTGTCTTGACATGAGGACGAAGTTCAACCCTATTCTGGCGAGCAATCTCTGCCATCCGCTTGATGTTCTGTCTCATAACAGTCCGATTAATAACGATTGCTGGCGTTTCAATATTCATCTGATCACCTCTATCATTTCATTATAGTAAGCCGATTGCTAGGAACGTGTCTGACAAAATCATGATTAATGGGTGACAAAATTCAGTTGTATCCTAATTGATCTAATCTTCAGTAAATTCAACACCTATACTATACCATGACTTGCGAACAGCTGACAGATCTATACTTCACAAAAAAAGTGCCGCCTAATTGGGCAGCACTCTAAGCTCATGCAGTTGTTTTAAGTTGCGCGTCTAAATCGACCAATAACCTGTGAAGTGTCCACCACATTAATGAAGGCCGCTGGATCAACGTCAAGTACCCTATTACGAAGCGCAGGCAGTTCATAACGTGTCGTAACCGTCATCAACATGTAATTATCTTGATGGTTGTAACATCCGTGCGTCTTGATCATAGTTAAGCCATGCGGCAGCGTAACAAGCGCATCCGTTAATTCATCCTTCTTCTTAGTGATAATGAATGCAGTAACCTTCATATGTCTAACATGAATTAAGTCAACAACCTTGCCTTTAATGTAAATCGAAACCAGCGAATATAAAGCAACATCCCAATTGTCCATGAAAGCTAGAATAATAACAATTGTTGAATTCATCACCATCATAACTTGGCCAAGAGGAAAATCATTGCTCTTCGTTACGATCGCTCCAATAATGTCAAAACCGCCTGTTGAGCCATTGTATTTAAACGAATAGCCAATTGCAATGGCAACAAGTATACCACCGAACACCCCTGCCATAAGAGGATCCTTGGTAATCTGCAAATCCGGTAGCAACTCAAGCGCAATCGTAGTAACAACGACGGATACCACGCTATAGAGCACAAATCGTTTGCCTAGTTTTATGTAACCCCATATTAGAATGGGCAAATTGATGGCAAAATACATGAAGGATAAATTAACGACCGAAAAATAACTGATAATCAGCGATACCCCTGCAGCCCCGCCACTTAATAGATGATGTGGCTGTAAGAACCACTTTATTCCGATTGCCATCAGTAAAGCACTCGCAAATACTACAGCAACTTCTTTCGCTGTCGTTGCTAAACTATTTTTATGATTCTGTACCTCGGGTTGGTTGGACATGATAAACTCCTTCATGAATTCTTGCAGAAACCTATTGATAACATTTTAATTATAGTGTTTTCTATAGAATGGTCTATAACTATCATCACTATTCCATATTTTTCTTATCGAAACTTGTAGAATCCAGCTCGTACAAAATAGTACTTCATTACCTTCCATAAACACCCAATTTAGGATAGTATTTATAGTACATCTTGTAAAATGGTGGACGGCTCTTCTAGAAAGGAGGAAGCTGTTTATGGATGTATTTCAGGCGCTTTCAATTATGTTCGCATTTGGGTTGTTCATCCTGACCTTGTTGTCCTACATTGAGAAGAAGAAATAATCCAATTGATCTAGTTGTGGTTTCGAAACCATACTGGAATACAATAATCCACCATTACAAGATGAGACAGATCGATAAGATCTGGTCTAGAGACCATTGACTCTACTAGACACGGACAATCTCCACCCCATCCAAATAAATCATCGTTTATAAGCCTTTACTTCATCTCTTCATGATGTCAAGTAGAGTCTTTTTTTGTGGCTCAACACTAAAATAAGCTTGGCACCTGCGTAGTGACGCTGCGAGGACGGATCATTCTTACGATCGCTGTTGTCACCAAATTTCCTGATTAGATTTGCTATTTGAGGGTAGAAATTCGGTGACAAAGGCGACCGCTATCGCTTCTCCAGAACGATTCCGTCCTCTCCGCTGCTTTCGCTTTTTGGCAAGCACTGATTATTGTTTTGAGCTATTGTATTTTATAAAGAAATAACGCCATTCGAACGGATCAAGATCCGATTGAATGACGTTCATTGTTCTGTAATCAAGAATTAATTTTCACAGGAGAGATAGGAACGTTTTTATTCTCCAACACAATAACAGAACCAGCTTTAGACTTTTCACAGCTTCTCGTATGATTGACGAGCTGATTAATGTTTTGACAGCTCTGCTTTGCACCTAACACCAATAACGGGATACCAATAAAATTGAGTTTTAATCTTCTGGAAAGAAGTCCTCCAAGTGTCATTGCCAATGGGACGGTATGTGAAGTGTTAGAATATACGATGGTTTCATTCGTCTGATATCTATCCTGGATTAATAAGCTCAAATTTTTTAGAGCTGGTACTACGACCTTTGATGACCCTTTTCCTACTGTGTAAACAGGATTACCCTTGTCATCTACCCCATGAAAGATGAGTTTGCCCATATCAGATGTCTGCAGCTTATTGAAATAGTCAACCCTCAAAATCTCATCTTTTGTGAGTTTTCGATTAACAGGCAATTTATTTAAATGATAAGCAGCCGCCAATGCCGTGCTATGTGTTCCGCCATAATCATTATATATGTAAATCATAGAATCATCCTTTATATTTATCCTGATGTTATCATTACCACTTTGCATATTGTTATTCCCAACCAAAAAACAGATTGTACGAGTAATCGCTACAATCCGTTTAAGTATACCTTAAGAATCGCACCCGTCTGTAAGGATGGTGTAACCGTTTTTTCCTTATGCTTGCAGTTTTTCGTTCATAAAATGACCTGTATTGATTTTCTGTTCTAATTCGGTGCAGAAACCCTCAAATAGGGATTCAGTTGAAATATCTTCAAAAATAAAACGATTCGTTAAAAACTCATACCAAATTCGATCAAACGTATTAGAAGCATCGCAAGCGCTGCCAACTGCAACAACACGGTTCCACAATTTTATCTTGAACGCTTCCAGTTCAGAGCTTCGGTCCAAGTTAGCATTTTCTTTCATGCCACATGATCGTCATTTGCTATAGGTTCCCCAACTGTTTGATCTCTTTCATCCATCATTTTTTTGAAGTGCTGAGCTCTTTCCATGTGATGTGCTTTCAATTGTTCATGATAATGATACATCTTCATATGCCAATCATACATTTGCTTCCAATACAACTGTTGGTCATGCGTATACATTGGCATTGCATAATGCGTAAACGAATTCATCCTTTTATCATGCCTCCTTGTTATCACTGACCTAAAGAACTTACAACATCAGTCTATGGAGAGGTACCTATTGATAACACGGCAATTACCTATTTATAAGGGCCTAATTAATGGTCGTATATATCACAGCAACTACTGATTAATATAGAACATTACTAGTAACCATTAATGTTATTTATTACAGTACCTACTATATTCCATAGTATATGAAGGATAATAGAAGGTACTAATGAACCTGAGAAATGAAATACCAATCCTAATGTAATCCCCATTAATAGTCCTACTATAGGGAAATCAACATGGAGCAATCCGAACACTAATGATGAAACAGCTAGTCCGACCCAAAAACGATACTTTAATTCTAGAAAACGACTTAATAAACCACGAAACAATATTTCCTCTTTAATTGGAGTAATTACCCCAACTGAGATATACATTATTACGTACGCAAACCAACTCTGAAATTGGCTACCATTTATCCTAAGTTGTTGAGCTTGATTTGATGCATCACCTAGATGTAAGTAATCAATAAATATGAATTGTATTGCCCATAGTACTATGTATCCGACTAAGATAATTCCATATGTTTTCTTTACTCGCAAGACTGTAAAATCCAAACTCTGAGTAACAAACCGTAAAATTGGTTTGTATTTTTTAAGTATAAATAGAACTAAAAATGCATCAAGTATCAAAAAATTAGAGTCGTTTAGTAAAAAAAGAAGATCTTTACCAGTAAATACTTTGATGACTACAAATGAAATAATCACTATAATACAAGCGCCAATTATTATGCCTACATACAAGAGAAGAAAAAACAATAATTGCTTCCAACTTAAGTTACTATTTATTTCGTTGCAATTTTCTGAATTTTTATCTGTAATTGATGTTGCATTTTGAATAAAAATTCCTCCTTGTTCTTTGTTAAATGCTCCCATGACCATCGCGATGAATTCTGTAAGAAGGAATTATTTTAGATAGTCGCTAGCTACTTCAACATTAAAAAGTCCACTATCTTTTAAAAACTGTAAAAGTAAATAAAGATGTCCTGCACCATACAAAACAAAAATCCGTTCTTCTTTTGAAGAGATTAAATTAACCAAGTTTTTGTATATTAGCAGATTACGATAGTACCAATACTTCGCTGTCCATATCGCACCAATTGGGTTACTCTCGCTACCCACCAAGGCCAGTTTCATATAAAACTCTTGACCTTTTGTGATATTTTCCTTTTCATTATACCAAAGTAAATATTCTTTTATGGAGTGGTGTAGATAATATTCTTTAGCTTGAGATATAATTTCATGTCCTATTTTTAAAGCCTCATCGTATGCATCAGATTGATTATTTTCTGCAAGTTGCCCTATATCAGGAACGTCGTCCAAGTTATCGTTCCAATCTACTGCATAAATTTTATCAAGATTGCATTCCTTTGCTAACCGATATCCAATTTGATGGATTTCATTTGACGACAGCGAAAAATCCCCTTTTTGATAGGAATTATAGTTTTGATTTACTTTCTCTTCATACTTAGGTAAAACTTCCAGCGCTACTTTTGTTGGCTCAAACTTTTTTAAATAGTTAACTACCTCATTCATTTCATTTTGTCTCTTATCCGATAGTACATCTTCGGTTTCTGTCATTAACAAATCACCGTTAACCTGATTAGAAAAATGGTCTGTCCCAAAAACTAATATAGTCGGTTTAATAATAATCTGCCTCCCCTTTATGGAAACCTAACTCAGTGAATCAAGCTGTTCTATTGATGGATAAGTTCCTCTAAACCACCCTTCTATTTGTTTGATATCGTCTGTGGAAAATTGATATGCAGAAAAATAAGCTCTAGAAATTGGACAGCCTTCAAAACTAATAATAGTCTTTGTAATCAATTCTTCAATTCCGTCATTATTGTAATCGTAGAAGGTAAAAGCGGGATTAATCACAAAGAATAATTCTGGTAACGACTGCGCTCCATCTTGATGAAACTTCACATAATCTAACCATAACTCTGTTTCTTCATCACTTAAAATGATTCTTCTCAAATCCTGACCCATAGAGATTTCTAGTGTTTGGCTTTCTTCTGTAAAACTATTTACGGCAAACTTATGATGTAAAATATCGTCAGAGGACCATATCTTTTTAATCTGATCATCCTTATATTCAAAACAATTAATCCAAGATGTAGAGCCGTACTTATTAGTGAATGCGTATGTTGAACCAACCATAATTTTATTTCCATTTGTAGATAATTGGAATGTATATTCATCACTAGGCTGCGGATTAAAGATTTGCTCTTCGCTAACATCATTTAAAATTGGAATATTCGAATTATTGATCTGAAGAATAACTTCATTAAGATTTTTGTCATAAACCAACATAACTTTATAACTTTGACCTTCATTTTCAAGTATTATTTTTTGGGATTGCTCAGGGGAATACAATTTATCACAACCACTTAAAATCAAAATTAGACAGATCATAACAGGAACAATCTTCAATAAGATCACACTCCAAGAATTATAAAGTCAGAGCATAATGAAATATATCCTAAGTTTAACTAACAACCAAGCATTTGTCACGAAATCGTTCCAATAAAACAATGTCGAGTTGAAATTCAAAATTGGACATAAAAATACCACTCCTTTATCGGTTTTGAAGAAACCAATAAATAAGTGGTATTAGTTGGTTTGCTATTCAGAGTTTCTAAAACCCAAAAACCCTTCTGCTAAGACACCTTATGCTCAATCCTCAATTTATCCGCAACCATCGCGATGAACTCGCTATTCGTCGGCTTCGACTTCGAAATATTAATCGTATAGCCGAAGATATAGGAAATGCTGTCGATGTTGCCGCGCGTCCATGCGACTTCGATGGCATGGCGGATAGCGCGTTCTACGCGGCTAGGCGTTGTTTTGAAGCGCTCTGCAATTGCAGGGTAAAGCGTCTTGGTAATCGCACCAAGAATCTCGATGTTGTTGTACACCATCGTGATCGCTTCACGCAAGTATTGATAGCCTTTAATATGTGCTGGTACGCCGATTTCATGAATGATTGATGTAATATTAGCATCTAAATTCTTGGTCTTCGGCATTTGAACGACGTTCGCTCTTGCAGCTGCGGCAGCGCTCATTGCAGAATTCGATGAGACAACTGTTGAGTTGGACACGAGCTGACGAATACGATTCGTGAGAACGCCCATTTCAAATGGCTTCAGTATGTAATAAGATGCTCCTAATTGTACCGCTTTTTGTGTAATCGTTTCTTGTCCGAATGCTGTCAACATAATGATTTTAGGCTGTACAGGGAGGTTCATTTCACGGAGGCATTCCAATACACCTAACCCATCTAGGTGCGGCATGATGATATCTAAAATTAGAACGTCTGGCACTTCACGATGAGTTTCCATGTACTTCAGTACCTCGTTCCCATTGTAAGCGATACCGACCACTTCCATATCGTCTTGTTCTGTAATGAATTCAGACAGTAAGTGTGTAAATTCTCGATTATCATCCGCAAGTAATACATTAATTTTTCTCAAGTTCATAATCCTCCTTTGATCTCCCTAAAAAAGACACTGTAATTATTTTCCTAATTTGAAATATTCGACAATTAAAAGTGATTTCCTTCTGTCGAACGATTTTTCTTTCCTTTTTTTCTAGAATATTTTATAATTTAATATTTCGTTTCAATCTTCGTGTACCTTCGACAAAAATCTATTAATTTATGTATAACCAAGAAGAAACGGTCTCACCGTCCTTAAAGGCAAGGCGGGTGCGTTTCTCAAGGTATTACTTAGAATTTATGACACAAATATAATAAATTCTAGAATACGAACCAAAGGCTAACTCGCCTTTAGTCCGTTTCCATTCAACTTCTGCATGATACCGGAATCCTGCAGCATCCATTCAATGAAGCAGCCATAGCCTTGCTCAGGATTATTAATGAACACATGCGTCACGGCACCAATCATCTTGCCATTTTGTATAATAGGCGAGCCTGACATTCCCTGGACAATCCCACCTGTTTTCTCAAGCAGTCTCGGATCGGTGACTTTGATTACCATACCTTTAGTTGCAGGATGATCCTGTTTCGCTACATGAACAATTTGGATATCGAATTTCTCCACCTTTTTACCGCTTAGAACCGTATAGATTTGCGCAGGACCTTCTTTTACTTCTTCTGCAAATGCAACAGGAATAGCTTGTTTGGAGAAGCTATAGTCAGGAGGTGTTGTCATCTTGCCGAAGATCCCAAACGCTGTATTCTTCTCAATCGTTCCAAGGACTTTGCTATTCAAACTTGAATGCTTTTCCCCTGGTTCACCACTGCGGCTCTTGGCAATTGAAGTTACATTAGAATCTACAATTTGACCTTCGCCTACAACAATAGGTGTTTGTGTATCCATATCCGTAATAACATGTCCCAAAGCACCGTATACGCCATGCTCAGGATTATAGAAAGTTAAAGTTCCAATACCTGCAGCAGTATCGCGAATATACAGCCCTAGACGATGGAGTTTATCAACTGTATCATAAGCTGGATTGAGGGATATTTGCAAGGTCTGATTATTTCGTTGAATCGTTAAATCAAGCGGTTTACGACTTTCTCCAGCCTTCGTTACAAAATCGGATACTTGATTCACATCACGCATTTTGTGCCCATTAATATGGGTAATTAAATCGCCAACTTGAACTTTTGATTCTTCACCAGGTGATAATCGTTGATTTGGTCCTACGTTTACCAAGTGATGTCCTACAACAAGAATACCGGCTGATTTGATTTTAACACCAATCGTTTGACCCCCAGGTATTACTTTTAGATCTGGAACGACATTCACTTTAACCGTCTTTAGCGGTATGGCGCCAAATAATTTCAGCTTCATCTCTGTTTTGCCAAGACCTGACGGTATAATGGAGATTGGTTCATTAAGATTAACTTGGAATGAGTGCTTGGAGCTGCCATTCACTTTGACAATTGCGGGATCTTTGACAGTCAGCTTTGCCATCACAGGCATATCGAGCTTAATCTGCTTACCTTGTCCACTAAACATCCGGAGTTCATTAGGAAAAGAAGCAAAGCTTTGGAAGGGTGAGGAAAAAGCGGCTACACACAAAATACAAACAAGCAGTAAACCCACCAATCTTTTTCTTGAGCTTGCTTTCAAAGGTATCACACTCCTACGTCAAATGCGTACCTATAAGTTAACCCCTCACCCGATCTTTTATAACTGAAAAAAAGATGCCTAAGGCATCTTTATATTCTTGATTTCTTTTCATTTGCCAGAACAAGCATTTCATGAGAATGCTGCATGGTTGTTTCCGTAACAACAGCTCCGCCAAGCATTCTTGCCAGCTCTTCGATTCGATTGGAATCATCCAAATCCGTTACTTTGGTAAACGTACGTCCATCTTCAACATCCTTATGTATCGAATAATGAACATCAGCCATACTAGCTACTTGAGGCAAATGTGTGATGGAGAACACTTGGCAATACCTTGAGAGCTGAGACATTTTCTCCGCAATCGCCTGTGCCGCTCGTCCACTGACACCTGTGTCGACTTCGTCAAATACAAGTACAGGCACTCGATCAATTCGAGCAAATATGGTCTTCAGCGCAAGCATGATCCGTGACAATTCACCACCGGAAGCAATCTTGGCTAAGCTTCTAAGCGGCTCACCTGGATTCGGAGACATCATAAATTCAATTTGATCGATACCATCGCGTGAGAATTTATAATGCATCCCATCACAGTATATGCCTTCATCTTGATTTGTTTCTGCTTGTCCAATGTGAACCTTAAATACGGTTCTTTCCATATGAAGATCACGTAGCTCGGACTCGATCTCAGCAGCGAGACGAACAGCAATATCACGACGGCGTTCCGATAATTCAAGCGCAGCCTTAGCCAGAGTAACTTCTTCTTTAACAAGCTTGTTTTCTAACTCTTCAATTAAACTATCCTTATTCTCAATCGTGTTTAATTCGGCTTGAATTGTGCTCAAATATTGAAGAACATCAGGTACAGTTGCACCATATTTTTTACGTAGTGTTGATATGGTATCAAGTCGATCTTCGATTTGATCCAAGCGATTCGGATTAAACTCAATCGATTCACGATAATCCCGCAAGCCATAAGCAACATCTTCAAGCTGATAATACGCATTCTGCAGCTGCTCCTGCAGAGGCTGAAGAACAGAATTATCGAATTTCATAATTTCATTCAGACGGTTCAAAGCTTTACTAACGGACGTAATGCTTGCACCTGTACCGTACAACAGATCATAAGCATCAGATACACTTGTATGCAGCTTTTCGCTATTGGCAAGCTTGCTTCTTTCATCCGTCAGAGCTTCATCTTCGCCAACTTTAAGCTTAGCCGCGGAAATCTCATCAACTTGAAATCGATACAAATCCGTCATTTGCAGCGCCTGCATAGAATTATCTCTAAGCTCTAGAAGCTCCTTGCGAAGTTGTACATAGACATTGTAGGAAGCCGCGTATGCGTCTTTGGCAGGTTGAATCTCCTGTTCACCATAGGAGTCGAGCAAATGGATATGCTGCTCCGTATGAAGCAAGGACTGGTGCTCATGCTGACCGTGAATATTGACGAGGCATTCACCTACATCGCGAAGCATCGTAAGATTGACAATCTGACCGTTGATCCGAGCGGAGCTCTTGCCTTGGGCAGTAATTTCACGACGAATAATCAGCTTCTCATCAGCATGTCCTTTGATTCCCAAAGATTCGAGCACATTCCAAATCGGATGGGAGGAATCAATTTCGAAGGAAGCTTCTATTTCTGCTTTATCACTGCCATACCGAACAAGATCAGATGAACCGCGTGCACCGACAATTAGACTAAGTGCATCAATGATAATGGACTTACCAGCGCCAGTTTCCCCTGTAAGGACATGAAATCCTGTTTTGCAATGGATATGCACTTGTTCAATCACTGCTAAATTGCGAATCGACAACTCCGATAACATCTCGTAACTCCTCCCAAGCTTTCCGAAGGAAAGCAGTACTTAAGACAATAAGGCGGTGATTTGCTTCACCACATTATCGCTCTCCTTCTTCGTACGGCAAATAATCAGGATCGTATCATCCCCACAGATCGTCCCCATGATCTCGTCCCAGTCCATACCATCAAGCAGCACGCAAATCGTATTCGCTGTTCCTGGCAAGCATTTCATCACGACTAAATTCTCTGTTGAATCGATACTTGTAAAATGGTCTGTTAGCGCTCTCTTGAGCCGTTGTAAAGGGTTGTAACGTAAATCTGCCGGCATGGAATATTTATATCTGCCATCATCCAGCGGTACCTTGATCAGCTGCAACTCCTTAATATCTCGCGATACGGTTGCTTGTGTTACATTAAATCCTGCATTAAACAAAGACTCGACTAGCTCGTCCTGCGTTTCAATCTCGTTATTAGTAATAATTTCCCTGATCTTTACCTGACGTTGACCTTTCATTCTACACCTCAACATGGAACGAAATTTTCTTTATTTTTTGCTGATTCATATCTACATATAGAACTCCGGATGCATCAGGAAATAACAATTGATATGCCAAGAATGCATCGCGCAAACCGCTGCCTGTCATATCTAATGGTCTGCGTTCTCTTGCTAATTTAACCAAATACAGCTCTTCATTTTTTTGGACAAAAAAATCAATGAATAATCGGCTGTAGAGTGGCTCTTCTGCATCATTAATCGTGATATAGAGGGGAATTCTTGTCTTCGAAGACAACACGTCAAAACCTGCTCCTTCAAGCAGCTCAACCGCTTCATCTGAAGGAATATCGTCATGGATTGGAACGGGTAAATTTCGCTTAGGCTCATCAAGCCATCTGCGAAACCGAAGCGTGGCCCATGACACTGCAATACTAACGATAATAAGTAGGACTAAGACTTGGCTGTCGATGCTCAATCACCTCGCATCCATCATGAGGAAACAGCGTGACAAAGATTATTCTTTAGCTTAGGAGTCTTGCTTCCTATGACTAACTTATCTTTGCTTAATTCGCGGAATGAGCTGCAAAATCCTCTTTTTGAATGCGGGTGTTAGCCAGTTTTTGTATGTAGTCTAGCCCTGTAGTCGTCTTGATTGACTAACCACTTCTTCAATATAAGATGACAGATTGCCCGTCAACAAATTCGGGTGGTTAGGATCACAGGTCCAATAGGCAAGGAACTCAATATTTCCTTCCCCTCCTGTAATCGGTGAATAAGTCAAACCTACCAAGTATAATCCGATATCTGTTCCAAATTGCAAAATACGTGTAAGCACTTCTTCATGTACTTTCGGATCGCGCACAACGCCGGACTTGCCCACCTTCTCGCGACCTGCCTCGAATTGCGGCTTGATCAGCGCAACAATGCTGCCATTCTCGGGTAACAAAGCTTTAAGAGGCGGCAGGATCAAAGTTAGTGAGATGAATGAAACATCGATTGAAGCAAAAGACGGCGCCGGACCCTCTAAATCATCCATCGTCGTATAACGGAAGTTTGTGCGTTCCATCACATTCACCTGTGGATGATTGCGAAGTGACCAATCGAGTTGATTGTAACCAACATCAATCGCATACACATAGGAAGCACCATTTTGCAAGGCACAGTCTGTAAATCCCCCTGTTGACGCCCCAATATCCAGCATTACGCGATCTTTCATGTCAATATTGAATTCTCGCAAAGCTTTCTCCAATTTGAGTCCGCCTCTCGAGACATACGGATGCACTGCTCCTTTGACACGAATTGTCTTGGAACGCGCAATTTTGGTGCCGGGCTTATCGCTTGGCTCGTCATTAACAAAAACAAGACCAGCCATGATGGCGGCCTTGGCTTTTTCTCTGCTTTCATAATACCCTTGTTCAACCAAGAGTACGTCCAGTCTTTCTTTGGCATCAGACATCTATAATGATACGCTCCTATGCTCGTTGACTTAAACGAGGTGCCATTGCGTGAATGTTAGCCACTAGCTGTTCTGCCGTTAAACCAACTTCTTTGCGCTGTTCTTTGATCGAGCCATGCTCAACAAAGCAGTCTGGCACACCCATGTTCTTGATTTGTAAATTAAAAATGTTATTCGCAGAATAGAACTCATGTACAGCCGAACCAAATCCGCCCATCACACAAGCTTCTTCCATCGTAATAATCGGTTTGTTCTCTTTGGCAAACATCATCAGCATCTGCTCATCAAGAGGCTTGATGAACCTTGCATTCACAACACGAAGATAAATGCCTTCCTTCATCAGCATATTCGCCGCTTCCTCAGCAACCTGCACCATAGGACCGACGGCAAGCACTGTAGCATGATTGCCTTCCCGCACGATCTCCCATGATCCAATCGGAATTGGATGCATCTGCTCATCCATTTGAATGCCAGTTCCCGCAATGCGCGGATAACGTACCGCGATCGGTCCATCATCGTAGAGATGTGCTGTTTTCATCATATGCTGAAGCTCATTCTCATCCTTCGGCATCATGATCACGATGTTAGGCAAATGACGCATAAAAGCAATATCGAATACGCCATGATGCGTCTCACCGTCCGCTCCGACGAATCCTGCACGATCAATTGCAAAGAATACATTCAGCTTCGTACGGCAAATATCATGAACGATCTGATCATAAGCACGCTGCATGAAGGTGGAGTATACCGCAAATACAGGCTTCATTCCTTCACTTGCTAGCGCTGCGCACAAGGTTGCAGCATGCTGTTCCGCAATCCCCACATCGATCATCCGATCAGGGAAACGATCAGCAAACTTCAATAAGCCAGAACCACCAGGCATTGCTGGTGTAACAGCAACGATTCTAGAATCCTCTTCAGCTAGTTCGATGATGGCTTGACCGAATATATCCGTATACACAGGAGGTCCAACTGATTTAAGCACCTGACCTGATTCAATTTTGTAAGGTTGTGATACGCCATGCCATTTATGAGAGTCGGCTTCTGCCGGTTTATATCCCTTCCCTTTAACGGTTACAACATGAACAAGCACAGGTCCGTTTACCTTGTCTGCACCTTTCAGCGTCTCCATCAGCAGCGGAATATTGTGGCCATCGACAGGGCCGATATAATTGATGCCAAGCTCTTCAAACCATACGCCCGACACGAGCAAATATTTAAGAGAATCTTTAACACGCTCAGCCGTCTTCGCTAATTTGCCGCCAACACCAGGAATTTTCTTAAGCAGTGCTTCGATATCGTCCTTGGCACGTTGGTAGTAGCGATCTGAACGAATTTTGTTCAAATAATTATGGAGAGCGCCAACGTTAGGCGCAATCGACATTTCATTGTCATTGAGAATAATCATTAATTTCTTCTTCTCATGACCGATATGATTGATCGCTTCCAGCGCCATTCCACCAGTCATCGCGCCATCCCCGATAACGGCTACAACCCGATTGTTCTCGCCTTTGAGATCGCGAGCCATCGCCATTCCCATTGCAGCAGATAATGATGTGGAAGAGTGACCTGCTTCCCATACATCATGTTCGCTTTCGGAACGTTTGACGAAGCCGCATAAGCCTTTATACTGTCTTAACGTGTCAAATTGATCACGACGTCCGGTTAGAATCTTATGAACATACGCCTGATGACCAACGTCAAAAATAATTTTGTCACGAGGAGAATCCAAAAATGCATGCAAGGCGATTGTTAACTCAACAACACCAAGATTTGGAGCCAGATGACCACCAGTCACCGAAAGCTTCTGAATAAGAAAATGCCTTATCTCTTCTGAAAGAGCCTCTAGTTCATCATTTGACAGTCGCTTTAAGTCACTAGGCTGATTAATCTGCTTTAACAGCACGCCTATTCCCTCGCTTTCTGCTGTTCACTTAATAAATCAAATGAAATTCCATTTGTGTATTTGTCTAGATTTATTACATTATATCACAATCAAAAAGATGGTGCTTTATCTGCTCAAAACAATAATGCTTGATTAATGATCACGATTCATCAAATAATCCGCAAATTCAAGAAGACGTGTTGGATTCGGAATGGTAGAATTCATAATCGCTGCTTTGGCTTCTTCCGTAAGCTGCGTCACCTTCTGCATAGATGCCTCTAGACCGATAAAATAAGGATATGTCACCTTACCCTGCTTCACATCACTGTTAATGTGTTTACCCAGCTTTGCTTCATCCCCAATTAAATCAAGAATGTCATCCTGGATTTGAAAAGCAAGTCCAATGCCATAACCAAAAGTAGTGAGCGCTTGCAATTGTTCTTCTGTCGCATCCGTAATCCGTGCGCCTGCTCTTAAGGAGAATACGATCAAATCGCTCGTTTTGTGCTGGTGAATATATTCTAGCTCTTCAAGCTTTGTTAGTCCTTGCTCCCCAAGCATATCAGCAGCTTGTCCGCCGACCATTCCTTTGGCACCGGCATAAGTTGCCAGCTCTTCAACAATCGCTAAAGTTTGGAACGGATTCACGCCATACTTGCGGTGGGACTGCACAATGCTGTAAAAAGCATGCGTCAATAATCCGTCACCTGCGAGTGTTGCCATTGCTTCTCCGTATACCTTATGATTTGTTAATTTACCTCGTCTGTATTCATCATTATCCATTGCAGGTAAATCATCGTGAATTAGTGAATAGGTGTGAATCATTTCAATCGCGCATGCAACAGGCATTGCCGCTTCATGAGAGCCACCTAAAGCTTCTGCCGCAGCAAGTACGAGGAGTGGACGAACTCGCTTCCCACCATTCATTAAGGAGTAATTCATCGATTCGCGGAGGGGCTGAGGAACATCCCATTCCACAGGCAAGCTTGACGCTAATGCCTCTTCAATTTGCATATTGCGCTCTGTCATATATTGTTTAAAGGAGTTCGGATCTGTGTTCACGAGTATGCCCCTTATTCTTCAACGTTTATTGGAAAAGGCTTAGTGGAAAGCCCGTTATCTTCTTCAACTAGCATTTCAATTTTACGTTCAACCTGCGCCAGCTTCTGGCTGCATAACTGCGACAGCTTCATGGACTCTTGATACAATTCAATCGCTTGCTCTAGCGGAACATCTCCGCTCTCTAACTGCGCTACGAGTGCTTCCAGCTTGTCCATCGCTTGTTCGAAGCTGAGCTCCTGCAGCTGCGTTTCCTTCTGCTCTTTACTCATCCTTATTCTCCTCCATTGACCATACATGACAATTCAGATGTCCATCGGTTAACCGGACTTTGACTAGATCGCCATTCTGGACCTTATTGATCGAATTTACAAGCTGGCTGCTTTCGTTATATACAAGTGAGTAGCCCCTTTGCATAACCTTAAGCGGGGATAGCGCATCGAGCTGTCTTACCTGCGAGAGAAAGGCTTGACGCCGCTCCGCCGTCAAGCGGTTCATCGCCAGCAGCAGCGCACGCTTCGCGCTGCTGCTCCGAAGCTTCGCCGCGCTGATCGCAGCGCGCGGCGAACGCGCTTCCATGCGGCGGATAAGCCGCATGTTGGCGTCAGCGGCCCGCGAGAGCCGCTGGCGCATTTGCATGGCAAGCTCTGCTGCCATGCGATCCAGCTGCTGCGTAGCCGGCAGCAGCAGTTGGCGACGCGGGCTCACCAGATATGGTGAGCGTCGCAAACGCTCCAGCGCCTCACGGCGGAGCTGGAGCCCCCGCTGCAGCGCCGAGCTTAGGCGCTGCTCGTGATCTGCCAGCTGCCGGCGTAGTTCCAGCTGGTGAGGGACGGCGAGCTCCGCCGCTGCGGTCGGCGTCGCTGCCCTAAGATCAGCAACGAAGTCGGCGATCGTGAAGTCGGTCTCATGACCGACTGCCGAGATGATCGGGATGCGCGATGCATGAATGCTCCGCGCCACAGCCTCTTCGTTGAAAGCCCACAACTCCTCAAGCGAGCCCCCGCCTCGACCAACAATCAGGACATCTACCTGAGTATTAGCGTTCATCGCTTCAATCGCTCGAACAATCGAAGGAACCGCTTGCTTTCCTTGAACAAGAACCGGATATACAAGCACGGGAACTGAAGGATATCGCCTTTGCAAAGTGGTCAGTATATCTCTAATCGCAGCGCCTGTAGGCGAGGTGATCACGCCTACCGTCTTCGGAAATCTCGGAATTTCCTTTTTGAAGTGATCTGCAAACAAGCCTTCGCCTTCAAGCTTCCGTTTTAGCTCTTCATAAGCCAAATATAAAGCCCCTATGCCATCCGGCTGCATTTCGCGCACATAGAACTGATATTGTCCATCCCGTTCATAGACAGACACGGCGCCTCTTGCGAGCACCCGTGTTCCCTCTCTTGGGATAAACATCAGCCTCTGATTATAGGAAGCGAACATGATCGTCTTGATTCGTGAATCTGCATCCTTCAAGGTAAAGTACATATGCCCTGAAGAATGACGAGTGAAATTGGAAATCTCACCGCTGAGCCAAACGTCCTGCAGCATATCATCATTCTCAAGCTGTAACTTAATGTAACGATTAAGTTCTTTAATCGTTAAAATTGTCCGTTCACGCATCTAACGATCACCTGCATTTCATACTACTATTTACCTACCTTAACGCTTTAGCTGCATTCACGGTATTCTGAAGAAGCATCGTGATGGTCATTGGTCCTACGACGCCTGGAACTGGCGTTATAGCGCCTGCAATGTCTTTGACCGCATCAAAATCTACATCTCCGCACAACTTGCCTTCTTCATTGCGATTCATGCCGACATCCATTACAACAGCGCCTGGTTTAACATGATCAGGTCCGATCAATTTGGCTTTACCTACTGCAACGACAAGTATGTCTGCTTGACGGGTAATTTCAGCCATATTCGGCGTACGGGAATGGCAGATTGTAACAGTAGCATGCTCTTGCAGCAGCAGCATTGCCATTGGCTTGCCAACGATATTGGAACGACCCACTACAACTGCATGCTTACCCGCAATATCCGCACCGATTCGTTTTAACACCTCAATGACACCTGCAGGCGTACATGGCTTGATTGTGCCTGGTTTGCCAATCATCAAGTTGCCCACATTTATTGGATGAAAGCAGTCAACATCTTTATGCGGTGCGATTTCGTCAACGACTTCTTCTTCATTAATAGTAGAAGGAAGCGGAGATTGGACTAGAATACCATGAATTTGGTCATCTGCATTTAACTGATGAATTAACTTAATTAATTCTGTCTGCGTTGTCTCAGCAGGCAGACGATGTACCACGGAATAGATGCCTACTTGATTGCATGACTTCTCTTTATTGTTCACATATACATGGGAAGCTGGGTCATCTCCAACGATAACAACGGCTAGACCTGGTGTGAGTCCTTGAGACACTAGCTTTGATACATCTTGTTTGATTTCTTCACGAATCGTAGCTACGATTTCCTTGCCGTTAATAACTCCATTTTGCACAATACAAGCCTCCCCATGATTCCAATTTCAGTCAGACTTATCCCAAATTGGACTTTTGTCTCTATTATGACTTCAGCCTAAGCTTCAGTTGATCTAATTGTTTAATCATATTGCCAAGTACACCATTGACGAATTTACCCGATTCATCTGTACCAAAATGCTTGGCAAGCTCAATCGCTTCGTTAACAACGACCTTCGCAGGCATGTCTTCCTTGTAGAGCATTTCATATGCGGCTAGTCTTAATACTTCGCGATCAATTCGAGACAAACGATCAAGCTTCCAACCTTTCAAGAACTCCGTTAGAAGATCATCGATTGTTTCTTTATGATTCAGCGTTCCTTCTACCAGCTCATATACATACTGCGGACTTACAGTAGGCTCAGAAAGCACAATTTCCCCTTCATTGTCGTTCTCAGCCTCGTGAATTGCGACTGCAATCGCATCCTCATGCGACACCTCTGTCATTCCAAGTTGATACAAGCTTTGCAGTGCAATTTCTCTGGCTACTCTACGCCTCATCCTATAATGCCTCCAATTGTCAATAGACTCTAACTAAAACCAAAAAAATCCATGGAAGATCCAAGGATTTCAGCGGAACATTTTCCATTTTTGCGAAAGATAATTTACGATGTCCTGAAACGGCACGATATCTTCCTTCTTTTCAACTTTACTGCCGATATAATACCCTACTGTTACGATAAATGCAAATATCATCGTATCCCAGAAGCCTACGATCAAATACAGAATACCGCAGATTATGCCACCGATAACACCGAGCAGCTTGCCGCGATGCGACTGCCATAATTCAGTCCACAATTCATTCCACATCTTATGTTCCTCCTATTCCACTCGACGAGCTGCAGCGGAGGATTGAACCGTATTGGCCACATACACAGACACAGATACGACAGGGTAGCCTGCGATTTCTTCGATTTGACTTTTAACAGCTGTTTGAATCTCATCCGTCAATTCAGGGATAGCACGCTCACCATCAACGATTGTACGAACTTCAATATCAAGCCCTGGCGGACTTACATGTACACGTACCTTTAAATCCTTAACTCCGCGAACTTTGGTCGCTGCCTTAAGAGATAAATTCTCGATTGTCTCAAGCGATATTCTGAACTCTCCAAGCTCAGTACGCTCAGCAATAAACGGAGCTTGTACCTGAGTTCTACGAATGGAAACATAAAGCAAACGAAGAGATATCAATGCCAAGACTGCCAATATCGCGATTGCTAAGTATGCAGTGAAAGGATCATGATAGACATCTTCAATAAATTTATGTACGCCATCCTTAGGAAGCCAAGCGAATGCAACCGTAAGTCCGATTATGGAACCAATTAGAATAACTAAACTGTAAATAAACAACAAGAATCGATCCAATATTTTTCCCAAAGCTGTAAGCTCCCTTCGTATCCGGATTTACAGGACTGATAATTAGAGGAAACCCCCTGCAATCAAGAGGGGGTTTGCAATTTAATTAGCAGACAAGCTAATGTTACTTAACTCGATTGACTGCTTCTTCTTCTTGTTTCTCTTGTTGTTTAAAATGAACATCAAGAATATGTACATTTACCTCAACTACTTGAAGACCTGTCATCGATTCAATCGTATTCTTAATATTGCTTTGAATGTTAGCTGATACCTCAGGAATTCGGTAACCAAATTCAATAACAACCGAAACATCAACTGCTGTTTCTTTCTGACCTACTTCAACCTTTACACCTTTTGCTAAGTTCTTTCTGCCTAGTAGTTCAGAAATACCTCCAGCAAAACCGCCGCTCATTCCAGCGACACCTGGTGTCTCTATGGTTGCCAGCCCTGCGATAACTTCGATTACTTCAGGAGCAATCTGAATGGAACCAAGATCAGTTTTGACATAATCTGGTGCTAATGTATCCACCCGTGAACACCTCCATTTCATTAAGCTAGGCCGTTCTCTTTAAATACTATACCATTTCCCTGTATTTATGACAAATTAGAAGAAAGGGTCTGATCTAGTATAAACTTAGGCTTTATATACATCATGCTCTTCCAAGAACTTGATATCGAAGTCTCCTGCAACAAATTTAGGATGCTCTAACAGCTGCAAGTGGAATGGGATTGTTGTCTGAACACCTTCGATTACAAATTCGTCTAGCGCACGTTTCATTCTCGCAATTGCTTCCTCACGTGTTGGTCCCCATACGATTAGCTTTGCAATCATAGAGTCATAATACGGTGGAATTTTGTAGCCTTGATACGCTGCTGAATCGATTCGAACTCCTGGTCCCCCTGCTGGAAGATAGAAGGTGATTTGACCTGCCGACGGCATAAAATTACGGCTTGGATCTTCTGCGTTGATACGACACTCAATAGACCAGCCATTAATTTGGATGTCCTCTTGCGTAAATGATAGAGGCTGTCCTTCTGCTACACAGATCATTTCTTTAATCAAATCAACACCTGTCACATATTCAGTTACAGGATGTTCAACCTGAATACGGGTATTCATCTCCATGAAGTAGAAGTTGCCGTCAGGACCTAATAGGAACTCAAGTGTCCCTGCCCCTGCGTAATTAACGGCTTTAGCTGCACGTACTGCTGCTTCTCCCATCGCTGTGCGAATCTCTGGCGTCAGAATCGAGCAAGGAGCTTCTTCAACCAGCTTCTGTCTACGACGCTGAACAGAGCAATCACGCTCTCCCAGATGAACGACATTACCATGTTTGTCAGCAATAATTTGAATCTCAACATGCTTCATGCCTGTTAAGAGCTTCTCTAAGTAAACGCCTGCATTACCAAAAGCATTCTGTGCCTCTTGCTGTGCATTCGTAATTTGCTTAATCAGCGATTCTTCATCTTCAGCGATGCGAATTCCTTTTCCTCCGCCACCAGCAGTAGCTTTGATAATAATCGGATATCCAATTTCCTTCCCTATTCGAATCGCTTCATCCAAATCTTGAATGATGCCATCTGAACCAGGAATGATCGGAACATTGGCTACTTTCATCGTCTGTTTTGCCATTGATTTATCACCCATGCGATTAATCGCATCTGGGGATGGACCGATAAATGTTATATTGCACATCTCGCAAATTTCTGCAAAAGTAGCATTCTCCGCAAGGAATCCATATCCAGGATGAATAGCATCTACCTCTGTTAAGGTAGCAACGCTCATAATGTTTGTATATTTCAAATAACTGTCCTGTGAGGATGCTGGTCCAATACAGTAAGCCTCGTCTGCCATTCTAACATGCAGCGCATCTCGATCTGCTTCTGAGAATACAGCTACTGTAGTGATGCCTAGCTCACGACAAGCACGGATAATTCGAACGGCAATTTCTCCGCGATTGGCAATAAGCACTTTGTTAAATTTCATCGTTATCCCTCCAAGCTTACTCTGGCTTTACTAGAAAGAGTGGCTGTCCGTACTCTACAAGCTGGCCATTTTCCACTAAGATTTCAACGATTTCACCTTTAACTTCAGCTTCAATCTCATTCATTAGCTTCATGGCTTCTACGATGCAGCAGATTGTTTTCTCATTCACTTTGGAGCCAGTAGATACAAATGGCGCTGCCCCTGGAGCAGATGCTTGATAGAAAGTCCCAACCATTGGTGAAACAATTGTATGTAATCCTGAAGTATCTTTATTAGCTGTGGAAGTACTAGCCATAACAGGCTCTACAACTGCACTTGGCGCTGGAGCAGCTTGCTGAACTGCTGGCGCAACACTCGTTTGCACAGTAGGTGCAGCAACAAATACAGATTCTGTTTTATTTCCTTTGCGGATAAACACTCTTGTTCCTTCATTCTCAATCTCAAGCTCTTGCAAGGATGTTTGGTCCATCAATTTCATTAGTTCTTTTATCTCACTTAACTTGAACAATGGGAGTCACTCCTTCTAAATTTAACAACAAACTTCTTCATTCAGGGCTCGTCCGAGGTATAAAGAATTCCTCTTGCGTAGCTATTATAGCATATTTGTTTTCTGAATACGCAAGTTATTATAATACACCTGTTTTGAACATTTCACCCCTTTTTTTTGAATAAGCACGGATAAACACAAAAATGATAGAAATAAAACACCCAAAAGCCCTTTCGGAATTTCTTTGCCGAAAGGGCCTTGTCAGCGTCCACCTGCGACTACTCTACAAGCTGAACACCTGCAAACTTATCTGCGCCAATATTCATCTCTTTCATAACTAAATCAATAATTGCAACTGCATCTTTCTTCTCCATTTTATCGGCTTGTACGGTAACTTTCCAGCGTCCATCATCACTTTGCTGAACAAGAGCATGTGGAAAGTCTTTGCCTAATGTTTCTTCGATCTGCTCTATTTTCGCTTGGGTTTCATCAATCCTTCTTATGTTATCCATTGCTTCGCCTACCGCTTCCTTCGTTTGATTCACATCCGTTGAAATCGTAATCCATTTATCAAGTTCTTTGGTAATTTTATCATGTCGTTCCATATCTTTCTGGATGAAATAATCTGTACCTGATACAGCTTTATCTGTTGCTTTTGAGATAATCTCGTCATCTGTCATTGTCGTTGCATCCATCTTGGTCTTATCCGTTCCCTGCACTGCTGCGGTATCCGTTGATTTATTAGGATCCTTCGTGTCTTCTCCTAGGATCGGATCCTTCTGCAGCTGAGCATTCTTGCCATCCTCTGTGATGTTCACCTTCGTCTGATTTTGCAGCGTTTGTTGATTCGCCATGCTCGCCAGTTTATCTGCATCCTCCGATCCTGAAGTGAATAAATAGTAAGCAGATAAAACCACCATCAAGCTAAGCATGGATACAAGCCAAATCGTTTGTCTCTTCGTGTTCATTGAACACCCTCCTCTTTATCATCAATAAGTTATTGTTTGCGCGGCCATACCGCTATGCGATGTGCGAGCACATCGACTCCTCTTTCGACAGCTTCGATAATCATTTTCTTAACTGCGGGATTCTCTGCGCCTTGTGCAACGACAATCACCCCCCTCACCTTCGGTTTAATATATTTCAATACATGAGGCTGCTGATTGCCTGAAACTTGAATGAGTACGGAATCATTCTTGCGCGTATTTTCAGTAATGGTTCGGCTGGCTCCGTTCGAATCGCGCTCATTCGTCACACTCTGGGTATCCTGCGTATTTTTGTCCACAATGACTTCCTCTGTAGACTCGATGGTTACCATAACTTCTGGATCACCAACACCAACAATCTTCTGCAAAATTTCACGCAATCGTTCCTCATACACTTCCTCATATTCACGGAAAGCAGAGTTGTCTTTGGCTTTGGCCGTAACTGGTGCGGTGATCTCCGCAGGAGGCGATGCCCTATCGGTTAGCGGATCAACCTCCTTCACACTTAGGAATGAATTCATAATCATAAGTGCAGCTCCCAGTAAAGCAATGAGCACGAGCCACATCAAGGTATGCGTTCGTTTGGTTCCACTCGGACCCGTTCCGAACCATTTCTCCATTTTGGACTTCCAATTCCCCATTTGCTCAATCACTCACTTTCGCGCTTCACTTTTGATTTATCCTCGTTTAGACTCTTTAGGTATAGCTTCTACCCTAATTTCAATTCGTTCGCTTGGGACACTCCAGTTACGTCCGATCAATTGCTTCACTTCTGTTTTCGCTTGTACCGATTCTTTGGTGTCCTCCATGGCAGTGTCTCTGGTTGTTCCACTTACTGGAGTATCCTTTCGATCCACCCGAATTTGGATATCCACTGGCTTAACCGGCTCGATTGATTTTGACTTGTTCGGTTCTGCAGATGTTGTTAGACTAGATGCCTTATCATGCATGACGACGCTAATATTCTTTATATAAGGCTTGCCTTCTGTATCCGTCGCGGTTAGAACGATAACTTGCTCGGCTTCATAAGCCGTCTCTGCTCGAATCGTCTCCTTGATCCCTTCAGCAATCTGTTTCTCTGCTAATAAGGTAGCTTGTTGATCCTGCGCGTCCTTCAATCGCAATCCTTGTTCATTAATCGCTTGTAGTGAGCCCTTCGGATTGTCGCTAAGACTTTTTCCCATACCTGCTTCTTTTTGCTCAACCTGCTTTTCTGCTTCTGCTAGCATCTGATCCACATTCCAGTTGCTTCGCAGTAATTCAAGTACCGGAGATAGCAAGGTAAGCAAAATGAATAGACTAAGGACGGTTTTGACATAACGCTGCATTTTGGTATTCGGAAGCAGCAAATCTATGAAGGCAGCAAACATTACAACTGTGATCACCATTTTCAGCCAATCATGAAACCATTGCATCGCTTCATTACCTCCAGGTACTAGCTATCTAACCATCACAGATAAGTTACCAGCTGCGATCATGACGGTAATGGAGAAGAAAAACATCAGTCCAACGGCTGCGAGAGCGGCAAATACATAGATCATGCTTTTGCCAATGGTTTTGAGACATGAAATCATCGGGTTATTGCCAATTGGCTGCATAATCGCTGCAGATAAATTAAAGATGATCGCTAAAGTTAATATTTTGAGTGCAGGGAACAGGCAGAGCATAATGATGATGACGATACCAGCAAGTCCAATGGCGTTCTTGACAAGTAATGATGCACCAATTACGGTTTCAGTCGCATCCGAGAACAATCTTCCAACGACTGGGACGAAGTTTCCCGTTATGAATTTGGCAGTCCGAATCGTAATTCCATCAGAAACGGCACCGAGCGAACCTTGAACTGTGATGACACTCATAAAGACAGTAACGAATATGCCAAGAGCGCCAACTCCGATATTGCGAAGTAAATTTGCTAACTGAGTCACTTTATATTTGTCTGATATGGCTGACACAATATGTAAAACGGCGGAGAAGAACAGCAGTGGAAACACGAAGAAGTAAATCATCGCTCCGACCGTGTGAATCATGAACACATTTAGTGGATGAAGCAAAGCTACTGAAGTTAAATCACCCATTGCGGACAATAAGGTTAGCAAGAGCGGAACGAGAGCGATCATGAAGTCAATCATGGATGTGATCGCATTCTTCGCATAGCCAATCGCAGATGAGAACGAATTAACCGCAATTATGATCAAGACGAGGTATGAGATCACGAATGCGATCGTGCTAACGGATTCTCTTTCAAATGAACTTTGAAGCGTCTGCAGCATCATGGCAAATACGGTTAAGATTACGATCGTAACTAGCAGCTTTCCGTTCGCAAGTACCTCATAAAAAATATACCGAAGCGTTCCTTTAAACACATTGCTAATGGATAGCCCTTGACCGCCGTTAGTAAGTAATTCCGTAAAGGAAGGCGTCTGCAACTCAGGAAAGAAATTTCCATTTTGTGACATTAATCGATCCCAATATTGCTCGATTGGCCCAGTATCAATCTGAGTGATTTGATCTTTGACAATTGCATCACTTGGACTTGCAGCAAGTGCAACATTCGAAAGAGTTAGGAGGCTTATCATGATAATGATCATGATGGCTATTCTTTTATATAGCGAGCGATAAATCATTTGGCGACTTGGCATCCTTATTCACTCCTAAGTTGGCAACAGGTTGAGCACCGTCTCGATAATGACGGTTACAATCGGAATCGCCATAACCATGATGAGTATTTTACCTGAGAGCTCAATTTTGGAAGCTACGGATTCAAGTCCTGCATCACGTACAATCTGTGCGCCAAACTCAGCGATATATGCGATTCCGATAATCTTGAGAATCGTCTTGAGGAACACCATATTTACGCCAGATTGAACAGCTAGATCTTCAAGCACTTGAATAACAGAAGAAATTTTCCCAATCAGAAACAGGAAGATCATAATGCCAGTAAAGGCGGTGAGCAAAAAAGCAAACATCGGTTTCTGTTCTTTGATAATAAGAACCAGCACAGTGACAAGTAATCCTAGACCAACAACTTGAATAATTTCCATAAGCTACTGGAACAAAAAAATCGTTTTGATCTCTTTGAATAAGTTGCTAAGCAGGGACACGACCATGAACAGAACGACGACGAATCCAATCAAAGTTACCCAATGTGCCATATCCTCTTTGCCCATTTGCTTCAGAACCGTGTGCATCATCGCAATAATAATTCCGATACCTGCAATCTGAAAAATCGTATTAACATCTACGTTCATAATCAGCACCCCACCTAGTACATCAAAATGACCGCTAACGCGCCGACGAGCACACCTAGACTTCGCCACATCTTCTCGTAGCGTCTTTGATCTTCGAGTGCTGCCGCCTCTTCAACCTGGAGCTGACTTGCAGCTAGACGAAGATGCTTTACTTGATCGGTGCTATCTGATCGACCAAGCATATAACCAAGCTCAAGTGTAATTTCCTTCTCAACCTTTTTCATGGATGAACGATTCCAAGTCTCGCCAATCACACCTTCCCAAATCTCACGCATGGATCGTCCATCACGTGCTCGTAGCTCTGTTCCTGCTCTGCTTAACATCCCCGAGATCGGTTCGGCTGATTGTCTGCTAACGGTAAGCAGAGCATCTGGAAGAGGGGTCAGCCCATAACTTACTTCTGTCTCCAGACGCTGAATGACACCGATGAGTTGGCGAATTTGTTTCGGTCTACGAGCATATTGCATCGCTTGATAGAATCCAAACATCGTGCCAGCAAATAAGAGAAATACAGAACCCATTAATTTCAGCAGCATTAGACTCAGCCTTTCTCTATGCGATAAACAGAACCAGAAGAAACGGCATCACCGTCTTTAATAGACGGAGCGTTTCTTAGAGTGATACTTAGAATTTATTAGACGAATGTTATAAATTCTATATCACGGAACAAGCTGGCCCTCCCCATCGTAAATCTGAAATGATCGTTCTATGCCTCGCCTTAGAGAGAGTACAACATAGCGTGTGAATAACTTCTCTGCGATTAGCTCTCGAAGGACTGGTCTTAATTTAATGTCTGCCATTCCATAGCCATGGGCTGTTGCAATGACGCTTATCCCCCCATGTAACGCTTCATGTAAAGCTTCTGCGTCTTCTGGTCTACCAATCTCGTCCACTACGATCAATTCAGGGGATAACGATCGAATCATCATCATCATGCCTTCAGCTTTGGGACAACCATCGAGCACATCTGTACGCGGACCAAGATCAAATTTGGGTACACCCTTCACGGAAGCTGCAATCTCTGAACGTTCATCCACAACTCCCACCTTGAGACCGCGAGGTATGCCTTGGAGTGCTGTCTTATCACCAGCTGAGATCGTTCTTGCCAAATCTCGTAATAAGGTTGTTTTACCCTGCTGAGGAGGTGAGACAATCAAGGTGTTATGAATTCGTCTTTCAATCGGATCGATCAAGTGAGGAAGAATGATCTTGCCTACGCCAACGATTTCTCTAGCAACCCGTATGTTGAAAGAGCTAACATCTCGAATGGTTCGGACTCGTCCAGCCTCAAGTACCGTCCTTCCAGCCAGTCCAACTCTGTGACCGCCTGCAATCGTAATGAAGCCCCTTCGAAGCTCTTCTTCGAACGAGTAGACAGAATGATTGGTCAATAACTCAAGCAGAATTGCGCATTCTTCACTCGTTGGGATATAAGCTCCAAGCGGATCTCTCACAAGTCCTGATTCTTTGGTGACAAACGAATAATCACCAGCCCATGATATCTCGAGCGGCCTTTCCTCTCGGATGCGAATCTCTTCCAGCTTTGTTCTGATCGAGTTTGGTAGATTTGCAATAATTTTTTTCAGAGAGTGGGGTAAGAGACTTAGAATTGAATCCAGCATGATATGAAATCCTCCAAGTTTGTCCAATCTGTTTATTCATATGTATGTCCTATCAATCTCATTTATTACTTGCTTTTTAGCACCCCGATAAAGATGCAGGCAACTCCTGCAAGTACCCACAGCATTTTGGAAAATGATAGTTTCTCAGCAAGCCCTGCTAGACCGATGCTTGTAGTCGTCAGTAATACGATAGGACCTACTAAAGCAAGTGCAGAGTTTACTAGCAATGCACGATCAACTTGAGCCAAACGAAGCATGATGATCGCTGCGATGATTTCAATGCTGCCTGATAGTAAACGAAGCGTTGCCATGCTGAGCACGATTTTGCTCATATGTATCCCCCCATATTCAAATTTGCTTATTAAATAAATTGACACTGCGTTCGTCATACTCATGTAAGTTGCTTGTACATCCTAGCTTATGCAAGAGCCTTGTCGTTTAGGATAGTTTGTACAATTCTTAGAACTCATGGAAGAGCACCTCTCTAGGCATCCGTGCATAAGATACCCAATAAATAACCTAAGTTGACTTATGAGGAGATTCCTATGAACCGTACAATAACTGAATTGAAATGGCCTGCACACTTGCTTGACCCTTCTGTATGCAGACTCACCAAGCCAAGAGAGCTTGGCCAAACGATGATCATTGACAAAGGACTTGGCCTAAATGCCTATTCCGATTTACTAGAAACAGCAGCTAACCATATAGACATGATCAAAATCGGGTTTGGAACAGCACCTCTATATCCGACCAATCTCTTGATGCAAAAAATAGAATTAGCCAAGGAAAACGGAATTCTGATTTATCCTGGAGGCACTTTCCTTGAGCTGGCTGTTATCCAAAATGTTGCGGATGAATTTATCGAAACGATTACTTCCTTTGGATTTACAGGTCTTGAGGTGTCTGATGGGACAATCGAGATGGATCGTGACACTCGAAGCAGGTTAATCAAGCGGGGAATTGATCAAGGTTTACAGGTAAACACAGAGTATGGTAAGAAATGCTGGGGCTCAAGCATAGAAATCGAAACCTTATTACGAACAATTGAAGAAGATTTAGAGGCAGGTGCATCGCTAGTCACGATTGAAGCACGCGAGTCCGGTACTGGAGTCGGAATCTTCGATGGCAATGGACAATGTAAAGAAGAGGATCTAAAGCAAATCTTAAGCCGACTGACAAACAGCGATAGTCTGCTATGGGAAGCACCGCTTAAGGATCAGCAGGTAAAATTACTTATGGAATTAGGTTCAACTGTGAATCTAGGGAATATACCGCCACAAGAGATCATCTCATTGGAAGCTATGAGAAGGGGGCTCCGTTCAGATACTTTAATGATGATGCAGAAGAGAGGGAACAAGGAGTAGATTGAATGCGAATCGAGGTCATAGCAAGCGTTAATGAAATAAAATCAGAAGATGTGATCAATAAGACAGCGATCGTCATCGATGCACTCAGAGCGTCCACTGTCATTGTTACTGCTTTGGACCATGGCGCCACTTCTGTCACTGCCGCTGACACGATGGGCTCAGCGATCCAGCATTGTCATGAAGGAGCCCTTCTTGGTGGAGAACGGTATTGTCGCAAAATTACCGGATTCGATCTTGGCAACTCTCCCCTTGAATATGGAACTGATGTTGTCCAAGGCAAACATGTCATACTGACAACCACCAATGGAACCAGGTGCTTGCAAAAAGCGAGCAAAGCTGCCACATTGCTAGTAGGAGCATTCATTAATGGAAAGGCTTGCGCGCAAGCAGCAAGTCAATTCAAACGCGACATCGTCATTGTATGTGCAGGAACAAATCAATTATTCGCATGGGAAGATGGACTATGCGCAGGATACATTACCAATGAACTCAGCACTTATTATGAGGACGACTCGTTTATGGTTAATGATCTGGGCTTAGCGATGCTTTCAAGCTTTCGGGAAGAGCAGCATGATATTCAAGGAGCGCTTATGCGAGCACAATCTGGTATAAGGTTATGCAAAATAGGCTTCCATGAAGATGTCAAATACTGCGCAGCTCTAGACCGCACGCAGCTTGTTCCAATTATGCAGGACGGACTTCTAGTCCCATTAGAAGCTAACCCACGTTCTAAATCATCTGCACACTCATAAACTAAGTGAAGAGCGTGTTCTTACTACAGGTTGGAACACGCTCTAAATTCCAAGTAAGAGGGACATGCAGATGAACGGAGAAATTGTACTGCTTATTCTAATTATTATCGGGCTTATCGGACGTTCACCTATTATTACGACTGCAGCCTGTATTCTACTTATTATCAAGCTCATTTCACTTGAACGTTTCTTGCCAACGATAGAACGCAGAGGACTTGAGCTCGGACTGCTTTTTCTAACGATGGGCGTGCTTGTGCCTTTTGCCTCGGGACGTATCGCTTTTAAAGACTTGACCGCCGTAATTACAAGTGTTCCAGGTCTCATCGCCCTTACAGGCGGTGCGCTTGCATCCTATCTGAACGGAAGAGGTTTGGATCTATTAAAAATAGACCCACAACTTGTTGTGGGCCTTGTCATTGGTTCTATTCTGGGCATCATATTCTTTCGCGGAATACCAGTCGGACCCTTAATGGCCGCTGGTATCACCATGGTGATTATGAAGCTCGTATTTTTTATTTGGGGCAAATAACGAGACAACGAACTATCTGCGATCAGCCGGACCACCAACGAAAACTTGATCAGCTGTATCCAAATCGTACGCTGTATGTAGCCCTTTAACCACATCTTCTAAATACTGAATATCGATTACACAGGACATTTTGATTTCCGATGTACTTACCATGTTGATAGAAGCGCCTAGTGAGGAAATCACCTCAAACATTTTGGCAGCTACTCCCGGCGTACTTACCATACCAGCTCCAACAATGGAGACTTTTACAAGATTATCTTCTGAAGTTACCTCACGGAATCCAACTTCTGCTTGAATTCCTTCGATTACATTTACAGCTCTCTCACGATCTGTTAAAGAACAGCTGAAGGAGAAATCAGCAAGGCCCTTCATAACACCGCTCTGTACAATAATATCTACATCAATTTGCGCCTCAGCAAGCGTTGTAAATACTTTAGCTAATTGACCTGGTCTTTCAGGAACTCCAAGAATGCTTACTCTTGCAATATTCTTATCAAACGCGATTCCGCGAACCACAATTCCTTGCTCCATACTAGCAACCTCCTTCACGCTGGTACCTTCATTCTGTGTAAAGCTTGATCTAACAACAAGTGCCACATTATAATTCTTAGCATATTCAACAGCTCGAGGATGCAATACCGCTGCACCAAGATTAGCAAGCTCAAGCATTTCATCATACGAAATATCTGTTAATTTGCGAGCGCATTTGACAATACGCGGATCAGTCGAATAAATTCCGTCAACATCGGTGTAAATCTCACATAAATCGGCTTTAATCGCCGCTGCCAGTGCAACTGCCGTTGTATCTGACCCTCCGCGTCCAAGCGTAGTAATCTCACCATCTTCCGTCATCCCTTGGAATCCAGCCACAATTACAACTTGATCGTTATCTATCGCTTTAAGTACACGATGTGGATCAATATCCGTAATTCGCGCTTTACCATGAACTGACTCTGTGATCATACCGCATTGCCAGCCTGTGTATGAAACCGCGCGATCACCTAAACTGTGAATGGCCATAGCCAATAAGGAGACTGACACCTGCTCACCTGTCGTTAAAAGCATATCCATCTCTCTAGCTGGCGGTATTCCATCACATATTTGCTTCGATAGATCTATAAGTTCATCCGTTGTATCTCCCATTGCAGAGACAACAACTACAATTGAATGACCTTCCGCTTTACGTTCTACAATACGTTTGGC
Organism: Paenibacillus albiflavus; assembly: GCF_004344915.1. GTDB lineage: Bacteria > Bacillota > Bacilli > Paenibacillales > NBRC-103111 > Paenibacillus_AM > Paenibacillus_AM albiflavus. The sequence continues at coordinate 70,413 of NZ_SKFG01000009.1, read as the reverse complement.
AACACGCTTCATACGTTCTGGTGTTCCAACAGAGCTTCCCCCAAACTTCATCACGATCAAAGACAAAGCTGTTCACTCCCCAATGTCAAATTCTTAGAATCCTGAAAATGATTCTTTATATAAATAATTAAAGATTATAACACAACTATTGCTAATAGTGCGATAAAGAACTTCTTATCACACATTAAATTATTAAATCGGTGCTGTGTCAAAGGAATCAATCCTGTTAATTTATACTAAAAAAGCCCTCTGACATCATCCGATGCCAGAAGGCTAATTCCCTTAAAACTATGCGCGTGAGGAATATTTACCTTCGCGTGTATCAATGATCAGAACATCGCCTTCGTTAATGAAGAGTGGAACTTGAACATTATGACCTGTTTCAAGCTTCGCATTCTTAGTTGCACCTTGTGCAGTATTACCTTTTACACCTGGCTCTGTTTCAACAACTTTAAGCTCAACGGAGTTAGGAAGGTTAATACCTAGAATTTCGCCTTGGTAGCTCATGATATTAATCATCATGTTCTCTTTAATGAAATTCAATTCCCATTCCAATTGATCTGCATCTAAAGCGATTTGGTCATATGTTTCTGTATCCATGAACGTATGTTCTTGGCCGCTAGCATATAGGTATTGCATTTCACGGTTCTCAATGTGAGCACGTCCTACGTTCTCACCTGCACGGAAAGTACGCTCAACTGTGTTACCATTACGTAAGTTCTTAAGCTTAGAACGAACGAATGCCGCACCCTTACCTGGTTTTACGTGTTGGAAGTCAATAACTGTAAATAGATCGCCTTCCACTTCAATTGTTAAGCCTGTCTTAAATTCGTTTACTGAAATCACTTCAATTTCCCTCCTAGAGTAATAACAATTCCTTGGTTGATTTGGTTAATATATTGATTCCTTGTTCTGTAATAACGACATCATCTTCAATTCGAACGCCGCCAAATCCAGGGATATAAATACCTGGTTCAACCGTTACAACCATACCTGGCATGAGAACTCTTTGATCACGCGAGCTAAGTGATGGGCTCTCATGTACTTCCATACCAAGGCCATGTCCTGTACTATGTCCGAATTGCGCACCATAGCCATACTTTGTAATAACATCGCGGGCTAATGCGTCACCTTGTTGACCCGTCAAACCAGACTTCAGACCGTCCAAGCATGCCAATTGCGCTTCAAGCACAATTCCGTAAATTTCTTTGTGTTTGTCCGATGGTGTACCAAGTACAACTGTACGAGTAATATCTGAGCAATATCCTTTATAATACGCACCAAAGTCCAATTTTACAAATTCATTATTGCCAAGTACACGATCGCTTGCTACGCCATGTGGAAGAGCGGAACGCTCACCAGAAGCGACAATCGTATCGAATGAAGTCGAAGTACCGCCATTTTGTCTAATATAAATTTCCATCTCAAGTGCGATTTGCTTCTCTGTGACCCCTGGCTTAATAAAGTTCAAAATATGGGAGAACGTAAGATCCGCTAGGTCAGCTGCTTCCTGCATAATTTGAAGCTCCCCAGCATCTTTAAACATACGCAAGTTCTCAACTAAATTTGTTGAAGGAATAAGTTCAATATCAGCTAATTCTGATTGATAAGCAGCATGTGTCATATAGCTAAGATGAGCTTGTTCAAAACCAAGAGCGCGGATGTTCTCTTTGCCAAGCAAATCAAGAACAGTTGGCATAACACCAGATGTATGCTCCACTACTTCAAAGTGTTTCACTTGATTAGCAGCCTGCTCTGTATAGCGGAAGTCAGTCAATAGATAAGCTTGCTCAGCTGTGATCAGAACATATCCAGAACTACCTGTGAAACCAGTCATATATTGACGATTATAACTATTTGTAATGAATAAAGCAGGCAAATTAGCTTCTTTCATAGCTACTCTAAGTCGTTCAACTCTTGTCTCTTGCATCCGAATCACTCCTTATCTTTAGCCAAAATATGATGATATAAAGCCATCAAACCCATTTCATAACCATAGGCTCCGAATCCTGTTATCTGTCCAACCGCAATAGGAGCGATGACGGACAAATGACGGAATTCCTCACGTTTATGTATGTTGGATAAATGTACCTCAACCGTCGGAATACTTACCGCGGCAAGTGCGTCTCGAATTGCATAACTGTAATGCGTATAAGCACCTGGGTTAATTAGGATACCATCCACATGACCATACGCACCATGAATAGCGTCAATTAGCACTCCTTCGTGATTAGACTGTAGGAATTGCAGTGTAACTTCCATACCCTCAGCTAATTTACGTAGATTGCTTTCGATTGACGCTAAAGTATCAGAACCGTATACCGCAGGATCGCGAATGCCTAACATGTTAAGATTTGGACCATTCAAAATAAGAATCTGCTTCAAGGGAACCTCCCCTTTACATAAATAAGCACCCAAATAATGGTTATCATTTGTTCGCGCATGATTACCGTAGATATTTTACCATATGAATAGTAAATGTGTATACATTGTCTTTTAATGCGCAACTGATTTATATGGGATTCGTATCTCTTGAACGATCATTCGTAAATTCTACCGCAATCGTATAACCGATAAACAATCCCCATAAGACGAACAGGCAAAAATCCGTAATAATGGTATCCCAGCTATAATGACTAATCCATTCAAGCATGTCTACCTTAGGACCGATAATGAGATATAGCAAACACCACCAGGCCCCACCATACAGCATCCCTAGCCACGTCCCTTTAATATGCTGAAAAAGAGCTACGTAAATAAGTGATGCAATTATCGAAAATAGAATAAAAGCTCCCCAGCCAATTAATAGACCTTGCCACTGGGTTAGATACATATGTTTGTAGAAAGGCTCGACCAAAAAGCCAATCACAATCGAAGTAAACTTAAAATAATACTGAACAATTTTGACTATACCCCATATAAACCCGCAAAAGATTCCAACATAGAATGCAAAAAACCAACGATTTGTAACTTTCTGTTCCGCTTTTTTTGTATTCATCTCTCATCCTACCTTCAGCAAATATTCAAGTATTGGTAGTATATACAAACTTTCCATTTGCTATTGGTAGCAATCCCGAGATAATTCCGTTACAATAAAAAGAAAAATAGGACTCATTCTTGAGTGTTCAGAAGGTGATTATATGTCGCAAAACAATGCAATTTACGGTGGTCAAGCCGTTATCGAAGGTGTGATGTTCGCTGGCAAGACTGTCAACGTAACCGCCGTTCGTGCCAAGGATGGTTCCATCCAATATCTAGAAGTTCCAAAGCAGGAAGTGAAATGGGTTAATGCTCTTAAGAAAATTCCACTTCTGCGCGGTATTGTTGCCCTTGTTGAATCTGCTGCCAAAGGAGCTCAGCATTTGAATTTTGCTGCTGAAACTTATGCGGACGAAGATGAGAAGCAAAAACAAGAAAAAGAGAAGCCTGGTGTTGTCTCGAATATCGCTATGATTCTAGGTGTTGCGGTAATCGGCGTTCTCACTTTCCTATTCGGCAAATTCGTACTTACCTTAGTACCTACAGCAATTGAACAATTATTATTTGCCAAATTATTCGATAATCAGATTGGACATAACTTAATTGAAGGACTTATTAAAATCATTCTTCTTGTCGGCTACTTATACTTTATCTCTCTAACCCCAATGATTAAGCGATTATTCCAATATCATGGAGCAGAGCATAAAGTTATCTCCGCCTATGAGGCAGGACTAGATCTAACTGTCCAGAACGTTCAGAAGTTCTCTACCTTGCATTATCGCTGTGGTTCATCATTTATGGTTTTTACAGTGATTATTGGGGTCATTATTTATTCCTTCTTCCCGTATGACGGCATTTGGGAACGGATGCTTCAGAGAATTATTCTATTGCCTGTTGTCATCGGCGTATCTTATGAAGTGCTTCGAATTACGAACTCGTTTCGTGAAATTCCCGTTCTTCGCTTCTTAGGTTATCCTGGATTGTGGCTGCAGAAGCTTACAACGAAGGAACCAGCAGATGATATGGTAGAAGTGTCTATCGCTTCCTTCAATCGCATGCGTGAAATTGATGTTAGACTATCTAAACCTTCTGAGGTGTAAGCCATGAATAGAAGATTTTCTTGGCCACAATTAATATTCATCACGATTATTGGGGTCTTACTGCTTATCGGTTTTGTCGCAAGCATGTCTAAATTCTTAATTCCGATCGTTGTGTTTGGCTTGATCTTTCTGCTGTACAAATTCCCTCCAAACACATGGAAATTTAGGGCTAATCAGACCACAAGCGGAGCTTCTAATCGAAAGAAGAAGGCTCCCGTGCGCAAAGCCAAGTTTCGCGTAATTCAAGGCAGTAAGCCCGATGATGACAATGAAGATAAACCAAGATATCACTAACTCACTACAAACAAGAACCGCGAGTATCTCTTCAGAGACGCTTGCGGTTCTTTATTTCGAGATGACGTATCGTTCATAGTCATTTAGATAAGCAGCCTTAGACCAATTCTTAAAGTACAGATCAGCAGCAGCGTAGCCCGCTTGATAGAGCTCCAGACTTTTTTCGACTTTGATATCAAACTCTGTCGTATGCACGCCTAGTGTCGGAATTTTGACAGTCCGAAACAAATTGTGCTTCTCAATATATCGTTCATCATGTGCGCCCATCATCGTTGAAAATAACGCTTGTAACATGGAAATTGGATCGGTGATCTGATGATTTACTTTTTCTGTCTTTCCGACTAATTGAAAACCAATGGTAGGATAGAAGTTTACCTTCGTATTCTGCTTATCAAACAGCCAAAGTGGGAAATTACTAAGCAAACCGCCATCCACGATATAGATGGACTTGCGAAGCCTCACGGGATCAAAAAAGAATGGTATTGAGCAGCTCATTCGAACGGCTTTGGCAATCGAGAACTTCGCAGGGTTGATGCCATATTGCTCAATATCATCCGGCAAAACTAGCAGTTTGCCTTGCGATATATCCGATGCGATAATCCGCAGTTTGCCAGGCGGTAGATCTCCAAATGTACGGATATTTTTGTCAGCTAGAATACAATGAATCCAATGCTCAAGCGCTTCTCCCGAGTACAATCCCTTCTTTAGCATGAGCCTGACGGCAGGTCCGATAAATTTTACATTATAAATCCAGCTCCGCTTAAGAAAGCTTTGAAAAGGGGTCTGCAAAATAATCTTCTTTAATTCTTCCCCCGAATAACCTGCTGCAAGGCATGAAGCAACGATCGCTCCTGAGGAAGTTCCCGCTATCTGGTGAAATTGTACATTATGCTTCTCTGCTGCACTAATCGCGCCTGCAAGCGATATTCCTTTCACGCCTCCACCTTCGAATACCGCGTTAATGTACATCTCTTCCTCACCTCCTAAACAAACACTCACTTGTATGTATGCGAGGAAGTAGAGGAACATTCGAATTGCAAATAAAAAAAGCTCACTACCAAGCGTGAACTTTTCAAATCAGGTTATCTTATTCAATTGTCATTATCAAGCTCTGAACGAAGCTGACGAAGCTCTTCAAGTCGCTGCGGCTCTCGCTTAAAGAACTCAACTAGTGTTTCAATGCAAGTAATCGAATCTGAGCTCAGATGGTGTTCAATTCCTTCCACATCTGCATATATATATTGTTCCTGTACACCGATTACTTCCAGGAAATTCTCAAGTAATTTATGACGTTCTACTAATCGTTTACCCATCTTCTTGCCTTTGGGTGTCATAATGAGTCCGCGATACTTCTCATAAATCAAATACTGATCTTTATCCAGCTTCTGTATCATCTTCGTCACTGAAGAAGGATGGACCTCTAAGCCTTCAGCAATATCGGAAACACGGGCATAACCTTTTTCATCAATTAGTTTATATATTCGTTCTAAATAGTCCTCCATGCTTGGTGTAGCCATATAGAAGGATCCTCCCCTATGATCGATACTAGTAAGTATCTTATCGTGTATTTCGGTAGAATGCAAATTTGTGTAGTACCATTTTTCACAATGTCACAGTAGTAATAATAATCCCCATTACTTATAAAGTAAATATTTTTATCAAAATAAAACCATAAATTTCCATGTATTTCATTCCTATTATATAGGTGTGATTAGATGTCTACAAACCAAAAAGTTCCCCTCAGGGAACGATTGGAAACTTACTATGTCTTAAAACTGCAACCAAGCAGGCGTAATACCGTTAAGCCATGCTGTTATTTTGGCTAACTGATCTGTGTAGAGAAGAACTGCCATAATAATCATCACGACGCCACCGATTTTCATGAAAGCACCCGAGTAACGGACAATCCATTTGGTTGATCCAATAAAAAAGGAAAGGATAAAGAACGGTATCGCAAATCCTAAGGAATAAGCAGTTATTAGACCGAACCAAGAACCTGGCTCAGAAGCACTAAGCGCTAGAATTGCTGATAGAATTGGTCCCACACAAGGAGACCAGCCTGCTGCAAACCCTACCCCGATCACTAACGATCCCAAATAACCTGCAGGCTTAAATTTAATCGATAGCTTTCGTTCTCTCATTAACCACTTAGGTTGGAATACACCTAGCAGCATCAAGCCCATGACAAGAATCAGAATAGCAGCAATTTGTCTCAGTAAACCGCTATTACCCCTAAAGAAATCCGATACTAAGCCTGCAGCAAAGCCCATACTATAAAAAATAATAGAGAACCCGATAATAAAGCTAAGTGTATGTAGCATCATACTTCTGCGTGCTGCTCTACTCGTAACACCTGTTTTGAGCTCGGTAACGGAAATACCTGTAATATACGATAGGAAAGATGGATATAACGGTAAACAGCATGGCGAAATGAATGACGCAAAGCCAGCCCATAGGGCTAGCCATAAGTTAACAGAATCCAAGCCAACTCCTCCTAGAAAGTAACTAAACTTTGATTCGTTTCTTCATCAGGATCACAATCAACATCACGATCAGACTGAGTACAATTGTCGCTCCAGGTGCTGAGTTCCATACCCCTGCAACAAATAACCCTACAACAACCGCAATCTCTGAAATCAATACCGAGATAAAAATGGATTGTTTAAAGCTCTTCGCAATCAGCAAAGAACAGGCAACTGGAATTGTGAGAAGTGCAGATACAAGCAACGCACCTACGATTTTAATCGCTGCAACAATGACCAAAGAAGTCAGAATCGTTATCACAATATTGAATATTCGTACAGGTAAACCGCTAACGCTAGCTGCTTCCTCATCAAAGAACATCAGGAAGAATTCCTTGAAATAAGTCAGAATCGTTAAAAGAACGGCTACAAAGACGCCGAATACAATCCATAGATCAGCTTGATCGAGTGTGTAAATGTTACCAAAGAAGAACGTAGTTACATTCATATTAAAGCCTTTTCCAAGAGTAAACAAGAAGGTAGCTAATGCTACCCCTCCTGACATAATAATCGCAATGGATAACTCCGCATACGATTTATACGCTTTACGCAGCCATTCAATCGCAAACGATGCCAGAATTGCAAAAATTAAACCTACTGCAAGCGGATATACATTAATAAGAAAACCAAGCGCAACGCCTGCAATGGATACATGCGCAAGCGTATCTCCGATCATAGACAATCTACGGAGAACGAGAAAAGTCCCCATTAAAGGGGCTGTAATACCGATTAATATCCCACCGATGAGAGCGCGTTGAAAAAAAGGCTCCAAAAATATGTCAAACAACTCCATCTTTACCGCTCCCTTAACTTTTCTTCACTGAATGAATAAAATCTGTCTGAACACAATCCTCAGGATCATGCGTATGTTTAACGAAGAATTTCAGTTTGCCACTCTCTTGCATTGGCTCGTCACCAAGATAAGAATGCAGCATATCCATGTCATGAGATACCATTAAGAATGTGATGTGATGATGACGATGCATGTGCTCGATCATATGGAAGAAGCCTTGCTGTGTCTCGGCATCAATACCAACGGTTGGTTCATCCAATATCAGTAACTGGGGGTTATTTATAATTGCTCTGGCAAGGAATACACGCTGCTGCTGTCCACCTGATAGCTCCCCGATTTTACGGTCTGCAAGGTCTTGAATACGCATGATACCCATCGCATCATTACACTTGTTTTGATCTTCTTTCGTTAATCTTTTGTAAAGCTTATTCTTGCAATATAGCCCGGATGTGACAACTTCTCGAACAGTTGCAGGAAATAAGGGATTAAACGAATTTTTTTGCGGTACATAACCAATTAATTCCCAATCTCGAAACTTATGGATAGGCGTATCAAATAATTTAATTTGGCCTTCGTTCGGCTTAAGCAGCCCTACGAGCATCTTCAGCAGCGTAGTTTTGCCCGCACCGTTCGTTCCGACAAGTCCAACAAAATCACGCTCTAACACAGTGAAATTCAGATTATCAATAACTTTCTTGTTATGGTATGAGAAGGACAGCTGTTCGATCGATACAATCGACCGATGACAGCCCTCCAGTTTTCTATTGATCATGAGGCAAATCTCCCTTTACTATCGTGTAATGCTTCATGGATTATTGTAATGCTTGTAATAGATTGCCTAAATTTTTGCGCATCAATGAGAAATAATCTTCACCATTCTTCATTTGCTCATCCGTTAATCCCTCAAGCGTATGCAAGACTAATGTTTGAACATTCGCATCACGCGCTAGTGTCTTCGCAAGCTTATCTGAGACAAGATCCTCAAAGAATATATATTTCACTTGATGCTCACGTATGAATGCATTGATCTGCTTCATATCCTGTGCGGATGGTTCGGCCTCCGCGGATACGCCCATAATGGCGAGCTGCTCAAGTCCATACTCATGACACAAATAGCCGAAAGCTTGGTGAGATACAACAATTTCCTTCCGAGGCAGCTTCGTAATTTCGTTCGTAAATTCAGCATGAAGCTCATCAAATTGCGCAGCTAGTTGATCATAATTCGCTTCATAATCTGCCTGATGCACGGCATCTACTTGAATTAGGGCATTTTTGATGTTCTCTGCCATTTTCTTCGCATTTATTGGGGAAAGCCATAGATGCGGGTCCCATTCACCTTCATGATGATTGGCTTCATCCTTACCATGATCTTCATGGTCATGATCACCACTGATCGGAATTAAGTTTACTCCTTCACTGACCTTGAACGGTTTGACCTTTGCATCTGACCGCAAAGACTTCAGAAAATCGTCCACCCAACCTTCAAACCCCGCGCCTTGATAGAAGAAAAGCTCCGAATCAGAGGCTAGCCTAATATCCAGACTCTTCGGTGTCCAGTGATGCGGTTCAATACCGGTTGGAACCAGATTGATGACATTGACATGATCACCACCAATTTTACGAGCAAAATCATACAGTGGGTAGAATGAAGTCACGACATTCACTTTATCCTTGACAAGCACTTCCTTGGAGGAAGTCGAACAGCCAGCTAGTACTGCAAATGAAAGTATAAAAACAACCACCAGAATATATAATTTCTTAATCATGTTGAATTCCTCTCGTCTTGTTTCTTAACAAAAACTCTTAATCGTAATAATTTCTATTTAATAATAGAAGATTATTTTAAAGCTGTCAATGAAAATCGTAAATATTACGAATAAGACATAAAACCAAAATACATACTTACACCTGCCTAATGACCGCTGCGAGGACGGATCATTCTTCCGATCGCTGTTGTCACCAAATTTCCTGATCAGATGAACCATTAGTGGGAAGAAATTCGCTGACAAAGCATATCCTTCCGAAGTAAGCTTTCCTGAGGAAAGCTTTGAGGCGAACGCTAACGCTTCTCCAGAACGATTCCGTCCTCTCCGCTGCTTACGCTATATGTTAAGCACTGATTATTGTTTTGAGTCATAATTCTACATGCATAAAAAAAACTAACTCCTTGAAACCTATAGTAGCGTTCAAGGAATTAGTTTAATAACAACTCTCTTAGATTATACAAGCCCGAATTCTTGACCAACCTTCTGCAACACCCGTGTGGCAAATTGCAAATCCTCATCGGTATGCTTAGCGGTTACGATTAGTCTGACCCGACCTTTATCAGCCGCTACCGTTGGGTATACGATGCCCTGAGCACAAATACCTTCTTCCAGCAGTCGATCCGAGAATTTCATCGTACTGGCAGCATCACCTACGATAATTGGGATAATTGGCGTCTCACTGACCCCTGTATCAAAACCAATTGCTTGTAATGCTGCACGGAATGAATTGGTATTGTTCCATAGTCTATCCGTTAGCTCTGAGCTTTGCCCAAGAACTTGAATTGCAGCTAAACAAGCCGCTGCCACTGCTGGCGGCGCAGATGTCGAGAATAAGAACGGTCTCGCTTTATGAATTAAATAATCCTTCAGCACCTGTGAGCAGGCTACATAGCCGCCAACAACGCCAATGGCTTTGGATAAAGTCCCAACTTGAATATGAACCCTTCCATGGAGACCAAAATGATCAGTTGAGCCTTTTCCATTCTTGCCAAGCACACCGCTTGCATGTGCATCATCTACATAGACGAAGGCATCATATTTCTCAGCTAATTCTACGATGGCAGGCAATGGCGCAATATCACCATCCATACTAAATACCCCGTCCGTTACGACGACACGCTTCTCGTAGCCGCTGCTGCGCTTTAGTAAAGCCTCTAACTGATCCATATCTTTATGGGCATAAATCTCACGTGCTGCTCTAGTTAAGCGAATGCCGTCAATAATACTTGCATGATTAAGCGCATCGCTTATAACGATATCCTTCTCACCCAGAATGGAGCCCAGAACCCCTTGATTCGTCGTAAACCCCGATTGGAAAACAAGAACCGCTTCTGTTTGCTTAAACTTCGCTAGCTCTAGCTCAAGCTGCTCATGAATACTTAGCGTACCTGTAATTGTACGTACAGAACCACTGCCCGCGCCATATTGCTCGATCGCATCAATAGCGGCTTGCTTAATTGCAGGGTGATCGGTGAAGCCTAAATAATTGTTAGACGACATCTGAAGCACTCTGCGTCCACCTATTTTCATCCAAGTCCCTGAACCACTTTGCCATACGGACAATGGGCGATATCTACCTTGTTCCTTAAGCTGTTCAAGCTCCTGCCCTAGCTGATCCCAATTAGCCATATGAATTCTCCTTACTTAATCGTGGATAAATACAATTTTGCCGCATTTGCCTTGACTCATTAGCGCAAATGCTTCCTCATACTGCTCCAATCTAAATCGATGCGTGATAAGCGGTGCCAGGTTAATTCTGCCTTGATCGAGCAGTCCTTTAATCTGATACCAAGTCTGATACATCTTACGACCTGTAATGCCTTCAATTCTCAATCCTTTGAAAATAATCGATCTTGCCAAATCAAGTGATACCTCTTCACTTGGTATTCCAAGCAGTGATACACGCCCAGCATTCGCAACCGCCTCAAAGCCATCCCGAATCGCTGCCGGGTGACCGGACATCTCAAGTACGACCTCTGCACCCTCGCCTTGCGTCAGGGCTCTTATTTCCTCTACCATCGATTGTTTGCTGCTATTGATCATGACATCTGCTCCTAGCTGCTCCGCTAATTCTAACCGATATTCATTCACATCAACGGCAAAGATGGTTCCTGCTCCACATGCTTTAGCTACCGAAATTGCCATCAATCCAATTGGTCCTGTTCCAATCACAGCGACGGATTTACCTACGATATCACCAGACATAACCGTTTGAACAGCATTGCCAAGCGGATCTTGAAGACAAGCTAACTCAAACGGCAAGTCAGATGCATTATGGATGACATTAACCGCCTTAACAATTGCGTACTCTGCAAAACATCCCGGTGCTGTTATCCCAAAGCTGCGGGTATGCGGACATACATGGGCATTGCCTGTTCGACACGCCTTGCAAACGCCACACACCATATGCCCTTCACCTGAAATGAGATCGCCGACCTTAACATTCGTAACATCCTTGCCTACTTCCTCCACAACGCCAGCAAACTCATGTCCGAATACATTAGGCGTAACAACTGTCTTCTCAGCCCATGAATCCCATTTATAAATATGCAGATCAGTTCCACATATCGATGTTGCTTTAACCTTAACAAGTACTTCATCAGGACCACATACAGGAACAGGTACTTCTTTAAGTACAGCTCCTGCTGCTCTTTGTTCTTTCACTAGACCAAGCATTGTACGCACAAAGTCATCCCCCAATATAGAACGAGGTTAATCCTTGATCAATTCATGATTAAGGATTCCTTCGCCTTCTAACGTATACATTCATAATCTTTCTGAGCTCATTATTCATAAGATCTATGCATGCATTTACCCCTATTGACAATTGATTCTCCCTGAAAAAATCTTCAGTCTAGCAAATGCATATGCTGCCGTTTGGTTAATGTGACAATATCATTTTACGAAAAATTGCATCTATCTAAAGCTTTAGCTTGACTTAGAATGTTTATCTCACAACGCACTCTTATTCCTCTACTAAACATCCCTCTATCAAATTACACTTCTTCCACCATCTCCCTTCTAAATATGATTATATACTTTTATTCAGACATTAACGAATTTTCTGTAAAATTCATTGATTGTCACTGGTTTGCCTTGATGAAGTCTGGATTCTTCTGCTGCAAATGCCATGAGATGACTGCGGACAGAAGCAGTAGCGGAAGATAAGCTGTCGCCAGAATTTGCTCGAACTTCTTGAATAAAGCTTCTAACTATCCCTTCGTCTCCGCCTCCATGTCCAAACGTTCCTGAACTAATCTTCGTTTCCGTAACTTCTTTGGTAACAAAATCATAGAGCGTGTATTTATCTTCAACCATATCCCCACGAATTTCGCCCTTGGTTCCCATGATCTGAACAGTTCTCGTTTGATTATGTGTAAATCCACTCATGCTGAAAATAGCAGTAGCCCCACTCTCAAATTCCATCGAGACGACTTGATGATCAACCACATTGTTGCGGCTCTGATAAACACATTTACCATAATTAGTCGTTCGAAGCGCATGTAGAATGCCTTCCCTGCTTGTATCCAGCGTAAACTTCTTTGCCCAGCCACTGCCTTCGCCCAAGTAATAGCGAGGCGCATGATATTGACATGTAAGCTCGGCGGGACATCCATCAAGACAATTAAGCGGTGCTCCCTCTGGTGCGTTCTCCTTTTTAAAATGCATTAAAGAGCCATACGAGCTAAGACTAACACATGGCTCATCCATGAGCCATGATAGTAGATCCATATCATGACATGATTTTTGCAAAATCATTGGGCTTGATTCATCTGAGTTACACCAATTCCCTCTTACAAAGCTATGAGACATATGCAAATTGCCTACGTTCTCGTTCAATTGGATCGAAACGATTTGACCGATTCTGCCTTCATTAATTATGTTCTTGATCGAAGACCAATAGTTCGTATAACGCAGTACATGACCAATCGTTAGAATGCGATTATACTTCTTAGCTGCTAGCTCCATTTCAATACATTCTTTAGGCTCAGGGGACATCGGCTTCTCTAATAAAACATGATAGCCTAATTCTAGGGCTTTCATCGTCGGTTCGTAATGCATGCGGTCTAACGTACAAATGATAATGGCATCAGCCGTCTTAGGCTGGCTAAGCAGTTCCTGCCAATCCGTATACACATTCTCTTCAGCTATTCCGTGCTCAGCTGCAAACGCTTCTCTTCGATCAGCATTCGGTTCAGCTACTGCAACAATCTGGAGCTCATGCGGATAATTGATCGCATAAGGACCATAAGCTCTAGCCCCTCGATCACCAGCACCTAATAATACTGCGGTTATTTTATTCATCCTAATCTACCTCCGTAATTCATGATCCGTAATTCAGACCCTAATAATTTCCATCGCAAGATTCGACCTCATAATATCATGCAGTCAGAATAGCGTAAATATTTAATTTATAAATTCTAGAATACACAAAAAAAACAGCAATCAGGAGAGGACATCCCCTGAATTGCTGTTCTTATTACGGCTAGCCTGAGCTTATCGCTCAGCCTTCAACTTACTTCACAATTGCTCCGTTCGGCATGGAGTCTGGTACTGTTGCCAAGGTCAAAGAATCGCCTTCGGAAGCTGCAAGGATCATTCCTTGTGACAACTCGCCGCGAAGCTTAACTGGCTTCAGATTCGTAACGCAGATCACTTTGCGTCCCGCAAGCTCCTCTGGTTTATAGAACTTCGCAATGCCCGAAACGACTTGGCGCTGCTCGTATCCCAGATCGAGCTGCAGCTTAAGCAATTTGTCAGCGCCCTTCACTGGCTCCGCTGACAGCACTTGCGCTACGCGCAGCTCCACCTTCGCGAAATCGTCGATGCCGATTTCGTCCTTCGGTGCTGGCGCTGGCGCGCTTGCCGCAGCCGGCGATGCAGGGGCTGCGCTCTCAGCCGCCGCTGGTACGCCTCCGCGCATCGCATCCGCGATGTACGCGACTTCGACAGCGGCGTCAAGCCGCGGGAACATCGGCTCCGCTTTGCGGACGACTGTTCCCGCAGGCAAAGCCCCGAACGCGTGGACGCTGTCCCACGCGGTAAGCGCAGCGTCGCTGTCAACACCCAGCGACGACCACATCAGCTGCGGCGTACGCGTCATGAATGGCTGAAGCAGCACGGATACGATGCGTTGGCATTCAGCCAAAACATACATGACGGAACCAAGCGCAGCTCGGTTGGCTTCATCCTTCGCAAGCACCCATGGCTGCGTCTCATCAATATATTTATTCGTACGACCAATTAGCGTCCATACAGCAGATAGCGCGTTGGAGAATTCCATTTTCTCCATGGCCTCTTCATATTTCGCTACAGTCTCACGCGTAAGCTCAATTAGAGAAGCATCAAACTCAGTTGCTCCCTCAACATAAGGCTGAATCACACCATCAAAATATTTGCCCATCATCACAACCGTACGGTTAAGCAAATTGCCAAGGTCATTGGCAAGGTCGTGATTGATTCGATCAACAAAGCTCTCTGGTGTAAACTGACCGTCCGCACCGAAAGGTACTTCACGCATCAAGTAGTAGCGAACGGAATCCAATCCATAGCGATCGATAAGAGTAACGGGATCGATTACATTGCCCTTGGATTTGGACATTTTGCCATCCTTCATGAGAAGCCATCCGTGCGCATAAACTTTTTTCGGCAATGGCAAGTCAAGCGCCATCAGCATAATCGGCCAGTAAATCGTATGGAAACGAACAATCTCCTTACTCATCAGATGTACATCTGCAGGCCAATAGGTGTTGAACTTCGACTCATCATCTGAACCATAGCCAAGTGCGGTAATATAGTTGGAAAGCGCGTCAATCCATACATAAATGACATGTTTGGGATCGCCAGGCACTTTGATACCCCAATCGAAGGTGTTGCGGGATACCGCCAAATCCTCTAAACCAGGCTTGATGAAGTTGTTAATCATTTCATTCTTGCGGGATTCAGGCTGAATGAAGTCTGGGTTCTCGTCATAATATTGCATCAAACGATCGGCATATTTACTCATTTTGAAGAAATAGCTTTCTTCCTTCATCCGTTCAACTGGACGTCCGCAGTCAGGGCAGTTGCCATCGACTAGCTTCGATTCTAGAAAGAAGGATTCACACGGCGTACAATACCAGCCTTCATAAGTGCCTAGATAAATATCCCCTTGTTCAAGCAATCTTGCAAAAATTTTCTGCACAGCCGCTTGATGACGCTCTTCGGTTGTCCGAATAAAGTCATCGTTGGAGATGTCCATCTTCTTCCACAGCTCTTTAATTCCAGCAACGATGTCATCCACAAATTCTTGCGGGGATACCCCTTTATTTTTAGCCGCACGCTCAATTTTTTGACCATGCTCATCTGTTCCTGTTAAGTACCTTACATTAAAGCCACGAAGACGTTTGTATCTCGCCATAACATCTCCTGTTACGGTCGTATACGCGTGCCCAATATGCAGCTTATCACTTGGATAATAAATCGGTGTTGTAATGTAGAATGTTTTGTTGTCTGACATATGCAACTAGCCTCCCTAACAAATTTAATCAAATTAAAAATTCCCTATTCTTTTCATTATTGCCATTAGATTTCAGGCCAACCCCAGAATAAACGGTTTCACCGTCCTTAGAGGCGGGTGCTTTTCAAACATAAAAAGCTCCCGTCCACATTGGGACGAGAGCTGTTACTCACGTGGTACCACCCAGATTCCCTTGCATCTTACGAAGGCAAGGCTTGGCAAGTCATGATCAGACTTCTCCATTAACGCTGGAACACGACATCCCCTTACTTCTTAAAGTCAGTGGCTTTAAGATAGCTCGAAGATATGTTCTCCTGGACCATATTCCAAGGTTACTCCTATACCGGCTTTCACCTTCCCCGGCTCTCTGGACATAGGCATCTGCTTGTACTTATCCATTCATCGAAACATACATTATTTACTCACTATAAATCACAATATATAGGAATGAGCAGCGCTCTGTCAAGGTGCGAAAGCTGAGCAGCCCTAGATTACAGGCCATATCCCACTATCCGCTACTTGTGCTCCTCATGTTCCTCACAACTGTGCTGCTGTTTCTTCTTATTAGGCGGCACCTTATCAATTCCTCCAGGGTGAAAGGGGTGGCATTTGGCAATGCGGATAACGGTCAGGATCGAGCCTTTGAACGCTCCGTGTTCTTCCAAAGCTTCTAATGCATAGGCCGAGCAGGTTGGGTAGAATCGACAGGTAGGTCCTTTGAGTGGTGATATATATTTGCGATAAAATCTGACTCCTGCCTGAAGTACCTTCTTCATGCCCCGCAAGCCTCACAGTATCCATATACTTCAAATTTATGTCTAACAACCGTAAAGCCACTAGGAATGCCCGAGATCCCTTCCATCGGACAAAACACAAATGGAATTGTAGTCCCACATTGCAAACAGATAACATGGTGATGATGATGCGCTTCCTGACAATGTGCCCGAAACTTAATTCCGTCTTCAAACACAAACTGCTCTAGCACATCCATCTCCTGCAAAATTCTCAAATTACGATATACCGTATCAAAGCTTAAACCAGAGTAACGCTGCGCCATCAGCTCATACACATCTTTGGGTGTTAAATAGCCATCCGTACCTGCAAACAGTTCGGCAAGTGTACGTCTTTGTTCGGTGATACGTAGTCCTTGCTCGGACATCATTTGAATAATCTGTTCAGCATTCACAGACCTATACCTCCATCAACTTATCTCTATAATCTTTATTATACATGATCTTGCTAAAAATTTCTTATCATCTGACAGGGTTCATGTTGACGACTTCCTAAACTTCACTTACCATTCTTAGTAATTGAATGTATGACAGGGAGGCAAGCACATGTCTATTCTTGATCTGGATGCATCTACTTTAGCAGGTTATATCAGACAAGGAACCGTCACATCATTAGAAGCGACAGAAGCATATATCGAGCATTTAAAGCGTATCAATCCAAGCGTCAACTGTCTGGTTGAAGAGCGATTTGAACTCGCTAGACATGAAGCGAGGCAATGTGATGATGAGCTTGCAAGCAATCAGAATATTAAGGGACGTTTGTATGGAGTTCCGATCAGCATGAAAGAAGCGTTTGACGTTGCTGGTATGCGAACGACAGGCGGACTCCGTCATCGCAAAAACCTCGTGATGGATCATGATGCAGCGATTGTCGAGCTGCTTCGTCATGAAGGTGCAATTATTTTAGGTAAGTCGAACACACCTACCTTATGTTTTTGTCAGGAAACGGATAATAAATTGTACGGACGAACGAATAATCCATGGGATTTATCCAGAACGGTTGGCGGATCAAGCGGTGGTGAAGCTGCATTAATCGCTGCTGGCGGCGCTGCGCTTGGTATCGGTTCCGATATCGGGGGTTCCATCAGGTTCCCATCCCATTTTAACGGCATTATTGGCTTTAAAAGCGGTGCTTACCAAGTCAAAGACGATGGTGCGTACCCACCCTTCCCGCATCCCTTGCAAGAACGCATGTTAGGGATCGGCGCAATAGCCAAATCTGTACGCGACGCGAGATTAGTCAATGATATTCTTGCACTTGCGCAGCCAATCAAGCGAAATTTATCTGATTTTTCAATTACGTTGCCAATCGATCAGGTCAAATATGAAGTATCCGCGCAAACGATGCTGCTCCTCAAGGATTTAAAGCTTGAATTAGAGGAAGCGATCCAAGTTGTCGACGAGCAACCACCTATGTATGAGCAATCTGCGTTATTATGGCAGCAAATTATGTCTATCGATGGCGCATCCAATGTTGTTAATGCAGCCTCAGGGAAACGATTGCTGAAGCCGATGCGTCACTGGTTACAGGAGCGAATTGCTGGTAATAGCGAATGGCATCGCTATCTATTATGGGCCTTAGTCGGTGCTCGAACCTTTAAGCCTTCCAAACAGCAGATGGCCAAATTGAATGAACAAATCAATCTTGGCAACCAGTTGATACAGGAATATTTGCAGCATAAATTGCTAATTCTCCCGGTATATCATTCGCCAGCGTTGCCGCACGGTCAAGTTTACAAAGAAATTTTTGCGATCAGCAAATCGTTTTTGAAGTATATGCCGTTTGTAGCGTATGCAAATACATGGGGTTTGCCTTCCCTTGTGATTCCGATTGGCGAAGAAAATGGACTGCCTGTTTCGATTCAAATTATAAGTTCAATCGGAAACGAAGATGCGATTTTCTCGCTTGGAGAAAAGATTGAAAGCCGTTTCCGCGGATGGAAACGCGCAATTTTGTGATGTATGACCAATAAACTCAGTAAAGCCGTTTCCTCTTAGGCCAAACTCGTTTATAATGGATCAATAGACTTAAGTCATGATTGGATTAAGAAGGGAGTAGCTTTAGTCAATGAAACCTATTACAGTAGACATCTTTCACGATACGGTATGTCCTTGGTGCCGAATCGGCATACATAGCATGCGTTTGGCAGCCAAAGAATTAGGTGCACCAGTAGAATTCCGTTTTCGTTCATTTTTTTTAGATCCTATTATTCCATTTGAAGGAGTACCGTTTGCCCCCTTAATGGAAGAGAAGATAGGTGGCAAGGAACAAATGGATCTTGTCCATGAACAAATAACGAAAACAGGAGCATCCATTGGCGTTGAATTTGATTTTAGCAAAATCGCTCTCATGCCGAATTCTTTAATGTCACATCAAGTTATTAGACTGGCGCCTGATAAGTACAGAATGGATGTCGTTGATGCAATTGAGCATGCTTACTTTGTTGAAGGAAGAGACATTGGTGATCGCGAAGTCTTGCTGGATATTGCCGAGAAGGCTGGTCTTGATCGCGAATATATCAGTGAATTTGTCGGCACAGAAGTTCGCCTCAAGGAAATTGATGAAGATATTCGTCAAGCATTTGAAATCGGAGTGTCCCAGATCCCATTCTTCGTTATTAATGGAAAATACGCCGTACGTGGTGCACAACCACCTCAAGCGTTCCTTCAAGCTCTAAAAACTGTTTAAATTTCAAATCATATGCATACGATATAGCAAACACCTCCATATTAAACAGACAAGGAAGCAATCGCTTTTGCTTCAATTATCTGTGCGGAGGTGTTTTTATTATGCTACAACTCGGTATCATGGCTATCATGCTAGCTTTAACCATCAATTCAACGACTAGCCATGTAGCGACAGTTCATCAGGAGTACATACCGGATAAAAGTAAAATGGCTTCTATCATTATTGACGATTTCGGCAACAACATGAAAGGAACTCAGGAAATCATTGCTATGCCCTATCCGCTTACTGTAGCTGTAATGCCTTTTCTCCCTACGTCCAAATCGGATGCCGAAGCAGCCCATTTAGCTGGCAAAGAGGTCATCATTCACATGCCAATGGAGCCTGTTTCAGGCAATAAGAGTTGGCTGGGTCCAGGTGTTATATTAACATCACTTAGCGATGATGAGATTCGCAAAAGAGTCGATGCGGCGGTTGCGGAAATTCCACATGCCATTGGAATTAACAATCATATGGGCTCTAAAGCTACTGGCGACCCACGGGTTATGCGGATCGTTCTGGAGCAATGCAAGAAGCATCGCCTATTCTTCGTCGACAGTCATACGAATTATCATAGCATCGCCTGCAAAACGGCAGTTGAAGTTGGCGTACCTTGTATTGAGAACGAGCTCTTTCTCGATGATACGCACACTGTATCGCATGTGATGAAACAGATTGGGGTTATTCATCAACGGCTCCAAACGCGTAAATACTGTGTTGCCATCGGGCATGTGGGGTCAAGTGGCAGAACGACGGCTGAAGCACTCAAGAATAAACTCCCTGATCTAGCGAATTACGTTCAGTTAATCCCCATATCACAGTTGATTTCTCTTAAGCATGATGGACTAACCGAATGATTATCCTTGTTCCCTTGCTGCATATTGTCTGACATCCAGCTTGTGTCTAAGCGTTTGACTTAAGGTGAAGAGTGCGGTTAATAAAGTCAGACCCGCAATCATAATCAGATAGGTGGATGTACCGAATAAATCTAGACTTGCGCCTGTTGCCAAGATGGATACTTGCATTAGGATCCGATCCACAATCTCTTTGAAGGCAAAAAATCTGCCTTGCGTCTGCTGCGGTACACGGTTCTGAAAAATTGTTGTCACCATCGGGAAGAAGAAGGCAACCATGCTGCCAAAAATACCGAATCCTAGCAGCACTGTCCATCTATGATCAACGAAGGACATCGTATATTGACCGATTGCGATCACACACAGCAAAAAGGATGTTGCGAGGATGATGTTCGCCTTGCCAATTACGCGTCGTACAAATAGTCCTACAACTAGGATAGTTGTACCTTCAACTGCGTATAAATAGCCCATTAATCCAGGA
This sequence comes from Paenibacillus albiflavus, assembly GCF_004344915.1. Classification (GTDB taxonomy): domain Bacteria; phylum Bacillota; class Bacilli; order Paenibacillales; family NBRC-103111; genus Paenibacillus_AM; species Paenibacillus_AM albiflavus. Next base: position 49,609 of record NZ_SKFG01000009.1, on the reverse strand, counting down.
TCATGCTGAATCTCGCTTAATGAGAGAATGAACAGATTCATTCCGCCCAAGAATAAAGCTATGACACTTGAATTGATTATTCCGAGGAATATCGAACGATCCTGCTTAATAATGGTAAATACTTCCGTGAATTTCAGCTTTTCTTTGGTTTTCTGAACTGCTGCGTCTATCTTAGGAATGTGGATAAAAATAAAGATACCCAGAAGCAATAAATAAACTACCAGAGATAACGAATAGATTGTGTACAAGCTCATTACAGAGACCATCGCACCTGCAATTGCCGTTCCTGCAATACGTGAGATCGTAATCGCGTTCATATGGAATGTATTTGCCGCTAGTAAATCCTCTCGAGCAATAAGAGTTGAGAACGTTGTGCGCACAGCCGGAAAATAAGTTGCATTGGAAATTTGTAGAAGAATAAGCGATAGAATCATCCAAGGAATCGATTGATACATGAGTGCAGGAAACATGAGAAGTGGTGATATACAGCGGATGAGGTTCGCGGTAATCAGCACTTTTTTCTTATCATAACGATCGACGATTTTGCCAATTGATGGCAGCAATAGAACCGAGACGAATATCCCTGACATTAATACTAATGATTTAAGAAAATCTGATGAGAGCAAGCTTTGCAAAAATTGAAGATTAGCGATAATCGCAAGCCATAATCCTATGCCGCCAACGACTTCACCGATCATCATGAACACAAAAGATTTATTACGCAACAACAAAGTTGATCACCCCTATCATCTAGAAACCATAATTAGGATTATACAGGAGAGGGCATCATTTGCCATTCTTTTTTGAAAATACAAACAAAAAACCGTTCCTCATCCAAAAGATGAAAGAACGGTTCCTCTACTAATAATTATTCTGCTATCACAATTTGAACCCCATGACTGACCAGCTCATCATGCATTATTTGTTCTAGTGGTCGATCGGTTATACAAGCATGCAGGTCCTGAATCGGCGCGATGGAAAAAAGAGAAGGTTTAGCAGTCTTCGTATGATCGAATACCGCAATTGTCTGTCTCGCTTTCTTCATCAGCATACGCGCGGTTTGTGCCTCTTGTTCAGCGTAAGTCGAAATGCCCTCTTCAAGTGTAAATCCATCGATCCCAAGAAAGATCTTACCGATATTCAGGTGCTCGATTGTTTTCTCGGCAAGCGGTCCACATAACTCATAATTCTTAGCACGCATGACGCCGCCAATAACGACGACTTGAATGCCTTCGCTATCCGCAAGCTCCATCGCGATATTAACCGCATTCGTCACAACGGTAATCCCATGACGTGATTTAAGCTCCTTAGCGATCAAATAAGTTGTCGTGCCGCCTGACAGGCAAACACTATCGCCCTCTTCGATAAATTCCATTGCTTTACGAGCGATGGCTTCCTTCTCTAGCCACAGCTTCTGGCGCTTCTCCGAAAACGGTATTTCACGTGAAGTCGAAATTCCTTCGTATAAAGCGCCTCCAATCGTACGAATCAAGTCTCCCCTTTTATCAAGCAAATCCAGATCACGCCTAGCAGTAGCTTCTGAACAATCCAGCTTCTCGATCAGCTCATTAATACTGATCTTGCCTTGCTGCTTAAGCATCGTCATAATCTGTGCGCGTCTGATTTCACCTTTGGAGGAAGTTTCTTCGGCCATACATTTCACTCCGCCCAACTTAAATTTGTACCACTTGCGTTAAATTCCGTGGTTCATCCGGGTTAACACCCTTCGCAAGTGCTGAATAGAATCCTAAGAATTGCACAGCAGGCAAATAAAGTACACTCCGTGCTTCATCACTTATATCTGCATGCCCAAGCTCGATCACAAGATCAGCAAAAGCCGTATCTTCTCCTGCTGAAGCTGTAAGGATGATCACTTCGGCTCCATAAGCCTTCATCTCTTCCGCTACTTTCACTTCATAGGCACGAGCAGTTTCCGATAATAACAGCACAACGATTGAACCAGGTTCGATAATCGACTTTGGACCATGACGGAACTCCATTGTTCCGTAACTTTCCGTCCAAACATAAGACATTTCCTTTAGTTTAAGACAAGCTTCTAGTGCCAAGCCGCCATAGGCGCCCATTCCCAAGTAGATTAATTTGGTGTAAGTGCGGCCCGATAGCCATTCTTTGACGGCTTGATCTGATTTCTTAACCATATTGTAATCAGATGCAAGCACGGCTTGCAACTCTTGTGAATACGTATCGCCCACTGCCGTCTTTGCAATAGCTGCTTGCATCATGAATGTCATGGATGAGAGTGATTTCGTCATGACTGTACTTTGCTCTTTGCCTAATGGAGAGACAAGACACTCCGTGAGCTTACCCATCGTACTTTGCTCATAACAAGTAATCCCGCAAATTGTCCAGTTCGGCAAATCGATGACGGATTGCACGGCGAGAACAACCTCTGTTGATTCACCAGAGCGTGAAACGCCAACTAGCAGAACTTTCTTATCACGAGCAATTGTCTGATCGCGGAATAGGAAAATTTCAGATGAAGGATGTGCTGCAGCAGAGCGCCCTGTCCATTTTCGAAAAGTAGCTGCCATCGTTAACGCTTGATAATACGAAGAACCCGATCCGATAAAGACAACCTCATCATAAATTGGATTACCTATATATTTTGAAACCCACTCAGATTGAATGGTTAATTGATCCCAAGCCGCTTGCAGTGCATCAGCTTGTGCACAAATCTCTGGATACGTTAATTGTCCAAAGTTGTTTGACATGCCGTTCATTCCCCCATATAATCAAGATAATGAAATTATAAATCATTTTTATGATTGTTTCAATCATTTAATATCTTGTTTCCTTCATTTATTTTATCGTTCTATCATTTTTCTCAAAGGAGAATGTCATTATGGGTCACTTAATCAGTTCTACATCTATGCTGCAAGCTGCTAGAAAAGGCGGTTATGGTATTACAGCATTCAATGTACACACGCTTGAAATGCTGCAAGCTGTAATCGAGGCTGCTGATGAGCTGCAATCTCCTCTTATTCTACAAACAACTGTCGGCACCGTTAAACATTTGGGTCCTGATTATATCGTTGCGGCTGCGAGAGTCGCAGCTAAGAACGCAAGTATTCCGATTGCATTGCACTTAGATCATTGCACGGAGTATGATGTTCTTATTCAATGTATTCGCGAAGGCTATACTTCCGTTATGATTGACGCGTCCATGCGTAATTTTGAAGACAATGTAGAAATTACGAAAGAGGTTGTTAAAGTTGCCACTGCTGCTGGTGTCAATGTTGAAGCCGAGCTTGGCAAGGTTGGCGGCGTAGAGGACGATATTTCTGTGAGCGAAGAAGATGCTCGATTGGCAGTTCCTGAGGATTGCGTACGATTCGTAGAGCTTACAGGTGTTCCTACATTAGCACCAGCGATTGGAACCGCACACGGCATTTATGTGGGTGAACCCAAAATTGCATTCGATAGACTGGAGCGAATTTCCAAGTCAGTTGAAGTTCCACTAGTGCTGCATGGCGGCTCAGGCATTCCAGATGAACAAGTGAAACGCTGCGTATCTCTTGGAATGGCTAAGTTCAATGTAGCCACTGAGCTTCGGATTGCATTCTCTGATGCGATTAAGGGTATTTTCAATCAGCATCCAAATGAAAATGACCCACGTAAATATATGATTCCTGCCAAGCAAGAAGTTAAAGCTCTCGCTCAGAAGAAAATGCTTTTATCGGGATGTGCCGGACGCGCGAAAGAGCTGCGATAATTTTACAACAATAGAGGGATATTCTATGATAACGACGGTTACGTTGAATGCAGCCATTGATAAAACTTGTGTCATTCCTAATTTTCATAAGTCGGGATTATTTCGAGTCGAACAAACCGTCTCCGATGCTGGGGGCAAAGGCATCAATGTAGCACGAGTCATTACCCTATTAGGCGGTCATGTGATGTCCACCGGGTTCGTAGCAGGCTCACAAGGGCAAACAATTATAAATTGCCTGTCCGACCAATGTATACCGAATGATTTTATTTATGCAAACGGAGAATCAAGATTATGCTTGACGATTCTAGACCCGACAAGCAGTCAAGATCAGACAGAAATTTTGGAGGCAGGACCCCTGATTGCTGCTGAACAGCTATCGGCTTTATATCACAAGGTTGCTGATCTTGCTAAGCAATCATCAATCGTTGTTCTTTCCGGTTCACTGCCAAGGGGCTGCCCGAGTGATACTTATGCGGAGTTAATACGTATTATCCGCGAGAATGGCGCTAAGGCGGTGCTCGATACATCTGGAGATCCGCTCGCTCAAGGCGTCGATGCTTTACCTTATTTGATCAAGCCTAATGAACATGAAATTGGTAAAATACTCGGGAATGAGCCGCGGACTGATGATGAAATTATTATTGCAATTCGAACACTTATGGACAAAGGCATTCACGCTGTTGTCGTTTCGCTCGGAGAGCGAGGAGCAATTGCGGGTTGGGGAGGCAGTATCTATTCTGTTAAAGCGCCGGCAATTGATGCCGTAAATCCAGTTGGCTGCGGCGATTCTATGGTTGCGGGGATCGTCACCGCGATTGAACGAGGAAATGATGCGCATACGGCTTTGCGTCTAGGCGCTGCATGTGGAACTGCTAATGCATTGCAAATGCGTGCAGGAGTAATCGATATGGAGCATCTTAAGACTTTGTTAGAACAAGTCAGCGTTGAAAGATTGCAAGCTGAATAAATCGTTTCACAGCAATAGCGGAGTTGCCTGTTATCAGGTAATCCGCTATTGTTCATTTTCGATATCCATGAGAATTATCTCGGCTGTGCAATAATTCCATTATGCACTTTAATATAGCCATGCTTTAGAATATCAAAACCATTCTCATAAACATACAATCCCATTTGACGAATATCCATAAGTTCCCGGTACGTATGATTCATGACATCTTCCATGACTTTATAATAAACTTTTGATTGCAGCTGATTCCTCGGTGTCGTTAAAATGGCATATCCTCCGGGCTTTAAGAACTTACGATGCCACTCCATTACTTCTGGTTTCACTTCATCTGAGAAATGCTCCAGCAAACCAACGCTAAGGACAATATCGAATTCATGACCAAATGGCAAATTCCGAATATCATCCACGATGTAAGTAATATTCATCTGATCCTTGTACCATACTCTCGATTGCCCTGTTGCAGAGTTATAGCCCAGAAATGGATAGGTGTCTGGAAACTGAGCAAATCGATCTGTTTTGCAATATTCATCATAATCAACCATCACGATCTCACCGTCAGGATACATCGAGTAAAGCTGCATCGCTTCATACCCTTCTGCAGCGCCTAAAAAGAGGATGCGAGGCTTCTTAAGATGAAGCCCTTGAAACAGTGCTCGCTTCCCTCTCGGGTCCCATATGCCGTCTTTAACGCGATGAGCATAGTTCCATAGATTAAGCATAATGACACTCTTAAGCGCTATACGCACTTCCTTCATGTCAAACTTCGCTAAGTGATTAAACATATCTTGACGCGCTTGTTTCTTTTCACTTGGAACATCTTTTACGAACCATTCATGAAAAGAACGATTGAACATCTCCCAAGCCTTATGAACAGGCATGTTCCGTCCATGCTCATTTTCCCATTGAACCCGCTTCTCCGCCATGTTCTCCACCCGATAAGGTCTGCCAACTTCTTTCCAGCTCAGCAAAGACCAATCATTCACCATCCCTGCCGAGATAAAACGATCCAATTGTTCATTCGTCGCGTTACGCAATTCAACTCGATAGCTCGGTGTAAGCAGCGTTTTCTCGAAGTCTTCCTCCGAATATGGATAATCATTGCCTAAATGGGCGTCTAGATCCATGACCATCTTCCTTACCCTCTTTCTATCAAATTTATAAGCACTAGCTCCTGTAAACAGTTTTATCTATGTTGTATTCTTCATTGATATTCCTATTCCTTCCAACTCGTTAAAAAGGGGAGCAATCTAGATACAAAAAAAAATAGACGATAGCTATCGCCTAGTTTTCTGTGTGATTATTATTATAGTCTTGGAACTCGATCTGCTCACGTGTAAACTTCCCGTTCCATACAAATTCCAGATCATGTCTAACGGAATCCTTCGTTACTACATTGCGTAAGAAAGTTAAAACTCCAAGTACAAGTGCGGCAAAAAATAAAACTGCAAACGTTAAATGTACGCCCATCACAGCCATCAACATTCCCCCAGTCACTCTTTGTACCACTATATGAGTGAGGGATCGAGTTGATGATTAACTGCTCCTGTACTTATTGCAATGCTTCCTGCCTCGCTTGCTCTATGATGTCATAAGCACGAGCGACTTCTTCTGCAGTTGGTGAAGGAACACCTTCTAATGGGTATTGCTTACCAAGTGCTTCCCATTTGTAAACTCCCATTTGATGGTAAGGCAGTATTTCAAACTTTTCCACTGTCTTAAGTGTTGCGAGCATCTGGCCAAGTTCACGTAAATCTTCTTCTGCATCTGTTATTCCCGGTACAAGAACATGTCTGATCCACATTGGCTTACCATGATCTGATAACCATCTTGCCGAATTCAAGATCCGATCATTAGGCTGACTTGTTAAGGCAATATGTTTTTCTCGATTAATAATCTTGAGATCAAGCAAAATTAAATCGGTAACATCGAGCAGATAAGAAATTTTATCATAATCATTAAAACCAGATGAGTCCAAGGCTGTATGCAAATTAAACTGCTTCTTCAGCTCTGTAAATAGCTCTGCAACAAATGGAGCCTGCAAGGTCGGCTCGCCGCCTGATACTGTTATTCCTCCACCAGAGCTTCTGTAGTACGACAAGTAAGGCTTAATTTCTTTTACAATTTCATCAACTGTAATAAGCTTGCCTTCATTCGTTTCCCAAGTATCTGGATTATGGCAATACTGGCACTGGAGCGCACATCCTTGCAAAAACAGGATGAATCGAATTCCCGGACCGTCCACCGTTCCGAAAGTTTCAATGGAGTGCATGCGACCATTCATGATGTGTTCCCCTTCTTTCAGCAACGATGGACCCGAGATCTTGATAGCCTCTTTTAATTACTACATTTGGCCATGGAAAGTACGGTTAATGACATCCAGTTGCTGTTCTCTAGATAGTTTCGTAAAGTTAACAGCATAACCTGATACACGAATGGTAAGCTGTGGATAATTCTCAGGGTGTTCCATAGCGTCAATTAATTGCTCGCGATCAAATACGTTAACATTCAAGTGATGTCCGCCACCGTTCAAGTAGCCGTCAAGCATGGATACAAGATTAGATACACGTGTATCAATATCTTTACCAAGTGCTTTTGGTACAATTGAGAACGTATTGGAGATACCATCCAATGAATGTTCATATGGAATTTTAGCCACAGATGTAAGGGATGCTAATGCACCTTTCGTATCGCGACCATGCATTGGGTTAGCGCCTGGTGCGAACGGTTCACCTTTCTTACGTCCATCTGGTGTTGTACCTGTTTTCTTACCATATACGACATTGGATGTAATCGTCAATACGGACATTGTAGGTACAGAGTTGCGGTAAGTTTTATGCTTGCGGATCTTGTTCATGAAGTTCTCAACAAGTTCAACCGCGATGCTGTCAACAAGCTCATCGTTGTTACCGTATTTAGGGAAGTCGCCTTCGATTTTGAAATCAATTGCGATGCCATTCTCGTCGCGAATAGGCGTTACTTTCGCATATTTAATTGCGCTTAAGGAGTCAGCAGCAACAGATAAACCAGCAATACCAGTCGCCATTGTTCTTAGAATTTCACGATCGTGAAGCGCAAATTCAAGACGCTCATAGCTATATTTATCATGCATGTAGTGAATAACATTGAGTGTATTTACGTATAACTTCGCCAGCCAGTCAAGCATGACATTATATTTCTTCATGACTTCATTATAATCAAGAACTTCAGAAGTCAGCGGCGCTAGCTCAGGTCCTACTTGAATGCCAAGCTTCTCATCTTTACCACCATTAATGGCGTATAGAAGTGCTTTAGGCAAGTTCGCACGAGCACCGAAGAACTGCATTTGCTTACCTACACGCATAGCGGATACGCAGCATGCAATACCATAATCATCGCCATAGATTGGAAGCATCAAATCATCGCTCTCATACTGAATAGAGCTTGTTTCAATGGATACTTTCGCACAGAAGCGCTTGAAGCCTTCAGGAAGCTTCTCGGACCATAGAACAGTTAAGTTTGGCTCAGGAGCTGGACCTAGGTTATATAAGGTATGCAAGAAACGGAAGCTGTTCTTCGTTACACGAGTTTCACCTGTAATGGACATACCACCAATGGATTCTGTTACCCAAGTTGGGTCACCAGAGAATAATTCATTATAGTCTGGCGTACGAAGGAATTTAACGATACGCAGCTTCATAATGAAGTGATCGACAATTTCTTGCGCTTGAGCTTCAGTTAATGTACCTTCTTTAAGGTCACGCTCGATATAAGCGTCTAGGAAGGAAGAAATACGTCCGATACTCATTGCAGCACCATTTTGCTCTTTAATAGCAGCCAAGTAACCGAAATATAGCCATTGGAAAGCTTCACGAGCATTCGAAGCTGGTGCAGAGATATCAAATCCGTAAGAAGCAGCCATTTGCTTCAATTCTTGCAAGGAACGAATTTGTTCATTTGTTTCTTCACGGCCGCGAATTGTATCATCGCTCATTACGCCGTCAACTTCCATTAATTTAAGATCTGCCTTCTTAGCAGCGATTAGTTTATCAACACCATATAATGCAACGCGGCGATAGTCACCGATAATTCTTCCGCGTCCATAAGCATCTGGTAAGCCTGTGATTACACCAGATTTACGTGCCATTCTCATTTCTTCTGTATAAGCGTCAAATACGCCTTGGTTATGTGTTTTACGTATATGTGTAAAGATATCAATGATCTCTTGAGGAACTTTAAAGCCATATGCATCACATGCATCGATCATCATACGGATACCGCCAAATGGCTGCAAGGATCTTTTGAATGGCTCATCTGTTTGAACACCGACAATCGTTTCCTTGTTTTTGTCCAAATATCCAGGTCCATGAGAAACAATTGTGGATGGTGTGTTTACATCTACGTCAAGGACTCCACCGTTCTCGCGTTCTTTACGTGACAAGTCACTGATAATATTCCATAGATCCTTTGTATTTTGTGTAGCATCTGCAAGGAATGAATCGTCACCATGATAAGGATTAATATTAAGCTCGATAAAATCACTAACATCAATATGTTTATCCCACTTACCGGTTTGGAATCCCCGCCAGCCTTTCTCATCGACTACTTTGTTAAGTTCTTTTTCTGATACAGCCATGAAAAACACCTCCCAAAAATGTTGCAGTGCTTAAAGCTTGACGAATAGCACTAGCTAATCGAAAGCAATATAGCACCCGCCTTGAAGCAAGTCAAGTTGTTTAGAGTAACTCCTATCTCATAACCAATATTATACCCTTGTGAAAAAAATCACTATGAAATTTGTCACATGCGATTTTATTTTCTATAATAAAAATATCACAGTTGTAAAACACTTGTAGGTGAGCAGATTCTGCTGTAAATTCATTTATAAGACAGATCAGCCACTAATAACCTTTACCGTGATATTTTATAGTAAGTCATTAGGGCAGCAAGAACGTCAAAACTAATGTAAGGGGGATTAATGGTGTTGAAACGAAATATGCAACTCCGAAAACATGCTAATGCTAACACGACATCATTTTCTGACCGCAATCTAAACCTTATGGTAGAAAAAATGTCAGAGCATCGTATCAAAGCTGGTAGCCACATATTTTGGGAAGGTGAGCCAGCGGATAAATTATTTTTTATACGCTCAGGTCGAGTTAAAATCACCAAATCTTCTGATGAAGGTAAAGAATTTATTCTTCACATGTATCAGCCCGGTGATTTGTTCGGACAGCTATACCCTTTCCAATCGACTATTCACAGCTTTAGCGCCAAATCACTTGATGACAGTGTCATATACATTCTGAATCAAAAAGATCTGGAACAGCTCATTATGGAAAGCAACAATCTGGCAATCGACTTCATGAAATGGATGGCTGTTAACCAGCGTATAACCGAGACGAAGCTGCGTGACCTTATGATGTACGGCAAACCTGGTGCATTGTGCTCAACTCTCATTCGTTTGTCCAACTCCTATGGTAAAAGAGAAGGCGACACCATCACAATCATGAAGAAACTCACCCATACGGAGTTGTCTAACATGATCGGTGCGACTAGAGAAAGCGTAAATCGCTTGCTGAATGACCTCCGAAAACAAGACATCATCGATTACAACAATGATTCGATCGTTATTAAGAACTTAAGAAGTCTGCAAGATATATGCCGGTGTGAGAATTGCCCATCAGAAATTTGCAGAATCTAGCCGTAATCTAAGCATACCCCTATACATGTACGCTGTATTCACAGCCTGTTATAAGCGATGGCAGCCAACAATTGTCATCGCTTATATGTGATGTATAAATTCCTACCATTACCAACGAAAAATGTTTTTATCCCTTTTACAGCATGATATAATGACTAAGTTAAATTGATCACTGCTTCACAATTGCTGTTTTTTTATTTATACATTTATAGGATTAGGGGTATTAACAATGACAAACAAATGGGGGCAAACTGCGCTAAAAGTTGCAAAATATGCTCTATACAAGGTCCATATTCTATTATGGCCCATTCCGCTCGTCTTACTATTAGAGTTTTTAAATCGGGATAGTATTACAAAAGCTTTAAAATTCATGATTCAGCATCCGAATGAATTTTTCTTGAACTATGTCATCATTCTAGGATTATTCCTGTTTTTTATCGCAGTGACGAGTCGAACCCAAATCGCATTTTGGATTATGACTGTAATTGTTTCCGTACTTGGCGTTATATCTGGTGTTAAAATTAAAATGCTCGGCGTCCCTCTTCTTCCTTGGGATATCGTTTTAACAGCTGAAACAGCAGATGTAGCGCAAAATTTTAGCGACTTGATTCCTTGGAAAATGCTCGGAGGCATCGCGGCATTTGCGATTATTTGCGGATTGGCAATTAATTTTATCAAAGTCATTCGAGCTCGTTTCAAATGGAAAGAAATGATTGTTCTCGGGACTCTATCTATTGCGATTCTATTCACTGCTTATACGGATAACCCTTGGTCGATGAAGAAAGCTTTGGGGATTGTTAAGATCCCTTGGAACCAGACCCAGAATTATGAATGGAACGGTTTCGCACTTACATCGATGCTAAACTTGGATCTCGTATTTATTAGTAAACCCGATAATTATGATGAGGAGACAATCGCGACTATAACCGATAATATAAAGAGAAGAACGAACATTGATAGCAATATTAAGCCGAATATTATCGTTATTCTAAGCGAATCCTTGTTTGATGCAACTGAAATGACCAATGTGAAGTTCTCAGAGGACCCCATCCCTCATTTGCATTCACTTATGGGCAAATATCCATCAGGCAAGCTGTTCTCTCCACAATTCGGCGGGGGGACTGCAAACGTAGAGTTTGAAGTCTTAACAGGCAACAGCACGCGGTTCTTACCGCAAGGTTCGCTAGCTTATATCCAATATGTGAATCACCCCATGGATTCAATTGCTAACATCATGTCAAGACAAGGTTATTCAACGGCAGCTATTAATCCATTCCATAACTGGTTCTTCAACTCTCGTAACGTATATCGCAATTTTGGTTTTGATAAATTTATCTCGCAGGAATTTTTCGTTCCTGAGCATACAGGCAATTACTTCTCAGATCGTTCCGTTGCCGAGAAAATTATTGCTGAAGCAGATCAAAGTTCTGGTCCTGATATGATTTTTGCGAATACGATGGAGAATCATGCACCGTACAATAAGAACAAGTTCGGTCCTTCCGAGATTAAAGTTAGCGGCGCTGGATTATCACAAGAATCAATAGACATGCTAGAATCATATGCTGGCGGAATGCGCAGAGCAGATCAAATGCTTAAGACGCTTACGGATCATTTTGAGAAGAAAGGCGAACCGACGGTTATTCTATTCTTCGGTGACCATCTGGCAAGTCTTGGAAACAATCTCAAAGTGTACCGTGAAGCAAAGTTCTTGAATGACGGCGATCCTGACTTTACGAAGAAAATGTATTCTACACCATTCGTGATCTGGGACAATTATTTGCCGCCGCATGGCGAGAATATGTTCGTGTCTCCTTCCTTCCTGACACCTTATATTCTCAATATGATTGATAGAGAAGGAACACCGTATACCGATTACTTGTATGATTTCATGCAGAAGCATCCTGTCATTCCACCACAAAGCATGTATAATGAGATGCATTTGACCACTAATGATTTAACCGATTACCGTTTGTTGCAATATGACTCGTTATTCGGTGAGCAATACAGTTATACTGGTTATAAAAATCTCATAGGCAAAAATAAGTTTATACTAGGTTTGGGAACTATGGTCATAGATTCGGTTGATCTCGAAGATAAGAGTAATGAGACCCAAATCGTCATCCATGGAAGCAATATCGCACCATCAGGTACGATTGAAGTGAATGGCAAAGCGCTGGATACAAGCTGGAATAATGGTGCATTAACCGCCGTTTTCCCTAAAGGTATGGATCGAACCAAATTCGATGTCAAAATTAAAGTAATTGATTCACAGAAGACGCTGATTGCGCAATCCAATGTATACAGTGTTGGTGGCTCGGCAGCAGCGAATAAATAATTCATAAAGTACTACAATAACGCCTCAAGGCCTGATGATTGCATCGGCCTTGAGGCGTTATTCATTGACTCGACCTGGGATTAACCGTATACTTTAAAATAGCCTAAAACTATTCTACTCAAGAAGATTTAGATCAAAGGAGATTTGAAAATTGCCAATTCCGAATGAAATGATTCAGCTAGAGAACGTCTTTAACCGCGTGTTAAAGTCTCTGACTAATGATTGGGCATATAACATGCAGGATCTCAAAATTACAAGAACGCAATACTACGTTCTAGAGCAATTAAAGGTTAGTGAACGGACCGTTTCTGGACTAGCCGAACTTGTTGGACTAACGTCAGGAGCGATAACGGGAATTGCGGACAAGCTGATTGAGGCTGGGTATATCGAGCGAAGTAGAGATATCACAGATCGTAGAATCGTGAAATTGGTTATTACAGAACAAGGATTATCCGTCCTTGAAACACTCCGTATGCAACGTAAGGAAGTTGTCGAGAAGTTCTTTGGAAACTTAACAGAGGATGAAATCCGCCATATGATCGATATGTTCGAGAAATTATTGCAAAAATAGAGAGAGCTAGGAATCCGTAGCTCTCTTCTTGTTTATTATAACCGTTTCATTTTCTTAATAATATCTCGGCTCTTCTCTAAATATTCTAATGAAGCGCTGTATTGCTTGCTCGCAACACCCAAATAGAGAATGTCGATGATGTTTAATTGCGTAATTCTTGAGGAGGTTGCTCCGCTTCGAATCTCATTTTCAGTTGAAGTACTATACAGAGGAATATCTGCTAATTGACTAATCGTTGTATTCCCATATTTCGTCAAGGAGATCGTTGTTGCCCCCGAGGTATTTGCTCTCTTAATACATTCGATCATATATGGTGTTTCACCGGAATATGACACGGTAATGGCAACATCCTCTGGCGTAAGCATGACGGAAGAGGTTACTTGCAGATCTGCATCTGCGAAGGCAAAGCATGTTTTGTTAATTCGTAAAAATTTATGCTGGGCATCGATTGCAATCAAATTGGAAGCACCTTGTCCATAGAAATAAATGCGTTTAGCCTGAATGATCGCATTTACAGCTTTTTGAATCCGAATGGGATCGATAATTTTGGCGGTATCTCGAATAGACTGAATGTTATTATTCGATACGCTTTGAATGATTTGCTCGATTGTGTCATTCGGGTGGAATTCCTGGTAACTGTCACTTCCTACATCTTTCTGCAAATCTACAGCAACCTTAATCATTAGTTCTTGATAGCCTTTCAGGCCTAAAGATTTACATAGGCGTATAACAGCTGCCTGACTCCCCCCACTCTGTTGTGCTAACTGAGCGACTGACATCCCAATCATTTCATCTGGATGGTTCAATATATACTCCGCTACTTTGCGTTCCGAAAGCGTGAGTTCATCCAGAATTTCGCGTAGTCGTACAAGACCTCCGCTCATATTCTCTCCTCATCCCTATTCATGGCTTTATGATGAAATTGTTAATTCCTTTACAATGTGGACTAATTCTAGTAAATCACAAATTACATAATCTGGAAAGTAAAGTTTCAGATCATGAGGGGATTCCAAATTCACAAGCTCTGACAGTAAACGCTGTTCACATAATTGTTGGAAGGAAGCTTCTTTCACTCTTTCCTGACATGACAGCTTGCGTAGATCTATCGACAAACTGCGATCGATAAATACCGCTCTGGCTCCAGCATGCTTAGCCATATATACATCGTGTTCGAATCGGTCACCCACATGTGCCACAATCTCACCTGTATCTCGCAGGGATGTCAGCATACGAATATCTGGCTTACCTGATCCACATCGCTCTGGTGTTACCACTTCATCAAAGTATTGGGCAATTCCAAGACTTTCTAATACAGGATATTGATATTTATAGAAGCCATTCGTTACTGCAGCTAACGAGAAGCCATCAGCACGCAGTTGTTCCAAAGCTGGGACAATCGTTTCATCCAGCAATCGAATATAGGGAGCCTTACTATGCTGAATCACAAGTTCTTCGACATTAATCGAAAGATCGAGTTTCCTATCTATAATCTCATGCTGAACAATATCATCCCAATCGTATGCATCAACGAATAAACCAGCTTGCAATCTGCACACATGCTTATGAAATAAGGATTTCACAACATCATAATTGGCTTCCGAATGGTTCAGAATCATGGCCTGCACTTGTGGAAGTACTGCTTTCTGGAACGGATTCTGCATTAACGTACCATCAAGATCAAAGCTAATCCAACGTTTCATGCTTTAACGCCTCCTGCTGTAAGTCCTTCAATAAATTGTTTGGATGCAAATGCGAATGCAAGAAGCATCGGCAATGAGGATATGGTTAACCCGCAGAACAATAAATTCCATTCTGTATCGTATTCACCGAATAAAGACATTAAACCAAGTGGAATTGTATTAAGCTCAGTCGTTTTAAGGAAAATTAGTGGATAGAAGAAATCGTTCCATACACCGATTAGCGTTACAATTCCAACTGTTGCAATCGAAGGACGCATGAGAGGTAGAATAATTTTATAATAGACCTGGAATCCATTACAGCCATCAATTCGCGCACTTTGGTCAAACTCAGCAGGCAGCGTACGGAAGAAACCATAGAAAATAAACAAGGCAAGCGAAGTATTGCCTGCTGTATAGAGGATAATAAGTGACAGGTGAGTATCCATCAAGCCCAGCTTAAGCATTAACATGTATAGCGGTGTAATCGCTAGCTTCATAGGAATCATCAAACCAAACATAAAGAAGACAAGCAGAAATCCATTCCACTTAAACTTATAACGGGTAAGATAGAATGCCGCTAAAGAAGAAACAATGAGAATACAAACCACCGAAAGAGTACTAACTAATACACTGTTAAGCAAATAAGAGGAAAACTTAACCTTTTGCCACACTTCTATATAATTATTCAAGGATATCGATTCAGGTAATGCAAGTGGATGCGTCATTATCTCTATTTTTGTCTTAAATGATGAACTAATCATCAAGAAGAGCGGATAAAGCGAGATGAAAGATGCAACTATCAGAATCGCATAACGAAGTGTTGTTTGGATTTGTTTCATAATAAGCTAATCCTCCTGACTTAATTGTCAATCTGCTTACGTTGGAAGAATATCATTTGGATAGCTGATGCAACAGCGACGATCATAAAAATAACGACCGCTAACGCTGAACCAAGCCCAATTGAATCCCCACCTTCTACACTACCGAAAGCAAGACGATAGAAATAGGTGACAAGCACATCAGTTGAGAAATACGGACCAGCCTGAGATCCTTGCATGGCATAAATAAGATCAAAGGTTTCAAAAGACCAGATAAACGTGAGTATGGTCATAATCATAATGGATGGCATCGAAAGCGGAATCGTAATTTTGAATAGCATCCGAATTCCAGATGCGCCATCAATTCTTGCCGCCTCGTATAACTCGCCTGGAATAGTCTGCAAGCCTACTAAGAAAATCAGCATTGCAAATCCGATCCCATGCCAGCTTCCTACAAGTGTTACTACATATAAAGCGAGATCCATATCACCAAGCCAAGGTCTAGCTAGATTCTCAAGCCCGATCATATCTAAGAATGTATTAAGTGATCCATATGTAGGATTTAATATCAAACTGAATAAATAACCAACAACGATTACGGATAAGAGCTTAGGAATAAAAATTACAGTTTTGAAAAATTGCTTACCTCTTATCTTGCTATTGATTAAAATAGCGAGTAGGAATGCAATCACAAGCTTACTGAAAATAGTGACGACAAAATAAATGACGTTGTGCTTAATCGCACCTACAAAAAAATCATTGAATGGCTTTTCAGTAAATAACCGGATAAAGTTATTAAATCCCGCAAATTCACCACGTGTAAGACCATTCCAACTATAAAAGCTATTCAAGAATGCAGATAAAATCGGATAAATCAAAAAGCCTACATAGAATATCAATGCTGGTAAAATAAAGAAATGTACCAGATGCCTTTTACTCCCCTTATTCTTCTTCACCATTTTCGGTGGGGGCATAGGTAATGCGGCTGTTTTCTGAATATCTGGCATACAATCATCCCCTTACTGATTCATTCATCATTCTTATTTAAGGAGAACAATATACGGTCAGTGGAAAGACCCGACTGTATATTGTTCTCCTGTTAAGTCATATGAGTGAAAATTTATTTTTTGGGTTTAAACCATTTATCTGCTGAATCTTGTGTTGTACTTGCTACTTCCTCAGGAGTTAGCTTGCCTAATAGCATACCTTGCAATGAATCCTCGAAAGTTGTTTTTGTCGTCGGATTACCAGAACCAAAATGAGTCAACATAAAGTAGGGAGTTGTGTTCTTCGCAGTTAATTCAGTCATTCTTTTCAGAAGTGGATGATTAGGTGTTACACCTTTAATCGGGCTTACACGGTTTAGCTCATCGCTATACATTTGACCAAATTTAGGTGATGCAATGAACTCCAAGAATTTCTTTGCTTCTGCTTGATGCTTACTGCTTTTGGCAATTGCATAAGATCCGTCAACCCAAGATACGATTGAAGGGTCCTCGCCCTTCTGAGCAGCTAAACCAGGAATGAAGTCCAGCTCGAATGGCAATTTAGCTTTCTCGAATGTTTCAATACGGTGGCTGCCGTTAATGTACATAGCTGCTTTCTGAGTAATGAACATTGCTTGTGCATCTGCATCTTCAATTGCGATGTAATCTTTCGGGAAAAATGCAGATAGATCTTTAAATTTCTGGATCGAATCTATGAATTTAGCATCCTTAAAGTTTGTATCGCCCTTAAGTACAGCATTAACAAATGCGTTGTTACCATACTGAGATGGAGCGATAACGGAATGTGTCATAGATAGTAAGTAAGATGCTTTACCCGATTGAGCAATCGGTGTAATATTCTTAGCTTTTAGTGCTTCTGATACTTTAACTAGCTCGTCCCAAGTTTGTGGAACTTCAAGCCCATTATCAGCTAGCAAATTCTTATTGTAGAAAATAATTGCATTATTCAGCATAATTGGAACGCCATAAACTTTACCGTCGCTGCCCTTCGCAGCTGCTAGATGCTCAGGGGTTATATTGCTTAAGCCCTCCAAATCATCAAGCGGTGTTAGCAAATTGCTATCGGCTAAAGCTCTTGCTCCATCATAAGGACGTAACTGTAAAATATCGATCCCTGAACCAGCTGTAAGTGAGTTCTTAAGAATTGTGTTATACTCCGTTGATTTGTATGGTTTGAACTCA
This sequence comes from Paenibacillus albiflavus, assembly GCF_004344915.1. Taxonomy (GTDB): domain Bacteria; phylum Bacillota; class Bacilli; order Paenibacillales; family NBRC-103111; genus Paenibacillus_AM; species Paenibacillus_AM albiflavus. The sequence continues at coordinate 31,637 of NZ_SKFG01000009.1, read as the reverse complement.
ATCGTTACATTTGAATGCTCTTTCTGATATTCTGCGATAATTTTCTCATAAGCTGCTTTGTCTTCAGCTTTCCAGCTATACATAACTAGCTTAACTGCTTCGCCAGTAGCTGTTTCTGCTGGAGCTGGAGTGCCTTGTGTGTCAACATTTGATGGATTACTGCTACAGGCAGAAGCAAGTACGAGTGAAGAGAGCGCTACAGCCATTGTAACTAATTTTTTCTTTTTCATTCATTTTCCCCCTCTGTTCTGATGGAATAAGCCCATATTTAGTATGCATTGAAAGCGTTCTCAATTAGCTTATGAAATATTATCTCATAAGTCAAGAATATTTTGAAAATTTAGATTATATATACAAATTTGGATCAAGAATATTTTGCTGAAATAATATTTCATTTTATAATGAAATTTTTAGTTTTTTGTTTTATAATTAAAGATGACTTTCCTATACTTCAATTACTTAACTATTAATACTGATGAAGAAGCAGGTGAATGGGATGGAATTTGTACTTGGTTTTGACGGTGGTGGGACCAAAACCGAAGTCATAGCGATTGATCTTCAAGGCAATATCGTTATGAATATAGAAGGCGGAGCTAGCAATCCGAAGGCTATTACTTTCGAGGTTGCGGTAACGAATCTAACTTCTCTGATTAAGCGTGTTTTTACAGAAACAGAACTTCAACCTCAGTTATGCTTAGGTTTATGTATGGGCCTGGCAGGAGTCGCCAATGAACAAGAAATGCAAAGAATGGCTGATGCAATAAAACAATTTCTCAAGTCGATTGACATGGAGATTCCTGTATTGATCCGTAATGATGCAGAAATTGCTCTGATGGCTGGCCTAGGACAAGAAACAGGCATTATTGCTATCGCTGGAACTGGCTCGATTTCGCTAGGTTTAACACCAGATGGCGGGCGGTATCGCGCTGGTGGCTGGGGACATATTCTTGGTGACAAGGGCAGCGGATATGAAATTGGCTTACAAACGCTTCAAGCTGTTATGCAAAGCTATGACCAAGTGAAGCCCCCTACTCTATTAACGCAAAAGGTTCTGGAAATGCATCATTTTGAGTCGCCGACGGATTTGCGCACTTATATTTACCAGGATCATATCAAAAAGCAGCATATCGCAGAACACGCCAGACTATGCATTGAAGCTTCTGCAGCTGGCGATGCAGAAGCCTGCCGCATTATAACGAATGCCGCAGAGGATATGGCGAATCTTACGCTAGCTCTTGGTAAGCAGCATCCTTGGCTTGATTCTGCTCCAATAGCTGTTACAGGCTCGATTTTCAAGTATTCGAAGCTGTTCCTCGATACTTATTCAAACCGCATTGCTTCAGAACGGACAACATCGAACATTATTGTGTCACAGCGTAAGCCTGCTCACGGGGCTGCTATGATTATTAGCTCTTACATACAACGATAATGTTGATCAACTTCAGCAAGGAGGCTCCATTCTCAAATGGATTTAACGATTAGTAAGCTAGTAACGGAACAAAGAAATGAAAACACACAACACATAGATGAATTATCAACGATTGATGTACTTAAATTAATCAATGAAGAAGATAGCATCATTCCAGGTGTAATTGCTGAATGTCTCCCTGATATTGCATTAGCAACAGATGCAATTATTCAAAGCTTTAAGGATGGCGGCAGATTATTCTATTATGGTGCAGGCACAAGCGGCAGACTTGGAATTCTGGATGCTTCCGAATGCCCACCAACCTACGGTACCGATCCAGAGCAAGTTCAGGGAATTATTGCTGGCGGCAAAACTGCTATTCTACGCGCTGTTGAAGGTGCAGAGGATAGTCGCGAGTTAGGCAGCAGTGACGTTGACACAGCAGCTATCACGAGCAAAGATGTCGTAGTTGGTATCGCAGCCAGCGGTCGTACACCTTATGTGCTAGGTGTGATGGAACGCGCCAAGGAGCTAGGTGCAACGGTTGTTGGACTATCCAACAACAAGGACACCCAAATGAAAGCAGTCGCTGACATCATGATTGAAGCCGTTGTGGGACCAGAAGTCGTCCTGGGCTCAACACGAATGAAAGCTGGAACAGCGGTCAAAATGATCCTTAACATGCTTTCGACTACAGCGATGATTCGTTCAGGCAAGGTCTACGAGAATCTGATGGTAGATCTTCAGGCATCCAACTACAAGCTCATTGAACGAGGCAAACGACTCATAACGCTAGCGACTGGCGCAAGTAGAGAAGTTGTCGATCGCGTCTATGCACAAAGCAATGGCCATATCAAATCTGCCATCGTCATGATTCTTGCAGATATCTCTTTCGAAGATGCCCAGTTGCGTCTTAACCAAACAGGTGGTTTCGTTCGAGAAGCCATTCAAGCAAACAGCTTATCCGAGCAGCTCATCTAGTATAATACGAATAAGAGCAGTCTGATGCGTAGTTTGATCTACACATCAGACTGCTCTTTCCTATTTCGGCTTTATTCGGTTACTATTTCATCCTTAACTCCTATTTGCTTCTTCACTGCTTTGCTAGCACCTTCTCGATTAACGATAATAATACCAGCTGCTACCAGGAATAAAGCAAGGATAACGATTAGACTTAGCTGCTCGTTCAGCATGAACGAGGATAGAATGACACCCGATACCGGAATCAAGAATAAATACATGGAAACTTTCCCGACCATGTTATATTTCATTACGCTATTCCATAATACGAATGCAGCTGCTGACACGAACATCAGAAACAGCAGCATACCTAATGACTTAAGCGAAAAAGTAAACGGTGTGAAGCCTGCATGCGAGGCTCCCACAATAGTTAACCCTATTCCGCCTAGCATCATTTGATATGAAGTCATATACATAAGCTCCATCTTCTGCGATACTTTCTTGGAAAGTACGTTGCCAAATGCGCCGAAGAATGCAGCTGCAAGCAGAAGCCAAGCCCCTATTCCAAAATCAAGCTGAAATTCGCCTTTACCTAAGTTCACAACGATAACAGCACCAAATCCAAGAATTAAGCCTATCATTTTGCGGACGCTAAAATGATCATTCTTATACATAAAATGGGCTACCGCAATTTGAAAGAATGAGGTAGTCCCCGAGATAATCGCTCCCTGAATGCCTGTTGAGAAGCTTAACGCAATATAGAAAACAACATATTGCAGGAAGGTTTGAAACAAAGCGATCGTGCATATGCCCTTCCACGATCCTCTCTGATAGCTTACCTTCTTACCCATCACTAGCATCAGCAGCATAATAAGAATACCTGCGCCGAAGAAACGATAGCCAGCGAATAATAGCTGCTTGTATATTTCACTAGAACCAATTGCAAGCTCTGCATAGGACAGCTTAATCAAAGGAATTGCACTTCCCCATAGGGAGGTTGCCAGTAATGCAGAAACAAGAATGCCTAGCGGATGTGTAAAAAATTTCTTAGTCGTCATTGTCAATCTGATCTCCTGTCTGTACATCTAATAAGCATCCCTCTATTGTAACATGTTTCAACTCGTTTAGGTATGCAGAAATTTGACAAACACTTCTTAATCTAGTAGCTTTTATACGAATTTCATGTCAAACTGATAGTAACTAGAAAGGAGCTGAATGCATGATCCCGGAAAATCCCATTTCTGAACCAATCCCTACAAGTCGCAAACAAATCCACTCTTCCAATAGACGTATCCGCATCGGTTTTTCAAGAGTCGTTGTCATCGCTATCCTTCTACTTATACTCTATGGTGCCTCCTACATCCTGTTAAGTATCTACAATGAACAAAGTGGAAGAAATAATGAATTTACACGATACGGTACAACCTTAATCGAGCTGCATAATGGTATACGTGTAGATAACATTGTCAAACAGCAAACTGAACTAACCGCATTGCTGTCACAACAAGCAACTTTCCCTATCTATGAAAACGTTGGCAGCTGGCAAGTAGCTGCAGGTGAAGCTACGGTAACGAAGAACCTGCTTGGCAAATATGAAGTCTCCATTCATCTCGATACGAAATACATACGCAATAATAATCAATTCAAATATTCACTGCCCTACAATCTGATGTATGGATCTGACAGCACGCCTGTTATGCCAAGTGACTCCCAGAACGTCTGGGATCAAATCAAGTCAATTGAGGATGGGCATGTAGCTACGATGGCTTTTTCCTTAACGAAAGGGATTGAACCAGAAGTATTCCAAGCGCGTCTTCGAAAATATGATATTCATTTGCTATCTATGCCCATTTATTCGGGAGAGCTTAAAGATATTAAAGATGGACTATCCGTTTCTTCCTCTGGCTCTTCCATAAGCACGAACACCCTTACATTACGACCTGCGAACAAGTACACCGAACAAGGATTAAACAGACTTGAACAAATGAATGATCCACAAGCTATTCAGGATTCTGCCGCCCAGACGCTGATTGATTTAGAATGGTTAATTAATCATGGGAGTTATGATGAACAAGAATTAGACAAGCTTAGATTGCAATATCTTAAAACACATGGTGTGAAGATATACGGAGCTGTAGTGACTGGACCGATTCGTGAACTGGAAAAGCTAAAGGAAGGATCAGATCTATTTGATTTTCAATTAGGCAATATCGAGATTTGGAATTGGCGTCAGTAATATATCTGCTATAATGAAGAACAGGAGGGGAACATATGATAAATTTAACGAATGTAACCAAAAGTTACGGAGGTAATGTAGCTGCTGTATCTAATCTGAATCTGACAATTCCACGAGGAGAAATATTCGGATTTCTCGGCCCAAACGGTGCGGGCAAAACAACGACAATTAAGATGATCACAGGCATCATTGCACCAGATCAAGGTGAAGTCATCATTAATGATAAGGACATGCTGAAAAACCCATTAGAAGCTAAAAAGCAATTCGGTTATGTACCTGATAGCCCAGATCTATTTTTACGACTCAAAGGGCTTGAATATTTAAATTTTATGGCAGATATGTATGATGTAAGCAAATCAGAGCGTCAAGCCAGAATTAATACACTCGCCTCGCGCTTCGATATGATGCATGCGCTAAACGATCCAATTCAAAGCTATTCACATGGTATGCGTCAGAAAACCGTCATTATGGGCGTACTAGTACATAATCCGGAAGTATGGATTCTGGATGAGCCTTTAACGGGCCTTGATCCTAAATCCTCTTATACACTTAAAGAAATGATGCGTGAGCATGCAGACAGCGGCAAGACGGTCTTCTTCTCTACACATGTCCTTGAAGTTGCAGAGAAGGTATGTGATCGAATAGCGATTATTAATAAAGGCGTCATTCAATTCTGCGGTACATTCAAAGAAATGCAGGAGCACTTTAAGACGAATGAATCAATGGAGAAAATATTCCTGGAGATGACCGTCAATGAATAAGACCTTATTGCTTGCCAAAACATTATTAAAGAATGGTAGCGGTAAAACTGGCAAAGGAAAGACTAAAAGCAAGCGAGTACTCTATATCGTTCTTCTCTTATGTGCATTCATCCCGATTATTTCGATGATCAGCGGACTGATTGCTGTGCTGTACACAAGTTTTGCCCAAGTGAATCAAGAGAGTATGCTTCTGGGACTTGGGTTAACAATTTCTAGCATTGTCATCTTTACGTTTGGGATTTTTTATGTCATCAACGTCTTCTATTTCTCGCAAGACATTGAGCATCTGCTTCCTTTGCCGCTCAAGCCTTCGCAAATTTTGACAGGAAAATTCATCGTTACTTTACTCTACGAGTACTTAACAGAGCTATTCTTGTTAGCGCCGATTCTAATCACTTTTGGAATTAAAAGTGGTGCAGGTGTTCTCTATTATGTGTACGCCTTGATCATCTTCCTTGCTTTGCCGATCGTTCCGCTTGTGTTAAGCTCCGTAATAGCCATGATCGTCATGCGGTTTACGAATATCGCGAAGAACAAAGATCGTTTCCGTTTGTTTGGCGGTGTAATCGCGGTCGTATTCGGATTAGGGATCAATATGTTTATTCAGAAATTTTCCAGATCCGTGAATCCTGATCAGCTGCAAGAAATGATATTGTCGGGCAACAATAGTATGCTTGGTCTCATTACCAATACGTTCCCGAGTACCAAGCTAAGCGCAACCGCATTAATAGAAGCAACAGCACTTCGCGGATTCGTTGGTTTACTCGGTTTCATAGCCTTATCCGCTCTAGTCTACGCTGTGTTCGCCATATTGGGAGAACGGTTATATTTCAAAGGCGTCATGGGTATATCGGAATCAACATCCAAGCGCGAACGCGTTACGGATGAACAGCTAGATCGACAAACCGCTCAGAATTCAACAATTAAAGCTCATCTGATCAAAGAAATAAAGCTGGTGCTTCGTACACCCGTGTATTTCATAAATTGTGTACTCATAAGCTTCTTGTCGCCGGTCTTTGTCTGTATACCGCTCTTTGCCTCATCAGGAAAGCTTGGAAATATAGAAGGAATCAGCCAATTGATGGCAGATGAGAATATTGCCGGAATAATCATTGGAATTGGATTTGCCCTTTTCCTATTTGTAGCTGGAGCCAATCCAACGGCAGCAACTGCAATATCAAGAGAAGGCTCGAATCTATACGTTCTCAAGTATTTACCTGTACCGTATGCCAAGCCTTTAGTTGCTAAAGCACTGACTGGCGCTTTGACTTCGATGATCAGTGTTGTACTGATCCTGCCTATAGCTATCTTTCTAATCAAATTGCCCATTATTCTGGCTGTTCAGCTATTAATCCTAAGTGTTCCAGCCGTATTATTCGGCAACTTCGCCGGCCTGATTATCGATACATTTTCCCCGAAGCTTAACTGGGATACTGAACAAAAAGCGGTAAAACAAAATATGAATTCCCTTTTCAGCATGCTTGTGAATTTTATCGTTGCTGGGATCATAGTTGCAGTGTCCATCTTTTTCGATGTGAACATGCTTGTCATGTTCGGCAGTCTTCTTGTTCTTTTCATCGTTCTGGACATCATCCTATATCGTATTCTCGTTACCAAAGGTTCCAAGTGGTTAAGTAAAATTGAAGCTTAATAACGAAAAATTTATGATACGACTGTTATAAATTCTAGGATATACAGCAAAAGCCGAGCGCTCGCTTATAGCGAAGTACTCGGCTTTTGTTTTGTAGTTATTTCTTATGAGCAGAACGGAACTGCTTAGGAGAAACTCCTTCGTACTGTTTAAAGGCTTTGCTAAAATATTTTTCATCCTGATACCCGACAAGATTAGCGATCGAGCTTATTTTATGCTCATCGTTCATCAATAGCAGCTTAGCCCTGCTAATGCGTAGTCGTACGATATAATCCGTTACATTCTCACCAAACTGCTGTTTGAACGTTCTGGAGAGATGACTCGCACTAATATGAAATTGCTCCGCTAATTGATGTAATTTAAGCTCTTCCGCATAATGAACTCGAATGTATCGCTCGATCTCCTGCATCAAATTAGCCGGTTTGCTGCGCTTAAGCAACTGTGCAGTTTCTAAGAGAATTCTCCCCATCCTAGGAATCCATAATCCTAGCTCAGCTTCTCCCCATTCATTCAGCGGCAGTTGAAAAGCTAGATCATTATTCTTACTGAGCCTAAGCTGATCAATGCCAATCCCCGCCTGTTTCATCCATTTGGACTGCATAATGACAAATTCCTGCCACCACATTTCAAGATGATTCACATTCAACAAACTTGCTTGTTCAGCCTCTAATGCCCACTCTTTCAACGTGGCTTGAATCGATTGCAGCGATCCTTGCTGCAAGGCTAAATACAACTTATCTTCATAGTAAGATAACGAATGGGTAAATGGATTGTTGACTTCGGCATTATACACATGAATATATGAAATATGATTCATTAAATCGCGTTGTCTGAGCGCGCTTTGCGCCTCCAGATACGATTGTGTCAATTTGTCAGGGAATACATGTGTTAACCCCAGACCGATAAAGAAGAAGCCGCCTAAGGCTGTGTTCAGATCCTTTTCAATCTGACATAGTAGTCCCTCTGTCTCTTGAAGACGATCATAGAACAACAACACCGTATCATGATGGTGATTCCAATTCTGAAATGCGATGCCAATCTGCTCTCTTTGCACAATTTCATTACATATATTCGTAACTGCAAATCGTAATAAATCCATTGCGTTTACAAATCTGCTGCGCAGCCTCACATCTATTATTTCCCAACCAATAACGGCAATGCGGCATTCCTTAATGTCTGGGTTTAAGGAGTAGTCTTCTTTGAGCAATTTGGTCGCTGCTGTAAACTCGGTTGTGGATTTGGCTGGTTCTATAATAAGCTGAGATAACAGTTTATCTGCTAATACAGGCTTGAGCTGATTCGCTTTCTGGCGAATTTCTTTGGACTGCGATCGCTCTTCCTCTTCTTTATGCCAGCAAGCCACCGCTTTACCAAAAATCTGCGTTAGCTCCTCTGCATCAATTGGTTTGAGAATATAATCAAATCCACCGTACTGGAGAACACTGCGCATGTATTGATAGTCATCATATCCGCTGACTACGATCACTTTGGTAGTAGGTCTATTCTCACGAATCCATTGAAGCAGCTCGATTCCGCTCATGCCAGGCATACGAATATCTGTAAATACTATCTGCGGCTTCTCCTCTGCGATAATCCGCATCGCTTCTTCACCACTACTCGCCTCCAACACTTGCTGGATCCCATAGTCTTCCCAAGGGATAAGGAATCGGATCGTTTCTCTTACATGTGACTCATCGTCAATAATGAGTGTTCTCAATAGTTACTTCCCCTTTATTTTGCAAAATTGGGATATGTAATACGACCTTGAAGCCTCGTGGCTCGTTCTGTTCAATCGTCATCGTTGCTCGATCACCATAATAGAGCTTTAGTCTGGAATAAACATTTACTAAGCCGATATGTCCCGTCGTCTCGCCCATGACCGCCTGACTGTTGCTGAGCTGTCGACGCAATTGCTGCAGCTCCGCTTCCTCGATCCCATATCCATTATCCACTACTTCAATCACCAGCATCTGGTACATTTCATCCTCGTAACAGCGAATACGGATCAGATTATTCCCTTCTACACCCATAAATCCATGCTTAAAATAATTTTCAACAATAGGCTGCACGATCATTTTGGGTACGAGAATGGATTCAATGTTCGGATCCCATTCGATATCCTGCTCATATTGCTCTCTGAACCTAATTTTCTGCAGTTTCAAATAAGTCGTGACATAATCCATTTCTTCCTTCAGCGATACGATCGTCTCATCCATATTCATGCTGTAGCGCATCATTTTGCCTAGGGACGTAATTAATGAATATACTTGCTGATTTCCTTGCTGCAAAGCTAATGAACCGATAGATTGCAAAGAATTGTTGAGAAAATGAGGATTAACCTGTGCTTGCAGCGCTTTCAGCTCATTTGTCTTATTGGCGAGCTCCAGCTTGTACTCCCGCATAAACAATTCATTAATCGTGTGCATCATCGATTTGAACCTTCGCGCTAAGCTGCTGAGTTCATCATTGCCTGCAACCTTAATCTCAACGTTCATATTCCCACGTTCAATCTGGTTAATATAACTGATCAGCTCGCCGATTGGTGAAGTCAATTTAATCGAGAGATAGACGGCTACCAGAATGGCAGCGCATACAAAAGCAATCCCAATATACAGATTGATCTGCGTCACTTGTCTATCATGCTGGAACAGGAAGGAATCTGGAATTCGTTTCACGATGGTCCAATCCCCATAAGGAGTCTCTATCGTATCGTAAATATAAATACCCGAAAAATTAGGGTCATTCATGCGGAATGATCCACTGCTGTGAAGTCGAGTCTCCTCTAGTAATTGCTTATTCCAATCATGATCTAATTTGTTGCCCATCATGGCGTTATCTGACGCAAACAATGCCATTCCTTGGTTATCGATCACGAATAATTCCTCTTCATTAATCGTATGCAGCTGATTGCAAATCGATCGAATCCTATCCAGCTTGACATCAATAGAAAGCGAGCCTAATTCCGTCTTGGATGCGATATCGTATAGGGAATGCTCAAAGGTCAATACAAGAGAATCACTATAGGTAAACATGTTCATCCCATAGCTGTTCATCGCATGTGGTGGAATTACCTTGCTTTCACCTTTTCTCAATTCGGAACGATAAGGATAAATCCCTTTATCCGATCTTACCAAACGGCCATCCGATATGAGATAAGCACGGTTTGACTGCTGCAAATAGAGATAAATTTGTCTGCCATCTGCCAGCGCATAACCAATCGAATAAATATTGCGAATAATTTCTTGTTCCGTCAGAAAAATTCTCGAATCATCAAAATAGTCGTGGACCTTATTTTTCAAAATATCCATCAAAGTATCGTTATGATAAATAACATTCGTCGTTTGATAAATGCTCATGATGTAATTGGAAATATTCTCTTTCCCTTGATAAATCAAGCTTGCGCTATCCTTAATCGCTTTCTCGGACAGCTTATCCTTCGTAAACAAATGAGAGACAAGCAAGAAGGTTGACATCGGTAGAATAGTGGCGATCATAACGAATGTAATTAATTTATTACGTAAGCTGCCTCGAAAAATAATCATTCGCCTCCTTCAAATCATTGAGCAAAATTTTACACCTAATTAGCAGAATAATCTGTTTTATATCCCAATTAAACCGCTTACAATGAAATTAGACCCACATAGATCCTAAACTTATAAGGGGGAAGTGAGACATGAAAGCTCGGAGCAGGTTTATGCAGCAATGGGTGTTTGTCGGCCCTGCCTTGCTATTTTTTATTGCGATTGTTCTTGTTCCATTCCTGATGAACTTGTATTATGCATTTACCGAATGGAATGGGGTTAGTGGTAATGTCAACTTCATTGGCTTTGGAAATTTTAGCAAAATTATATTCGATGATAGCGATTTTCGCAATGCATTCTGGTTCACCATTCGATTCTCATTAGCTGAAATTATTGCAACAAATTTAGTTGGCTTTGGACTTGCACTGCTTCTTATGCAGGCGTTCAAGACCAAAAATATACTGAGAACCGTATTTTTCATGCCCAATGTCATTGGTGGATTGCTTCTCGGCTTCATCTGGCAATTTATATTCGTGAAAGGCTTTGCTTCGATCGGAGAAATGACGAACTGGGGATTTTTTAATCTACCGTGGTTAGGCGATTCAATGACAGCGTTCTGGGGCATTGTGATCGTATCTGTGTGGCAAGGCGCAGGATATTTAATGATAATTTATATTGCCGCACTTGGTAATGTGCCAAGAGATATGATTGAAGCTGCAAGAATTGACGGTGCTAGTAAATGGGCGGTTCTTCGCAAAATTATTATTCCTCTGATCATGCCTGCTTTTACAATTTGCCTGTTTCTCACCATATCTTGGGCATTTAAGATGTTCGATCTGAACTTATCTCTTACGAAAGGCGGACCTTATAACTCGACTGAATCGGTTGCGCTTAACATTTACCAAGAAGCTTTCCGTAACAACCGTTATGGTCTCGGAACTGCTAAATCCCTCATATTCTTTGTCGTCGTAGCGATCATCAGTATTATTCAAGTCAGAATTACAAAGAAGAAGGAGGTTGAAATGTAGTGACCGAGAACCGCAGCTATTCATGGACCAAGTTTTTGTTAGAACTAATGACCATTCTTATCGCTATTGTATTTCTCGTTCCTTTCTATTTTGTTCTTGTTAACTCGTTCAAACCCTTCTCAGAGCTCGTGATCAATACAGCCAGCTTACCTAAGGCTCTTAACTTTGATAATTATACGAAGGTATGGGAAATCATTAAGTTCCCGCAAGTTTTCCTGAATTCCATCTTAATTACGGTGCTTAGCAATATCGGTCTTACGCTCATTAGTGCTATGGCAGCCTATCGCTTAGTTCGTCATCCAAGTAAACTGAACAACATCATCTTCCTGCTGTTCATTTCGGCGATGATTATTCCATTCCAATCGATCATGATTCCACTTGTACGCGTAACGAACACGTTGGGCCTTATGGATAGCATTCTGGGGTTAGTCGTATGTTATTTCGGATTTGGCGTATCCCTTAACTTATTCCTCTATCACGGATTTATCAAGAGTATACCGCTTGAGATTGAGGAATCAGCCGTAGTTGATGGCAGCGGATGGTTTGCACTTTTTTGGAAAATTGTTTTTCCACTGCTGAGGCCAATTTCGGTTACGATCGTAATCTTAAACAGCTTATGGATCTGGAACGACTATTTATTGCCTTCGCTTATGCTTCATAAGCCCACGCTGCAGACGATTCCACTTGCTACCTATGCCTTCTTCGGGCAATATACGAAACAATGGGATTTAGCGATGGCAGGACTTACACTTGGTATTGCCCCTATCGTTATTTTCTTCCTGAGTCTGCAAAAGCATATTATCGCTGGAATTACAGCAGGTTCAGTAAAAGGTTAAAGGTTATTCCTCTATCCTTCTTGCTAATCTCGCTGGATAGAGTTTAACAAAATAGCAATTACATATACAATATGGGAGGTTCTACGATGAAGAAATTTTCACTTATTGCGTTAGTTGCACTTATGATTATGATCGTCGCTGCAGGCTGCTCCAAATCATCGACACCAGAAACAACAGCGTCTGGAACGAAGGCACCTTCAAATTCCGAGCCTAAGAAGGATGTCACCATCCAAATGTTCCAATTCAAGGTTGAAATTGCAGAGCAATTAAACAAATTAGTTGCTGAGTATGAGAAAGAAACTGGCGTTAAGGTCCAAATTGAAACTGTTGGGGGCGGAGCTGATTATGGTGCCGCACTTAAAGCCAAGTTTAACTCCGGAAGCAAGCCAGATATTTTCAACAATGGAGGATATGCAGATCTTGGTCAATGGATTGATCAGCTTGAAGATGTATCCGATCAACCTTGGGTGAAGGATCTGGCTCCCGGTGCAGGAGCACCGATGACGAAGGATGGCAAGCTGTATGGGATGCCAGTAGGTCTTGAAGGTTATGGATATATTTATAACAAAGATCTATTCGCCAAAGCAGGAATTACGGAGCTTCCCAAAACAATTAGCCAACTAGAAGCTGCTGCTCAAAAACTGCAGGACAGCGGAATTACACCTTTCGTTAACGGATATGGCGAGTGGTGGGTACTAGGTAATCACTTAGTAAACACACCGTTCTCTAACCAACCAGATCCAGATAAATTCATTGCTGATCTATATGCTGGCACAGCAAAAATTCCGGGGAACCAAGTATTCGATAACTGGGTTAAGCTATTTGACCTCACAATCAAATACGGGAACAAGAACCCGCTTCAAACCGATTACAATACACAAGTAACTGATTTTGCTACTGGCAAAGCAGCGATGACACAGCAAGGCAACTGGACACAAGTTCAAATTTCCAAAACAAATCCAGACATTAAAATCGGCTTCCTGCCAATGCCGTTATCCGATGATGTTGCTGCTTCTGATAAACTACAAGTAGGTGTACCGAATAACTGGGTCATTAACAAGAACTCCCCTGTTAAAGACGAAGCGAAGAAATTCTTGAATTGGATGGTTTCTTCTGATGTAGGTAAGAAATATATCACGAATGAATTTAAATTCATTCCTGCTTTCAAATCGATACCAGTAGATGAAGCTGTTGTAGGTCCATTAGCGGCTGACATTATTAAATACTCGAATGAAGGCAAAACACTTTCCTGGAACTGGTTCAAATTCCCAGGCGGTGAAGCGACAAGTAAAAAATTTGGCGATGCGATGCAAGCTTATATCGGCAAACAAATGACCAAAGATCAAATGCTGGATGAATTCCAGAAAACTTGGGATAGCTTAAAGTAATAATCGTCTGTAACAAGAAGAAACGGTCTCACCGCCATTAAAGACGGTAAGACCGTTTTTTTACCAGATAGAAACTCGTTGTTCAGGTGCTACATACATACCATCGCCAGCTTGAATGCCATATGTTTCATAGAATTCCGGGAAGTTGACAATCGTACTGTTAACTCTAATTTTATTAGATGAATGAACATCATTCATGCTTAAATATGCTGCAATTTCTTTTGGCATTGTTGTTTTCCAAATGTTTGCGTAGCTTTCAAAGTAAGCCTTATAATCTGGCTTGCTTATCTGGGATACGACTTGTAAAGAAGCAGCTATCCCGCCTAAATCTGCCACATTCTCACTTAATGTAAGTTGGCCATTGCTCATCACATCTGGAATAATTTCAATCCCATTATAGAACGCAATAACCTCTTGACATTTCTCAGTGAATTTTGTGTAATCCTCTTCTGTCCACCAGTTATTGGCATTGCCTTGTTCATCGTATGCTGACCCATTGTTATCAAAAGCATGGCTTATCTCATGAGCTATAACCATTCCGATAGCCCCAAGATTCACTTCGGGTTTAGCATTAATGTCATAGAATGGTGCTTGAAGAATACCTGCAGGGAAACTAATCTCATTATTAAGTGGATTATAGAACGCATTCACCGTATAAACACTCAAATTCCATTTATTCTTATCGACCGGTTTTCCAAGCTTTGCTTTCGCTTCATTCATGTGAGCGACTGTTATAGCAAAAGAATTAGAAAATAGTGATCCACCTTTATCATAAGTCTTGATGGCTACTTTATCTAATGTAGTATCCCATTGATCAGGATAGCCAATCTTAACTTTCATCGTGTCTAGCTTCTTGATTGCCTTAGACTTGGTTGTTTCCGACATCCAATCAAGTGCTTTAATTCGTTGCTCATACGTAGCGATAAATTGTTTTACCATTTTCTCAACATCTTTTTTAGCCTCAGGTGAAAAATGTTTCTCTACATAAATTTGCCCCAAATAATCACTCATTGCGGCTTTTGTTGCCATTAAAGCAATTTCCTTCTCTGTCTTATCCCCTTCTATAGCAAACATTGCTGCAGCAAATTCATCGCCTGCATTTCTAAATTCATCGGACAGTAAACTACCTGTAGACATCAGTGTCCAGACCTTAGAATAAGCTTTGAGTAATTCGAAATTGTCTTCTGTCAAGTATTCTGCACCTTTCTGTGCTGACTTAACATCGACTACGATCACTTTATCGGCATTAGCAATTTTCAGTGACTTCATAGCTTGTTTCATGTCTACTTCTTTAAAAAGCTCATTGAATTGTTCAATCGTATACGGATTATAATATTTCGAAACATCACCCTGTTCATGAGGATCAAGGGAAACAGAGGCAAGGTTTTTCTCCATCTCATAAACCTTCTCTGCACGAGCTTTAGCTGCTGGCTCTTCTTCACCTGCCAGTACAAGAAGTTTAGTTATGTATTGTATGTATAACTCTTTCGCTTTCGCATTGTCTGTTACATAACTATTTTTATCTAGCCCTTTACTTAATCCTGTGTAATACAGGGCATTAACATTACTGTTCTTTGCATCACCCATGATGGCAAATTGGAATAAGGTACTTACACCAATTGATTTCTCCATCTCAAGATCTGCTTGTACAAGCTCATCAAGAGTCTTGGCATGATCGATCGCTGTTAAATATTTCTTGATAGGCTCTATTCCTTGTTTATTTCTATTTTCTGTATCAAGTGCCGCGATGTAAAAGTCTGCGAGTTTCTGTTCTTTTGTCCCCTCTGCAAACTGTTTGCCAATAAGCTCATCCATTATTTGGGCCAATTTCTCATCATTTGAAGCAGCTAGATCAGTAAACCCTCCGCCCATCATTTCTCCTGCCGGAATTGTTGACGAATTTAACCATTTTTTATTGATTGTTTCATAGAAATCATCTTTAAGATTAGACCCTTCAAGTGCCCATATTCTTACGATAAGTGTTTGAAATTCATCGATCGTCATATAGTCATTTACACCTAAAGTACCATCAGGATTGCCCACTAGGACACCCGCTGAAGATAACTTGGAGATATCTCCTTGAGCCCAAGCCGGCACATCCGTAAACTGGGTTCCAAATGTTCCAATCCGTAGATCATTACCTGCAGGCTTTGGCAATTCACCGAACGCTCGGCTCAACATGACTAAAGCTTCAATTTTTAAGACGGGTTCATTCTCTTTCAGCTCTCCGTTCTCATAACCCTTAATAACGGCTCCTTTATTAATCCCAGAGTTATAAACATCAGCTGCTGCTAATAATGTATTAACTATTTCTCCTCTCGTAGCTGGTGACTGTGTTTCGTTGGCAAACGCAGGTACACTGAATGCAGTGAACATTACAATTGCCATGAATAAAGCTAATAATTTTCTTGCTCTCATCTAAATATCCTCCTTTGGTAAGTTAATGTGAAAAATACCACATAAAAATGTCTATTTCACAATTAATGCCACTCTCCATGCTAACTATAATATTTCAAATTGTAAATGATTTAATTTTAAATTAAATCAAAGAGGTGTACGATAAGCGTACACCTCTTTGATCTAAAACAGTTTTTTACCAAATAGAAACTCGTTGTTCAGGTGCTACATACATGCCATCGCCCGAATGAATGCCATAGGTTGTATAGAATTCAGGGAAGTTAACGACTGTACGATTGACTCTTATTTTATTCGCGGAATGAACATCGTTAGCGCTTAAATAAGCAGCAATTTCTCTCGTCATTGTAGATTTCCAAACGTTCGCATAGCTTTCAAAATAAACCTTGTAATCTGGTTGTGCCATCCCTGAAACAACTTGCAAGGATGCCGCCATACCACCTAAATCCGCTACATTCTCACTTAGCGTGAGCAATCCGCTATTCGTTGCCCCAGGCACAATTTCAATGTCATTATAGAAGTCAATAACTGCTTGGCATTTCTCCATAAATTTCTGTTGATCTTCGTCCGTCCACCAGTTGTTCGCATTGCCATTCTCATCATAAGCTGAGCCATTATTATCGAAGGCGTGACTAATCTCATGTGCGATTACCATCCCAATTGCGCGCAAGTTCGCTTCTTTTTTCGCATGGATATCATAGAATGGCGCTTGCAAAATTCCTGCTGGGAATACAATTTCATTGTTCAATGGATTGTAGTATGCATTAACCTCGTAGACATTCATCTCCCATTCGCTCTTATCTACAGGTTTGCCAAGCTGAGCTTTCATCGCATCAGCCTTCGCTTTCTGGATCGCTATCGCATTCGTAAAGAGTGAGCCGCCTTGGTCATACGTCTTGATACTAACTTTGCTTAGCTGATCTTTCCATTGATCAGGATAGCCAATCTTCACTTGCATCGTTTCCAGCTTCTTGATCGCTTTCTGTTTCGTCACCTCTGACATCCAATCAATCGCTTTAATTCTTTCTTTATAAATTGCGATGAACTGCTTGACCATATGCTCAACATCTTGTTTAGCCTCTTTTGAAAAATATCGTTCTGCATACATTTGGCCCATATAATCATTTAGGTATGCTTTCGTTGAATCGATAGCTGAATCTTCATCTGTTCTTTCTCCTGTAATCCCGTATAAACCTGCCGTAAAATCCTTTACGGCTTTTCTAAAATCATCTGTCAGCTTAAAAGCAGTATGCTGAAGCAGCCAGACTTTCGAATAGGATTTGAGCAGCTCCAGCTGATCTCCTTTCAAATACTCTGCATATTTCTTCGCTTGCTTCTCATCGATTACGATCACTTTATCCACTTGCGGCAAATTTGCTTCCTTGAGACTGTTCTTAATATCTACATTGGGATATAAAGCAGCAAATTGCTGGATTGTATACGGGTTATAATACTTCGTTACATCACCTTGCTCTTGTGGATCAAGCGATACAGCTGCAAGGGATTTTTCCATTTCATAAATTTTACTTGCTTGCTCCTTCGCAAACTGCTCCTTCTCTCCTGAAAGGACAAGTAGTTTCGTCATAAAAGCGATATACAACTGCTTGGCATTCTCATCATTCGTCACGTAGCTATTCTTATCAAGCCCCAGATTCATGCCAGTATAATACAGCACATTCGTAGAACTATCCTTCGCGTCGGCCGAGATCATAAAGTTGAATAAGGTGCTTAAACTTGTCGCTTTCTCCAGATCATTATCCGCTTGGATAAGCTCCTGAAGTGAGGTCGCTTTATTAATCTCAGCTAAATAATTCGCGATTGGCTTGCTCCCTGCTTGATTCCTGCTCTTCGAATCTAATGCCGCGGTATAATAATCTGCAAGCTTCTGCTCCTTCGTTCCCTCTTTAAACGTTTTGCCGACTAAACCTTGTAAGATTGACTTTAATTTATCATCGTTCTCACGCGACAAATCACTGAATACGCCTCCCATCATATCCCCGTCAGGAATTGTCGAAGTGTTCAGCCACTCTTTATTAATCACTTCGAAGAAGTCATCTTTCAGATTTGTGCCTTTGAGTGCCCAAATTCTTGCAATGATCGTATGTAATTCATCTAGCGTAATAGGTTCAGAACCACCTAATGTCCCATCCGAATTCCCTACGAGTACACCTGCTGCCGTCAGCTTGTCGATATCAGCCTTGGCCCAAGCGGGAGTATCTGTAAATCCCTCTGGGAATGATCCCATTCGAAGATCGTTACCTACAGGCGTCGGAAGTTCTGGAAATGCCCTGCTTACCATAACTAGCGCTTCAACCATCTGCACGGCTTGATCCTCTTTTAGTTTCCCATCCTCATAACCCTTGATGATATCCTCTTTGTGTATATCTGGATGATATGCTTGAGCTGCTGCAAGAATTGCTGAGACAACTTGTCCTCTAGTTGCTGATGGCTGTGCTTCTTCGGCAAATGCTGGAATAGATAATGAAGCTAACATGACGAACGCCATCCATAATACCGTTATCCTTCTAATCACACATTCTCCTCCTACCACTTGGTTTATATAATAATTGCAAACGAAAAGCCAAAGCTTTTCACTTACAATTCTAACCAAGGTAAAATATGACAGTCAAGTAAATATAAAAAAAGGGTGTCGAAATCATTTCGCGCACCCTTGTCATATCATTTTATTTGGATGATTTATCGTCCTTCACCTTGAACATTTCGCCAATTGCACCGATGCTGCCCAATGTTTCAATTGCATTAGACGGTAAGAACACCTTATTAGCTGGACCTTTGGCAACTTCCATCAATGCCTCGAACGATTTATAGGCTAGAACTTGCTCATCCAGACCAGCAGCTCGTAGCTGTTCAATTCTTGCACGTTCTGCTTCAGCAATTGCTTGAATCGCCTTCGCCTGACCTTGCGCTTCCAGCTCTTGCGCTTGTTTCAAGCCTTCTGCTTCTCTAATACGTGCTTCCTTATCCCCTTCAGCCTTTAGGATCTTACTTTGCTTATCCCCTTCCGCACGAAGAATCATATCTTGCTTCGCTGCTTCAGCTTCAAGTACGATCGCACGCTTACTACGCTCAGCCTTCATCTGTTTATCCATTGAATCCTGGATATCGATCGGAGGCTTAATGTCTATGACTTCAACACGTTCAATTCTTACGCCCCATTTTTCTGTAGCCTCGTCAAGCGCGATACGAATCTCAGCAGAGATTTTCTCACGACCTGATAATGTTTCGTCCAGCTCCAGCTTACCGATAATTTGACGCATCGTTGCGGTTGAGATGTTGCGAACACCGTACACATAGTCTGAAATTCCATATGTAGCTTGCTCAGGGCCGACTACTTGATAGAAAATAATCGTATCGATCTGTACCTGCACATTATCTTTGGTAATAACCGTTTGTGGCGGTACATTAGCTTGCTGGATACGTAAATCATGGTATTTACGTACTTGATCAATAATTGGAATAACGATATTAAGCCCTGGATGCAGCAGTCGATTGAACTTACCTAGTCGCTCAACTACACCAACTCGCTGCTGTGGTACAATTTTGACCGTTAATGCTGCAACTACGACGACAAATAACACAATGATAATAGCAATAATCCACAATTCCATCGTCTACATCTCCTCCATACGTTTCACTTTAACTACAGCGCTTGACCGTTCAATAACGATAACATGTTTACCTTCAGCAATGACATCATCTGCCGATGCACTCCAAGTTTCATTACCGATTTTTACAATACCGAGTGAACCTGTCTCTATATCACGTATAACTTCACCTTGCTTGCCTACAAGTTCATCTATGGCATCCTTAAAGCCTTTGGAGTGTCGAACTTTGCGAGTTAGCGGTCTAGTGAATACCGTCAGAACAATAACCACAATTCCACCGATTATGACCTGCCATAAATACACATCAGGAAGGAAGAAAGCGATTGCAGCTGCGACCAGAGCGCCAATTCCTATCCACAGCATGTAGAAGGATAACGTCAGCATCTCGGCAATAATTAATAGAATACCGGCAACAAGCCAAATGATCCACATACTCATACGATCACCACCTTATGCAGTTATTATATGATCCTATACGTATCATACACTACTTTGGATTCGCATTAATATCATTTTTTTCCAAAGGTCGATTATGATTGGATTAATCGCTTAACACAAAGGCAAATGTTACTAGAAAAAGCATGACGGCGATAAATGCAGCATCAAAACGCGAATAGGAAGTTGTATAGTAATAAGTTCTGGATCTGCTTGAGCTCATTTGGAAGCGCTTGGCTTCCATCGCAACGGCAACACGCTGCGCTCTGCGAATGCTTTGGGCAAGCAGAGGAATTGCATATTGACTAAGACGCTGATACCATCCTTTAACTCCTCTAGCATATCGCTTGCCTCTTATTTTCAAAACGTTCGATCGGATGTGGAATTCATCCATTATCATAGGAAGCATTCGGATAGATGCAATGAAGCTGTAAGCAAATTTAGGCGGCATACGGAATTGCTGCATAAGCGCATAGAAGAATAGAATCGGCTTAGAAGTTAGAGCGAACACCATCCCCATCATGCCGCAGCTGCATGTCTTAAGCCCCAGCACCATACCTCGAAAGAAGCTTTCCTCCGAAATGCGAATAAGCCCCCATGTCCACCACATATGTTCTCCCTTCCCGAAGAGAATCATAGATGTTGCCGTTGACATGAAGACAAATAAGAATGGAAGAAGCAATAGCGCTGTCTTTTTCCACGAATACCCACAAAATAAAATTAATACGAGTAAATAGACGATCATCTGATTAAGCGCAAACTCAAAATTACGATTGATTAATGCCACGCATAACAACAGGACAAAAACGATAAATTTAAAGGCGGGATTAACATGGTAGAGCCATGTTATTCTCTGCGGTGTAAAGAACCCCATTCGTACCCCCCCTGCCTGATAACCTAGAATCGATGAGCTGCCCCTCTGAAATTGTCCAAACCCTTGTAGCATAATGCTGAACAATGTGCAGATCATGTGTAACCATTACGATAGCTGCGCCTTCCAGACGCAATCCTTCAATCATTTCCAATATAGCAAATGTATTTCGGGCATCCTGACCAAAGGTTGGCTCATCTAATAGCACTATCTTCTGTCCACCAAAAATCGAAGAAGCAATGCTAAGTCGTCTCTTCTGCCCCATTGACAACTGATACGGATGCCGCTCTCCCAATCCTGCAAGATCGAATTTATTCAGTAGTGCTTGAATATCTCCATTTGAATCATTACCAGAAAGAGGAACATTTGAGCTGGAAAAAGATACTTCCTCATTTACCGAATTCGTTATAAACTGCATTTCAGGATTCTGGAACACGAAAGCAAGCTGACTGGGAACGATCTGCTTCCGAATACGTTTGGTCGTCTGAACGATCTGTTCACCTTCAATTTGATAAAGTCCTTCCGTTCGAAGCAATTGCATCAAAGATTGAAGGAATGTACTCTTACCCGCACCATTAGAGCCAACGATCGCAAGCCATTCTCCTGCATATAGAACAGCTTCAGGAACATGTATTTTTCTCACATCACCGTGGAAACCGCTAAATTCTTGAAGCCTAATGACAGGCTCACGAGTATGCTCTAACTCATTTGCAAGCGCAAGCTCAGCATGATACTGCTGCTGCAAAGCCTGATATTTATCAGAGCTTAAATAATCTTCCCAGACTTCAGGATACCAGATGCCGAATTGGACAAGCTCCTGCTTATTCTTTTGAAAAATCTCATGTGGTACGCCATCCGCAATTATTTCACCAGCGTGATTAAATAGAACGATGCGATCCACTAGGTCAACAATCTGGTCAATTTTGTGTTCTACGATAATGATTGTTTTGGAAGAAGCTATGGATTTAACCGTATTCCAGATCTCCACTGTGCCTTCAGGATCAAGCAACGCTGTAGGTTCATCCAGATAAATGACGTCTGGTTCAAGCAGTAGAATCGAAGCAAGCGCCAGTCGCTGCTTCATCCCTTGAGACAATGTCTGAATTGGGGTGTGTGGGTCTTCCAAAAGGAGGCCAACACTGGCTAAAGCTTGATGAATTCGCTCCTTCATTTGTTCCCGAGGAACAGATAAGTTCTCCAGCACAAAGGCTAACTCTTCATCAACATACGGCATACAGAACTGCGTATCTGGATCTTGGAACACGAAGCCCCAAGACGCAGAACGCTGAATTTCATCATATTTTAACGGTACTTCAATGGAATTAGGAATGATTCCGCTTAACACCTGCAACAAAGTTGATTTACCGCAACCGCTAGGTCCTAGAAGTAGAACCTTTTGCCCTTCAGGTACGGTAATGGAGAGATCCTTGAACATCAAGGAAGCTTCTCCGGGGAACTTAAGACGTAAATTCCTTACTTCGACTACTGCATTCGTATTCATTGCAATCAATCATTCAAAGAAGCATACTCTGACTTCGATACAGGTCTTATTAGCTTCGTGACCCCTGTCTTTTCAAGCGCACGCACCAGTAAGTAGGCGAATACTCCCGCAATTACAAATGAACTAATCATGCGCAAGCCATATTTGTAAACGAGCATCCATAACTCATAATTCGCATATCCATAAGCGAGATCGACTACAAATGAGCCAACCCCTGACATTAAGCCTGCAACTCCAGCAACGATCAAGCTATAATTCCGATATAAGAATAAAGCAAAAATAATTTCGCAGCCAAGCCCTTGTACGATGCCATAAACAAACGTTTGAATGCCCCATTCCGACCCGATTAGCGCAGATACGCTGGATGCAGCCAGCTCAGCAAGCAGTGCAACTCCCGGTTTGCGAATTAATAAGAAAGCGATTGGACCTGCAATAAACCACATACCATAAGTAAGTTGATCTGCTTTTAAAAACAATGGGGATACTACACCATACACACTACCCCAGAATTTGTAAATAAGACCGAATACAATCGCCACCATGACAGTGATCAGAATGTCTGAAAACTTTAATGCTTTGCTCACTTTTTCTTGATCGTTTAACATATTACTCTCCCTTTATCAGCTAAAATTTACATAAAAAAACCGTCTGGATGCACAGACGGTTGAAAAGGGCATATTTCAACACGGTTCTCTACGCTGGCATTATCCAGTTCAGATTAACGGTCAGTAGCGGATTTACGGCTACTTTCTCAGCAAGACTCACTCAAGCTCCCGGCGGTTCTTATGTAATTGACTATACCTTACATCAAATAGGTTCATTTTGGCAAGAGGGTTTATCTGAATTATTGGGAAATGGGAGTTTAATACCCTTTTTCCTCATAGATGATATTCTGCCTAGCGTTGTATTCCCAGCCGTCCGTATTATTATAGCTTTTGAAAATAGATGGTTTAATCCCCTTCGCCATTAATTGCTCGATGACCTCTGCCGTAACCGCCCACATGATATATGCTGCCGAAAGACCAGACGCAGGAATAATTCGAGGTTCCAGTCCTTCTACATCCATCATGGCATCTCCAAGTGGCGCACAGTTGTCGATCACGATGTCCCCAATTTCAAATAATCTTAAACCTGAAGAATGGGTGGACTTCACTTGCGTAGAATAATCAATTGAAGTAAGTGCAATAACGGTCACGCCATATGCCTTGGAAGCCAGGGCCAGGTCGATGACATCCGCTGATTTACCAGAGACTGAACCTATAATCAGTACATCTCCAGGCAGTACGTTCGATGCCCGCAGAATATAGTCGCCGTGCCCTTCCATCGACTTATTCTTATCTCCTGAATCGCGCTTGCGTACAGGATTATCTACTGTGAACGTGTAACGCAGCGGTTTATACAGCATCAGTCCGCCGCCTCTTGTAATTAATTCGTGATCCACAATATGACCCGTATCGAATAAATGCACTGCATTTCCACGTGCTACTGCCTTGGCAATAGCTGTACTCGCTTCTACAATCGCTTCTCTCTGAGTTGTTCTAATCGTCTCCTGAAGCTGCTGAATCCGTTCAAAATAACGATCCATTAGCATTGGATTAGGCTCCCATCTACATATATTTGATTTGACTTTTATATTTACTCAGCATCGTTTGATTGTAGTCATCCCCGCCATCCATATTCGCGCTTACGAATACTGGTGGATCCATGTCCCGTTTAACAAAAATCTCAACAACGTTTGCCACAATGGCATTCAGGATCGCTGCGCCGATCACGGTTGAAGTCGGGCTAACCTTCTCGGTAAATGGAGGAACTTCAATCGCAGCATCTCCATAACAACCACAATTGTCAATCACAATATCACTTACTTCACATAAGCGCTTGCCAGAAGAATGTCTCGATGAGACCTGATTCGAGTAGGCTAAATTCGTAATGGCAACCACGTGGGCACCTAACTGTTTAGCACGAAGGGCTACATCAATCGGAACCCCGTTACGTCCTGAAACGGAATGCACAATGAGAAGATCACCCGCTTCGACGTTCACGCTATCTACGATTAATTGTCCGTATCCTTCCAGTCGTTCCGCGCTTGAAGTAAGTGTGACGGGACGTACATCAAGCGTCAATGCAGGAGCAAGAATCGGATTAATGATGACGAGGCCACCTGTCCGATAGAACATTTCCTGTGCTAGAATACCTGCATGACTACTACCAAAAATATACACATTCCGCTTCTGAAGCGTCGTCTCCACGATTTTCTCAGCGGTCTGCTGAATAGGTCCTAGCTGTGTTTCTTCAACCTCAGTAAGAATGCGATGAATTTCTGCAAAATATTGTTTAGCTAACATGAAGCTACCTTCTCTCTAGGATGATATGTATAAATACTTACTATATTGCTGCGAAAGATGCGATATAAATTCAGGTGTTATCTGTGCATTCCCCTGCAAGTATTGAGCAACTACCCCGCCTACAACAGGTTCGAACAAAGGAACTTGAACTTCTATAGTTGGATATTGTGCGTTTAATTCATTCCGAAAGGAACTCAGCATACCCTCGCAACCCTTCCAAACGCTCCCAGCAATCATAATAGGAGTAGATCTAGTGGCTGGCATTTGTTCCAAAATTACCTTAGTCTGCAATGCTAATAAGGCACCTGCTTGTTCAAAAATACGGATCGCGTGCTCATCCCCGCTTAATGCTGCCCGAGCAACAAGGATGGATACAGAGGCAATTTTATTGCGTGGTTTATCCGTTTGATACACACAATCCAGAAGCTCCTGCTTATTGCTGCAGCTCCATTCCTGCTCCACCAAATCTCGAATTACCGTTCTTTCGCCTCTATGTTCATATTCTCTCAGGACTGCATTGATCCCTTCTCTTCCGATAAAGCAAGCGCTTCCTTCATCTCCGAGCAGGTTCCCCCAGCCGCCAATATGCCGCCAATCTTCATGATCTATCTGAAAAACCCCTGAACCGGTACCTGCAAGCACAACAACACCTTGCATACATTGCAGACCAGCGAGAAGACTCATGAGCCCTTCGTTTAGATGAACAATTTCGGCAACCTCGACTCTCTCTTGCAGCACCTTTAATACAAGATCCGCAGAAGCTGGCATCGTGATATATACGCGATTAAGCACTTGCACATCCTGACTAAACAAGCATTCATCCAGACATTTGTGAATCGTCTCCAGAATTTCTTCTTGCTTCACATAATTAATCGATTGCCCCCTACCACTAGCGATCAGATTATACTGCTTGTCAAAAAGAACTCCTGCAAGCTTCGTTCCTCCTCCATCTAGACTAAGGCAATACTCCACACATCTTTCACCTGCCTTATAACAATAATGTGAAATTTGATAAAAAAAAGAATGATTGGTTGTAAACGCAATCATTCTTAGGCCTACAAATGCCTCCAGATTAGCCTCTTGCGCCTTGACTTTCCTTCATATTCATAAATACATTAAAGGCAAATGCAATGATGCCTAGAATAGCAAGCGAACCGCCAATCGGGATTAATGGAAATGTAGTGATATCTTCAATTTTTAGATAGAGGCCAATAACCATTACAGGCAATCCGATATTATGAAGCCAAAAATGAGTAACACCTAATTTACTCGTACCTGCTGCAGGAAATAAGCAATACATAAGGCCAGCTAGCCCAAGTGATGCCCAACCTAGAAGATTAATGTGAGCGTGTACGCTTGCCAAGTCGAATAATTCCGCCATACCAATGTACATTCCAAAGCAGACACCAATCACTAAATAGACAACAGCAATTCGCAGCCAGACGATACCTTTCATCCGCATGCCTCCCACTTAATTAATTCATCATGAATTTTTTAGTTCCTTCATTACTTTCTATATGCACAATTAGTATCATGCATGTTAGTTTCTTTAGGAAGTGAAGCCAATAAATTCAGTACCACAGCAAATAAGGATGACTGCATAAACAGCAGCCATCCTTATTTTAAACATCGTTAATTCGAAAACAAATCATTCTTCTTACGTCCTGCATGTCCATCGGCTTGCATAAAGTATTCACGCTTAATAAACTTCTGAATCGCTTGCTGATCAGGCATCCATACCCAGCGCTCAATCTCTGATTGCGAGCGATGAGCTCGAAACGCCTTCAGCTTCTGATCCAAATATCCGCTAATATCAATTTCGGTAATTTGTTCTGGCATGTATCCAAATTTCTCAGGATTCAGCTTTAAACGCTCACCAATGGAGATGAAATACAGCGATGATTGCTTACCTGAAATATGCGGAAGTTTGTTCACCTGCTTATACGCCGCAGTACAGAACTTCCCTATCGCGCAATGATCAGGATGCCCCCCGTAGCGTTCATGGAAGGTTAATACAACATCTGGCTGAAGCTCTCTCATCACTTCAGCAATCTGCTCAATCATATACTTCTCATCGGCAAATTCAACCATCTTATCGATTAAGCCCATATATCGAAGGTCCGTAATGCCTAGCGCTTTACATGCTTCTTCAAGCTCCCGTTCCCTCACCTTATACATCGTTTCTCTTGTTACACTGGGCGGAATCCCAACTCTTCTACCCATTTCACCCTTCGTTGCACAGACGAGTGTTATTTGAACCCCTTCAGCAGCATACTTCGCTAATGTTCCACCACAAATAAATGACTCATCATCTGGATGAGCTAATACGAGCAATATTCGGCGACTTCCCATCCTTTATACCTCCTCACCGAACAGAAACGGCTTTAAACTAAGCTCGAATGCTGTCATGATCCGTCCCTGATCGTCATGGCCTGCAATCAGAAGCCTTCCTTGTTCATCGATCTCATAGTCGGTTAAATTCTCCATTCGAATCCAACCCTCATTCTCTGTACGCAGCGCTATACGATATGGACCGTCGCCTGCAATATAAGTTTGTATAATTTGAACCGATATATTTCTTAGAAATCCACCAGGAATGACTTCCGCGTGTATATAAGCCTTCTGTCCTTGATAAGTTTCTAAAGCAAGCCCAACAGCCTTCTTATCAATCTTCTGCAATGGTTTCATCCCCTCTTCGAATATGCGATAATCGAATTATATCATAATTAGAACAAAATTCATTTTCAACAAATGGATATTTGTGCATACTTAATTATAAGGCAACTATACCGATCTTATATACACAAGGAGCTTCTAGAATGGCTAACGTAGACGCAAGTGCATTAATTTTATTACTTTTTGCTGGTTTGGGTGTCATAAGCAATAATATGACAGTCTCCATTGCCATGATTATCTTACTGTTTCTTCGAGTTACGAACCTGCATCAAACTTTTCCATGGTTAGAGAAATACGGCGTTACAGTTGGAATTATTATTTTGACAATTGGCGTCATGACACCGATCGCAAGCGGACGCATCTCATTGCAATCTGTTCTTCAATCGTTCATCCACTGGAAATCACTATTAGCCATCGGGATTGGCGTACTCGTTTCCTATTTAGGCGGCCGAGGAGTAACGCTGATGGGTAACGACCCCTCCATTATTTCAGGGCTTCTAATCGGAACCTTAATTGGTGTAGCAGTATTCCGTGGCGTACCAGTCGGCCCATTAATTGCTGCAGGAATATTATCGATGTTAATTGGTGTAGGCAAATAAATCTTATACCGCCAAAAAAGGCTGCCCCGTAGAATCATCTACTCTCGGGGCAGCCAATCTTTTTAAAAGAACACTCGCTGGATAAACCAGAATCCTCCAACCAAAATGATAATTGAAGAAGTAAATACGACCGCATGCTTATACGATGCAAATTTACGAAAATAAATCAAGATCGGCAGAACGATCGCAACGATGGTTAACTGCACAATTTCGATTCCGACGTTAAAGCTGATCAAAGATATGGCTAACTGCTTGGTTGGTATGCTCATTTCCTTAAGAATATCTGCAAAGCCCATACCATGAATAAGTCCAAATGCGAATGTAATCAACCATCTGTATTTAATCTGCTGTCGGAGCATATTCTCCGCAGCGACATAGCAAATACTGAAGGCAATTGCGGGCTCCACAATATATCCAGGTAAATCAACCCAGCCAAGCACAGCCAAAGTCAATGTAATGCTATGCGCGATTGTGAATGAAGTAATAATACCTGCGTACTGTTTAAACGTCTGTTTACCCAAAAGTAAAGCGAAAATGAATAATAGATGGTCAAATCCAGATAAAATATGGTTCATGCCCAATTTGATAAAGGACCACCAATTAGTCGACACTTCCACTCCTCCGCTAGGCTCAGCAGATGCCCCTGCTTGCTCAGCTGTTCCAGCACCTTCAGTAACTCCGCTTTGTGAATCGGTCCCCTGCTCTTGCGTGTTAATGTTGTAAATCATCGTCAAAACCCGATCTTGACCCTGAAGCACATTAGCCGTCTTCTGGTTCCCATAGTCGATGGTTACGAAGTTTGCATAATTGGCACCATTATCTCCCCGGCTAAAAAAGTTATCTTTAATCGAAAAGGTCTGACCCTCTTCTAATTTAGGAAGCTTAAGATCGAATACAACGAAAGGCTTGTCTTTCACATTCTCCAAGCTTGTGCTTAGAATCTCATACTTCGCTTGCTGATTATCAATTTCCACAGTTAAATTCTGATTGATCCAGTCCTTTAAGCGTGAATCCCCTTTTTGCAGCTGTTCCTGATCTATCTTCACATTTACACCCGTTAGCTCTAGCTCTTCTCTTATCGTTAGCTCATCAAACGAAATTTGATATTCTGTTCGGTCTGGGCTAAGCACTAAAGTCGAATAGGCAACGCTATAGGCATGTGCTTCTGCAACACGGGATAAAGGTAACATAACGAGAATGAAACTTATTAGAACAACAACCATATCGCGACAAAGCTTGGCTAAGCTTGTCGGCTTGATATGGCTTTGACCAGGTACATAATTCAATTTTTGGCCCTCCTTGATTAAGAGTAAAGACTGGAAATAGCTATTCGCTACGTCCAGTCATTACCTGACCTCTCCATACTCACATTTTACTTCATATGGTTTAGCAGATTAACAATAACCATCGCTGCTTCCGCTCTTGTTGTATTTGCTTGAGGGGAGAATGTATGATCTGCATATCCTTTGATTAAACCTAATTGAGCTGCCGCATGAACAGCTTGCAGCGCCCACGGTGCGGTTTGCGTATCATCAGCAAATGTAGCCAATGAATGACTTGGCAATGTATCCCTGTGATTTATTCCATAAGCTCTCATTAACATAACAATCATTTCTTCTCTTGAAATATTGGCTTCTGGATTAAATCTGTTATCTCCTGTCCCTGAGACAATTCCCGCCTCAGCAGCAGCAAGGACAGCTTCTGAATACCATTTATCTGTTGAAACATCCACAAACGTAGACTTACCTGTTGATTGGAGATTAAGCATTCTGACTAACATAGCTGCAAACTCCGCTCTAGATACTTCACGATTCGGTTCATACAACTGTTCTGAAGTACCACTAACGATATGTTTCGCTGCTAATTCCTGAATAGCAAGGTTCGCCCAATGTGATTCGCTAACATCCGCATACACTTTATGGTATTCCATCAAAGCATACCTGCTTAAATGATGGAGTTCTACTATGAATTCGCCATTTATGATAGTGCCGCCGATATAATCAGGCTTACCTGAACTGTTGATGTAATAGAAGCCCATAAGCCTCGGATTCATTAATGGATCCATCTTCAGTTTAACGGTCATTGGCGAAGGAAGCTGCGTCACTTGATCCGGTTGCTTGCCATTCTTGTTAAGAATCAATTGGATATCGAAAGCCTGAGATGTAGCTTTATACGATTCTCCATCCGAATGCTTCAACTCGTTAAGCAAGTTAGCTAATTGCATCTGGGATAATTGATTCACTTTAATGCTTACTGTGCCAGATTTCAGATCCGCTTGTGACAATTGGCTTGCAAGCTTATTCATCAAGTCAGAAGAAACGACAAAGGTAATTTGGTCTAATATGATCTCAAGATTCCTTCCCGAGAATAAATTCAATGTTCCAGCCGAAAATTGAATTTCAGTAATCACACCATGAATCGTTAAGGACGGATTATCTTTCTTGAGACTATCTACCAATTCTTTGCTTTTTACAACGTAAACTCCTGGATTAGCAGGCGCGCTCGAGCCTCCACTGTTCATCGGACCGCTAGGACTAATGTCAACTGGTGATTCTGGTTCTGGATCAGGACGATTCACATTAACCGTTACCAAGCTTGTTGCCTCAAATCCTCCGTCAAGAGTCGTTACTGTAATGATCGCTCTACCAGATGAAACTGCCTTAACAACGCCATTCTGATTAACTGTCGCTACCCCAGCATTGCTCGAATTCCAAGTGACTGCCTTGTTGGTTGCGTCCGCTGGTAGTACAGTTGCGTGCAATTGCACACTTGATCCTACGTTAGTTAATGTTACTTCCGATCGATCTAACTCTACGCCCGTTACATCGATTGGCGTAGTTGATCCTTCTTCTACCGTTACTGTACTTGTCGCTATAAGTCCTCCATCGTCTGTCGTTACCGTGATAATAGCTGTACCTTTACTTACTGCCGTTACCTTACCATCTTCGTTCACTTTTGCAATTCCTTGATCGCTTGTACTCCAAGTTACTGCCTTGTTGGTTGCATCCGCTGGCTCAATTATGGCATTCAACTGCACGGATAATCCTTTACCTGGTATCGTCACTGTTGGTTGATCAATTGCTACATCTGTTACTGCGATTGGAGAAGTTGTTCCTGCCTCTACCGTTACTGTACTTGTCGCTGTAAATCCTCCGTCGTCTGTCATTACCGTGATTACAACTGCACCTTTACTTATCGCTGTAACAAAGCCATCCTGATCTACTGTCGCTACCATTTCATTGCTCGAAATCCATGTGACAGCCTTGTTGGTTGCATCCACTGGCAATACAGTTGCATGCAATTGCTTGGTTGACCCGATGCCAGTTAATGTTAAATCGGTTTCATCCAGCTCTACGCCTATTACTGAGATTGGAGAAGTT
>NZ_SKFG01000008.1 GCF_004344915.1 Paenibacillus albiflavus | reverse complement strand
CTTACTGATATCACGGGCTTTGATAAAACAAAACTTGGAAAACAGACTCTCACAGTCACAATTGATGGAAAAAGCACAACCTTCGAGGTGACTGTTGAGAAGAAACTTGTAAGCATCAAAGTTACAACCCCACCAACAAAAATAATTTACAATGTTGGTGAAAGCCTTGACCCTACAGGGCTTGTAGTTACAGGAACTTATGATGATGACACAACAGCGATTATGAATGTAACCCTTACTGATATCACGGGCTTTGATAAAACAAAACTTGGAAAACAGACTCTCACAGTCACAATTGATGGAAAAAGCACAACCTTCGAGGTGACTGTTGAGAAGAAACTTGTAAGCATCAAAGTTACAACCCCACCAACAAAAATAATTTACAATGTTGGTGAAAGCCTTGACCCTACAGGGCTTGTAGTTACAGGAACTTATGATGATGACACAACAGCGATTATGAATGTAACCCTTACTGATATCACGGGCTTTGATAAAACAAAACTTGGAAAACAGACTCTCACAGTCACAATTGATGGAAAAAGCACAACCTTCGAGGTGACTGTTGAGAAGAAACTTGTAAGCATCAAAGTTACAACCCCACCAACAAAAATAATTTACAATGTTGGTGAAAGCCTTGACCCTACAGGGCTTGTAGTTACAGGAACTTATGATGATGACACAACAGCGATTATGAATGTAACCCTTACTGATATCACGGGCTTTGATAAAACAAAACTTGGAAAACAGACTCTCACAGTCACAATTGATGGAAAAAGCACAACCTTCGAGGTGACTGTTGAGAAGAAACTTGTAAGCATCAAAGTTACAACCCCACCAACAAAAATAATTTACAATGTTGGTGAAAGCCTTGACCCTACAGGGCTTGTAGTTACAGGAACTTATGATGATGACACAACAGCGATTATGAATGTAACCCTTACTGATATCACGGGCTTTGATAAAACAAAACTTGGAAAACAGACTCTCACAGTCACAATTGATGGAAAAAGCACAACCTTCGAGGTGACTGTTGAGAAGAAACTTGTAAGCATCAAAGTTACAACCCCACCAACAAAAATAATTTACAATGTTGGTGAAAGCCTTGACCCTACAGGGCTTGTAGTTACAGGAACTTATGATGATGACACAACAGCGATTATGAATGTAACCCTTACTGATATCACGGGCTTTGATAAAACAAAACTTGGAAAACAGACTCTCACAGTCACAATTGATGGAAAAAGCACAACCTTCGAGGTGACTGTTGAGAAGAAACTTGTAAGCATCAAAGTTACAACCCCACCAACAAAAATAATTTACAATGTTGGTGAAAGCCTTGACCCTACAGGGCTTGTAGTTACAGGAACTTATGATGATGACACAACAGCGATTATGAATGTAACCCTTACTGATATCACGGGCTTGGATAAAACAAAACTTGGAAAACAGACTCTCACAGTCACAATTGATGGAAAGACTACTACCTTTGAAGTGACCGTTGATAAGAAAACGGGTAGTGGTGACGGTAGTGGTACAGGCAGTGGTGGAAGCACGAACGGTGGTAGCACAAGTAGTGGAACCGCAGGACCGAAGGAAGAAATCATCACCATAGACGTCGAGAACGGGGCGAATAGTGGTGACGTTGTATCCAAAGCTACGATCAAGCGTACAACAGATGCGAATGGACGTAAGAAAGATGAAGTGACGTATACGCCAGCGCAAGCGGATAAGACGATTGAGCAGTTGTTAGCGGCAGGCTCGAAATCTGCAAAGATCGTCATTCCCGACGCGAAGGATGAAGTTTCGGAGTTGAACGTGAAGTTGCCGAAGGCATCATTTGCGAAGCTCGCTGACAAGGGCATAGATCTGGAGATTATGACACCGAATGGACGCATCATCATACCGGCAGACTCTATGAGAGGACTGGCGGATGACATGTATTTCCGTCTTGTGCCGATTAAGCAGGAGAACGAACGCAAAGCGGTAGAGCAACGCGCCAAAACAGAAGAAGTCGTGCGCGAATTCGCGGGCAGTGCGACGATCACAGTGCTCGGCCGTCCGATGACGATCGAGACGAATATGCAAAGCCGCCCAGTAACACTAGTGTTGCCATTGCCTGAAGACGTGACAGAAGATCAACTAGCAGATCTCGGCGTGTTCATTGAGCATAGTGATGGTGAGAAAGAAGTAGTTCAAGGCGAGATCGTTCCGTATGATAAGAGCGGAAAACTCGGAATACAGATTACGATCAACAAGTTCAGTACATTCACGATCATTGATCTTGAAGGGCTGAATAAGCAACATAAGCCGTATATTTACGGATATTTGGATGGCACGTTTGGACCAGAGAAGCCGATAACGCGTGCAGAGATGGCAGCGATGTTGACTCGCGTGTTCGACAAATCGGATAAACAGTCTAAGGTAACAAAATACAACGACGTAGATAGCTCTCACTGGGCAAGTGATGCAATCGACAAGGCAACACGAATGGGTATTATGAGCGGAGACCCAGACGGACGATTCCGTCCAGAAGAAACGATTACGCGCGGTGAAATGGCGAGCGTAGCAGTTCGGCTTCTCGGCACAAGCAGCGAGCAAGGTAACAAAGTGAGTTTTCCCGACATCGCCGGACATTGGGCAGAGTCAGCTATCATGCAAGTGAGCTCAGTGGGTAAGCTGAGCGGTTACCAAGATGGTACGTTCCGACCGAATCAGACACTCTCTCGTGCAGAAGCAGTGGCGTTGATCAATATGCTTCTTGGTCGAGGGCCACTAACGGGCGCACCAAGCAAATGGAACGACGTGTCCGAGCAACACTGGGCATACAGCAACATTCAGGAAGCGTCACTAGAGCACACATATGTCAAGAAGGATCGTAAAGAAGAATGGGTTCAGACAAAGTAATACAATAGTAAACCTATCTCAAAAGAACGGCTTATCAAATGCGATAAGTCGTTTTTTATTCTGTTAAACGAATATCTTGAATGACGTAAATTTGATGTATCTGGTATATTAGGGTCAGAAATAGTAGAGGGGAAATAGACAAGTGATCACAATTGGGAAGATGACGAATATCCGTGAAGTAGCTAGCTTTATAAGTGCGCTTAATCAACAAGCTCACCATCATGTAGGCTTTTGCGGTGAACAAGAAGAAGAGATTGAAGAGACGCTTATGAATGAATTTAGTGAATTAGCTCTGAATGACTCTGTATTTGTTGCTTATCGCAATAACGAAATATTAGGAGTTATTGGATTCGATGTAGATATTGAGAAGAGGCAAGCGGAAGTGTGGGGGCCCTTCATCAAGGATGAGCAGGATTGGCTCACGATTGCGATTCCATTATGGAATACGGGAGTTAAGACAATCAAACATCATGTGGATACGTTATTTGGATTCTATAATGTGAAGCATCGTTACGCGAAACAACTCATGGAGAAGGTTAATGGTATTAACAAAGGAAATCATATCGTGCTATGTGCACATCGAAGTGCTTCGACTAGTCGGTTAACGAATAACGATTATTTCGAACTTATACCAGAACTCTATTCATCGTTTATAACGCTTCATGATGCTGCTTTCCCGAATACCTATTATGCTGGGCAAGAAATTATAGCTCGTCTTGATTCAGATAACAGAGTTTACATTGCTGTGACTTCTGATCGTAAGTTGCAAGGCTATTGCTATGTCATATCTGATCCTGAATTCCAAGAAGGTACAATCGAGTTCATTGCCGTTTCACCTGAATATCGCAAACAAGGGATTGGTGCTGACCTTATAAAGAGGGCGCTGGATTATTTATTTATAGAGAAACGGATTGAAGAAACGACGCTCTGTGTAGCTTCTGATAATGTACAGGCAGTTCATGTTTACTTGAAGGCTGGATTTGTATTGAAGCATGATTTAGCGTCCTATCGGATTGAGCTAGAACGGATATCATCTTGAATAGGTGGTGTCCGTTTCTTTGTGATGAGATTGTTTGATGCATATTAATCCAACTCTTGACAGAAAATGAGATAACAGGAATATGCGGGTTTATTGTCTTGGGGGAGGATGAGACTACAACGTGAATTACGAAGACCAGATCCATACCGAAATGACTTGTGCTGAATATAAAGCAGAGCTTGAACTCAGATTTGGAAGCATGGATGATTTTATTATCAAAGATGTAAAATGCAATCAAATTCCCGGCTTTGTTGCTTATATGGAAACGTTAATCGATAAAGATAAGCTATATAAGATCATTTATGAGAGGTTTTTGCTGCGTGATGATTTGGAGATTGTGCCTGATCAATTAGGACGATTGCAGCAGCAATACGGGGATTTTACAAACTATCCCTTGGTAAAGGATATCACTCTGGCTGAAGAAGGGATTCTTAAAGGTTCTTGTATCATTGGTTTGGAGGGCAGCCATGAGCTGATCACCATTAATATTGATATAGATAACAAGCGTGCAGTCGGAGAACCAACGGATGAGAAATCTATTCTAGGTTCACACGAAGGTTTTATCGAGAATCTACGAACGAATATTAGCTTAATTCGGCAAGCAACGAGAAGCACAGATTTGATGGTGAATTTTATGAGTATCGGTACTACTGTCAAAACGGAGCTGGCCATCACATATATGGGGAGCATAGCGAATCCTGATGTCGTGAATGAAGTGAAGATTCGATTGGGTGGCGTTCTTATGGATCAGGTTAATGGCATAGGGCAGCTGGAAGAGCTGATTGAAGATTATTCATGGTCCCCCTTCCCCCAAATTCTTAAAACTGAGCGGGTTGATCGTGCGATTGCGAATATGAATGAAGGTAGAGTAGTCATTATTCTCGATGGCTTTTCCTCCTGCTTAATTGTACCCGTCTCCTTCGTTGCTTTCATGCAATCGACTGATGATTACAATAGCCGTTGGATGGTAGGCTCTTTTATTCGGATGCTTCGCTTTCTAAGCTTATTTGTCGGGACCTTATTGCCAGCATTCTATATTGCCGTAGTTGGATACCATTTGGAGGTATTGCCAGATGAACTCGTCATTACGATCCAAAAATCGATTACTAAAGTTCCTTTTCCACCATTAATTGAAGCGTTAATTATGGAAATCACGATAGAACTTATTCGAGAGGCTGGTCTGCGTCTACCTACTAGGGTTGGTCAAACTGTTGGTATTGTTGGAGGTTTAGTTATAGGTGATGCCATTGTACGAGCAGGCTTAATTTCGAATACGATGATTATTGTTGTGTCAGTTACAGCCATTGCAGGCTATGCCATTCCGACTCATGGGATGAGCGAAACGATACGTCTATTAAGGTTTCCTTTTATGCTGTTAGCGGCTACCTTCGGATTCATCGGGATTGTGCTTGTCGCCATTGTCGTATTAGGACATTTATGCAAACTGGAGCCATTCGGTACGCCATATTTATCACCATTTGCCCCATTCAGGCCTCACGATTTGAAGGATACGATTATACGTTTGCCGATTTGGAAGCTTAACACTAGACCTCTTGATGCCAGACCAAATCGAGTGCTTCAGCAAACTTGGGCCAAAGGATGGAAATACTATGTACGCAACAAACGATAAAATCACCATAAGGCAAATGATTTTGGCTATTATTCAGACACAGATTGGGGTAGGTGTGCTTACACTGCCACATAACATTGCCCTTCACGCTGAGAATGACAGTTGGATCTCAACCTTGGTTGCAGGAATAATTACAGAGGGTATTATCTTACTAATGTGGCTGCTTGCGATTAGATATCCGAACTTAACTTTGTTTGAGATATTTATGGAAATCATGGGTAAGTTTATCGGGAGAATACTCGTTCTTTGTTATGCCGTTTATTTAATGGTCAAAGGTGGCTTTATTCTGGCACAATACGGTCTAATTATTAACAGATGGATATTAGAAAGAACGCCAAATTGGATTATTTTATTGCTACTATTGTTAGCGAGTGCTTATATTGCTAAGGATTCTCTCAAGAGCATGATTAGGTTTTTTGTGCTTGTGCTGCCGCTTATTGTCGTTCTAATCGTACTTGTTTCATATTCACTTAAAGACGCTAAATTTATTTATTTATTGCCGGTTGGCGCGAGTAGTCCCATCCAAATTCTGAATGGCTCTCAAGAAGCGATCTTCTCTATGATGGGTTTTAATCTTCTATTCTTCATATATCCTTTTGTACAGGGGACGAATAAGCAGAAGCTCAAAGCGGTTTCCATTGCACATCTCTTTACCGTTGCCTATTATACCTATTTGGTTGTCTTGAGCCTTATGTATTTTGTCAGCGCAGAGGATATGAATCATATCCCTGAATCGATCGTTTACATGATCAAGGCATTTTCCTTTAATGTGTTTGAACGAATGGATTTGTTTTTTCTTTCAATATGGGTCATCAATGTGGCTACCTCGCTCATGACCACTATTTACATAGCATGTAATGGATTTGCAAGTATGTTCCAGGGTAAAAGTCATCGTGCTGCTTTACCTTATGTGTGTATTTTTATATTTTTACTGGCATTAGTGTTAAGTCGAGAAGATTACTTTGACACCTTTAGTCCTTACTTCAATCTTTCTCATTATATTTTTCAATTTCTGATTCCTGTTATCTTGTTACTTGCTGCAATTGTATGGAAGAAGCAGAAACAGAAGGGGCAGATAAGTCATGAAGCGAGTTAGAGTTATTGGTTTGCTCATAAGTATGATTGTTCTGCTAACAGGTTGCTGGGATCAGCATTTAATGAAGAATTCTTCAATTATTCAAGTTTTTAGCTATGATTTGCTGAAGAATAGTAAGTTATATGTCGGTGCAACCGTACCTATCCTTGGGCATATGGATGATGTACAATTGGGTGGTCAGAATAGGACAATCTTCGTTACTTCTGATACACCTGGTGAAGCTCGAATGGCGCTTGGTCGGAAGATTGCGGGCACAGTGGATACATCCAAAGTAAAATTATTATTGCTGGGTGAGAATTTTGCTCGACAAGATATTTTTCCTTATTTGGATATGTTCTATCGAAATTCACGATATTCGCTGGAGGCTGAACTGATTGTTGTGAAAGGCAATGCATCCGACAGTCTACAAATTAAAAATCAGAGTGAACCGAATATTAGCCGCTACATTTTGAATTTATTGGAGAGCTCGCAAGGCAATTCCATCATTCCTATCCAGAATATCCATACAATTAGATCAACGATGTTTGATCCTGGTGAAGATATTATTCTTCCGTATCTCCAGATTGTTGATGGTAGCGATGCGGCTAATATAGAGGGGATAGCGCTTTTTGATATGCGCCAATTCTCAGGAATTGTGCTGCCGCCACTTGAGTCCACACATCTGCAAATTATGAAGAATGGTGTTTCCGAGGAAAATAGGTTTACGATTGGCAACTTAAACAATGATGAACACAAAATTAATCGGAATGTTACTTTTAAAGTCAAGCATTTATCGAAAAAGATGAAGGTCAAGCCAGATG
Source organism: Paenibacillus albiflavus (assembly GCF_004344915.1). Lineage (GTDB taxonomy): Bacteria > Bacillota > Bacilli > Paenibacillales > NBRC-103111 > Paenibacillus_AM > Paenibacillus_AM albiflavus. The sequence goes on along the minus strand of NZ_SKFG01000008.1, from coordinate 205,037 downwards.
ATCAAGGGAACATTCATGTTTATTTTGATCTGAGATATAAAACTCTTGTCACGGAGTATCCCAAAGATAATGTCATTGGAGATATCCCTATGTTGAAAGAAAAATTTGCAGCTTACTTCGTTGATCTAACGAACAAAGTCGTAGATAAGCTGCATGAAGCAAACTGCGATGCATTCGGGATCGGAAGACAGCTGATTGCGTATTACCCGAAGATTTGGAGCAAGCTTGATCAAAAAAATTACTATAGTAAAGTTAAATTTCATACGGAAGTAGTAATCGAGACCATTCAGTCGGGACTTAATTATTAAGCAGCTTGTGCTTAATCACCGCCTATTGGTGAATTACGTTGGTAGGCCCACTGCAATCCGCATTATTTAATAGATGACGGACTTTTACCATAGTGTTTTTTAAATTGTCTGCTGAAAAAATATACATCCTTATAACCGAGTGCATGTGCGACTTCCGATACCGTCATTCCACAGTAATGCAGAAGGAATTCGGCACGCTCAATACGTGATTGAATTTCATATTCCTGTACGCTCATACCCATATAGGATTTGAACTTCGTTGCAAAGTAACGCTTGGACAATTGCGCTCTGCTCGCAAGCTCTGCAATGGAATACCAGGTCGCAGGATGCTCTTTGATTAGATTTGCAATTTCGAGAATGCGATCTTGCAAGCGCTCACTTTTCTTAGGCTGATACCCCTGTTCAAATCTGTCATTACGTAGTAAATTGATCATAATTTGTTTGAGGACTAAAGCGGCCTCTTCATTACTGCCGAATTGGGGCGACAGTCGCAAATGAACATATCGAACAAGTAAGGTTTCAATAGTGGTCGGCTCAGCAAGCTTGCGATAGATAGCTGGGATCAGATCAGGCTTCTGGTCTATATTAAAATGAATATAAGTAATCGTTAATGGATTTTGCCTGTCATGCGTAGCACTTGTATGATCACCAGGGCGGAATAGAAAGCAGCTGCCTTTCTCTACGGCAAACGAGGTATGATTAACCGTCACCTCGCCATGACCATCCCAGACGTAGAACAGGTCATAGTTCTCTAACGGTTGCTCCCGACGTGGCCATTTCCATTCGGGTTCGCATTTAATTTTGGAAAAGAAATTCGTCGCTATAAAAGAAGTCTCTGGTATAGAGATCATAGTAACTCTCCTGTACATTAGTGCAAATTTTTGGCCAATTAATCCATTCTCATAGCTAGATCTTATCGATATATTTATTCTATTACAAGTGGAATAATCGGATTCACGTGGGAAAGGAGTGCCATAGCATGTCACAATATGATTTGATTAGTACCGGATTTTATGGAAATACAACACCTGAGGAGCTTGTACAGAAGTATGGCAGTCCGTTGTATGTGTATAATGAGGCGGTTCTGCGTGAACGATGTAAGGAGATGCGTAACCTCGTTAGCTGCCCGAATTTTAAAGTACAATATTCAGCTAAAGCCAATTCCAATAAAGAATTATTGAAAATTATCCGTAGCGAAGGGCTGCATACAGATGCCATGTCGCCAGGGGAAATTTTTATTATGCTTCAAAGCGGTTATCATCCTGAAGAGATATTCTTTGTAGCGAATAATGCATCAGAAGAAGAGATGCAATATGTAATCGATGCAGGAATTCTGGTTAGTGTCGATTCCTTATCGCAGCTTCAAATGTACGGACGCTTGAACCCAGGTGGGCGGGTAGCAGTTCGGATCAATGCGGGAGCAGGTGTAGGTCATCATGAGAAGGTGATTACAGCTGGGAAGAAGACCAAGTTTGGCGTTAATGCCGATCTAATTCCTGAGATTAAGCAGATCGCTGAGCAATATAAGCTTCGGATTGTTGGATTGAATCAGCATCTTGGTTCTTTGTTCATGGAGCCAGACGGGTATATTGCAGGAGCACAAGCTTTGCTTAGCGTCGCGGAGCAGTTTGAGAACTTGGAGTTTGTGGACTTTGGCGGCGGATTCGGAATTCCTTATCGCAAGCACAGCGGAGAGCAACGCCTTGATCTTGAAGCTCTGGGCAGCGAATTATCGGCAATTGTACAAGATTGGACTGCTCAGTATGGTCAAGATATTGCATTTCATACGGAGCCAGGCCGTTATATTGTAGCTGAATCGAGTGTATTACTGGGTAAAGTCAACGCGATAAAGCATAATGGAACAACTAAATTTGTTGGAACCGATGTGGGATTCAATGTCTTAGCTAGACCTGTGATGTATGATTCGTGGCATGACCTTGAATTTTATCGCAATGGGTCACGACTAGACGGGTATCAGCTTGAACTGGCAACAATCACGGGCAATATTTGCGAGAGCGGTGATATTATTGCCAAGGATCGCGAAGTGCCTATTATAGAGGAAGGGGACATCTGCGGTATTCTAGATACAGGAGCATATGGATTCGCTATGAGCTCTAACTATAACAATCGCTTACGTCCAGCAGAGGTTCTTATTCGTACGGATGGTAGTCCTGAGCTCATTCGGAGAAGGGATACATTAGAAGATTTACTCCGTAATTACGAATAATTCCACAAAATACCTAAACCTCATTGAAACTCAAGTTTTCCCTTGAAGTAGTTGTATTGAGCACCCTTAGGGGTGCTCTTATTGTAGGAAATGAGATTGTTTTACTCGAACAAAACACCTACAATGAACAATAGAATCTACAGAAGGGATTTATAACAACAATGAGTACACAAATAGGAACAAACAAAAGCAAATGGGTGAAATACAAACCGCTGCTTTGGATGATCGCGATACCAGCATTGAATATCATATATGGAATCCTGAATGAGCATTCATCCGAGGTTCGGATGTTAATAACGCCGCTTGACAGGCAAATTCCTTTTCTTCCAGCATTCATTATTCCTTATATCGTATGGTATCCATTTATTGCGCTAACACTCCTCTTTATTTTCTTAAAGGATGTTCGAGTTTATTTTAAGACTTTACTGGCATTATGTTTAGGACTGCTAGTCAGCTATGTGTTTTATTATTATTTTCAGACGACAGTACCGCGTCCTAAAGTAGGTGAGGGGGGTATACTCAATTACCTTGTGCAATTTATTTATGCGCATGACCTTCCTTATAATTGTTTCCCGAGCATCCATGTGCTGACAAGCTATCTCATGATGAAAGGCGCCAGAGTGTTAAAGCGCTGGGGTAGGTTAACGGTTCAGTTTATCGGAATCATGATTATCGCTTCTACGCTTTTTGTTAAGCAGCATGTGCTGGCAGATGTGGGAATGGCTATTATAGTTGCGGAGTGCACCTTCCTGCTTGCGAAGTTGATTCTACCTTATTTGATGAAGCTTAAGCTAAGAGTTGTAGCAATTGCCACTCATGAAGCGGGATAGTGCTGTTTAAGATAGGGGCAAGTCTATTTTCAATTTTTTTCAAAAGCCTATTGATGTACCCTATGGGGGTATGGTATATTGAAAATGTAAGGAGGGTAATTATGGAACAACAACAGACGAACAATATGGAAGCCAGTTGCCATAGCGATCCAAGTACACGCAAAAGTCACCATTCAGATAAAATAAAGAACAATCTGGTTTCACGCTTGAATCGGATCGAAGGACAAATTCGCGGTGTCAAAGGCTTGATTGAGAAAGATACTTACTGCGATGATGTTCTGAATCAGATTGCGGCCATTCAATCCGCGCTGAATAGTGTCGGCAAGATTCTTCTTGAAGGTCATATGAAGAGTTGTGTGATCGAACGGTTGCAAGAAGGCGATCATGAAGTAGTGGATGAACTCCTAATTACAATCAATAAATTAATGAAATAATAAACGAAGGAGATGTTAAGAATGGCAACAGTTACTTTGAACGTAGAAGGAATGTCTTGTGGTCATTGTGTTAATTCAGTAGAAGGTGCAATGAAGCAATTAGGCGCTACTGGTCAAGTGGATCTAGCGAATAAACAAGTAACCGTAACTTATGATGAATCCCAAATTACACTCGATGCGGTTAAAGAAGCAATTGAAGATCAAGGATATGATGTAGTTTAAGTTTGGATATAAGTTGAATTCAAGGAGATCGCATGGGCTGCCAGATCGTTAGCCGCATCTCCTTGAACAGTTTGGTTAGTGCTATATTTTTTTGAATAAAATATACCCCATACGGGTATATGAAAGGGATGAGAATCATGGAAGGATCGAGCAAACAGCTAACTGTACAGATTGCAGGAATGACTTGTGCGGCTTGTGCGAATCGGATTGAGAAGGGGCTTAAGAAAATCGATGGTGTTGAAGAAGCGAATGTGAATTTTGCTTTGGAGAAAGCTTCGGTCACTTACGACAAGTCGAAAGTTAATTTGCCTCAGATTGAGAAGAAAATCGAGGATCTCGGATACAGCACAGTGAAGGAAAGCGCGGATTTCGATATTACAGGTATGACTTGTGCAGCTTGTGCGACAAGAATTGAGAAGGGATTAAATAAGCTGCCAGGTGTTAGTCATGCAACCGTTAACCTAGCGCTGGAAACTGCGCATGTGGAATTCGTTGCTGCAGAAGTTAGTATCCAAGACATGATGAAGAAAGTGGATCAGCTTGGATACAAAGCTACGCCGAAGAGCGATAAGACTGATACGAAAGATCGCAAAGAGAAAGAGCTTGTATGGCATAAGCGTAAGCTGCTAATCTCAGCTATTCTTTCTTTCCCACTACTCTGGGCAATGGTAAGCCATTTTTCGTTTACATCATGGATCTATTTGCCTGATTTCTTGATGAATCCTTGGGTTCAGCTCATTCTAGCAACTCCTGTACAATTCATTATCGGTAAACAGTTCTATGTCGGGGCTTACAAGGCACTTCGCAATAAGAGCGCTAATATGGACGTTCTCGTGGCATTGGGTACATCCGCGGCTTACTTCTACAGCTTATACCTCACGATTCAATGGGCGATTGCAGCAGAAGTTCACCATATGCCGGAAATGTATTATGAAACAAGTGCAATATTAATCACATTAATCATTCTCGGTAAGCTATTCGAAAGCTTAGCGAAAGGGCGCACTTCTGAAGCCATTAAGAAACTTATGGGTCTCCAAGCCAAGATGGCGCTCGTTGTTCGTGATGGCGCAGAAATCAGCATTCCAGTGGAAGAAGTAATCGTGGGTGATGTCGTAATTGTTAAACCTGGTGAGAAGATTCCAGTTGATGGTGAAGTGATTGAAGGTATTTCCTCGATTGATGAATCCATGCTTACAGGTGAGAGCCTGCCTGTTGAGAAAAAAGCTGGCGATGTCGTAATCGGTGCTACCGTGAATAAGCATGGCAGTCTTAGAATCAAAGCAACGAAGGTGGGCAAAGAAACAGCTTTAGCCCAGATCATCAAAGTTGTGGAAGATGCGCAAGGCTCCAAAGCTCCAATTCAACGTATCGCTGACATTATTTCGGGTATTTTCGTGCCGATCGTTGTTGGGATTGCCGTAGTTGCGTTCCTGATCTGGTATTTGTTCATTACACCTGGAGATTTTGCAAGTGCACTTAAGATCGGGATCGCAATTCTCGTTATCGCTTGTCCTTGTGCATTAGGTCTTGCAACACCTACATCGATTATGGCAGGTTCAGGTCGTGCAGCCGAATTCGGTATTCTATTCAAAGGCGGCGAGCATTTAGAGTCGATGCACCAAGTACAGACGATCATTCTTGATAAAACAGGTACAGTGACCAAAGGTAAACCGGAATTAACAGACGTCACCGTTGTAGGGATGGATGAAACGGAAGTGCTTCGTTTACTAGGGGCTGCTGAGAAACAATCGGAGCATCCACTTGCAGAAGCGATTGTCGCAGGTATCGTGGAGAAAGGCATTCAGCTGCCAGCCGTTCAGCACTTTGAAGCTATCCCTGGCTATGGAATTGAAGCCATCGTAGAAGGCAAGAATGTATTAGTAGGCACTCGTAAGCTGTTGAACCGTGAGTCGATTGATTATAGCCAGCTTAATGCTGAGATGGAAGCTTATGAATCGGCAGGCAAGACAGCGATGCTAATCGCAATTGATCGTCATTTTGCAGGGATGGTTGCCGTAGCGGATACGATTAAAGAAACATCAGTAGAAGCGATTGCGCGATTACGAGCAATGGGCATTGATGTCGTCATGATCACGGGGGATAATACCCGTACTGCGGAAGCCATTGCGAAACAGGTTGGCATTGATCATGTACTTGCCGAAGTATTGCCGGAAGGCAAAGCGAACGAAGTGAAGAAATTGCAGGCAACAGGTGTCAAAGTTGCGATGGTTGGGGACGGCATTAACGATGCACCAGCTCTGGCTACTGCTGACGTAGGGATAGCGATAGGTACAGGTACCGACATTGCGATGGAAGCAGCAGACGTAACGCTAATGCGCGGTGACTTGAATAGCATTCCAGATGCGATTTATATGAGTAAAAGAACAATGGGCAACATTAAGCAGAACTTGTTCTGGGCACTTGCCTACAACTCACTCGGTATCCCGATTGCAGCCATAGGATTGCTTGCGCCTTGGGTAGCAGGGGCAGCGATGGCTTTAAGCTCGGTATCGGTTGTCTTGAATGCCTTACGTTTGCAGCGAGTGAAGCTTAAATAAAAGGTTTGGCTTATCATGGGGAGGTAAGCGTAAATGACAATGGGGAAATTTGCAGTGACACCAGGCTTTGAAGTAGGAGGAGCTATGTTCAGGCCAGAACAACTGGCCGTCCTAGGCTCTATCATTGGCGAGGATGCCAAAATTGAGTTAACGACGTTCAAGCAATTGTATGTCGAGATGGCTGAGGATCGAATCGATGAGGTGCAGACTGAATTGAAGAAAATCGGGTTGGAGATTTATCCATCTGGCTTCTACACCAAGAGCTTGATTGCATGTCACTTCTGCCGCGGTGCGGAAGATGCGGGACTGGAAATCGCAAGAAAGCTGAATGAGGCGATTGCCGGATTAGCTACACCAGGCCCGCTCAAGATCGGCTATGCTGGCTGTGCGCTCGGTACTAGTGAACCGCTGCTCAAAGATATTGGTGTTGTGAAAATAAAAGATAAGTTCTCCATCTATATTGGCGGTGAACCGAAATCGATCAAAGCAGGAATAGGCAGCTTGTTCCTTTCTGAGGTGCCAGAAGAGATGCTGATTCCGCAGGTTCTTAAACTCATTCATCTCTATCAGAAATATGGCAAGATGAAGGAGAAGTTTGCGCGTTTCATTGATCGCATGACAGTGGAAGAATTGAGAGCTAGAGTGAGCTAGTCTTTTATTTGTGGTTCCATTTTATCTAATTATCGCTTATAGTATTCCGTATATTATGATAATTTAGATAAAAACGGGAGAGACATGGAGAACCCTAAACTATTTATAGTGAGGGTTCTCCATGTCTTTTTTCGGTGATATAGAATTTATTTTGCTTAGCTCATAAATTCTAAGTATCACCTTAAGAAACGCATCCGTCTTATAAAGACGGTGAAACCGTTTCTTCAAGTGGAATTCGGGGGTAGAACATGGCTAACAGGAAGAAGGCTGGCTTGACGGATAAGCTATTAGCAGCTAAATGGGGAATCCGGCTTGCCTGGAAAATTGACCGTAAAATGTTTTTGCTCTGGACTGTGCTTAGCATGGGGCTTGCCGTGCTGCCTGCCATAGCGCTCGCCTACAATCGCGATATTATCGCGAACTTGTCTGGCTTTATCTCGACGGGAGCGGGTTCGTTCTCAGCCTTGGTTCCGGATATTGTCATGCTGGGGATTATCCTGATGGTGTCAGGGCTCTCAACTCGCTTGAATGATGATTTTCTGTATATGACGATGTTTGATTCTTATTATTTGGGACTCGAAGAAGAGATGATGGACAGCGCGCAGCGAATCGATCTATCCGAGCTAGTGAAGAAGGAGGTCAAGGATGAGTACTTTGCTGCTATTTCCCGTTGTGGCTCACTGACGGATCTGATGAGTTCAGGCTGCTCGCTGCTGGCGAGAATGGCTTCTATCATTTCTCTAATGATTGTAGCGCTCATCACCTCAAAAATTATTTTTATCATGACCGTCTTTTATATCCTTGTCGTTATTTATCTCAATTCAGCGTTCTCTAATAAGGCTCGTGTTGCATGGCAAGAAATGCGAGAGATGCTTCGCAAAGCGGATTATTTCGAGAAACTGGCGCAGAATGGAGATCCGGCTAAGGAAACCCGAATTTTTAACAGCTCAGAATGGGTGAAGACGAAGTGGGATGAGGCTTATGACACAATTGAGAAAACGCAAGTGGAGCGTTCATATGGTATAGCTCAGATCACTTTTTTCAGTAAAGTGGGATTTTATGTGTTTATGGTGCTGATGATGGTGTATGCCTTGTTTCAGGTTGCAGGCGGCACAATGACTCCTGATGTGCTTCTTATGATATTCCTTCTGTGTACCAGTATTGCAGAAGCAGTAGCGACGATTCCCAAAAGCTATCAGCATCTTGATTATGGTCTGTATGGACTGGATATTCAGCGCCGTTTTTTTGAGAATACACAGGCAGTTGATCCTAAGGAGGAATCACGGAAAGCGGATACCCCGCTTGATTCGGAGGTTTGCTTTGAAGTTCGCAACTTGTCTTTCGCCTATAAAGCAGACAGGCCTGTACTGAATGATCTTAATTTCCAGATAAAACGTGGTGAAACGGTAGCTCTTGTCGGCAGCAACGGTTGCGGCAAAACGACGCTCATTAAGATTCTGCTTGGACTCTATGCGCCTACTGAAGGCGAAGTGAAGTTCATGGGCAGACGATACTCGGAATATCGTAAAGACTTTGTGATGGATCGAATCGGGACCTTCTTTCAAGATTTTTACTTGTTCCACTTAACGCTTGGCGAGAACGTCGGAATGGGGAATGTGAAGGAAATTGGCAATGAGCCAATGATCATGAGTGCTATTGAACGAGGTGGTGCAGCAAAAGTGCTGCAGAAGCTAAAGCAAGGATTAAACCATCGCTTAGGTAAACAGGTTCATAAGGATGGCGCCATGCTCTCTGGCGGCGAAGGGCAGCGTGTGGCGGTTTCCCGTACGCATATGAGTGATAAGGAAGTCATGATTTTTGACGAGCCAGCCTCGATGCTTGATCCGATTGCCGAGATGGAGCAATTTTTTCATATTAAGCAGAAACTGGGTGGCAGAACTTCGATTCTTGTTTCCCATCGCATTGGTTTTGCTCGTTTGGCAGATCGTATTCTGGTGCTGGATGGCGGCAGAATTGTGGAAGATGGTGCCCATGAGGAACTGATGGCCAAGGGCGGCGTTTATGCTAACTTTTTTCAAGAGCAGGCTCAGTGGTATGACTTGTCTGAAGATCGCAAGGATGAAAGAGGTGTAAGGGATGAAGAACCAGCAAGAGCTTAAGGGAAGGCTTGGGATCGGTGAGGTTCTTCGAATTGCAGGGAAGGCGCTGCAAGTCAGCTTTAGGACCAAAAGCACAATGTCGCTGTTCGTTAATCTTATCGGATTTGCAATGGCTTTCGTACCTGTATGGATTTCTATGACGCTTCGGGATTTTACGAATCATGTGCAGCAAATCTTTCAAGGACAGGAAACCATCATGACAGCTTTGCTCGTGCTTGGCTTGTTGATCCTTCTATATCTGATGCAGACAAGCTATCTATTTGCCAGTGATTATTATGCGGAGGTTGATCGGCAGCGTACAACCAGATACATGAAGAAGAAGATTATTGAGTCTGCAAGCAGCGTGGAGTACAAATATATTGAGAATGAAGGAGACTATCGGGATAAGCTGGCCTTTGCAGAGATGTCCGGAGGCTCACAGGTTGCGCAAAGCATGCAGCAATCCATCGTTATTTTACAGCAGGTCATTACCTTTGTTAGCATTACACTTGTTCTGCTCGATGTTAGCTTGTTGATCGTTATGATCCTGATTGCAACCTGTATTCCTGCAGTTGTCCTATCCATTAAACAAAAAGATGAGGATTACAAAAATAAGACCAAATCTATGAAAGATGGCGCGATGTCCGTCCATTTATTCTATATGGCATCAGGAGCGAATGAGAATTGTAAATCGATGAATGATGTTCGTTTTTTTGGCATGTATCCATGGATTAAGGACAAATGGCGTGACGTGTCGATGAACTATCTGAAACAGAAGAACGCCGTATCCCGTAAGCATGTTGTGTATAATTCGTTGGCGGATATACTTCGAAACGGAGTTTATATTGGCATCTTGCTGCTTGTAGCGAAGCAAATATACGATAATCCTGCGATCGGGCTTGGTGTATTTATGCTCGTCTCTACGCTTGCTGTGCAGTTGCAGAATGCAACGACCAAAGTGTTTGTTGGCATTGCGCAATTTTTTGGGGATATTCGTTATATGAAGGACTTCTTTGAGCTGGATGCAACGCCTAAGGAGAAGCTGGAGGATCATCCGCAAGTTCTGGATCAGGCAGATATTGTATTTGAAAATGTAAGCTTTACGTATCCGAATTCAACTATGCAAGCACTTAAAAACCTAAGTATCACGATCAAGCAAGGCGAGAAAATAGCGATTGTTGGTGAGAATGGCTCTGGCAAATCGACGTTTGCGAATCTACTGTGCGGTATGCATCAGCCTACATCTGGAGAAGTTACGGTTGGTGGGCTTAATGTCAAAAACTATCTTGCATCCGTGCGGAACGCAATCTCTGTCGTCTTTCAGAATTTTGGCAGATACGAGACTTCTATTAAAGAGAACATTACATTCTCCGATAGAAGCCGCAAAATAACGGATGAAGATCTGGAGAAGCTCACCAAGACAACGAATGCATTCTCTTTTATTGAAGCGCAGCCTAATGGGCTTGATGAAACCGTAGGAACGTTTAGTGAAGGGGGCAATGATCTTTCGGGCGGGCAGTGGCAGAAGGTTGCGATCACACGTGCTATGTATCGTGACAAGGCTAGGATTATGGTGCTGGATGAGCCTACCTCAGCGCTTGATCCAGTTGCTGAAGCCCAGTTGTATCGTGATTTTGCTAAAATTACAGGGGATAAGACGACGATCTTGATTTCTCACCGATTGGGCATTACCACGATTGTAGATCGAATCCTGGTATTTGCAGATGGAAGAATTATAGAAGAGGGTGATCATACCGAGCTGCTAGCCAAGGGCGGTCAATATGCCGCCATGTATCATGCGCAAGCGCAGTGGTATGGGGAAGTGGTAGACTTTTAGCAAATATGATGTACGTTAGCACGAAACGCCGATGGTAAAATGAGCGGATATGGCCCTGGTTCCAGCTAACTACTGGTACCTATCAGGCGGTGGCGGTGGACTACTGTCCATGACTGAAATGATCAATGAAGTAGCTAGCGGATTGAAATAATTCATCATCAGCTTATAAACCAAGGCCCTAAACGAGTAATTCGTTTGGGTCTTTTTTACTTTCTAGAGGGTATGGGTATTTTTTAAAGAATATATTGATAAAAAAGAGAAGGGATGAGGAAGATGAGTACACAAGTCAAGCATCGTGCCGTTCAGTTGTATGATTATCATGTCTGGGCGAATAACAAGTATTTTGACCATTTAAGAACGCTGCCACAAGAGGTATGTGATACGGAGATTACAAGTGTATTTTCAACGGTAAATCAAGTTCTCGTGCATATTGCAAAGGCGGATATGGTACTTCTAAGGCGTATGCGTGGAGATAGCCATGATGTCATTACGGCTCAGATCGGTGAATTCATTCATAGGCTAGAAGGGCAGAATTTAGCTGCGATAGAAGCTGAATATGGGAGAACCAATGCTATGTATGAGGACTTCCTGACCAATCACTCGGACTTGGATCAGATCATCACTTATGAGCATCCGAGGTTGGGACGAATCGATGTGCCTCTTGTGGAAGTGATGCAGCAAGTATGTAATCATGGAACTTATCATCGTGGAAATCTATCTGCTATGCTTCATCAACTCGGACATCAAGGTGCGCCGACGGATTATCTCCTCTATTTGTATGCAATGAATCAATAAGTACCTGCGTGATAACAATTTTACGTTGCGTTTACATAGCTCCTCATTTAATTTAATATTTCCGCTCTATGATGGGAAGAAAGTACTAGTCAGAGGAGACTTTGTATGCTTGCTGATCGAGTTGATTCCAATAGAGTTCGCCATATGAGGATTAAGGATTATTTACGCAAAGCGCTAATTATTCGTCCTGAGCAGACATGCGGGGAATGTCACAAGCAGTTTGAGTCGTTAGAAACGGTGGATTGTGCAGTGGTGTGCAATTCGGAAGAGGCTCCAATCGGTTTGATTATGAAGGATCGGTTTTATTTGCATATGGGACGATTGTACGGAAGCTCGTTGTATTTTGAGAAGTCAGTAAGTGTGTTGATGGAACAATCGCCTATCATCGCGGATATTTCGGATTCGCCGCAAGCACTGATCGATCAAGCATTGAGTCGGGATGAGTACCATTTATATGACTCCGTCATCATCGTAGAGAATGGGAAGCTTGCAGGTATTGTGACCATAGCAGATTTACTCAAAATGTCGCGGATTTTGCAAATAGAAGCTGATGCTGCTCAAGTAGCTACGGTAAAGTCAACACAGCAAATGGTAGTTCAGATTCACGATGCGGTTAAACAGGTGATCGCTTCTACTCAGATTGGGATGCGGATTTCGGATGAGATGACGGAGCTGACAACACAAGGAAGAAAGCAACTTTTGAAGGCACAGAGTATTTTTGAACATCAAAAGGCACTTGCCTATGAGCAGGAGTCGCAGATTCGTCAGCTGCAAGAGCGTGCGGCATCCATATCAACCATTCTCAAATCCATTCGCGAGCTTGCCAATCAATCCAACCTGCTAGCTTTGAATGCATCGATTGAAGCAGCTAGAGCCGGGGAGCATGGACGTGGATTTGCGGTCGTCTCGACAGAGGTTCGCAAGCTGGCGGATGAGACGAATAAATCCGCGGCAGACATCGCTGCGATCATTCGCATGATTGATGAATCGGTCATGCAGGCTGTAGCGCTCGTGCAGTCAGGAAGAGAACAGACGATCAAGAATGCCTCATACGTCGATCAGACCTCCGAGGTGCTGGATACGCTCTTTGATGTTGTACCAGCTAATAAACAAAGCTCGGATCAGATCGCCTATATTTCACAGATCGCGGATCAGGAAGCTAGCAAAGCGCTCGATACTTTGCAGGGGTTGATCCATCAATTCGAGCAAACTTAAGTGATTTGAGAATGGTGAGTAGAGCGAAGCTACTCACCATTATTTATTTGTGATACGGAATTTATAACTTTCAGCTCATAATTAAAAGATAACTGGTCCACACCGTGCTATTATAGATGGAGTATCTAACCATTGCTAAATATACCCATCATTCGTGTTAGGAGATTCAGGGGATGAACAAAAAGATTTTGATAGTTGAAGATGATATTCATATTTCTAAAATCATTAAAATGAATCTTAACATCGTGAACTACGAGACGACCGAGGTCTATGACGGCTTGGCGGCGCTGGAGCTGGTAAAGCGGGAGAAGTTCGACCTTATTTTGCTGGATGTCATGATTCCGAAACTGGACGGTTTTGCGCTGATGGAACGAATCAGACCTTATCGTATTCCAGTTATTTTTTTGACGGCAAAAAACTCGGTTTATGATAAAGTGGACGGGCTGAGGCTGGGGGCTGATGATTACATGGTCAAGCCTTTCGAAGCGATTGAGCTGCTGGCCCGAATAGAAACGGTACTGCGGAGATATGGCAAAGAAGAACAGATGATGGCATTTCAAACCCTTCTTGTCGATCTGGACAAACGGGAAATAACCAAACAGGGGGAAGTTGTAGAGCTAACGCCGAAGGAATATGATTTGCTTGTTGTTCTACTGAAAAACAAGAACATCGCTTTATCAAGAGAGCAGTTCATCGATAAAGTATGGGGCGGCGACTATTATGGTGAAACAAGAACGGTCGATATGCATATTAAATCACTGCGCAAAAAACTAGAGCTGCAGGATCACATCAAGACCATTTATAAACTCGGCTATCGGCTGGAGGATTGAGGGGATGAAATTTTGGCAAAAGATTTATATCTTCTCGATTCTAGTCTTCGTCATTATCTTTAACGCAGCCTCCATTATGGTTATCGAGCGCAGCCACAATAGAATGCTTGAACAGGAGATCAATAGTGCGTTAAGCCAGAATATGAGTATACAATCCAGTGTCAACGCGATTGTACCGATCCTTCGCATCTATGATTCTATTGATTACGAGAAAACAGTATTAACAAGAATCGCTAATGAATTTGTTGGTACAAGTAAAGAACAACGTCTTTATTTAGATATCAGGGATCAGAAGAATCGGGTGGTCTTCAGTAATACCGATTTCCAAATGCCGACACAACGTGAGGAACTGGGCAAGCTGGGCACGGATGAAATCAATTATATTTTACGGGATATCGATGAGCGAACGATCCTGTTCACTTCAAATATGGCGGATATTAACCGTACAAGCTATCTATTTACCTATATGGTAGATGTCACCTCTTTATATCAGGACCGTGTAGATCAGTATCAGTTCTTTGTACAAGTGGATGTGGTGGCTTGTTTCCTCTATATGTTGATCATGTTTTTTGTAAGCCGAGGACTGACAAGATCGATTGATCGGCTGGGTCGAACTGCTCAGGTTATTGCACAGGGGAATTTCTCTGAACGCGTCCAGTTAAAATCAAAGGACGAAATCGGGATGCTGGCCCACAATTTTAACAATATGGCCGCTGTTGTGGAGGACACAATCACTGAACTTGAGCGGAACAATCAAGAGAAGCAGCGATTTATCAATAATTTTACGCATGAATTAAAAACACCGTTGACTTCAATTATCGCCTATGCGAATTTTATGAGGACAACCAAATACGATGAGGAAACGTTTCTGGACGGTTTGAATGTGATTTATTCAGAAGGCAAACGATTAGAGATGTTGTCATTGAAGCTGATGAACTTGATTGTGTTGCAAGAGGATAACTTCGAGATGGAGCTGCACGATTTGGGAGCGGTTATAGCTGAAATCAAACCTGCACTAGATATGATGGCTAAAGAAAAGCAGGTGACTATCGTCACTGAGTGCGAACCGGGTGAGCTGAGATTGGAGAAGGATTTGATCAAAGTTCTGATCTTCAATCTGGTGGACAATGCGCTCAAAGCTTCGGATGAACAGCAGACCATTACGCTGCGCATCGCATGGCACGGCGGGCATTACACGCTTGAAGTGATGGATCAGGGCATCGGGATCGCCAAGGAACATCAGGATAAAATTTTCGAACCTTTTTATATGGTGGATAAATCTAGAACAAGAAGCGGTAAAGGGGCAGGACTCGGCCTTGCAATATGTCAAAATGTAGCGAGCGTCCACAATGCCGTCATCCGGGTAACCAGCAATGAAAACCAGGGCACTACCGTAGAAGTCGTATTCGCACTTACCCATCCGAAAGGCGGGATAAAGGAATGAAGAAGCTTATTTTGGTTATCATATGCGCGTCGTTCATGATCCTGGCGACAGGGTGCCAGAGTGTCTTCAATACGATCCCCAAAGATACCGTTATGGTTAAAAAAATAATCAGAGAGAACGAGAATATTGAGGCGGAATATGAGGGCGTTCTGTCCCAGGATGCGGTGAAGACACTTAGTCTAAATGCGGTAAATAAGTACTTCGATGAGAATTTGACGACGGACGAGTTTCAATTCGAGTTGGTGGTTATTGATCAGAACAAGTTTAAAGTTTTGCTAAGTGAGGCGGAAAATACTCCGAGAGTGAAATCAGCAAAGGCTCCAGAATTAAAGGTGAACGATCAAACTGAGTTTTCTCCGTATTCTGGCGGCTTGTATTATACGACCATGACCAAATTGACCGACCCTGATGAAGTATACGATATCGTGCTGAATGCGAGGGACGGCGATGTCATTAAAGCTGTCAGGGGGGGAGAAACGATACAGAATTTTGCCAGGAATACAGTGGAAGACGATCGATTGGTGAAATATCACATGAACGAAGTTATCCCTCTCGCAACAAAGTTTATTCAAGATAAAGGGAGCTATCTGTTGTCCGATCTATCGCTGAATGAGGGCATGACGCGCTCGGGTGGTGTTGTGGAATTGTATTACATGAGCAAGGACGGCGATAAGTTAAAATACACTGTCACAGTCGATTTGAAACGAAATGAAGTTGTCGGTTTCAGTAAGGATGTCATGGCGCTGCTTAGTTACTTTTCTAGGCTCTAAGCAGGCCTACCCGCCTAACCCAGTGCTGCAAGACCACACCTGCGGCTTTGTAGCCGCGCAAATAAAGGACCGTCAGGGGACAATTCACCTCTGACGGTTCTTTCTTGTTTTTACAACTTCAATACAAGTCTATCTAACTCCTCATATATTCGCCTGCTACACTGGTTGCATATTTAAAGTTATCAGTATTCGCCGTCAACCGGAGTAAGGAGACAACATGAGAAAGAAAAGCAAAAAACAGCTTAAACACCTCCAAGCCATATTGTTGGTAATTGTCGTTGTTTTGCTGGGAATGATCTGGTCGATAAATGAGCTGTCTTCATCCTCGGCTTCCGCGGAGTTGATAGTTTCACCGAACAAGACTACAGCAATGCAACAAGAAACGTCCCAACACTACAAAATCGTGATCGATGCGGGGCATGGAGGCAAGGATCCCGGCGCGGATGGAGCCAGCGGCAAGCGGGAGAGAGCGTACACGCTAGCGCTGTCAAAAAAAGTATTCGACCTGCTCCAGCAGGAGCCGATGTTCGATGTGTACATGACACGTACGGACGATACCTTTGTTGATCTGGATGATCGTGTCAAACTCGCAAACGATCTCGATGCGGAGGCATTTGTCTCTATTCATGGGAACACATATACGGATCCCGAAGTATCTGGCACCGAAACGTATTATTATGCGGACGATAGTATTCCGTTCGCACGCGAGGTGCATGAGCATTTGGTGGAGGCTACTGGATTCAAGGATCGCGGTGTGAGAAAGGAAGACTGGAAGGTACTGACGCAAAGCAACAATCTTGCAATTCTGCTGGAGGTAGGGTACCTCACGAACCGGAGCGATGAAACGAATATGCTCAGTGATAAACACCAGGATCGAACGGCTGCGGCCATTGTGAACGGGATCAAAGAGTATTTTGCTGATAGAGAAAGGCTAGATAAATAATGAAAACATTACGAAGTGATATTAAAAAAAGAAGGGTAAGAAAGGCGAGAAAGGAGAGAAGAAGATTAGTTGTTATTCTAGCAGCTATTTTCCTAATGATCTTTTTAATAGGGAAACTCACTTCTGCTCCTGAAGAAGAAGTAGTAGCCAAAGAAAGTATCAATCAAGAAGATGCCACAGTGGTAGCAGAAGAAAGTATCATACAAAGTGCCATACAACCAGCAAAACAAAAAAGACCGGATGGAAAGCCTACGGGTAAAGTTGTTTATCTAACATTTGATGATGGCCCTACTACATTAACGGATGAATTCTTAGATTTATTAAAAGAGCAAGATATTCAAGCAACATTTTTTATGCAGGGAATTAATTTACAAAAAATCGATTTACAAGAAAATGTCAAACGAGCCACAGAAGAAGGTCATTATGTTGGAGCTCATAGTATGACGCATAATTCCAAAAAGTTATACGATAACGGACAGTTTGTATCAGAGATGAGCGAAACATTATCTCTTATTCAGGATATTACAGGTACAAATCCTAAGTTGGTTCGTCCACCTTATGGTTCAGCACCAGGATTGAAAAGTCAACAGATTCGCAATGAAATTATAAAAGCTGGAATTAAAATTTGGGATTGGACAATTGATTCTAAGGACTGGGCGGTAAAAGATAATCCAAACCAAATTGTAGAAAATATTAAAAAGCAAACTACAACTGACATAGAAGTCATTCTCATGCATGAACAACTACAGACTTTACAAGCACTTCCAAAAATAATCGCGTTTTATAAGAAAAATGGATATGAGTTTGGTGTATATAATGACGCTGACCATTTCTATCTTAATTTCCAAAATGACACACGTCTGTAATCGTATCACGCTGAAGTAATCATAATAAATTCGAATGGGAGTTGGTTTTACAATGAAAAGGCTGATCATTATATGTATGAGTTTTGTATTTGCGGTTGGTTTGACAGCTTGTAAGGGTACTAGTACCAGCAGCAACAATCAAGACAATAGAAACAACATGAATACTAACAACGTCGCTGCGCCCATTGAAGAAGGAATGCCGCTTGATGAAACGAAAGACGGCAAGAAAACCGTTGTTGTATCTATGCTTGCAGCGGACGATTTCTACCTACAAGCGAAGCAGAAATACGAAGCCCAGCATCCGAATACGACGATTCAGTTCAAGGAGTTTCCTACTGAGGGGGCAACTATGAACCCTGCTGAAGTGGAAAGATATATCAAACAGATTACTACGGAGGTTTTATCAGGTAAGGGAGCGGATTTATATGCTGTTACGACTGTCCCCCTGCCCATTGATAAATATGTTAACAAAAAGGCTTTCGTTAATTTAGAGGAGCTAATAAAGAGGGATAAAGCTTTTGATCCTAGCCTGTACCAAATGAATATTATTGAAAATTCCCGAATGAATGACGGTATTTATACCCTTCCTTTACAGTTTTACATGGAAGTTTTGTTTGGGGATGCTGCAAATATCGAGAATGCTGGCGTCATCATCGATGATAAGAATTGGACATGGAGCGAGTTTGCAGAAATAAGCAAAAAGTTGGCTAATAAGGGAGGGCAATCCGTCTCCATGGGAAATTGGCCTCCGGAGCTGCTGTTAAATAGCTTTATATCCGACAATTATGCCAAATTGGTCAATGGGCAAACCGCATCTTTTGACTCCGCGTTTTTTACAGATTTGCTTAAGCGAGTGAAATCATTGTATGACGACAAAGTTATAAAGTCAGAATTCATTGATTTGCAAAAAACTAATTTCACTTATTCTATAATCACCTCCCCTTCGGATTATCTTAGCCGTCTCAGCTTATATTACAATAACGGAAAAATCTATCAAAAGCCGCATTCAGCCGACCAGCAATCAGGTGTATCCTTTCTCGTGACCAGAGAGCTAGTGATGAATGCAAATTCTACGGTCAAAGGGGAAGCGTGGAATTTCATGAAGTTCTTAATGTCGGAAGAGATGCAGTCCTTAACAGAGCAAACCGGTATTTCTATAAATAAGGCGGTCAATGATAAAGCTATTAAAGATTTAGTGAAGCAAGGGGTCATTAGCGATCCTAAGGCTGGCAGAGCCATTGAAGCATCCGAAGAGAATCTTCAATCATTTAAGGAAATGGTATCTGAGGCGCGTTTAAGAAATTATGGATACAATGACGAACACAACAAGCTTTCAACGATCATCGCAGAGGAAGCGAAAGCATTCTTCACTGGCCAGAAATCTGCTGAAGCCACGGCTAAGCTCATACAGAACCGGATAATGAGCTATTTGAATGAATAAGGAGCATTGTTTTTACAACTTCAATACAAGTCTATCTAACTCCTCATATATCTCAGCACTATACTGATAGAGTAACAGCCGCGGGATGATCGCGGAGAGATAGATTATGGGGAGGAAGAAAAATAATGAGAAAAGCTATGTTAATCCTGTTCACGTTTATCATGGTCATGGTTTCTGCTTGCAGCACCTCTGCTGGCGGCAATACGGGGGGAGCGCAGACATCAAACGTAGGGCAGACAAACACCGAGCAGGTGAAGAATGGGACAGGTACTACACCACCTAAGGGAGAAACGTCTGGAACGAAAAATAGCACGGAGAAGAAAACAATTGTATTTTCAACCTATTTTTCTGACGATTTCTTTTTAGAAGCCAAGAAAAGATATGAAGCCAAGCATCCTAATATCACAATTGATCTTCAATATATCGAAACAAGTAACGAAAACGACGAGGCTGCTTGGGAGAAATTTGAAAAAACAACAAACGCGGCCATGTTATCCGGTAAAGGGCCTGATCTGATTCAGATGGATCAATTGCCATCAGGGGATTATGTCAAAAAAAATCTGCTGGCCAACATAGGAGATATGATCGATAAGGACCCTAGTTTTCAGAAAGAGCAATACTTCAATAACGTTCTGGACGGAATCAAGGTAAACGGCGGAATTTATGGAATGCCGATGGGCTTCTTTATTTATGGTCTGATGGGGAATGAAACCGTAATTGAGAAAAGCGGAGTAAAGATCGACGATAGCAATTGGAATTGGGAACAGTTTACCGACTTAGCCAAGGAAATCGTCAAGAAAGCAGGTGGCAATCATTTCGCATTAGGTGGAGTCGCACCTGAAAATATGATAAAAGACCTGGTTAATGGTCAGTATGCGACGTTCGTTGATCTGGAGAGCAGGAAGGCTAATTTCGATTCTGCTGCCTTTATCGAATTACTCAAGGAAGTAAAGTTGATGTCTGATGAGAAGATGATAAGAGAAGATTATGGAGGGATTTTTTATAATGAATTTATTAACTCACCCCAAACTTATATTCGTGAGTTAAGGAATAGTGATTTTTTGCAGAAACCTTACAAGTCAAAGTTCTACTCCAGACCGAATGCAAGCGGGCAGGAGGCAGGCGGATTTTTCAGAACATACAAAACGATTGGCATCAATGCAAGTTCTGCTGTAAAAGACGAAGCATGGGACTTCATAAAATTCATGTTGTCTGATGAGATGCAAGATCAAGGACGCGGCGCCGGTTTTTCATTAAATAAAGCTACATACAAGAAAGTTGCTCAAGATGTATTAAAAAAGGGAAAGGTGATGTCTGATCAACCCGTCGGACCTTTGAAAGGTAAAGAGTTCGAAATTACTCAAAAGGATATCGACGATCTGGAGAAGTTTCTTATCGACGCGAAATATCCAGTTCAGTTCAAGCCCTCCAAAATCGATGAGATTCTGCTGAAAGAATCCAAAGCCTATTTCACTGGACAGAAATCACCCGAAGAAGTAGCTAAGCTGATTCAGAATAGAGTGACGACTGTTCTGAATGAATAGGGAGTGGTATGAACATGACAAACAAGCGTTTTTGGAATAAGCTGATCAGGCTGCTGCGAAAGGATTGGGCTGTGGCAGCCCTCTTTCTGGCACCAAGCCTGATTGGCTTTGCCTTGTTTTATCTTATTCCGTTTGCCATGGGATTTCTTTATTCGTTTCAGGATCGTACGGTTGACGGCTCATTTGTCGGCCTGGACAATTACATAGCACTGCAGGCGAGTACTTCCTTTCGCAAAGCGGCGTCAAACACCTTTCTGTTTACCAGTGTGAGCGTACCTCTCATTATAGCTTTGTCTTTGCTGTTTGCGCAGTTGCTGAATCAAAAGCTGTATATTCGGAATTGGCTACAGACTGCTTTTGTATTGCCGCTTGTGGTTCCTGTCGCATCCATTGTGATGATATGGCAAATCTTGTTCGATTGGAATGGAACATTAAATGCAGTGCTGCAGAGCTTTCATTTGGAGCGGATCGATTGGATGAAATCAGAGTGGTCGATGGCTGTATTGATAATTGTATATATATGGAAAAATATTGGATACAACATTATTTTATTTTTGGCTGCTCTACAAAATATTCCGAAGGACTACTATGAGACGGCGGATATCGAAGGGGCGGGCAAATTTCATAAATGGATTCATATTACGCTTGTTTATTTAACTCCGACGATGTTCTTTGTCATACTGATGTCCATTATTAATTCGTTCAAAGTGTTCCGTGAAACGTATCTGATCGCTGGCGGATATCCGCATGATCGTATTTATATGCTACAGCATTACATGAACAACATGTTTCTGTCGCTCGACGTTCAGAAGCTGACAGCAGCTGCAGTCTTAATGGTAGGCTGTATTCTTGTTTTTGTGACGGGCATGCTTACTATCGAACGTCGCTTTCGGAATTTCATGGAATAAGGTAGGGACGGTGAGAAAATTGGCTGTATTCCGCAAGCTTGCGCTGACGCTGATTATGGGGGGGATAGCCGCGGTGATGCTATTCCCCATAGTAGTCACATTCACTAACTCCTTCATGACGGAAGCTGAAATTAACTATAACTACCATCTTATTGGCCAGATGGTCGATGTAGCGACAGGGGAGAAGGACGGATTTATCAATTTGAAGCTGATTCCCGACTGGGTGTCATTCAGTCAATATACAGAGGTACTGTTTCATAAGCCTGTATTCCTCCAAATGTTCTGGAATTCAGTGTTTATGGTCGTACCGATTATTGTGGGGCAAGTGCTGGTCGCATCTTTGGCTGCGTATGCGTTTGCCAAGCTTCGATTTTGGGGTCGGGACAAACTGTTTGTCCTTTATTTGATGACCATGCTTATGCCGTTTCAAGTTACTTTGGTGCCAAATTATATTATCGCAGATAAGCTGGGGCTTATGAACACAACTTCCGCCATCATATTACCGGGGATATTCAGTGCCTTTGGCGTCTTTATGCTCAGACAGTTCTTGTTGCACATTCCGAATTCGTATATTGAAGCGGCCAAAATAGATGGGGCCGGACATTTGAGAATTTTTTATCAAATTATGGTTCCGCTTATTCAGCCAGGGATCGCAGCGCTTGTCGTATTGCTGTTTGTTGACTATTGGAATATGGTCGAGCAGCCGCTCATATTTCTGGAGGATGCATTCAAGCAGCCATTATCCCTATATTTGTCGAGCATTAATGAAGGGGCAAGGGGCGTCGCTTTTGCTGCGTCCGTTCTGTATATGACTCCGATGGTGCTGTTGTTTTTATATGCGGAATCCTATTTTGTCGAAGGTATTCAATTATCGGGAATTAAAGGATAGTCAATTACATGGGGGGATTTTAATGGAAATTCAGCCTGCCGATCAAGCGTTAATTGGACGCAAACGGAAAATCCTCATCCTTTTCGGCTTGTTCATCAGTCTGTTGATCGGATTTACCCTGTTCAGCAATACACTGATGTCATTAACTTTACCCAAAGTGGCGTTAATAACGGCGGGTCGGGGCGAACTTGTTCATACATTTCAAGGCAGCGGGACTGTGAAATGGCGTATGGAATCAGCCTTAACGGGCGCTGCGGGAGGGAAAGTCAAGCAGGTCAATGTCAAGGTAGGGGAGCTTGTCAAGAAAGGACAGGCGCTGGTCGTATACGATACGAAGGCAGTTGAGAATCAGATACTGGATGAGAAGGCCGCTCTTGATAAGTTAAACATTTCGATTATAGAGCTGCAGAATAGTTATAAAGAGATTTATTATAATGGGGATGAGAAGAGCATCGAAAGCGTTAAAAACGCTTTAAAGGTTAGCTCAATCGATAAGGATGTTCTACAGCGTAGAATTAAAAAACTGCAGGAGGATTTGTCGGCAAATGGCCTACTAGCTGCACCTTTTGACGGAATCGTAACGAAAGTGGGTGCGGTGGAGGGGCTGGGTTCAACTGGAGGAGCACCTGATATCGTCATAGCCAACACAAGCCTTGGCTTTGAATTCGAGCTTCTTGCCCCTGCCGATGCTATTGGTCTTCTAGAAAAAGGAGCTAAACTGGATGTTCAATTGAGGGGCAGCAATGCCAGGCAAGCTGAGGGTCATATTGAAGAAATTCAGGATGATGAGCCCCTCATTCAAACAGGCGAAGGCGCAAGCCAAACGATATACACTGCAATGAAGCGACTGATCATTTCGATTCAGGACGATGCTTTGCAGGGAGGGGAGCGGGCCGAGGTCGAGCTAACCAAAACGACGCAAGATGTCATTTTGGTAGACAATAAAGCAATTCGCAATGAGGGAGACAAAAAGTACGTATTTGGTGTAGAAGAAAGAAACGGGCCTCTTGGCAATGCTTTTTACGCTCGCAAACGATACATTACAATCATAGATTCGAATGAAACTCAATCAGCTGTAATCCAGGGTTTATTCGATCAGGAACAAATCATACTCGAGAGCAGCGACCCATTGCAGGAGGGAGACAAGATTCGAGTCCATTAGTGTTGCCAAATAGAGAGCTTATCTTTTTTGTGGTTATGGTAAACTAACCGTTGGTTCAAGAATCGTTAATGTATTTGTGTATGTGTTGAGATTAACCGTAACACCTATTGGTATAGCGGCCTTATACAGTCCATGAGCTGCGGCCAGATTAGTTATAAGCGGTTTACCTAGTGGAACTATCACTTCATCGATTAGATCGTCGTATGATTTACCGTATGCAGTCTGGCAACCCGAGCATTGCCCCATTATAATGCCAATACAATCCTGAAACTTTCCTGCTAGTCTCAAATGATTGATCATACGATAGACTCTATTGATCGGTTCATGTGTATCCTCAAGAAATAGAATACTACCCCTCGTATCAATTTCAAATGCTGTCCCAAGTGTATCTACAATTGAAGTAAGATTACCGCCGACAATAGGCCCAGTGACATTACCGGCCACCTTGCTTATAAGCGGTATATCGGGCGGGTTCAGAATAAGTCTTGGCGCTGCATATAAAGAAGTTGCTTCGAAGAATTGGTCGTAATTATATGCGGGAGTAGTCATACTGAAATCAATCAGAAGTAAGCTGGAGAAAGTCACTAAATCACTAAATTGATACAACGTATTGAGCAGCACGGAGATATCGCTATATCCCGTAACGATTTTGGGATTTGCAGAAATTATTCGGTAATCTAGGTAAGGTAAAATTCCTGCCACTCCTACGCCACCTCGAGTAGGAAGGATCATTCGTACACTGGGATCTAGGAACATATTCATCAGATCTGCTGCCCTTTGTTCGTCTGTACCTGCAAGAAAGCCATCGCTTGCGTAAACATAATTACCTACAACGACTTGAAATCCCAAACCTTGTACAACAGAAATACGACTATTTATGGTTGCAGAACTAAGAGGACTTCCGAGTGTTACAATGCCTATGGTATCCCCTTTCTTCAGAATCGACGGATATATGGGCATAAAACACCCTCCTCTCTTGCTGTTTTACCTAGCTTACAATTGTAAATGCCTAACATATGTTAATAATTATGATGGGAAAATTCTTGATATGAGTTATACTATCGTAAAAAGATAATCCTAATATCAAAAAAACCACAGTTTTGGCTGTGGTTTTAGCATGTGAATAGATTTTCACAACTGATACACAGAAAGCAGGTTTAAAGTGAATGGTAGAAAATAAACAACAGAGATTTCGCTTCAGCGAAGCACCCATCTGGGATTTGCAAAGGACTTATTATGAAGAAGAAGGGATGAAGGCTTGGAAAAATGACCAGGTTCCACAATATATAACGAGCAACCCCATGATTGCCACAGCTTACGCGGAAATGATTTTCGGATTTCTTCAAGATTTGTCCCATAAGGGGGATATATCTGAACCTGTTACGATCCTGGAACTGGGGGCGGGAGCGGGGCGTTTTGCTTTTCATGTATTGCATAAACTATGCGAACTAAGGGATTATGCGGGTATTGTGCTGCCGCCATTTCGCTATGTAATGACAGACTTGGCGTTAAAAAATATTGCCGGTTGGCAACAACATCCTGCTCTACAATCTTTTATTCAGCAGGGAATGCTGGATTTCGCAGTTTTTGATGCTGTGTCTGACACGGAGCTAAATTTGGTTGTGGCTCGTACAACCATTCGGGAGGGTGATTTGAAGCAGCCGCTGGTGATTATCGCTAATTATTTTTTTGACAGTATTCCGCAAGAGCTGATCTATGTGGGTGATGGTAGGATTTTTGAATGCGATGTAGTAATCGAGTTTCCGGAGAATTTCAATCGACTTAAGCCGTCAGAAGCACTGAAAAATATGACGCTGAATTATGAGCATCGCCCTGCACCTGAATACGAAGAAGCAGTATATCCGTATCGCGATGTGATCGCGCTGTACCAGAAGGAGCTCGAGGATTCCCATATTCTGTTTCCAGTGGTCGGATTGAAATTGCTGGAGCGGCTTAATCAACTATCACAATCAGGTTTACTACTGATTACAGCGGATAAAGGCGACCACAGACTGGAGAACTGGGAGTTTGCAGAGCCTCCCGAGTTAATTCATCATGGCAGCTTCTCTGTAACGGCAAACTATCATGCGATTCAATATGTGCTTGAGCAAAGAGGAGCATTGTCACACTTCCCCACCTCACGTCATTATAAAGATCTAAATGTTGGTTGTATTCTCATGTTGGAATTACCAATGAGCTATTCCAACACCCGGCTGGCCTATCGGCGGTTTATCGAACGGTTCGGACCAGATGATTTCTTTGGTATGAAGCAATGGGTAGACCAGCAAATCGAGACGATGGGACTGCAACAAATTTTGGCCTTTTGGCGATTAGGCGGATACGATGCGGAGTTTTTCATCCAGAGTGCGCAACGCATCTCGAGCCTGTTGCCAGATGCGAGCGATGAAGAAATACTGGATATCCAAAGCGGCATACATATCATGTGGTCATCGTATTATGTGATGGAGCAACGCTATGATTTGGCGTTGGACGCTGGACTTCTTTTGTTCGAGATGAACATGTATGAGGATGCAATGCAGTTCCTTAAACAATCCGTAGATGAGGATGAAGACGAAGCTGTACCGACTGTCTTATACTGCCTGGCTATATGCAGCTATGAGCTCGGGCTTGAAGAAGCTGCGCTCGCATACATCCGCGAGGCATTAGTTCTAGAACCTGGGCATAAAGAGGCCTTGGCGCTACTGAAATGCTTTGAGTGATTTTGCTTATCATAAATTATGAGAGTACCCCCACATCTATAAGTGGTAGGATGAATCGATTTTCTTTTTTGTTTTTTTTGTATATTATAGAGATAAGGAAAATCTTGCTATGCAAAGTCTAAGTTAATTTCAGCGTTCCAGAAGCACACGAACATCTGAAATTGAATCAGATAATCGTAATTGAAAGGGAAGGGAAAAGCATAGGATAATAATAGAAGGGGGGAGAAATTCAGCTGATGCACAAATTAATGCTGTCTTTTATATTCCTAATTGTTGTGTTCTATATGATTGTTCCCTATTGTATTACTCGTATATTCGGCGTGTGGGCATTCAAGAAGGCAAAGCATGCGAAGCAAATTGCGTTTACTTTTGATGATGGACCTAATCCTCTTTATACACCGCAATTATTGGATTTACTACATAAGCATGGAATTAAAGCAACCTTCTTCGTGCTTGGGAGCAAGGCGGAGCAATATCCTGATTTGATTAAACGGATGTATAAAGAAGGGCATCAGATCGGAATTCATAACTATCGCCATGTGGCTAATTGGATGATGACTCCTGTAAGAGTCCGCAATAAGCAGGTGGATCGAACCGCAGACATTATCGAGCAAATTACGGGTGAACGGCCTCATTATTATAGACCCCCTTGGGGCTGTGTTAATCTAGGCGATCTGCTCCTGCTGCGCAAGACCTATCGGATTATTCTGTGGTCTATCATGGCTTGGGATTGGAAGCCTGGTGGCGATGCAGGCAAGCTCAAACAGATTCTGATGAAGAATTTGAAGCCAGGATCTATCATTCTATTACATGATAGTGGAGATACGCCTGGGGCGGATTTGGATGCACCTGAATTTATGCTCGAAGCTTTACGGGAGGTACTGCAAGAAATTAAACCGCTAGGTTATGAATGTGTAAGGGTTGACCAATTGATGGAAGCCGAGCAAGCGCAAGTGGGGACTAGTGCTGAGCACAAAGGAAACTATCCTGATGAAATGGAATCACAGGATGCCATATCAAGTCATTAATACGAATAGAAGGGCTTAGCACAGGATCCATGCGCTAAGCCCTTCCTTATTTTTAAAAGTATGTTTGAAGTTTGACTTTGATTGGACCTTCGCTTGCAACTACAGCTTGACAGCCTAATCGGAAGCCTTCCTTAATTTCTTCTGGCTCTAATCGTAAAATCTCCGCTTCAGTAGGCTCATTCAAATGCGCTATCCCTTCGCTAACATGGCATCTGCATCTAGCACATTTGCCTTTGGTACAGCTAAAGCCCCAATCTACCTTATGCTTATCTGAATGATTGAGAATGGTTAATCCAATCTCAGGCTCTACTTCTTTGCTTATCGTACGTCCTTTTAACTCTAACATGAATTCGATCCTCCTGATCTTGTGAGATATACGGAGCGCCTTGTGAGAACTAGTTATGTAGGCGTGTATTGTAGAGTATTATATCGTTCATAACCTTGGCAATACAAGTGATAGAATAGGTTTAGAGGTCTGCTTTGCAAGAAGTTAACGATGATGTAATATTTGGAGAGATAGATAGAATGAGGAGGCCAGTATAAGATGAAGCTTAATGATCATGAGATTTATGTCTATGTAGGTTCTTATGCAGAGGAAGAACTACCAGGAATATATGTATATGCATTCCACACTGTAACAGGCAGCTTGCGTTTAGTAGAACAATATGCGGGCATCTTGAACCCATCTTATTTAACAATTGATAAGGGAGGGGCACGATTGTATGCCGTCAGTGAGGGGGATGAAGGGGCAGTAGTTGCATATGCGATTGATCCCGAGACAGGTAGCCTGAATCGTCTTAATTCTCAGCTGACATTAGGCGCTCATCCTTGCTATGTAAGTTTGGATCCAAGAGGACAGCATATCATGGTTGCGAATTATACAGGCGGCAATGTTGGCCTGTTTCCAATTACAGACGAAGGAATTGGTTCAGTAGCGGCCAATATTCAGCATGAAGGCTCGAGTGTTCAGTTAGATCGTCAGGAGAAGGCGCATCCACATTCCATTGTGACGGACCCAGCGGGTAATTATGTATTTGTGCCTGACCTCGGGATGGATCAGATTGTGGTTTACAAGCTTGATGCAAATCAGCATAAGCTCATGCGAGAGAACAGCGTATCGGTCAAGTCAGGAGCGGGTCCACGTCATCTTGTCTTTCATCCAAAGCATGCGTACGCTTATGTTATTAATGAACTGGATAATACGATCATCGCTTACACCTATAACAGTCAGCAGGGGACTTTAGCCGAAATTCAAACGATTTCCACTCTGATCGATTCGATTGTCGAGGTAAGCTATTGCGCAGATATCCATATTACGCCGAATGGGAACTTCTTGTATGGTACTAACCGTGGGGACGATAGTCTTGTTGTATTCCAGATTAATGAAAGCGATGGTACGCTGACTTATATCGAGCGTATTTCCACATTCGGCAATTTCCCGCGTAACTTTGCGATTATGCCAGGTGGTAAATTCATCTTAGCAGCGAACCAGAACTCGGATTCAATTATAACGTATGCTATCGATCAAGAGACAGGACGCTTAACGGTGGTAGGCGAGCCTGTTGAGGTAGCAAAACCAGTATGTATTAAAGCTTAAGACCGCTGCTCACGGTAAATAACCGTACCCATAATCCCAATTGAAACGATGATTAATAGACTTGGGATGAGAAAGATCGTTGGTGTAATGCCTTCTATTAATAGAGGCAGGAAATACCCGATTAATGAAGCAGTCTGTGAAATAAATACATATAAGCTGGCACCGAACCCTGTTCGATGAATGAACATGCGCTGGACATAACCCATCCCAACACCGTAGAGAATCGATACAAATAAGGAGTACAGCGGTTGAACGAGAAAGAACACAACAAGTGAATTAACGGTTGCGTAAGTTACATAAGTGATCAGCGCAAATAGGCTGCCGAGCAAAATAATCCGTTTGCTGCCGTATTTAGCTGCCCAATATCCTGCCATCGTCATGAAGATTAGCTCAAATACAGCCTGCGCACTCCAGATGTATGACATGAGCTTAGGATCGCCGAAGCGTACGTTAACGACTAGTGGCAAATATAGACCACGTATTGCATCCGCACATGACAGAAGCAGAAGGGCAATTAACATGATGAGTGATAACGCTTCTCCTTTGCCTGTATTCGATTGGGAAGCTCCACCTGTGATTTCTTTATATCCGATCAGGATCACGAAAAGTGATGCGTATCCAGCGAGATTGCCCCATAGTACAGCGGTAAAATGACCGATTAAAAATAAGTTGGCGCCGAGGAGCAGCCCTGTGAAGAATCCGACACTGTAGGTTGCTCTTAGCCAAATTTGTGATATTTCAACGACATCAGCAGCCAAGCGGTGAAAATGATTGCGTGACATCGCAAAGAGCTGTCCCATAATCATACCGGAAGGCGCGACGGCTAGCGTCATTCCAACGAGCGCATGCATATAATTATCAGCGTTCATATAAATGATAATACCGATCATACAGATGAATGCGGCTGCTAAGGGAATCCATTTCTTGCGATGGATTCGATCACTGAAGAAGCCAACACTGATCGTAAGTGTCATGTTAAGCAGGAGAGAGATAGCGAAAATAGAAGCGATCTGCCCCTTGCCAAGACCGACTGAATCTTGAAGGTAGATGGCATTCATGGGTGCTAGAATTCCTGTACCAATTCCATATAGAAATAAGATGAGAACGAGTAGCGGGGCACCTTTGACTCGAATGAATTTGATGAAGTCCGCTTTAATTTGCATGCTGCAATATCGCCTCCCTAGCGACTTGTAAATCCAATAATTAACAAATATATTACATGATGTTGTTGATCAAATATAGGAAAATTTTCAAAAGAGGAACTGATAAAATGATTCAATTAATAGATATTCAAGAACAACAAATCGCAGCGAGAATCCAAGAGATTCAGCTAGCATCTTACCAAATAGAAGCGGAGTTGATTGATTTCACTGATCTGCCGCCACTTCGAGAGACAATTCAAGATCTAATCGCTTGTGGCGAAATCTTTTATAGTTATGTTGATGAAGGAACTATAGTTGGGGCTATTTCCTATACAATAGAAGCGGATCAATTGCAGATTTGCAGAATGATGGTACACCCAGCGTATTTTCGCAGAGGGATTGCCGATCAATTGCTCGCGCATCTCATGGACAAGTACCCTGAGATAATGAAGATTGTCACAACAGGCGCTCTGAATGCACCTGCTATTCGCTTGTATCAGAAGCATGGGTTTAAGCTCGTTCGAGAGATCGAGGTAGAACCTGGCCTTAGCTTAGCTTGGCTGGAAGCTTAAGATAGTTAAATAGATAAAGGACACTCATTACGTTGACTACGTCTTAAGTGTCCTGCATTAGGATTAACTATAAAGTTGCAATGTAACGGAAGAGCATTTCTTCCATTCCGATCATATGAGCTTTGTATTCCTCATCAACATCTATGCCCAGTGAATGTAGGACTAAACCATCCCGCAATGCCCAGAACAGAGTCGAGGCTGTGTAACTGTCGGTGTCCGAACGAAACTCGCCAGAATCTTTACCCTCATCAATAATATCTTGGACAAATTTTGTAGCCATTTCGATGTGCTTATGCATAACTTTCTTCAGTGAATTCTGCCTAGATGAGATAAGCATGAATTCCAAGTGAAAGCTAAGCAACTCTTTGAGGTCATCTAGTGTTTGATCTGTAAACATACGTACGAGCAATCGAAGCTTCTCTGAAGCAGTCGTTAATTCCCCAAATTTGCTCGATGTCTGGGTGATCATCCACTCCATACGATTCTCCATCAACTGCTTATAAATATCTTCTTTACTTGTGAAGTAGATGTAGATGGAGCCTTTGCTCATCAACAAGTAGTTTGAAATATCAGTTATTGTTGTGTCGCGATAGCCCTTATCTGCAAAACAATGTAGTGCTGCATCAAGGATTGCCAGTCTTTTCTCATCTTTATATTCGACTGTTACTTTCGGAGCCATTATATATACCACTCCTATCCTTATATTATTAATTTACTAGGTTAATTGTTCAACTGTCTCTTTGTCAAGCTTCTTAATAAGCGCAGTAACTAAACTTACGGCATATTCAAAATCTTGTTTGGCCATTATGGCTTGGTGACTGTGAATGTAACGAGTCGCAAAGCCGATTGCGATAGATGGGCAACCAATCCCTTGTAGATGGAATTTACCTGCATCCGTACCTCCACCTAGCTGTACATTCAATTGAACAGGGATTCCAAGTTCTTCTGCTGTATCAAGTACTAAGTTACGAAGTTTCATATGTGCAATGGTACTGGAGTCAAACAGCATGATGAGAGGCCCTTCACCGACATTGCTGCTCCCATGAAGATTCTCAAGTCCAGGTGTATCCTGCGCTACACCTACATCGATAGCGATGGCGATATCGGGCTGAACGAGATTGGCTGTTGTAGCAGCTCCACGTAGTCCAACTTCTTCTTGTACAGTGGCTCCTGCAAACACGATATTCGGATGTTCTTCAGCTTGCAATCTGCGAAGTGTCTCAGCGGCAAGTGCGCAGCCAACCCGATTATCAATTGCTTTGCCAGCCCATAGCTCGCCGTTGCGCATGGTGAAAAAGTCAGAAATCGGAACAACTGGATCACCAATCTGAATCCCCATTTCTTTTACTTCCTCTTTGGAACTAGCACCAACATCGATGAATAGTTCCTTTAGTGGAACGACTTTTGTTCTTTCTTCTGCTGTAATGACATGCGGTGGTTTTGAACCCACAATGCCCACATAATCGCCTTTTCGAGATTTGATTCTTAGTCGCTGGGCAAGCACGGTATGGGACCACCAGCCGCCAACTTGCTCGAAGCGCAAAAATCCTTTATCCGTAATATGAGTAACCATGAATCCGATTTCGTCCAAATGACCTGCCACGAGTACACGAGGACCATGCTCCAGCCCTTTTTTGACACCAATTATACTGCCAAGACGATCCTTGATTATTTCATCAGATACAGGCTCAAGCAGCTGCTTCAGCTTGTCATGTACCTCTTGTTCGAAGCCAGAAATCCCATCTAACTCAGTTAGCTCTTTCATCATAACTGTTACTTGATCCATATTTAATCACTCCTTTGGATTGTTTCAAATAGAGAATGGCTGCAATGATAGTCACGATAATAACGGAGCTATGCATGATGACAACCATTTGACTTAGAGAAAATAAGGTGATCAGCATTGGTGCAATTACGAATCCAACGCCGAAGCCTAGTTTACCTAGTAAGCTTGAAATCCCAAGGATGCGTCCACGAATATGGTTATCACATTGTTGCATAATGGTAGAATTAGTTGTCATTGCACAAGCATCGGTTAGTCCAGTTAGAAATGCGAATAGCAGTACGATAGGTAAATAAGTGGTTGAGAATATAGCGATAAATCCAACCGACATTAGAATGGTAGAGATAAAATAGGTTCGATACATGTACTGCTTAATGAACGCAACCTTCGGTAGGAAGTACGTCGTAATGACGTTGCCGAATGCCCATACCGACCAAATTATTCCATAGTATAGCGCTTGTTTGTTCACGTCGATCTGTTCAGCGAGAAGCGGTACACCTAAATTATGTGAAGCTGATCCGAATGTATCGAATAGGAATACTAAGAAAATGAGCAGTAAGATAGGTCGACCCCATAAATACGTTTTAACCTCGCGCATATCGCTAGTGATTTGCCGAAGTGGCTGTTTGAAGGTTTTGCCTTCTGCTACATGGGTGTGATTCCATTTCATTCTCATGAGTACGATAGCAGAGATAGCGAAAGTACAGCCATCAATTAGGAGTACCGATTCAAATCCAAGAAAATCATACAGCATGCCACCAGCTAAGAATCCGATAACCATACTGATTGATGATAGTCTGGACAGCATAGCATTAACTCGCAGCAAGTTGTTATTGCCATAAATTTGCGGAACCTCAGCCATAAAGCTGACTTCAAAGAAGCTGGACATCAGACCCATCAGGAATCGAATGACGAGAATCATGATCGGGCTCGGGAAGAAGATTAGACTGATAATCAGCACAGCACGTAACCAATCGGTGACAATCATGATGCTTCGTCTGTCTAGTCGATCAGCAAGAACACCTGAGAATATGCTGGATATTAAGCCTCCAAGCATCGAGACTCCTAACAGTGCAGACAGCCATGCAGCGCTTCCCGTAGCAGCATATATAACGACGCCAAGAGCAATGGCATCCATTCTGCTCCCTAGATCTGAGAAGGCTTTGACATATAAATAAGCTCGATTCGTCAAAGGGCAACTCCTTGTTTCAAAATAAATGACTGGCCAGTCATTTATATAGTTGCACAAATATTCTGACAAATCAAGATGTATTTGATGAAAATAGCAGCACATGGTAAATTGGAGTATATAGATGCTTGTGAAAAAGTTGACACTTTATCTATATTTATTTAAAATAATTATTATATAATAATTATTATCGATATAAAACTATCATTTTAGGAGGCATACATCATGTATAAATCTATTATTATTGGAACAGGTCCTGCTGGACTAACTGCAGCAATCTATCTTGCACGTGCGAACATGAATCCACTAGTAATTGAAGGGCCTCAACCAGGTGGACAATTAACGACAACGACAGAAGTTGAGAACTTCCCTGGATTTGTCGATGGTATTATGGGACCTGAATTAATGGATCAAATGCGTAAGCAAGCAGAGCGTTTCGGTGCTGAATTTCGTTCTGGCTGGGTGACGAAGGCTGATCTTTCGGAGCGTCCTTTTAAATTAACAGTAGAAGGAATTGGGGAGCTAGTTACAGAAACGGTTATTATTTCGACTGGCGCATCTGCAAAATATTTGGGCATTCCTGGGGAAACTGAGAATGTGGGCCGTGGATTAAGCACATGTGCGACTTGTGATGGTTTCTTCTTCCGCAATAAGAAAATTATCGTTGTTGGCGGCGGAGATTCTGCTTTAGAGGAAGCGAATTTCTTAACTCGCTTTGGTTCTGAGGTTCGTCTTGTTCATCGTCGTGATGAGCTTCGCGCCTCCAAGATTATGCAGGATCGCGCAAGAAGCAATGAGAAAATTAAATGGAGTCTCAACTACACACCAGTTGCAGTTGAATCAGGTCCAATGGGTGTAACAGGTCTTAGAGTACTAAATAACGCTACAGGTCAAGAAGAAGTGTTTGAAACAGACGGTCTATTCGTCGCGATCGGCCATACACCGAATACGAAGTTCCTTGATGGACAGATTGCTACTAATGAAGTAGGTTATATCCAAGTGAACCCAGGTACTTCCGAAACGAATATCCCAGGTGTATTTGCTTGTGGAGATGTGCAAGATGATAAATATCGTCAAGCGATTACATCAGCAGGCAGCGGTTGTATGGCAGCACTGGACTGCGAACGTTTCATTGAACATAATGAATTGAAAGTCGCTGAACCTCAGAAGTAATAAGTTTAATTAGAAGAAATAAGCTTAATCATATGCACGTTATTTAGGAAGGGAGTTAATCACATGTATGATGTTCTGATTATTGGTGCAGGTCCTGCAGGCGCAAGCGCAGCGATTTTCACTGCGAAAGCTGGACTCAAGACACTCGTTCTTGATAATGAAACCGGAATGACGAAGCGCGCTCGCGTGGATAATCATTATGGTGTTATGGGGATAGATGGCCCTGATTTAGTTGCTGTTGGACGTAAGCAAGCAGAACAATTCGGTGCGGAAATTCTTACCGAGAAGGTAGCCGACATTATTGAGCTGGACGAAGGCGGATTTGAAGTTAAGACAGAAGCAGCCTCGCATCAAGCTAAGCATGTTATTATTGCAACAGGTGCGGCGATCATGTTGGCACAGGAAATTGGCTTGACCGTCGTTCCTGGTAATGAGCCGAGGATCAAGTTCGTCGTCGAAGTTGATGAGGCTGGCCGTACAAGCACAGATGGTATCTGGGCGGCAGGCGTTATCGCAGGCGTAAGCGTGCATACGATTATTACAGCAGGTGATGGCGCTAGGGTAGCGATTAACCTAATCAGCGAAATCAAAGGTGAACGTTACGTTGATCATGATGTATTGAAAGCTTAATCAGCTAAGTAATATCAGATGGGGCGACTCTGAAGTCTTTATGACAGTAGAGCCACCCCATTTGGCGTTTATATAGTAGTTTCATAACAAAAAATGGTGCAAATCCGCTATTTGATGAATCATGATTTTGCGATTATGGATGGAGATTGTTTTATTTTTCTTAAGCTGATTTAAGAGTCGATTGACCGATTCCCGAGTCGTACCAGCCATATAAGCAACTTCTTGATGAGTTAGCTGCAAATTGATCAGTATGCCATTTCTGTGTCTTATTCCGTGTTCCTCGGTAAGACGAATAAGTAACGAGGCAATACGTAAATTGACATCATTCGCGCAAAATTCCCGGATTCTATTATTGAGCAAATGAATTCTTTGACTTAATATTTGAATGATATACTTCGCTAATTCAGCATTTTCAAATAATAGCTGCTCAAAAGCTTGAATTGGCAGTGCGGAGACGACTGCATCCTCCACAACTTCGGCCGTAACTGGATAGGGATCGTCAACGAAAAAAATAGAGTACGGAAACATGCTGTCTTTCCGAAGATAATGTATAATATTCTCATTACCAAGAACGTCAACAGTATAAATCTTCACAATTCCACTATGGATAAAATAGACAGCATCACGGCTATCACCTTCCATGATAATGTGAGATTTCTTAGAAAATAGTTGTATATTAGAAATATTTTCTAGTTTATCCATTTCAGTTTTATCTAGTGCTTGAAACATTGAAAGGCTAGATAACGTCTGTTTATTGGAATGCATCTGTTAACTCCTTATGTAAAGTTAAATCGCATATAGCATGTACATCAGATATATAATGTGTTAAATATTTCTTAATATACGCCGAATATGGATGTGATCAGCAGTGTCTCGTAAAACTTTATTTAGCAAAAGACTGAAGACATGGGGAAGAGGCAAACGAGTTCTTATGGTATTTGCCATTCTTATTTTTGTTGTTTCCTCTCTCTTCTATGTAACACCAACGGGTTCGAGATTTCGGACGATATTAGCGGAAACGGCGATTACAACGCAATCTTTTCGCACTTGGTCGTGGGTATTTGTTGGGGGAACTGAACGGGATCGAATGATTAAAGAGCTGTTCGAGGTCAATGACAAGAATGCGGCTGAGGAGCAGAAGCTGCCTGAGGAACCGTTCATACATAAAGAAATGACTCAGCTAACGAAGATCGAAGACATATCAGGCGATGGCTGGGTCGGCAAGAAGATCTATATCTATGATCCCAAAGCGATTCGAGTTGTTGTCCCTCAGAAGCAAGGCACTGGTGAAACCGTATCGTCGATGGTCAAACGTACGCATGCCGTTGCGGGTGTAAATGCAGGTGGATTCGTTGATCCAGGCGGATTCGGTAATGGATTCGCTCCGATAGGAGTTGTCATGTCAGGCGGTGAAGTGCTGTATAACGACTCGGCGGATACAACCCCACAGCATGTCGTTGCCTTTACGAAGGATGGTGCTTTGATTATTGGGAAGCATTCGGTAAAAGAATTGCGTCAGATGAACGTTACAGATGCGGTATCTTTCTATCCACGGGTTATTGTGAATGGGAAGCCGCTGATTACGAAGGGCAACGGAGGACGTGGAATCCAGCCTCGTACCGCTGTTGGGCAGCGTGAAGATGGTACGGTGATCTTCGTTGTCATTGATGGACGTCAAAAGCATAGTATTGGTGCGTCGCTGCGCGATGTACAGGATTTGCTGCTGGAAGAAGGGTGCATCAATGCAGGCTTCTTGGATGGGGGTTCTTCTTCCGTACTAGTAGGCGAGGGTGGAGAAGTCTTGACGAAGCCATCGTCACCGAACGGCAAAGAGCGTACACTACCGTCGGCTTTCCTCGTCTTTAATAATGCGGAGGATGTGAAGGTCCATAATGTGTGGGATGGTCTCGATACGATTGATCCAGGTGGGACATGGGACCCAGATAAAGCGTGGAAGCCTGATGGTCAGACGACTAAGCCAACTTCCACTCCAACGCCTAAAGCGAAGACGACCACAGTTCCGACCTCTACACCTAAGCCTGACCAAACGGGAGATCGGAGCAATTCTACCAAGCCTAATAGTACGTCACAATCCCCAACATCGACTCCTAATAAGGCTGATATACCTAATAATAATCCATCCGACCCAGATAATTCAGATCAAGATGGTGTTGGTTAACAGAAATTTTGAATGTCAAAAGTCCTTAAACAGCAAGGCTGTTAGGGACTTTTTCTTATTGAACGGTGTTTAAATATTTGAATTTATCTAAAAATTAGTTTTCTAGTATTTTATATTAATGCTATAATAAATTGAATTTTATAAAATCTAAGGGGGATAAGAATGAAAAAAACATTACCATTAACACTATCAGTTGTCCTTGCAGCAGGTACACTACTTGCAGCTTGTTCAAGTAAAGAAGCGGCTTCAACTCCTGCACCTTCCAGTGCAACAACACCTACACCTGCTGCTGCTACAGCAACACCAGCTCCAGCAGCGCCAGTTAGACCAGAAATTAAGAGTGATGGATTAATTCCAGCTTGGGACAACTCAAAGAACCCACAGCAAGCGAAGAATCGTAAGGATTCTGCAATTATCGGGATGACAGCTCCAGACGGTATCTTCAATCCGTTCTATTCCGAAACAGCTTATGATAACTATGTTGTTAACCTAATTTTCGATTCTATGTTGACGGTTAACAAAGATGCAACTTACTCACCAGCATTAGCTGCTGAAATGCCTAAGATATCTGACGATAAGCTTGTTTATACATTCAAATTAAAACCAGACTTGAAGTTTAGCAACGGTGATCCGATTACAGCAGATGATTTTGCGTTCGCACTTACTATTCTTCATGATAAATCATACGATGGACCAAGCGATATCAGCTTAAATCACATTAAAGGTGGAGACGCTTACAGAGAAGGTACAGCGACTTCCGTCGAAGGCATTAAAGTAATCGACCCGCTAACAGTCGAAATCACGACAACAGAAATCGGTGCGACTACTATGTCGGATTTGGGAGGTTATCCAATTGCTCCTAAATCTGTTTATGGCAAAGATTACAAGCAAGGAAATCTTGATTACATGAAGGACCTGAACCATACACCAATTGGCTCTGGCCCATACACACTTGCGAAATACACACCAGGTCAAGAGGTTGTATTCGCACCGAACGCAACTCACTATGGAGGAGCTCCAAAAACTCCTAACATCATCTATAAAGTAACGACTGACGAAACACAAATGCAAATGCTTCAAACTGGTGAAACTGACATGAATATGATTTCAGTTAGCATGGATAATGTTAACGCGCTAATCGATCAAGGTTTCATGGATGTTAACATCTTCCCTACAAACGGTTATGGTTATATCGCATTTAACCACAAAAAAGCGAAGTTCCAAGACAAGAAAGTAAGACAAGCGCTTGCTTATGGTCTAGATCGTAAGCAAATCGTTGAAGCTGTATATGGTCCATTTGCGGATGTAATTAACATTCCACAATCCAAACTATCATGGGCATACACAGAAGATGGCATTGAGAAATATGAGTTTAACCTGGATAAAGCGAAGCAATTGCTGGATGAGGCTGGTTGGGTAGTTGGCAAAGACGGCATCCGCGAGAAGAACGGCGAAAAGTTCGAGATTAACTTCGTAGCAACTTCACCTAACGTAGTTAACGATGCCATCATTCCAGTTGCAACAGCTAACTACAAAGAATTAGGCATCAAGTTCGTACCTGAGCAAATGGACTTCACTGCTGTAGGACAGAAGCGTAAAGAAGGTAAATTCGATATGCTGTTCATGGCATGGGGCTTAACACCTGATCCAGATCCAACGAATATCTTCTCATCAAAAGGTTCACAAAACGAGATTGGCTACTCCAATCCTAAAGCAGATGAGCTGATGAAGGCTGCACTGAAAGAAGTAGAGATCGACAAGAGAAAGCCGGTCTATAAAGAACTATATCAAGTATTAAATGATGACTTGCCTTACATCTTCATGTACCAAAGAAGAGATATGTGGCCAGTTAACTCCAGATTACAAGGATTTGATATGTCACCATACAAGAACTTCACTTATAGCTTAGCTCAAGTTCAAGTTCAATAATTTGGTTTCATACTATATGCTCAGTCCGTATGGGCTGAGCATATAACCTATTTATCTAGGAGGAATACTATGTGGCAATACATCGTTAGAAGACTACTACAGCTAATTCCGACCCTTATTGGGATTTCCATCATTGTCTTCACACTTTCTGTACTAGTCCCGGGCGATTATATAGACTCGAAGACCAATCCGAATTTGACTGCAGAGCGAGCAGCTCAATTAAGAGAGCTGTATGGATTGGATAAACCGCCAATTGAACGTTATGTCACTTGGACCAAGAATATGCTGACGGGCAACATGGGCGACTCCATGCAGCATAGAATGCCCGTAACCAAAGTATTAAACACTTATGTATGGAATTCATTCTATTTATCTATTATTGCTCTATTCATTTATTGGATTATTGCGATCATAGTGGGTGTGTTCTCAGCGATGAGGCAATATTCCGTATTCGATCGGGTTGTGACGATTCTCGTATTTGCCGGAATGTCGTTACCTTCTTTCTTTATTGCCTTGCTGCTCATCAAGCTATTTGCAGTAGATGTCCCTCTACTTCCGATAGGCGGTATGACGACTGCTGGTATGAATGCATCAGGTGGCGAATATTATATGGATGTCATCAAACATATGATCTTGCCTGTAGCGGTAATTGTAATGTTAAGCGCAGGAAGCCTAACACGTTATATTCGGACAAGCATGCTGGAAGTTATCAGACAGGACTATATTCGTACGGCACGCGCCAAAGGGATGAAGGAGAGAGTTGTTATCTTCAAGCATGCTTTGCGAAACGCGATGCTGCCTGCTATTACATTACTAGGATTTGAACTCCCTAGCTTGTTCGGGGGTTTCATCATCATGGAGAAAATCTTTATCTGGCCTGGTGCTGGTAAGGTCTATTATGATTCGATTCAAGTGAGGGATTATCCGCTTCTGCTTGGATTTACAATGGTGCTTGCACTTCTAACTTTACTTGGAAATTTAATTGCAGATGTGCTGTATGGCGTAGCTGATCCGAGAATTCGATTGAAATAAGGAGGTAGACGATTTGTCTCTGGAAACTGCACAAGTGAATGTCAAGGTTGTTACTAAGAAGGAGAAATCCTCTTCTCCTATGAGAATTGCATTTAGAAGATTAGCGAAGAACAAATTGGCAATGGGAGCACTTATCTTTATCGTTCTTATGTTCCTTATTTGCTTCTTAGGTCCTTTATTTTTGCAGTATGATATTAATTCGATTAGTGTCGCTAACAAAAATAAAGCGCCTAATGCCGCTCACTGGGTAGGAACAGATAGTTTAGGACGAGATGTATTGCTGAGACTTATGCTTGCAGGACGCGTTTCTCTAACAGTTGGTCTTGCTGTTACTGCAATTTCCGTTTTTATCGGCACAGTTTTGGGAGCGATCTCAGGTTTCTATCGCGGAATTGTCGATACGTTAATCATGCGTTTAGCTGATATTATTTCTTCCATTCCAAGCTTGCCTTTGCTTATCATCTTTGGCGTCTTGTTATCTGACTTTAAGGTTGAACCTACGCATCGTCTCTTTTATGTAATGGGTATGTTAGGCTTCATTTCTTGGCCAGGGTTAGCGAGACTGATTCGCAGTCAAATCTTAACGATGAGAGAACAAGAATACATGGTGGCAACGGAAGCGTTGGGGCTTAAGGATTCACGCAAAATTTTTAAACATTTAATACCCAATACGATTCCGACAGTTATCGTCTCTGCAACTCTAGGAGTAGCAGGCGCTATTCTAGCAGAATCAGGTTTAAGCTTCTTGGGACTCGGCGTTGTCCCGCCAACACCGACATGGGGGAATATGATTGGAGCGGCGACGAATTGGATTGACTTCAGTACCAGACCTTGGCTATGGGTTCCGCCTGGCTTATGTATTCTTGCTATAGCAATTGCTATTAACTTCCTTGGCGATGGATTACGCGATGCGCTTGATCCTAAGCTGAAGAGATAGGAGAGTCCGTTATGGCTAAAGACTTATTACAATTTCGAAATCTCAAGACACAGTTTCATACGGAGTCTGGAGTTGTCAAAGCAGTTAATGATGTAAGCTTCAGCATTCGTGAAGGCGAGACTGTTGGGGTCGTTGGTGAATCAGGTTGCGGTAAGAGTGTGACTGCGATGTCCTTAATGCGTCTGGTTGAAGCGCCGCATGGTAAAATCGTCGGCGGTGAGATTTTCTTCGAAGGAAGAGATTTATTAAAGCTGAAAAACCATGAAATGAGACTCATTCGCGGTAATGATATTGCGATGATTTTCCAGGAACCAATGTCCTCATTGAATCCAGTTCTAACAATAGGCGAGCAAATCATAGAGCCCTTGATGGAACATTTGCTATTGCCTAGGAAGGAAGCTCGTGCCAAGGCGATAGAACTCGTTAAGCTCGTAGGTATTCCAAGAGCAGAGCAGATTGTTGATTCTTATCCGCATGAACTATCCGGTGGTATGAGACAGCGGATTATGATTGCCATTGCGCTTAGCTGCAATCCGAAGCTGCTTGTTGCGGACGAGCCTACAACAGCACTCGATGTAACGATCCAAGCACAAATTCTGGATTTAATGCGCGATATCAAAGAGAAATTTAAGACGTCCATTATGCTTATTACGCATGACCTTGGTGTCGTGGCAGAAATGGCAGACTATGTTGTTGTTATGTACGCGGGTAAAGTAATTGAAGAAGCTTCCGTATTTGAGTTGTTCAAAAATCCGAAGCATCCGTATACCAAAGGGTTAATGAAGGCGAAGCCTGTTATTAATCAAAGACAGGAACGTTTATACTCAATTCCTGGACAAGTTCCGAATCCAATAGAATTAGGGGATAATTGTTACTTTAGTGACCGTTGTGAATCCTGTATGGATATTTGTAAAGAGAAGCAACCACCTTTACGCACACAAGAGAATGGTCACAAAATTGCCTGCTGGCTGTATGAGGAGGGACAAGGACAATGAGCGAAGCTCTATTAGAAGTTCATGACTTGAAGAAATACTTCCCGATTCGTGGCGGTGTTTTTCAAAGAACAGTTGGGCATGTCAAAGCAGTTGATGGCGTATCCTTCAGTATTAAGAAGGGTGAAGCCTTCGGTCTAGTTGGCGAATCAGGTTGTGGCAAGAGTACAATCGGCAGAACGATCCTGCGTCTAAACGAGAAGACATCTGGACAAGTCATTTATAATGGTACAGACATCCATACTTTAAATAAGACCGACATGCGTAAATTAAGACCCGAAATGCAAATCGTATTCCAAGATCCGTATTCCTCATTAAATCCGCGTATTAATGTAGGGCAGGCTGTTGGTGAGGCATTGCTTGCACATGGTTTATGTACGAAGGCAGAATTACGTGATCGAATCAGTGAAATTTTTAATATTTGTGGTCTGGCTCCTTATCATATTAATCGTTTTCCACATGAATTCTCTGGTGGACAAAGACAACGGATCGGTATTGCTAGAGCGTTAATTATGAATCCGCAATTTATCGTTGCGGACGAGCCAGTGTCTGCGCTTGACGTATCAATTCAAGCTCAAATTATTAACTTGCTTGGTGACTTGCAAGAATCAAGAGATTTAACGTATTTATTCATTTCTCACGATTTAAGTGTGGTTGAACACTTATGTAATCGTATTGGTGTTATGTATTTAGGTTCGATGGTTGAAATGGCTTCAAGAGATGAATTGTTCAAGAACCCATTACATCCATATACAAAGGCGCTATTGTCAGCAGTTCCAGTCCCAGATCCTACTCTCAAAAGAGAACGTATCGTTCTTCAAGGCGATATCCCGAGTCCTGCAAAACCACCAGTAGGCTGCAAGTTCCACACACGCTGCCCTATTGCAACGGAGATTTGTAAGCAACAGGTGCCAGAGTATAGAGAAGTTGGATCGAATCACTTTGTAGCTTGTCATTTGGTTTAATCGTATATAAATAATGAAGAGGCTCCCTATTGACTAGGAAGCCTCTTGTTTTGCTTTGTGAGATTTAATATTGAGTTAAGTTGGTCTAAAGTAATTATCTTAGAAAATTATGTAGTATCCAAAGATGAGTCACGGATTTACCCCTTTGACGATAGCTTTAAGAAGTTACTCTTTCATAGTACAAGGATGAAGTGCAGAACACTGATTAGAAGTTGGAGTTACTGTTTGAGCATAGGCAAAGGAAGCTAATGAGAAGGTAAATACTGCTGTAATACCAAGTATTATTAGTTTCTTTTTCATATATTCACCACCTTATTCTAATATATTTACAATGTAACATAAATGTTAAATCGTGTAAATATAGCGCTTTCAATTTTATGAAAAATACAAATTTTCAGTTAACCTAAAATAAATGCTT
The DNA here is from genome assembly GCF_004344915.1 of Paenibacillus albiflavus. Classification (GTDB taxonomy): domain Bacteria; phylum Bacillota; class Bacilli; order Paenibacillales; family NBRC-103111; genus Paenibacillus_AM; species Paenibacillus_AM albiflavus. The sequence goes on along the minus strand of NZ_SKFG01000008.1, from coordinate 160,778 downwards.
CATTTCTACCTAAATGTGATGTATATCCTTGATTTTATTGTAAATATAATAAAGACTCTAATTCTCGGGTATGTTTCTATAGTAGGAAGGAAGTGACTCAAATGTTAGAAGAAGACCATATTTCTCTAATTACGATTTGCTCCGATTCAGTTGGCGAGACAGCTGAGTCAGTTGTAAGAGCGGCGATTCGGCAATTTGAACAATGCGATGTTAGGCTTCGCCGCGTTAGGCAGGTTCGTAAAGTAGAGGAAATTAAGGAACTAATTGCAGATACTGCTGAACATAGGGGGATCATCGTATATACGCTTGTACAAGCCGAGCTTAGATCGGTAATGAAGACGGAATCCAAGAAATATGGCATCCGTGCTGTAGATATTATGGGTCCGATGATGGAAGCGCTGGTGGAATTGCTTGAGGAATCACCAAGGCGTAAGCCAGGCTTATTACATCAATTAGATGAGAATTATTTCCGAAGAGTAGAGGCGATCGAATTTACGGTAAGATGTGATGATGGTCGTGAATCTCACCTGATGCTTGAGGCAGATATCGTTCTATTAGGCGTGTCTCGAACCTCGAAGACACCACTCAGTATTTACTTGGCACACAAAGGTTATAAGGTTGCTAATTTTCCGCTCGTACCAGAGCTGAAACCGCCACAAGAGCTGTTCCAAATACCACCATCGCGGATTATTGGGATGACGATGGACCCGTCACAAATGTATAAGATACGCACGCAGCGTTTGCAAACACTTGGTCTTTCGGCAGATTCACAGTATGCGACGATGAATCGAATCGAAGAAGAACTGGCGTTTGCAAGACAATTGTATGAGCAGTTGGATTGCCCGATCATTGATGTGACAGACAAAGCGATTGAGGAGACAGCAGGGATCATTCTAGGTTATAATGAATGAAATTGCCTGGGAAGAGGGGATACGGCTTGAGTCGTAAGCAATGGATCACATTAATCGTGATGTTAGGGATATTCGTATTCTTCGCAACAACGTTTTCAACCTCTTGGATCACTGCATTTGATTCTGCCGTTGGCGATGGCATTCGCACGCTACGTAGTGATGTATTGACTCCGATATTTATTCTGATAACCGATATGGGTGAATTTTTACAAGTTCTGATCGTTGGGATTGTTTTTGCGTTATTCGCCATCTTTGTACTGAAATTGCGATGGAAGATTGTGATCATGGCTGCAGCGGTTCTATGCTCGCTCGGAACGAATAGGCTGCTGAAAGCATTTTTCGCACGTCCTCGTCCAACAGTCGAGCATTTGTCTTTCGCTGATGGCTATTCATTTCCTAGTGGTCATGCGATGATTTCAACGACGTTCTATGGATTGCTTGGGTTCTTGCTATGGCAATATTTCAAAGAACACGGAAAACCCGTGCTAGCACGCTGCATCTTAGTAGTAACCATTATATGGACAATTCTAATCTGTGTATCCCGCATTTATCTAGGTGTGCACTTCCCAAGTGATATTTTGGCAGGGGCAGCATTAGGCTTCGCATGGTTTATAGCCGCTACGGCTGTTATGGAGAAGGTAAAGAGATAAGAAATAACATAGATATAAGGGACCTCTATTGTCATCAGATGACAAGGGGTCTTTTTATTTAAAATTGGTTACATTTCTCATTTTGTCTGTAAGATTTTTTATGTATGATATACAAGTTGTTTATAAAAACACGACGAAGATATTACATCATGGAGGGTACAATGGGGACGACGAACACACAGCAAGTACAGCATGTCAAGATTGCAAATGCAGATCCATCTGCACTGGGGCTATTTGGGCTCGCAATGGTCACTTTAGTGGCATCATCTCAGAAATTAGGTTGGACAGAAGGATTAGCTTTTATCATTCCATGGGCTATATTCTTAGGTGCTTTTGCACAATTATTTGCTTGTATTAATGATTCAAAGCATGGGAATACGTTTGGAACTACGGCTTTTGGGGGTTTTGCATTTTTCTGGTTCGGCACAGCGACTTCGTGGATGATCAAGCTTGGTGTATTCGGTGAAGCGCTAGCATCGGATGTAGATGGTAAGCAGCTTGGATTCGCGTTTCTCGGCTATTTGATCTTCAGTTTATTCATGACAATTGGAGCAATGGAAGCCAATAAAGTGTTGTTTGTCATCTTTGTACTGATCGATTGTTTATTTTTGGGTCTAACATGCGACGCTTTCGGGATTGCACCACATGTTATGCATAAGTTTGCGGCTGTCTCTGAGCTTGGTATTGCGTTAATGTCTTTCTACGGCTCAGCTGCAAGTGTGCTTAATGCGCATTTTGGTAGAAGCTTCTTGCCGCAAGGGAAGCCATTTGGTATTTTTAAAAAATAAGAATGTATAAGTTTTATATCAATAAGAAATCCGCATATACGAATCCAGCGAATGCTGCGATCGTTATGCGGATTTTATTTTTCAATGGGATATAATCAGGCTTACTTGCTAGGATAACCTCGTTTGTATTGCTTAACAGGCTCTACTTGATGATCGCCTAATTGATGCAGAGCATGGACTGCCCAATAAGGGTCACGCAGCATGCCGCGTCCGATTGCGATTAGATCTGCGTCCTCATTCACTAGCACCGACTCTGCTACTTCGGGCTGATCTAGATTGCCGACAGCAATAACGGGAACGTTAAGCGCTTGTTTGATCGCTCTAGCGAATGGGACTTGATAAGCGGGTGAATGACCTGAGAATTTGATTTTCTTACCCGCTGGTCCATCTCCGCCAGTTGAAATGTGAAATACGTCCACACCAGCAGACTGATATTTGGAGCAAACTTCAATCGCATGGTTAATGTCATAGCCACCATCCATATGCTCAATTGCGGAGACGCGCATGATGAGAGGCATTTCTTCAGGCAGGACACTTTTGATCGCTTGGATGACTTCTACACCAAATTTAGTTAAGTCTTGACCATATTCGTCGTTTCGGCGATTTATGGCTGGGGAATGGAATTGATGAATTAAGTAGCCGTGTGCGCCGTGAATTTCAATCGTATCCACACCAGCTTGCACCGCACGCCGAGCAGCATCTTGAAACTTCTGTACCATAGCTTTGACTTCACTAGTAGTGAGCGCACGAGGGAGCTTGCCAGCACGGTTCGGGTTCGTCTCGTCACATGGACCAACAGGCTCAAGTGAATCTTCAGCTTTGCGCCCTGCGTGAGCAATCTGTATTCCTACCTTAGCGCCATATTGCTGCGCATCGCGAATGATGCGAGCAAATTCAGGGACATGTTCATCTGACCATAAACCTAGGCACTGATTGCTAATACGGCCATCTGGTTCGACATCGGTCATTTCGATAATAATCAGACCCGTTCCGCCAATGGCTCGTGATACATAATGTATGTAGTGCCAGTTCGTTGGCATGCCATCCATCGCTTCGGCAGAATATTGGCACATCGGCGCCATGACGATTCTATTTGGAAGGTGTAGACTCTTCAATTGTAGCGGTTGCGACAGATTGCTCATATTGGTGATTCTCCTTTAATGGTTTTTGATTGGATGCGGTTGAATTCGTTGATGGCGTACTGCGGAATATAAGGAATAAAGCTGCGAAAAGCAACACAGCACCTAATGCACGCTGCCAGTTAAAAGGGACAGGCATTCTGCCAAACCAGCCAAAGTGATCGATGACCAAACTCATAATAATTTGGCCGACAATGACGCTAATGACAGTAATACCAACGCCAAGCTTCGGAACGGCTAATACATTGCAGACCACAAAGAATGCGCCGAGAATTCCGCCTAATAACATCCATTTCGGAACTACGAAGATGTCAGTAATATTCCCTTTGCCTGTAAATAACATAATTAACGTTAGAGCAATGAGTCCAATTAAGAAAGAAGTAAACGCTCCTTCAATAGTTCCGATTCGTTTGCCTAATTCACCATTGACGCCTGACTGTACACTCACACCCATCCCGCTTACCAGGACAAGTAAAAGCAGAAATAAATGATTCATATGCCCTCCCGATAACCAAATTTATGTATCTTATTTTTCTTTAGTGTATCATACCCTAAGTGAATTATTTCATATTTTTTTGCGATCAAATACGCCAAATAAAAAACGCGAGCAGCAGAGAATGATCTCTGACTGGTCGCGTTTATCTTAATTTGTTGGACGATGAATCCATTTACGCAGCGGTGTGCGGTCGATAACATAATAATGAATTTTAGGCTCAATGATGAGATGAGTGAGCTTTTTAGTAATAGGGAGCGACAATAGCAGGGTACAACCGATTGCGGCTGCTATAACGATGATGAGTTCAATAGGTTCTGTTATATGCTTATAGATTCCCGACGCTACAGCCGAGCGAATGATTAGTTCATGCAGTAGGAACACATAGACAGTTCTTCTACCAAAATCGGTAATCCAGCTTATTCGCTGCGGAACGAAAGCTAGAAACGAAACTGCAGCGATCAGCTCCAAGGTATAAATGAGAAGGCGGTAAATGCCGACATACCATTCATGATAGCCGAAGTAACTAAATGTAAAGCTGCCGAATAACCATTGTGGATTAAGGTCTTTCGTTGTTAATCCAATGACTGCGAGCAGGGCGATCGATAGGAAACCTGCTAGTAAACGGATTTTGGTTGTAAACAATTGAACAAATCGGCTGTAATCAAAATAATACCCGATCATAAAGAATGGTAGATATACGAAGGTACGCGAGATCGAAGCGAATGTACCTGTAAAATTACCGTAGCCGATTAGAACGGCAACCACTATTGCAAAGAGAATAGGATGCTTGAATTTTGCAAAAATGGGGAGCAGTATTCTCCAGCTTAAATGGCTGACTAAGAACCATAACAACAAGTAAGGAATGAAGAACGAATATTCCATTGTCATGGTGCGGAACACAAAAAATTGCATCAAGCTGTAAAAACTTTGGAAAATAACGTATTGAACTACAATTTGCATCAGGATTTTGCGTCCTTCAGGACCCCCAAGATTGTTCTTGGCAAAATACCCCGTAACGAACACGAATAGCGGCATGTGAAACGTGAAAATCCACACGTAGAGCGCATGTAACGATTCATGCTGTATAATTAACGGCTCAATCGCATTCGCTACAAAAACCGTAACAATAAGAAGAAAACGCAGGTTCAAACAGAACGTATCCGCTCTGCTCGTTGTCGTCGTACTCATGATTGATCGTCTCCATCCAATATCTCTATTTAGCTTTACAATAGCACTATCTCATAAAGTGGTCGATGGATTTGTGACAAAGTTCACATAGTAATTTTCAGTTAATTAGAAAGTATTAGTTTTCACCATACTTCTTCTAATTAACCTTAGGAAACACTCCCGTTCCAAAGGACGGCGTAACCGTTTCCTCTTGGAAAATGAAGTGGAAATGAAATCAGCTTTTTTCCACCGCATAATCGAAAGGTTTGAACGATAATTTACTTCTGTTTTAAACCAGCAATTTCCTGTGAAACGACGAATGCCAGATCATCATTGCCGAACAAAGAGAGCACACCCATTAGCGTTTCGTTTGCAATTTCTCCAGCTTCTTCCTTAGGCACAGTAAGTTCTAGCATATCAGTTAGGGCAGAGATATCGGCTTGATCGGGATACGCTTTGCGATACACGACTTCTGGGCTTAGATCATGATTCACACACCATTGTGCGAATACCAGAATCATCATCCGTTCGTCGCGTTGGTAATTTTCGATGATTTGCTCTTCATATTCTTTCTGATTCATGGATACTTCTCCTTCTTATGTTAAAATATAGATAGGTCATACGCTATCGTTAAGAACTCATATATGTAATAGGCAATTAGCTAATGGTATTATGGAATCGATTATACCAAAAGTCAATGATCGAGTAATCGTATAAGCTAGATACAGAAGGAGAGAAACGATATGGCTAGAAAAAGATTTGCGAATTTGGATGATGTGTCGCATACAAGCTCATTTAAAGAGCTGCAAGCATGGCGCAAGGAGCGAAAAGGCAAGGTCAAAGATCGTTCCTTCTTTGTCGGACAAGCTGCAAACAAAGAGATCGATTATTTGAACGCCAATCGAACGGACACGACGGTTACATGGATCGGACACTCAACTTTCTTGCTGCAGATCGGGGGTCTCAATATACTGACAGATCCCGTGTGGGCGAATTCAATGGCATTCGAGCGAAGATTGTCGCCACCAGGGCTAGAAATAGATGAAATACCTCCGATTAATGTGGTGCTTATCTCGCATTCGCATTACGATCATCTACATTTAACGAGCTTGCGTAAATTAGCGCGTTATCATAAATTTAAAGTGCTTGTTCCCGAAGGTCTGCGATCCTGGATGCAGTGGAGGGGCTTTCGCGATGCAGTAGAGCTTCCTTGGTGGGGGAGCGTGCAGGTCGGCGAGGTTATTTTTGATTTTGTACCTGCCCAGCATTGGACTCGCAGAACGCTGTTCAATACCAATGCTACACATTGGGGCGGATGGGTGCTTCGCAGTAAAGCGCAGGCTGCAGCTTCTGATTCTAACGATGCGAAATCCCGGACGATTTATTTTGCGGGGGACAGCGGTTATTTTCGTGGATTTGGCTTAATTGGAGAGAAGTACGACATCGGAACCGCACTGATGCCGATCGGTGCTTATGAGCCTGAATGGTTTATGGGTAAACAGCATGTAACGCCAGAGGAAGCGATTCAGGCCTACATTGATTCGGGAGCAGAACGGTTTATTCCGATGCATTATGGTTCTTTTCCACTCGCAGATGACACGACGAAGGAAGCACTTGATCGCTTGCGAGCGGAGTGGAGCCGCCGTGAATTACCAGAACATCATTTAAAGGTGCTGCTGCATGGGGAAACGCTAAGAGTACAAGGGTAAAAAATAGAGGATTGTAGGTGCCTATTTCTCAGAAATGAACGAAATAAGCGCCAACAATCCTCTAATAGTTTGAGCTGCACGCTAATCACATGATTAGCGTTTCTTTCAGTTACTCGATTGAGCTGATATACCAGTAATCCTTAATTTTATTTACGGTTACAAGTGCTTCTTCCGTACTTGATTCGTTCTTCGCTGTGTTGTACGCATAAGTAATCTTGAATTTCCACTGACCTTCCGAAATCTGTGTGCCCTTGTCAATTGTGTACTTCTCGACCCATGGGCTGGAAACGCCTGTTACCCAGCTCATTTCTTCAAAGGTTGATTTCTTCTGATCTTGTAAACCTGGTGTGAGCATGGCGTATTGAACTGCGCCATTGCGCGTTTTGACACCTTCCGCGTACTTCTGAACGGCCTCTTCTGGTGTTGAAGCGAGAATAGTCTGCTGCAGTAATTTCACCTGCTTTGCAAGCGACTGGTTGTCAGATGACAGAATACCGACCACATTCGTATCTTGATCCCAAGTTAAGGTTGCGCCAAGCTCTTCGGCTATTGGGCGAAGCTGCACATAGGTTGTGCCATCGATTGTTATAGGCTTGAAATCTCCATTCACATTAGCGCCATTCATCATAAGCTGAATGGCTCGGTCAGCAAGGGCCGAGAGTGGTGAAACTGAGATTGCAGCAAACAAGCCCAAGCTTATGATGGCGATTAGCATCCGTTTATTCTTCAAGTCGCTGCTCCTTTCCTAAATCATACGCTCTTGTTTAGTCATTGCGGCGAGTCATCTGCTGCCATACGGTGCCTTCAGCTTCTTGGCCGCTTTCGATGCGGGCAATTGCCATGTTGACTTGCAGGCGAATCTCGAATTCGGTATCATTTGCTGCTGCACGAAGTGCATCCAGCGCTGTATGATCACCGACTTCGTAGAGGAAGCGTGCTGCACGCCAGCGCACGAGACGATTCGAGTCGCTGAGTGCTTTGATCATCGCTGGGATTGCGGCTGGATCGCCGATATCAGACAACGTATCTCCAGCGGTGCGGCGGATCGTAGGCACGCGGTCCTCGAGTGCCTGGTATAAGTACGGGAGTATTTCGGGCTCCCGTATATCGCCAATATAGACGGTGGCTAACCGTCTAATGGATACGTGCTCGTCGTTAAGAGCACGCAGCAATAGGGGCAGCGTATTCATGGAAGGCTGCACCGCTTGAAGCGCCGCATAGCGGTGCTTCCAATCTGGATCGCTGAGGCTTGCAGCGATCTCCTCGTTCGTGCGCGCCGGCGGGCGCACGGACGCAGCCGCGGCAGCGCTGCCAGCCGCTGCCGGTTCCGCAGCCGCGTTGTCGGCTGCGGCAGCTTCGACGAGCGCGGCAAGGCGCTCGTCTGTGTAGGACGCGTCAAGCTCCGCGATGACGGCGTCCAGCACTTCCTGGAGTTCGCCGTAACGAACTCCGAGCTCGTCCAACCTGCGCTCCCGCAGCAAGCTGTTAGCAGCCGCCCGTGATACCGCATCGTTAAAGCGCTGCGGCATTGCCGCACGGGCTTCATCGCTCCCAGCACGTACGCGCACTTGCAAAGGAATGTTGCGGAACGTTTGGAGCAGCACGAGGACTTCGCCGAATGCAGATGTAGATTCCTCATCTGCAGATTGAGCTTCGCCCGTGGAGCTGCCCGTTCCGCCTAGAACTACAGCCGCTGACTTCAGAATTTGCTCCCAATCGCCCTTCGACTCGCGATCAAGTGCAATAAAGTCAGCGGTTTGGAACACACTCTTCACGCCTTGTATATCCAGAAGATGCTGGACATAGGAGGGAGCAGTATCGTAATTGCTGCGATCATACGTTTTCATAATGCCCGTGGGCAGAGATTCGTCCATATTTAATTTCATCGAGTTAGGACTTGGTGTTGGTTCAATTGATAATAGCTTCATTATATAGCGCACAGGATCGGATGTAAGATGAGCCGATTTGGATCCATTAGAAAGTAGAGATATGCGACATAGAGGTTATGAAACGGATCTCCCTCTGCATAAAATATATCGCAATGTCTCTACTTCATAATGATCACCTTATTTAAACGTAATTCATCATCGTGGAGAATAGACGTTAGTAATGTTAACCTGTGCTTCTCTCCCTTCGTAAGTTCAATCAAGTTCTAGTAAATTGCGACCTAAATAGCTTTCCAAGGTTTTCGTTAAATCAAACATCGTATGAGCTAGATCAATATTCTCAAATGAATGCTCGCACTCGTTCTTGTAAGCCATCTCTTCATCATAATGGGACATATAACGTGAAATATCAGCATTGCTGTGATTCGTAGAACGGGCTCGTTCTTCGAGAAGGGAGGGGGCGCAGTAGATGAAGATACGAACCACCTGTTCGCCATAACGCTGACGCAATACTTCTGCTCCGTACCGATTTAAGATGAGGTATACATGCTTACATTGATCAAGGAAGTTTTCAAGATCAGCTCGCTTTACACCATAACGATTGTTGTTCACTACACTAACCTCAATAAATTCATTGTTTGCTTCAGCCTCGTCAAATTCACGATTACCGATGAAGTGGTACTGATCCCCATTCGTTTCCCATGAATGAGGCGCTCTTGAGGTATACGTTAGAATGTGCTTGATTCCCAGTGTAGAGCCAGCCATTTCGGCAACTGTTCTGCGTCCTGCTCCGTGTGGTCCAGTGAAAACAAAAATTTTCATCTTAGCAGCTCCCTCCTTAATTGGACGCCAAGCTGTTGTCACTTACATGCAAAGGACAACTCCCATCAAATGTCGAGTAGTATTTCAGTATATGAGTTAGCTCGGTCGCTCAAAACCTTTTATTGTATAAAATCATGAAACCAATCAGTAACAACTTCATCTTATCGAGCAGGATGTTACTGATAACTACTATATTAATACAATTCGTTCTACATGTAGAAATATCCTGCGATTAATAGGAGGTGACATGAAATATGTTTGACTGCTGAACAACTTGTTTCATGTGTCTGACTTTTAAGAACAATTTGTGAACTATAGGTATCATTACGCCTATTTGCATTGACAATAAAGTATACTGAATTTATATTTAATTAAGTGTGAGATGATTGATTGACAAGCAGTAGTAATCATGGTAAAAATAACGGTTTTGAAGCGGGGTTGATAACTAATGAAACGATTGAAAACGATGTGGCGAGTAGCCCCCTTAATTGCGATTATGTCGCTTTTATTGTCAGGGTGTGGAAGTCCACAACTTTCAGCGTTAATGCCACGTGGTTCAGTGGCAAGCGAGCAGTTGTTCTTAATTGAGCTTAGTATCGGTATAATGGGACTCGTAATTGTTGTTGTTGCAGCACTCTATTTTATCGCAATCATTCGTTTTCGCAAGCGCAAAGGTCAAACTGGCTATCCGAAGCAAGTTGAAGGAAGTCATAAATTAGAGATTATTTGGACGGTTATTCCGATCATTCTTCTAATTATTCTGGCAGTTCCGACAGTGTACTATACGTTCTTGCACTCCAGTGACTTGCGCAAGGATCCGAACGCAGTTCAAGTTAAAGTTACGGCACATCAGTATTGGTGGGAGTTTGAATATCCTGAATTAGGTATTCACACGGCACAAGATTTAGTTATTCCTCAAGGCAAGAAAGTTGCGCTTGAAATCGAATCTGTGGACGTAACGCATTCCTTCTGGGTTCCATCGCTTGGTGGTAAGCTGGATGCGAATCGTGGATTAGTTAATACATATTATTTAGAAACTGATGAAATTGACACTTTCCTTGGTAAATGTACAGAGCTATGCGGAGCGTCACACTCCTTAATGGATTTCAAAGTGATTTCCAAATCAACTGCAGATTTTGATGCGTGGGTAGATGGCATGAAAAAACCAGTAACAGTAGCAGCAGATGCGCAGAAAGGTAAAGATCTGTTCGATGCTAACTGCTTATCTTGCCATGCTGTTGATGTAAACACGGGTTCATTTGGGCCTAACTTGAACAACATTGCCAACCGTACGAAAGTTGCTGGTATCTTGGAGCATACAGATGAGAACTTGAAAGAATGGATCAAAGATCCGAATGAATTGAAAGTTGGCAACAAGATGCCTGCATTCAAAGACATGCTACAAGATAATGAAATTGACGAAATTGTCAAGTATTTGAATAGTTTGAATAACTTCAAATAAGTTGTACGGGAAAAGTTACCGTTAATGCAACGGTGAAATGATTTCTTCTTAAGGAGGGTAACCACGTTGTCACATGCTCATGCAGTAAAACGCCACACTGGCTTGATGGATTGGCTAACAACAGTCGATCACAAAAAAATCGGTATTATGTACTTTTTTGCTGGCGGATTCTTCTTTCTCATCGGTGGTTTAGAAGCATTATTAATTCGATTACAGCTAATGGCTCCTGATTCTCAATGGTTTATCGGAGATACATTTAACGCTTTAACAACTATGCATGGTACGACGATGATCTTCTTCGCTGCAATGCCTATGGTTTTCGGTTTTATGAACGTAGTCGTTCCGCTCCAGATTGGTGCGAGAGACGTTGCCTATCCATTCGTGAATGCGCTTGGATTCTGGCTTTTCTTCTTAGGAGGCATCCTGCTTAACGTATCATGGTTCGTTGGTCATATTCCTGATGCAGGCTGGACGGCTTATACGCCATTATCAACCTTACCTGAGAAGTTCGGCGTTAACTTCTATGTCATGAGTTTGCAGATAGCAGGTCTTGGTACGTTAATCGGGGGGATTAACTTCCTCGTAACGATTATTAACATGCGCGCACCTGGAATGACGTTCATGCGCATGCCACTTTTCACTTGGACAGCATTCGTTACATCTGCATTGATCTTATTCGCATTCCCTGCGATTACAGTTGGTTTAGTTGAATTGATGTTTGACCGTATGTTCGGAGGCGCTTTCTTCGATGTCACGCGTGGCGGTAACAATATGCTATGGGAGCATCTATTCTGGATTTTCGGTCACCCAGAAGTTTATATTCTAATTCTTCCTGCTTTTGGTATTATTTCCGAGATCGTGAGTACATTCTCTAGCAAGCGTTTGTTCGGATACAGCTCCATGGTATTCGCAACGATCTTGATCGCATTCTTAGGCTTCATGGTGTGGGTTCACCACATGTTTACCGCAGGTCTTGGTCCAGTTGCCAACTCGATCTTCTCGATTGCAACAATGGCGATTGCAGTACCGACAGGGGTCAAAATCTTTAACTGGCTTCTTACGCTATGGGGCGGACATATCCGTTTCAATGTAGCTAACTTGTTTGCTTCATCCTTCATTCCGACATTCGTAATGGGGGGTACTACAGGGGTTATGCTATCTGTTCCGGCAGCTAACTTCCAATATCATGATTCTTACTTCGTTATTGCTCACTTCCACTACGTGCTAGTAGGTGGATTGATCTTGGCCATTTTCGCTGGTGCTTACTACTGGTGGCCTAAGATGTTTGGTAAAATGCTTAACGAAACAATGGGTAAAATTCATTTCTGGACGTTCTTTATCGGCTTCCATATGACATTCTTCCCGCAGCACTTCCTAGGTCTAATGGGTATGCCTCGTCGTGTATTCACATTCCAGGAGAACGCTGGACTTGATATGGGTAACTTGATCTCTTCTATCGGCGCATTCTTGATGGGTGTCGGTGTTATCGTATTTATTATTAACATGATTGTGTCCTCAGCTTCGAAGAAACCGGTTGGCAACGACCCTTGGGATGGACGTACGCTTGAGTGGACTATTCCTTCACCAGCGCCAGAGTACAACTTCAAACAAACTCCGCTTGTGCGTGGTTTAGATGCATTCTGGAAAGAGAAAATGGCTGGTAATAAAGAAATGACATATACAGAACCAGTTGGTTCAATCCATATGCCTTCAGGATCTATTTTGCCACTTATAATGTCAGTTGGATTATTTATTGCGGCAATCGGATTTATGTATACGCATATTTGGGTTGGTATTGGTGGTCTGGCAATTATGTTGATCTGCATGCTTCTTCGCTCTCTATTTGACGATCATGGTTGGCATATTGAGAAGGAAGAGTTGGAAAAGGAGGCTAAAGCATAATGTCTGCTACTACTCATGATGAAGCAATAACAGGCAATCTGGAGACAGCTACGCTTGAAGGTAGGAATAAAGTAACCGGCTTTTGGCTATTCCTTGGCGGTGAGACGGTTCTCTTCGGATGTTTGTTCGCTACATATTTAACGCTTCGTGGACAAACACTAGATGGTAAGACGCCATTCGAATTGTTTAACTTACCGATGGTTGGTTTAACTACGTTCATCTTGTTGACATCATCTTTGACAAGCGTGTTCGCAGTTATGGCACTTCATAAAAGAAATCTTAAAGGTTTACTTGGCTGGTTAGCCGTTACTGTTGCATTCGGTTTAAGCTTCCTTGGTCTTGAAATCTATGAGTTTGTTGAGTACGTTCATGAAGGTCATACCTTTATGGCTAATGCATTTGGTACGTCTTTCTATACGCTCGTTGGCTTTCACGGAGGTCACGTAGCCTTCGGGGTTATCTGGATTACAGTCTTGATTCTTCAAGGTTTAAAGAAAGGTCTTACTACCGTTACAGCACCTAAGTTCTATGTAGCAGCGCTATATTGGCACTTTATCGACGTTGTATGGGTGTTCATTTTCACAGTAGTTTATTTAATGGGAAAGGTAGGTTAATGAGATGACAGGAGCACAGAATACGAATAAAGTAGCGACAAGTCACAAACATGACGGCCTATCACCACATATTTTATCTTACATTGTTTCCATTATCTTAACTATGATTGCATTTGCAGCTGTCTTATACGGCGGTCTTGATGTAGGATTTGTTCTCATTCTTATTGTATGTCTAGCCATTGTTCAAGTTATTTTCCAACTTTTCTATTGGATGCATATGAAGGATAGAGGACATACAATGCCGATCATCTTTATTGCAGGCGGCGTTGTCGTTATTATTCCAGTTATCATCACTGCACTCTTCTGGATGTGGTGGTAAGCATCACAGTTAGGACATGATTCAAGAGGCAGCTTCTTTTATGTGCGTGTATCAGAACCATTAGGAACAGATGTGCTAAAGCTAAGCAAGTCAGCACCTGTTATGATCTGATTCATGGTTCCTTATGAGAAGCTGCCTTTTCTTGATAAAGTAGAAATGCATATTTATCTTTCAGCACATCAAGACGAACAGCTAGAGTATGAGCAGGAAGGGGATTATGAAGATGAATCATAACCATCTTGAAATATCGAATAGTTTTTATACCATGTGGAGTCCTGTGCTTATCTTGTTTGTTATTGTAGTTGGCATCTTGTATTTCCGTATGGTTGGTCCTTGGAGAGAGGGCTTTAAGCATTCTGAACCCGTTGAGACATGGCGGAAGGTGATGTTTACAGTAGGGTTAGTGCTGTTTTATTTAACGCAAGGCAGTCCGATTAACTATTACGGCCATCATTATTTGTTCAGTTTGCACATGCTGCAGCAGTCCATTCTTTATTTGATCGTACCGATCCTAATTATTCTTGGATTACCTGAGTGGTTCTTGAAACCTGTGTTTCAAATTAAATGGCTATACAAGATTGTTCGGTTTTTCACATTCCCGTTAGTTTCGCTCTTGTTCTTTAATGTTACTTTCTCGATCTATCATTTGCCGCTTGTTATGGACTATTTAATGGAGAATGAGCTTGCATTATTCGGATATCATGCTATGCTACTGTTTGCAGCGTTTATGATGTGGTTCCCGATCTTTGTAGCTCATCCAGACTTTAATAAAATGCCTAGCATGCAAAAAATGCTTTATATTTTTGCCAATGGTATACTATTAACACCAGCTTGTGCGCTTATCATTTTTGCTGGAGATCTGCTGTATGCCATGTACCGTGATGTTAGCTTTACAACAACTGTCTATTCTGTATTAGACGATCAGCAGCTAGGCGGCGTTATTATGAAAATTGTGCAGGAAATCGTATATGGAATTGTGTTGTATTCGATTTTCCGCAAATGGTATAGAACGGAACGCAAGCAACATCCTGATGAGCTATCTGATGAACCACAAGAAGGAATGGTGTACAACCACGCGTAAAAATATGAAGATAGGGGAGTATTCATGCACATTTTTCCTACCATTTCAACTACATTTATTGTGATTAGCGCTATATTTGTCGCATTCGGGTGGTATCATATTGTCAAAGGCAATGAAGCACTTCATAAGAAATTGATGATTACAGGTGCTGTATTTGCATTGCTATTTTTCATTGTGTATATGTCGCGGACAATCTTTGAGGGGAATACGGAATTTAATGGTCCTGAAGGTATGAAGCTGTTTTATCAAATATTCCTGACCTTTCACATTATTCTGGCTACCGTGAGTGCCGTGTTCGGGATCACCACACTTGTGCTTGCTTTCAAGGAGAAGTTTGCCAAGCATAGGAAGATAGGCAGAATTACAGCGACACTATGGATGTTTACAGCGCCAACAGGCGTACTCGTATATGTGTTGCTTTATATTCTATACCCAGGTGGAATGAGTAAACCGATGCTGGATGTCATCTTCGGATGGTAATATCACAAATTAATGCAGCTACTGCAGCCCATGCAGTCGCTGTATTTTTTTTGCATAAATGACGGCTTAAACAACTCTGCCAGCGTCCTCCAACTGTGCTCCTGAACGGGATGCGGCAATTTTGGGTACTTCTTCGGTAATTATTTTCCCTCTTTCGGTAATTCTTTGCCTATCGCACTCTGCCAGTGTCCTCCCGCTGTACTACCAAGCGAGATGCGGCAACTTTGGGTACTCTTTCGGAAATTCTTTTCGCTCTTTCGGTAATTTTTTTCTTTATGCACTCTGTCAGTATCGTCCAACTGTGCTCCCGAGCGGGATGCGGCAACTTTGGGTGCTATTTCGGAAATTCTTTTCGCTCTTTCGGTAATTTGTTTCCTTATGCACTCTGCCAGCATCGTCCTACTGTGCTACCGAGCGGGATGTGGCAATATTGGGTTCTTTTCTTTGACTACGTCCACGCAGCAGCACTACGTAGGTGTTAAACACTTATTTTAGTGTTGAGCAAAAATAACTATTGCAATAATAATTTTACCGAGTATACTGTACATATAGATATACACAGTAGGCACAGTTGAGTTGTGGTTAAGCACAGTTAGCTATAGGACTGAACAGTCAATAATTAAATGGGGTGGCAAGGATGTCATTATGGAATGGTGCTTGGTACTTAGCTAAGCGAGATTTATTAGATAAATCGGTATTCCTGTGTGGAATATTCTATTGTGGATTAATTATTCTATTTACGTTTGATTATGTAAGTATGAATTTGTTCGCAGTGGAACAAAAGAATCACTCGATTACAATTTTCCAAAATATGGTCGTTGTACTGTTGTTTCAAAATTTAGGATATCGCTTAGATCATAAATATTTCACCAAGTATTACAAAACTGATGTTTTCACGAAACGATATTCCTTCCTCAGTACCTTGCCAATTACGATTAAACAAATGATTTTGGCTAGATATATGCAGTACACAATAACACTTGCTGTCATGTATGCGGTCATTTTCGGTATAACGGGTATCTGGGGTAATATAATCCATTCGGGGAATCTTACCGCAGTTCAGTTTATCGAGTTTATGCTTATGTGGGTAGGCTATACCATTTTGTTTGGCAGTATTAATATCTTATTGGAGCTTGGATTTCATGGAAAGATCCATTATTGGTTCAATATCGCGGTATACTTTATTTTTGTGGCTGGCTGTTTCTGTTTAAGCTTTATATCGGTATGGCAGGTTGCAATTGATTTGATCGTATCGTATGGCTATCTGATCCCATGTGCTTCGCTATTGCTGGCAGGTCTCGTAACTTGGCTCGTGATCAAGCAATTGGCCCGAAGAATGCAAACGAGAGATTTATATATCTAGATGAATAAATGAGGTGGTTAAAATGTCATTATGGAATGGTGCTTGGTACTTAGCTAAGCGAGATTTGGTGAAGGATAAATCAGTATTCTTGTGGGGAATCTTGTTTAGTGGAGTGATTATTTTATTTACGCTTGATTATTTGATTGTTCGATCTTTAGAAAAGGATCATGTGATTAATTTGTTTTCAATTATTCAAAATACAATCATTGTGCTGCTTTTTCAAACATTGGGCTTTGGCTATGATCGTAATTATTTCACGAAGTATAACCAAACTGATTTTTTCACGAGACGCTATTCCTACCTAAGTACTATGCCAATTTCGATTAAGCAATTGATTCTGGCTAGATATATACAGCATACGATAACACTTGTTGTGATGTATGCGATCATTTTCGGTATAACGGGTATTTGGGGAAACTTAATCCATCCAGGGACTCTTACCGTAGTTCAGTTTATCGAGTTTATGCTTATGTGGGTAGGCTATACCAGTTTGTTTGGCAGTATTTATATCTTTTTGGAGCTTGGATTTCACGGGAAGATTTATTATGCGATCAGTATCGTGGTATCCATAAGTATGCTCGTTGGATGCATCGTCTTAGGCTTCCTACAAGTATCGGTATGGCAGGTTGCAATTGATTTGATCGTATCGTATGGCTATCTGGTCACATGTGCTTCACTATTGTTAGCAGGTGTCGTTACTTGGCTCATGATCAAGCTGCTGGCAAGAAGAATGCAAACGCGAGATTTATATATTTAGATGCATGCAGAGCGAGTAGAAAAGAAGGTGAATAGATGAAGATTCCTATAACCGTTGCTACAGATAGTGCGGAACCGTTATATTACCAGATCGAAGTTCAGCTTAGGGCATTAATTCTAAGTGGGCAATTACCTGAGGGAACACTATTGCCTTCAATTCGAGAATTTGCTCAAGATGTAGCATGTTCTGTGATTACGATTAGGCGAGTTTATCAAGATTTAGAGAACGAAGGCATTCTTCGAACAAAACAAGGAACGGGTACCTTCGTAGCTAGTGTAGGTGCAGGCGTTAGGGAATCCTATCGAACAGACGCGGTACTTGCTGCAATGAAGGAAGCTGTTGCAACGGGGCTCAGAGTGAAATGCACGGAAGATGAGCTTAGAGGATTGTTTGAACAAGCGCTAAAAGAAGTAAGCGGGGAGGCTTGAAGAACACATGGATAATCATCATGTAGTGAAACTAACAGGTTTACAAAAACGATTGGATGATTTTGAGCTAGGTCCGATAGATCTAGAGTTCGAAGAGGGGATGGTATATGCAGTTGTAGGCGAGAATGGCTCGGGCAAAAGTACATTATTCAGCTTAATGATGAATGGTTATAAACCTGATGCGGGTACGGTTGAACTCTTTGGGCAGCCCTATACCGAAGCGAATCTGATGATCAGACAAAGAACAGCTTTTGCGTCAGTTCGGCAGTTGTGGGATGATTACGATCTAAATCGAATTGACGAATTAGTGGCATTCACGAGTAAGTGGTATGCGAATTGGGATGATTCGTTATTCTGGGGGCTGGCAAGTGAATTAGGTCTTGAGAAAAGACAAAAGCTCCGCAAGCTATCAACAGGCATGCGTCAGAGGCTTGCGATCGCAGTCGCATTAGCGATTAAACCAGATCTCTTGCTGCTGGATGAAGCAACGAATGGACTGGATTTTCGAACTTCACGTCTTATTCATGATGAACTCGTAAAATTCATGGATCAACAAGGGAAGACAATCATTTTTGCCACACATATTCTTGACGATATTAGACAGCTAGCGGACTACATCGTCTTTATCCATCAAGGTCGTATACTGGGGACTTTTGAGAAAGATGTGCTCTTAGGTGATTGGAAGGCATTCTGGCTAGATCAAATTCCAAGTGAAGCAAAGGATTGGCCAGAGGTAGTCGATATGGATCATCAAGGTTCCAAACTTAATAGATTAGTTACCTCAGATGCTAGAGTGACAGAAAATAGGCTAGCAGAGCTTGGCGTTAAGACAACAAATTTACAGGCATTAGATCTACAAGAAATTCTTATATATCTAGTAGAAAAAAAGTTTAAGTAAAGGAGTGGTTAAAGAATGTTTACCTTACAAATTGAACATGTATCGAAGAAGTTTGGCGAGAAAACCGCGGTAAATGGAATTAATCTTGCCGTTAAGTCTGGTGAAATTTATGGTTTGCTAGGAGGGAACGGCGCAGGTAAAACAACGACAATGCGTATGGCGCTAGGGCTCATTTATCCAGATGAAGGGCGAATTAGTTGGAAGGGAAAAGGTTATCGCGAAGAGTTGTATAGCCTGATGGGTTATTTGCCAGAAGAACGCGGGCTGTATCCTAAGGTTAAAGTCAGTGATCAATTGTTGTATTTGGCTGAATTAAGAGGAACGCCGAAGAAACAAGCCGATAAGACCTTAAAGGATTGGTTGGAGAAGTTTGGTGTGCCTGAGAATTATAATAAACGAATTGAAGAGCTGTCGAAGGGGAATCAGCAAAAGATCCAATTTATTGCATCGATCATTCATAAACCTGAAATTCTGATCTTGGATGAAGCGTTCTCCGGGCTTGATCCTGTCAATGTCGAGCTGCTCAAAGATACCGTTAAGGAATTACGCGATGAAGGTAAAACGATTCTATTCTCCAGTCACCGCATGGAACATGTAGAAGAACTTTGCCAAAATATAACAATTCTACATAAGTCAAATACAGTATTGCAGGGCAACCTGAAGGAAATCAAAGCTTCTTTCCCTAAAGAACGCGTTATTCTTGAAACTGCTTCGCCTGTAAATGGGTTGAATGAGATTGCTGGTGTTCGTTCCGTTAAGGAGCATGCAGCGGGATATGAAATTATGATTACGGATGTAAGCGCAGCGAGAATAGTTTTAGAGAAAGCAATGGCAGATACCCAAGTAAATAGATTCCAGATTATGGAGCCGACACTTAATGAAATTTTTATCAAGAAGGTAGGTGGTTCTGATGAATAAAATGTTATCCGTGATTCGATATACGTTTATGAGTAATTTTAATATGAAGTCATTTAAGGTAATGACGGTCGTGCTTGCTATCATTGTTTCGATTGTAATTAATTTACCTGCTATTATTAATGCTTTTTCTAGCAGTGATGTGAAAGTAGAGAAGGTTGGGATTTTCCAGGCTCAGTCAGACCTAGGGACAAAGCTGCAGCAATATTATGAAGCGCAGAAAACGCCTAAGATCTCAATTGTGATGTTGCCTGATGCAGGCAGTGCAGCAGCGAATGATGCCTACGGTAAAGAACAGATTAAACAAAAAGAAATTGTCGGCTATATGGAAGTTAGTAGTGAGCTTGTTGGTGGGTTCCCTAAAGTCATCTATAAGTCTGAAGCTAGCACATTAGAAACGGGGATTCGCACAGAGTTAAGCATTGCTTTACAAGGATTAAAGACCAATAGTGTGCTTAAGGACATTTCACCAGAGCAGCTTGCCATGATTCAAACTCCTGTAAGTGTGGAGTCCGTGCAAGTCAAAGCGACTACAACAGAAGCAGGTGCAGGACGTTCCGAAGCTGAAATGATGGTTGCATTCGGTTTAGTTTATGCGATGCTCTTCTTGATCTATATGAGCGTTATCTCCTATGGCAACACGATTGCAACGATGATTACGCAGGAGAAAAGCTCTCGTGTGATGGAGCTTCTCATTACAAGTTCAAATCCTACGCAGCAAATGTTCGGCAAAATATTCGGGGTCTGCTTGATGGGAATCGTGCAAATTGTGATCCTGATCCTTGTAGCGATTGGCAACATGCTGCTGCCACATAATCAAACTATAATCAAAGACATGAATATTGATTTCTCTACTATTCCATCGGATTTGATCGTTTACTTCGTGATCTTCTACTTAGGCGGATTCTTCATCTATGCGATGATTGCGGCTGGAGTTGGTTCCCTCGTTAGCCGTATTGAAGAAGTCGCGCAAGCGATTATGCCGATTATGTTCCTTGTGATGGCAGGCTTCTTTATCGCTATATTCGGTTTGCGGTCCCCTGAAGCACCATTTGTCGTAGCGATGTCCTACGTCCCGTTCTTCAGCCCACTAATTATGTTCCTACGAATCGGCATCAGCAATCCAGCCTGGTGGGAAATCGCGACCTCCATCGGCATTCTCGCCATCTCCATTGTCCTCATGGGCTGGTTATCTGCTAAG
This sequence comes from Paenibacillus albiflavus, assembly GCF_004344915.1. Taxonomy (GTDB): domain Bacteria; phylum Bacillota; class Bacilli; order Paenibacillales; family NBRC-103111; genus Paenibacillus_AM; species Paenibacillus_AM albiflavus. Next base: position 139,790 of record NZ_SKFG01000008.1, on the reverse strand, counting down.
ATCTACCGCACAGGCGTGTTGATGTATGGAAAGCGTCCATCGATTAAGGAGTTAAGAAAGGCTATGAAGTCGATGTAGTTTATAAATGAAATAAAGCCTTGGTGTGCGAAGTTTGCACATCAAGGCTTTTTAATATGTACATACTATTGATTTATCATATCATGTTAGCTCTACAGATACTTGCGAATGTGCGCCGTCACCTGATCACCGCACGCCTTATATCCTTCATCCGTTAAATGATACAAATCCTCGCAAATATACTGCTCCATATTCGTTTTCACAAGTGCATTTAAATCATTGACTTCAATACTGTACTTTTGCATCAATTGAATTACCGCTCGGTTATATTGATCAATTTCAGCATTGTTTCGGCCTGTAGCAGCTGGATCGATCGGCGTCGTTGTGGCAAATATTATTCTAGCACCTGTACGCTGTAGTTCATGGATAATGCGTTCCATCGTTGCAATATATTCTTCTAACGAAGTTAATGCTTCGACCATTGGTGGCTCATGATGTAGATCCCAAAGTCCATTATTCCAATGGACAATATCAGGCGTACCAAGGTCTTTCAACCACAAATTAACCGCCCATAGCGTATATTTGGCGAATCTTCCGTTCTCCTCAGGCGCCACCACCTCAGCAACGTCATTCAAACACTCTCTTACCCATGGTTCATAACCTAAACGAATTGAATCACCCATCAATAAAACTTTCGTCATCCGGATCACCTCAACATAAAGTCACATTACCATTTATTGATAACATATTTTATATCGCTGCACAATTAATAAAGCTATCTCCTATGTCTCGCAGAGTAGGGGCTTTTTGCGATAAAGCATTAACAGATGCGCTACAAGTGGATATTTCAACAGAGTGACACACAAGTCAAAAATAGGGTATGCTATAATTAATTGAGTGTTCAAATATCTTAATTTATTTGGACGTGATAGTATATTAGTGCTAACATTTATCTGTCTATATCTCCTTTTAATTGGTTGTAACACGAATAGCAATGTAAATAAAGGAGTACTTCAAGTAAATCTTGGGTTATGATTTTGTTGTTTGGGATGGGAAAGTTTACAAGACAACAGATAAAACTTTTGATCCAATATTTTACTTTGTTTGCTCTGCAAGGGAATAATGCTAATAGCACAAAGGGGTAAAAAATGAAAAAATATGTAATGGTACTATTTATCTTATGCCTATTTATCACACTGCCACTATCTTCATACGCTTCTATTGATGAAGGGAAGAATGACAAGTTAAACAACAATCCAACTCAAGGTTTAGACGATATTTCAGGTCATTGGGCTGAACCGTCAATTAGAATAGCACTAATAGCTGGTTATGTAAATTTAGATGAGGATGGCAAGCTTAATCCAGATACATACGTAACAAAAGAAGAATTTTTAGATATGGTAGTACGAGCTTTAAAATTACCAAATCGTGAGCAAGTAAAAGGAGAATCACGGTTTGTTTCGATAATTGAAACTGCCAAAAAAGCTGATATTTATAAAAATGATGATTACGAGCAGGACCTAACAAAGCCATTAACAAGGGAAGAAATGATACTAACTTTGGAAAGAGCAACTCATAAAGTTGCCTATTCTCAAACATATGAGAATATGAAAAGAGATGTAATCGATCGAAGGAAGAAATATTATGTGGAGCTTGAAGATGATAAAAAATTGATACTTTCTTTAGAAGGATTTCATGTCAATCTAGATGATTACGATAATCCGAAAGAGATATATACAAAGATTACCAAGTGGGATATTAACAAACAACAAGAGTTTATCAAGCAAAACGAAAAAGAAGGTAGACAATATTGTTCTCCGATAATAAATGACCTTACTTGCAATAATAAAAATGAACAACTCATCTATAAATCTTTTGATCGATATAAGACTTTTCTTAGTGTCCTTGAAAGAATGCTTAATGATATTCCAGATAAATTAGATAAGACATTTAATAAAATGAGTAAAAATCAAATGATATTTGAAACTATAAGACGTGGACTTATTAGCGGAACCAATCGTGGAGAATTATCACTTGAAGCCTTATCTACACGTGCACAGGCAATTGTCTCTATAGAACGAGTACTTGCTTTTAATAGAGGAGAACATTTGGAGTATGATAAATATGCTGCTTCTGTGGCAGAGATAAATTGGCATAATACAAACCTGATGTCAATGTTACCTAAATATTTTGGGAATCTAGAAAGCGAATATACAGAACAGCAACTTGCACAAATATTTAAATACGAGGCTGACGATGGAAATTTAATAAACGAAACGGAGAAGTTTATATTAGTTGATTTGGACGATCCGAATGATTTGCATCGAAATCTATATACGGACAAATTAATAACCGTTCTGAAAAATGAATCAGGTAAATTAGAATTAACGCCTTTCATTAAAGCGAATGCTTATGCCCTTATTATGGTCAATAAGTATAAATTTAATAAAGATTATGAGTTTGGAGAATTTTTTGGGAATAGAATAGTGATAAGTCAAAATGATCCTGCCTCAAAACTGGATCCTAAAGTTTCATATTTATTTTCAATCAATCAATTTATTAGATATTCTTATGAATTCAAAACTAAATTTGGCAGGGGTAGTGGGTATACTCAAGGTTTTACCTTACCTGGTGTCAATAAATACATTGGTAATGAACATGAATATCTAGCCGGTTATCTAATCCTCAAAGATCAACTTCGTTTGGCGGAGCCAGGGAATCAAATAGAGATCAAATTTGACCAACCAACTATCTATGGAGATCAAGCGATTTATGGAGAGCGATACACTATTTTTACATCTCAAGTAAGAAAGGACTAATTTAAATTATCCGTTTTCTACAATAATTTTTAAATAGCTTACAATAACGAACGTGAACTGTGACCCGATAGGTAGCCCTTTGAAAAAAGTGCCCACCTTTCGGGTCATTTGTATTTTAAAGGCTATGCTTTTCCGATAATTCCATATAGATACAGATGATGAATATGCTTAATCGTTGTAGATAGATCATCATTAAATTCTAATTTATTCCCCAACATATTAAGCGCATCGATAAAGGCTAACAATGTTTCGGTTGGTATTGTACCGTCGATCACGTTCTCCCGCTTGCCTGCTTCGATATATTCACGATAAATTGTTCTTTTGCTCTCGTTTATGTTTTTAGTAAGTAGATCAATGAGTACAGGGTCGCTAAGTGCCTTTTGGGAAAAATATTCGGAAATCGATAGGTTGATATTTTCTGTGCAAAGCAAAAGAGCCGATTCGAGTTTTTCAACAAAGCTAATGTCTTTCGTCAAAATTTCTGCTGCCTTTTGCAAAGTATCGCTCATGATAATATCGGCGCACTCCCCGATGAGAGCTTCTTTACTTCCGAAATAGTTGTAAATGGATACTTGCGATACATCGGCAAGCGCTGCAATTTCTTTAATGCTGACGCTTGTAAAGCCATTTTCTTTGAAAAGGGTCATGGCTGCATGGATAATCGCTTTTTTCTTTTTTTCGGTGGTCATTTCATATTTGTTCATGTTCTCACCTCTTATAAATGCAAGTATACCACAGTATAAATAAACTTTGAAATCAAATAGACAATATTACAAAGTTGTTGACAAGGGTAAGGCGGGTGGGTAGAATAAGTTTGAAATATTATCTACTAAATTTCAAACTTAGACAATTACGGAGGAGCAATGAGGACAATAAATAGAAAACTAGCAGGGGTACTGGCGGGAATAATAATAATTGGAGTGTGTTGCGGAGTGCTGTATCAACCTTTTATGAATTACTTATCTTCACAAGGGGCTAATCCAACGGGATTTGTTGGTAGTGTTGTCACAAAAATATGGTCAAATTATTTCCGCGATTTAAGCGAATGGACTTTGGCATCGGTTGATTTAGACGAACAGCATACCATTCTCGACGTTGGTTTTGGCGGCGGCGCCAACATTAAATATATAAAAGAGCATAACAACGAAAGTATTGTTTATGGAATTGATGTATCTGAAGAAGCTGTCAAGACTGCAACTGATTTGAACCGTAAGTATGTGGATTCAGGGGAAGTCATATTAACAATAAATGACGTCGCTTATATGCAATTTGAAGATGAATTGTTTGACCTCGTTGTTGCTACTCAAACACATATATACTGGGAGGAATTAGAGAAGGGGCTTTCGGAGTGCTATCGGGTATTAAAGCATAATGGAACGCTCTTAATCACAAGTGAAATAGATAAAATTGAATATCATCTTCCAGAATATAAAAATCCAAACGATTTTGTTTCGCTTCTGGGCGCGACTGGGTTCACTGATGTCAATGTAAAAACCAGCAATAACTATGTAGCGTTTATATGTAAAAAATGAGATGGAAGTCGGGGACTTCGAGCATATGGAAGATGAGAGATTTTTCGTAGAGGGATGATTTTAGAAAAATGTATTTATTTACTGAATAATCAGATATAATGTTTTTAATTTGCTTCTTATAACATTCATCCGGAGGTAATGAAATGGCATTAATATGGATCACTATAGTTTTAGGCTTTATAAGTCTTATAATAATTACTTGGAACATATATAAAAAAATTTGCGATATTGAATCTATTATCCGAGAGAAAAAATGAAGAATTAAATTTACCCACAGGATCGAATGAATAAAGGGAGCTCTACGGTGAGGTAGGGCTCCTAAGTTTATTTATAGTAGACATTCCTATTAAATCCGCGCCTCAATCCACTCAATTGCTTCATCTATCACTTCATCACGACATGGTTCATTAAAAATCTCATGAAACAGGTTAGCGTAGATTTTAATCGATTTGTCGGTCGATCCTATTTCACCGAACAGATCGCGGGAGTCCTTCTCGCTGACGAGACCATCATTGCAGCCATGCAGCATGAGAACGGGGTCTGTGAACTGAGATGGATTCGCTTTGAGCCATTCCACACCATGGTAGAGGCTATTGAGGAGTCCGACGGAGATCTGCTTCTCCACTAATGGATCATTATTATAAGCTTCGACAACAGCAGGATCACTGCAGACGCCGCCGCCTAAGCTATTCGGAAGATAAGTATCTGAAGGAAGCTGAATTGGAAGCGGGCCAGCACATGGCGTATGGTACCGTGTCAATGCGCCGGATAGCACGAACCCTTGCACTTTTCCAGGACATTTGGTTCCAAACAACGTAACGGCATAACCGCCCATACTATGACCGATCAAGAAAATCGGTAGGTTCGGATTCTCTAGCGAGGCGAGATTTACGACCTCATGAACATCCTCTAGTATTTCAGTGTAATCATTGTAATAAACTCGCTTGCCCTCGGAATTGGCATGACCGCGATGATCAAATCGATAGACGCTAAAATCTTTGTTCGTTAATTTATCCGTCAAATAGTCGTATCTTCTGAGATGCTCGCATAGACCATGGACAACAACAACGACTGCTTTAGGCGAAGCGGGAATGTTCTTCTTACAATACAAGCGTGTACCATCAAAAGATGGAATCATCTGATCTGTAACCATCATCTTATCTACCTCCGTTAATGAGCATATAAATAAATAATAGAATATTTAAAATTAACTGTCTATAACTTCTGGCTTGTCGATATCTTGTTAGTATGAGTGTCCAGTTCGATTGATGTCAGATGAAATAAGGCAAGATAAGAATACATTGAAGAAAGCGCAGGTTATGTGGATGAGTATGCATTTATTTGATCATCAGGATTTAAATATCGTTGCACAAGTACCCTTTATCCGCGAAGTAGCAGAAATTACTTATTATATGTGGCAAAATGGCTGGGATGAGCGCAACGCTGGTAATGTTAGCTGCTTGCTGGACGAAGAAGAGGTTGCTAGACATATCGACATTCATGAAATTGTGCGTACGCTGCCTCTATCATTCCCTGTACCAGAGCTTGCCGGCAAGTATTTGATTGTAACAGGTTCCGGCAAGTACTTTCGTCATATGATTGCGGAGCCAGAAGCGAACTTAGGAGTCATTCGGATTAACGAAGCGGGGAGCGGAGTGGACATTCTATGGGGATTGGCGAATGAGGCTGAACCTACGAGTGAGTTAGCTGCTCATTTGATGACACATGTTGCCAGAAGACAAGTTGATCCCGAACATCGGGTGATCATTCATACGCATGCGACTAACATAATTGCCATGAGTATTGTCCATGAGCTGGATGAAAGTAAATTAACAAGGACTTTATGGCAGATGTGCACAGAATGTATTGTGATTTTTCCAGATGGCGTAGGTGTGCTGCCTTGGATCGTACCGGGAACGAATGAGATTGGTCGCTTAACAGCAGAGAAAATGAAAGATACCCGCATCGTGATTTGGCCGCATCATGGTATATTCGGAACAGGCAGCTCGATCGATGATGCATTTGGATTGATAGAGACTGTAGAGAAGGCAGCGGGCATTTATATGCAGATTGCTCATCTCCCGATCAAGCAGTTGATCACGGATCATCAGCTCCATGCATTAGCACAGCGATATGGTGTAGTTCCAGTTTCGGGGATTTTACAGTTATAAAAGAACGTATCCAGAATTTGATAGGTCATTTATCCTTAATTTCATTTGATCATAGGTGAGAAAAGCCTGTATCTTTGGGATTATATACCCATATTTTAACTAATTATGCTATGTTATGATGTGATTATGATATTGGTGGTGAAAGGGAGAGTTATATTTTATGCGCGTGCATGTAATGGATCTAAATATTGGAGATCGATTGCTAGTAGATACATTTAATCATTATGGTCTTCATTTGCTTTCAAGTGGGACACGCCTTCGGTCAGAGGATATATCGAAGCTATTAATGCATCAAATTACATATGTAGATATCGCACCCAAAGAAGAACTCGAGCCACCAAAGCATGATTTTTACATGTTGACAGAGGAATCGTTTAAGGAACTTAGAATCCTTTATGATCAAGCGATTAAAGGAACAGAGGAATTATTTGAAGAGGCCGAATCAACAAGCAAGGTTAATGGGCAACTCGTGCAGGCAGCTTTTGTTCCAATGGCAGAGTATGTGAGAGAACAAAGAGATGTCGTTGATCTCTTGCTTGAGCTTAATCATAAGGATGACTATACTTATCAGCATTCGATACAGACAGGGATCCTTGCGCATAAGCTCGCAACCTGGGTTGGTTATGCAGAAGAGGAAGCTTTGCAGATTGGTGTAGCAGGTTATTTACATGATGTCGGTAAGTGTCGCATCGACCAAGCCATTCTCGTTAAGCAAGGTGAGTTAACAGAAGAAGAGCAGGCTGAGCTTGCTAAACATACAACCTATGGTTATGAAATCATACGCAACTCCGCTTATCGCTATCCCATATCACTTGTGGCGCTTCAGCATCATGAACGAATCGATGGAAGCGGCTACCCATGCCAGCTAAGAAACTCGAATATTCACGCTTATACGCATATCGTTATGGTGGCTGATATTTATAGCGGTATGATTTCGAATCGACCTAGTCATATCAAGAGGGATTTGCTAACGGTCCTTCAATACTTATATCAATTAAGCTTTTCCAAAATAGATGCGACTATCGCACATACGTTCATTTCACGCATGATTCCTAATTTTATTGGTAAAAGAGTGCGCCTAAATAATGGGGAAATCGGCAAAATTATTATGAACAACAATACAGATTTCTTCCGTCCATTAGTCCAGATCGAAGATCGGTTTGTTAATTTTGTGAGTGATCGGACCTATGAGATTCAAGAAATTATGATGTAAGGAAGACAGCCTAATAATAATCAGAAAGGGACACAAGTTTGTGTCCCTTTCGTGTTTTAGTGGTGATCATGAGCGGCTACAGTTGTGCCTGTATTTGCTTGATTCATCTTTTTTCTTTTACTAACTGCGATAACAACGATAATGGCGATCATAATGATTTCAAATCCGTATTTGATGATTGGACTTGTCATGTAAGGGGCTAGGAAGCCTTCGCCTACGATCATTTTGGCTGCTGTCCATCCAAGGATGGCTGAACCAATCACAATAACCCAAGGGAAGCGATCCATCAGCTTAACCACAAGCGTACTTCCCCATACGACAACCGGAATAGAGATCATGAGTCCAAGAATAACAAGGAGGATATGTCCTTGTGCTGCACCTGCAACGGCAAGTACATTGTCTAGACCCATGGCAGCATCTGCAATAATGATTGTGCGGACCGCGGCCCAGATACTAGAGCCAGCCTTTATATTGTGGTCTTCATGCTCCTCCATTACAAGCTTGATGGCGATCCATACGAGCACAAGACCTCCGATTAAATGCAGTCCCGGTATGTTTAATAAGGAAACAACGAACACGGTTGCTAGGACACGAATGATTACAGCACCTATAGTACCTAGAATAATAACTTTTTTCTGATCCTTCTTAGGCAAATTGCGTGCAGCCAAGCCAATGACAATTGCATTATCACCAGCAAGTACAAGGTCAATAATAACGATTGATAGTAGAGATGTTAGGAATGCTAGACTGAATAGTTCCACGGCCAAATCCTCCTCATGCAGCTATGATTAGTGTACATATACATGACAACCTTATTATGCAAATCTGGCATGAAAACATAAAAAAGACCTTGCCAAATAAGCGGCAAAGGTCTCGCAAACAACGTTATGGGTTGCCAGAAAAGCCGAGGTTCGCGCTAGCGTTCCCGTGATGACGACTTGACTGTGACAGCTACTCCCCTTTGAAGGAGATTCATGTTATGAATATACTATTATCATAGCATGATTTGGACAAGATGAACATCATTTATTTTTTCCTAATAAATGGAAGGTATAAGATCAAGAAGAGGATGAAAGCTACGATTTCTAATGATAGTAGGTACCATGGATATGGACCAAGCACATCTAATAGTGACGAGGTACTAGGTTTGTGTGCGAGAAACATATAGTTAGCGCCAACCAAATAATCCATGCTGCCAACAACGAGTAGCAGAATGTTAAGAAAACCCATCGCCAGGAAAACGGACTTGAGTGTAGGACGGTATTGCTCGATCCAGACCATGTAGAGAACAGACAAAATAATAGCCATATGAGCGGCGAAGAACTCAATAAACCTGAAGTGCGGATAAGCATAATCTAGCGATGGTGTTAAGAGGGCCATAATGGCTCCACCAATGCCTGTAAAATAAACGATATGAAAGATTCGTTCGCTTCTCCATATTAACATCACGATGCATAGATATAAGGAGATAGAGCATAGCTCAAGGGGTAATGTATTCTTCACATCAAAGAGATTTTGCCAAACATACCATATATTTAGTGAAATCTCGGATAAGATCAGTATAATCACCAGAGCGATACGTACGTAATTTCGATAACGTGTGTGTCTTAATTTATTTCGATAAACAAACAGTAAAATAGCGCAGCACAATAGTATGACTAAGGTGACGAAATGAGATGGGGCGTACGCTTGGAACATGACAGAAGTATTGACTTCGAATAACTTGTCCATGCCGCTTCCTCCTTATAACCCTCTACAATGATTGGAAATTCAAGTTTTTTTGATCTCGATATTGCTGAGGTGATAGCCCAAGTCTGGAGCGGAAGGTGCGATGAAAGTAGGAGTAGCTTTGGAAGCCAGAGAGTTCCGCTATTTGTTCGAGTTTTAATGTGCTGTGTTCAATTCGTTCACAGGCAATGGATAATCTAACCATGATCGTATAATCAATAATCGTCTGATCATATGTTTCCTTAAATAAGTGGACGGCCCTAGATACACTAAGATCGACATATCTGGCAACATCTGTAATCGTAAAAGCTTCAGTTGCATGCTGCTCAATAAAATTCTTCATACGTGACGCCATTCCGACCTGCCTAGATTTAGCCGATAAGGTATGGCGTTCTTGGATCGAGCGGTCAATCATATATAGCAGAGCTTTGGCTAAGTGGATGACGATTTCCTCTACCTGATTATCGAGCTTGCGCTTCTCATGTACGAGCTGTCTCCAGATGCTGAGGACACGTTCATCAAGTCCAATATTCACAATGCCGGGTCGTTTGTGTAGCTCCCACCAGTGCTCGATCCATGCACCTGTTATGATCATATGATAATCGGATGTTTGGTGCTTAACAAGAGGCTCCGTCATGCTTGGCGACTTATATCCGATGATTAATTCGTAGGGGTCGCCTTGTTTATACAGCAGCAGATCGCCTGGTTCAACGAGGGTATAACCATCATCCAGCCATGCATAGCAGCTGCCTTCAATTTGCAATCGCAATAAGTAATGACTAGTTCCGGCGTGATCATTGGAGTAGTAAGGCTTGTGATGCATGGAATAACCAGCAAAAAAATAGTCGAAATTCGCTTCGGATTTATCAATAGACAATAAAAATCACCCTTTATTTATAGTAAATAGCCAAATAGTTCATGTGATAATCGTATCAGTCATTCACATTATATAGGAGATGTGGTTAGATGAGAAGAGAACATAATGATTGATTTAGGGAGGCGAAGCAATGGCACAGATGCGGATTGGATTGCAAATGTACACGCTGCGTACAGAGACGGCTAATGATTTTACAGGAGTGCTTCGTAAAGTCGCGGCTCTTGGTTATGAAGGTGTAGAATTTGCAGGCTATGGCGGGCTTAAACCAGATGAACTAGCAAAATTGCTGCATGAGCTCAATCTTGTTGCAATCGGGAGTCATGTTAGCATAGAACAATTAATGAATAAGCTGGACGAAGAAATTGAAATGAACGTCGCAATTGGCTCTAAGTATGTGATATGTCCTTATTTAGAAGAGCAACGTCGAAATTCTGAACAAGCTATCGCTGAAACTCTAGCTGTGTTCAAAGAAGCAAGCAGAAGATTTGCAGACAAAGGCATTCAATTCTGCTATCACAACCATGATTTCGAGTTTACTGAAAAAATAGGCAATTCATTATTATTTGACAATATTGTTGGAGATACCACAGCTGAGCAGATTGCGATTGAGCTTGATGTGTGCTGGGTGAAGTATGCAGGCTATGATCCCGTTGCCTATATTCAGCAATATGCAGGTAGAATTCCACTTATCCATTTGAAGGATCTTAGAATTACAGAGGACGGCAAGCCATTGACGGTTGAATTGGGTAATGGAGAAGTGAATTTACATGCTGTCATTGATGCCGCAGGTGCCGCGAATGTCAATTGGATGATCGTGGAACAGGATGTGTGTCAGAATCCACCCCTTGAAAGCGTTTCTACAAGTATGAAGTGGTTGCGAGAACATTACTTGAACAAATAACTATAAAGTGTGGGAGATTACAATGAACAAACTTAGAGTAGGGATAATTGGATGCGGCAATATTTTCCCGATGCATGCCGTGTCTGCAGAGCTTAGTGGGTATGCAGATGTAGTTGCTGTTTGTGATGTGAAGGAAGATCGTGCGAAGCGTGAAGCAGAGCGTCATAACTGCGATTATTACTTGGATTATAAACAAATGATTGATGAAGCGAATCTGGATGTCGTTCATGTATGTACACCGCATTATTTGCACGCGCCAATGGTTGTTTATGCTGCGCAGGCAGGCAAGCATGTGCTGACGGAGAAGCCGATGAGCATTACGGTGGAAGACGCGAATCGAATGATTCAGGTATCGGAGGAGAATGGCGTGACCTTCGGTGTTATTTTCCAAAATCGCTATAATCCAGGGCCACAATTACTGAAATCTGAGCTAGAATCTGGCAAGTTAGGACGAGTGCTTGGTGCAAGATGCTCCGTTACGTGGATGCGTACGGATGAGTATTACAGTAAGAGTGATTGGAAAGGGACTTGGGAAAAAGAAGGCGGAGGCGTTCTGATTGACCAAGCGATTCATACACTAGATCTTATGAGATGGCTCATTAATGAGGAAGTGGATTACATTGATGCGCATATCGAGAATCGTACCCATCATTTGATCGATGTTGAGGATATTGGGGAAGGCGTCATTACATTCAAGAGTGGGGTTACAGCGTCTTTCTATGCGATTAACTATTACAGCTATGATGCGCAAGTTGAGATTGAATTGCACTGTGAGAATGGGATTGCTCGTATGTATGGAAGTAAAGGCACGATCCAGTATAACGATGGCGCAGTGATTTCTCGCGAGAATGATTTGAGTGAATCCATTGATTTTGGCGAAGGCGTTAAGAGCTATTGGGGCGTTAGTCATAGCAAGCAGATTAAAGCCTATTATGAATCGGTAATCAATAGCAGCAAACCATTTATCGACGGATATGATGCGCTCAAAACTCAGAAACTCGTAGCTGGAATCTACGAATCAGGTAAGACACATACACGTGTACATGTATAGCTAAAGGAATTCAATTATATAACGTTATGGGAGGATATGAAGGATGTCAAAAACATATCGTATCGGAATTATAGGCTGCGGAGGTATCGCGAACGGCAAACATATGCCAAGCCTAGCTAAATTAGCAAATGTAGAAATGGTAGCTTTCTGTGATATTATCCGTGAGAAAGCGGAGAAAGCAGCAGCACAGTTTGGATCTGCAGATGCTAAGGTTTATGAGGATTATAAAGAGCTGTTAGCAGACGAAACAATCGATATTATCCATGTATGTACACCAAATGACTCGCATGCGGTTATTTCGATTGCTGGTCTCGAATCAGGCAAGCACGTGATGTGCGAGAAGCCGATGGCGAAGACGGCAGCAGATGCAAGACGAATGGTCGAAGCTGCGAAGAAATCCGATAAGAAGCTAACGATCGGCTACCAGAACCGTTACCGCTCAGATAGCCAATATTTGAAGGCGATGTGCAATGACGGGGAGCTTGGCGAGATTTATTTTGCGAAGGCGCATGCGATTCGTCGTCGGGCAGTACCTACATGGGGCGTATTTCTAGATGAAGAGAAGCAAGGCGGAGGTCCGTTAATTGATATCGGAACGCATGCACTGGATTTAACCCTATGGATGATGGATAACTATAAGCCGAAAGTTGTGCTTGGTTCAGCTTTCCGCAAGCTTGCTGAGAAAGAGAATGCAGCTAACGCATGGGGACCTTGGGACCCTAAGGAATATAAAGTAGAAGATTCGGCTTTTGGTATGATCACGATGGAGAATGGCGCAACCATCATGCTGGAATCCAGTTGGGCAATCAATATGCTTCAAACCGGCGAAGCTAAGTGTACGCTATGCGGAACAGAAGGCGGAGCGGATATGTGGAATGGGTTGACGATTAATGGCGAGAAGCGCAGCCGTTTATTTGATAACCAAATTAAGTTGGATGCTGGCGGCGTTGATTTCTATGACGGTGAAGCCGAAGACGCTTCTGATATCGAAGCAAGACTATGGATTGAAGCAATCGAGAAAGATATCGATCCGGTCGTAACACCTGAGCAAGCTTGCGTGGTGTCTGAGATTCTAGAAGCGATCTATGAATCCTCCAACACTGGCAAAGCGATTTACTTTGGCGAATAATTCTGAGTAGATTAATTGGAGCTACCGAACGATGTAGCGGGAACAAATATCATAATCAATAGGAGGACAATACGATGAAATTGGGTGTTTTTGCTGTACTATTTGCACAAAAATCATTGGAGGACGCACTGGATTATATTGCATCCAAAGGACTTGACGCTGTTGAGATTGGAACGGGGGGATACCCAGGCGACGCACATTGCAAACCAGAGGAATTGCTCGCTGATGCAGGTAAACTCAAAGCATTCAAAAAAGCTTTCGAATCTCGTGGTCTAACGATTAGCGCACTAAGCTGTCACGGGAACCCGCTTCACCCGCAAGCTCAACTTGCGAAACCTTATCATGAGTCGTTCCTGCGCACAATCGAGTTAGCTGAGCGATTAGAAGTGCCTGTTGTGAACGGATTCTCCGGTTGCCCTGGAGATCATGAAGGGGCTAAATATCCAAACTGGCCTGTCGCGCCTTGGCCGAATGATTTTCAAGAGATTCTGGATTGGCAGTGGACGAATAAAGTGATTCCTTATTGGAAAGAAACAGGTAAATTCGCATCCGACCATAATGTCAAAATCGCATTGGAGCTACATGGCGGGTTCTCCGTCCATACACCTGCGACTTTGCTTCGCCTTCGTGAAGCAGTTGGCGAAGTGATCGGAGCTAACCTTGATCCATCTCATATGTGGTGGCAAGGGATTGATCCGGTTCAAGCTGTTCAAATCTTGGGTAGAGCGAAAGCGATCCACCATTTCCATGCGAAGGATACTTCCATCGATCCTATTAACGTGAATAAGCATGGGGTTACCGATATGCAATCCTACACCTTGATGCTTGATCGTGCATGGCAGTTCCGCACCGTTGGATATGGTCATGATATGAAGGTATGGGCTGACATTATGAGCGCACTTCGCCTCGTTGGCTATGATTATGTCGTAAGTATTGAGCATGAAGATGGACTTATGTCCGTAGAAGAGGGCTTCACCAAAGCCGTTCAGAACTTGCAGCAAGTTATGATCCAAGAGCCGCTAGGCGAAATGTGGTGGGTATAGCACGATAGTTTCATTGTAACAAAGACAAAGATCGCTTTCTTCAGCCTAATGCTCCATTTAGGTGAAGGGCGATCTTATTTTCTTCATCCGAGACTATTCTAATATCTCTCATAGTTAGCTAGATAGTCTGATCGTGGATTTGATTTTGATTTGGTGCTTAATGACGATCTCAGCTGCATGCAATCGAAGCTCTGCGTTATCGGAATCGAGCGTTTCCTGTAGAACTTGAATGGCTTTACCGTATAACCACGCGGAATCCTGCTCATCCTCATGAATGCGTTTTGGCTTGAAGATGGACATCACTTTCCATTGCTGCTTCGCATGCTGTGCAATTTCGGCTTGTTGATTAGCCGCAATACTCTCTGATGTGTACCAATCCATTGTCTTGTCGTGCCCCTTTCGAATTATGAATTTTCATCTAAATTGTCTTCTTCCGTAATGAATTCTTCTGCTGATTTGCCACTAACCCATGAATTGCTTGCAGGATCTCGCGGATCATCTGGTTCTAAATACCATGGCTCATCAACCTCGAAGGTAGAAGAGATCATGTAATACCATTTGGCATTCGGGTCATCCTCAGGAAGCATTAACTGCTCGAATTCAGCAAGGAGTGCGCGATATTTTTGAAACCATGCAACCATGCGCTCTTCTGATGTTAGAATTTGTACTTGGTTCGTCATCCGAGGCCATGCTGTAATGTCTGCCGATTTCATTGTAAAGGCTCTTTCTGGTGCTGCAATTGCCCGCAAGCGAGCTCGCTCTAACGCATGAATCGTAGATTCACGTAAGAAACTTTGCACATCGTCGGTATTTGGCAGCAAGTGGGTTGCAGGTACAAATCCGCGAGCGACCGAGCGATAAAACTTTTGGATAATGCCGTTCTTCACCTCATTCTTAACGACAGCGATGAGCCCGTTCTTCTCAAGCTCATTCAGATGGTAGTGTATTTTGGCACGAGGGATATCAAGCTCTTGTGATAACTGTTGCCCAGTCAGTGATTTCGGGATTAATAAGCTCACGATACGGCAACGCAGTGGATCACTTAGCGATTTCAACTGATCATAATGTTCTAGAGTTATAAACTGCAACTGTTTCATATAGTTACACATCCTTTTAAATTTACACTGTCAACTTTTCTTACTCATAATATAATATTTATTGGTTATCATTGTCAATAGACTTTTCAGAAAATTATAAAATAATCATTTAACCTATTCATGTATGTGTACCTTGGACTTTTCTAAATAATAGGCTTATAATAGCGTGGTGAGACAAGAAGAAACAGCTTCGCCGTCCTTATAGGACGGATGCGTTTCTTAAGGTATACTTAAGAATTTATTAGCCTTGCGATATAAATTCTTATATACTAATAAAACATGTACTAGGGGTGCTGGAATTGGCCAGCTGAGATTGTATCCCATCAAGATACTGACCCTTAACCTGATCTGGGTAATGCCAGCGTAGGGAAGTTTGCTTGGGTTCATTATGTCATGTACCTCGCGTCCCTGTGTGATCAGGGGCGTTTTTTATTTTTCACTATATACAAGAGAACTAAGGAGTGGGGAGAACATGAAAATGAGTAAGACGGTAACAGGCAGTAGATCGGTTGTTAGTTTTGTATTGGTCGTATGTATGCTAGCTCTTATGATGGTGGGTTGCTCGTCTAAAGATCAAGCAGCAAATACATCGTCACCAGCGCCGGCAGCAACGGCTAACGATAAACTAACGCCAGTGAAAGTCGTTCTGGACTGGATGCCAAATACGAATCATACGGGGCTGTATGTTGCCAAAGATCTAGGCTTCTACAAAGAACAGGGGCTTGATGTTGAAATTATTCAACCAGGTGCTAATGGAGCCGATACGATGGTTGCTTCCGGCGAAGCTGCATTTGGTGTTAGTTATCAAGAGAATGTGACGCATGCACGTACACAAGATGTACCACTTGTATCGATTGCGGCGATTATTCAGCATAATACATCAGGATTTGCTTCAGCTGCGGATAAGAATATTACGCGTCCCAAAGATTTTGAAGGCAAAACATATGTTGGTTTCGGTGGTCCTGCTGAGCAGGCAGTGATCGATTCCTTGATGCAGCAGGATAATGCGGATGCAAGCAAAGTGAAAATCATTAATGGTGGCGATGTCGATTTCTTCACAGCGATGCACAAGGATGTTGACTTGGCATGGATTTTTTACGGTTGGACTGGTGTAGAGGCAGAACTGCGCGGTGAGAAATTGAATGTCGTTTATCTGAAGGATTACACGGATAAGCTGGATTATTATACGCCAATTCTCGTTACGAATGAACAAATGATTGGATCGCAGCCTGAGATTGTCAAAGCATTTATGAAAGCAACAGCACAAGGTTATCAATATGCGATTGATAAACCCGAGGAAGCTGCACAAATTCTAGTTAAGCTTGTACCTGATCTAGATGATAAGCTTGTAGTGGCAAGTCAGAAGTGGTTGGCTTCCAAATATAAAGATGATGCAGAGCGCTGGGGAATTCAAAAAGAGTCCGTTTGGCAGAACTATGCTGATTGGATGCTGGAGCATAAGCTATTAGATAAGAAGCTGGATGTTAAAACAGCTTTCACTAACGAATTTATTCCAGAGTAAGAAGTGAATGGGGAATGAGAATGTCCAATAAGCACTGGTTTCATAAAACATGGCCGCCCATTGTAACAGCTATCGTGCTGCTCGCTTTGTGGCAGGTATCGGTGGATGTTTTTCAAATAAAGAAGTTTATTCTGCCAAGTCCTCTTGCGATTGCACAGGAAGCAATTGCATCCTACGATAAATTCAGCGTGCATGCATTTGCTACAATTAAATTGAACCTGATTGGTTTTGTTGTGGGGTCCATGGTCGGTCTTATCCTGGCATTCTTATTGCACATGTCTGATACGGTCAAAGCAGCGGTATATCCGCTGCTTCTTCTTAGCCAGAATATCCCGACCATCGTACTTGCCCCATTATTTATGATGTGGTTTGGGTTTGGCTTGCTGCCCAAGCTGATGGTGATAACGCTTGTCTGCTTTTTTCCAATTGCGGTTTCAATGCTCGACGGATTTGCTCAGACGGATCGCGTTATGCTGAACTACATGAAAATGATCGGAGCAACTAGAAGACAAATTTTCTTCAAGCTGGAATTGCCAAGCGCTTTGCCGCATTTATTCTCTGGACTGAAGATCGCAGCAACGTATAGCGTGATGGGGGCAATAATCGCAGAATGGCTAGCCGGCTCTGATAAGGGTGTAGGCATGTACATGCTCTTGCAGAAATCAGCTTTCCGCATTGATCGGGTATTTGTTGCCATTGGTCTTATTGTGATCATGAGCATGCTGCTGTTCGGTATTATCGTGATGCTGGAGAAATGGTTAATCCGTTGGAAGCCTAAGAGATAAAGGATGAAGAACATGAATCAGTTAGTTGTTGAGAATATCACATACAGCTATAAGAATAGTGCGGCTGCTGCGGATAAGCGTCATGTACCTGTGCTGCAAAATATTTCCCTTACAGTGCCGAAAGGCAAGTTCGTCTCCATCATTGGTCCTTCAGGCTGCGGCAAAAGCACTTTATTTCAAGTAATCGGCGGTTTGATTAAACCAGATCAAGGTCAGGTCTATATTGATGGGCAGCAGACTACGGGCAAAAAGGGACAGATTAGCTATATGCCGCAGCAGCCTGCGCTTTTTCCTTGGAGAACGATTGAAGATAATGTTATTTTGCCGCTTGAGATTGCGGGTCGCTCGAAGAGTGAAGCGCGGAAAGAAGCGATAGAATGGTTAAGCAAGGTTGGCCTCACAGGTTATGAAAAAGCGCATCCCTCCATGCTGTCTGGCGGCATGCAGCAGCGGGTTGCCTTCCTTCGCGCACTCTTAAGCGAACAGGAATTAATGTGCTTGGATGAGCCGTTCAGTGCGCTTGACGCTTTGACACGTATGGATATGCAGCGATGGTTGCTTGAAATATGGGAGGAGAGCCGTCGTTCGGTTCTGTTTATCACGCATAATATTGAAGAGGCGCTTCTGCTATCTGATACGATTTATTTGTTCTCGAATCGTCCTGCACAAGTGCTAAGTCAAATAGATGTGACTTTTGAGCGTCCGCGCAGTGAAGATTTGTTGACGACGAGAGCGTTTATCGAAATGAAACAAATGATCTATGAGCAGATGAAGCGTCAACAGCTTGAGCAGCGAAATAAGGAAATGAATGAAACAGGGAGATGAGTGCGCATGATTGATTCACATATTCATTTAGATTCTTATAAACCAGAAGACCAGGAGCGGATCCTATCCGACCTGCCTAAGTATGGGATAGACCATGTAATCGCTGTGTCCCTCCATCTAGCATCTTGTGAGGCAAATCGCAGCTTATATGTAGCACATCCTGATCGAGTACTGCCTGCATATGGGTTCCATCCGGAACGGGCACTTCCATCTGAGCAAGAGATTACTAATCTAGTAAAATGGATTGAGCAGCATCAAGAAGAGATGGTAGCAGTTGGTGAAGTAGGACTTCCTTACTATATGCGGCAGGAAGCAGAGGCGAAGGGATTGACGTTTGATCTGGGGCCTTATATCCGATTGTTAGAGACTTTTGTAGAACTCGCTGCAAGGCTTGATAAACCAATTGTGCTGCATGCCGTCTATGAAGATGCAGATATTGCTTGTGATTTGCTAGAAAAATATAACGTAAACCGTGCGCATTTTCACTGGTTTAAAGGCAGCAGGCAGACTGTCGAGCGGATGATGCGTAATGGCTATTATATTTCGTTTACGCCTGACATTGCGTATGAGGAAGAAATTAGAGAGCTAGCGAAGCAGGTTCGTGTTGATCGCATGATGGTTGAAACTGATGGGCCGTGGCCATTCGAAGGGCCGTTCGAAGGTCAGATGACGCACCCGAGAATGATTCATTCCGTGGCTGAACATTTGGCTGCGATTAAGGGGCTATCATTAGAAGAAACCGTACAACATGTTTGTGACAATACCACAAGATTGTACGGCTTGGCGTGATTTTAAAGCGAACACTGTCAGTCCTCGCTTTGAATAACTAGTAGTAGACCGTGGTCTAAGTGGATCGTTCCGACGTTGCTGAGCAGAACATTGCTAACACCTAAGGCTTGTCCACGCTTAAGGGTTGCGTTATGAAGCGGGTACCGGAATCCTTCAAGGGTAATGCCCGTCGTCTGATCACTAATGGATATTAGTGAAATGTAAGGATGACGGCTGCGCATGACTTGGCTGGTTCGGTCAATCAGCTTGATCTCATTATGTTCATCGATCAGCCTGCAGTCGATTCCTGCTTCAAGCGCCTTTTGCAATAAATAGATATTCGCTAAAGTATGATCGAATCTCGTTCCAGTAGCTCCGAGAAGGATGATCTGCTTGGGTTTGCGTTCTAGCGCCCAGTGCATGGCAAGCTCCGAATCGGTCCAGTCTTTATCGATCGCGTCGAACGATTTCACCCAGTCAGAAGCAGCTTTAATTTGCATAGCTTCATCTTCTGTCACCGAATCAAAGTCGCCGAAAGCTCCTTCCAGTTTAAAGCCATTCTTTACGAGCCACCAAGCGCCACGATCTACGCCTATGAGAACATCGCTTGGTTCCTTCTCTTTAACAAGCTGTAAGGCTTGAGCGCCAAGAGAGCCGCCGCATACGATGAGAATACGAGAAGAATTCATTTCCAAATTATGACACTCCCAATTTAAGTATGAAACTCATGAATCACGTTATTAATCATACATTTTAACTTCATAAGAAACAATCCTTACAAATGGTACCATTTCCCTATATGGTTAAATTTGTTTATCTAGTAAAATACCTTAAGAAACGGCACCCGCCTTTAAGGACGGTGAAACCGTTTCTTCTTGTGACATTAACCTTAATGTCGAGAACAACAAAGAATCTAGGAGGATATAGTTTTGAAACGATTTTGGAACAAATGTGTACACATGATCTGTTTATCCGCATTGATCACGATGATCTGTGTACCGCAATCTTTTGCAGAAGAAAATTTGAATTGGATTTTTGGGGAGAACCAGAAAGTTAGCGTAGGAAATGATTTAGCTGAGTTGAAATTAAGTCCAGATTTTGCTTTCCTTGATGCAGCGAACACGAAGAAATTTGAATTGTCGAATGGGAACAAACCAACCGGCAATGAGATTGGCTTAGTGGTATCGACTGATGAGACACAGTATTGGGTATTGTTTTTTGAGTATATAGAATCAGGTCATATCAAAGATGATGAGAAAGCAGATATCGACGCCAAAGCGCTGCTTCAAAGCTATATTGATGGTACGAAAGAAATGAATAAGGACACTGCGCCTGAAAATCAACTTTTTGTTGATGGTTGGGATGTTGCGCCTTTCTATGATAATGCACGGCATAGTTTATCATGGTCATTGCTAGGGCATAATTATCAAAATGAGAAAATTATTAACTATAATACGAGGATTCTAACTAGAGAAGGATATATTTCTGCTATTCTAGTTTCGGATCCTGAGCATTTGGCAGCGGATCGTAAAATGGTAACAGAACAGGTATTACCAAACTTATCCATTAAGCAAGGCAAAAGCTATGCAGATTTTAATGAAAAGACGGATAAGCTTGCTGAGTATGGACTTACAGGCCTTATCCTTGGCGGGGCAGGATTAGCGATTGCTAAGAAGGCGGGGTTAATCGCGTTACTCATTGTTGCTGTGAAGAAATTCTGGTTTATCATAATCGCTGCAATTGTTGCTTTATTCGGTTTAATTCGTAAAAAGTTCGGTAAACGCGAAGAGCAGCCTGCAGAAGTGGAAAGTCCTGCACAAGTGGAGAACCCTTCACAGGTTGATCCGCCAGCATCAGAAAAATAATACCATCTTCATCACTTAGAAAGTCCGTGAAGCATTGTGCTTTACGGGCTTTTGTTTGTGTTATTATAGGATATGTTTATTACAGTTGGTAGATGGTTTGGTTGCTAGAGGAAAGAGGAGACGAAGGGAATGTCTAAGAAAGTCTGGTTATTAGTTGGCAGTATGTTTATTAGTGTACTTGGTGGTTCGGTTTTATGGCCACTTAATTCGATCTATATCCATCAGCATTTGGGCAAGACATTAGCGATGGCGGGACTTGTCCTAACGCTTAATTCTTTGGCAGGGGTAGTCGGCAGTATGCTAGGCGGTTATTTATTCGACCGTATCGGCAGTTACAAGGCCATTGTTCTGGGGCTGACCTTCTCATTTGCAGCTTCACTAACACTTGCATTTAACCATGGGTGGGAAGCATATGTGATCTGTCTTATCTTGATGGGATTTGGAACGGGTGTTCTAATGCCTTGTATCTTTGCTTTGGCTGCACTTGTCTCACCTAATAGTGAAAGCAAAACGTATGCCGCAATCTATATCGCACAGAATGCAGGTGTGGCAGTTGGCTCTGCAATAGGCGGATTACTTGCATCTTATTCATTTAATTATATTTTTATCGGGAATGCCGCTATTTATGGCTGCTTTGCACTTATCGTGGTCAGTACTTTCTATTCCATGCCGAATTCTGTGCAGGGCAAGAAAGGAAGAGTGGGGGAAGTGCGAGAGAAGTCTAATTTTCTCACTCCTTCTCTCAAAGCGCTATTCATGCTGTGCGGTGCTTATATCCTCTGTTGGTTCGGTTATACGCAGTGGCAAGCAACGATATCGGTTCACATGCAGAATCTTCATATCGATTTAAAATTGTACAGTCTGCTTTGGACGATTAATGGTGTTCTTATCGTATTTGGACAACCTTTTGTAACGACATTTGTCCCTAGAATATTGAAGTCTATTAAACAGCAAATGATAGTAGGAACTGGCTTGTTTGCCGCATCCTTCGGCATTCTACTCGTTGCGGATCAGTTTCGAGTGTTCGTAGCTGCGATGATCATTATCACGATCGGTGAAATGCTGGTCTGGCCTTCCGTGCTTAATGTAACGAATCAGCTCGCTCCGAGTCATAAGAAGGGATTCTATCAAGGAATTACGAATAGTGCTGCTGCAGTAGGCAGAATGATCGGTCCGTTCCTAGGCGGCATGCTAGTCGACGCTTATTCGATGAACGCACTGTTTAGTTTAATTATCGGATTATTTATCGTCGCCGGACTTTTGATTAGCGTATATGATCGAAGCATGAAAAAGCAGGTACAAGTAAATTAATTAAATCATTAAAATTTTATTGCTGAACGATTAATAGTTATGATTAAATAGATGTATACGGAATTTTCAAAAAAATATATATTTCGGAACACTCCTCCTGTTGTACAGTTGTACAGGTAGAGTGTTCTTCGTTTTCCGTGATCTTGTGATGTCGATGAAATCAGAACGGAGGAACAAAGTGAAATATCTATTCAAGCTGTTATCCCCTTATAAGAAAGCAGCCAGTATTGCCCTTTTATTCATGCTGGCTGAACTATTCGTTGAATTGTTCCAGCCTCTTCTTATGTCTCGGATTATTAATGATGGGATCGAGCGAATGGACCTGCAGTCTACTATGATACTTGGCGGATTCATGGTCTTGCTTGCTTTTGTCGGATTTGCATGCGGGATTATTAATTCCTTCTATGCGGCTCGTGTGAGCCAAGGGTATGGATTTGATCTTAGAAAACAATTATTCCAAAAAATTCAATCGTTCTCGTTTGCGAATTTTAATCAGTTTCCGACGGCCACTTTGATCACGCGAGTCACTAGCGATGTCAATTTGCTGCAGCAGTTTGTCTTTATGGGTCTGCGGATTATGATGCGTGCTCCACTCATGATGATTGGCGGATTAATAATGGCTTTCATCATTGATGTGAAGTTAGCGCTTATTCTGGGTGTTGTTATACCTTTTCTGCTTGTTTTCCTCGTATGGGCTATGACAAGAGCGTACAAGCTGTTCAGATCTGTCCAAAGTCGACTGGATCACACCAATGGTGTTCTTCGAGAGAACTTGCTTGGCATCAGGCTTATCAAAGCATTTGTTAGCTTTCGTCAAGAGATTAGAAGGTTCACACAATCGAATGAACAATTAATGGAGCGAACGATTGCTGCACTTCGAATTATTGAATTAACGGTTCCGTTGCTCCTGTTAGCGATGAATTTATGTATTTTGTTCATTCTCTGGACGGGTCAATTGGAAGTCATCAGTGGTGGGTCTAATGTCGGTGATGTGGTAGCAGTCGTGAATTATACGACTCGAATAACAGGTGCGTTCTCGGCGATCTCAATGGTCATTATGAATATTTCACGTGCTAAAGCATCTGTTAATCGGGTTTCGGAAGTGCTGGAGGAGAAGGTAGATATTTATGATACGGAGGAATCAAATGCGAATTTGCAAATAACGTCAGGTCATATTGCATTCAATCAAGTGGATTTCAGATATTCAGCGAATACGCTTCCTATTCTCGAATCGATTTCGTTCACAGTAAATCCAGGACAGACGGTTGCGATCATGGGAGCTACTGGCTCGGGCAAATCCTCCTTATTCCAGCTCATTCCTAGATTGTACGACGTCAGTAGTGGAAGTGTTCAGATCGATAATACAGATGTTCGAAAAATGAAGCTTGATGTGCTGCGGAAGCAGATCGGTTTCGTTCCTCAAGATCCTACGCTATTCACAGGAACAGTCAGAGAGAACATCATGTGGGGCAAAGAGGATGCAACATTGGAGGAAGTGATCGAGGCAGCGCGTCATGCTCAGCTTCATGATACGATTATGAAGCTTCCGCTTCAATATGAGACAGTCGTCGGGCAGAAGGGTGTTAACTTATCGGGGGGACAGAAGCAGCGTATGTCCATCGCGAGAGCGCTGATTCGTAAACCTGCGATTCTGCTCCTTGACGATAGTACCAGTGCGCTTGACTTGCAGACCGAAGCGAAATTATTAGCTGCCATTGCGACATACGCTTGTACGACATTGATTATTACGCAGAAAATCAGCACGGCTATGCATGCGGATATGGTTCTTTTACTAGATAATGGACAATTAATTGCACAAGGCAATCATGAACAGCTGCTGGAAGGTTCAGAGCTGTATAAGCAAATTGTTAGTTCGCAGTTCGGCAAGGAGGGTGTACCGCATGTCTAAGGAAACGAAGAAGAAGCCTAGGGCGAAGGATATGCGCAAGACTTTGCTTCGAATATGGCGTTATTTATCTGGATTTAAAGGTCTATTAACTTTAATCTTCTTGATGGTGTTTATCAGTGTTGTGTTTGGATTGCTAGGGCCTTATCTGGTAGGAAGAGCGATAGATGATTATATCAGAACCAAAGAAAGTGAAGGGCTATTAACACTAATCGTTGTATTATTGGTGGTTTACGTTATTTATGCTCTTTCGTCATGGCTGCAGAACTATTGGATGATTGGGGTCGCCCAGAAGGCGGTATATGAGATGCGGAGCGATCTATTCAGTAAGCTGCATAAGCTGCCCATTGCTTACTACAACAAACGTCAGCATGGCGAGATTATGAGCAGACTGACGAATGATATTGATAATGTCAGCTCGACGCTGAACTCCTCTTTTATCCAACTATCATCTAGTTTGTTAACGTTTGTCGGTATGCTTAGTTTAATGCTGTGGCTAAGCCCGATTCTAACATTAGCCACATTAATTATCGTCCCACTGATGTTCGTCGGTATGCGATGGATTACGAAGCGAACAGGGAAGTATTTTAAGGAACAACAGAAGAACTTAGGCGACTTGAATGGATTTATCGAAGAGACCTTCTCAGGACAGAAGATCGTCAAAACGTTCTCGCAAGAACAGCGGGTTATCGAACAATTCATCGTCAAAAGCGAGCGCCTGAAAGCTTCTGGCTACTGGGCGCAAACGTATACGGGCTTCATTCCGAAGCTAATGAACCTGTTAAACAATTTCAGCTTTGCGGTAATTGCTGGGGTAGGTGGCGTTCTCGCCATTAATCAGCTTGTAACGATAGGCGTCATTGTTACTTTTTCTGAATATGCAAGGCAGTTTACCAGACCGCTTAATGACCTTGCGAATCAGTTCAATACATTCCTATCTGCGATTGCTGGTGCAGAGCGTGTATTTGAGGTGCTGGATGAGGCAGAGGAAGAGCAGGATGAAGGACAAGCGATTGAGCTAACCAATGTACGTGGAGAAATTGAATTTGATCATGTGTGGTTTGGCTATGAGAAAGGCAACAATGTCCTCTCCGATATCCAGTTTCATGTTGAGCCAGGTCAGACTGTTGCGTTAGTGGGACCGACTGGGGCAGGGAAATCAACGATTATTCAGCTGATCTCTCGATTCTATGATTATGACCAAGGCAAGCTGTTTATAGATGGCTATCATATCAAGGATATTAAGCGTCAGAGTCTACGTCATTTTATGGGTTTCGTCCTGCAAGACACCTTCTTATTCCATGGCACGATCAGGGAGAATATCAGGTACGGTAAGTTGGATGCAACCGATGAAGAAGTGGAACGGGCAGCGATGCTCGCAAATGCGCATATGTTCATTATGAAGCTGCCGAAGCAATACGATACGATACTAGATCATGATGGCAACGGGATTAGTCAAGGACAGAAGCAGCTACTATCGATTGCGCGAGCGATCCTGCTTGATCCAGCTATTCTAATTCTTGATGAGGCGACGAGCAGTATCGATACGATTACAGAGATCAAGATTCAAGAAGCGCTATATCGACTAATGGCAGGCAGAACGAATATCGTGATTGCACATCGCTTGAATACCGTACTGAATGCTGATATTATTCTTGTGCTTGATGATGGACATATTATTGAACAAGGGACACATGATTCCTTACTGCAGCAACGAGGATTCTATTATGGGCTGTATAATAGTCAATTCAGTCAGTAGAATATAAGAAGAAGCTATCCTTAGCAGTTATCTGCTTTGGATAGCTTCTCTTATTGATGTCCTTAATTGCTGCTTAATGAGCTTTTGCGCTTCAGTTCAACTCGAATCACCTGCAAGATGATGAAGATGATGACAGCAAGCTGTGGAATTAAGGTTTCCCAGGTTGGATAAATACCTAGCAAGCTGATGGATGGGAGGATGCCCGTATTGTGTGCGGGTACATGGCCTGCGACTTGCAAGGCATGAATGCTCTCTCCAAGAAACTTAATGACTAGATAGTAAATAAAGATCGTTGCAGCAAGGAAGAATGGTCGTATAGGAATACGTACGCTGCCGATGACAACGATGAATCCTAATATAATCAGTAGGATAAGAGCTATGCCAACGCCAAGAATAAAATCTGATATTTTCATCGAAGGTAGCATTCCGATATAGAAAATAATCGTTTCTGCACCTTCACGGAGAATGGAAATACCCGCAATAATAAATAAGTACCATAGCTTGCCACTAGCTAATGCAGAGCCGATCTGTCCCTGTATATATTGGTTCCAATTGCTCGTATTCGCTTTGCTGTGCAACCAGACACCGACAGTCAGCATCAGTGCGACGGATACGAGTCCTGCAATACCTTCAATCAATTCGCGAGTGCTGCCAGCCGTTACGCTCTTGATCGCGTAGATGAGCAGGAATGCTAAGCCTATACTTGCTACAAGACCCGTGAGTGCTCCACTCCAAATCCATTTTTGCTTGGATGAGTTACCTGTGCGATGAAGGAACGCAAGTAGTGTAGCTACAACGAGTAGCGCTTCGACACCCTCGCGTAATAGCACTAGCCCTGCATCCCAAGCCGTATAGCTTGTGGCATCACTGTAGGGCTCTAGCCCCTGCTTCATGGCTGCAATGACGCTGCTCGCTTTGTCTGTCTTGGGAGGTGAGGATACAAGATAGCTTGCTGCTTCTGCCATTTGGTTCTCGATTTTTGTGTAAGTGCTGGCAGAACGCGTGGATATTTGTCCTTCAACCGATGGCCAGAGACTAATGAACGATTGCATACGATCGCTTGCTTCCGAGATTTGCCCGGATGCGATGCTGCTTTCAGCTTGATCCAAAATATCAATCAAATCACGAATGGATGTGCTGCCAGTGGAGGAAGAGTCCTGAGCGATTTGACCATTTACATAATCATGTATAGCTAGCGTTAATTCTGTTAATGTTTTAGAGGCATTTTCCGCCATAGGTGGTTCAGCTTGGAGCGAGATCCGTGCTAAGCTTGATTTCGTCTCTATAAGGCCGTAGGCTTTGGCGTTATCGCTACGAATGATCGATTCCAGCTTGCCCCAATCTTTCACGAACTGCTTATATTTGCTGCGGGCATCTGTCCAGTTGCTCTTGGTAACATCCGCTTGAATTTTCTCGATCAATGGGATGAACGTAGCAGCAGCTTCTGCGCCTGATAGCTTAGCTTCTTCAGGTTGCTGAGCTTTAACCCACTCATTCATAACTTTGGCAAGTGCAGATATGGCAGTTGAGGCTGCTTCTGGATCTTGATCTGCCTTGTCTATCGCTTGCTTAGCGTTAGATAGGGCAGTATCAATATCTGGACTAGATGCTAGAGAGCTTAATTTAGCCCACTCCGCTTCAAGCTGCTCCAGCTCGGCACGAACCCCTGCCCAGTTTTTCTGTCCAGCTTCTACTAAAGCTCCGCCTACAATGGGAAGCAGCTGCTTCTCAGCATCTTGAAGTGGGGTTGCTCTTACGATTCCTTGGAAGGGCAGGAGAAGAATCAGGGATAAGACAAGTATGCGCATGATGAAATGATAACGTTGGTGATTAACTAACATTGGTTTTACTCCTCACATGGAAATTCCGTCTCTTAGAACAACCCTTCTCCAATATAACCACCTTGCTTGGCACCGGCGAAGCAAGCGAAAATCGCACTTCCATTATGGGAAATGTATTCATTCAGCTTATCGCTTTGAGCAAGACGCTTTTGCATAGGTATGAATTGCTTGCGTGGGTCGCGTTGATAGCATATAAAGAGCAGCCCTGCATCCAGTTGTCCAGTTTTATGATCAACACCACTCGAGTAGGAGTAACCTCGACGGAGAATTTCTTCGCTGCCATCACCGTGGCTTAATCGAACATGAGATCGATCAGGAATGATTGATTTGCCTGAACTATCTTTTTGATCAAGTGGGAGCTTATCGAATTCATTCACAGCACCAAGTGGGGCGCCACTGTCTCGATATCTACCGAAGGTAGCTTCTTGCTCACTGAGGATAGTACGATCCCATACCTCAATACGCATGCGAATCCGTCTAACTACAAGGTAGCTCCCATTCGTTATCCAAGGTGCGCCATCCGATGATTGTGCCCATACAGTTTGATTCATTTTATTCGCATCTTTGGTATCAGGATTAACTGTACCATCCTTGAATCCGAGCAGATTACGTGGGGTCTCATCTTTCGTGCGAGCAGATTTACCTGCACGCTGGAATCCCTCTTGGGTCCAGCGAAGAACAGCAGTACCTCTGGCTAATCTGGTGAGGTTGCGAATCGCGTGGAAGGCAACTTGCATATCATCAGCACATACCTGCACGCAGATATCACCGCCAGACCATTCTGGACGCAGATTATCCCCTGCAAAAGGAGGAATATCAGCGAGAGCTGCTGGTCGCTTGGAAGCTAAGCCAAATCGATGATCGAAGAAAGTAGGACCTACCCCAAATGTAATTGTTGTTCGCGATGGGCTAAGTCCTGCTGCTTCTCCTGTATCAGTAGGAGGAATGTTCGGATTCGTATTCTCCGTTCCGACGAATTCTCCCGTACTCATTCTTGCTGATTCTAAAGTCCATTTCTGGAACAGCTCTTTGACTGCGGAGAGCTTTGTTGTTGTTAGGTCAAAGGCAGCCAAGCATATGTAATCCTGTGCAGGTGTAATGATGCCTGCTTGATGCGTACCGTAGAAAGGTACGATCTCTTCGTCTGATGGAGCTGTAGCGGATTTGCTGGAAGATGGGCTTAATTTGCCAGTAGCCGCAAGTACTCCGCCTACTCCTGCTGACCCGATGAGTACGCCAATAGCGCCAACACCTGCCATTTTAAGGACATCTCTGCGAGTTACCAATACCGTTTCTTGTTTGTCTTGATCACTTGGTTCTTGCATGATCTATCCCTCCACAATTTTGCCTATGTTAGATAGAGGTTCAGCGAGCGCATCGAGCTCCTGACTTAATTTTTTGGTTTGTTCAGGCGTTAGATCCGTGTACAGGACGTAACCATCGCCTTTTTTATAAGGAGCTAGTGCTTCCGTTAAGCTCTTGAATTGAGTCTCAATTTTAGTTGCTAGAGATGGATCCTTTTGATCGATAGCAGGCTTGAGAAGCTCAAAAATTTTATTAGCGCCCTCTACGTTAGCGGCAAAATCATATAAATCGGTATGGGAGTAGCGCTCTTCCTCACCTGTCACTTTGGAGGAGGAGACTTCGTTAAGCAATTCTACAGCTCCAGTAACAAGTAGAGTGGAATCGATTTCAACTGTCTCCACTTTAGCTCGGAGCAGCTTGGCATCTGCAAGCAGCTGATCAGCGAATGTTTCTTGATCTTTGGTTGTTTTATCAACCCATAAAGCTTTCTCTAGTCGGTGGAATCCACGCCATTCATCATCGCTAACGTCACCTTCGCGAGCATCAATATTCGGGTCTAAGTCCCCTAAAGCTTCTGCAATAGGCTCGATTCTCTCGTAGAACATACGTGAAGGGGCGTAAAGTTCTTTGGCTTTCTCGATATCGCCTGACTTAATGGCATTAACGAATTCAGTTGTGGATTTTATAAATAAATCGCATTGCTCGATGGCAAACTTACGATATTGCTCGGTTGCAGCTGTAATCAGACTGTTATCTGCTGCTGGTGCTATTGTTGCTTGAGGAGTTGGTGTTGCGGAAATTGAAGCAGCTGGCTTAGCAGAATCGGTTCCGCATCCAGACAATAATACAGCGGAGCAAATAACGGTTGTAGTTATTGATTTAAGAAATTTCATTAAACGGCACTCTCCCAAATGAATATGATAATCATTATCAATCATAGATGCTAACACAATTGCTTTAATTTTACAACAATAAAGTATCTTAATTTAATACCATAGAATGGAGCTGTCGTAATTGCTTTGATAGCTCGTTGTGGGTGGTTATAGTAATATAGGAATAATAATTTGATAAAAGGAAGAAGTCGCAATGAATCATACAACTGAACCGAATAACTACCTCTATATCTATACATGTCATGAAGAAGAAAGAGCTTTATGTGAGCTGGAGCTACGCACATTATTTGGTCAATCGCCAATTAATCATTATGTTATAAGTGATTTGAAGCTTGATCCGAGCCGTAGTCCATTTATTAAAATGAGGGTTGCACTTCAATATAAGGCAGCTAGTATCGAGCAACTTGTGGAGCAGGCTAATCGGATCGATCTGAAGGGTAGTACATTTAAAGTTATTTATGTAGAAACTGATCTGAAGGTGGATTATAACGAACAGCGTGCGCTTGAGAAGAAAGTAGGGTATCAGATCAAAGGTAAAGCTGAGATGCGAACGCCGGAGAGATTGTTTGGTATTGCCCAAATTGGGGGGCAGTGGGTGCTAGGTGATTGTTTGCTAAGTGAACCCAAGTGGCTGTTCCATAATGAAAAACCACAGCATTATTCGACTGCGCTTAGCACACGTGTTGCAAGAGCTGTTGCGAATATTGCGGTGCCTGATCCGAATGGAGTCAAGGCCATTGATCCTTGCTGCGGAATCGGAACCGTGCTTATCGAGGCATTATCGATGGGAATTGATATTGTAGGCTATGACATCAATCCATTGGCAGTACGCGGCGCACGAATGAATCTGAATCATTTTCAAATGCCGAATGTCGTCTCGATTGGTGATGTACGAACGTTAATCGGCGACTATGATGCTGCAATTATCGACATGCCCTATAATTTGTGCTCGGTGATCTCAGCAGAGGAGCAGCTTGATATGCTCAAAGGTGTACGAAAACTAGCGAGTAAAGCAGTTGTCGTTACAACGGAGACCATCGATAACGTTATCAGCGAAGCGGGTTTCAGCATTCAAGATCGATGCCATGTAAGCAAAGGCAGATTTACGCGTCAAATTCTCGTTTGCAGTTGAATTGTCGAAAAATTTAACAGGAAACCCAGATTTTATCTCGAATAGTATATTGTAGAGGTACAATAAAAGGAGGGGTACGTGTTGATCCAATCCGAGGTTCTCATACAAGTAACCGATCAATATGGTGCACGTAATTATCATCCACTGCCTATCGTTATTGTGAGAGCAGAGGGGGTCTGGGTTGAAGACCCAGAGGGTCGCAAATACATGGATATGCTAAGTGCATATTCCGCATTAAATCATGGTCATCGCCATCCGAAAGTGGTTCAGGCACTCAAGGATCAGGCAGACAAGGTGACACTCACATCACGTGCATACTATAATGAGCAATTAGGCATTTTTAGTGAAAAATTAGCCAAGTACACAGGCAAGTCCATGATTTTGACCATGAATACAGGGGCGGAAGCTGTTGAAACGGCACTAAAGGCTGTTCGTCGCTGGGCTTATACGTACAAGAATGTGCCGGAGCATGAAGCTGAAATTATTGTTTGCAGCGGTAATTTTCATGGACGTACGATTACGATCACTTCATTTTCCTCAGAAGAAGCTTATAAGACAGGCTTTGGACCATTTACACCGGGCTTTCGAATTATCCCATACGGAGATTTGAAAGCGCTTAAACAAGCAATTACTCCGAATACGGCTGCGTTTCTGGTAGAGCCGATCCAAGGAGAAGCGGGAATTATTATTCCACCAGCGGAATATTTGCAGGAAGCTTATGCGATTTGCAAAGAACAGCAGGTACTATTTGTAGCAGATGAGATTCAAACAGGCTTTGGACGTACAGGTGAGCGTTTCGCATGTGATTATGATCAGGTTGTACCCGATGTTTATATTCTTGGGAAGGCGCTTGGCGGCGGTGTCATGCCGATCTCAGCCGTAGCTGCGGATGAAGAAGTGCTTGGCGTGTTCAATCCTGGCTCGCATGGCTCGACATTTGGCGGTAACCCACTGGCTTGTGCGGTTGCAATCGCAGCGCTTGATGTGCTGGATGAGGAAGAGCTTGTGAAGCGTTCGGCTGAGCTTGGACAGTATTTTATCGAACAGTTAAGACAGATTGATAATCCTCATATTCGTGAAATCCGAGGACGTGGTTTATTCATTGGAATCGAGTTGGATACACAGGCCAGACCTTATTGTGAAGCACTCAAGGATGTAGGTCTTCTATGTAAAGAAACGCATGATACAACGATTAGGCTAGCACCGCCTTTGATCATAACGCGAGAAGAAATCGATTGGGCGTTGGAACGGCTTCGTAACGTACTTACGGTATAAGAAGAAATTGAATCAGAGTCAGTTTACATTTGAGGGGATTGGGTGTCATGACGAACAATATTGCTTTATCGCTCGTTAGTGTCAAGTCTGGGGTAGGTGCAGGCAGATTAGGAGCAGAGCTAGGTCCTGATAATATTATTCAGGCAGGTCTTATCCGTCGATTGAATCAGCTAGGATACACGAATATTGATGATCTGCAAGTATCCAGTTCACTTCAGCAAGCAGCTAGTCAGGGTACTTCCAAAGCAAAGAATCGTGAGGGAGTAATTGATGTATGCAGACAGTTAAGTGAACAAGTCGATGAGTCTATTACCAAAGGAAATTTTCCACTAATACTTGGTGGTGATCATAGTATTGCAATGGGATCTATCGCAGGTCTCACGAAGCATTATAAGAATCTAGGCGTTATTTGGTTCGATGCACATACTGACATAAATACAGAGGAATCAAGTCCGACAGGAAATATGCATGGCATGCCATTAGCGGTTGCATTAGGGAGGGCCGAGCTGAAAATCGCCGATATTAACAAGGATGCGTGTGAGCTTAAGCCCGAGAATATTGTGATCATTGGAGCGCGTGATCTTGATCAGGCAGAGAAGGAGATTATTCGCTCACTGGGCATCACTTGTTTTACAATGCATGAGATCGATCGTATGGGGATGGGCAAGGTCATGGAAGAGGCACTGCGAATCGTTCAGAATGGAACAGATGGCGTGCATTTAAGCTTCGATCTTGATAGTGTTGATCCGCAGGAAGCACCAGGTACAGGTACACCGGTTCCAGGTGGAGTCAGCTATAGAGAGGCGCATTTTGCGCTGGAGCTTATGTATGAATCAGGGCTGATTACTTCAGCAGAGTTCGTTGAAGTGAATCCGACGCTTGATATTAACAATAAAACGACCAGGCTTACCATTGAGCTGATTTCGTCCTTGCTAGGTAAGCGGATCTTGTAATGTGGACTACCAAAAGTTGCCGCATCGCGCTCGGCAGCAAGTTTGGAGGGCGCTGGTAGAGTGCAATCGGTAATTAATTTCCGAATAACGGAAACGAATTACCGAACAAGCACCAAAAGTTGCCGCATCGCATACGGCGTCAGGGTTGGAGCGGCTGCCAGGGTGCAGACGGTAAATAATTTCCGAATAACGGAAACGAATTACCGAAAAAGCACCCAAAGTTGCCGCATCGTGCTCGGCAGCAGAGTGGGAGCGGCTGCCAGGGTGCAGACGGTAAATTATTTCCGAATAACGGAAACGAATGACCGAAAAAGCACCCGAAGTTGCCGCATCGCTCTCGGCAGCATGGTTGGAGGGTGCTGCCAGGGTGCAGATGGTAAATAATTTCCGAAGAGCCTCCTTAGAAGGAAGGCTCTTTTTTATTGTGAAAATTCACAATATACTCAATTTTATGAAAGTCGTTTTCTCCTATATTTTGATATGATGAATAAGGAAGCAATGCAAATTAAAGGGATCAGGTACTGCTAAGTTCTGCTTTCAAATTCGTTTGTAGGAGATGAGGATTTGACTAAAGTAGCAATTGTTACTGGTGCAGCAAGCGGAATTGGCAGAGCAACGGCTCTCAAACTGGCATCACAAGGCTTAAAAGTAGTCGTTGTCGATTATAACGAGAAGGATGGACAGGAGACACTTGATCTTGTAACTGCACAAGGTGGGGAAGGTATATTTGTTAAGGCAGATGTATCACTAAGCGAAGATGTACAGAACTATGTGAATCAAGCTAAAGAAACGTATGGCAGAATCGATGTGTTCGTCAACAACGCTGGAATTTTACCGAACTTTACCCTGCTTTCCGAATACGAAGATAGCATGTTCGACCGTGTGATTGCCGTGAATTTACGTGGTGCATTCCTTGGAATGAAGTATGTGCTAAAAGTAATGATGGAACAGAAGTCAGGGAGTATTATCAATACTTCTTCAGCAGCAGGTATCCATAGTCAGCCTTATCTAAGCATTTATGCGGCAAGTAAGCATGGATTAGTAGGACTGACCAAAACAGCAGCAGTAGAGTACGGCCCAATGGGTATTCGGATCAATGCTATTTGCCCTGGCGGTGTTAAGACTGGAATGACAGCAGATCTAGGCGAAGCTACTTCACCATCCTTGGGACCATCTGGACGCATGGCAATGCCAGAGGAAATGGCTGAAGTTATTGCGTTCCTCGCATCAGATGCAGCATCCTATGTCAATGGAGCCATCATGCCAGTCGATGGTGGAATGACAGTTTAATATATAGCAAGACCTAACCCAAGCACCAATCATTGACTCTTAGCGGTCGATGGTTGGTGTTTTTATGATGCCCAAATAATTAACCTTACAAATCACATCTGGAATGAATAAATTAGCTTGAAATCATATATGATTTAGTTTATTATCAAATTATGAAAACTACAAAAACGAGTGTTAATAAGAAACAATTGGCTTATGACTATATTCGCTCACAGATTGTGAACGAGGTTTTTGGACCAGGGTATCGGATCGTCATTGATCAAATTGCGAAAGAACTTAAACTCAGTATAATTCCAGTAAGGGAGGCAATTCGTCAGCTTGAAGCAGATGGTTTAATTCAGTATAAGCCTTATAGCGGTGCTATTGTGAGCAAGATTAACGAAGAAGAGTATTTAGAAACTTTAGCCGTATTAGCCGTACTGGAAGGCTATGCAACCTCACTCAGCTCCAAATTAATGGACGCTGACAGCATTAAGCAGCTAGAAGAAATCAATCAAAGCATGAGCGATGCTTTATATGATTTTGAGTTTGAGGAATTCGGGGAATTGAACCGCAAGTTTCATGCCGTCATCATTGAATATTGTGGGAATGAATATTTGAAGGAACAAATTCGCCAAACTTGGGAACGACTTAATCGCGTACGTAAATCGGGCTTCACATTTATGCCTAAACGCGCGAGAGATTCGATCAAAGAGCATGCCCAAATCATTGATATGATCAAGACGCAAGCTTCAGATGAACAATTTGTAAGACAGCATAAATTAAACACTGTCAAAGCGTTTAAAGATCGCAAGGAAATGGATATCAGCATGGAAGAAACGAATACTACACGCTAATTAACTTAATATGGTGTATCTCAGGGGGTGCAGTTGCTGCATCTCTTTTTATATGGTTTTTATAAAAATAATATATTATATATTTATTTTAAATGTAATATTTTTAATAAAACAATCTTGTAATCATATATGATTTGATTTAAAATGAAAACGTACTACATATAATTAACTGGAGGTCTTTAGGATGGATGATCAAGCATTTCGAATAGCGATGGGGAAATTCGCAACCGGTGTAACCGTGATTACAACCAGTATTGATGGGGAAGCTCATGGCATGACTGCAAACGCTTTTATGTCGGTTTCTTTGAATCCTAAGCTTGTATTAATCTCGATTGGTGAGAAAGCGAAGATGCTAAGCAAGATCAAGGAATCAGGGAAATTTGCCGTCAGTATTCTAGCTGAAGAACAGAAGGAAATGTCCATGTATTTTGCAGGTCAAATTAAGGAGCAGCGTGAAATCGATTTTGAATGGATTAACGATACGCCTGTTCTTCGCTCTTCGTTGGCTACAATTGTCTGTGATGTTTATGATTCGCTTGTAGCTGGGGACCACACATTATTTGTTGGTGAAGTAAAGTATTTAGCATCTAGTGATGCTGAGCCATTATTATTCTCCGCTGGTAAATATCGAAATTTTGAGAAAGTAGGCTCATGAACAGGAGGTTGTGCTGATTGCAAACCCAATTTCTTGATAATTCGATTCAAGAACTGCCATTCTTGGAAGCGGAAGATTGCGCAATGGCGCTTGGTTTTTTTGATGGTATCCATTTGGGTCATCAACACATTATACGTAAAGCTAAAGAAATTGCCAGAGAAAAAGGATTACAATTCGCACTCATGACCTTCACACCCCATCCTACAGAGGTCATTACACCTGATTCCACTAATTTCCCTTATCTAACTACTCTATCTGAAAAAGTAAAGAAAATGGCTTCGCTTGGCGTGGAACAGTTGTATATTGTGAAATTTAATACCGATTTCTGTCATCTATCACCACAGGAATTTGTTAAACAGTATCTTGTTGGTTTGCGTTGCAAGCATGTTATTGCTGGATTCGATTTCACTTACGGCTATAAGGGCGCTGGTAATATGAGTCAACTGACCGAATATGCACAAGGTGAATTTGAAGTGACAACCGTAGCAAAGATTGAGCGGAATCACCGCAAAATCAGTTCAACACTTATTCGAGAATTAGTTAAATCAGGCAGAGTAGACTTGGTTCCAGAGTATCTCGGTCAGTTTTACGAAATAAATGGACAGGTCTTATCGATCAGCAGTCAGAATGGTGATACGGATTCGATAATCCATGTGATAACGAGTTGTTTTCTACCTAGGCCGGGGGTCTATACAATTGCTGCGGATATAAATGGTGTCACTTATGAAGGAACTTGCATAGAAATTCATACATTTGAAAGCCACAGCATGCTTGTATTGCAGCTCGATAGCAAGCCCCCATGTATTGAATCTTCTCCAATTGTCATCAAGTGGACATGCTTGAGACAAGAGAAACCTTTACTCTCAACTAAACCAATAGAATTATCTTCAGCAGTTATATAGCGTCCTAATTAAGTATGCTGAATAGTACAAATTTTCAATAAAATGGTTGTTATTGTATATGAAATAATATATGATATTGGTGAAAAAGATTCGACAAATTGCTTTCTTTTTCTACATCAATGTGAATGCGCTTTCACCTAAAATTATGGGAGGGTCTAAAATGAAAAAAAGCTTGTCTATTTTCATCAGTTTGATGTTGTTAATTGTAATTGCAGCTTGTGGAGGAGGAAATGCTACGAGTTCGCAGGCACCTGCCGCAACGAGCAATTCCGGCGCTTCTACTCCAACACCAGCGGGTGGGTCTGAGACGATCAAAATTGGTGGCGTATTCTCAGCATCAGGCGGTTCTTCAACACTTGGTAAGCCGCAAATGGATACACTTAAAATGCTTGTTGATGAAGCGAATGCAGCTGGCGGTATTGGTGGTAAAAAAATTGAACTTTATTCTTATGACGATAAATCAGATCAGAATGAAGCCGTCCTTAATATGAAGAAATTACTTGAGCAAGATAAAGTGTCAGTTGTTGTTGGTGGAACGATCTCTGGTAATGCACTTGCCATTATTCCAGTTGCTGAGAAAGCTAAAGTACCTTTAATTGCAGTTGCAGCGAGCAAAAATATTAATAACCCAACCAAAACCTATGTATTCAAAACCGCTCAAGGCGACGATTTGGTAGTGCCTCGCGTAATTGACTATTTAAAAGCAAATAATTTGACGAATATTGCTTGGCTGAATGTAGATAACTCCTTTGGATCTAGCGCGCTTGAGGAATTTAAAAGTTTAGCCCCTGCAGCTGGCATTAAAGCGGTAATTGAAGATGTATTCGAGCCTACTGTAAATGATGCGAAGCCAATGTTGACAAGGGTGAAAAACGCGAATCCACAAGCGATTATTATTTGGGGAACAACACAAGAGTCAGCAGTTGTGACAAAGAATGTCCGTGAGCTTGGCATTACACTGCCAATTATCGAATCACATGGTATTGCGAATTCGCAATTTATTGATCTTGCAGGTGATGCAGCAAATGGTGTTATATTTCCAGCAGGAAGCTTACTTGTATCCGGCCAGCTTGGAGATGACAATGCACAGAAGAAAGTGCTAGAGCAATACAAAAAGCAGTTTGAAGATAAATATGGATATGCTGCAAGTACCTTTGGCGGCCACGTGTGGGATGCCTTCGAAATTATTAAGAAAGCAGTGGAAACTGCTGGCACAGACCCAGGAAAACTTCGTGATGCAATTGAGAATGAAACGAAGGATTTCGTAGGTGTCAGTGGGATCTTTACAATGTCTGCAGTTAATCATAATGGTTTGAAGCCTGATGCATTATCGATGATCGAAATCAAGGATAAGAAATGGAACTTGAAAAAGTAAAAAGTGATCTTGTTTTAAACTGAGGGAGGATATGGCTAATGGGTTTCCAAGAGCAGATTATTCAATTGATTTTTTCCGGATTGACCATTGGCAGCATCTATGCATTAATTGCAACCGGCTTCGTTATTACTTATAACATCACAGGTGTACTCAATTTTGCCCAAGGTGAATTTGCTATGCTGGGTGCAATGATCTCTATATCGTTAGTTTCTGCAGGGCTGCCTCAAATACCAGCGTTTATATTAACGATTCTCATTGTTTTTCTACTTGGAGCTGTTTTTGAGAGAGTTGCGATCCATCCAGCAAGGCGTTCAAAAGGCTCAACCATGATCATTATTACAATCGCTGTTGCAATTGCAGTCAGAGGGATTGGACTGTTAATCTGGGGGACGGATCCTAAGATCCTCCCTCCCTTTACAGTGGGCGAACCCCTTAATATTATGGGAGCAGTCGTTCAACTGCAAAGTCTGTGGGCCATTGGTGTAACTTTAGCTAGTTTGTTTATTATGTATATTTTCTTCGAGCGTACCTTTATGGGAAAAGCTGTTACAGCGTGTGTCGTTAACCGTTTTGCCGCACAGCTAATGGGGATTAAACCAGAGAAAATGTCGCTCATCTCGATCAGTGTAAGTGCTGCTCTTGGCGCTATTGGCGGAATCATTATTGCTCCAATCTCAGGAGCAACTTATGAAATGGGACTTATGCTTGGCATGAAGGCGTTTATTGCCGCAGTTATTGGGGGACTAACAAATGCCCCTGCAGCGATCGTCGGTGCTTTAATTGTAGGTTTGCTTGAAGCGTTTACCGAAGGCATGTGGTCGAGTGGTTATAAAGACCTCATCATTTTCGGTGTACTGCTTCTGGTGTTGTTCTTCTTACCGAATGGTTTATTTGCCAAAATTTCAGGGAAGCGAGTATAGGAGGCCGAGATGATTAAACCGGGAATTAGTAATGTTTATACTCGTAGTATCAAAGGAATCGTATTGTTTGCCTTAGCTTTTATGTTGATTCCGCTCTTCTCTCCTTCAGCTTATATTTTAAGTACCTTGATTATCATTGGTCTCTACGCATTAATTTGTACAGGACTTAGTATGTTGATGGGTTATGCTGGCCAAATTTCTTTGGGTCATGCTGCTTTTTATGGAATCGGTGCTTATTCCTCAGCTTTTGTAACCGTTAAAATGGGCATGCCATCACTAGTAGGAATGGCAGTAGGGGTGCTGATTGCGGCTCTCATCGCTTTTATCGTTGGCATACCAACCCTGAAATTAACGGGTCATTATTTAGCTCTTGCTACACTTGGCTTTGGAATGATTATGTTTGCGCTATTCAAGCAGTTCAAAGGGATAACTGGCGGCTTGGAAGGCTTCCTCAATATTCCGTCTCTCAATTTCTTTGGGATTGAGATTGATACCGATCTGAAATACTACTATTTCGTTTGGTTATTGGTGCTGATCGGAATTCTTGTGACACGTAACGTTATTCATTCGCGTGTTGGTCGCGCTCTACGTTCTATTGAAAGCAGTGAGATAGCATCCGATTCACTTGGCGTCAATACCAAAAAGTATAAATTACAGGTATTTGTCATGAGTGCTGTCTTTGCATCAATTGCAGGAAGCGTATACGCGCATTACATTTCTTTTATTAATCCGATGCTGTTTAATTCCAATACATCCATTCATTTATTGATTATGTCTGTACTCGGTGGGGGAGCAAGTATATGGGGAGGCTTTGTCGGTGCTCTTACCTACGTATCACTAGGTGAAGTGCTAAAGGATATTATGCCTTTATTCGTATCAAGCGGATCTGACGAATTTAAAATCATTTTCTTCGGTGTCTTGCTTGTAATCATCTTAATTTACATGCCAGAAGGATTAGCGCCAATGTTCGGAAAGCTGCGGAGCAAATTGTTCCCATTTATCAAGAAGAGTGATAAGCGGGAGAAGAAGGTTGATTCAACAGGGGGTGAAGTGTGATGGAAGCTCATTCACCACTGCTTAGAGTATCTAATTTAACCAAATCGTTCGGCGGTGTCACAGCTGTACATGACGTAACATTTGATATATATCCAGGCCAAATTACAGCGGTGATCGGACCTAATGGTGCAGGGAAGACTACACTTTTTAATATGATAACTGCAATTCTGCCTATGACATCCGGTCAAGTTCACTATAGGAATATGAATATTACAGGGCTTAAGCCATACCAAATAGCAAAGCTTGGCATCACAAGAACGTTTCAAAATTTGCAAATATTCGGGAATATGACCGTTGTGGAAAATGTGATGACTGGTGCACATACCCAGCTCAAAACAGGTATCTTACGTTCGGCATTCAGATCGCCTTCTGTCATTCGGGAGGAAGTGAAGGCTTACGAAGAGGCGCTGGGGCAGCTCGAGAATGTAGGGTTGCTTGAATTTGCACATGATGAGGCAGGTACGCTTCCATATGGAAATCAGAGACTTCTTGAGATCGCAAGAGCAGCAGCCTCTGGTTCAAAGCTTATTCTGCTTGATGAGCCGATGGCTGGCCTAAATCCACAAGAGTCCAAGAAGCTGGTAACGATTATTGAACGCATGCGGACTGAAGGAATGACCTTTCTATTTGTTGAGCATGACATGGAAACGGTTATGTCAATTGCGGATAACATCGTCGTACTTGATTTTGGAGAGAAGATTGCAGAAGGTACACCTCAAGAAATCTATAATAACCCAGCGGTGATCGCCGCTTATTTGGGAGACGAGGAGATTGTGATCTGATGATGATGTTGGAAGTATCAGACTTGAACACGTATCATGGGCATTTGCACGCTCTCAAAGGGATAACATTCTCAGTTAGAAAAGGTGAGCTCCTATCTATTGTTGGATCCAATGGAGCAGGCAAGAGTACGTTACTTGGAACTTTAGCTGGCGTTTACGCTCCTAAGGCAGGCAGAATTATTTTTGAAGGTGAAGATATTACAAAGCTCTCCGTAGAACAGGTCGTAGCAAGAGGCATTTGTCTTGTTCCTGAACGCAGACAAATATTCGATTCTCTTTCCGTTAAGGATAACCTTTTGCTAGGTGCTTATCACAGGATGGGTAAAGACAAGAAACGTATTCAACATGATTACGATAAAGTGCTGGATATGTTTCCAAAGTTGAAAACGATGCTTGATCGTCCAGGCGGATTGCTAAGCGGTGGAGAACAACAGATGCTTGCTATTGGTCGTGGGCTAATGTCCCATCCCAAATTAATGATGCTCGATGAGCCATCACTCGGTTTAGCACCACTAATTGTTAAAAGTATTATGGAGATTTTCGCTCAACTAAAAAGTGAATTTGATACGACCATTATCTTGGTTGAGCAGAATGTAAAAGCTGCACTTGGGGTTGCCGATCATGCATGCGTGCTTGAACGTGGGGAAATCGCCATACAGGGTACAGCTGCTGAGATGCTGGATCATCCGGATGTTCGCAGTGCCTATTTAGGCAAGAGTAAAACAGAGGTCTCATGAGAAAAATCGGGATTAAGCTATTTTTGCTGTTTTTTTGCTGCACGGTATCGCTTGTTACAGCAGTTGGTTTTTTATCCTATTATGAGTCGAAAGGGATCATTGAAGATAAACTGTCAGCATCTATTAAGCAAACAATTGAACAAGCCGCTGATAAGCTGGATCTGATTTTTAGTAACTATGAAAATACGGCTACTCAGATTTTGGCTGATCAGAATTTTATTATACAGACGAAGGCTTATTTAGCATTATCTGATAGCTCTCCCGATAAAGTATCTTTAGCTGTATCTACAGGTAATATGCTGAATAGTATAGCTGGAACCAATTCTGGAATCGATGGCGTTTATTTAATCCCGGTCGACGGCTCGATGATGGTCTCAAGTACTTATAATTCTGCTGTACCAGGGGGCAATACGACAATTGTTAAAGAAGCGTGGTTTGAACATGTTGTAGAGGGTGAAGGGTCACTCGTTTGGCTGAAACCGCAGCATACAAGCTACAGCAGTACGAGAAAAGAACCTGTATTTGGACTGGCTCGTTTGCTGAGGAGCTCCGATAACAACGGTAAGAATTATGTGCTGATCATGGAGATTCGGAACGATGTTCTGGATTCAGTTTTGAATAAAATAAAGCTCAGTGACACTAGTCGTGTAGTCATTGTAGATGATGATAATAAGCTGGTTCAAACCTCAGAAACGGATAGAATGGGTGAATTGTTTGATCTGCAGCTTAGTCAATCCCTATTTGAAGCAGCTCGAGAGCAAGGTGAGACTACTGTTATAGATCGTGAGGATGGGAAGCAGTTCGTCGCATATAAGAAGATGCGTTCATCTGGCTGGATTGTAACAGCCGCGGCGCCGTTATCTGAACTAGTAAAGGAAACGAATAATATATTATGGCTTACCGTGATTATGATTACGATTGCGATAGTTGTTACATCAGCAGCGGGTTATTTTGTTGCACGGATGATAGGCCGTCCTCTCACTAATTTGCGAAATTTGATGAAAAAGGGAGAATCAGGCGATTTGACTGTTCGCACTGACTTCCGAGGCAAGGATGAGATTGCACAGCTGGGCACAAGCTTTAATCGTATGATGGAACAAATTACTCGGCTTGTACAGCAAACGAGTTCCACAACAAATGAAGTTCTGCTAACCGCAGGCAAGTTGCTGCAGTCATCCAAGCAGACAGCATCCTCTGCTC
The DNA here is from genome assembly GCF_004344915.1 of Paenibacillus albiflavus. Classification (GTDB taxonomy): domain Bacteria; phylum Bacillota; class Bacilli; order Paenibacillales; family NBRC-103111; genus Paenibacillus_AM; species Paenibacillus_AM albiflavus. The sequence goes on along the minus strand of NZ_SKFG01000008.1, from coordinate 96,318 downwards.
AAGAAATTGCAAGCGCGAATGAACATGTAGCTGAACGGGCTATCAGTTTAGCTATGGAGGCAGAGAAGGGATTTGATTTGACGAATCAGATCGGCATTAAGATGAGTCATGTCCAGGAATCGAATGTTCAAATGACGGATGTAGTGACAACGATTCGGAATGTAAGTGAAAGCGGATCCGTTTCAATGAATGAGCTCGCTGCACATACGAACCTAACGGAAACGATGACGCGATCGATGATTGATAGAGTCCATAGCTTAAAGCAGAGTACTTTATCGATCCAAAAAGTATTGGATTTGCTTAAATCGATTGCTAAGCAAACGAATATTTTATCGTTGAATGCTGCAATCGAGGCCAATCGTGCGAATTCAGCAGGGAAGCAATTCTTGGTTGTGGCTCATGAAATTCGTACCTTAGCCGAGCAATCCAAACGGTCCATCGAACAGGTAGAAGCGATTACGGATTTAATTCAACTGGAAATTGATGAGACGGTAGCTGTCATGTCAGAGGCATATCCTGTTTTTAACAAACAGATTGAATCTGCTAAGGAAGCTGAGGTTGTATTTGAACAGGTACAGCTGTATATGGGGGCAATGGCTGAAAGCTTGCAGGGAGTTACAGAATCCATTTATTCGCTCGACACATCACAATCGGAGTTATCTGGTGTAATCGGTCATGTTTCTGCCTTGTCACAGGAATCATCTGCTGCATCGGAGCAAGTATCATCACAAAGTATTGAACAGTTGAGCATTAGTGAAGGATTGCTCACGCTGTCAAATAAATTAGAGCAGCTATCCAATTCACTGAAAGAATCCTTAAAGAACTTTGATATCTAATATCATATATGATTTTATAAATAATCACTTGAAATAATATATTATTTATTATATGATCTGTTTATAGATCTTAAATACTTCAATAATTCATTCTTTTCAATTAAATTAATCGACACAGAAGGGAAGAGTCCAATGACAAATTATGCAGAAGCAAAACAACGTTTGAGAGGGTCCATCGCACCAATCGTCACGACATTTGATGTGAATAATCAAGTGGATTTAAATGTAATGAACAACCTTATTGAATGGCAAATCGAATCGGGATCACACGGTATTTCGGTAACGGGAACGACTGGCGAGCCAAGCTCACTGACACTTCAAGAGCGTGAGCTTATTATGGAAAATGCGATTAAGACAGTTAACAAACGTGTGCCAGTTATGCCAGGCACAGGTTCAACGAATCATGAAGAAGCTTTGCATTTAACGAAGCGTGCACAAGAAATGGGTGCAGATGCAGCACTCGTTATTGTGCCTTATTACAACAGACCGAACCAACAAGCGTTATATAACCATTTTAAAATTATTGCGGATTCAGTAGATATTCCGATTGTTCTTTATAACATTCCAGGACGCACAGCAGTCAACTTGGAAGTAAGCACACTCGCAAGACTTGTAGAGGATTGCCCTAATATTATTGGTGTTAAAGAGTCCAATAAAGATTTTGAGCATGTGAACCGTGTCTTGCATAGCTGTGGAAGAGATTTCAATCTATTTTCAGGTATCGAACTTCTTTGCTACCCGATGCTGGCAATTGGCGGCGCTGGTCATGTAGCTGCAACAGCGAACGTAGCACCGAAAGAAGTTGCTGAACTTTACGATAGCTGGGCAGCAGGCAATGTAGAGAGAGCAATTGAGCTTCATTACTACTTAATGACATTAAATGATGTTCTGTTTAAAGATACGAATCCAGTTCCTTTAAAAGCAGCACTTGGGATGATGGGCAAGATTCATCCTGCGGTTAGACTTCCGCTTGGACCCGTATCAGATGCACTTCGCCAAGAACTCAAAGATACATTAATCCAATATGGAATTCTTAAGTGATATCAGGAGAATGTAACGGAAAGGAAATGAGGAAGACATGAATCAGACGAAGATTGGTAAAGTGTTGCATTACATCAATGGTCAGTTCGTAGAAAGTGTGTCCGGACGTGTGTTCCAAAACATCAATCCGTTCAGCAATGAGCCGATTAATGAAGTGGCGGAAGGGTTTGCGGAAGATATTGATCTTGCGGTTCAAGCAGCTCGCAATGCGTTCGACCATGGTCCATGGCGGACAATGAGTGTAAATGAACGAATGAAATATATCATTAAAATTGCCGAGCTAATCGAGAAGAATGCAGAGGAAATCTCTTATTTGGAATCATTAGATAGCGGCTTGCCGATCGCTCAGACGAAGAAGCAGGCAGAACGTGCTGCGCAGAACTTCCGCTTCTATGCCGAGATGGTGAAGAGTCGTTTGGTCGGCGAATCTTATCAAGTTGACAACTCTTTTATCAACTATACAATTCATAAGCCAGTAGGTGTAGCAGGTTTAATCACACCATGGAATGCGCCATTTATGCTTGAAACCTGGAAGGTAGCTCCTACACTTGCCACCGGAAATACATGTATATTGAAACCGGCTGAGTGGTCTCCACTAACCGCTAACAAGCTCGCTGAAATCATTCACGAATCAGGATTGCCACAGGGTGTCTTCAATGTAGTACATGGCTATGGTGAGACTTGCGGAGCTCCACTTGTTGCTCATCCAAGTGTACAGTTGATTTCCTTTACCGGTGAGACAACAACAGGCTCTGCCATTATCAAGAATGGTGCGGATACTTTGAAGCGGTATTCAATGGAGCTAGGCGGCAAGTCGCCTGCAATTGTATTTGAGGATGCTGATTTGAATACGGCACTAGATGCGGTTGTTTGGCAGATTTTCTCCTTTAATGGCGAAAGATGTACAGCCAATTCCAGATTGCTAATTCACGAATCGATACATGATCAATTCGTAGATAAGTTAAAAGAAAGATTGCAGAACATTGTTGTAGGAGATCCGCTTGATCCGGCAACGGAGGTAGGTCCATTAATTCATCGTGTACATTACGAGAATGTTATGCGATACATTGATATCGCGAGCAAAGAAGGAGCAGAAGTGATTTCTGCACCTATTCCAGCAGAGTTTAATGCAGGGAATTATGTTGCTCCGACGATTATCCTTAATGCCAATAATCAAATGACGGTTGCGCAAGAGGAGATTTTTGGACCTGTACTTACGGTTATTCCATTCTCAACAGATGAAGAAGCTTTAAGAATTGCTAACGATTGTAAATACGGACTCGCAGGATATATCTGGACGAATGATATCAAGCGTGGACATCGCATGGCGCAAGCTATCGATTGTGGCATGGTATGGTTGAATTCTCAGAATGTTAGAGACTTGCGCACTCCATTCGGGGGGTCAAAAGCAAGCGGAATCGGTCGAGAAGGAGGTCATTACGGATTCGAATTTTACACTGAGACACAAATCGTACATGTAGCTTTAGATGAACAGCACATCCCGGCTTTCGGTAAAAAGAAGGTTACACAATAATAACGATTATTTGAGGAGGAATTACCATGCCAGCTAAGACAGGCCAGCAGTATATCGACCGAGTGGACAAAGCGCAATCTGATGTTTGGATTGATGGAAAACAAGTCAAGGGCAAAATCTCGGAGCACCCTGCTTTTAGTGGAGTTATGAAGAGCCAAGCTGCTCTTTATGACATGCAATTTGATCAGGACAAGAAAGACATCATGACCTACGTATCGCCAACATCTGGTGATCGTGTAGGGACTTCCTTCTTGCAACCAAGCACCAAAGAAGACTTGGAGAAGAGAAGGCGGATGATTCAAGAATGGGCCAAATACAATGGCGGAATGATGGGACGTTCTCCCGATTATATCAATGCGGGTATGATGGCCTACGGTGCGGCAGCAGATATGTTTGGCGTACAGGATTCGATGTATGCGAACAACATGCGTCAATATGCTGAATATATTCGTGAGAATGATTTATCGCTTACACATACGTTAATTCAACCTCAAGTGAACCGTTCTCTGCAGAGTCATGAATTGCCTGATCCTTATATTGCAGCACGTATTGTAGAGAAGAATGATGACGGAGTTGTGATTCGTGGTGCTCGCTTGCTGGCTACTCAAGGCGGAATTACAGATGAAATTATGGTATTTCCATCCACATTGTTGAAGCAATCGGAAGAGGAGAATCCATACGCATTCGCATTCTCTATTCCGAACAATACGCCTGGTATGAAATTTATTTGCAGAGAAACATTCGATTATGGCAGATCCAATTTCGATCATCCACTTGGCTCTCGATTCGAGGAAATGGACGCAATTGTTGTCTTTAACGATGTTACTGTTCCATGGAATCGTGTCTTTGCGCTTGGGAATGCGGATATTTGTAATCGTGCTTATACAGAAAGCAATGCAGCTGTTCATATGACACATCAAGTTGTTTCTAAGAACGTGGCGAAAACAGAATTCATACTCGGTATACTTCAATTAATGGTCGAAACGATTAATATCGGACAATTCCAGCATGTACAAGAGAAAATGTCTGAAGTTATTATCGTATTAGAAGCAATGAAGGCATTCTTAGTTGCCTCTGAAGCAAATGCGAAAATGGATCGCTGGGGAGTTATGACGCCTGATTTTGCTCCACTGAATGCAGCACGTAATTATTATCCGAAAATTTATCCTCGTTTCTCAGAAATTATGCAGCTTCTGGGAGCAAGCGGATTAATGGCGATTCCAAATGAAGCGGACTTCAATTCCGAACTTCGCCCTGAACTGGACAAGTACTTGCAGGCTGCTAATGGTGACGCTTACAATCGTGTCAAGCTATATCGTCTTGCATGGGATGTATGCATGAGCGCATTCGGTACTCGTCAAACGTTATATGAACGCTTCTTCTTCGGAGATCCGGTGAGAATGGCAGGCGCTTTATATAATGGATATGACAAGCAAATATATGTTGATCGTGTAAAAGAATTTTTGGATCGTTCCGAAGTACTTGTGAATAATCGTTAATCAATCCGTCAATTGGAGGCAGTGAAAATGGACTTTTCAATTATCAGAATTGCCAATATCGTTATGAATGTTACTGATCTGGAACGCTCTAGAAAATTTTATGTAGATGCCCTTGGTTTCATTGAAACGGAGAGCGATGAGAACAATATTTATCTTCGTGGCTTGGAGGAACACAATCATCACTGTGTACACCTTGTGAAAGCTGACAAAGCAGGAATCGTCGTTATGGGCTATAAAGTCATGAAAGAAAGTGACTTGGATGAAATTGAGAAGCTGTTTAAATCCAAAGGTCTAAAGACCAAATGGATGCCAAAAGGCACTCAGCATGCAATGGGAAGAGCACTGCGTGCGCAGGATGTCAGTGGATTATCTCTAGAGTTTTATGCGGAGATGGATAAGGTTGAAAGATTGCTCCAAAGATACGATTTGTATAAAGGTGCAAGAATTCAACGCATGGATCATGTAAACTGTTTCGTACCTGATGTTTTAAAGGCCTATGATTTCTTCACGAAGGAATTGGGTTTCGCATGCTCAGAATACACAGCACTTGAAGATGATACTTATTATGCGACTTGGTTGCATCGCAAACAGAATGTTCATGACCAAGCATTTATGAACGGCGAGGGTCCTAGACTTCACCATGTTGGATTCTGGCTCCCAGATCCACTTGCACTTATTCATGCATGTGATGTGCTAGCGTCTCTTGGTTATCAAGCCAGTATTGAAAGAGGACCAGGTAGACATGGTCTGTCTAATGCCTTCTTCCTTTATCTAAGAGATCCGGATGGCATTCGCGTAGAGTTGTATAATGGAGACTACTTGACAAGTGATCCTGATCTTGGTCCAATTAAGTGGGATATCAATGATCCGAGAAGACAAACCTTCTGGGGCAGCAAAACACCTGATTCATGGTTTAATGAAGGTACACCATTTGTTGACATTGAGACTGGTGTGCATACCGATCTTAAGCCGCCTACATTAGCGCCAAGAAAACCTCAGCATTTAATTTAAGACAAGTTAAGGTGACATCGATGATCAAAAAAAAGCTGCTAATTAATGGCGTATGGACGGAAACACAAAATTATAGTCCGCTTCATTCACCTTATTCAGGCGAATTAATCGCGGAAATTCCTGTTGCCAGTGAAGACGATATCGAACATGCGATTGCAGCTGCATATGTAGCAAGGCCGATAATGGCGAACATGCCTGCACATCAAAGGTCAGCGATCTTGGATAACTTGGCAAAATTATTAGAAGATCGTGCCGATGAAGCAGCTCGGATATTGGCACTAGAGGTAGCCAAGCCGATTACAACAGCGATGATGGAAGTGAGTCGTACGATTGAAACCTATAAGTTCGCAGCCGAAGAGGCTAAGCGAATCCACGGTGAAACGTTGCCTCTTGACGCATCGAAAAGTGGTGAAGGCAGATTAGCCTATACGATGCGAGAGCCTATCGGAGTTGTGGGAGCAATTGCTCCCTTCAATTTCCCGATGAACCTGGTAGCCCATAAAGTAGGTCCAGCGATTGCTTCAGGTAATACGATCGTACTTAAGCCGGCGTCGCAATCACCGCTGTCCAGCTTCTTTATTGCAGAACTGCTGCTAGAGGCAGGCTTGCCAGCCGGCGCATTAAATGTTGTAACGGGTAGTGGTCGTGTCATCGGTGATCGCATCGTAACGGATAAACGAATCAGCATGATTACATTTACTGGCAGTCCTGCAGTCGGTATTGGAATTCGGAATAAAGCTGGACTCAAGCGTGTCACGCTTGAGCTTGGATCCAATTCAGCACTAATTGTAGACAAGGGCGTTCAAATTGATGAGATTATCGCACGCTCGGTAGTTGGTGCATTTTCGTTCCAAGGACAAGTATGTATTTCCTTGCAGCGGGTATACGCGCATGAGGATGTATATGATGAGTTTGTAGAGAAGTTCATACAGGAAACAAACAAGTTGAAAATGGGAGATCCATTAGATCCTGCAACGAATGTATCTGCAGTCATTTCGCCTAATGACGTCGAACGTATTCTAAGCTGGGTAGAAGAGGCAAGACAGACCGGCGCAGTCGTTGCAGCTGGTGGCCATGCAGAAGGAAACATCGTATATCCGACGGTTATTCTTCATGCAGATCCTTCTCTGAAGATATCTTGCCAGGAAGTTTTCGGCCCAATTGTGATGATCAATAAGGTGAAGTCAGTTGATGAAGCGATCGAGTATGTGAATGATTCCAGATTCGGCCTTCAGGCAGGAATTTATACGGAGAATGTTCGTACAGCACTTCATGCAGCAGAGAAATTACATGTTGGCGGTGTTATGATTAACGACATTCCAAGCTTCCGTGTCGATCATATGCCATATGGCGGAGTGAAGGAAAGTGGCATGGGGCGTGAAGGAATCAAGTATGCGGTAGAAGAAATGACCGAACTAAAGCTTGTAGTTTGGAAAAAGTAGCATCATAAGGGACTATCTCGGTGATCGGATAAGATCAGTCGAGATAGTCTTTATTAATATTATAGAATTTGGCTCAATATCATAATTAGTGTTTGACAAGAGGTGGAGGTAGTGAGTAGACCTGTAGTCGGCGATACTGCAATGAATAGTGCGAACGGAAAAAAAATTCCCGAAAAGGGAAATTTTTTACCGAAAAAGCACCCCAAGTTGCCGCATCGTGCCCGGTAGCATGGTTAGAGGGCACTGGTAGAGTGCGAACGGAAAAAAATTTCCCAAAAAGGGAAATTAATTACCGAAAAAGCACCCCAAGTTGCCGCATCGTGCCCGGTAGCACGGTTGGAGGGCACTGGCAAAGTGCGAACGGAAAAAAATTTCCCAAAAAGGGAAAATGATTACCGAAAAAGCACCCCAAGTTGCCGCATCGCGCCCGATAGCACGGTTGGAGGGCACTGGCAGAAGTTGCCGTATTATTTCTTGTATCTAGAATGGATATTATTGTGTTTGTATGATCCGCCTTCGCTGAACTCCACTATTTCCATGGAAAGTGCCAAATAACGTTTGTTAAACAAATCAGCAAAATGTTCTTTAATCACTTCAAACATCTCATCACAGGTGGCTTTCTTGATTTCCTCGGAACGGCCTGATCCGATTTTTAGAATGGTATGAACGAATGCATCGTCCTCTGCGCCATCAGCAACTCTATAGTCATGCAACTCAATTGCTCGGGACCGAATTCCTCCGATAGGGAAAGTGTCGTTGCGTGCGATCAGTACATTATTCATTTTCTCAAGTAGTGCAGGAATATTCGCTTCTGCTTTAATATTGTCGGTATATTCAATAATAATATGTGGCATGACAATCTCCTTCTGCTTCTATAAAGACGGTGAAACCGTTCCTTCTTGGGCGCGAATTTGGAAGGAACTGTCGTCTGCAATTGTATTTACTAAACGGCCAATGCCCTCAATCTCGGTAACAACTTCGTCCCCGACTGCAGTGTTGACTAGTCCTTCTGGTGTACCTGTAAGAATAATATCGCCTGTATTCAAGGTCATAAAGCTGCTCAAGTATTCAATCAATGCCGGAATGCTGAAGATCATGTCTTTGGTCGAGCCTTCTTGTGTTAATTTCCCATTCACATAGGTTCGAAGAGTCAAGTTCATCGGATCAGGAATATCTTTGGCATCAACGAGCCATGGACCGATCGGTGTACAGGTATCACGGTTCTTTACTTTCAAATTGGGGCGGTAATAGTTCTCCAAATAATCTCGAATCGCATAGTCGTTAGCTACGGTATAACCAGCAACATAATGATAGGCATCCATTTGCTTAACTTTGCGAGCAGTACGACCTATTACGACTGCAAGTTCGCATTCATAATGCATGTAGGTTGCATCAGCAGGGCGACGAGTTTGCGCACGATGACCAATAAAAGTATGGGGACCTTTCAGGAAAACAAGCGGTTCCGTTGGAGCTTTAAATGCTAGCTCTTTGGCATGATCTGCGTAATTCAAGCCTAGTGCAAATACGGTTCGGGGCTGTACAGGAGGCAGCCAGACAACTTCATGTTCGCTTACCTTACGACCATCCTCCAACTTAAGCAAGCCATCCACTTCGATTGCGTTATGTATGGCTCCCAAATAAGCTACACGCGCATGTTTCATTGTGCAGCACCTCCTCGTACAACTAGCATTTGTTCAGGTACAATCGGATTCTCCAAGCTACCAATTCCATCGATTTCAATGCGAACTCGATCGCCTGCTTTGGCAAGCGGAGCGTTCTCAGGTATACCTACAAGCAATATATCTCCGCTGCTGAGTGTCATAAAATCAGAAATATCAGCTATTAATTGTGATATTGAGCGTATGAGATTTGCAGTGTTATTTTCTTGGCTTAATTCCCCATTAATCAGTACGCGAATTCCTAATTGATCTGGATTGCTAATCGCATCTCGCTGAATGATCCAAGGTCCAACTGGACAAAATCCGTCACGTGAAAGCTGACTAACTGCAGGCCTATATACACTCTCATGTGGAACCCTGACATCATTGACGATCGTATAGCCTGCGACGTAGTCAAGTGCATTTGACTCGCATACTCGTGTAGCAGTTCGGCCGATAACAACACCTAATGCTGCTCCGATAGATACCTCTTCAATACCGTCAGGCAATGGAATAGGAATGCCGTAGCCAATGTGGGTATTCACGGGTTTAATATACAGAATGGGTGCTTTGGGTGGCGCGTTATAGGGTGCTTCGTTGATCGCATTTCCTAAGGCTGCAAGCGCTCCTTTGTAATTTAATAGCGTGCCGTAGATCATACCGGATGTTGGAACCTCCCACGAGAGCATATCGGTATGATAGCGTTTTCCATTTAAATTAACTGTATTGTCTGATGGAGAAACAATGGCTTGCTCAAGTTCATGCATGCCGCACAGCTTAATCATTGCATTGTTCATATGTTTCACTCCTGTTTCGTTCATTGCTACAAGATCGTTGGTTAGTAGATGAACTAGTATTTAGAATACTGTAGTTTTCATATATTATATCATATATGATATAACGTGAACAATACTGAAAATTCCAAAAAATAAACTCATAAGTAAAGACCCAAAAAGAGAGATCGAACGGATCATATAAGGCTGTTCAATGTCGGCTTTACTATTTCTAGTCACATGCTGATTTATGTTGTCTTTATTCAATATAATGCAATATTTAGCATAATATAATTATATATTGCATAATATATAGGGATATGTTATTTATATAGTATGTCATAAATAACGAAAAGAGGTCTACTATGAGTGGTATTGGCATTAGTGGTATGGGCAGAATTGGTAGGTTGTTAGTTCGAATTATGATGTCGGATAGGAACCTTTCACAACAACTAAAGGCAATTAACAGTACACATCCGGTAGAAACCATTGCACATTTATTAAAATACGATACCCTGCATGGAATTTGGAATGCAGATATAAAGTATGATGAGCAGACGATTACAATTAATGGACACCAAATTGCTTTTGTAATGGAGCGTGATCCGTCACAGCTTGCTTGGAATAAGCTTGGCGTTGAAATCGCGATTGATGCAACAGGTAAATTTACAGATCGTGCTGGGGCTGGATTGCATCTAACAGCGGGTGCGTCAAAGGTCATTGTTACGGCTCCAGGCAAGGGGCTGGATTTAACAGTTGTCATGGGAGTTAATCACGAGATGTATGACGATGACAAGCATCGTTTATTATCAGCAGCGTCCTGTACAACGAACTGCGTAGCACCGATTCTTAAGGTACTGGATGATGCGTTCAAGGTGAAAAGTGGATGGGTTACAACTGTACACGCTTATACGAATGATCAGCAGCATCTGGATAATCCGCATAAAGATTTACGTAGAGCACGCGCTTGTGGCCAGTCCATTATTCCGACCAAAACAGGCGTAGGCAAAGCACTTGTGGAGGTGCTTCCACATCTTGCTCCTGTAGTTCAAGGGATGGCATTGCGTGTTCCTGTGCCTGACGTATCTGCAGTCGATTTGGTTGCGCAGCTCTCTAGAGAAGTGACGGTAGAAGAAGTGAAGGAAGCATTTAAGCAAGCGATGGCAGGCGCTTATGCGGGGGTTGTCGCGATTAATGAAGAGCCACTTGTTTCTTCTGACTATATAGGTAACAGCCATTCAGTTATAGTCGATGGACTATCGCTGATGGCTGCTGGAGAACAGCTTAAGCTGCTCGCTTGGTATGATAATGAGTGGGGATATGCTTGCAGAGTGATTGATCTCGCAAGACATGTAGTTGCTTCACATGCTTTGAAGGGAGGTGAATTGTGTGATGCAGTCGGAAATCGTTAAAGCAAGTGCGAATAGCGGTTTATTGCTGGGTACTATCATCTGCCGTCATTGTAAAAACATTATTGATACACTGGATACGAATCGCGTGGCTTTATTCTATAGTGAGTGTAAGGATCCGAATTGCAATGCCGATAAATCCACTATTGAAGATTTGGATTAATTGAACTCATGCTATTTATTTTAACCATCAAGTCCATATTGCTTGATTTTATAGTAGAGGGCACCACGGGAAATGCTAAGCAGCCGTGCTGCCCTCGCTTTGTTGCCTCCTGTTCGCTCTAATGCCTCGATAATATGCGCTCGTTCAACTTCCTCCGAATGAACATGAAGCGGGACTGCTTGCTCGGTTAGATCAGTTAAGGTCGTAAGACGCATTGCCGGTGGCAGATCCTGAGAGCTTACAGGATGATTCATCGAGACGATGATTATATGCTCCATCACATTCTTAAGCTCTGGCAAATTGCCCGGCCAGTTATATGAAGTAAGAGCAGTCATCACCTCCGAGCTTAATTCAGGTACACGTTTGCCCATTTGTTCAGCAGCCTGCGATAAGAATAGTCGACATAATTCAGGCAGCTCTTGCTTCCGTTCCTGAAGAGAAGGGATATAGGTGGTCTGGAACGCATAGTATAAATCCTGTGTAATTAACCCTTGCGCTACATAAGATTCAATAGGAGCAGGAGCAGAAGCAAGTATACGACATGTCAAAGGAACAGAAGTTGTGCTTCCGACAGGATAATACCTGCGATCATGAATCACCTGCGCCAACTTCTCCTGCGTCGCCAGTGGTACGGTATGCAGATCTCGCAAATAAATCGTACCGTCGTGAGCGAGTCCCAATTTGCCAAGCTGCTTATCCGCTGTTTCCCCGTAAGCTTCCGCATGGAATCCGAATAGCTCCGAGTCGATCAATCCACTAGGAATCGAATTGCAACTAATCGATACGAAATTTCCTTGCTTGCCACCTGATTGATGCAGCCATTCCGCCATCGATCTCTTGCCGACACCTGTATGACCAACGAGCAGGAGAGGGTAGTTGAGTGTGCTCATTGGGGAAGTCTCGTCTATTTCTTCTTTTTTGAAAGGAAAAGCATAGGATTCTAGATTCTGTCCAGTAGGCTTGCTATACAGCTCAGCGCTTAATTTCACATATGACGTAATATTTCGTTCAATGGAGATGGCGCCAATAAGTTCTTGCTGCTCGTTATATACGGGATCGGTGTTAATGGTCACATGCATACCTGGCCTAGGTTCGTGGTACACATTGCGAACAGGGATACCGCTCTCCATTACTTGATAAAGCATAAGAGATTCTCTTGTAAAAAAATCTCCGATTCGCTTCCCAACGGTTTCTTCTCTCGTTATTCCATACGTTCTTTCCGCAGCTTCATTCCAATACAGAACAACGCCGTCCGCATCTACAATCGTAACTGCATCATTCATTGAATGGATTAAGACTTCAAAGAATGCATTCATCGAGTTAGGGTTCATCTGCTGCTGTCTCCTCCGATTCATAGGTACATTTCTAGCCATTATGGCAAATTCTATTCTACAAAACAATATGAAAATAATATGTCTCCAAATATAAGTTAGAATATTCAAAACTTATTTACAATTCAAGCATACTATGATTATAATTAATCATAAACTTAATTAAGTGTCCAATTATTGAACACTTTGTAGGATGACAGGGAGGCCTTGTACTACGGATGGAAACTTTGCTTAAGAATACGTTTCTATTTCTGTCTAAGAACAGATTTGCCAATCGTACAGCGAAGAAGTATGGATTGCGCCTAGGGGCTCAGCGATTCGTTGCAGGCGAGCAAATTATGGAAGCGATTGCAGCAGTACGGGAGTTAAACAATCAGGGGATCGTTGTCACTTTGGATCATCTGGGTGAGTTTATTTTTACAGAGGAAGAAGCAGCAGAATTAACAGATTGCTGTATTCGTACATTAGACGAAATCGCAAGCAGCGGAGTGAACGCTAACCTGTCACTTAAGATGACGCAGCTCGGTCTCGATATTTCAAGAGAACTTTGTATGCAGAATATGCGCAAAATTCTGGATACGGCATCTAAGCATCAAATTTTTGTCCGGATTGATATGGAGGATTATGCGCATAACGAGATTAGTCTTGCGATTTTTGAAGAATTACGCAAGGAATATGGAACAACAATTGGAATCGTCATTCAAGCTTATTTATACAAGAGTGAACAAGATATTGATCGCTTGCATGCGTACAGACCTAACCTCCGCTTAGTTAAAGGAGCTTATAAGGAACCGGCAGAAGTAGCATTTCCGAAGAAGGAAGATGTCGACAGCAATTATATCAAAATCATCGAAAAGCATTTATTAAATGGTGACTATGCAGCCGTTGCTTCGCATGACGATAAGATCATCGAGCATGTCAAGAAATTTGCGAAAGAGCATCAAATTCCGAATTCTCAATTCGAATTCCAAATGCTGTACGGCATTCGGACAGGGGCACAGCAGGAATTGGCCAAAGAAGGATATACGATGCGAGTGTATGTCCCTTATGGGAACGACTGGTATGGCTATTTTATGCGCCGCCTGGCCGAAAGACCTGCCAATGTTGGATTCGTGATTAAATCGATGTTTAAAAAATAGGAGGGATTTACAATGACAGTAACTCAGTATCGTAATGAACCATTCACAGATTTTACAGTTGAGGCGAATAAAACCGCTATGCTTCAAGCGCTTGAGAAGGTGAAGCAGGAGTTAGGCCAATCCTATCCGCTTATTATTAATGGGGAGAAGATTACAACAGATCGCAAGAGCACTTCCATCAACCCTGGTATGGTAGATCAAGTTGTTGGGGTAGTTGCACAAGCAGATCGTGAACTAGCAGATAAAGCGATCATGACAGCCTATACTAAGTTCAATGAGTGGCGCTTGGTAGATCCTGCTGTCCGCGCAGGTTACTTATTCAAAGCTTCTGCAATCATGCGTCGTCAAAAATTTGAATATTGTGCATGGCTTGTCTATGAAGTGGGTAAGAACTGGGCGGAAGCAGATGCGGATGTTGCAGAAGCGATTGACTTTCTAGAATTCTATGCAAGAGAAATGCTGCGCTTGAATGAACCACAGCCACTTGTTCCATATGAAGGCGAAGATAATCGCTTAACTTATATTCCACTTGGTGTTGGTGTTGTTATTCCTCCATGGAACTTCCCGCTAGCGATCATGGCTGGCATGACAACTGCGGCAATCGTGAGTGGTAACACTGTGGTGCTCAAGCCAGCATCGACTTCGCCAATTATTGCAGCTAAATTTGTCCAATTAATGGAGGAGGTTGGTTTGCCGGCAGGCGTACTGAATTTCCTTCCTGGCTCTGGATCAGAGATCGGCGATTACATCGTAGATCATCCGAAAACAAGATTCGTTTCCTTCACAGGCTCACGTGATGTAGGTCTTCGCATCAATGAGCGCATTGCCAAAACCGCTGAAGGGCAAATTTGGATCAAGCGTCTAGTGGCAGAAATGGGCGGTAAAGACGCAGTTGTCGTTGATGCTTCTGCTAACGTTGAAGAAGCAGCGACAGCGATTGTAGCATCTGCTTTTGGTTTCCAAGGACAGAAGTGTTCTGCAGGTTCAAGGGCTATCATTCACCGTGATGTTTATGATGAGGTCTTGCAGCGAGTCGTCTTGAAGACGAATGCTCTTCGTGTTGGCTTACCTGAGAATAATGATCCAATTGGTCCTGTAATCGATGACAAGGCTTATAACAAGATTCTGGAATACATTGAGATTGGTAAATCAGAAGGCGTTCTAGTAGCTGGAGGGGATAAAGCAGCAGGTAATGGCTACTACATTCAACCAACAGTAATCGCAGATGTGGCAGAAAATGCGCGCATCATGCTGGAAGAGATTTTCGGGCCTGTACTTGCGGTATGCAAAGCAGATAGCTTCGAACATGCCATTGATATATTTAACAATACGGAATATGGATTAACAGGCGCTGTCTTTAGTAGTGATCGTGAACACCTGGAGTATGCGCGTCAGCATATGCACTGTGGAAATCTCTACTTTAACCGAAAATGTACAGGAGCACTCGTAGGCGTGCATCCGTTTGGCGGATTTAATATGTCAGGTACTGACTCCAAAGCGGGCGGTCGCGATTACTTGCTGCTCTTCACGCAAGCAAAGCTAGTATCTGAGAAATTGTAATTCGGACTCTTTGTACAATTTAAATCTTTCATTAAAGCTATCTGTCAGGTAGGATTAATCTGACGGGTAGCTTTTTATATGAAGAACAAACATAGTCTTAGTTCGCATCGGTCCAGAGACCGAGTTTTTTTTCAACCTCTCGTCGCTTTTAAATAACCTGTGTATTAGGTAAACTGAATCTAGATAAGAGAGAAAGGAAGGAATCAGGATGAATGGACGTTTATTCGAAAGATGGATCTGGGGTCTTCTTATTATTGGTATTGGTGTAACCTTTCTATTAAAGCAATTAGGTGTGATTGATTTCGAAATTAATATCGGTCAACTATTCGTAACGTTTTGGCCGCTGTTCTTGATCATTCCAGGTTTACGAGGACTGCTGTTTCAAAGACGATATAGCTCGGGACAGAGCATTGGCAGCTTGTTCATGGTAGGAATTGGTTTTGTTTTCTTATCACAGAATTTGGATTGGTTTGCGTTTAGCTGGGGAACTCTGTTCAGTTTTATTTTCCCAGTGGGGATTATTCTATTCGGGCTATCCTTCTTATTCAGAAGTAAGAAGTATGACAACCACGATTCCAAAAATGACGATAAGTATTATCGAAAGTATGAGAAATACAAAAAGAAATATGAGGATAAGTACGATCACAGCTATGGCCCAGACTATAATAAAACGTATGATTCACATGAACCGCATGATTATAAGAGCGATCTGGGTGATTTAGACGATCTCGATCGGGAGTTCAAGGATGAATTCGGCAATTCGAAGAAACCAGGCTTTAAATTTGAAGCTACTTTTGGCTCAAGCTCTGATGATAAATATCGTCAGCCTAATGACTCGTACCATTATGTGAATACAGACTCTCCTAATAATCATAGACCGATTAATAAAAGCGGCTTTATCGGTGATGTGCATTTTGGCAGAGAAGGATACTGGGATTTAAAACCGCTGAATGTATCTCATTTTATAGGGGATACGATCATTGACTTAACGAAGGCTAACATTCCATATGGTGAAACGAAGATTAACGTGTCTTCATTTATAGGTGATGTCAAAATTTTTGTCCCGCATGATGTGGATGTAGAGGTAAATGTTACAGCAGCAACTTTCATTGGAGATCAGCGTATATTTGATCGTCGTGCAGAGGGCTTGTTTGGAAATACGAAATACGTAAGTGATTATTATTCAGAAGCACCGCGTAAGCTGCGGATTAATGTGAGTATGTTTATCGGTGATACGATCGTCAAAAAAGTTGGTTAACGCTTGAACGTTATCTTAAGCTAGGAGCAGCCAAATGTTTATATTTCGATATCGGGAATGGAATATTAAATGGCGCGTGATGATCTACTTCTTCTTATTCAGTGTAATTGCAGCCCTATGCTTGCTATTCTCCGTCGATTTATTTTACGTAAATCCACTTACGATGGAGGAGAAGCTGGTATGGGCTCTTGTGCTTATTCTTGTTGGACAAGTTATAGGCTATATGACTGCTAAATATATTCAAAGAGGAATAGATGCGCTGTATCTTGCGATGTTAGAAGTGAGTAAGGGGAATTTTAAAGCAAGAGTAAATAACGAATCTGTCCATTCTTTTCAGTATTTATATGACACCTTTAATAGTATGACGAGTAATCTAGAAGAGAGGATTACTTTGCTTCAGAAGCTTGGGCAGGAGAAAGCGCAGATTGAACAGGAGATCATCAACACGGCAGTTGTGGAGGAACGCAAGCGGCTTGCCAGAGATTTGCATGATACCGTTAGTCAAGAGCTGTTCGCCATCCATATGGCAGCCTCTACATTGCCGAAGATGCTAGAGAGCAATCCGCAGGCTGTTCCTGCACTTATGCAGCAGATGATCAAACTGTCTCATCATGCACAGAAACAGATGAGAGGGTTAATTTCGCAGCTTAGACCTATTGAACTGAATAACCATACCTTGGAAGAAGCGCTTGATAAATGGTTTCCTGAATATTGCCGTGCAAATGAGCTGACAGGTGTGCTAGATGTGCAGGTAGAAGGGGATATTCCTGATGTTATTGAGCATCAATTATTTTTGATGATTCAAGAGGCGATGGCCAATGTCGTTAAACATGCTTCTGCCTCACGAATTGTGCTAACACTCAAAGAATTGGATAATCAATTTATTATGCAAATCGAGGACAATGGCAAAGGATTCGATCGGAGTGATATTTCTTCTGCTTCTCATGGTCTGTCGACGATGAGAGAACGATCACAGCAGCTAGGAGGGGAGACTCAAATTACGAGTCAACTCGAGGTGGGTACCAAAGTTAGGGTAACCATACCGAAGCTTGATCAATTGGAAGCAGGACCAGAAAGGAAGGACAACGATGAGTAGTGTAATTAAAGTGATGTTAGTTGATGATCACGAGATGGTTCGTGCTGGTCTTAAAATGTATATTACGTTAGATTCCCGGTTTACGATAGTAGCGGAAGCGAGCAATGGGCAAGAGGCTGTAAATCTATTGCAATCTATGAATCCGGATGATCGGCCTGATGTTATGCTGCTAGATTTATCAATGCCTGTGATGAACGGGATTGAGACTGCTAGAGAAGTAGGGGAGAATTATCCTCAAATCAAGGTTGTCATGTTGACGAGCTTTCTGGAAGAAGAGAAGGTCGTACAGGCAATTGAGGCAGGAGCCATCAGTTATATTCTCAAAACGGTGTCTTCTGATCAATTAATCGAAGTCATAGCCAATGCTGCGGCAGGTATTCCAACAATTAACTCCGAAATATCCATGGCGCTAACAAGAGGTTTGAGGCAGCGTACGAAAGAGGAAGATACGGATGGATTGACGCTGCGCGAGCGGGAAGTGTTAACACTAATTGCGGATGGCAGAACAAACAAGGAAATTGCAGAGGCTTTGTTTATTAGTATCAAAACCGTTAAAACCCATGTAAGTAATCTGCTTATGAAATGTGAGCTGGAAGATCGAACTCAGCTTGCTGTTTATGCCCACCGTAAAGGATGGGCAAGCACAGCAAAATAAGGGGTGCAGCTATACTTTACGAGGCAAGCGTATTGTAATGGTTGTGCCCTTGCCAGGTTCACTATCGACCATAATCGTCCCATGATGAAGCTTGACGATATTCTCCGCGATGGAGAGACCGAGCCCGACGCCGCCATGTTTGCGGTTGCGGGCTTTATCTGTTCTGTAGAAGCGATCGAATAGATGCGGAATATCTTCTTTAGCGATTCCGATCCCTTCATCGATCACTTTAATTTTGATATGATGCAATTCTTCACCCACATGGATACGAATCGGTTTCTTACTATATTTAATTGCATTATCCAGCATGATAATGACCAATTGCTTGATTTTTTCTGGGTCCGCTTTAATCATAAGTGCTTCATCGTTATCTTTGGCAAATTCCGTATGAATCTTCCGGTGGAAGGTGAGTTGAATGGATGAAGCGGTTGACTCAACTAGTGATTCCAGATCGAAAATGACCCATTTCATACGTTCTTCCTCATCCAAATCAATCAGATTAAGCAAATTATTAATCAACTCTTTAAGTCGTATGGACTCCGAGTGGATGGCATCTAACGCTTCTTCGCGCAAAGCAGCGTCGTTTGCAGCCCAACGTCTGAGCAAACTCGCATAGCTCTCGATAATCGTCAATGGTGTACGAAGCTCATGCGAGGCATCTCCGATAAATTGCCTTTGTCGTTCGAAAGTTTGCTCTAGCCGCGCAATCATATCATTAAAGGTATGACCTAGCTGGGATATTTCATTGTTCTTGCTATTTGGATCCACCTCTAATCGCTTGAAGGTGCCACTCTGATAAATGGCTTCCATCGTATGCGCTAATCTGCTGATTGGCTCAAAGATCACACGGGCGTAGAAGTATCCACCTAGTAGTGAAGCAATAATAGCACCGATCGAGGTGAAAATGAGAACGGAGACGAGCATGCCAATATATTTCTCTAGCGTATTGAGTTTGCGGCCGATTTCGAGTATGGCGACTTGCTCCTGATTATGAAAAACCGGTACCTGAACATACACGGATATACCGTCAGACAAGCTAATGTCCTGCACCGAATTAGGCTTCATAAGCTCCACATATTTTGCAGGATACTTCAGCAGCTTTGCATCTGTTCCCATGATTCGTTTAACAGATGAATCCTTGCTGATAATGCGGATCATCTCGTTCGGAATGAGAAATTCTTTAATGTAATTCGGATCTTCCCAAAACTCAGGATGATTTATGATGTCTCGTTCCATGAGTGTCGCGACTTTCTGCTGCAGCAGTTCAATTTCGGAATTAGAGGAAACATTGATGAAAAAATAAAGTAAAAAAATGTTATACAGCATTAATATGACAATGAGCCATAAAGATAAGAGCAGCGTCAGCTTAACCTTAAGACTCATGGCCGTCGTTGTCCTTCACCAGATAACCTACTCCACGAATCGTATGAATGACTTTACCAGGAAAACCCTTCTCAATTTTTTGACGCAAATACCGGATATACACATCCACAATATTCGTATCGCCGACAAATTCATATCCCCATACATCCGTAATAATATCTTCGCGTGTACGCACTTCACCTTTGTGCTGGATGAGGTACAGCAGTAACTCGAACTCCTTCGGCGTGAGTTCGATGGATTGATCACCGCGTGTAACCTCGCGGCTGCGGACATTGATTTGCACGTCATCTACGTGCAATATAGCAGGTTCTGCCTCGCTCGGCGCTTGCTGCTGCGTCGTTAGACGCAGCAGGTTGCGGATTCGAGCGAGCAGCTCTTCGATGGCGAACGGCTTGGTCACATAATCGTTCGCCCCTTGATCGAGCCCGGATACGCGATCTGGAACCGCATCGCGTGCGGTTAGCAGAATAACGGGCACGGTAGTATTCGTCTGGCGCAGACGGCGCAGCACTTCAAGGCCGCTTAGCTCAGGGAGCATAATATCAAGCAGAATAAGATCCCATGGCTCTGCAAGCGCAAGCTCAAGACCTTTGCGTCCATCCTCAGCACGACTTGCTTCATAGCCTTCATATTGAAGTTCAAGTTGAAGAACGCGGGCGATTTTGTCTTCGTCCTCAATTATTAGAATTTTGCTCATGTTGTTGTCCGCCTCCTTATAACTTTCCTCTTTAAAATTATTAACTTATTTGCATGAAAAAACGCATCCGTCCTAATATAAGACGAATGCGTTTCAAAAAAAGTTTAGATGAGACTCTATTTATTTAACGATTTGTTTACCTGAGATTCGACCAAAAGTAATGATATCGGCAATTGCATTACCGCCAAGTCGGTTGGAACCGTGAATAACACCCGTTACTTCGCCTGCTGCAAACAGACCTTCAATAACTTTTCCTTCTGTATTCAATACTCGTGTATCTGTATCGATAACCAAGCCACCCATTGTATGGTGCACGGATGGTACGGCTTTTTGAATGAAGTATGGACCTTTAGCCAAGGAAACCAAGCCAGCGCGGTGGTTGAAATCCAGATCCTTGCCTGTTTTTGCATATTCGTTAACTTTATCAATGGTAGCTTGTAGTTTCGCAGGATCAATATTGAAGAACTTTGCAGCATCTTCAAGAGTATCTGCTTTATACAGCACGCCATCTTTAATCATTTGCTCATATTCATCTGGATGAGCAGCGATTGTTTTACTGATTTCTTCAAGACCTTGATTCCATAATTGGTACGCATAGCGACCTTCTTGCGCCAAAATGGCTTGAGAGATTACATCACGACGCTCTAGTTCCTCAACAAAACGCTCGCCGCTTTGATTGATCAGAATAGCGCCATCAAAGCGTGAATCTGCCACGAGGGAGATAACACCAGTTTTCGGATTACAGATCGGGTAAGTTTGGATATTCTTCATGTTTGTAATGTCAGCGTTGATTTCTTGTGCCATCACAATTCCGTCGCCCGTCGAACCTGGCGTGTCTGTAGACATATAGGTATCATCCAACTCCGGATTGTATTTAACGCGCATCTCGACGTTAGAACCGAAACCACCTGATGCGATGATAACGCCTTTGCTTGCGTTAAACGTAATTTTTTGTCCAGCACCGCTGGTAGCTTCAACGCCTGTTACTTTGCCATTTGCATCCGTAAGGAGTTTCTCAGCTTTCATATCGGTTTTAATTGGAATTTGAAGCTCATCTGTTTTGGCTTTGAACTTTTTGATGAGCTCTGCACCCGTGTGACCGACTGGAATCAACGCACGTTTGCGGGAATGTCCTCCGAATTGGAACAATTGATCAGGAATGAACTCAACTTTGATTTCATCGCGGAGCCATTCAGCAGAACCAAGAGCTTGCTCGGCAAGAATTCGAACCATTTCCGGGTTTCCGACATTGTCTCCGCCCTTCATTGTATCTTCATAGAACAGTTCAACGTTGTCATCTGTAATGCCAACCGCTTGCTGTACCCATGTGTTAGGGGCATTCATTTCACCACCGGAAATAAGCGTGTTGCCGCCTACTGTAGGCATTTTTTCCAGAATAATGACATTTGCTCCAGCCTGCTTCGCCTCAATTGCTGCACTAAAGCCTGCACCGCCTGCACCGATAACAACGACATCGAAGTTCTGAACGGCTTCTTCAGTTTGTGCGCTGCTGCCTGCTGCAGAGCCTGCAGCTAGTGTAATGCCAGCTTTTGAGATCGCATCAGCAATTGCAGCAAGGTATCCTTTGCTAGTTTCAGAAGAGCCGCTGATTGCATCCACTTCTGAGCTGTTTGCTTGCATAACGTTCTCTTTAAGCTTGGTGTAAACTGGCTCAGCCAGTACTTCATTTTCCTTTTGTTCCAATACTTTAATGTCAATAATTTTTCCATCAGCGAAGGAAACCTCAACCTTGATGTCTCCATGTTTACCGTTTCCAATGCCTATCGATTTGATAACACCGTCAGCTGTAGAATCTTCCTTTGATCCGCATGCTGTCATCGTAAATATTAAGCAGAGCGAAAGGACTAAAGCAATAATTTTAGTAGCACGTTTATTCATAGCTCCTCCTAAAAAATAATTATTCACTTACTAATGTGCAAAAAACGCGATTAGGCAAACAGACAATAGGCGGCTGTTCAAGCATGCTGATCGGCCCACTGAGTTCACATAAGTGATCATGACAGTCAGAATCTATCATCGTGACTGAGCCGTTCTTGATGCGAACAGTGTTCATACCTCGTTCGGTAACAACACTTATCGTTTGTGTATACTGCTCATCTGGAATGGTGACCCGTTCGTACAGTTGATCAGCCACATAGATCTCCAGAACCTTAACACCTGAGTCGGAATTAGCCATTATCCTAGACACCGACTGGAAGCCAAATAGACCGACTGCACATACCACGACAATACCGACTAAAATAAAATCCCACTTTTTGATCCCTCAGCACCCTCTTTGCATTAAACTTGTAAGACCCTATACGTGAAAATTTTCACAATATAAATTATAGTCCGCTGCTTTTGAAAAGTATTTGCACAAACTGTCCTTTTTTTATCTATTTCGGGCATTGTTTAGCAATACAATGACTAAGTTCATTTGAGAAAAACACAGTTCATGTATCAATAAAAGTATGAAAACGATACAACGCAAGATTACTTTATATGCAGGCAGTTGCTTTTTATTGCTTTTTATTGCACTAATGGCCGCTATCTTTATAGAAATGGAGCAGACCGTAGTACCGCTTAATATGAGCTTGACGCAGCAAATTGTTAATGCTCGAAGTGAGCAGATTTCTTATTGGTTTGAGCAGCGGATTGGCGAAATTGAGCTGCTGGCAGCAAATGGAATTGAGCATAACTGGAGCCGAGAAGACATGCTTCATGAAGTAAATAGACTTGAAGCTATGCGTCCTGATGAATATGAATCGATACGTATAGTGGATCAGGATGGTTGGTCCTGGTCCAGGGGCGATGAGGCATTCTCAATTGTTAAGCGGGAATATTTTTTGCGCCTGCTCGCTTCAAAAGATCCATACGTCGTGAGTAATGTGATCCAGTCTCACGCGTCAAATCACGCAGAAATTGTAGTGATTCTTTATCGCGTATCTCCACTTGTTACCAAGGATATTGCTTATATTGCAGCAGCTGTTCCGATCGGCAAAATGAAAGAGATTGCAGATGACATCTACGTGTATGATGGATTGGGAAAATTGATGGTGGATCATGAGGACCGTGGTGACGAACAGCTTGCACAAGAAGAGGGCTCATCCGAAATGACTACCTTTACAAGCGAGATCACGCGAGTTCCGGGGTGGAAGCTTGTATTCGAAGTGCCGCAATCTCAGCTTTCCAAGGGTATCATCCGTACACAGCGCTCCGTTGCGATCGTCGGGTGCTGCTTGGGGATATTCTTTCTCATCCTGCTGCTGCTCCTTGCAAATTCTATTGTAAAACCGATTCGCTTTTTGCAGCAGCAGATGAGAAAGGTAGAAACAGGTGACTGGAGCATTCGCGCTCATGTACAGCAAAGAGATGAAATTGGTGACTTAAGCAAAAGCTTTAACCAGATGATGACCAGACTATATCATTATGAGCACGAGAAAAAGGAGATGGAATTGCGGCTTATTCAGGAGCAGATCAAGCCTCATTTTCTCTACAACACGCTGGATACGATCCAGTGGCAGGCGGGTGCGCACGGTGCTGATGATGTTGTGGAAATGGTAGAGGCGCTAAGTACTTATTTCAGGTTGGGACTCGGCAGCGACAATCAATATGTGACATTGGAACAGGAGTTCCATCACGTTGAAAGCTATCTGCATATTCAGTGCGTGCGATATGAGGATATTCTTGAATATGAACTTTTGTATGAGGAGCATCTTGGACAAGAACAGATTATTCGCTTCCTGCTGCAGCCGCTTGTGGAAAATGCGATCTATCATGGGATCAAACCGCTTGCAGATCGTAAAAGCAAAATTTCGATTCGTGCTTATGAGGCGGACCTGGAACTGCACATCGTCGTCGAGAATAACGGTGTAGACATACCAGAAGATCGAATGGATGTTATTCGAACTGCACTTTCGAGCTGCAAATGGAAGGATGGAACGATTGGTTTTGGTCTTTATAGTGTAAACCATCGATTAAAGCTTGCTTACGGAGAGTCGTATGGTCTTCATGTAGTAAGTGGCAGTGGGCTGACGAGGATGGAAATTCATGTGCCGATGGAGGTAGTGAAAGCTGATGTGGCAAGTCATAATCGTAGATGATGAAAGCATTATTCGCAAAGGATTAAAACAATATATCGAAGAGTGCAGTTTGCCGTTTCGAGTGATTGGCTTAGCCCGCAATGCGGCGGAGGCGATGGAGCTCATGGAACAGACTGCACCTCATGTGCTGTTCGTGGATATCAATATGCCCGATGTCAACGGTCTTGACTTGCTGCGATTGGTGAAGTGTCGCTTTGAGCGAATTGTGGCGGTTATGATCAGCGGTTATGATCATTTTGATTATGCTCGTCAGGCACTGCAATTGCAGGCTTTTGATTATATGCTCAAGCCTGTACCAAAGAGTGATTTGAAGCGCTTGCTGCTTAGGCTTGATCAGCATTTACGCAGCATTTATGGCGATGATCAAGTGGAAGTGGTGAAGACCAAAGGACAAGCTGTGCAAGGAGAGGCATTGATAGGGGGGAGTGACGGGTCAGTCGTGTTATGCAAGGTAACGGCCTATATCGAGAACTACTACTATGATCCCGATATGAACGTTTCTCGTGTGGCGGCTATGTTTCATATGAATCATACGTATTTGAGCAAGCGAATGAAACAAGAACTTGGCGCTACATTTCTGGAATATTTAACGGAGCTACGCATCTCAAAGGCGAAGGAAATACTGGATAACTCGATGCACAACATCAAAATAGGCGATTTGGCAGTCAAGGTTGGATATACAAACCAGTATTATTTCAGCCGTCTGTTCAAGAATCGAGTAGGAATGAGTCCTCTTGAATACAAAAACAGAGATGCGTAGCTCCATTGGTTTATCAGGAACTATTTTTTTATTTTACTAGGAAAATTCATTTCTGGTGAAGTCAGTTTATCATAGAACTCAGCGAATTTATCCCTGTCCTCTGAATCACGTACTGCCATAGCAACGCGTGGATGTTCATTTAATGCACCAGCGATCATGTAAGGGATGATATAGCCCCATTCTACTTTTTCACGCATATCGATCATATGATTCTGAATAATTTCAAGCACAGGTTTAAGCTCGTAACGCGGGTTCTTCAGGTATGATACAAGAAGCTCAGTAGCGCAGTTACCTGCTGCACGTCCCATTCCGTATACGGAGGAATCAAGGAAAGTAACGCCTTTGTTTGCACCCACTAATGTGTTAGCAAAAGCAAGCTGTAAATTGTTATGCATATGCATGCCAAGTGTTTTCTCAGGCAGCTGACGTTGGAACTTCGTTACCAGGTAATCGATGTCTGTGAAGTCCATTGAGCCGTAGGAGTCTACGATGTATACAACATCTACAGGACTCTTGGCAATAAGTTGGAATGCTTCATGCAATTCATTCTCCATCACATGTGATAATGCCATGATGTTCAAGGATGTTTCATAGCCCCTATCATGGAACATCTGTATAAGCGCCAGACCTTTCTCAAGATCTTTCACATAGCAGGCAACACGAATTAAATCTAATTGGGAATCTTCGCGAAGCAGAATGTCATTCTCATCGACACGACCAATATCAACAAGGGCGGATAGCTTCGTTTCTGTTTTATTCGGAATGACTTCTTTAAGAAAGTCTTCATTTAGAAAACGCCAAGGTCCAGCATCCGCACCTTTTAGTAGCTTTGGAGAGTTTTTATAGCCGATTTCCATATATTCAACGCCTGCGGCGCTAAGTCCACGATACATATCTTGTACAAATTGCACGCTAAAATCCCAGTTGTTCACCAGTCCCCCATCACGAATCGTGCAATCTAAAATTTTGTGATTATTAAGCTTTAATGCAGTCATGCTTTTCCCCTACCCTTCCGGCATTTTGTTTTTAGCAACTATTATTACTTATTTTGACTCTTATTGTCAAACAAATTATTAGATAAATATGTTATTTTAAGTGGAATACAGCTAAAAGTGAGGAGATCGTGAATAAATGATAGAGATGGATCAACAAGCGTTATTACATGCACGAGATGTTGCGATTCAAGCGGCTAAATTGGCAGGGGAAATGGCAAGAAGCCGTTTGCGGGATAAATTCGACATTCAGTTGAAAGACGAGTCTGGCGATCTAGTGACAGAGATTGACCTTGCGGCGGATCAGGCCATTGTGGATATGATCATGAAAGCTTTTCCTCATCATCTCATCTATAGTGAGGAAGCGGGGGAGAGTGGAGAGCATAGTCCTTATGTATGGCATATTGATCCACTTGATGGAACGAACAATTTTGCAATTGGCATGCCTTTATTCGGGGTATCGATTTCATTGAGCTATCAGCAAGAAACGATACTTGGAGTCGTTCATGATTCGTATATGCAGGAAACGTATTGGGCTATAAAGGGGCAAGGCGCATGGCTGAACGAATACGCAGTCGTAAATCGTCCAGTTCCACAACTATTGAAATCAACGCTTTCGTGGATACAAGGGCATGTGGTAAGTAAATCCGATGAGACAGCTCTTCGACTTAGACAATCATTAGAATCCTCTTTCAAAAGAGTGCTGCGTCTCTGGGCACCATCCCTTACATGGGTGATGCTGGCTAGAGGTGATTTGGGCGGTATTGTTCTTTATCGATCGGAGGGGCAGGATCTATATGCAGGCGTTCGAATTGCAATGGAAGCAGGTGTGCGTGTAACAGATCATCATGGGATGCTGATTGATCGTTGGGATCGAGAGATACCATGCTTAGTTGCTGCTCACCCTGATCATCATGAACAATTGCTGAGTATAGTTAGAGCTGTGCTAACGACTACTGAAGAAGATTGATATTTCCAATGATTGGAAGGGGACGCATTATCCCGCCTGCAGCATTTAGCATGCCCACAAACATTAGAAATACGATGCCCAGATTAGCAAGCGGCAGCAGCAGCCAACCGATAAAAGGAACAAGTCCAAGCATCATATTGCATGCCATGAAGGTTAATAAAAGCACCAATCCCTGATTGCAATGATACATAGCAAATCGTGAATTTCGCGCCGCTATTAATGGAAGAAAGAATAAGATATATGCAAAAATGGCAAATATTTTGGCAAACCGAGTATCAGATGATTGAAACATGACGGAACACCTCTTTTGGTATAGGAATTCTTCTATTATATGTATGCATTGGACTAGCGAAAAAGAAGAACAAGCCAGCTCGTTTCATTTCGATCCGCGAATTGAATTTCAATCAATTGCAGATGCTACATCGTAATGATGGAAGTGAAAGGAGCTGCTCCAGATGAGCTTAGGACCGATTCTTGTTCAGTTTCGGGAAGAGGATGACACGAAGCTGGCGATGCATGCATTAGAAGAGCTTGGCTATCTTGCAGGAATGTTCGATTATGGGGGTAAAGCAGCACTACACGTTCATGTGGTCAACCAAGACCTCACCTCAGCTCTTGAAATCGTGCAAGCCTATGGAGGCGATCTAATTGAGGTGAATCAGGGGGAAGAGGCTAAGCTTTATAATGAAGCATATAATCTCGATACAATTCCAATTCCAGCTCATTTGGTGAATGAAATTGGAGAAGATATAGATCCGGATTCAAGTGATTACGTCAATACACTTGCAGCTGACGATGCAATTAGTGGTTTTGATGCAGGCATCCACCTTTAATGGTGTAACTGTGGCGGCTTTCGCTGCATTGACATAGATGCGCTTGACCAAGAAGAAAGGCGCTCAGAAGTTCACAACTTCTTGAGCGCCTTTTGTCTGTTTTTTTATTCTTCTTGAATTTGCTTAGGAGGTACGGGCATATGGTGTGTACCGCTCCATTTTTCGTAGAATAGCTGTTTATTGCGTTTAAATAAATTGCGCAGCACATCAAAGATAAACCAGATGTTTAGTGCAAACACAATTAGTCCCAGAGCCAGTTGAATGAATATGCTGTTTGATACACCGCTTGCTAGAATCGGGGATAACACCCAATTTGGAATTCCAATTACACCATACAGCAAGGCATAACGTTTGAACAATTCATTAAAAGTAACACGTCCGTGAGCGCCGACAACCTTGATTCGTAGCAGCCATTTGCCAAATGTTTGCCCATCTTTCATGCTTGGAATGAGCATGAAATAAATACAAATGGATATAAAGAGCCATGCGATGGAATTTACATTTCTGCCTAAGGTACCAATGCTATTAGGCAGAATAAGTGAGCCGATAAGAAATAAGAGAGGGGATGCAATCCCTACTATAGTCCAATCAATGATTAGCGCAAGGAATCTTTGTACGAATCCAACCGGACGATTGATCAGATCCTTATTCGCATCAAGCTGGTTAGATTGTGGCAGCATGGATGTAATCAGTGGCGTAATCGCAAATCCGAGCATCGCTCCGCTTGTATTAAGCAGCAGGTCATCCACATCGAATAGACGGTAAGGGCAATTATATATACCGTATAAGCCGGTAAGCTGAGTAACTTCAAAAAATAAAGACGTGCTAAACGATATCAAGAGCGCTGCTTTCCATGAGCGGCGGAAGTAGTATCTGAGATAGATGCCTAACGGCATGAGCAGCAAGAAATTAAAGATGACCTGAAGGAAGGCGCGTTCTTTAAATAGCCGTATATAAGTCATTGGAGCAGACCAATCGAGATTCACCTCATTTAGAAAATCCGTGACGAATGTAAAAGGAATGAGTGACATGAAATGCGAATTTGGATTTTGCGTTGCGCATGTATTTCTCGTATTAGGAAGCGGGAGGATAACAAGATAGTACGCTGTCATGATAAAGAGCAGCATGGAATACAGCACGCTTGCTCGTATCCAGTTGATGTAGCTGTATTTGCGATATTGAAAAATGAGAAACGGCATGGTCAAGAAGAATGCCGCAATCGGAAACGTTATGAATGCTGTTTTAATTGGAAATAAATATGTACCCACTATAGCTCTCCCTTGATGTAATGATATGAATATAACCTATTGAGGCGGATTTATTCAATCATAAATGACACATTAAAAAGATGACTTCCGTTTTAAGAAGCCATCTTTGCTAAGTAGTTTTATGTTGGATTGACTGCTAGTGCTGTGATGTATTCATCTGAATCCAACTTGTGCCAAACCAAGTGTTGATGAGCACCCAGTCATTCCAGCGCTCCAAGGCTTCAACGGATTGTGGCGTTAGTTCGCCAAGCTTTCCTTTGCCATCTTGATTTGGATGAGAATATAAAATCGTTTGATCTACCAACTCGATGGTTTCTGTGTACTTCTCGCTATGTCCTTGCAGATAAGGGATAGAATCGAGATGTATCCACTTTGAACCGAGCCATGTCGATATTCGGTACCAGTCGCCAAGCTTAGCTTCGGTCGTTACTTTGCCAGAAAGCTCTTCGCCGACAGGATAAGCTTCATCGGGACGATTGTATAGTTTGGCTGTTTCTAGCAATTGAATATTCTCGCTAGCTTTAACCATTGCAGGACGTTCCCGCCATAATTTATATCCCTCAGCGGCTGTGTAAAGTCCAATATCTTGATTCTTCCCCCAAATGCCAGGGAAGGCCGAGAGTGGGAGACTTGTCTCCTCCAGGTAGCCTCCAAGCTCCAAAGTAAACCCAGGTCGATTGAAGTCTTGAATGAACCAATCTGTGAAGCCGCCGCCAGAAGGGTCTTTCGTAGGCTTAAATTGGCTGTATCCTGTCATGCGAGTAATCGTGTCAGCCATCGCTTTATCACGAGCTAAATGTTCTGGCTTCGTATTGAAATACCAGTACAATATTTCACCTGATGTATGATAAGATAGCGCAATCTCTGGATCAATTTCGTAGGTAAAATCAATCATGCTTCTAGCTTCTGCTGCTACAGCGGGGGCTGTACCCTTATAATTCTTAAACGTGGGAAATTTGGAGACATCGCGAATGCTATCCCACATGGCTGGATACTGTCGATTAATATCAATGCCCTGGGCATTGGCTTTCCAATGATTAAAATTCGTGCTGTTACCGTTCATTTGGATTAAGCTGGCATGATAGTTTGCTGGAAAAGCGTTTAATCCCTTCTGTTGAAGTGTAACGCCATCAGGATTAACCATCGGAACGAACCAAATGGAGCAGTTATCGAGCAATTCACGTACGATGTACTGATTATATTTCATATTGTGCTCGTAAGCGTAAGCATATCGATCGATCATGTGCATAACGAGATTCGTTCCGATCCATTCCCTGGCATGCTGGGAGGCATCGATAAGTACACTCGCTTCTCCTTTTCCAAGCTTCACGGCCTTGATTTCACGTCCAAAAGCCGTTGTCCCAATGGATTTCACTTCAATTAATTCTGGATAGGCTTCTGCAAGCTGATCGATTTGCTGTAACATCAATTCGTAGGTAATCATTTGAGAGGGATCCACTATATCGGTAGTGTTCGATGATGAGTCGGCATTTGCTGTATTTACATGACCAATAAACATCCCTACTGCAAGCACAACTGCGAGTAATCGCGGCAGTTTTCTAAGCTGTCTGGTAGGTCTCATGTTCTTTTCTCCTAAACTATTCATGATCTCGTAATAGTTTAATAGATTTTCGACATTAATTCTATAATTTCGAATAATAAAAATAATATTTTGTCGTAATATGCAGAAAAAATAGACTTAAGCTTTCGCAAAGCTTAAGTCGAGATAAGGGAAGATGTATGCTCTCGGGAGAGTTCGGTTAAATTTACATTTGCTCAGGGGATTGGATGCCGAGTAGGTTCAATCCAAGCTTAAGCACTTTGCCCGTGGCACAAGTGATTTGTAACTTGATGGTTCGAATCGATTCATCATCTACAAGAATACGTTCCTCATGATAGAAAAGGTTGAATTTTCGGCAGACGAGTAGGAGATAACGAGCTATGATAGAAGGCTCATTCTTCTCTGTTCCCTTTTGCAGCACGGCAGGATAGTTAGCTAATTCGTTAATTAAATCCCAAGCAGCATCGGATTCCAACACATGCAAGCCTTCTGTTGGAATTTCAAGTAGTTCAACGTGTGCCATGTTGCCTTTGCTTAGTACGCTTTGAGTACGAGCATAGGTGTATTGTACATATGGACCTGTTTCTCCATCAAAATTTAGGGCATCCTCCATGGAAAAATTCACTTCATTCATCCGGTTGTTCTTCAGGTCGCCAAACAGAATCGCACCGATTCCTACGGCTTCTGCAACGTTATCCTTGTCAGATAAGTCTGGATTTTTCTGTTCGATAATCGCCTTAGCATGCTCTATCGCTTCTGAAAGCACTTCTTCGAGAAAAATAACTTTACCTCTGCGTGTTGACATTTTCTTGCCTTCAAATTTCATGAGGCCGAAGGAGACATGCTCACATTCCTTAGACCATGCTCTACCCATCTTATTCAAGACGGAGAACACTTGGTTAAAATGCAGTGTTTGCTCATTCCCGACAACATAGAGCAGACGATCTCCACGCATCGTATCATAACGATAAATAGCTGTTGCGAGATCCCGGGTCGGATAGATGGTCGTACCATCAGATTTCAGAATGAGGCAAGGTGGTATATTGTGTTCATCAAGTCGAACAACAAGTGCGCCATCACTTTCTTCAAGTAAGGAATGCGTACGCAATTCTTGCACGACAGCGTCCATTTTATCATTGTAGAAGCTTTCACCAAGATAATGATCGAACTTCACGTCTAGCTGCCGATACATGCGCTCGAATTCTTCCAAGCTAATAGACACGAAGAATTGCCATAGTTTGTGAGCTTCTTCATCGCCTTGTTCAAGCTTAAGAAACCAATGACGGGCTTCGATCTCCAGCTCAGGCTCAGCTTCTGCTTCATCATGGAATTTAACGTAGAGGTCCAAGCATTGTTTGATCGTTAATGATTGTAACTGATCAGCATTTCCCCAGCGCTTATAAGCTGCAATCATCTTTCCGAACTGTGTTCCCCAATCTCCAAGGTGATTCACACGGACTGCTTCATACCCTAATGCTGTGTACATGCGATATAGAGCACCGCCGATAACAGTTGAGCGTAAATGTCCGATGCCGAACGGTTTCGCGATGTTAGGTGAAGACATGTCGATGATGATACGAATACCATTACCAATCTGTGATTGACCAAAATGCTCTTGCAGGATCACATCGAGCAGCAGACTACCGTATTCTTTGCGATCTAAGTAGAAGTTGAGATAGGCGCCAGCTGCCTGGGCGTGGATACCGCTTCTTCCCAGGCTGTTAATTTGCTCTGCAATGTCCACAGCGATAGCAGCAGGAGATTTACGCATGGATTTCGCAAGAGCAAAGCAGGGAAAAGCTAAGTCACCAAGCGCCAACTGCGGCGGTGGTTCAAGCAAAGCTGCAATTTGATTTTTATCCATTGGAACAAATGACTGTAATAATGTTGTAACGACACGCTTTTGAATCATGTATGAATCCCTCCTCTATCTAACGCAAAAAAGCTCTCGTCTCAATAAAGAGACGAGAGCTATAGTTCCCGTGGTACCACCCTTTGTGCTATAAGTGAAGCCGCATACTGCCACACTTACAACCACTCAAACGTTAACGGCGTTAGCCGATCCATCATACTTAGTCAGTGTATACACATCTAACCTTTGTGAGGATATCTCATGGGTGCGCTTCTTCATAGGTTACGTACCGACTCACACTAGTCTCGGCTCGCTGAACGTAAGGTTCCTTGAATACTGTCCCAATCATTGATTTGAAATGTTAAATTGCAGCTATTATATCGAATCCATATCTAATTATCAATAAGTAAGTGCCAAGAAATTCCGAATATTTTAGAAAACTTTAATACCGAGTACATGATCAAGCGGGATATTTCCCATTTTACGACTATCTAAGCTGTTGTTGCGGTTATCTCCCAGTACAAAAATAGAACCTTCAGGCACATTCCAAACCTCATCCGTGTTATAGTTCATCGGACCGTTGATATATGGCTCGTCAAGTGCAGCGCCATTACGATAAACTTTGTTATCCTTGATCGTGATCGTATCGCCCGGTTTACCAATAACACGTTTAACATAATTGGTTCTTCCATCTTCGACTCCTGCAATGAATTGAATGACAGGGTGACCCAGGAATGCATCCTTGAATGTATATGGGCGATCAACTCGGCTATCTAAGATGACGATGTCGCCATAGTCTGGCAAGTACGAGAACGTATGCATGAGCTTGGATACATAGATTCTTTCATTATTATGCAAAGTCGGAACCATCGACTCGCCATTTACCTTATATGGTTGAAAGAGATAAATACCTATAATAAGCACAAGCACTACAGCTATAAGCAAAGATTGCACCCAACTCCATACTTCCTTTAGTATTTTGATAATACTCACCTGCTTTACATTTTATAGAAAAAATATATCATCTTACATTATCGAATGCAAAGGTTTAAGAGGGGGTACTCACGTTAGTAGAATTGCGCTGCATGCTGGCCAGCTGTATAGCCTGTTGAGAATGCAGCGGTTATATTGTATCCGCCCGTGTACCCATGCACATCGAGAATTTCCCCACAGAAATAGAGTCCTGACATTAGCTTCGATTCCATTGACTTCGGATCGATTTCCTTGATATTGACACCGCCGCCTGTTACAAAAGCCTCTTCAATCGATAGCGTTCCATTGATTTCAATCGGGAATGTTTGAATCAGTTTCGCCATCTCTAACCACGGTTGTTTCGGAATATTATCGTACGTGAGATCTTCTGGCAGCCCAGCCTTTTGCACAATGAAAGGGATCATGCGCTCAGGTAAATAACCTTTAAGCACGTTCTTGATTGCTTTCTTCGCTTCTTTCTTCGCAAGCGCAAGTGTTTCGGTATAGATTTCATCTGTTGTCTTATCAGGCATTAAATTTATCGTGACTTTAACAGAAGGTACCTGGAATTGCTTCAAGGCCTTAACGACAAACTGACTGCAGCGAAGGGCAATTGGTCCAGATATGCCGAAATGTGTGAACAGCATATCGCCTTCATGCTCAATCAGCTTTTTGCCTTTAGGATTCCAGACGGATAGTGAAACGTCTCTCAAAGATAAACCTTGCAATTCTTTGCTGCGAATTAGATTCTCTTTGGATGTAAGAGGGACCTCTGTTGGGTACAGCTCTGTAATGGTATGCCCAGCCGCTTTCGCCCAAGCATACCCATCTCCAGTGGAGCCTGTCTTCGGAACGGACTTACCGCCTGTTGCGATGATCACGGCTGAGCTTGCAATCGTCTCTCCGGATCTTAGACGAACACCTGCAGCTTGTCCGTTCTCGAATAGAACCCGATCCACGGGACTGTTGGTTCGGATAGCTACGCCGCTGCTTTTAATTTTATGGATAAGCGCATCAACGACAGATTTGGCCTTGTCTGTGACAGGGAACATTCGACCGTTGTCTTCTTCCTTGAGTTTGATGCCAAGATTCTCGAAGAACGCAATAATATCCCTGTTGCCAAAAGTAGCAAGCGCACTATGAAGAAAACGACCGTTTCCGGGAATGTTCTTGATCAATTCATCGATTTCTTTGTTATTCGTAACATTGCAGCGACCACCGCCTGATATCCCAAGCTTGCGGCCGAGTCGATCTCCCTTGTCAATCAGCAGCACCTTAGCTCCATTCGAGCTAGCTGCCACACTTGCCATTAGTCCGGCGGTTCCGCCGCCAATTACTATTACATTGTAGGACATGTTGTCTCCTTATATTAGAGGGTTAATTATAGTGTAGACGAATTGCTGCCTATACATAGCTAGTGGCCATAATAATCAAGAATGAATGACATGATGGCTTTGACTTCTTCCGTTTCGGATTGCTGAATCATATAGGTAGAAGCGGTGGGCATCTTGATTTCGTCGGTGTAAACTTCGAGAACTCTGCCTTCGATTAGCTCTCGCATAACTGTTGAGCGTGGAAGGAAGGAGATGCCAAGTCCTTCTTCAATAAATCGTTTTGTAATATACACCTGTGATACTGTCATTGTACGGATGCGCGGATATTTCATATGAATTTCATTCAGCAGCCCATCCCAGTACTCTGGATGATTATGTGTCAGGATCATATGGTTCTGCAGAAGGGTTTCCAGCATGATGGGAGGACCGCTTTCGGATTCAATTCCGTCATGAGGAACTACTAGTATAACAGGATCTTCTCTAAGTTTACGAGTAATGACACCCTTCTGTGAGGCTTGCATACGTGACAGTCCAATGTCTGCATACCCATGTGATACCGCTTCGCCTATTTCAACTGATTCCATAACATCGATGGATACTTCGATGTTGGAGTGGGCTTTTAGAAATTTGCGAACGATGGTCGGTAACGTACTTGCGGCAATTAGTGGTGATACGGCAATCGTTATTTTACTTTTATAGCCTTGTCTCCAGCTCTCTAAATCATGAATGCCCATTTCGAAATTATCAATCATCGCCTGTGCATAGGGGAGAAATCGTCTGCCAGCGTTGGATAAATACACATTACGGCCCCTTCTTTCAAAAAGGGAGATCGCGAGGGTTTCTTCCAAACGCTTGATGTGCATCGTAACAGTAGGCTGAGAAAGAAAAAGCTGCTCCGCAGCACGACGGAAGTTCTCATGCTGAGCAGTGGATACGAAGGTTTTGAGCCACTGAATATCCATGTTTAGAACCTCCTGAATTGATAATGTTTTATAATTAAAACTACCCGATTAATTTAATATTCATAACGATTAAATTATTGTACACTAAATGTAATCTTAATGAAATGGGAGATGTTCGGATGCCTAAGGTAACAGGACTAGAGGGTGTAGTAGCAGCTGAGACGAATATCGGTTTAGTAGACGGTGAGAAGGGCCATCTTGTTTATCGTGGATATTGGGCCAAAGATTTGGCATTGGGATATGATTTTGAAGCAGTTGCTTACTTATTATTGAACGGAACGTTGCCTAACGAAAGCGAATTGGATTCTTTTACGAAAGCGCTTAGCAGCAATCGGGAATTGCCTGCACATGTTAAAGCTATTATTGATCTGCTTCCTGCTGAGATGGAAATGATGAGTGTGATTCGTACTGCGATCTCAAGTATGGGAGACAGCTTTACGCAGTGGCCTCCAACTATAGACCAAGCTATCCGAATAATCAGTATTCTGCCTACAATTATCGCCTATCGCTACCACCAAACAGCGAATACTGCATTTGTAGCACCGAACCCATCACTTGGGCATGTCGCGAATTATCTATATATGCTCACAGGCAAAGAGCCGAATACGGCTCATGTACGAGCGCTTAATGC
Organism: Paenibacillus albiflavus; assembly: GCF_004344915.1. Lineage (GTDB taxonomy): Bacteria > Bacillota > Bacilli > Paenibacillales > NBRC-103111 > Paenibacillus_AM > Paenibacillus_AM albiflavus. Next base: position 59,595 of record NZ_SKFG01000008.1, on the reverse strand, counting down.
GTACTTCATTCTTACGATGGAGCATGGCATGAACGCAGGTACTTTTGCAGCGAGAACGATTATTTCTACCCAATCCGAAATTGCATCCGCTATTTCAGGAGCAGTTGGCGCTATGAAGGGACCTCTTCATGGGGGTGCGCCATCCGAAGTGATTCAGATGTTGAATGAGATCGGCGATATATCCAATGCCGAAGCTTGGATGCGCGATGTGCTTTCCAGTGGCGGACGTCTGATGGGCTTTGGTCACCGTGTATACAAAACAAGAGATCCACGCGCAGTTGCCTTAAGAGAAGTAACTTCACATTTGATCGGTGAAGATCCTTGGTTTAATTTTGCGTTTGAGGTAGAGAATACAGCGATTCGTCTTCTTGAAGAATATAAGCCAGGCCGCAGACTCTATACGAACGTAGAATTTTATGCGGCTGCGGTTCTAAGTGCAGTTGAAATGCCTACCGAGCTGTTCACAGCAACGTTTACAGCAAGCCGCGTTGTAGGGTGGACATCTCATTTATTAGAGCAAGTTGCCATTAATCGAATATTCCGTCCACAATCCATTTATACTGGCGAAATGCCAGAGTAAGCTGATTGAGCATACAATGCCTCATCCTCGTTTAACGACGGATGGGGCTCTTTTGTATATTATGGAGCACAGTAGAACCGCCCTAACGTCTAGGGTCTGAGACAGACCCCGCCCAAGGTCTAGGAGCAAATACCGTCGCTAGTCCGTTTTGAATCATTGTCCAAGAGGCTAGAATAAAGACATGAACAACGGATAACACATGAAAGGCGGTGACAAACATGAGAGCTAGTCGAAATACTGGAGTTGCAGTAGCATTAATTGCACTAGGTGCTATCATTCTACTTAGCAGAACCGGATTCTTCTTCGGTCCAGTGATGGGCTTCATCCTACCAATCATTATGCTCGGTCTTGGTTACTACGGGATCAAGAATGGCAGTAAGTTTGGATGGGTGATCGCAATCCTTGGCGGAATCATCTTATTTGCAAAACTAACGCCACTATTCATCATGATTCTTGCAGTAGCAATGGTTGTATTCGGGATTAGCATGCTAGGCAAGAAATCACAAGTATAACAAATAACATTTTAAAATAAAGGTAGGTGGAGTGAATATCATGAGTATTTTGAAACGGATGAGAGATATAACCCTTGCTAATCTAAACGAAAGATTAGAGTCTGCAGAAGATCCAGTGCGTATGCTAGATCACTTCCTAAGTGTACAACGTGAGCAGCTAAGAGAAGCAGAGCGCTTGCATCAGCAATGTGCAGCACATGGATCGTACTTAAGACAGCAATACTTGAATGCTCTTGAAACGAAAGAGAAGCGCGAGAACCAAGCAATGCTAGCACTCAAAGCGGGTGAAGAACATATTGCACGAGTGGTTCTTCAAGAGAAAATTCAAGCTGAGGAACGCTGTGAACAATTCCGCGAACTATACGAGCAAGCGAAGGAATCGATTATCGAGCTTGAACAACAAATAAATGAACTGAGAGCGGAATATGAGGAAGCATCCAGCAGACGCAGCTATTACATAGCTCGCATGGAATCGGCTAGACTGCAACAAAGAATGAATGCCCGAATGTCTCACATGGGATCAGACGGTATTCCGCGGATGTTCAATCGAATTGATGAGCGTGTCACGGATATGGAGATAGAAGCCAGAAGTTTACGTGATTTACGCCGCACTACGCAGGGAGGAGCTTATTCTTCTCACCCAGCTCTTGAAGAAGAGCTAGAGAATCTGCGCAAAAAGCTGAAGGAGGGAGAGTAGAATACGATGCAAAGACTTTATCGTTCAACGCGAGATAAGAAGCTAACAGGATTATGCGGAGGACTCGCTGAGATATTCAATATAGATCCAACACTACTTCGTTTGGTTGTAGCTGTAGCAGCATTCTTCTCTGCCGGGACAGTAATTTTCATTTACGTAATTGCTTCAATGATTATTCCGAAAGAACCTAGATATAACAATTCATATGATCCTTATGAAAGACCATATGACCAAGGTCCAAGAAACTACAATCCAGGACCTAATGGCAATCCTTTTAACGGTAATCCTTACAATCGAAACGGTGGTTCTGGCAAGTACTATGGTCAAAGACCTGAATCCACAAGTGGGCCATATCGCCCTTCATATCAACAACCGCAGCAAGCGGACAGCAATATCGATGAAATGATGAAAGAAATCGAGAAGAAGGCTCTTCAGAAAGAAATAGACGAGCTGCGCGCTAAGTTAACACAGATGGAAAATAACAAAAAAAATGATCCTAAAGGAGATGTATAATAATGGGAGTTTTTAATAGAATCAAAACAATGACGGTTGCATCAATCAATGAGATGTTGGATAAGGTTGAAGATCCAATTGTTATGCTAAATCAATATATTCGCGATATGGAAGAAGAAATTGCGAAAGCTGAATTAACAGTTGCTAGACAAATGGCTAACGAGCGTAAGCTAAAAGGTCAAATGGAAGAACACCTGCGTCAAGCATCCAATCGTGAAGCGAAAGCAGCAGTTGCGCTTAAGAATGGCAACGAATTAGCAGCTCGTCAAGCAATGGAAGAGAAGCTGTACTTCATGGAGAAAGCGACAGATATCGGCAACCTGCACACACAATCAAGTGCACAAGCGGAAGATCTTAAAGCACAGCTTCATGAAATGAAGGATGAGTTCTATAAACTGCGCAACAAGCGCAATGAACTTGCATCCCGTGCACAAATGGCTAAAGCCAAGAAGCAAATGGCACAAACGATGTACAATGGCGTAATCGAAAGCGGCAGTGCTTCCCGTGGCTTTGAACGTATCGAAGAGAAGATTATGCAAATGGAAGCTGAGGCTGATGTAGCTCGTATGCCATACTCAGGTAATGCAGCTTACGGTGGTACTTCGATCGATCCACTTAAGCAAGCAAGAGTAGATGAGCAGTTGGAGCAGCTTAAAGCGAAGCTTAATGCGGATACGCCTAAAGCAAGCGAATAATAGATAAAATGAAGCGAGTCAGGTGATGATCACCTGGCTCGTTTTGTTTCCATTAATTGATGGGGAAGCTTGCTTACCACAAGGTCATAATAAACTTATGATCGAATGGGGGGAAGGCAATGAGCAAGCATCGTTTCGGATTCATATTCTTACTCGGAATTACACTCACGGTGACAGGTTGTCAATCATTTACGATTCCAGCACCACAATCGACACCTACACCAACGCCTATGATTGGATCTCGCAATATTGTTGAAGCAACACCTAAGCAGGATTCACTTGTTCCTCGGTGGATTCCGATGCCTCCAGAGCGTAAAAAGCCTGAGCCATTACCTTTAAATCAGCAAATACCAATCCCATCTATGCATCCTTCAGGCATAACACCTAAAACTAAGCAACCACCGTCTAACAAACAGCAACCAATGAAGTCTAAGTCCGACAAACCTAAACCTAAGCCTAGATCAGCGAGTAAGAAGGCTCAGCATATACCCCGTTCTAATTCGGATCGCAAAATCGCTTATTTAACCTTTGATGATGGACCATCCAAGGTAACAGTCAAAGTGTTGAATACACTGTCGAAGTATAATGTAAAAGCTACCTTCTTTGTAATTGGCAATTCTTCTCTGGAGGGTCGTTCCTTATATAAGCGCATTGTGGCGGAAGGGCATGCGATTGGCAATCACTCGTATTCCCATAACTACAAGCAAATTTATCAGTCAGTCTCCACATTCCAACGAGATGTCGATAAATTAAATGATTTGCTTGAGCAGACGATTTCATTTCGTCCTGATATTATCCGATTTCCTGGGGGCTCTAATAATACAGTGAGCTATCGTGCAGGCGGCCGGTATGTGATGCGCCATATTGCAGCTGAAGTAACGAAGCAGGGGTATCAATATTTTGATTGGAATGTCAGCTCTTCGGATGCCACAGCAGCAGTTCGCAGCAAAGCGCAGATTGTGTCCGCAGTTAAACGGGCAACGGCTGGGCAAGATCGGATTATTGTCCTCATGCATGATGCGCCAGGCAGATGGACGACGGCAGAAGCTTTGCCAGACGTAATTCAGTTCCTACAAGATCAAGGATATCGATTTGAAAAACTAAGTAAAAGTGCTTATACCTGCCAATTTCTAACCCCTTAGTTGATGGGTCCGTCCCCAGTTAGGTAGAATAAAGCCAAAGGGGAAGGGGAGTATTGAATTTGCAGGAAATCATTCAGCTAGGACCATTGATGATAAAAAGCAGTTTGTTAGTGATGCTGCTTGCGGCAGCAGCGGGTTATATCCATTTATATTTGAAAATCAGAAAAACTTCTTTCGATAAGTCACCCATAAGCGATCTCATTCTGAATGGCATGATGATCGTGTTTGCCTGCTGGAAGCTGGGACCGCTGATTTATGAGCCTTCCATGCTGTGGACGGATCCGATCAAGCTGCTTATGGTATCAGGAACTGCAGACATCGCTGTACTAGGCATAATTATTGCCATTGCGTATTGGTCAGCACGGCTGCGTAAGTTAGGCATATCATGGTTCGTGATGCTGGATGCATGGAGCTATATTCTTACCGCAGCAATGTTTATCTATGGGATATCGTTGCAGCAGTACGGTATAGTCGCGGTCAGCATTCTGGGGATAATCGTTCTTTGGACACGCAAGCTGGAAATCGGTGAAGGTTATGCCGCAAGGCAGACTTTCATTCTGCTTGGAATCGGCGGGATGTTAGCATCGCTTTGGACAAGTCAGACTGTAATTCTATTTCAATTAAGTGCTTATCAAATGATGGCTTTCTTGCTATCGCTCATTGGTATAGCCATAAGTCCAAAGAGTGGTCAAGAAGGGATAGAGGAGTCTAAATCCACACATACTATGAGTGGAAAGGAGTGAACGATATGGCACCTAACGGTAGCGGTGATTCAATTGAACAACAAAAACAGAAGAATCAGGACAAGTCAGATAAACAACCTGGAGTAGATAAAAAATTAAATGGCCCCAATCGTCCTTCTACGTAAGTTAAACCTTTTGACTTCACTCCAGTCGGATGTATAATAGTAATTGATAATTATTTTAAATTACATTCGTATTTAAGGAGTGAACTATAGTGGTAATGTCCTTCGATTCATACATGAGAGATATGATTCAACCAATGCGTGATGATTTAACTCGTATTGGAATTAAAGAATTACTTACACCTGAGCAAGTTACTGAGGTGCTTGATAATGCAAAAGGTACGCTTTTGCTCGTGATCAACTCCGTATGTGGCTGCGCTGCTGGCCAATGTCGTCCAGGTGTTGCAATGGCTCTTGAACATGCTGTAACACCAGATCACTTGTATACTGTCTTTGCAGGACAAGAGAAGGAAGCGACAGCTAAGGCTCGTGAGTATCTAGCACCATATCCGCCATCTTCACCTTCGATTGCTTTGTTTAAGGATGGAAAGCTTGTTCACTTTATTCAACGCTATCAAGTAGAAGATCGCTCTGCTGCAATGATCGCTGCAGACTTGATCGGTGCATTCGACGAGTATTGCAAATAAGTAAAAAAGACACAAAGGCATTCAAACTGGCGACAGTCTGGATGCCTTTTTTTTGTGTACTTATAGACAAAAAAATGAACTCAAGTATAAAATTATATGTAAGTATAATAATTTGAGGTGTTCCATGAAACCAACTTTATCCCTACGTGAAATCAAGCAAGCCAAGACCAGAATTAACTTATACCTAGCATGTATGGAGCTTGTTCAGAATCGGCCTTATGGTCATGTGTATGTAGATGAGCTATGCGCTAAAGCGGAAATATCCAAAGGCACATTCTTTAAGTTCTTTCCTCAAAAAGAAGACCTACTGCTGTATTCGATGCAAATCTGGATCTGTAAACGTTATGTGGAAATTAAGAAACAGGGAAAGCGGGGACTTGCGGCAATTCATCATTTGTTTCAGACCGTACATGATGAAGCTCAAACTTCTACATATGGAATGCTTAGCCTAATTGCCTTTCTTGCTAGCCGTGAGATTATTCCGGGTATGCCGGCCTTCGGGGAAGCTGAGCTAGAGCTCCTATTTTCTGAAGATAAGGAGCTATTTCATCCGGCTAGCCTGACCTTATCTGCGATGTTTGCACAATATCTGAATGAAGCGATAGAGCATCAGGAGATTCGTGACGATATCGCATTAACGGATTTAGTCAAAATGATGTTTACGATTTTTTACGGAGCTTTTCTAACTGCACATCTGGTTCAGACTCGAGATATCATGTCCATTTATGAAATGCATATGCAGCCATTACGGCGATAATTGGAAAAGGGTGATGTCGAATATGTTCAGTATTTTTAAAACGAGTGAAGGAGAAGTCTGCTTCAATGAAGCGTATGATCGGCTTCTTGCTACTTGGCCTGTCCTGTATGAATCGATTCATGTACAAACTGATTATGGAACTACACATATCGTCGTATCAGGCGATGTCGACGCACCTCCATTAGTGCTCTTGCATGGCATGACATTCAACTCGACGATGTGGCGAGATAATATCGAGGCATTAAGCAGCAGATATCGAACCTATTGCGTGGATACCCTGGGCGATTTTGGCCGCAGTATCGTAAATAAACCGCTGAGTTCTCCACAGCATTGCAATGATTGGTTGAATCAAGTTTTGGATGGACTTGGATTAGCGAAGGTGGATTTAATCGGACATTCCATGGGAGGGTGGCTAGCACTTAACTTTGTCCTAGAATATTCGAATAGATTGAATCGGCTAGTCTTATTAGCGCCTATTGCCTCCATTTACCGTGTTCCTTTACAATTCATGTTCAAAGTATATCCAGCTTTATTGAGACCGTCACCGCCGCGAATACGTCGTGCTTGGAACTGGTTTGTTGCTAGTGGCAATCAAACCGATGAGCTCGTCATGGATCAAATTATCCAGAGCTGGACGCATTGCCGCATACTGCTCAAAGTCATTCCTACTCGTTTCAAGGAAGAGCACCTTCGTAGATTAAAGACGAGGACATTGTTCTTAGTAGGCGATAAGGAAGTGATCTATAACGCGCACAAGGCGGTAGAACGGGTGAGAAGTTGGCTGCCGAACGCTCAAGCGGTCGTTATTCCGAAAGCAAGTCACTGCCTAACCGCAGAACAAGCGGATGCGGTGAATAAATGTATAATGGATTTTTTGGAGAAGGGGGCAAGTTAAAGAGTCATAATGACAAGCTAGGAGTCACAAGTGTGACTCCTAGCTTGTTCTTCTATTCATTTAGCCTCAGATTAATCTCTCCACACTTCCTGATTAATAAGCGTTGGCGGTTTCTGACCTGTTACTCCTGCAATAACGTTGTCTGCAGCGAGTGCTTCCATCGCATCGCGAGTCGCGATTGTTGCCGAGCCAACATGCGGCAATGTAACGACGTGTTCCATGTTCAGCAGTGAGGAGTTAGCAGGCAGTGGTTCTTTCACATAGACATCAAGCCCTGCTGCTGCAATTTGCTTCGTTTCAAGCGCATGGATCAATGCCTCCTCATCGACAGTTGCTCCGCGTGAACCATTAATGAAGATTGCCGTCTCCTTCATCAACTTAAACTCACGCTCACCAATCAGATTCATTGTCTCTGGAGAGAGAGGAGTCATAAGGCATACGTAATCGGATTGTTTCAATAGTTCATCGAGAGAGCAATATTGTGCGCCAAGCTCTGCTTCTGCCGCCTCGGAGCGGGAGCGATTATGGTACAGAATTGGCATATTGAATCCGAACTTGCCTCTACGAGCGATCGCGGTGCCGATTCTGCCTAAACCGATCATCCCTAGCGTTTTGCCATATACATCTGTTCCGAACAGCTCTCTTCCAACCGAAGCTGTCCATTTCCCGTCTTTAACGAGTCGATCAAGCTGTGGAATTCTGCGTGCTGTAGCCATCAGAATTCCGAAAATAAGATCGGCAGTCGTTTCCGTCAGGACATCTGGCGTATTGGTCGCCATAATTCCGCGTTTGGTTAGTTCTGGTATATCAAAATTATCATATCCGACGGAATAATTACTTACGATTTTCAAATTTGGCGCTTGATCCAGCAGCTCGGCATTTACTTTAAGACCGCTGCCGATAAGAGCTTGCACATGTGGTAGATGCTGGGCTAATTGATCGCGGAAGCTGCCTTGTTTTTTATCGATAACATGAACATCGCCAACTTGTCTAAGCTTCTCTAATGTCTGTTCTTCAAAAGGTGTATAAGCTATGATATAAGGTTTATTACGCATGCAATCTCACTCCTCATGATTGGATAAGTAAACTAGCAGGACATGCACTCAAGTTTATTGTAAGGTTTGGAGCATTATGCCGCAAGAGGAGTGGATGCATGCTCGTTTATGATTGATCCTTTGGATACGTGATGGACAGTCCTTCGACATGCTTGCGATTCATCAGCTTGTGTTTTTTCCGATTTTCCTTTGATTCGAACACGATATCCATATCATATTCCCCTTCAGGATAGAGCTCTTTGCGCTCAATGTATAAAGCCATACGCTTCTGATTGATTGTGACCTTCTCCTTCTGAATTTGTACGACGATATTCCCTCGTTCATCTGGCGGTCCGCATACGATCCCCGATCTTCTTAGGGAATGAATCCATACACAGTCCCCGCGCTCAAACAAAGGTGCAGGTGCCTGCCGTTTAGCTTTACTGTGATTCTGATTAGGTTGCAGTTTAATAGGATCAGATATTGGTGTTAATGGCTCTAGTGCTGTAAAATCAGTCAGTTCATTCCCGCGTGCGACTCGACTCGTGATTTGCTTGGACCGCTCAATAATATTCGGCGCAATGCCCAGTTTAAGTGCAATATAAAAGGCATAGCTGTTGCCTGCTTCCCCAATCGTCAAGCGATAAAGAGGCTGCAAGGTTTCGAGATCGAACTCCATCCGCGCATTCTGAAAGCCTGCTGTCACCCGAGCAAATTCCTTGATTTCGTTAAAATGAGTCGTTGCGATCACCGTCGAGCCTCGCTTATACAGTTCCTCTAGGACAGCGATTGATAGTCCGATCCCTTCGCCAGGATCAGTCCCCGTTGCAAGTTCATCCAGCAAAATAAGCGTCGAACGGCCAGCTTGCTTAAGAATCTCTATCACATTTTTAATATGTGCAGAGAAGGTGCTAAGCGATTGCTCCATGCTTTGACCATCGCCGATATCAACGAGAATGTTGGAATATACATGGAACATGCTGCCTTCTTGAACAGGAACAAGCAGTCCTGATTGAACCATCAAAGTTAGCAGACCGACTGTTTTGAGACTGACCGTTTTGCCGCCTGTATTCGGGCCAGTAATGATTAGCGCGCTGTAATCTTCCCCAATCGTAAATGTAAGTGGAACGGTATTCCTGGATAAAAGGGGATGCCGCCCCTCGACGATTCGAATGATACCCTCGTTATTTAACTGAACTATCCTTCCGCCGATGGAGTGCCCATATTTAGCCTTGGCAAATAAAAAATCATAGTATCCGATTGTTTCTAAATTGACGGAGATTTCATGCGCATACAGCTCTGTCAGATCCGTTAACTGGCTTAAGATGCGGGCTTCTTCACGCGCTTCCTCCATACGATATTCAGATAGCTCATAATGCAGGGCAGCAATATCCGATGGCTCAACGAAAACGGTCTGACCGCTGGACGATTCATCTAGGACGGTTCCAGCAACTAGCTTGCGGTATTCTTTTTTCACAGGAATGACGTATCGATCATTGCGCATGCTGACGACAAGCTCCTGCAGGTAGGACTTGTATTTATTCATCGTGCTGTCGAGTTTCTTGCGGATTCGGCTATCGGTGACAATTATTTTCTTGCGGGTGCGGGACAAGTCGTTGCTTGCTTCATCTGTAATCTGTCCATGTCGAATGCAGCGGTTAATCTCCGTGTCCAGCTCTTTCATGTCATACAGCGATTGTGCATACGCACATACCTTGGGAGCAATCGATTCTTTCTTGACCATATAGCGCTTAAGCTGACTCGTGCTTTCAAGCAAGCGTGCGATATGGCTAAATTCATTCTCTGTGAAAATATAGCCTTTGCCAAATTTATTGACGATCATTTCAATGCCATCAAGTGATGGAATAGGTACGCTGGAGCCGTGCTCGATTAATTTGACGGCTTCATTCGTTTCATGGAGCAGATTCATGGCTGCAGTCAAATTCGTTTGTGGCATAAGCTCGTGGACATGCTTTTTTCCTAAATAGGACATGGTGTAGCTGATTAGTTTTTCCTTGATTTTCTCGAATTCAAGCTGCTTAATGGTTTGTGGATTCATGATTAATAAGCCTCCTTAGGATGATAAATAAAAAAGGCAGAAGATGAACAAACCATAGACGCAACTGCTGCTATACAAGCAACTAAGTTACGTATGGATTAGGCTCATCTTCTGCCTTAAGACTGGCATTCACAGTTATCCTGCAATTGTAGAGGATCGTGTGAATGAAACAAAAAGGCCGTGCTAAAAGAGCACGGCCTAAGTCTTATAACTGGCTTTAGGGGTTGCCGATGTTCTTAACTAATTTCAAGCAAACAGAAATAAACCTGCTATTTGGCAGATTTTTTGCAAGAAGATCAACATCTTTATAGACGTTGGAATCGTTTCTTCTGGTTGCTTCTATGAAATTGATTAGTTAAGAGTCACCGCAGACATCAAAATGCCCCCTGATTAAAAAAATGTATTTCTATTTGCATCATAGGATGAATCAGATGAATTGTCAAATGCTGTTAGCCTATAAAGAATCGACTTTGTAATAATGAACTGAATATGTCTATACTATGCTTAAGCATCACAATATCGGATTGACATAGAGGAGGGGCTAGTGAATGAGCATGCAGCACGAAATTATTGCTAAGCTTGGTGTGCAGCCAACGATCGATGTGGATCAGGAGATTCGCAAACGGGTGGATTTTTTGAAAGATTATATTTTGCAAGCAGGGGTTAAAGGGCTGTTGATCGCTATTTCGGGCGGACTTGATTCTGCAGTAGCAGCGGGTTTATGTAAAATTGCTACCGATGAACTGACAGAGGAGAAGAAGTGCGAATACATAACGGTAGGCGTTTTCCAACCGTATGGTGTACAAGCGGATATCGAGCATAGCTATGCAACGGCAAATGCGTTTCATTTGAAACACCAAGTCGAGACGAACATTGAAGAAGCAGTTGATGAGATCGCTTTGAATACGGAATATGCGATGAAGCAAATGGGTGTTCATAAACATATTAGCCGTGAGGGCAAAGGGAATGTGAAGGCACGTACGCGGATGGTTGTGCAGTATGCGATCGCTTTTGACCTGAATTTACTTGTTGTGGGGACAGATCACGCTTCCGAAGCAATTACAGGCTTTTATACCAAGTGGGGTGATGGTGCAGTTGATATTACACCGCTTAGTACGCTGAACAAACGTCAAGTCCGCCTTGTTGGGGAGAAGCTGGGTGTCCCCCAAAGTATTCTGGATAAAGCACCAACAGCAGGTCTATGGGAAGGACAGACGGATGAAGGTGAACTGGGTATCTCATATGAACACAACAGCGATTATTTAGAAGGCAAAACCATCCCAGCTGACGTACAAGAGAAGCTTGAGAAGCAGTACTTGCGTACAGCGCATAAGCGAAACGCGATTCCAGGGATATAAGTGGCTGAATGGGATGAACTTCTAAGTTTGAATGCAAACATACAGTCAAATACTCATTTTTTTAAAAAAAATATCTTTTGCCTGCAAAATGTACATTCAAAATTAGCTCGATAAGCTATTTTGGCTCAACTAGCCACTTTTGAATGTATAGAATGCAGGCAAAACTGATTTTTCTCGCTTCTAGGCGAATTTGCCTGTATGAAATGCAGGCAAACCAGTCAACTCGTTAAGTCGCTCTACAAGTCTTTGAAATTCTGACCTATTGCTGATATCGCTTCAGTACGATTACCGCATTATGCCCACCGAATCCGAAGGAATTGGAAATGCCGATATCTAAATTCGCCTTGCGAGCGACATTCGGGACATAATCAAGGTCGCAAGCCGGATCTGCTTGCTCTTGATTGATCGTCGGTGGAATAATCCCTTCATTCAAGGATTTAACTAGAGCAATCGCCTCAGCACCACCAGATGCGCCGAGCATATGTCCGAGCATGGATTTGTTTGCGGTGACGGGGATTGTGTAAGCATGTTCGCCAAATAGCTTCTTAATCGCAAGCGTTTCGGATCGATCACCTAGTTCAGTGCTAGTTGCGTGAGCGCTGATCACATCGACTTGCTCAGGAGAGATGTTGGCACTTTGCAAAGCTAAGCGCATGGCGCGATAAGCGCCAAGCCCTTCCGCATGAGTCGCTACCATGTGGAAGGCATCTGAAGTCGCACCATAACCAATGACTTCGCCATAAATACGTGCATTCCGCTTCCGCGCGTGTTCTTCGGATTCAAGCAGCAGAATGCCCGCGCCTTCAGCCATTACAAACCCATCACGTCCTGCGTCAAAAGGTCGGCTAGCTCCCTTAGGATCATGATTACGTGAAGATAGAGCAGTCGCATTGCCGAAACTGGCTAGCGATAACTCGGTTAATGCAGCCTCAGTACCACCTGCGATCATGAGATCTGCTTCTCCTGATCGAATCAAACGGAAAGCTTCGCCAATTGCCGTGTTCCCAATTGAGCAGGCAGTAACAGGTGACATCGTAGGTCCAAGCGCACCGAGCTTAATGCTAATTAAGGCGGCAGCCATGTTACTGATGATGGTAGGCACTAGAAAAGGGCTGACTCGTTCTGGACCCCGTTCATTCAGAATAGCGTGCTGATCTACTAACGTTTGAATACCGCCAACTCCTGAACCTACGTATACCCCAAATCGTTCTAGATCGATGTCTTCTAGCTGTAACCCAGCATCCTTGCAAGCTTGTTCAGCCGCAGCAAGGGCAAATTGACAGAATCGGTCAATTCGTCGCGCTTCCTTACGTCCAAGTAAGGTATCCGCATCAAAATCACGAATAACGCCAGCAATTTGAGACTTAAATCTGGCAGTATCGAATGCATCAATTCTCGAAATGCCTGACTCTCCATTTATTAATCGATTCCACATAGACTCAACATCTTGACCTAGTGGTGAAATAACACCCATCCCTGTAATAACGACTCTATTCACTGTTAATTACCTCCTGCGAACTTATTAGGGATATTTTTACATGCAAATTATCATATTACAAGTTATAGTTTATCCTAGTATAATCAATACTAGAGTAATACTAACAAAGGGGGGAGCCTCCTATGCATCACCAGACAAGATTACAGATGTTATCGGAATTCCTTACTGCACAGCGCGCCAAAATCATGCCGCAATCCCTCGGATTGCCAGTTGGAGGTCGTAGGAGAACGCCAGGGCTAAGGCGTGAGGAGGTCGCACAATTAGCAGGGGTAAGCACGACTTGGTACACTTGGCTCGAGCAGGGAAGAGACATCAAGGTATCTTCGTCCGTGCTGGAATGTATTGCAAACGCCTTGCAATTAACGGTGGATGAACGTAAATATTTATTTGCATTAGCGCTAGATACAGGCAGTGGAACAAGCGTAGTTAGAGAAGAAGAACAGATTCAGATCAGTCCTTCTCTTAAGCGGATTATGCAAGAGCTGCGTTATTGTCCTACGATTATCTCAGATCGAAAATGTCAGATTGTCGGTTGGAATCAGGCAGCTTCGCATGTGTTCATCGATTTTCAGCAGTTGCCTTATGAAGAGCGAAATTTGATCAAGCTGCTTTTTACACGAAAAGAATTTAGGAGCTTAGCCGTCAATTGGGAGCATTTTGTCAAAGGATACTTGTCGATCTTTCGTACGTATTATGGTCAGTATGTGGACGATCCTTGGTATGATCAATTTATCGAGGAGATGAAAGGCGCTCACCCTGATTTTAATTCTTTATGGAACAACAGTCAGGTAAGTTCAGCGCCAGAGGTCGAGATTGAATTCAGACATTCAAAGGCAGGCAAAATGTTGTTTCACTTGACCTCTTTGCAGGTGCAAGGGAATGCAGATTTGCGCTGTAGTATTTATACACCAGCACCTGAATCTTCTACAGAGGTAAAGCTGATCAGACTAATGGAAGCGCAAGACAAAGAGAATAAGCCACAATAAAAGCTAATCCATCAGATCTGATCTGAATGAATTAGCTTGATTTATCCTAAAACTCAATTAGACTACAGGTACATCACCGAATGTTGGACTGAACATTTGCTCTAGCATACGCTCAGCAGCAGCTTCAGGCGTTAATAGCTGACCAGATTCTTTGTAATCGATGAACTGTGCAACATCCTTGAAGTCTTCACTATTGGAAGAGCGGATTTGTACTTGCATATCCGTATCAATAATTCCTGGACGAACAGATGCGATTCGGACCTTGTTCTCTGCATCCTGCTGCTCAAGTGCTGCGCAACGTGTGTAGTGATCAAGTGCAGCTTTGGCTGCGCAATATGTACTCCAGCCGTAGTAGGGATTTCTGCCTGAACCAGATGAAATGTTAAGAATCCGTTTATCAATGGCTAAGTTTTGCGACCATCTCATGAAGTTAGCGCAAAGCGTCATGGGAGCGATCGCATTGATTTTCATGCTGTGATCAATTGCTTCTCCTGTTGACTTATAGGCAGGTTCAATCGGTAGAACAGTTCCGGCATTGTTGATGAGATAAGCAGCTGTTAACTCGTTCTTTTGGATTTTATTCAAAATTCGAGCAGCAAGCGCATCAAGATGCTCCGTGTTAGACAGATCGAATTCATTGTATTCCAGCTTGACGCCTGCTTCTTGTGCTTCTGCAATTAGCTTGTTGTTCTTATGTCTGGAAATACAGATTAGCATGTGCTCAGGCTTCATTAGCTGTCTGACAATCGCTTCACCAAGTCCTCGAGATGTGCCTGTAATGATAAAACATTTCATAGTTTATTTGCCCCTTTGTGAAAATAAAACAGGAATCTTACCATGCTTCTAGGTATTCTTATCCGACATTGGAAGTATGAATGCGTACAAATGTACGTATGCCCATTGTAACATGTCTATTGCCCTTTTCCAATAACATGAATTCCGTATATAATAGCGGTGAAGTGAAAAAAACACGGTCCGGTTGGTAGTCCGGATGCACTTGCGTCAGCAAGTGTCGTAGCCTTCCCCCTCGGGATGTCCAACACTTCGTAAGTTGAAGTAGGAGGGGACTGTTATGAAACTAACCGTATTTTTTGAAGGTCAATTCTGGGTAGGTGTGATTGAGGATGCGTATGATGGGAAACTTCGTGCGTATCGTCATATTTTTGGGGCAGAGCCGTATGATGCTGATGTAAACGCGTTTGTTCAGCATGAGATGTTGAAGCGGTTGGAGAATATTTCCCAAAATGTGGATGTTAAACATTTGCATGAGCGGAGAATCAATTCGAAGCGGCTTGCCAAACAAGCTGCGGAAGAAACTGCTGGGCGTGGCATTTCGGATAAAGCCAAGCTCGCACTTATGAAGGAACTGGAGCATCGAAAGAAAGTACGGCAAGTGATAACACGTGAAATGCGGGAGGCTGAGAAGGAACGTAAACGTGAAATTGCAGCTCAGAAAGCGAAAGCTAAGCATCGCGGAAGATAGCCAGGAGCAGTATAAACAGGGCATGTATTCAGGTAAAAATAGAATATGTGTCCTGTTCTGTTGTAGAATAGAGTCGTGCTTGAGGTATTTATTAGGAAACAGAAGGCGGATCGAGATTGATGATCATCGGTATCGGAACGGATTTATTAGAAATAGATCGAATTAAGCGCATTCTCGAAAGCAAGACAGCTCAGCGATTTATGGAGCGTTTGCTGACTAAAGAGGAGCGAGCGCAAGCTGAACAAAGGCAAGGGAGACTAGTAGAATTCCTGGCAGGCAGATTCTCGGCCAAAGAGGCGGTTGCCAAAGCACTTGGCTGCGGCATTGGAGCAGAGGTTTCTTTTCATGACATCGTAATCACCTATGAACCGTCAGGCAGGCCAATTTGCCATCTCTCCCCACAATCGCTGGAACGGTTGCGGCTGTCTCCTCATGTCAAAATTCATCTAAGTGTAACGCATACAGACCATTTAGCGGCAGCATATGTGATCGTTGAGGAATAGGATGACATCACACATTTATTAGTGCAGTGAAGAAAGGAAGCTTATGATTGATCAGGATTTAGCAGCACGCAAACAATTTTTCTCCGAACATTTATTAAATTGGTATCGAACATATAAACGAGATTTGCCGTGGCGTCGAAATAAAGATGCGTATCGCATTTGGGTATCCGAGGTTATGCTGCAGCAGACACGGGTTGATACGGTGATTCCGTATTGGCATCGTTTTCTGGAGAAGTTCCCGACGGTACAAGCTTTAGCGGAGGCACCAGAGGAAGAAGTGCTTAAGCTATGGGAAGGGCTTGGCTATTATTCGAGAGCTCGAAACCTTCAAGCAGCGGTACAAGAAGTACATGAGCGTTATGGCGGCACAGTTCCAGATAATAAAGAGGACATCTCCTCGTTAAAAGGTGTAGGACCTTATACAGCAGGGGCAGTTCTTAGTATTGCTTATAACAAACCAGAGCCTGCGGTTGATGGGAATGTAATGCGTGTATTGTCGCGATACTTCTGTATCGAGGATGATATCGCCAAGCCAGCGACAAGACCGAAGATGGAAAAGCTTGCGCAAGAGCTTATTCCTGACGGTGCGGCAGGTGACTTTAATCAAGGCCTAATGGAGCTTGGCGCATTAGTCTGCACGCCGCGGTCACCGCAATGCCTCACATGCCCGGTCATGGCGCATTGCGCGGCGCGACTTAACGGGAAGGAAGCCGAGCTTCCCGTTAAGACCAAAGCGAAGCCGCCGCGTCCCGAGCAGCGGCTCGTCGCCCTGATCGAAGGCCAGGGCGAGCATGCGGGCAAGCTGCTCATCAGGCAGCGCCCGCAGGAAGGGCTGCTCGCGCGCATGTGGGAGCTGCCACACGTGCTGATGCCAGCAGCAGCTCCTGCTGCATCGGGGCGCAAAGCCGCATCCGCCAAGGCTGCGGCGATGGTTGCGCCTGATGCGGCGGCTGCTGGCGAGCATCGCGAGTGGCTCCGCAATGCGCTAGCGGAGGCAGAGCACATCCATGTGCTCCCAAATGAATGGTACATGAACACGGACCACGTGTTCTCTCACATTCATTGGAAGCTGGATGTGTATCGCTGCAAGCTGGATGCCGCCTTGGATAACGGCGTGGCTCTGCCTGAGCTGCTGCCCTACCACTACCGTTGGCTCGCTGCCGATGAGCTTCATCAATACGCATTTCCGAACGTATTTATACGAATCATGGATACTTATTTTAAATAGATCAGAAAGAATAAGTTATACAGTTATACTTTCTGATCTATCTCGCAGAAACGCGCCGTCAATAAAGATGGCGCGTTTCTTCTTGTCTCCACATTCCAGTAAGAGTTTTCAGTTGACATTTGATTGAACTAGGCGTTTAATAAAAGTGTAGCAATTTTCTTTTTTTTGCTGCAAAAGTTTAAGCGCTTTAACTTTTGTAAAACCGTTTCCTCTTGTTGCAGTTACTCGAATGAATTTACGTAAGGAGCTGATGTAGATTAGTGTCAGTATTTATGACGTAGCTAAACGCAGCGGTCTGTCAGTTGTGACCGTTTCCAGGGTTATTAATCAAGCTTCCAGCGTTCGAGAGAGTAATCGTCAGAAAGTATTGCAAGCGATGAAGGAGCTTAATTATCGACCCAATTCAGCGGCACGGAGTCTGGCACGCGGTAAGACTGGAACGATAGGACTCGTACTTGCAACGCTGCAAGATAGCGTGTTTGAAGGAATCGTACGAGAAGTGAATGAACAATTGGAAGAGCTGGGTTATTTTCTAGCGCTATCCATCGATCACTCTTTTAATAGTAAACTGAATCGGGTAAGTAATTATTTATTTCAGAAAGATCGCGTAGATGGCATTATTCTACTATCTTCGATTCATGAGGTAGAGTATATACAGGAGCTTAGATCGAAGAAAATTCCATTCGTTTTAATCGATAATCATGATCTATCTGTGAAAGCAACGATGATTCGAGTGGATAACTATGCTGGAGGCGCACTAGCTGCTCAGCATTTGCTTGATTTAGGACATAGAGATATAGGTCTTATTTATGGCCCACAGCATTTGTTAAGTGCGCGTGAACGTAAGCAAGGCTTTGAACAAGTGTTAGCAGATAACGGCATTACGCCTGTTATCTCGACAGAAGCAGAGTTTGAAATAGGTGATGGATTTCGCGTCGCTCAGAATTGGATTAAGCAAGGAGTTCATCTGACTGCGATTGCGACTGCGGACGATTTTATGGCTTGGGGTGTTATCCAGGCTTATCATGAAGCAGGTCTGCGTGTTCCGCATGATATGTCTGTCATCGGCTATGATGATCAAGATTTTGCTTGCGATGTTCATCCATCCTTGACAACTGTGAGGCAACCTACAGAGAGTATAGGAAGAGAAGCAGTGAAACGGCTGGCAGCCATGCTTAATCAAGATCTTGAAGTAGGCAAGAGTGAGGTAGAAGGACAAGCAACTACACAAGGGCTATACCATGAGAGGCAAGAGTTGATTAAGTTTCAACCTCAGCTATTAGTCCGCAGCTCTACTTCCTCCATAATATAAGGATTACGAGGTGTAAACTTGGCGTATTATTTAGGAATGGATGCTGGCGGTACGAAAACGAATGTCATCATTACGGATGACCGTGGGGTAGTCGTTGGTAAGGGGAAAAGCAAGCAAGGCAATCATCAGACGGGTCAGGAACGTGCATTCCAAAGCTATCGTGAGTCCGTCGATGAAGCCCTGCGTTCAGCTGGTTTGCAGAAAAGCGATATTACGTATGCGGTATTTGGCTTAGCAGGAGCAGACCGTGAAGCCGATTTTGAAATTTTGCGTCCTGCCATTCAGCAGCTTGGTTTTGCGAACTGGTATATTTGTGTTGATGCAGCGATTGGCATGCGCGCGGGTACAAGACATCCATACGGAATATGCTTGATCTGCGGAACAGGTACGAATTGTGTCGGCATCAACAAGCAGGGTGAAGTGCTGCAGGTCGGTGGTATGGGTTATATGTATGGGGATTTTGGTGGCGGTGCTGATTTGAAGGTTCAAGTCTTTAGATCAGTCACTCGTGCTTGGCAGGGCAGAGGTCCGTCAACCATGCTGACAGAGCTGACGCTTGATGCGCTAGGATTCGAATCGGTTGATCAAATGTATAACACGTACCTTGATACATACCGTGAGCCGCCAAATGATTTGGCACGTGTGCTGTTTACAGCCGTGAAGGCGGGAGACGAGGTTGCGAAGAATATTTTACAATATCAAGGGAGAGAGCTTGGACTCGCGGCACGCGCTTGTGCTACTCGTTTGAATATGTTAGAGGATTCTTTTGATATCGTACTTGCAGGCTCAATCGTTACACGGGGAGAAGATGATACGATCCACAATCAGATCGCTGCAATTGTTGGTGAGGTTGCACCGAAGCATCGAATTGTGAAGCTCGAGATGGAGCCTGTCGTCGGAGCCATCTATATGGCTATGGATCGCGCAGGCGTAAATATTAGCGAAGAAGTATATGAGCAGCTATCTACTTTTCAAATGGATGGATTCAATTAGAAAGTTAATATAAATCATAGGGAGTGTTCAGAATGAAAGACAGTCTTAAATTAGTTGTTATCGGTGGAGGTTCTTCTTACACACCTGAACTTGTTGAAGGAATTATTAACAATTTTGATCGTTTACCGATTAAGGAACTATGGCTTGTCGATATCCCGCAAGGTGAACATAAGCTCAACATCGTTGGTAAGCTAGCGCAAAGAATGGTAGAAAAGTCTGGTCTGCCGATTGATGTCAAGCTGACATTAGACCGTTTGGAAGCATTGCCGAATGCGGATTTTGTATCTACTCAGATTCGTGTTGGCTTGCTTGAGGCTCGTGCTCATGATGAATCCATCCCATTAAAATATGGTGTACTCGGACAAGAAACAACTGGCCCTGGGGGCATGATGAAAGCATTCCGTACGATTCCTGTTCTGCTTGATATCTGTAAAGATATTGAAAAGCTATGCCCGAACGCATGGATGCTTAACTTTACGAACCCTGCAGGTATGGTGACTGAAGCGATTAACCGTTACAGTAATGTCAAATCAATCGGCTTATGTAACTCACCAATCGGCGTGTACAAATGGTTATCCAAGCTATATGAAGTACCAACTGACCGCATCTATGCCGAGTTTGTTGGTCTGAACCACTTGCACTGGGTTACACAAGTTACGGTGGATGGCGAATCCAAGCTTGAGGAATTGCTAGAAAGCGGCGAAAGCTATACAGCAAAGAACGTGCCTGGTATGGATTGGAATGCAAAGCTTATTCGTTCAATCGGTGCAATTCCATCTTATTATTTAAGATACTTCTACCTAACAAAGGAAATGTACGCAGAGCAGGTCGCAGCTATGGAAAAAGACGGCTCACGCGCAATCATCGTGAAGCGCGTTGAAGATGAGCTGTTCGAGCTATACAAAGATCCTAACCTTAGCATCAAGCCTAAACAGCTTGAGAAGCGCGGTGGAGCATATTACTCAGAAGCAGCCGTTAATTTGATGGTTTCCCTTCATAATGATACTCGCGATATTCAAACGCTGAATGTTCCGAACGGCAATATTTTGCCATTCTTGCCAGCAGATGCGAGCATCGAGGTAAACTGTGTAGTATCGAAGCAAGGACCAATGCCTGTAACCGTTCGTAACATCCCTCAAGGTGTAACTGGTTTAATCCATGCTGTCAAAACCTATGAGCGTCTAGCGATCGATGCAGCGGTTACTGGTGACCGTGATCTAGCGTTGCAAGCATTAACTTGTAACCCACTAGTGCCATCTGTGAGAGTAGCAGAGGAAATCCTGAATGAAATGCTTGAACAGAACAAGGACTATTTACCTAATTTCTTTAAATAAGCTTCAAAATAGATGAAGAAAACCGCCACCTGAAGAGGGATTGGCGGTTTTTTGCGCAAATCAATGAAAACGTTTTCTATTAAGCGCTTTCATTAGAAAATAGCAGTTTTTTTGACGATTTTCGATATTTATCGTAAAATATGCTATAGGACATCTTTATTTTTGATAAAATGGGAGAGAACTTCATGTGTATCCGTTCATTTAAGTTATCGGACTATGGTCCTGCTACTGCGTTGCTACAACGTGTTTTGTCAGAAGATTGCTATGATGCAACCATACAAGCATTTGCACGACAATTATCATGGGATACGGATTTAATTCTCATTGCTGAGCAAGATGATGAAATGGTAGGGATTATTATCGGAACGATCGATAATGCCAAAGGATACGTTTATCGGGTGGCCGTAACTAAGGAGCATCGCGGTCTAGGGATAGGCGAGAGACTAACCGAGGCACTTAAACAACGTTTTAATATTCGTCAGGTAAATAAGATTATGGTGAATATGGATTCCTACAATGAAGTTGCTATTCCTTTTTTTGAGTCAATTGGTTATCAAGAGGTTGACTTTTTCCGCTTTACAGAGCGGTTAAGCATTGTTAAAAATCTAGCATATTAATCGTTATATTTGAATAAATGGGCATATCTTCTCTATCAATTTATTAATAGAAAAGATATGCTTTTTTTAAATAGAACAATAAAGCAATATCGGCTTACTATTATTTTTTTATAGGGGGGTTGGCATGATGACACCATTTAAGTCAGCTGTAATTAAGAGTTTCAAGCATGATGGACATCTGCATCGGATGTGGCTGCAAAATTGGATTTTTCCGCATTCTACACTGCATCATGTTCATACCGAAGAATCTATGATAGTAACGATTAATTCACAGACACGAATTCAAGAAAGTGACGGGAAAGTATGGACTAGCCGAATACCGGGTATTTCATTTTTCATCCCAGATCAGTGGTTTAATATAGTAGCTCTACTAGAAGAGGGCGGAATCCGCTATTACTGCAATATTGCATCGCCAGCTTATTTGGTTGATCATGTACTCACTTATATCGATTATGATCTGGATGTCATTGTTTTTCCTAATGGAAAAGTGAGAGTGGTCGATCAGGATGAATATGAAGAGCATAAGCTTGTATACGATTATTCGAAGATCGTGCAGGATAAAGTCGAAAGAGGTCTTGATTCTTTATTGGAACGCATACAATGCCAGCGCGCTCCGTTTCAGGATGAGCTGATCTACCAATACTATCACGTATGGAAGGGAAGAAGTTTACAGAGAGGGTGAAGTAGTTGCCAATTTCTATTCATAGGGGATCAACAACAGATTGGGACAAGCTGAAGCAAGAAATTATCTCAGAAGCGCCGAATCTTGGGATTGATTCAATTGGCTTTACGACAGCAGATCCCTTCAATGAGTTGAAGGAACTATTAATTGATCGTCGTGATAAAGGTTATTTATCCGGGTTCGAAGAGCCTGATATCGATAAGAGAATAAATCCTGGTCTGTTATTTGAAGGACCGAGATCCATTATTTCAATCGCAGTAGCCTACCCGACGAAACTTGTGAATCCACCGCGTTCAGAGCCAGGGGCATATCGCGGGATGTTATCGCGTACGGCATGGGGGCTCGATTACCACCAAGTATTGCGAGAACGGTTAACGAGGCTTGAGGCTTTCATCAAGGAACGTGTAGAGGGTGCAAGAGTAGAGAGTATGGTTGATACAGGAGCGCTTGTAGACCGTTCTGTAGCAGAGCGGGCGGGCGTTGGCTTTATCGGTAAGAACTGCTCTGTTATTACGCCAGAATGGGGTTCATGGGTGTTTCTTGGGGAGATGATTACGAATATTCCATTTCCTCCTGATACGCCTGCGTTGAATCAGTGCGGCGAGTGTACCAAATGTCTTGATGCTTGCCCAACAGGTGCATTTGTGGGTCCAGGAGAGCTTAATGCTTCTCGCTGCATAGCATTTCTTACGCAAACGAAGGGTGTTATTGAGGACGAGCTGATGAAGAAGATCGGGAATAGACTTTATGGTTGTGATACATGTCAGAGCGTGTGTCCGCTTAATAAAGGCAAACATTGGACGCATCAAGCCGATATGCAGCCTGATCCCGAATTGGTAAAGCCGCTGCTTGCGCCTCTGCTATCTATGAGCAATCGTGAATATAAGCAAGTGTATGGCAATAACGCTTCCTCTTGGCGGGGCAAGAAGCCGATTCAGCGCAATGCGATTATCGGCATCGGGAACTTCAAGGATCGCTCTTCTGTACCGCTGCTTAACAAGCTGTTGCGTGATGACGATCGTCCTGAAATTCGTGCGACAGCAGCATGGGCGTTAGGGAAGATTGGAGATTCGGATGCAGAGATTGCGATAGAAGTTGCATTGCTGCGTGAGAAGGAAAAGGTCGTACTTGATGCACTTGAACGTGCGCAAGCAGAGATTAAGAATACCTGCAAGGCAAATGAGCAGAAGGAAGGTGTACCTGAATGATGAATCAAGCTGCAGGTCTAACGATTGCATACGATGAGGTAGATTCTCCGATTGGCCAGCTAACCCTTGCTACCACTCGACAGGGGCTCTGTTCGCTGTTATTTGGCTCTTGGAATGATAATAAGGATTACTTGATGGATCGGGCTAAGCGTTGGTACGGAGCTTCCGAATGGGTGCATAATCCCGAAGCGCTAGCAGAGGCTGCTAAGCAGCTCAAGCAATATTTTGCCGGGGAACGTCAGGAATTTGAGCTGGAATTGGACATGCAGGGCACGACGTTTCAATTGCAGGTATGGCAAGCGCTACGAACTGTACCCTATGGGCAGACAGCTTCCTATAAAGATATCGCGATCGCTATTCATTCTCCCAAAGCTGTACGTGCAGTTGGCGGAGCAAACAATCGCAATCCAATTTCAATTATCGTACCATGCCACCGCGTGATTGGTGCTGATGGTAAGCTCATCGGTTATGGTGGTGGACTTGATATAAAGCAGAATTTGCTCCAATTAGAATCAGATTTCATCTACTAGGACACAGAATAGGGAAGATTGGGAGAGGTAAATATGAGATATGTTCATTTGGACACAATAGAATCAGGACATTTTTTGGGGAAAACGATTTTTAATAGCAACGGTGTTGTCCTGTTATCCGAAGGTGTGCAACTGACGGTATATATGATAACGCAACTTAGAAGAATCGGCGTTACGATGCTCTATATCAAGGATCCGAACTTTGATGATGTTGTCATTGATGATGTAGTGTCAGAAGAAACGAAGCAGGCGGTTATGAGGCAAATGGACGGGTTGTTCCAGGCGATACGTTCAGGTAAGGATTTTAACCCTAAGAACATATCAACCTCAATTGATAAATTGCTGGAAGATGTCATGCGCAATCAGGATTTGCTCGTTCAGCTGACAGATATCCGAACACATGACAATTCGCATTATATGCATGCGATTAATGTATGTATGATGTCGGTATTAACTGGGCTGTCCATGGGGCTTAATCCGACACAATTGAAGGAGCTCGCGATAGGAGCCTTGCTTCATGATATCGGGAAAATCGAAATCCCAACAGACGAAACGGCAGCAATTGATGTGAAAAATCATCATACATGGCGCGGATTTGAGATGCTAAAGCAAAAACGCGAATATTCGTTACTCATTGCTCATGTAGCTTTCCAGCATCATGAACATGTTGATGGTTCAGGTATACCTAGACAGTTAGAGGATGAACAAATTCATCTCTATGCCAAAATTGTCGCAGTAGCCAATACGTACGACAGTATGCTTTTCCGTTCCGCTGAAGAACCGTTATTGCCCCATGAAGCTTGTGAGAAATTAATGTCTCTATCTGGTACGCAGCTGGATCGAGAGACTCTCGTTCATTTTCTGAAAATGGTATCCGTGTATCCAACTGGGGCATCTGTTCGATTGTCTACGAAAGAAGCAGGCGTAGTGGTTGGTCAGCATAGAGGTCTACCTGGACGTCCGATTATTCGAATTATTAAGCAGGACAACAATGATCGTGAGTTTGATGTCAAAGAGATGGACTTAGCTAAAGAGACGACTGTATTTATTGAGAATGTGCTCAGCTAGGTCACTATTAATTCTCGTTTGTGAGCTTGCGCAATAGATGCTATGATAGCATTACATCGTTAGAATAGCATAAATATGAGTTCAAATTTAGGAGGAAAGTAAGATGTGGTGGTTATGGTTAATTATTGGATTAGTGGTGGGACTTGTGATCGGTTTCATCATCGGAGTATTCTATCTTCGCAAACAGCTTGAGAAGATGCAGAGTGATCCCGAAATGCTGCAAAAAATGGCGAAGCAAATGGGCTACAACATGAATAAGCAGCAAATGTCTAAAGTGCAAAATATGATGAAAAAACAAAAATTTAAATAAGTCATAAGGTTGGTTGTGGCGAGGAGGGGAAGACTGTGCCTGCCAATGAATATAAGAATAGCTTAGTGGAAGCGAATCGTGAGGCAATCGAAGGCCATGTTCGCGAAATACTGCGTCTAATTGGTGAGGACGTAGATCGTGAAGGTTTAATTGACACACCGGCTCGAGTGACTCGGATGTATGAAGAGATTTTTGCAGGATACGATGTAGATTTCCGTGAAGTGCTAGGTGTTATGTTCGATGAGGATCATCATGAGCTTGTGATTGTAAAGGATATTACCTATTACAGTCAATGTGAGCATCATATGGCTCCTTTCTTCGGTAAAATTCATATCGGCTACCTACCAGATGGCAAGATTGCTGGACTCAGCAAATTCGCTCGATTAGTAGATGCTGTAACACGCAAGCTGCAAGTACAGGAACGTATTACATCACAGATTGCGGATATACTTGAAGAGGTTCTTAAACCAATCGGCGTAATGGTTGTTGTAGAGGGAGAGCATATGTGCATGTGCGCCCGTGGCGTTAAGAAGCCAGGCAGCAAAACGATTACTTCTGCCGTACGCGGAGGGTTCCGCGATCCAGCGCTTCGCGCAGAGTTCTTGTCCTTAATTAAAAATTAATCAGAAGCCGTTCCTAAATGGAGCGGCTTTACTTGTATATTTGCTGCAAAGAACATCCGTTTTATCTTGCGGGTGTTTCATCCATCCGTTATACTATAAGAAACAACGTTTCACTTGGTGAAACATTATGAAGGTGAATGAGGATGGATGATGGTAAATTAACGGTGCGAGCCGTGGAGCGGGCACTTGATATTTTGCTTTGTTTTACAAATTCACAGAAGCTCAGCTTAACCGAGATTGCAAGCAGAGTTGGTTTACATAAAAGCACGGTTCATCGTCTGCTTGCTTCCCTGGAGCATAAGGGATTCGTTCAGCGTGACAGCGCGACAGACAAGTATGGGCTAGGATTTAGCCTGTGGGAATTATCCATGCACTTATCGCAAGGAGATGATTTAGGCGTCATGCTGCTGCCTGAGATGGAGCGTCTGCGCGACCTTGTAGGCGAGACCGTCTCGCTCTATCTGCGCGACGGTATGGAGCGTGTGCGCATCCAGGCGGTGCAGAGCAACCAGGCGATCCGCAGGGTCGCACCTGTTGGAGCGAGACTGCCCCTCTACGTCGGGGCATCGAGCAAAGTGCT
Organism: Paenibacillus albiflavus; assembly: GCF_004344915.1. Lineage (GTDB taxonomy): Bacteria > Bacillota > Bacilli > Paenibacillales > NBRC-103111 > Paenibacillus_AM > Paenibacillus_AM albiflavus. The sequence goes on along the minus strand of NZ_SKFG01000008.1, from coordinate 33,006 downwards.
CACCGCCTACGCAGACGAGGCGGTGCAGGAGCAGGTGCTGCATGAAGCGGAGAGGTCGTATGGATACGACCGTGAAGCCTACATGCAGCAGCTGCAGGATATACGGACGAATGGCTATGCCACGTCCGTAGAAGAGCGTGAACCCGGCGCGGCGGCGATCGCCGTGCCTATAGTGGACCGCAGCGACAGATTGATCGCTGCGCTGGCGGTGTCAGGCCCAGCGAATCGCCTGACCTTGGAACTTATGCTCGAGCTGGTTCCGGCCATTACAGAATCTGCACGCCGTATGGGAATTATGCAGCGTTAGCTATAGAAGGCGATGAACTGGATTACGCATAATCAAAGCGTAGTCTAAGGTTCATCGCCTTCTATGCTGTGAAGTGTATTTGTAGCCGTCATTAAGGGCATGCTGAGTGTTTGAGGAGTGATGATGCATGACTAATGAGGCTAATGAAACTAAAGAGCGGAAGCAAACGATAATCGCCGTCTGGATTAGTCTGATCGCTAATATTGTTTTGACTGTGGCTAAGTTGTTTGTGGGGACTCTGTTTCAGTCGCAGGTTCTCATTGCTGACGGTATACATAATGCAGGTGATGTGATTGCGGTAGCCGTGGCGTATAGTACGATGCGGGTTTCTACGAAACCAGCTGATGAGGATCATCCTTATGGACATGGCAAGGCCGAAGTGCTTGGCGCCTTTATCGTCGCCATTATCCTTGGAATTGCTGCCTTCTATATGGGCTTTCATGCCATATCGGCATTTTTTGAGCCTGCCCCTAATGTACACTACATAGCGTTTATTGCAGCCTTTCTTTCTTTGGTTATCAAGCAGCTGCTCTATGTCTATTCGATGCGTGTCGGCAAGCGTATGAATTCCAAAGCTTTGATCGCTACTGCATATGATCATTTGGCAGATGTTTATGCCTCGATTGCAGCTTGTGTCGGTATCGGTTTAGGTTTATTAGGCAAATGGCTTCAATATCCGATTCTGCTATATGGAGACCCTGCTGCAGGGATTATCGTTTCGCTGCTCGTGCTTAAACTTGCTTGGGAAATGGGCAAGGAATCTTTCGATATTCTGATGGATAAGCTCGTACCAGCGGAGCAGATTGAAACGTTAATGGCGTTTATTAGCGCCAATCCTGCGGTGAAGCGGATTGATCGCTTGCGGGCTAGGGAGCAGGGGCATTACATACTTGTGGATTTGAGAGTTAGCGTAGTCGGTACATTAACGATTCAAGAAGGCCATGATATTATTCGTCAGCTACAGATTAGTATTATGAATTTGGATTCGAAAATTGGTGAAGTGCTCGTGCATTTAAATCCGTGGTATCCCGAACAAAAATGACCATGATATCAACCACAACTCCTTGCTTTACGCAGGGTATAACTATACAAACAATAATTTAGATGGAGGGAATAAGGATGAAAGTTCGAAGAATTATCGTTCTAACATTGATCATTCTGGTTGGCGGAGTGACTAGTGCTGTAGCAGATACACTTTGGGGTACGTATCGTGATTATGCGAAAGTTAGAGTGATAGTTAATGGTGAGGATAAGACGCCTATAAATTCGAATATTTCACCTATCAAAATGGATGGATCGACTATGTTACCAATCGATTTAGTGATAGATTCATTTGGTCCACTGATGCATTGGGACGCAACTAAACAAACTTTGGAGTTAAACAAGCCAGATGTTAGCTTAATGATTGCAAAGGAGTTTATCTCCAAAAAAGATGAAATTTTTTCTTTAAAATATCCATTTAGTGGAGTTAAAAAAGGGTCTGTAATTGATTTTGTCGTTCTAGTACAGGTAGAGAATTTGAAGGTAAATTGGACAAATGTTGAAGTTGCTTTGTATTCTCCAAATGATATAAAAATTGTCTATTTTAATACAGAGATGAAACCAGGTAAGGAGGAATCTTTCTACCTGCCAGTTGATATGAAGAATGTTTCATTCGAAGAGAGTGGAGACTATATAGTTAGAGTTTCGTTTAAGACGGTGGATAGCGATAAATACACAGTAGTTTCTCAAAAGAGAATTGTATCGAATTGACCGGATTTACCAAGGATTACGTACGAAACGCGTAGTTCGTGGTATATTAATGTTACAAGCTAGAAAACTGGGGGAACTAGGATGAACAATGTAAGAATCGGCATTATTGGAGTAGGAATAATCGGGAAAATGCATTTGGAGGAATATGCACAAATTCCAGGTGCCGAAGTGATTGCAGTGTGTGATATCAATGAATCTGAAGCGCGGAGAGCTGCCGAAAAATTCGGTATCCCGCATGTTTATTCTGATTTTAGAGAGCTACTTAAACGTGACGACCTGGATGTAGTTGATGTCTGCTTACATAATAATTTTCATGCGCCAGTTACGATTGCGGCACTGCAGTCTGGCAAGCATGTATATTGTGAGAAGCCAATAGCAGGCTCGTATCGAGATGGGCAAGCGATGGTAGAAGCTGCACGGGAAACAGGACGCATGCTGCATATTCAGCTAGCTACGCTCTACCAGACAGAGACGCTGATCGCGAAGGATTTAATTGACAGCGGCAAGCTTGGCAAGCTCTATCATGCGAGATCGAATGGGTTTCGCCGCCGCAATCGTCCTTATGTTGATGGATACGGAACACCCTTTTTTACGAATAAGCAGACAGCGGGTGGCGGAGCTTTATATGATATGGGAGTCTATCATATCTCGCAGATGCTGTATTTGCTAGGGTTACCTACACCCCTACGGATCTCTGGGCAAACCTATCAAGAAATGGATATGGACAAGGAGCGTCGCAAGCAAAGCGGCTTTGATGTGGAGGAGCTTGGACTGGGCTTTGTCAAGTTTGAAGGCGGGATTACGCTTGATATTATGGAAGCATGGGCGATTCATCTTGGAAGTATGGAAGGCAGCAGTATCGTAGGTTCTGAGGGCGGAATTCGATTGCCTATGTTCGTTAGCAATGAAGTGAAGACGCCTTTTAGCTTCCACAGTACGGTCAATGATCTGGATCTTGATAGTACATTTGATATGGATAGAATGCGGCTTCGCCGAGAAAGAATGTATCTGAATCATGATGCCTATCAATCCTCGCAAAAACATTTGATCGCTGCTATTCAGGGGCGTGTGCCGCTAATGCCAACAGCACAGCTCGCGCTGCAAACGATGTTAATCAGCGAAGGGATTTATATGTCAAGCAAGCTGGGACGCGAAGTGTCGGCTGAAGAAGTGATAGAGCAATCCCAATCTCTTTCATTACCAATGTAAATGCGATTACCCCGAGAGGAATGACTAGACATGACATCGCCTACGGTGACGGGAAGACCGAATTTTATCACTTTAAAAATATTTAATTTCGTTATTTATGGCGCAATGGCTATCTTCAATACGTTCTTTCCGCTCTATTTAAAACATATTGGAGTAAGTACGATTGCCGTTGGCTTTCTACTAGCCGGTGGACCGATGATTTCCGTTCTTGCCAACCCCATCTGGGGATATTATAGCGATCGGATGCAGAATATTAAGCGAACGCTTGTGATGATGCTGATCGCTAATCTGATTATTGCCCAAATTGTTTTTCAATTGCATAGCTATTTATGGATCTATGTGGTGATGGTTGGGTTTTATTTTTTTCAAACACCGATCTTCTCTCAGAGCAATAGCTTAATTCTGAACGTTATTGAGGGAACGACTGTAAAGTTTGGGGCGATCCGTTTATGGGCTTCGATCGGTTATTCGGTTACCGCTCTATTGATTGGCCCTTTGCTTCAAGCTGTTGGGATTGACTCGCTTGGACTTGTGTTTAGCACCTCTATCCTCCTGACATTAGCATTTACCATTAGCCTGCCTAGAGGAGAGAGCAGAGGGGATTTCTCGAACGCGGATTATAAACAAATATTCCATAATAAGCATTTTGTATGGTTTGTACTGCTAGGAATTCTTATTTCGGTACCCAATTCCATGAATGCTACATTCAACGGGATCTTCATTATGAGCATGGGTGGAAGCGAGAATCTGGTAGGCTGGTCCATATTTATTGCGTCCGTTCTGGAGGTGCCTGTATTCTTATTGCTTGACCGCTTCTTGAAGAGGACGAAAGGCGCAATGGTGATTGTCCTGATATTCAATTGTCTCCTGTACAGCCTTCGCTGGCTGCTCATGTCCCTGGCGCAGAGTCCAGTAGATGTGATTCTGATTCAAGGTTTGCATGGGCTCACATACGGTACGTACTTCTATGTGGGTACGCAGCTAACGTCGATGATGGTACCAAGAGAGTATCGCGCTTCAGGTCAGGCAGCATTCGCCCTTACTTGGGGAGGATTATCGGGATTTTTTGCAGGCATATTCGGCGGGATTATTTTTGAGAAGTTGGGTGCATCTCAAATGTATATGACGGGTGTGTTATTGACGCTGCTTGGTGCAGTCGGTTTCTATTTATTATGGATTAGCTTGCGTAGAGATTCAGCAAAGGAAATAAAGGCGAGTACGACTCATTAAGAGGAGATCCAATGAAGGTATGGGGAATCATTATCTTCTGCGTATGCATGGTATGGGGCACGGATACGATCGCATATGCAGAAGAGCAGGTTAAGATGGGTCAAGCTGTTCAAGGTGTGCTTCATTTGCCAGCTGCTTCTGAAGAAGCGGATGAACAGGTGGTCTACTTGAATGGAGAGTGGGAGTTATATTGGCAAGAGTTGCTTGAACCGACAGATTTAAGTCCGCAGAATAAAAGTGGTCATTCGCTAAGCTATATCCATGTTCCAAGTATATGGGGCAAAAATGAGTTGAATGGTAAGGAGCTGCCCAATCAAGGATATGCTACTTATCGATTAATTATTGATTGGCAAGCAGGGCAGCTGCCTACCAATCAGATGGCTCTTTATATGCCGAGTGTAGCGTCCGCCTATAAGCTCTGGATTAATGGTGAACTTAGAGCCTCGAATGGAATAGTGGGATCCAGTCTTGATGAGATGGAACCGAAGAACTACGCCAAAGTGGTTCCTTTTACAATCCAGGGGGATCGTCTTGAAATCGTCATTCAAGTTTCAAACTTTGTTCAGCGTAAAGGCGGTCTATGGGAAACGATCCGAATAGGAGCTCAGGAACAGATTACGCGAATACATGAGCAAAATATGGCGCGAGATTTCTTTATTTTTGGCGGTATGATGATGATGGGAATTTATCATTTGGTTCTATTCATGCTAAGGCGAAAAGATCGGTCAACGCTGTACTTTGGTCTTGTATGCTTACTGATTGGGACCAGATCGATGTTTGTAGGGGATGGGCTTCTGGTGCAGCTATTTCCACAAATCCCTTGGGAATTAGGAGTGAAGCTGGAATATTGGACCTCTGGCTGCGCGATCATGTTCCTCAGTTTCTTTGTATATTCCCTGTATCCAGGTGAAGCCAAGCGTCAGGTGTTATATATCTCTGCTGGTTTATGTCTTGTAAATACGCTTTACGTTATGCTTACCCCCGCTATTATCTATACACAGACGATGCTTGTCTCTCAAATCATTCTATTAACGCTGATCGGTTATTTGATTTATGTGTTCATCATAGCTGCGATTCGGAAAAGAGAAGGGGCCAATACGAATTGTTTCGTTATGCTCGTATTTTTCCTTTCTGTATTGAATGAAGTGTTATATTATAATCAAGTTCGCGTTCTGCCTATTGGAGAAACGATTTCGTTCGGACTTTACATTTACTTGTTTGGACAAGCTGTCATTTTATCGGTACGCTATTCAAGATCATTTAAGCAGTCAGAGCAATTAGCTTCGGAGCTTGCTAGTCTCAACACCTCGTTGGAAGAGAAAGTGAAGGATCGCACAGCTAAGCTTGAGAAAATGGATCTGTCCAGACGCATGTTGTTATCGAACATCACGCATGAGCTTAGAACGCCTCTTACCTCGATTTTGGGCTATATCAAAGGAATGCTTGACGGCATTATTCCTCTTAGTCCGACTTATGCGAATAATATTTATCAAAAAGGCCTGATGTTAAATCGAATCATTCAAGATTTATCTGAGCTGTCGCGACTTGAATCAGGTCAAGCTAAGTTTAATTATCGGAATATTCCAATCATTAATTACGTTGAGCAAATTTATGAGAAGTACGTATTTGACATGAAGGAGAATGAGTTAGAATTTGAGCTGGTAAAGCTGGTTCATGAGATTCCGGCGAATTGCCATCTTGTTTCATACATCGATGAAGTTCGAATTGAACAAGTGCTTTCTAATCTGCTGATGAATGCCAAGAAGTTTACGCCGAGCGGTGGATTAATTACCCTACTAATTGAGTATGAACCGCATGCTAAGCATGTCACGATTATCGTTAAAGATACGGGAATCGGGATATCAGAAGAGGATATGACGCAGATATTCGAGCGATTGTTCCGCAGCAGCGCAGCTCGTAAGAAGAATGTGATTGGAACGGGAATTGGACTTGTTATCGCGAAGGAAATCGTTGAATTGCATGGTGGAACGATTGCATGTAAGAGCGTCGAGGGGATGGGGAGTACGTTTTATTTTACATTACCTGTTCGTTTGGTCTCAAATTTAGAAAAGAGTGGTGATTCATGAATGTCAGAAGGCACAATTCTTGTTGTTGAAGATGATCGTGAAATCGGTGAAATCATTGTCCTTTATTTGGAGAAGAGTGGGTTTAAAGTGATTATCGCTGCAGATGGAGAACAAGCCATTCGATTATTTGCAGAAGAGCAGCCAGATTTATTATTGCTCGATGTGATGCTGCCGGATATGAGCGGTATTGAAATATGCAAGGAAGTTCGGAAGCAATCGGATGTGCCTATCATTTACTTGAGCTGCAAGCAAGATGCGGAAGATATTATCGAAGCGCTGCAAGAAGGCGGGGATGATTATTTGACGAAGCCCTTCAATCCAGCTGTACTTGCAACGCAAGTAAAGGACAAGCTTCTGCGGATGAAAGGTAAATATGTATCGCAGGATGATCGATATACGCTGAAGTGCAATAAGATTGAAGTTAATTTACTATCTTATGATACCTATGTTGATGGACGTTTAGTCCAACTGCTCGATCGGGAGGTTCAGCTGCTCATTTACTTTATGCAGCATCCAGACCGTATCTGCAGCATTGATGAGCTACGTCAGCAAATCTGGGGTCACGATTCCCTTAGTGGCGAAGCAGCCGTTATCGTCCAAATCAGCAACCTCCGCAAAAAAATCGAATCTGATCCCTCGCAGCCGAAGTACATTGTCACCGTACGGGGAGAAGGATACAAGTTTCGAGGCTAGAGTAATCGTACAAGCGAACTATTAGCCGTGCCATATAAATATCAAAAAAAGGTTGAGCAGCTGCTCAACCTTTTATCTTGTATACTGATCGATTATGCCATGATTTGACGCAATACCGTTTGCAAGATACCACCGTTGTGGTAGTAGTCAACGTCTACCATGGAATCTAGGCGAACAATCGCATCGAACGCAAAGGATGATCCGTCCTCACGAGTTGCTGTTACCTTAACCGTTTGACTTGGTGTTACATCATTGCTTAATCCTTCGATATCGAACGTTTCTGTACCAACGATACCAAGTGATTTCCATGAATCACCGTTTGCGAATTGAAGCGGCAATACACCCATTCCAACAAGGTTGGAGCGATGAATACGCTCGAAGCTTTCAGCGATAACCGCTTTGACGCCAAGTAGGAAAGTACCTTTGGCAGCCCAGTCACGTGAGGAGCCAGTACCGTATTCTTTACCAGCGATTACAACTAGTGATGTGCCGTTATCTTGATACTTCATAGAAGCATCGTAGATGGACATTACTTCGCCAGTTGGAAGGTAAGTAGTTACGCCGCCTTCAGTTCCTGGAGCAACTGCGTTACGGATACGAATGTTTGCGAACGTACCACGCATCATGACTTCATGGTTACCACGGCGTGAACCGTAGGAGTTGAAGTCTTTACGCTCAACACCATTGTCAGTCAAATAAGTGCCGCCAGGGCTGTTAGGTGAGATGTTACCAGCTGGTGAGATGTGGTCAGTTGTTACAGAGTCGCCCATTAGAGCAAGTGCGCGTGCGCCACGGATGTCAGCGATATCGTTAAGCACTGTGCCAAGATCCGTAAAGAATGGAGGCTCTTGAATGTAAGTGGACTTCGTATCCCACTCATAAAGTTCGCCTTCAGGTACATCAATTGCGTTCCAACGAGCGTTCGCACGGAATACATCTTTATATTTATCACGGAAAATGTCTGCATTCATCGCAGTTGCCATTGCTTCCTGAATTTCTGCATTTGTAGGCCAGATATCTTTGAGATATACAGGATTGCCGTTCTTGTCAGTACCGATAGCATCATTGGCAAGATCGATGTTCACTGTACCTGCAAGTGCATAAGCAACAACAAGTGGCGGTGAAGCTAGATAGTTCGCTTTCACTTGAGCATGAACGCGGCCTTCGAAGTTACGGTTACCTGATAGCACTGCTGCAACTGTCATATCGTTGTCACTGATCGCTTTGGATACTTCATCTGGAAGCGGACCAGAGTTACCGATACATGTTGCGCAGCCATAACCTGCAACGTGGAAGCCAATCGCTTCAAGTGGCTTGATTAATCCTGCATTGTGCAAGTATTCAGATACAACAAGGGAGCCTGGTGTAAGTGAGCTTTTCACGTATGCTGGTTTCGTTAATCCTAGTTCTACAGCTTTCTTCGCAACAATACCTGCACCGATCATAACGCTCGGATTGGATGTGTTGGTACAAGAAGTGATCGCTGCAATAACCACTGCACCTGCGCTCATTTCAGCAGTTGTGCCATCCGCATATGGAACGGTTACTTTCTCAGCAATTTTCTCTTCTGTTAAGCCATAGCCACCTTGGTCGATTGGCTTGCGGATGATGGAATTAAAGGATTCCTTCATGTTCGTCAGCTCAACACGGTCTTGCGGACGCTTCGGACCTGCAAGTGATGGTACAACTGTAGACATGTCCAGCTCAATAAGGTCTGTAAATACTGGATCTGGCGTTGCATCCGTACGGAACATACCTTGAGCTTTATAGTAAGCTTCAACAAGCGCGATTTGATCTTCGGTACGGCCTGTGGAGCGTAGGTAATTCAATGTTTCGTTATCAACTGGGAAGAAGCCGACAGTTGCACCGTATTCTGGAGCCATGTTAGCTACAGTTGCACGGTCAGCAAGTGAAATGTTGCTTAGACCAGGTCCGTAGAATTCTACGAATTTACCTACAACGCCTTTTTTACGAAGCATTTGGGTAACAGTCAGTGCAAGGTCAGTTGCTGTTGCGCCTTCTGGAAGCTGACCAACTAATTTAAATCCGATTACATCAGGAGTTACGAAATATAGAGGCTGACCTAACATACCAGCTTCAGCTTCGATACCGCCAACGCCCCAACCAACAACGCCAAGACCGTTGATCATGGTTGTATGGGAGTCTGTACCCACAAGGGAGTCAGGATATACTTCAGTGTCGCCATCTACAACTTTCGTTGCTGCTACGGATGCCAAGTACTCCAAGTTTACTTGGTGAACGATACCTGTTGCAGGAGGCACGGCACGGAAGTTATCGAATGCTGTTTGAGCCCAGCGCAAGAAACGGTAACGTTCTTCGTTGCGCTCGAATTCTACGTTCATGTTGTACTCAAGTGCTTCAGGAGTACCGAATGCGTCAACCATTACGGAGTGGTCGATTACGAGGTCAACAGGAACAAGCGGATTAATCGTTTTTGGATCTCCGCCAGCGCGAGCAACAGTTGCACGCATCGCTGCCAAGTCAACAACTACAGGTACGCCTGTGAAATCTTGAAGAACGATACGAGCTGGGATAAAAGGAATTTCCTTGTTGTTATCACGGCTGTTCGCCCAACCTGCGATTTGTTTAACATGCTCAGCTGTAATTGCTCTGCCATCGAATTGACGAATAGCAGCTTCAAGTAGAACTTTAATGGAGAAAGGTAAGTTTGAGATTGTACCATTGCCAGCTTCTTCAAAGCTTTGAAGGCTGTAGTAATAGTACGGCTTGTTTCCTACACTTAACTCTTTGCGTACGGAGTACTGGTCTTTCTTCGTCATAATCATGCCTCCTTGAGATCTTAAGCTTGTTGCAAAATCTTCTGTAATTTCATCTAATGAAACCCAATTTCATAATTTTGCTCTTCCTTTAGTATAACTTCTGTACATTCACTCGTAAAGATGATTTTCAATCATTTTTAGCCACTTTTACACATATATCGAAAACAAAGTGGATGTAACTTGTGAAGCAGCTTTTGCGTGCAAAATTAGATAGATGATTTTGACAAAATAGTCGAGGAGGTCTAATGATGTCGTGGAAAAATACCTTATATGACTATGTATTGAATAAGAATGAATCGTCAGTGGAATGTACAGCAATGGATCTTCCTTTATTTATAGCGGATGAAAGCTATATCGCAAGAGAGCAGGCTAGAAGATTGGGTGAAGCGGCAATTTCCAGAGAGCGTTCACTGCGTCCAAATAATGGAGAAACCAAGCTTCGAATTCATGATGTTCGATCCATTCGAGATAGTGTAACAGTAGAGGTTAGCATGTATCAGGTTAAGCAATATATGCAATCAAGAGCTGACTATTCGGAGGAGAAACTGGAACGTGAACGAATTTCGTTCCGCTTTTTTGATGGACGTTGGCGGATTACAGCAATAGAGCATATAAATACAGAACAGAGTCTTAAGCAGCCAATGCCGCTTGAGCGCCAATCATCGCCTTCGCTTCCATTTTTCAATTATAGTATACTGAAAAAAGTAAATGAATCGCCGCATAGGCAACAGCAGCTTTATAATCGTTCAAGAGTCGTTGAATATGCGGATCGGTGGTGGAATTCATATAACCCCGCTTATTGGGAATTTGAAGTAGACTGTACGAACTTTGCTTCACAATGCATCTTTGCAGGCAGTGCGCCGATGATCTATACTGGAAAAAGAGGTCTAGGATGGTGGTACGTCGGAATGGAGCATCAGCAGGAGCTGTGGAGTTTTTCCTGGGCGGTTGCCAATGCTCTGAAGAATTATTCGATCAGCAGCACCAGTGGATTTCGCGGGTATTTAGTCGACTCTCCGCAGCAACTGGAATTAGGCGATATGATCGCATATGACTGGGACGGCGATGGGCGTTATCAGCACAATGCTATTGTTACGATGAAGGACGACAACGGCATGCCGCTGATGAATGCGCATACGAATAACAGCAAACATCGCTATTGGTCCTATCGGGATTCATATGCATGGACACCTAATACACGCTACGCGTTTATTCATATTAATGATGAAATGACTATGCCATAGCAACTAACAGAATATAGCTAGGTAGAATATTTACCTGATCAGGAGGATATAAGAAATGGCTTCTAAGATTCGAGTAGGACTTGTATATGGCGGAAAATCAGGGGAGCATGATGTTTCCTTACAAACAGCATTTGCAGTTATCCAAGCATTAGACTTTAGCAAATACGAGATTAAACCTATTTATATTACGCAAAATGGAGAATGGAGAAATGGACAGAAGCTTATAGCTCCTCTAGAGCATAAAGAAGCGCTAGTTTTTGAAGCAACTCCAAGCAATATGAACAGTTCAACTGCGCTAATGCCGATTTTTCAAGGTTTACAACAATCGACAGAAGAGAAAGCTTATATCTCATCTGATAATAATGACCAGGTTGATGTTGTGTTCCCTTTGCTTCATGGAACGAATGGTGAGGATGGCACGATTCAAGGCTTGCTTGAAATGGCGAACATACCTTATGTTGGAGCAGGTGTGCTTGCATCGGCTGTAGGAATGGATAAAGTGATGATGAAGAAAATTTTTGCAGACGCAGGCCTTCCTCAATGCGTATATCGGTACTTCACACGCTCGCAGTGGATGAAGGATCAACATCACCATTTAATGGAAATCGAAGTGTCGGTGGGTTACCCATGCTTTGTTAAACCTGCTAACCTTGGATCATCAGTAGGTGTATCCAAAGCAAGGAATCGTGATGAATTAATACAAGCTGTTGAATTTGCGCTAAAATATGATCGTAAGGTCATTGTCGAAGAATTCATCAATGCACGTGAGATTGAGGTTGCTGTACTTGGCAATGATGATCCGGAAGCTTCGATTGCAGGTGAAATTGTACCTTCCAATGAATTTTATGATTATAAGGCCAAATATGTAGATGGGAAATCGGTTGTGGTGATTCCAGCTGAAATTTCCGATGAAGTCATGCAGGAAGTACGAGAAATGGCGGTTCGGGCATTTCAATCGATTGATGGCACTGGCTTGTCTCGTGTCGATTTCTTCATTCGCAAGGAAGATCAGGCGATTATGATTAATGAAATTAATACAATGCCTGGATTTACGCCTATTTCGATGTATCCAATGTTATGGAGAGAAACAGGCAAGCCTTACCGTGAATTGCTTGATGATCTCATTCGTTTAGCTTTAGAAAGACATGCGGATAAGCAGAACATTCAATATACAGCAGATTAATTTACGTACTGTTTACGTGCTGCTGCCAGATAGAGAGACCGTTCCAACCTGTATGGTTGGATGCGGTCTTTTTGTTTATTCTTCTTGTTTGCAAACCTGTCACAGATTCATTTATGGACAATTTAAAGCTCTGTCTTTATAGGGTTTTACTTGGTATCATTACATTAGATTCATAACGTACGAGGAGGGATAAGAGGATTGCAGGATACATTGAAAATCGGCATGATCGGCCTTGATACCTCACATTGCACAGCCTTTGCAGAATTATTGCATCAGCCTGAGCATCCTTATCATGTACAAGGTGGCAGAATTACTGTTGCTTACGCAGGCGGATCGCCAGAGATTCCTTTGAGTTGGTCGCGTGTTGAAGGATTTACTGAAAGCTTACGTAGCAATTATAACGTACATATTGTTAATTCCGTTGCTGAGGTGGCTGAACAAGCAGATGCGCTAATGATTGAGTCGATGGACGGGGCCGTTCATAAAGGGCTATTTGAAGAGATAGCATCCTATGGGAAACCTGTTTTTATCGACAAGCCACTTGCGCTGAGTTCACGGGAAGCGAATCAAATTCATGAGCTTTCGATTCGTTATCATACACCTATTATGAGCAGCTCTTCATTACGCTTCTCAGGGGCATTGTCGGAAGCGCTTCAATCCTTGGATGGAGATGCCATAAACGGTGCTGATTGTTACGGCCCGATGGCGCTCGAACCATCCCAACCTGGTCTATTCTGGTACGGCATCCACACGGTTGAGATGCTTTATGCCATCCTAGGGAAAGGATGTCGCAGCGTAACATCCACTGTGAATGCGGATTACGATCTAATTGTGGGAGAATGGGCTGATGGACGTCTCGGAACTATACGTGGCAAGCGGATTGGTAATGGTAGTTTCGGTGCAATCATTCATGGCGAAATAGGAAATCGCCTTGCGGATATAAGCGCATATCCGAAGCCGTTCTATGCCAGTTTGCTTGAGCAGATTATTCAATTCTTCCGCACAGGTGAATGTGAATTGGATTTTACGGAGACGGTTGAAATTATTCGATTTATTGAAGCAGCAAATGAAAGCAGACGTACAGGTCAACGAGTGGTTATCTAATTTATGGGAGGGGATCTTATCATGCTGCAAGTTTTGGTCATTGGAGCGGGAACGATGGGGACTGTTCACGCTGAAGCTTATGGAACGATGGAGCATATTGCAATTGCAGGAATCGTTGATAAGGATTTAAGCCGAGCACAGACATTGGCAAGTAAGCTTAACACACAGGCATTCGCCAGTTATGAGGATGCCATTAAAGCAGTACATGTGGATGTTGTGGACGTTTGTTTACCGACTTATTTACATAAGGAATATGTGCTGCAAGCAGCGGATGCAGGCAAACATGTTATTTGTGAAAAACCGCTTGCTCGCAATCTAGCGGATGCACGTGAAATGATCGAGGGCTGCCGAGCCAAAGGAGTTAAGCTTTTTGTAGGCCATGTCATTCGGTTCTTCCCTGAATATCGGGAGGCTAAAGCACTTCTTGATCAGGGTGGCATCGGGAAGACGGCTGTAACCCGAATGTCTCGAGTAGGTCCATTTCCGCGCGGATGGGAGAATTGGTATGCCGATTATTCCAAGAGCGGTGGCTTGCTGCTGGATTTGATCATTCATGACTTTGATTATCTTCGGTGGTGTTATGGTGAGGTAGAGCGTGTCTATGCCAAAGGCTTGGTCGGTAGAGCAGGCAAAGAGGACTCCCTGGATTATGCGTTAGTTACGCTTCGATTTGCAAGTGGCGTTATCGCACATGTGGAAGGAAGCTGGGCGCATGAGACATTCTCGATGAAATTCGAGTTAGCGGGTACTTCGGGGATTATCGATTACGACAGTGGAAGAGATAATTCGATCGTCGCTTCACGCAGGTCAAGCAATGGCGGTAAACAAGGAGTTGCGGTACCTGAGAGCCCGCTAGCGGAAAATCCATATGCGAGGGAGCTCGCTCATTTCTTAGCTTGCATCGAGCGAGATGAACAACCAATTGTAACGGCTGAAGACGCTTATGAAGCGGTGCGTATTGCACTTGCTGCGATTCAAAGCGTAGAGACGGGACAGCCTGTACAATTAAGCGAGCTTAAGCCAGCAAAGGAGGAGCTATGATGAAAATTGGCATAATCAGCTTTGCCCATATGCATGCTTATTCTTATGCATTATCGATTGGTGCTTTGGATGATGTAGAGTTAGTCGGTATTTACGATGATGATGCTGACCGTGGCCAAACATTTGCAGAAAAGCTCGGCACTGATTTCTATCCAAGCCTTGATGAATTTTTGGCGCAAGAGATGCATGCGGTCGTTGTTACCTCAGAAAATAGCAAGCATCATGACTATGTAATAGCTGCTGCCAAGGCTGGCAAGCACATACTTTGCGAGAAGCCGCTTGCTCCGAAACTTGTGGATGCAGAGGCGATGATCCAATGCTGCAAGGAGAATGGCGTTCTTCTGCAAACAGCTTTCCCGGTTCGCTTTAATCCTTCCATTATGCGAGCGAAGCAATTAATTGAACAAGGCAAGGTTGGACGCATTCTAGCGATTAAAGGGACGAATCGAGGACAAAATCCAGGGGGATGGTTTATTGAGCCTGAGCTATCTGGAGGCGGTGCTGTCATTGACCATACGGTTCATGTCGTTGATATTATGCGGTGGTATATGGGGGCAGAGGTGACGGAAGTATTTGCTGAAGTCGATCATCTTGTATCCGAGAAACCAATTGACGATTGCGGGATTTTGTCGCTTGAATTCGATAATGGTGTATTCGCAACGCTGGACTGCAGCTGGACACGCAATAAAACGTTCCCGACGTGGGGAGACGTTACGCTTGAAATCATTGGCACGGAAGGGACTTTAACAATCGACGTTTTTAATCAGAAATTGAATGTGTTCAGCAATGAGAATGGATACAGATGGAATTTCTGGGGGGACGATATGGATAAAGGGTTAATTGCGGATTTTGTTGCTTCTGTGAGAGAAGGGAAAAGTCAGGCATCTGTAACTGGTGAAGATGGCATGCGCGCAGTTGAAGTTGCGCTAGCTGCTTATGAAGCCTCGAGGCTTCATAAGCCTGTTACGCTTCGTTAAGTGAAAAGCAGGCACTATTATAAAAAAATCATTAAATAGAATGAACGTCAGGTTAGCGCATGAAGCAGTGTTCGCTAACCTGACGTTCATTTGTTGTTAGCGAATACTTGATAATTGGATAGAATTCAGGTACTTTGGAAGAAAGGGTTTGCTTAGAATGAAGGGAGTAATAATAGATGGCAGGATTAATGAATGGTAAGAATGTACTTGTAATGGGTGTTGCGAATGATCGCAGTATTGCTTGGGCAATTGCGCAGTCCCTTGCAGCTCAAGGTGCAAAGCTAGCTTTTACATATGAGAACGAGCGTGTGAAGGAGCGCGTACAGAAGCTTGCTTCAACACTTCCAGATTCTATCGTATTGCAATGCAACGTTACGGTGGATGAAGAGATTGACGCTTTGGCGGACAAGCTTAAAGAAGAATTCGGTGTACTTCATGGTGTTGTGCATGCGATCGCTTTTGCGAAAGGCGAAGACTTGCAAGGCATGTATGTTGATACATCCCGTGATGGCTATGCTCTTGCACAGGATATTTCCGCTTACTCGCTTGTTGCAGTATCCAAGCGTATGTACCCGTTAATGACAGAAGGCGGCTCCATCATGACAATGACTTATCTTGGCGCAGAACGTGCAATGAAGAACTATAATGTCATGGGTGTAGCTAAAGCTGCTCTAGAGGCAAGCGTTCGTTACCTTGCTGCTGATTTGGGTCAATTCAACGTTCGTGTAAACGGGCTATCGGCTGGTCCAATTCGTACGCTTGCAGCTAAGGGAATCGGTGATTTCAACTCGATCCTGCGTGCTGTAGAAGAGAAAGCACCTCTACGCCGTACTACAGATGTTGCTGAGGTAGGGGATGCAGGCATGTTCTTGCTAAGTGACCTGTCTCGTGGAATTACAGGTGAAGTTCTGTATGTAGATGGTGGATTTAATATTGTAGGTGTATAAGCAATATTAGATAGATTATCACATTCAATTGAATAAATGGACGAACAAGAACCGCAGCCTGCTATTGAAGAAGGTTGCGGTTTTTTGCCTTTAAAAGTTGTATAGCTCACACCTAATTAACCCGAATTAATGAGTCCGCTTATACATATTCTATCTAAGTGGGCTGTATTTGCAGCCAATAATGGGGTAAATTGTATGTTAGGAAATTCCCGGGACTCCCTAGTAAAGGGAGAGTTTATTCAATATACTTATAGTGATTGAAAGATAATTTAAATCAAAGAAAGAGTTGATATAGATGAACGGATCAAGTATTCCATACATAGTTGGAAGCAAGAGTTTTACAGCAGTTGCCGTCAACACTGCATCCAAGGCTGGGGAATGGGTGAAATCCAGGCTTGGTGCTATTCAGAACGTCAATCTTAAAACCTCAACAAGCGATTTAGTTACAGAAGTAGATAAGGGTACGGAGACATTAATTCGCAATTTGATTAAAACTCATTTTCCGACGCATGCCATTCTGGGTGAAGAAGGTGTAGGAGCAGGCAGTACCGCATCGGCTAAGGCACTTCAAGAGATGATTCAGGAAGAATATTTATGGATTATCGATCCGATCGATGGTACAACGAACTTTGTGCATGGATTTCCGTTCTTTTGCGTATCGATAGCGCTCGCACATCGGGGAGAAGTTATTGTTGGGGTTGTCTATGACCCGATGCTCGATGAAATGTTCGTTGCCGAGAAAGGCAAAGGCGCCTATGTCAAGGGACATACAACTCATGTATCTGGAGAAAAGGAACTGTCACATGCTCTTGTAGCAACTGGGTTCCCTGTTGATCATACGGTTAACTTACCGCGTAATATGGCAGAAATCAGCCAGCTCGTAGCAAAGGTGCGTAATATCCGCTCAGGTGGTTCGGCAGCATTGCATTTAGCTTATGTGGCAGCAGGCAGACTAAGCGGCTTCTGGGAGCACGGATTAAGCGCATGGGATATCGCCGCAGGCAGCTTGCTTGTTCAGGAGTCGGGCGGGGTAGTGACAGACACGGAAGGGAAGCCATTCACTTTAGCGGTACGTAATGTGATAGCGACAAACGGCCATATTCATAAGGCGATGATAAGCGAACTCACAGAGGCAAATGCAGCGGGGTAATAAATACCTCGTAATTGATGTTAGATAATGAATAGATCAATACCCTTTACATGAAGCTGCGATTAGCGGAAGCTTTGCGTGAAGGGTATTTATTTTAACTTGTTCGTTGAGAGATATACAATTGACAGAACATTTCGTATACAGGTAGTATACAAGTATATACTGGAGGGGAGTGTCGGGCATGAAAAGAATGGCTCGAATAGGGATTTGGCTAGATCTACTTGCTGCAGAAAAACGTTGGAAATATGGTATGAATGTTTTCGAGCTTTATATAGAAGAAATACTTGGGCATGGGGGGATTCCTTTCACACGGCTTAATACTCGTGCTGAATTGGAAGAGTACAGACCTGATATTTTGCTAGTAGCATTGTGTGAAGAGGATGATGCCTCACTCGATATGCTTACAGAATATGTCCATAAGGGTGGCATCTTAATTTCGTATGCGGGTCTTAATCGCATGGCCTCAAAGCTGAATTGCCGGGAAATACGAGGTCCTGAAGTAGGCTATACCGAGCTACCTAAGTTGTATGACTCGCTAACCAAGCAGCCCCTACGGTCACTTCAGCACAAGCCTTGGATTCCGATTCAGCAAACAGAACTGCCTGATGCTTCCGGAATAATTTATCAGAACACGCCACAAGGCGTCCAAGTGGCTTCTGCACTTCTGGAATTTTCATTGGGCGAGGGAAGGCTGATTCGCTGGAATGTTAACATTCCATATACGATTGTTGGACTCCAACAGGGTACGATCCCAATTGTTGAAGATGGGCTTCCGGCTGCTGATGGCACGGGTTCAGTGGATGATGGCATACTGAAAGCAGATGATCGCATCGAACTTGATTGGGAAGTGGATCGCCTGCAAACCAATACAGGCATGCTTTATTTTGCATATCCGTATGCAGATTTATGGCGAGAGGTATTAATCTCGCAGGTATTGCACACAGCGAAAGGTCTAGGCTTGTCTATTCCAATTCTCGATTACTGGCCTGAGAATGTTGAGCAAGTCGTCCTGATTTCACATGACAGCGATTTTAATCTGGATGAATCTGCAGAGATAACATTAGATCTATTAAAGGAATACGATGTGCGTGCTACCTGGTGCATAATTGAGCCAGGCTACTCTCCTCGTTTACATGATCGAATTCAAGCAGACGGTCATGAGCTAGCTTTTCATTTTAACGCAATGGGGAAAGAGAATGGTGCATGGGAGCAAGCAGATTTTGAAAGGCAGCTAGCGTATATTAGGACGACTACCGAAGCGCAGATCATTTCGAATAAAAACCATTATACCCGTTATGAAGGCTGGGATGATTTGTTCGAATGGTGTGAAACGAATGGGATTATGGCGGATCAAACCCGCGGTCCGAGCAAAAAAGGCAACGTTGGCTTTCTATTTGGAACATGTCATCCTTATTATCCGATTGCTTGGGCAGATAAACGGAATCGAATGTACTCCGTGCTCGAGGTTGGCTTTTTGACACCGGATTTGGACCACCCGATTTTAGCTGATACGAGTGTAATCGTACCATTCCTGGAGCAGGTTCAGCGTGTTCGTGGAGTTGCCCATTTCTTGTTTCATCCTCTGCATATTTTGAAACAAGCTACGGTAAATGCCGCTTTAAGAGAAGTGATACGGGAGTCACAAGCAAGAGGATTCGCGTTCTGGACAACGGAGCAAATCATTCTATGGGAGCAATCGCGTCGCAATATGACGTGGAAGGTGACAAGTGAAGACGCTGCCGTACCGGAGAATGTCCCACAGGGTGCTGTTGTTTGGATTCCGATTTCCGATGATGAAACATCAATTGAAGGTGCTGTGGAGATGCGCTTTGGTTTGCGATGCAAACGAATGATGATCGATTAGTTCTCTAAAGAAGCTGATAGGAGCGGTATCCATTGTTGCGTAGAGTAAATGATTTTCAAGAACGATATGAGAAATGCCTAAATGAATTAAGGGATGAAATCGTAAGCTGCGAAATACAGCCAGGTGAATTCATTTTATCTGAGAATACATTAAGCAGAAAATACGAAATAAGCAGAGTTTCCCTTCGAAAAGCATTGGCACAGCTTGTTGATGAAGGACTGATTGAGAAAATTCCAGGCAAAGGCAATCGTGTTAAGCTGCCGAGCGAAGAACAGGCAGTCACATTAGAGCTGGCTTGGTTCTCGAACTCGTATGAAATCGATATCGTCCGCAAAATTATTCATAAATTCGAAAAGAAATATCCTTTTGTAAAAGTAAAACTTACCCTGCTTCCAGGGGATGGATATACGAATTCGTTGATTCAATTAATCGAACAAAGTCGCGGACCTGATGTTTTTATGGTATCGGATTGGCATTTTCGTCAGTTTAAGGATGCGGGCAAAACCAATTTATTCGCTAATTACATCCCGTCACATTTAAACGCTCAGGATACGAGCTATCCGCAGGCGTTTGAATTATTTACGTTAGAGGGCAGAACGCGTGTGGCGCCTTTTCTTATCTCTCCTGTTGTTATTTGTTATAACAAAGCTATTTTTGAGGAAAATGGAATTTCGGATAACACGCCTCTGGATCATTGGGATGATTTACTGGAGGTCGCGAAGCGCTGTACACGAGATCTAAATGGCGATGGGACAATTGACCAGTATGGATTCTGCTTCTCCTCATCCTATAACCGTTGGACTGCTTTTTTGCTGCAAAATCTCGGACAAATCATGGAGCCTGATCGAAGTCGCAGCACGATGTCCAATCAAGCCACTATTGAAGCTTTGGAATATTGTGTGTCTTTAATGTATAAGGATCGGGTATCTCCTATTTATTCTCATGGAAGCAACTTCTTGGCCGAAGGGCTATTCATGAAGCAAAGAGTAGCGATGATTCTAACGACTTATTATTTCATGAACGAATTCCGCAATCATTCAATTTCGTGGGATGTTCTGCCTGTTCCAGGCGGTAAAACGAGAGCTACGCTATTGCTCGGCGGCGGACTCGCTTTGAATCGAGACAGCGCCAAACACAAGCTGGCTCAGAAGTTGATCGATTTCATGACAGATACGGAAGCTCAAACATTACTTAAACAATACGGTTGTACGATCCCAGCATTGAAGTCCGTTGCTGAGGATGACAGCCTACTTGACCCATCCATTCATCCCGAGCATTATCATCGTTTCTTGGAGGTTCTGCCCTATGCCAAGCCATTAAGCCATCTACATCTGACTGAATCTGAAGTTGAACAGCTGTATGATGAATTAACCTTGTTATGGGCGAATATGGAGAGCCCAGAGGATGCATGTCAACGGATTGAACAGATCTTTAATGAACAGTTGAATAAGAAAGCGAAGGCATAAGAAAGTGAAGACATAAGAAAGGCTTTCCACCCAGCAGAATCATATGCTGGGCGGAAAGCCTTCTTGACGTCTATGAGTTAAGTTTGGCAAAAGCGCGATCGATCGCGACAATGGTTTCTTCGACATCCTCGTCCGTATGAGCGATGGTCAGGAACCAAGCCTCGTACTTGGAAGGGGCGAGGTTGATGCCTTGCTCCAGCATGAGGCGGAAGAACGCGGCGAAACGTTCGCCGTCTGTATCATTCGCCTCATCGAAATTCGTCACGGGATGATCGCAGAAGTGAGTGGACAACGCTCCAGCGATCCGATTTACGGTGAGCGGAATACCGTGACGCTGAGCAGCGTCACGAAGCCCCTGCTCCAGCCTCGCGCCCATGCGGTCGAGGCGCTCATACACCCCTGCCTCGCGAAGCACCTCGAGGCAGGCGATGCCGGCACTGATGGAGGCGGGATTACCCGCCATCGTGCCGGCTTGATAAGCAGGTCCGAGCGGAGCGACCTGCTCCATGACTTCCTTACGGCCCCCGTAGGCGCCAATCGGCAGTCCACCGCCGATGATTTTGCCAAGGGCCGTAAGGTCTGGCTCGATGGCCGCGCGCGCCTCTGGCGTGGAGGCAAGGCCATCGTAGGTTTGTGTCGTTCCGTAGTGGAACCGGAACGCGGTGATGACCTCGTCATAGATGACGAGGGAGCCGTTCTTGCGCGCGGCTGCGCATAGCCCTTCGAGGAATCCTGGTTTCGGCATGACCATGCCGAAGTTGCCGACGATGGGCTCGACCATAACCGCCGCGACATCTTTACCCCAATGCGCAAGCGCCTCATGCAATCCGTCAAGGTCATTGTACGGAACGGTAATTATTTCTTGCGCAATCGAACTTGGAACGCCTGCGCTGTCTGGCGTACCTAGCGTGGAAGGGCCAGAGCCTGCCGCTACAAGCACAAGGTCGGAATGACCGTGGTAGCAGCCTGCGAATTTAATAATTTTCGTACGGCCAGTAAATGCACGTGCAACGCGAATCGTTGTCATAACTGCTTCCGTCCCCGAGTTTACGAAACGAACCTTATCCATGGAAGGAATCGCTTCTTTCAGCATGCGGGCAAATTTAACTTCTAATTCAGTTGGTGTGCCGTAAAGCGTCCCATTCTGCGCTGCGTGACAAATCGCTTCTGTCACATGAGGATGGGCATGCCCTGTAATAATCGGTCCATAAGCAGCAAGGTAATCAATATAGCGATTATCATCTACATCCCAGAAATAAGCGCCTTGTCCGCGCTTCATTGCGACAGGCGACCCACCGCCGACTGCTTTATAGGAACGGGAGGGAGAGTTCACACCTCCGACAATATGCTGTAATGCTTCTTGATGTAAAAGTTCAGATTGCTTGTGATTCATGTGGCGTTTCCCCTTTGATCATCATTATTTCTTTTTTGACTTGTTCTCTCCGGATTGGTTTGCTTGCTTTTCTTTCTCTTTCTCCGCTTTCAGCTTAGCTTCTTCGGCAATCTTGCCGGAGAAGACATCTTGCACATATTGCTGCAGCTTCTTCTTATCCGATGTGACAACGGCCATTCCGTTAATCCTTTTATCATTGTAGAGATTGTTAGGAGGAATCTGAACGGACTGAATATCTGATGTATTCACATTCAGAGCAAGGCTGGCGAGCTTTGTCATGTCATCAGGCTGAATATTGGTTTGAATATACGGCTCCATTTTATTTAAAATTAGAGGTAATTTTACAATAGAAGAGAATGATTTCATTTTATCAAAAACCGCACTGATGAATTTACGCTGTCTTTCGGAACGACCGATATTATGCAGATTATCATGACGGAATCTAACGTATTGCAGAGCCGTTTTGCCATCCATGTGCTGCACGCCTTTTTTAAGATCAATATCGTATACATGCTTATCTGCGGAATCGACCCATTTCATATCCTTCTCGACATCAAGCGTTATCCCGCCAATTGCATCCACTAATGAAATAAAACCTTCAAAATCCGTATAGACGTAGTACTGTATTGGTATATCCAGCAAGTCGCTCGCCGTTTTCATTGCAAGGTTAGGTCCACCGAACGCAAGAGCGGCATTAATTCGATTTTCTCCATGATCTGGAATTTTTACATATAGATCGCGAAGAATCGACATCATGGCGGCTTTCTTCGTTACAGGATCGATGGATAAGACGATCATGGAATCCGAACGAGGTCGTTCATTCTTATTGGACTCCCGCGAATCGCTGCCAAGTACTAGAATATTGACACGATCCGTTCTTTCCCATTTAGGCGGCGGATTCTTCTTGTCTTGTTCTTTGTTAAAAACTGTATCCTGATCAGATTTGTTTGAAATATGTGATGCAAAATTATAAATCGGGATAATATAATATGCCGCGATTGCACCGATCACAAGGACAAGTGCGAGTACAATTTTGATCCACCTTTTACGCATATGACTGGCTCCTTTCCGAAGCTTGGAAGTTGGTGTATCATGAAAACTATTATAGATCGTCAAAAAGTAAGATAGCAAGAATATGGGGGAGAATTATGCAAGCCATTGAAGTACGTGACTTACGTAAAGATTTCAAAGTGCAAAAGAATCGAGCAGGACTGTCGGGTGCATTTCGGGATTTATTCAATAGAGAATATCGCCATGTAAAAGCGGTTAAGGACATCTCTTTTACCATTCCGCAGGGTGAAATTTGTGGTTATATTGGTGAGAATGGTGCTGGTAAATCGACAACGATCAAAATGCTTACAGGTATTTTGGTTCCCACTTCGGGACAAGTGCTTGTAAACGGCTATGTTCCTTATAAAGAGCGTGAGAAATTTGTTCGCGAAATAGGCGTCGTATTCGGTCAGCGATCTCAACTATGGTGGGACTTAGGTGTAATTGAGTCTTTTCAGCTACTGCGCAAAGTATACCAAGTACCCGAACAGGATTTTAAGGATAGATTGGATGAGCTTGTTCAGAGACTTGAACTTGCAGAACTACTATCCAGACCCGTTCGCAAATTAAGTTTAGGTCAACGGATGCGTTGTGAATTAGCGGCATCTTTATTGCATAATCCGTCTGTATTATTCCTAGATGAACCAACCATTGGACTTGATATCGTGGTCAAAACCGAAATTCGTGAGTTTCTCAAAGATATGAATCGCAGGTTCGGTACGACTATTCTGCTTACGACACATGACTTACAGGATATCGAAGCATTATGTTCGCGTGTTATTATGCTCGACGATGGTAACATTATTTATGATGGCGGACTGGATGAACTCAAAGCTAGATGGGGTGGAGGCAAAGAAGTCATATTCGAGTTCGCTTCTTCGGTTTCCTTATCGCAGGTGGAAAGTTTAACCTCGGGAATGGATGTTACATGGAAGCTTGATAATGAACGTATGGCATCAGCGTTCGTACCGCAAGCTGAGCAAATTTCGGACATGTTGGCCAGAATTGTTGGTACTCTGTCCATTCTGGATGTCCGCATTGTTGAAACTAACACAGATGATATTGTGCGCGAAATCTATAAATCGGGATCTGCCGATGTGACACGACTAGAAACGGTGATTAGTGAAATAGAAGGAGCCGCCGCTGGTACCGATTCAGATGAACTGAAGGAGAAGGAAGTAACACATGTTTAGTGCATATATAGAATTGATTCGAATGCGTTTTTTGACGATGCTTGCGTATCGAGTCAATTATTACAACGGTATATTAATTTATGCCATTAATATTGGTGCGTATTATTTTCTATGGAAAGCCATTTATGGGGATGCAACTGAGATGGGTGGACTAACGCTTGTTCAGATGACCACCTATGTTGTCGTTTCCTGGATGAGCAGAGCCTTTTATTTTAATAATCTGGATCGAGAGATTGTGAATGAAATAAGAGATGGCTCTGTTGCGATCCAATTCATCCGTCCCTACAACTATGTTGTCGTTAAAGTGATGCAAGGATTAGGAGAGGGGATCTTCCGTTTCCTGATGTTCTCCGTGCCTGGTTTGATCATCGTATCTTTCTTGTTCCCAGTAGAGCTGCCGACAGATATCGGCGTTTGGGGAATCTATCTCATAATGTTATTTTTTGCTTTCCTTATTAATTCCCAGATAAATATTATTACGGGTTTATCCGCGTTCTTCATGGAGAATGCTAACGGGATGATCCGTATGAAGAGAACGCTTATCGATCTGTTCTCAGGTCTAATTCTACCGATCTCGATGTTTCCAGGATGGGCAGAGAAGGTGATGAATGTATTGCCGTTCCAGGCGATTACTTATTTGCCTAGCTCGGTGTTTACTGGCAGAGTTACGGGATCAGGCGTTTGGCCGATACTTGCCATTCAGGTGAGTTGGTTCCTCATTCTGATCATACCGATCATTGTGCTGTGGCGTCTAGCCAGAACGCGCTTGTTCGTGCAGGGAGGTTGATCAGGTGTTCTATCTATCATTAGTTGTCGATTACTTGAAAAATTACATGAAAACCCGTCTCACGTATCGTTCGGATTTTTGGATTGAGGTCCTATCCGATTTGCTTATGAACGGTCTTAATTTGTTCTTTATCTTAGTTGTATTTGGACAAACGGATTCGCTCGGTGGGTGGAATCGGGAACAGATTTTGTTTATATACGGATTTTTTATGATTCCTTATGGAATCTTCGGTACGCTCTTTAATCTATGGAATTTCTCAGAACGCTATATTGTCAAAGGTGAGATGGACCGAATTCTGACACGTCCCGCTAATAGCTTGTGGCAAATTATGCTGGAGAATCTCGACCCTTCCTCTTTCTTTAGTACGATAGTCGGATTTGTGATTATGAGCTATTCTTGGACTCAGCTTGATCTTGCCTTCCATTGGTACGATCCATTTGTGTTTATTGTGCTTGTGATCGGTGCTGTATGCGTCTATGGCGGGATTTATGTGACGATGGCCGCAACTGCCTTTTATTCAGATGCACCAACGGGGATTATGCCACTCATGTACAATTTATCAAGTTATGGCAGATATCCAGTGACGATCTATAACAAATTATTACGTGGCATGCTGACTTGGATTCTTCCATTTGCGTTCGTTGGCTTCTACCCATCAGCTTATTTTCTCGATCCTGGTAACTGGCTCGGCTATGCACTGCTAACACCAGTCATAGGCGGTGTGTTCCTAGCATTCAGCCTCATGATCTGGAAAGTCGGGGTAAAGCGATATCGTGGGGCAGGGTCGTAGAAGACCAACGCTCAGTTAAACAAATACGCCGCTCTAACCAAGGAATGCCTTGGATTAGAGCGGCGTATTCTTTACGTCCACATGATAATTTTGAATTATTGAATGAATGGGCAGATTGTTATTCTACGATCCGCCTGTGCGTCTGCGCTGGTTGTTAGGTTTTTTGTTATTTTGAGTTCTCATCATTTTACCTGCGTTACCGCCGCCAAAATCATTTTTGGGTTGATTTTGCTGTTGCTTCTTTTCGGCAAGCTTTTGTTTGATCGCGTCAGCTAAGCTTACTTTTTTGATCTCATTATTCTCAGACATAAGACACCTTCCTTTTTCCGTAGACCATGTCCTCATTCTAATCATTTTTGACAGACGCTTCAAGAGGGATTTGTTGAATTAATTAAAACAGTTCGTGCATAATGAAGGAGACGCCAAATAAAGCGTAAGGCTCCAGTTGCTTTGTAAATCAGATAGGAGTGGAAAGAATGAGCGAACTAACTATAGGACAACCCGTACCAGACTTTAGCTTACCTGCCTCAAGCGGTGAAGAACGATCCTTAAGCAGTTGGCAGGGGAAGAAGCTTGTGCTTTATTTTTACCCCAAAGATATGACACCGGGCTGTACGCAGGAATCAGGCGATTTTCGCGATCATGTCGAACAGTTTACAGCATTAAATACTGAGATTGTCGGTATATCTGCCGATGATATGAAGTCACATGCGAAGTTTATCGATAAACACTCGTTACCTTTTGTACTTTTGTCTGACGTAGATCATAAAGTAAGCGAACTATTCGGCGTATGGAAGCTGAAAAAGAATTTTGGCAATGAGTATATGGGAATTGAACGCTCGACTTTCTTAATAGATGAGTCAGGCAAGCTTGTTCGTGAATGGCGTAAGGTAAAGGTTGGAGGCCATGTTGAAGAGGTGCTCCAAACGATCAAAGAAATGTAAAATTGTACACTAAACTGTTATGTTCGTAGTTCTTTCTGCGGATATGGCAGTTTTTTTATGTTGAGCTATAGTCATATCATCGATTGTTCATCCATATAATCTATCAGCTATTCAACTATTTCTTAGTAGAGTGTGGGGGATAATCGATGTTTAGTAAACTATCATTTAATCAGTATATGAGGGGTCTAGTACGATTTGGAATGATTGTCGCTGTATGCTGTCTGTTGCTGATGTCTCAATTCATTACGGTTGCTTATGCGCAATCAAGTGATCCGAATCAGATTCTGTCAGTATATGGATCTCTCTATAAACAGCTTCAATCTGGCCATAAAATTATGGAAACGAGGTCATTCCAAATACCAGAAAAGCCTACGGTTTATCTTACATTTGATGACGGTCCCAGTAAAATAACCCCTGAAGTTCTGGATCTATTGAAAAAAGAAAATATACAAGCGACATTCTTCGTATGTGGCGATCAGTTGAATAGCAAATTGCGTGAGGAAATGTTGAAACGGATGGTTGATGAGGGGCATACGATTGGGAATCATTCTTATAACCATGATTACAAGCAATTATATAGCAATGGTTTTAGTGGATTTTGGGAACAGATTCAGCAGAACGAAGCTCGAATTGAGCAAATAACAGGCATTCGTCCCAAATTAATTCGTGCACCAGGTGGAACTGGGATGAATTTTGATGCGTTTTATTTTTATTATCTTGATCAGGCTGGATACTTAGTTTATGACTGGGATGTCGATAGTGAGGATTCTCGTAGAAAAGGGGTCCCGGCATCCGAAATTATTGCAGCTGTTAAAAAATCTCCGCTTAAGCATGAAATCACGGTTCTGATTCATGATGGAGCAGGGCATGAACAGTCTGTTAAGGCTTTGCCGGAGATCATTCGATATTATCAAAAGCTCGGCTATTCATTTGCACCTCTAGCAGAGAATGTTAAGCCTGCACAATTCAATGTATCTGTTAAACAAAAATGGAGTCATTCTACCAGCCTCGATTTTTTCAATAAACAAGTCAGTCAATCTCTTGCTTACGCTGCAAAGGAGCAAGATCAAATAAATTCATCTGCCTTAGTCGCTGAGCTTGATTCAGATAAGTCTAATCCTAGTGATAAAGTGTCGCTTCGTGCAATAGCTGAAGGTATGGGTGCATCAGTTACTTGGAATCCACAAGAGCAATCTGTCCTTATTCGACTAGGTCAAACATCGATTAGATTCACCGATACGAATCGTAAAGCGGAGATTTTTTATCTTGGACAGCGTGTTGGAATGTATGAATTGAGAGATATTGAACAAATTAACAATCGATACTATATTTCTATGGATTGTATGAAAGAGCTTTTTGCTTATGCCGTCGATAACACAAATCAACAATATTTCCCGGGAAAAGATGACCAGTTGTCGAGTCGTATAATACGTTCATTTTATAAATGATAGCATATGTTGACAGCTTACTCGCTTCTTCTTGACCCTCTTATGGACTATCTATATAATTGATTGGATTAAAGCTAATAATTTTAGCGACAAAAGTCTTATATAATTTAAATGCTACTATGGGGGGCCAGTCATGTCGAAGCCGAACGAAATTATTATTGTCTTGGATTTTGGTGGACAATATAATCAATTGATTGCAAGAAGAATTCGTGACTTGGGCGTATACAGTGAATTAATGCCGTATAATACGCCAATAGAGAAGATCCGCGAACTTAATCCACGAGGTATCGTATTCTCAGGAGGTCCAGCTTCTGTATATGGTGAGGGTGCACCTCATGTTGATCCTGCTATCTATGACCTGCAAATTCCAATCATGGGTATCTGCTACGGGATGCAATTAATGGCTCATCAACTAAATGGTAAAGTAGAGCGTGCGGGTAAACGTGAATATGGTAAATCCGAAATTGATTTTATAGAATCTGCTTCCTTGGTTAAAGGTCTGGATTTCAAGCAGGTTGTTTGGATGAGTCACGGCGACCATGTTGTCGAAATACCAGAAGGATTCGTTATTGATGCAAGTACGGAACATGCGCCTGTTGCAGCAATGTCCCATCCTGAAAGAAATATGTATGCTGTACAATTCCATCCTGAGGTTCGTCACTCTGTGCACGGAAACGAAATGATTCGCAACTTTATTTATGAAGTATGTGGATGCCATGGGGACTGGAGCATGGAAACGTTCGTAGAAGATCAAATTCGTGAAATTCGCGAACAAGTTGGCGATCGCAAAGTGCTATGCGCATTAAGCGGCGGTGTCGATTCATCTGTTGTAGCGATTCTAATTCATAAAGCAATTGGCGATCAATTGACTTGTATGTTTATTGATCATGGTTTATTGCGTAAAGGTGAAGCTGAGAGCGTAATGGATACGTTCGTTGGCAAATTCGATATGCACGTAATCAAAATTGATGCTCGTGAGCGATTCTTAGGCAAGCTTAAGGGTGTAGATGATCCAGAGCAAAAACGTAAAATTATCGGTAACGAGTTTATCTACTGCTTCCAAGAGGAATCCGAGAAGCTAGGTCAATTCGATTTCCTAGCTCAAGGAACACTGTACACAGATATCGTGGAAAGTGGTACAGCAACGGCACAAACCATCAAATCTCACCATAATGTTGGTGGATTGCCTGAAGATATCAAGTTTGAGCTAATCGAGCCACTCAAAACCTTATTCAAGGACGAAGTCCGCAAAGTTGGGGAAGAGTGCGGATTGCCAGAAGCTATCGTTTGGCGTCAACCATTCCCAGGTCCTGGTCTTGCGATCCGTGTACTTGGTGAAGTAACAGAAGATAAACTGCACATTGTTCGTGAATCGGATGCGATTCTTCGTGATGAGATTGCTAAAGCAGGTCTTGACCGTGAAATTTGGCAATACTTCACTGCGCTGCCTAACATGAAGAGTGTCGGCGTTATGGGTGATGAGCGTACGTATTCTTATACTGTCGGCATTCGTGCTGTAACTTCTATCGATGGCATGACCGCTGACTGGGCGCGTATTCCATGGGATGTGCTTGAGAAAATCTCCGTGCGTATCGTCAACGAAGTTGAGAATGTAAACCGTATCGTTTACGATGTAACTTCCAAACCACCAGCAACGATTGAGTGGGAATAGGTTAGTACAACACGAAAAATACTCTCTTTTATCTGTGTTATTCCGCAAATAGAAGGGAGTATTTTTTTGTGAAAAGTTATTCGTTTAGTATTGACGGATGGCAGGATTCCATTAGAATGATATGAATAAATATTCAATGTACAGTCTAGGGCATTTCAGAATGATTCATGAAGTATTTCAAAGACACACTCACGAAAAACAGAGAGGAGTAAGGAAAATGCAAATTTATATGGTATCAGGCAGATCTAGATCCGGAGAATACATAGAGGTAGTGGATGTATTTGGGGATATTAAAGAGAAACCCAAGTATTATGTTTGTGCAGGAAAAAGAATTGATAAAGGCATGATCGGAAAAGTTGAAGAAACTAAATTTTCAGGTTCTTACCAAATAGCGCTGCTGGACTCTAATGAGGTCGCGGAAGCTCGGAAGACAATCAAAGATAAAGTCAAAGAATATCTCCAACAAAAGTTGGAAAAGACGAAAGCGGCTTTAGAGGCAGTCGATCAGCACAGTTTAGATTCTGATATTAAATTTAGAGCATAATAACATGCGACAATAGATATGAAAGTATAGTTGAATCCGAACACTAATTAGAACTAATCTGACTAATGTTCGGATTTTTTGTTGACAAAATTCGATAGTTCCATTTAAAATAAGATTATAACAAAGCTTGTTTTCGTATAATCATGGGAATTGGCCCAAGAGTCTCTACGGATCACCGCAAATGGTCTGGCTACGAAAAAATCAAGGTACATGCTAGTGCGCCTATTATTCTGCATGCTAATGCGTATGCTCATAATTTGCGTCGTTATGCTTTATTCCTTCATTTTACGTAGCCTGCGTCCTAAGTGGATTGCAGGTTTTTCTATTTGTCAAAGGGAATCATAATATTTAGGAGGAATCAAGCACAATGGAACATTTCTTCAAATTGAAGGAAAATGGCACAAACATCAGAACAGAGATTATGGCTGGTTTAACGACGTTTATGGCAATGGCGTACATTCTAGCAGTTAACCCGAATATTTTATCTGGTGCAGGTGGGGACTGGTATCAAGTATTCCTAGCTACAGCTATCGCTGGCGGTGTAATGACGATTCTGATGGGATTATTCGTAAACTTCCCAGTTGCACTCGCTCCAGGTATGGGTCTTAATGCTTTCTTTGCGACGGTTATTCTTGGTTCGCAAGGCGAATTTACTTTTCAAATGGCATTAACTGCAGTATTTATCTCTGGTATGATTTTCTTGGTTCTAACTTTAACTAAAGTAAGACAAATGATGGTTACTGCAATACCAGACAGTATGAAGCATGCGATTACAGTAGGTATCGGTTTGTTTATCGCATTTTTAGGTATCAAAAACTCCGGTTTGCTAACAATTGCTCTTGAAGCAAATCAGAATTATGCAAAAGGCGGATTTGAAAAGCTGCTATACTTTGAAACTGTTTTCGGGCTTGGTGATCTGTTTGATCCACAGATTATCACTTTGCTTTTTGGCTTAATTCTAATTTCAATTTTGATGGTTATTGGTGTTCGTGGTGCGATTCTGTTCGGTATTCTAGGTACAACACTCTTCGGCATGGCTCTAGGTATTGTTGACTTTGGTGTCTTGTCTGCAGCTGATGCAAGATGGTTGCCGGACTTAACGCAAGTTCGCTTTGCAGACTTTGATTTTAAAGCAATTGCATCTGCAGGGATCGTAACTGTCGTTTTAACATTCACTTTCGTTGAATTGTTCGATACATTCGGTACGCTCGTTGGTACAGCTAATCGTGCAGGCTTTATGAAGGATAAAGAAAAAGGTACGAAAAAAATCGGTAAAGCGATGCTAGTTGATGCAATTGGTGTTAGTGCTGGTGCACTTGTTGGTACTTCCACAGTTACAGCATATGTTGAAAGCTCAGCTGGCGTAGCACAAGGCGGACGCACTGGTCTTACTTCAGTCGTAACAGGTGTTTGCTTCTTGCTTGCGTTATTTATTGCTCCAGTTATCTTATTGATTCCAAGTGCTGCAACAAATGCTGCGTTGATCGTGGTAGGTGTTCTAATGATTCAATCCGTACGTGAGATTGACTTTAAGGATATGGTTTTAGCAATTCCTTCTTTCTTAACGATTGTTCTTATGCCTTTCACTTCTTCAATTGCTAACGGTATTTCATTTGGTATCGTGACTTATGTTATCTTAGCAACTGTTGGCCGCGTATCAGGTAAGAGCGAGCATAAAGTTCACTGGTTAATGTGGGTTCTAGCAATACTCGTTGTCGTTCGCTTTGTCTTGCTTGGTATAGAATAGAATTAATAAGTTCCAATAAAAATAGATTGGCCTCGATATTCATCATCGGGGCTTTTATTTTTTAGTAGGTAAGTTAAAGGGTGGAGTAGGAGCAGCTAATTTAGTGTGGAATTCAATTGTCATATTTTTCATCTCGCAAAAGGGTTGCGCTAGACTCTAGTATTTGATATGATACTCCTTGTCACTTCGGTAGACGTGCTGATGTTTGAAGGAAACGATCGATAATCGATTGACTCCTTGAAAAAAAGAAATTAAAAAGTTCTTGACAGAAACACGAGCCAAGTGATATGATATAAAAGTTGTCTCGCAAGTAACGAGATGATAGAAACGAAAGAAATTGTCCTTTGAAAACTGAACAACGAGTGAAGAAATAAATGAGATTA
>NZ_SKFG01000007.1 GCF_004344915.1 Paenibacillus albiflavus | reverse complement strand
ATTAGCGTTTGCCTGCATTGTGTGCAGGCAAATTGCCACGGAATAAGCAAATCAGCACATCGTGCTGTTTCTGGCTGTATGGAATGCAGGCAAACTTACATTTTTCCCTTCCACCCTGATTTTGACTGCATAGAATGCAGGCTAAACTCAGCTCACGCCCCCCTCGGAGCTAATTTTGACTCACAGAATACAAAATGCAGACATAGTTAGTTACTTTAGGGACTCTGTGACTTGTGGCGGATTACGATTGGATGACTGAACTTGGTAATGCTTGTGCATCGAGCTTTGAATGTATTCTGTACATTCAAAACCATGAATTCTTGCCAAAATTAGCGTTTGCCTGCATTGTGTGCAGGCAAATTGCCACGGAATAAGCAAATCAGCACATCGTGCTGTTTTTGGCTGTATGGAATGCAGGCAAACTTACATTTTTCCCTTCCACCCTGATTTTGACTGCATAGAATGCAGG
>NZ_SKFG01000006.1 GCF_004344915.1 Paenibacillus albiflavus | reverse complement strand
CTCTTAAGCCCCTTAAATAACGTAGAGTCTTAGTCGCCAATAAGATAAACTATTTATCAAGGGGGAATGATCGAATGAGAAGAACGAAAAAGGTGTATGAGGAGATCAGATTAAAGGTAGTGCGGGAGGCTTTATCTGGTATTAAGATTGCAGTGCTAGGAAGAAAGTATGAATTACACCCAGAGACTATCCGTGGATGGATTAGAGATTATCAAGATGAAATAGGGGAAGATCAGATTCCAAGCACAGATGAACAAATCCAAGAACTGAAGAGACTGCAGGAAATTGAGGATAAATATCATAAAGCAATCAAAATCTTAGGTGAGAAAGAACTTGAGAACGAAATCTTGCGTGAACTAGTAAAAAAGCAGAACCCTGCTTATCTGAAAAATTTGAAATAGCTCATCGTTTCATTAAGCAGGGAAATCCAGCCACACTTGTTCTAAGGATCATAGGGTTAGCAGAGTCCACTTATTACGCACGAATTAAACGAGCCAAGCAACCTAAAGAACATAAACAAACCGCTCGTAAAGGCCGTCCCTGCCCGGGATACTCCTTGACAATTAGTGGCGTTCAAATAGACGATGAGCAAATTAAGAAATGGCTCTTGGAGCTCCTAGAGGGCGAAGAGCACATCTATGGTTATAGGTGCTTAGCTCAGTGCCTTAGGAACAAATATGGACTTAGTTTGAATCCTAAAAAGTGTTATCGCTTATGCAAAGAGCTGGAAATTCTTCAGCAGCAACGCAAGAAGAAAATCAATTATCCACGTAGATTGCCTGTGAATCGAATGGTTACAGGTTCGAACCAGCTATGGCAAATGGATATTAAGTATGGTCGCGTAGTAGCTAGAAACCGCTTCTTTTTCATTCTGAGCATCATCGATATATTTGATCGTGTAATCGTTGGTTACTATGTTGGCACAACTTGTGAAGCGAAACATGCCGTTCAAGTCTTAGGAAAGGCTCTACAGGATCGCATACAACCCGGCGAGCCGCTGCCAACCATACGTACTGACAACGGCCCACAGTTCGTGAGTGCACTCTTTGAAGATATGTGTACAGCTTGGGGCGTTGTACACGAGAGGATTCCTCCGAAAACCCCTGATTTGAATGCATATATTGAGTCATTCCATAGTTTGGTGGAGCGAAATCTATTTGCCATGGAGATATTTATGACACTAGAACAGGCTTATGAAGCTATGGATCGTTATATGGACTTTTACAACAATCGTAGATTGCATGGAAGTTTGAAGCGCATGCCGCCAGCGAAGTTTTCTAAATGGATTTTAGAGCAAGAAGATCGGACGAAATTCTACAGAGCCTTGTAAACAGATGAAATAATGAGCTTTGCTAACCAAACTGGTTTTTTAATAAGGTAGACTCCAGAATAAGGGGGCCTAACCGAATTTACATTCAAACGTTTAAAAACTTCAAATCTTGAACATTTGAATGTACAAAATACAGTCTAGACTAACGCAGTCTTGTATGGGCAAAAGAAAAACGACCTCTTTTTAATCAAAGAAGTCGCTCATTTCTCTCACTTTAATTTACGATTGTGCAATATTCTTCTCCATCATTGCATTACGTATGCCCCGATAGAAGTCGCTTTGCTCAGGCTTCACATCACGCACCATTTCATTCAGCTTAATCCCGAACTCAACAAAAGCATGTCCCTGCGCCGTAATGATATGATTGTGAATCACAACAGGCTCATACTTGAAATTCTCTTCTGTAAAACATCCCAAGAAATTTCGCTGTTCCTCGGCTAAAGTTACCGTATATGGGCGATTCTTCAACACATTAGCCTTAGCTAGCACATAGGCACCACTACAGATAGCTCCAATCACTTTCCCCCGCTCAGCAAATTGGGCAACCCACTCGAACAGCTCTTCTGCTTCTGCAATCGGTGCTAAATC
Organism: Paenibacillus albiflavus; assembly: GCF_004344915.1. GTDB lineage: Bacteria > Bacillota > Bacilli > Paenibacillales > NBRC-103111 > Paenibacillus_AM > Paenibacillus_AM albiflavus. The sequence continues at coordinate 230,887 of NZ_SKFG01000006.1, read as the reverse complement.
ACCGCCTGGAATTACTAATACATCGTAGTCATCGAGTACCCCTTGCTGTATTGTAAGGTCTGGCAATGTATTTAAACCTGACTCAGATCGACAAGGTTTATCTGTCATCGCCACCGTATGCAAATCATGAGTCGTCCTCAGCATCGCAATCGCAACCGATATTTCGAATTCACAATACCCCTCAAAAATAAACAATAAAGCCTTTGAGCGCGCCACTCTAATTCTCCTTTGTCTTATTTTCACTAACTCTTCATACTAATTACCATAATATAGCTTGCAACAGCCGGCAAACTGGATATAATTATTTTTAGATTATTCATATGAGGAGGGATAAGATGACTGTTCATAAGCTGGATTACACACAGTTTATTCTTATTCCTATTGCTAAACACTAAAGCGATTGTTGCTTTAGTGTTTTATTTTTTTAGGGGGGGAAACAGAATGTCGAGATACCGTAGAGTACTGATTAAACTTAGTGGCGGCGCTGTTGCAGGTGACAATGATTTTGGGTTCGATCCCGACAGGCTCGAGCATATTGCAAATGAAGTCCTGTCCGTCGTCAACATGGGGGTTCAGGTTGCCCTTGTCATTGGCGGGGGTAATATTTTCCGTGGGAACATGGGTGAGAATTGGGGAATAGCCAGAGCTGAGGCAGACAATATCGGCACGCTGGCAACCGTGATTAACAGTCTGATGCTAAGAGGCGCTCTCAACTCCAAAACCGACACCCAAGTACGCGTCATGACAGCGATTCCTGTATCTTCAGTTGCAGAACCGTACATCCGACTTAAAGCGATGAACCATCTGGATAAGGGATATATCGTCATTTTTGCGGGAGGCAATGGTCAGCCATTCGTTACAACGGATTATCCATCCGTACAAAGAGCGATTGAAGTGGAATGCGACTCCATTCTTGTTGCCAAGCAAGGAACGGATGGCGTCTACGATGGCGATCCTAAATACCATAAGCATGCGAGAAAATTCGATACGCTGCACTATAACGATGTGCTCCAACATGATTTAAGAGTAATGGATCAATCCGCCTTCATCCTAGCGCGCGATTACCAGATTCCGATTCATGTATTTAACTTTAACGAGCCAGGCTCGATGCAAAAAATAGTATCCGGCTCCAACATCGGCACCTTTATTAGCGAAAATTCTGAACTGAGGTATAGTAATCCATAGTCACTATCAGATATACTAGTCTCTAAAACTATCAAGAATGAGGTGGATGATGATGGAGATCTATCGCACTGAGCGATTAATCATTCGGAAGTGGCTAGAGACAGACAGCAAGGATTTATACGAATACGCAAGCAATGAATTAGTTGGCCCGAACGCTGGGTGGGCTCCACATCAGGATGAGGAAGAAAGCCTTGCCGTCCTTCAAATGTTCATTGAGAATGATGATGCCTATGCAGTTGTTCTCAAATCAGAGAATAAGGTGATCGGCAGTATCGGGTTGCATGATCGGAAACCTGATGACAATCTGGCAGACCTAGCCCAAGGAGAAATCGGTTATGTACTGAACCCTGCCTATTGGGGCCAAGGGATTATTCCTGAAGCGGTAAACGGATTAATTCAATATGGTTTTAACGAAGCTGATCTAGACCTGATCTGGTGCGGACACTTTGATTTTAATCATAACTCCAGACGAGTCGTTGAAAAATGTGGATTCACTTATCGATTCCAAAAGAATAGTCGATTGGAACGATTAAATAATCGAGAAGTAACAACCTTATACTACAATATAACCAAAGAAGAATTCGAAGCATCGAATCAGTGAAATAACAAGCGATTATAGCCCCGTTTAATGGGGTTTTTTTGTTTGGTTCCACTTACTCCATCACCGTATACCCGCTCCACTCCTCTGGCAAAAGTCTCTGGTACGATGCATGCAAATAGCGATCATCCACCAGAACAAGCAGACCTGTATCCTGCTCGGATCGAATTAAGCGTCCTCCTGCTTGCAGCACTTTATTCATTCCTGGGAACACATAAGCATAGTCATATCCGTTCTTGCCTGTACGATCATAGTACTGCTTCATGATATTGCGCTCGACTCCAAGCTGCGGCAAACCAACACCCACAACGACTACACCTGTAAGACGGTCCCCGACCAGATCGATGCCTTCTGAGAAAATACCACCCATGACTGCAAATCCGACGAATGTCTCTTGATTATCACTGCTAAAAGCAGCCAAGAATTGTTCCCGTTCCTCTTCTGTCATATTCACTTGCTGAATAATCGTAGATACACTTGTCCCTTCTTCTGTAAAGGATTCATACACAAGATTCATATAAGCATAGGAGGGAAAAAAGAATAGATAATTTCCTTTGCGCTTATGCACTAGTTCATGCAGCATTCGGGCTAGTGGTGCTTTCGTCAGTTCCCGATCTTGATAGCGCGTGGATAAAGGAACTACCGATACATCCAATTGTTCCTTCGCAAATGGCGTTGGTATGGACACCGTGTAGTCATCCGCACACGCACCAAGCATATCCCGATAGAAGGACATCGGCGATAATGTAGCAGAGAAATAAATATGGGATCGATACCCCTTGCCCATTTGCTGTAACAAGTAGGAAGGATCCAGACACAATAGCTTAAGCTGAACCTCATTTCGCGAATTCTCCGCATAAGTCACGTATCGCTCATCATACAGCTTGCTGATCCGAAGAAAGCTTTGTGCAGCAAAGTAAACCTCCAGCAGCAAGGCATTCACGCCACCTGAGATGACCAGTTCTTTCTCTGCATGCAGGACGAACTCCTCTATGAGTAGTACGAGCTGCTCAGGAATCTCCTTGGTCACATGATAGCTATCATTCATTTCTTTGCGCATGGCTATAAAATAGTCATTCACCACTTTGGCAGCTTTGGATAGTGCTGAATTAGATGTCTTGAACTCTCGCTGCATAGCAAGATAGTCCGATTTATTAATCGATGCAGAGAACATCTCTCTCGCACGATCAACGAGATTATGCGCTTCATCTACGAGAAGCACGGTTTGGCCCTTTTTCTCCGCATACATCCTCTTAAGAGAAATTCGAGGGTCGAACACATAGTTATAATCGCAAATTACCGTATCGGCTGCATAGGCAATATCGAGCGAGAATTCAAAAGGGCATACACGATGCTTGCGCGCATACTGCTCAATGGTTGGCCTAGTCATTAACGTCTCATTGGATAAAATATCGAGTACCGCCTCATTGATCCGATCATAATAACCATCAGCAAATTCACATGCATCCTTCTGGCATCTGACTTCTTCTTGAAAGCAAATTTTATCCTTGGCTGTTAAAGTTACAGCGTGAAGGTGAAGTCCCTTGGACTGCATCAAAACTAGCGCTTCTTCAGCAGAGGTTCGTGTAATCGTGCGTGCGGTCAGGTAAAATAATTGCTTCACCAAGCCCTGACCCATTGCTTTGATCGAAGGAAAGAGCGTCGAGATCGTTTTGCCGATACCTGTAGGGGCTTTGGCAAACAGCTTCATCCCCTCTTCTATCGTACGATATACGGCTCCAGCCATCATCCGCTGACCTGCCCGATAGTTATCAAAAGGAAAAGGGATCTCCTGCGCTGACTTGTCACGTAATTGTTTATGCTGTACAAGCATGGCAGCATAAGGCGCATACCGCATAATTACATCCGTAACGAAGCTAGCCAATTCTACCCGTGAATATTGCTCGACAAACCGTTTAGTCTCTTCCGTTTCAATCTGATAATAAGTCAGTTGTACCTTGATTTCACCCAGCCCGTTCGCTTCTGCATACATATAGGCATAACATTTGGCTTGCGCCCAGTGGACTGGATAGCGATCAGCGGTAATTTGCTCCATATCTAGCATGGTCGACTTGATCTCATCAATGGTCGTCATACCATCCTGCTCCAGAATTCCATCACAGCGTCCATCAATGACAAATAGGAGATCGCCATGCACGATCTCCGCTTTCACGTATACTTCCTTCTGATCTTGCTCCGAATACTGCTTCTGCACCTTCTGATGGGCCTTCGTCCCCTCTGTTAACGAGCTTGCTGAACGAAAGCCTGAATCGATGCTTCCGGCCAAATACACATATTCTACTAAAGATCGCACAGCGATCTGAACTTGACTTATCATTGAATCCCCCAAAGGATATGGATATCAGGAACATTTGTTCTTTCCATTGTAGCATATTTCCAGCAATCTTAAAGCATCAGAATATCTCTAACATCCTGCTCTGTTAATGTAGACAGTGTCTCCTGACCTGGCTGTATAATTTCCTCGATCAGATGCTTCTTTCGCTGCTGCAGCTCGTACATTTTATCCTCTACAGTCCCTTGCGCTACCAGACGAATCACCTGCACAACCTTCTTCTGCCCAATTCGATGTGCGCGGTCTGTCGCTTGCTGTTCAACTGCTGGATTCCACCATAAATCATATAAAATAACGGTATCAGCACCCGTCAGATTCAGCCCTGTACCACCGGCCTTTAGAGATACTAGGAACAGGTCGCGTTCTCCCTCATTGTAGCGATTGCACAGTTCTACGCGCTCTGCGACTGGGGTCTGTCCATCCAGATAAAAATGGGCAATCCCATGATCTCCAAGCTCACGGCTGATCAGCCCTAGCATTTGGGTAAATTGCGAGAAGATCAGCATCCGCTTGCCTGAACCACGGCATTCTTCAATGATCTCCATCAGCTGTTCAAATTTAGCAGAGCTTCCCTCATAATCTTCAACAAAAAGCGCGGGATGACAGCAGATCTGACGCAGCCTTGTGAGTCCAGCGAGAATTTTAATCCGATTCTTATTAAAAGTCTCCTGATCCAGATGCTTGAGCGTTTCTTGACGCAGTTTAGCTAAGTAGGCCGCATATAACCTCTTCTGCTCCGGCAATAATTCAGATGCTTGCAGCATCTCGATCTTATCTGGAAGCTCCTTCAGCACATCTGTCTTTAGCCTTCTGAGCAGGAATGGACGAATCCGTCTTGCAACTGCTTCACGGGGTAAATCGTTAAATGCTTGTCTGCCAGGAAATAATTTAGGAAATACAACGTTAACAATTGACCATAATTCCTCTAAAGAATTCTCAACAGGAGTTCCTGTTAGTGCGATCCGATGCTGGGCAGTTATTGCTTTTACGGATTGTGCCGTCTGCGTCGTATGGTTCTTAAAATACTGCGCCTCATCCAGAATAAGTGTATGGAAGGAATGCTCCACATAAAGCTCAATATCCCTACGAATCAGCGGGTAGGATGTAATGAGAACATCTACTTGCGATGAAGAAGCATCCTTAAGCAATCCACTTCGCTCGGATTTACTGCCATCTGCAATCTGCGCACGAATCTCAGGCGCGAATTTCCTCAGCTCATTGAGCCAATTGTATGTGAGGGAAGCAGGACAAATGATTAGCGCCGGCAAGCCCTGCTCTCTAATCTCAGGCAGAACGGAGACGAGCAGTGCGATGCTTTGCACTGTTTTGCCTAGACCCATATCATCTGCCAGAATACCGCCGAATCGGTAATGAGCCAACGTTTTGAGCCACTGATACCCTTCTTTTTGGTAATCTCGGAGTATAGTCGCTAACGTGCTCGGCACGGGAAAGTCAAGACGGTCAGGATTACGGATATTATCTAGCAGCTTGCGAAATGCTTTGCCTAGCTTAATCGTCTGACTATGCCGATCCGCATCAATCAAATGCAAGCCTCGAACGATTGGCACTCGAAATTCTGATCCATTTATTTCATCTTTACGAATCCCCATCTCATTCATAAAACGTATGATTTCCTGAAATTCATCACCCTCAAGGGGCATTAATGCTCCATTGGATAAACGGTGGTATCTGCGCTTCTCTTCTAATGATTTCAGCAGTTTGCGAATTTCCGATTCACCAATGCCATCCATTGTGAACGCAAAGTCTAACCAGTTCGTCCTTTCATCCACTTCTACGGTAATTTTAGGCGGTGTTAAGGAGGTAAACAGTTTTAATTTAACAGCAGTCGTTGCGTATACCTGTACCAGCTTCTCTAGATCAGGCAGAACATGATACAAAAACTCATATTCAGCGTCTTCATCATCCATGAAATAGCCACTTTCGGTCTTAGCAAAAGAGCCCTGCTCCATCAATTCAAGAATGCGTCTTTCCTTTTCTCCGTCCCTTAAAAGAATTTGACCATTATCACGACGATCGGCTTTTTCTTCTAATGGATTAATCACGATCTCTCCATATTGGAACTCTAGTCCCGCTAGCAAGCGATCCCTCACGCGATCCAGATACAATCTGGCCTTGAGCGGTGTTTGGATCATGCGATCTGTAATGGTTTGGGCAATCTGAACATGTCCAATCTTCATTAAATGCGGTACGACTTGATCCATGAACGGTTCTATTTGGTCAGGACGAATTTGAATTTGCGAACGATCCGAATTGTCCAGCATCTGCTTTAGTTCAGCGAGACGCTTACAATGCTCAGGCGTTATGGTGATCAGCTTGCCTTCATGCAGCACGGCTCCATAAAGCTCCATTATCGTGATACTCTCTAGCCCCTCTATATCAAGCTGATAGCTCGCAGATGAGGATTCATCAAATTCAAATTTTAGCGGGATTAAATCTCCAGAAAGCTGAATACCTTCATAGGTTCGACTCTCCTGTTCCAACTTAAGCGTCGGAGCCTGTACCAGCAAGGGAAGGAGTGTCTCCCATGCCGACGGTGGGATTAGCAGCATACGATCACCACCTACGCTGCTTGCCTGCTGTGCGTAATAATTCGCTAAGGTTTCCCGATGCATTTTCTCATTCAAATGAATCTGGATAAGCGCTTGAATGACAGCATCATTTTCTTGTATGAAGCTATGCTCGGCGGGAAGATAAGTGAAGTTTTTCGTAAAAGGATACATTTCCCTACGATGTATTTGTTCTAGAAGCTCTCTGATTTTCTGAACGACGTATACGCGCTTCGGTCCGATTCGCATCTCGATGCCGAACATAAATTTACGATAGCCATAGGAAACCGGTCTGCAAATAAACTCGACCTGAAGCGGAGTCCTGGTATCAAATCGGGTATGCAAGCTTGCTGGTCGCGCAGTTTGATCATGAAATAAACCTAAGATTTGGTCCGTTAACTGGGTATGGCTAGTTGTATGATTCATTGGTCTACGCGGAGACAAATGTAGTTGGGATTGTAGATGTTCATATTCACCGGACGTTCGATCCACGGGATATAGCAGAGATGGATAAGTACGTTGCCCAGACTCCTCAGCTTGTTCGCGAGCTTGAATAGCGATTAACACCGCTGCCACATGCTTGCAATAATACATACGACGATCATGGAGAGGCGAACATGTACATGCCGCTCCCACTTCCCCGTCTGATCCAACATCGATGGTCACTTCATATTCAGAAGTTTCTCTAACAATTGCATTATAGTGCCTTCTATCTGAATCATATTTGTCAAAAGACACTTTACCAGCCTCATGATAAGCTTCGCCACTGTCAAAAGCGTTAAAGCCGCATAACTGAGTAATCTTCCATTTGGTTATAAGAACGCTCATTTCACAAATCCTTTCAGCGACTAACTGATCATCTTACCTTACTACCCATCATAACAGATCAATGAATGTTGCAAAAAGCTCATCTACACCACAACCTAAATCTGTTGTTGAAAAACAGAAAAAAGCCGATTAAGACTGTATTGTTCCAGTTTTGGTCGGCTTTGTTGATGTGTTGGTTTCTTACTTAAGCTTGATTATGTAGTGAAACTAACTTGATTCTACGGCAGCGCTGGGTTCAACTTCTGAAATACTGTCGGTTTGGTTAGACGGAGTCTCTCCGATTGGTCGTAAGTGTCGAAGTCGCGTAACGACAAGGACGATGATAACAAGCATGATGGCGCCGCTAACTGCCGCAACGACGTGCATCCCGCTCGTAAAGGCTTCGCGTGCTCCATTGAGCAGTGTCTTGCCGACTTGTTCGGAGAGGCCTTCCGCTATAGCCGTGGCACCAGCCAAGCTGTCGCGGGAAGCAAGTACCGCGGACGCCGGCAAGTCGGCGGGAATAGAGTTCGCCACCTGGTTACGATAGACTACGGTGCCGATGCTACCCAAGACTGCGATGCCTAGTGCAAAAGCGAATTCGCCGCTGGTTTGCAGCATGGAGGCCGCCGATCCTGCTTTCTCTGGCGGGGCTGATCCGACAACAAGGTCGCTGGACAGGCTTGGGAGCGGTGCTGCACCTAGATTGAAGCAGATGTACCCGAGCACTAGAAATGTGAGACCTGACTGGGCTCCCACCTGGGTTATCAGAAAGCAACCCGCGGTCGATATCAGTAGCCCCGTTCCGATAAGACGGGCCGGTCGGATCTTGCGTGCGATTAGCGGTGAGAAAAACATACCGACCATCGAGCCAATTACCCCAGGGAGCATATACAACCCTGCCTGAAGTGGCGACATTCCTTGCACGAATTGGAGGTGCTGCGCGATAAAGAGCATGGTCGCTCCTGTCAGTGTAATACCGAACATACCCACCAGTGCTGCGCTGAAACCGGGACTCGCGAACAGTCTTAAATCGAGTAGAGGATTCGTCAGTCTACGTTGACGGGACACAAACACCGTGCCTAGGGCGAAACCCGCTAGTATTAACAGTGCAGGCATTATCTGCAGACCGGACTTGGCAATTTCCTTGAGGCCGTATATGATCGGCAGGATGGTGCCTAGAGATAACGCAACACTGGTCAAATCCAGTCGACCGGATTCGGGGTGCCGATACTCAGGCAGCAACATGGGTCCGGCTATTAGTAGTAGCAACATGACCGGCACGCCCAGAAGGAACACCGAGCCCCACCAGAAGTGATCTAGCATAATACCACCAACCACAGGCCCAAGCGCCATGCCGCCCATAGAGCACGTTAACCATATACCGATGGCAAAGGAGCGCTGCTTATGATCACGGAACATGTTGCTAATCAAGGCTAGAGTAGAAGGAGATACAGTCGCTCCGGCTATACCAAGTATTGCGCGGGCCGCAATGAGCATCTCAGCGTTTCTGGAGAATGCAGCCAATATCGAGGCTATCATAAATGCGCTCCCGCCGATCAACAACAGTTTGCGACGACCTATCCGATCTCCCAGTGTCCCCATGGTGATCAAGAAACCCGCGAGCATGAATCCATAGATGTCGATGATCCATAACTGCTGAGCGCTATCGGCACCGAGGTCGGCACCAATGTGCGGCAGCGCGAGAATCATTACCGAGAGATCAATCGAGACAAGAAGGGCGGGCAAAGCCAGTACCGCGAGCCCGATCCATTCACGCATGCCGGCCTTCATCTCATTTCCATATAATGCGTTCTTCATAGCCCTCACCCCTTCTCACTTCGTAGAGAGAAAAAAATCAGTCAAAACGGGAGCAAGGAAATCCGGAGCCACGCTATGATCCTGACCTTCCAGGATGTGGCACTTTGCATTGGGGAGTCTGTCCACGAGCGCTTTCACCGCATTTTGCTGGTACTCAGGACTTGTCCCTCCACCCACCACGAGCGTAGGAATCGAGACGGAAGACCACCGCCCGGCTGGCAATGGGTTGCCCGACATGGTGTCACCCATGATGGTGCCATCATAGACCAATGTGTGCGCTACATTTTCCATCGCCTGCCAGAATGGCGCGCTTTGCATCGGAGCAACGAAATCGGCAGGAACGCCTGCTGCCTTTGTCAAGAAATATTCGACTGCGTCGCCTCTGCGGCCCGACGTTGTCAGCTCTTCAAGCTGCTGTAAGTAACCCTTCGGCAGCGGAGGACGCGTATTGTCAACGACGAACGGTGGCTCGTACAATGCCAGCTTCGCGATAGCAAGCTTGCGAGCCGCTTCGAGGGCAAGGACTCCACCGGAAGACATGCCGAATACGAATGCCGATCCACCCGCCTCGTTGATGAGAGCTTCGATATCTTCGACTTCGCGCTCAACCGCGTACGGCGAAGTGTCGCCGCTATCCCCTCGACCCCGACGATCGTAGTTGAACATGGTAAAGTGGGGTGACAGAAGCGAAGCAAGTTGCGACATCATTGGATCCGAACGAGTTTGAAATGCAGCGCATACCAGAATGACCGCCGGTCCATTCCCGGATTTATCAAAAGCAATGGCGGTTCCGTCTTTCGAAATTACTTTGTTCATTGTACTTACCTCCTATGATTTGGAAATTACCGGTGTCCATATCATAAAACATTACGTTACGGAAGGTTCAAGTACTAAATGAAATTTTTTTAATATTTTCATGAAAATGGATGTTTTTATAGTAATAAACCCCCTACTTCACAAGAAGTAAGGGGTTTACTTGCTATTCTACTTGCTGCTATCCTAGCGCAACATCGAGTACCATCATAACGGTAAATCCAATGATGCAGCCGACAGTTGCCAGATCTGCGCTCCCTTTATCACCGGACTGCGCTTCTGGTATTAGCTCTTCAACGACAACGAATATCATCGCTCCAGCGGCAAAGGCAAGTGCATACGGTAGTATGGATTGCATTGAAACGACGAGCGCAGCGCCTATAACACCTGCAATCGGCTCCACAATGCCAGATGCCTGTCCGTACATAAAACTCTTCGTTCGAGATAAACCTTCTCGTCTAAGTGGAATTGATACAGCAGCTCCCTCTGGAAAGTTCTGTATGCCAATTCCAACTGCCACAACGATAGCTGATGCCAAAGTCGCTGTGTCTCCTGAGCTGGCTGCAGCACCAAAAGCAACGCCAACTGCCAAACCCTCTGGAATGTTATGCAGCGTAATGGATAACACCAGTAGTATACTTCGTCTCCATCTGGTAGGCACTCCTTCTGCTTGTCCTCTCGTAGCGTTCAAATGCATATGCGGAATGATTTTGTCCGCACTCCATAAGAAGCCCGCACCAGCGACAAAGCCGATTGCAGCAATTAGCCATGCAGGCAATGTTCTTCCTTCCGCCATTTCAATTGCTGGGGCAAGTAAGGACCAGAAGCTCGCTGCAATCATGACCCCGGCAGCAAACCCCAACATCGTATTTAATACCCTTTGATTTATTTCTTTAAAAAAGAATACGAGTGCGGCTCCTAGTGCTGTTAATCCCCATGTCCCTAACGTAGCTATAAGAGCGAGAAGGATCGGGTTTTGCATATTTAACCCATCTAAAGTCATGATTATTTCTCCATTTCGTCTACTTATCCTTATTATACACGGACCAGAAATGCGGTATGTCATATCTAATAAACAAAGAAAGTAGCCAAGAGGCTACCTTCTAATTATTTTTAAATAGAATTATTTCATGAACGCTTTCTCCATATGTTACCGAACACGACCAGAATAGGTGACAATAATGCAGCAGCAGCCAGCAGCGAGGCTCGAATCGATACTCGATTGCCTAGCCACCCTACTAATGGCCCCCCCGCTGTCTGACCGAGGGCATCCGATTGACTGACCATCGACAGAACGGTAGCACGTGTCTTACTTTCGACATTCATGTTTAACCACGTGTTGTAGATCGGGGATTGAATTATTCCTATCACTTTAATAGCTAGAACCGCAATGATTGCCCATGTAAAGTTAGGCGATAGAGCCAGTGTAACAATTGCTGCAATACGAGCACCCGTTAGAAAAAACATCGCTCTTGAGATCATTCGTTTGCTGCTCATGTCTATTCTTTTCTCGGTCCAACCAACTGCGAAAATCCCTATAATTGTGGATACCGCTGCAATGATCCCGAACCATACTGCCATTGAGAATGCAATCCCCTGAGGAAAACCGATTTCATTAATGAGAAAGGTCTCCTTAAGGCGGTCAAACCCTTCTGAGGCAGCACCACTGAACAAGGTAACAACGATTAAAATGAGCAATAATGGATTGCTTTGAACGACTTTGGCCCCCATTAGCCATGTCTTTCCCATTGCTTTAAGTGGTGAGGTATTAGCTTCATGTTCCTGCTTAACGAACTTCGTCTCTTTCATAAATAGAATTAAGAAGACACCCAGTGCAAGATGCATGAATCCACCCATAATATAAGGTAAATTAGGTGCAACAATCGATAATCCCACACTAATTCCGATCCCAAGGAGAGTACCGATGAGTGCTATTTGCTTTGTACGCATAAAAATAGGACCCGCTTGATCTTCGCCAACCTCATCTACCATCCATGCCGAATCGGAACCACTGACAAACGTCCAGCCGATCCCGAACATTACTTGTGAAATAAGCAGCCAGATGAACGCAGGGATTAATGTACTCCATTCCGTAATCCACAGAATACTTCCTTCTAAAGTAAAGGCGACGCCAAGGATAAACATCCCAATAATAACCGACAGTCGTCTGCTATACGTATCTGCAACGACCCCTGTTATCCCTTCAAAAATCAATACCGTTAATTCGAGAACCGTGCCAACAAGTACGAGCTCAAGCGGGTTTAGCCCGAGCTTTGTCACATAATAAATCGCATACGTCGTAAACATCGTGCTATTCGCAAGGGAAAGTACAAACATCATGATGATGTAAATTTGCGACGCACTTATATTTTTCTTCAAAACTATGTCCACCCTTCATGGTAGACGACGATTCATCACTTCTAGCTAAGCAGTTGCTTTCATTTACCTACTAGCGCATTAAGCGCGTATCGCTCTACCATCTCTTTTATTGTTCTTTGCATTTAAGTTACATTGGTAGATAACTGACATTGCGAACACCTCCTGATATTTGGTTACCATTATATAGAAGATAAGTTCTTTAGGGAAGTTATATTTGTTATACATAATTTTCGTAACCAAGTTAAATATGACAGACACCTGTCAAGTTAACTATCGTAATTTATTCTTATTAAGGAGGGATCACATATGAAATATGAATGGAAGAAACACGCCAAGGATTTGTACCTGCCTGCAAGAACACCGCAGCTTGTGAATGTGCCTAAGTTGCCTTTTTTCATGATCAAGGGTGAAGGGGATCCGAATAAGGATGCTTTCTTGGAGAAAGTTGGTGTCCTCTATTCGTTAGCCTACGCAGTCAAAATGCTGCCAAAGAAAGGCATTACTCCTGCTGGCTACTATGATTACACCGTATTTCCGCTTGAGGGAATTTGGGATCTATCTGAGGAAGGAAGACAAGCCAAGCAGTGGGACAAGAGCCAGCTTGTATACACGATAATGATCAGGCAGCCTGATTACCTGAACCAGGCTTTAGCCGATGAAGTTCTCCAAATGGTTAGTAACAAGTCGCCAAACCCACTGCTTAACCAAATCGAATTCAGTTATGTGGAAGATGGCTTATGTGTGCAAATGCTCCACCTTGGCTCCTATGACAACGAACCTGAGAGCTTCAAATTAATGAATGAATTCTGTAACGAGAATAGCCTAAAGAAAAAGACATATACCCATCGTGAAATTTATTTATCCGATGCTCGCAAGGTTGCTCCCGAGAAGCTCAAAACGGTGTTGCGTTACCAGATTAGTAAAGAAAGTAAATAAATCGCAATTCCCCATATGATGATGGCAGATACACGATTAATCCAGCTAATCCATCGCCCCGTTGTATCTAATTTGCCTAGATAATGTCCTGCAGCTGCAAGCCCAAAAAACCACACCCATGACACACCAATCGTCGATACGGTAAATAGGATCTTATCCAGACCTGTATAATGCAATGAACTTGTCCCGATAACACCGACCGTATCTAGAATCGCATGTGGATTTAACAGAGAAACGGACGCTGCGAATGCGATCTGCTTGCGTGCAGACAGCATGACTGGCTCCTGTCCCGCTTCACGCTGTGAGCTTGCTGACCTCCATGTTATATAGCCCATATATAAGAGGAAAACGACTCCAACGCCAAGTACGACCGTCTTGATCCAAGTCACAGCAAATACCGCAACTGATAATCCAAGCACGGCAAGCAGGATTAATAACGTATCACATATTGCTGCCATGACAACGGCTGGCAGAGCCTTTGCGAATCGTGGCGACGCAGCACCCTGATTGAAAATAAACACATTCTGTACCCCTAGCGGGAGAATAAGACTTAAAGCGAGCAAAATACCTGTCATAAATGCAGCCATATGCGATCTCCTATATAAATCTATCGATATCCCCTATAATATTCCACAATATCGGTTATTCTCCTCTACCGCAAAAAAAGCAATGACTAGAGAAGCTAACTTCCTTAGTCATTGCTTACTATTCTTATTAGGCAAGCACAGGCTCGCCAAGCACGAATTGTTCAACTACCTTTGCAACGCCATCATTCTTATTCGTATCCGTTACATAATTAGCGATTTGCTTAATATCATCGGGTGCGTTACCCATTGCAACCCCGAGTCCCGCATACTGGATCATAGCAAGATCATTATAGCTGTCGCCCATCGCGATCACTTCTTCCTGCTTGATTCCAAGCTTCAGGGCTAGTTGATGCAAGCTTGTTCCTTTATCTACACCAGCTTCAGTAAACTCAAGGAAGAATGGCTTGGAACGCATAACACTCATTCGGCCAGCTAGCTGTTGCTGCAGCTTCTTCTCTATGACGACAAGCTGCTCAGGGTTTGCAAGCATCAAGCATTTGACCACGGGCTCTTGTACAGCCTGAACAAAGCTATCGACTATCACAATTCGCATACCAGTTATGACGCCTTCAATATCTGTAAATTCATTATCCGTTTCCGTCACAATATCATCGCCAACATACGTTTGAATCAAAATTCCCTCTTGCTGACTGATTTCATATAACTCGTGTACCGTTTCAACAGACAAAGTGCTGCTGAATAGCTCCTCACCCGTTTTGCAATTCGTTATCTTCGCACCGTTATAAGATAAAATGAAACTACCGTACTTCTCTAGTTCTAACTCCTGTGCCACTTCTACCATTCCGAATGTTGGTCGGCCTGATGCAAGCACAACCTTAACGCCTGCCTCCTGCGCCTTCATTAGCGCCTGCTTCGTTCTCGGAGAGATCGTATGATCATCTTGTAATAGCGTATCATCCAAATCTAGCACGATCATTTTATAGTTCATTGTCTTCATCCTTCTGGTTGTTTGATATAACCACTATATTATAAATCAGAAAGAAATTTAAGACCTGTCAGGAATTGGACTGCCCAATCGTCACAATAACACCACCACGATTATCGCCTGATACTTCATATTCGCGATCCTTTGGTACAGGAACAGTTAAATTACGTGAGTAAGGGTAATAGTTGATCTGATACTTCTTACCCTTTAATTCAAACGTTATCTGTTTCTTTGCTTGCAACTCATCCAGATACTCTTCAAGTACCCATTCATTCTTCTGCATGATCAGGCTATGAGGCAGCCCTACATAGCGAAAATGCCACGGTTCAAACTCAATCCCCGTCACATCCACTTTGTTTTTGGGATAGCGTAGGATGAAACCATACTCAGCAGAATGCTTGGCAAGCCATTTACCTTCAGGAGCATCCTCCATCTTCTTCTGCGTGGACCCCATATCGACGGACAAGCCTAAATTATGTTCACTTGACCCAGCAGGAAGTGCATAGCTGGCACCCATATCCTTATAGAGCTTCTTCTGCTCATCTAAATCTCGGTAACCACTGCTAAGCAAGAAGTGATTTACGCCATCTTCACTAGCGGCAGTGATCATCTTGTTCAATTGATAAGCTACATTCTTGGATATTCGAATCGTTCTATCAAATAAAGCATAGCCTTCTACTAAATCGGGATGCATCGAAAGCTGAACAATATCCTGTTGTTCTGCATTTTCTTGAAGTGAATACTCCGCATTCACTAATAGTAGATTCCCTTGATACACTTGATCTGGTGTAATTTTTTTCTGCTGCATATTAGACATCGTCTCTGGCCGAGCCGTCGGTACGGCTGCCACTTGAGAAATTTGTGAATCATACGATTCTTCCGGTGCGTCTATATCTTGATGGATCAGAGGGATCTTATTCGCAATCGCAATTGCTACGCCCAGCGCCAATATAAAAATAATGCCCCACTTTTTCATACAATTGAACTCTCCTTATCACTTTCTTTACGATAAAGATTAGAGCAAATGTTTTAATAAAGTAGTAAGCATTATTTAAACTTTTCCTTAAATTTCGCAAATCGCTCTATAACATAGATTTCATCGTTGATTTGTGAGTTTGAATGTAAAATATACAGTCAAAAAGCAATTTTATTAATAAATTTCGCCTTTGCCTGCAAAATGTACATTCAAAATTAGCTCAATAAGCCATTTTGAGGGGGCTAGCCACTTTTGGATGTACAAAATACAGGCAAAATAAATATTACACGTTAAAAAGCAAATTTGCCTGTACGAAATGCAGGCAAACTATTTAGGGTGGACAAAAAAAGCAATTTGCGTGCCAGTTGAAGGCCAACAAGAAGAAACGGTCTCACCGTCTTTAAGGACGGTTGCGTTACACTCCCTACCCATTAACAATCGGCAGTCGTACCTCGAATAAAGTACGGATTAGGCTGCTTTCGGCTGTAATCGTTCCACCATGCTGTTCAATAATATTCTTAGCAATGTAAAGACCGAGTCCAGTACTACCTTCCTGCTGCGTGCGCGACTGGTCACTGGTATAGAACATATCGAATATATAGGGCAGCTCATTAGCTGCGATCTCGTTCCCATAGTTAATGACCTGCACAACGACAAATCCATCTTCAACTTGCCCATTGATATCGATGAATTGTCCATCATTTCCATACCTAACCGCATTGCTTACCAAATTCTCAAAGACTCGTGCCAGCAGCTCTCCATCAGCAATTGTATTCAAAGCTGGAGCAATATTAAGCCTGGATACTAGTCCATTATTCTCAATAACAGGGTACAGTTCTTCATTAACCTGCATCAGCAACTGACTAATATCGATCGGTGACTTATGAAGCTTCTGCTTGCCGTAGTTTACCTTGGTTATCTCAAAAAGCTCATCGATGAGCCTCTCTAGTCGCTTGGATTTGGTGTAAGCGATATTCATATAATGCCGCTTCTGTTCATCTGTTAACTGATCATCCTCACGAATCAAGTCCAGGTAACCAATAACGGAGGTAAGCGGTGTGCGCAAATCATGAGCCAGATTGACGACAAGCTGATCTTTACTATTTTCAGCAAAATCCCCTTTTTCCACAGCCTGCTGTAGCTTCTCACTTGCCAAATTAATGTCCTCTGCAATTTCACCAAATTCGTCATAAGACGAAATATGGATCCGATTCTGGAAATTCCCGTTCGCTAGATGGTGAATCCCGTTTGAGATGACTTTAAAGTAAGCCAGATATGGCTTTGTTAGAATAAAGAAAAATAAAATAGCGAGCGGTGTGAAGAAAATAAGGAAGAAGTTAATGTCCCCGACGCTTGCGATAAATCTGCGCAGGTAATCCCACGAATCTCCAAGCTTCGCATTCTCACGATAATAATATTGAAGGACTTTGTAGAAGGCATAGGTGATCGTAGCCGATAGCAGCATACTAAATCCAAATATCAGAAGTACCTTCGACCGGAAGCTGCGAATCATTTTAGCCATTGAATGAATACCCTACTCCCCATACTGTCTTGATCAGCTTATTCTTGTTCTTATCTTCACCGAGCTTTTTGCGGAGTGCACGAATATGCACCATTACCGTATTGCCTCCTTCAAAATAAGCTTCACCCCACACATGCTCAAAAATATTCTCCACACTAAATACCTTTTTGGGATGACTAGCAAGCAAATGCAAGATGTTGAACTCCTTTGGAGTCAGCTCAATTTCTTCTCCGTATAAGGTCACTCTGCGTTGATCGCTATCGATAATAAGCCCGCCTGCTTCAAGCACATTATGCTCGGCAGCCAAGGACTGATTCATGCGCTTCGCCCTTCTTAGCTGAGCATTCACACGAGCAACAAGCTCCATCGGATTGAACGGCTTGGTCATATAATCATCTGCCCCGATGACAAGACCTGTTATTTTATCAAAATCGGAAGCTTTCGCACTTAAAAAAATAATAGGCATATCGAACTGCTCGCGAACCTGCCGAGTTACATCATAGCCATCAAGCTTCGGCATCATGATATCTAATATCGCTAAATCGATCGGCTGCGATTGGATAATTCGAATGGCTTCTTGCCCGTCGAATGCTTTGATGACACGATAGTTCTCTTTTTCCAAATGCAATGCGATTAAATCTGCAATTTCAACTTCATCATCAGCAACTAGAACAGTAATATTCTGCATATCTATCTACTCCTATTTCTCCTTAATAATCCATATTGTAACATTAACCAGCCCCAATCGTGTAATGGTTAATAAAGTATTACTATATATTGAGCTGGCAAATCCTACTAGTCGAATAGAGTAGGCTATAATATAATAATTTGTATCATTCTAAATATTATGCACATATTGTGTCGGAAGGTGGTTCTTTGGTGATAAACACGAATACAGAAACCCTGTATCGAAGAAATAAGCTTCTTGTAAGCATTATCTGGGGAATGCTGATATTAGGTATTGCGGTGACCTATCTTACGGATGCACCAACTAGCTCGATTATTGTCCTACTCATTACAGGAGGGATCACCTGTGGACTAGCCACAATCTTAACCTACAAACGTTGGCTAGAGAATTATATTATGTATTTTATCTCGATTATCGTAACCATCCTTGCCTTCCTCCTAATGACAACTGGTGCCGTAATTACGACTTACTTTCTCGTATATGTGAACCTGTCCATCATGACGTTATATAGTAATTTTCGTGCGATCCTATTCTCCAGCTTGCTTGGTCTTGGATTTACCATTTATTTATTCATTAGTCCTTATAGCGAAATCTTTGGCAATAACGCGGCTTATACCATCTACCTCTACTTATTCTTAATTGCGCTTCCGTTAATTGCATCCACACGTTTCAGCGAGAATCTCCAAGCGGAAGCAACTGAACAACGAGAGACTGCCATGAACGAACGCAATCATTCACAGGAGATTGTTGATCAAGTTGCTTCCTCCCTTAATCTGCTGAACGGATTTAGTAGTAAGCTAAAAGAGAATGTCACTTCGACAAGCGTCATATCCAAAGAGGTCACTTCCGTTTTCGCTGAAATATCCAGCAGTACAGAGATTCAGGCTAGAAGCATATCCGACATTAACGAATCAGCAAGTCTAATTGAACAAGCAGTTGCGGCGCTTGCTGAACGTACATCTGCAATGAGAGACTTATCCGATAAGAACGTACAGTTAACGAATAATGGCAACGAAGTCTCGATCGATTTGAAAATTAAGATGGATCATATTAATGAGACCATTCATGCAGCTGCCGTGCTGATGAATCAACTAAATGAGCAAAATAAACAAATCACCGACATCGTAACGACGATTAACCATATTTCGACCCAAACGAACCTGCTTGCACTGAATGCAGCTATAGAAGCAGCACGTGCAGGCGAACATGGAGCTGGATTCGCGGTCGTATCGAGTGAGATTCGCAAACTAGCGGAATCCTCCAAACAGTCTACTGAGCAAATCAGTGAAATTCTTGAAACAATTCGTACGAAAACAGACGAAGCGGCTGAACAAATCCTACTGGGCCAACAATCAGCCATTGAAGGAAGTGTCGTCGCCGCTCGAGTCGCCGATGCCATGATTCATGTTGCAGACAACTCCACCAAAGTTGACCTGCAAGCAGTGGAAGTTGAACAATCAGCAGAGCATTTACACCAACAATACATCAAAATTACAGAAGAAATCTCCACGATCGCTAGCATTACCGAGGAAACAACGGCTTCCATTAAAGAAGTTGCGGCTAACATGAACACGCAAGACACCCGAATTGGCGAAGTTGTCGAAAGCTTCCTTCACCTCGATGAGCTTGCAGTCGAAATGAGGAAGTTAACTACAAAGGCAAATACATAGCATTTGATTATCTATGCTCTATCAAGATGGCTCAAAACAATAATAAGCTCTTGCCAAAAGTGAAGGAGCGGAGAGGACGGAATCGTTCTGGAGAAGCGTTAGCGGTCGCCTTTGTCACCGAATTTCTACCCACTAATGGCTAATCTGATCAGGAAATTTGGTGACAACAGCGATCGTAAGAATGATCCGTCATCGCAGCGATCACTACGCAGGTGTCAAGAACTTATTTTAGTGTTAAGCCATCAAAACAAATCCATATTGATCGAGCAGGATGCGCTCAGATAAGCAAACACAGTTACGACTGTAGATGACCGCCTCTCCTGCTCTTTTCCATTCATAAAGCTCTGCTCCTGCATTCGCAATAATCGTCAAACAGGAGTCATCGCATGTTCTAGTAAACCCGAATACATGTGGATGCTCGATGATCACTTCAATATGACCCGTCGCTAGCGCATGATAACTAGACTTAATCCAACCTAGTTCTTGATAATAGGCAAGCAGATCCTCATTCACCTGCTCCCAAGGGAAAAATCGACGATTGAAAGGATCTTCAAAGCCTTCTAATCCAACTTCATCTCCGTAATAGATACAAGGACTTCCTGGCAATGTATATTGCAGGAATGCAGCTAGCATTTCTTTTTGAATAGCATCTATCAATTGTTGATTCGTCAGCCGATGTTTAGCCTTCATTTCTTTAGGCAAATTATGATCCTGAACGCCAACCGCTGTAAGGATCCGCATGGTATCGTGTGTTGATAAGCTGTTCATCACGCAATCGAGTATCTGCTTCGGATAATTCTCTGCAAGTGTCATCACCGTATCAGCTAGCTCGGCGCCCGTACGATCTCCTCGAACGAAGCCAATAATGGCATCCTTATAAGGATAGTTCATAACAGAATCAAGCTCCGCACGTGTAAAATAATGACGCCTGACCCCATAGCTTACCTTGTTAGATGCATCCTCCCATACTTCACCGATAACGATTGCGTCCTTCTTAACCTCTTTCACGACTTGATGTAACCGTTGAATGAACTCATCGGGTAGTTCATCCGCAACATCTAACCGGAAGCCGTCTGCTCCTACTTTCAACCAGTAACGAACCACGCTATCGTCTGCATCCAATATAAAATCCACATAGCTTCGCTCAAGCTTATTGACCTGCGGCAGCGTATGAATCCCCCACCAGCTCTCATATTGATGAGGATAATTCGTGAACTGATACCATGGTCTATAGGGTGAATCAGGATGATGGTAAGCACCATTGCCAAAGCGATTCCGAATATCAAAATACACACTATCGCTGCCCGTATGTGAAAAAACACCATCCAGAATAATTTTCATCCCAAGCTTATGCGCCTCAGCACATAAATCAATAAAGTCCTGCATCGTTCCGAGCATCGGATCAACCCGTAAATAATCTGCTGTATCATAACGATGATTCGAGAATGCCATACAAATTGGATTTAAATAGATCGTCGCTACATGCAAATCCTTCAAATAAGGCAGCTTCGCTTTAATCCCCTTAAGATTGCCACCATAGAAATCGTTGTTCTGGATCTGACCTGCAGCATCAGGCAAATAATTCGGCGTATCTTCTTTGTGCTCATGCACTGTAAATGGCTTCATCTTTTCTGAAAGATCACAGCTTTCCTGCTGATAGAATCGATCGGGGAAGATTTGATACATAATGCCACCTTTATAGTGGCTCGGCGTATCATAATGTTTATCATAGCAAGTTAATTGCCACTTACGACCGCTGGTGCCAACTGTCGTTTGACAACTTCCTTCTTTAAATAGTAGGAACTCAGAGTTTTCCGTCACAATGCGAAAAAAGTATTCGTATAAATTACAATGTTGTAGTGCGAATGAACCCGTATAGTAATCATAGGAGTTAACGGAAGCTGTGCATTGCATCGATATCTCTTGGTAGTATCCATCTGGACCTTCCAGACGGATCAGTGCCTTAACTGCGTTTGCAGCACTTGGAATATGAATCGTAAGCATGCATAATTCATCCTGCCGAATACAGCCGAACGGCTGCTTATGTGCTTTACTCTTGCTATCAAATAAGATTCTCATCATGTCAGCACCTACAAAGCATGCTATGCCCTAAACTTGTTATTTAAAACATAGCTTGTTAATACGTTATTATATACGCTAGTCATAGCAGAGGTGCGTAGTGTATCGCCTCGTTACCTTCGTCCAGAATAGGTAGTGCCTATAGTCTTAATGGTACTTCACACCAGATGACTTTGTTGATTACAATGAGGGTAAGCATCACGATTTGAGGAGGAGAGTTTCGTGAATCCATCTACTAACTATTTATTTGACGCGATCGCTAGCAACTATGACCGACAAAGAAAACTATTAATTCCTTGCTTTGATGAGTTCTACGAAATGGCAGCAGCCCTAGCCGAAACGGACAATCCAGCTCCGCGAATTTTGGACTTAGGTGCTGGGACTGGCCTACTCTCCAGTATGGTGCTGCGTAAATACCCGAAAGCTCAGCTAACACTAGCAGACTGCAGCAGCGAGTCGCTTGAAGGAGCAAGGCTGCGATTCGATCAAAATCCTAACATCAACTTTATAGTGACCAACTATGCAACCCATCCTTTTACTGGACCCTATGATATGGTCATTTCGTCTTTATCCATACATCAGTTAACCCACCCTGGCAAAAAGCAACTATTCGAACGCATCCATCAGCTGCTCACAGACGACGGCGTCTTTATAAACGCGGATCTTATCCTAGGTAATTCGGCTTACTCGGATGCATACTCTTACAGGCGCTGGATCACGCATGTTAATCAAGGAATCTTAACTGAAGCCGAAATTGATAAGGTCATGAAGTGGCTCGAATTAAGCGTTGGTGCTAAGCACGCAGACTATATTAGATGGATGAAGCAGGCAGGATTTGAGGATGCCGATTGCATGTATAAATATCTCAATTTTGCTGTTTTCTTTGGTAGAAAAATAGTAAAGGGTTCATGATTTCTATAAAAGTGGTAAAATATATATAGCAGTTATATTTATAAACCTCTTTTAAGGAAAGGACTATCATGATCATACTAAAAACCAAACAAGAAATTGAAGACATGCGTACATCGGGTAAAATTCTAGCTGAGTGTCACCAAGCATTGCGGAATTTAATTAAACCAGGCATTACGACACTTGAAATAGATGAATTTGTTGAGAAATTCTTACGCGATCGCGGCGCAACACCCGAGCAGAAAGGTTATCACGGATTTCCCTTCG
Organism: Paenibacillus albiflavus; assembly: GCF_004344915.1. Classification (GTDB taxonomy): domain Bacteria; phylum Bacillota; class Bacilli; order Paenibacillales; family NBRC-103111; genus Paenibacillus_AM; species Paenibacillus_AM albiflavus. The sequence continues at coordinate 207,784 of NZ_SKFG01000006.1, read as the reverse complement.
CGACATGCGCATCGGTTAATGATGTGATCTGTCATGGATTCCCAAGTAAAGAACCGTTGAAGGATAGCGATATCGTTACCATTGATATGGTCGTTAACCTAAATGGCGCATTATCTGACTCTGCGTGGAGTTACCGCGTAGGTCAAGTATCTGAAGAAGCTGATAAGCTGCTTACCGTAACAGAAGAATGCCTATACCTGGGTATCGAGCAAGCCGTTGTAGGGAATCGGATTGGCGATATCGGTCATGCGATCCAGAAACATGCAGAAGCGCAAGGCTTCTCTGTCGTTCGTCATTTTATTGGACACGGAATCGGCAAAGACATGCATGAAGACCCACAAGTACCGCATTACGGCTCTCCAGGCAAAGGTGTACGTCTCAAAGCAGGGATGGTCATTACGATTGAGCCTATGCTGAATACAGGCACTTATTTGATCAAAATGGACAGCGACGGCTGGACAGCAAGAACGATGGACGGCGGATTATCCGCTCAGTATGAACATACACTTGCGATCACAGACGACGGTCCTGTGATTCTAACGATGCAGGAATAAAGAGCAAACCGACTTTGCTGCAGGTAGCAAAGTCGGTTTTTGGTTGCGTGTCCAATTATTCGATGGTAAGTTCGTACAACTCAATCCCATCTTTTTTCTCAGGATCTAAATTTGTCGAGTTAAAGTAATACCAGCTAATTGTGTTTCCCTTCACGAGTGGAGTTAGGTTGCCTGGTGAAGCTATACCTACCAGTTTAGTTGCTTTGCGCAGTTCTTTGCCTGTACCATCAACAACCATATAGCTCATAACTTCTTTATTCGTGTTGCGATCTATTTCAGTCCACATGAGGACAAATTTATTGTCCGTAATCTTAACGATATGTGTCTCAATGATTTCGACTTCAGACCGAACGGAATGATTTGTTAGCCACTGCACTTCCGCTGATTTCGAACTCTTCGGAAGGACACCTAAAAATAAATTTTGAGCTTTGCTCTGTCCGTACCTCTCTGTTAGTGAGACACTTGATCCCACGACCAAATAGTTATCTCTCGCTACTTCAAGGCCTCCCAGACGAGCACCAGTATAATTATCCCCAATCTTCCCAGGGAACTTTAATACATCCGTTTTACTAAGCATCTGCCCATTCTCTTCCACTTGTACGACGATTGACCGAGGATAAGCGTCTCCATGATCTGCATAAACGATTTTATTACCGTCAAAACGAACATAATTGGCAAAGGAATGACTAACGTGATTACGTGGCCACATCCCCTCTGCATATAGCAGCTTCATCGTTTTCATGTCAACTTGGAATACAATATTCGATTGATGATGCAACCCATCATCAGGTGTTAAATAACGCTGTCTTGCTGAATAGACGACCAGTTTGCCTTGATAACTGTCCATGGATAAGTTGCTTGAACGAAACGGGATTGTCACATACACATCCTTGATATCCAACTGATCGAGCTTGGTCCAATTCTTATCGTATTTTACGATCCGATATACAGACTTTGCACTTGATTCTTCCAAGTTTCCATCGCCAAATATCGCATAATAATTGCCATCTTCACCCGCGTGAACGCCGCCTAGATTCGACAATTCGAACGGAACAGAGAAATCTTTGATTTTCAAAAAGTCTGAGTTGAATTGTTGAATATGTAAATCATTCAGTTTCTCTTCGGCCATCGTCATGATTCCATTGCTGTTAAATAGATAACGGCTCGATGTAGAGAAATAGTTATTATAACTGTAATCATCCGTTTCATTCGAGCTAATGCCGCTTAAGGCCTTAACTCTTAATTCCGGATAAGAATAAATATGAATGATTCGCTTTCCTGGCTGCCATACGACAGAGCTGTTCAACTGCTCTGAAACGAACCGCAGAGGGACAAGTACCCGATTCTGAATCATCCGTGCAGGTACCTGCATGGCTAACTCTTGACCATTAATCGTTGCAACTGGGTTATCGACTTGCAGCCTGATTGTTTGATCTTCTAGCTTAGCGGTTACAGTATTCGTTTTAGTATCCCACTGAATATCTGCCTTTAATGCCTCAAGCAGTGCTCTCATGGGGATTAACGTAGATCCTTGCTCTTCTGCAATCGGTACATCTGTCACCAACAATGCCCCGTTTACACAAGCATAAACTTCATTCTCTGGATGAGGTCTAGCTGAATTATCCAATTTCACTTCCTTGCCACTGGAATCGATTGCACTACTTGGCCTTGGCATTCGTGCTTCTCGAACCTGTTCATAGCATTCATCTTTTGTACTTGCCTCAGCGCTTGGAAATGGCAGCATACCAATCAAAAAAGATAATGACAACAGAATTCCAACTAGTTGCTTCTTCAAACTTAATTCTTCCCCCTTCATGTGCATCTTGTTAACTCATGATTCTTTAATTAGTTCTCGCTCTTTTACTTTATTCCTTTATTCGACATTTTTTTGTGTACGATCAGTATGAAAGAAACGCTAAATAACCTAAGGGACTTTCCCTTAGGTAGATTAGTCTGCTTGTCAGAAAAGTCCCTTAATCCAAATACCCCGCGACACCTTTTTTGATCAGGTAATTCATTTCGATATCCAGAATCTCTTCAACTGTCATCTCATCTAACTTCACATCGGCCTTACTTAACACGTAATCGACAAGATCATCGATATCAATATCAACTTCTCCCTTTTTATCCGCTTTGGCGTCGTTAATAAATTTCTGCTCATATTTTAGAACCATTTGAATACTCTTTACATCGACACCCGTTTCACTTGCAATATGGTTGATTAATTCTTGTTCATTAATTTCTTGGCTCACTTATGGTCAACTCCTATATGGTCATTATGCAGACATTGTATCACATGCCGCGTACAGCAACACCTTTATTACATGAATGTTATAAAGTCTATAATACATAAAAATTCCCTGTTTCAGAAACTTGTTTATGTGTAATTAGTTAGGTATACTAATATATTATGTACCAAACAATTTGGTTGCGTAACAAAACTGGAGGTCCAATATGCCTAACAATAAAAGTCAGGGACGACAACTATTGGAAGCCATGTCTAAATTCAAACGAATGCATTCCATGGCTAGTTCTGATGTCAAGATTCCAAGGGGAGAGCATGTGATGATGCATGTGCTCTATGAGTTTATGAAGGAACAATCTCATACGCATGAAGCAGGTGCGGTTCCACCAGGTATGAAGGTATCTGAACTCAGCGAGCGTCTCAAAATATCACCTCCTTCTGTTTCTCAAATGGTCAATGGACTTGAAGAGAAGAATTATGTGGAACGTGTTACAACGAAAAATGACAGGCGCGTAGTTTATATTCGTCTTACTGAGCAAGGCAAATCGATACTAGAGGAGGTAACACAAGAGTTTATGACATTTATGGACGAAGTTGTGAGCAGATTAGGAAATAGCGATACCGCTGAACTGATTCATCTGTTCAACCGTCTGTATGATGTGATAAATGAAATTCGAGCTGAGCACGCTAAGTAACACAATCTGTTATCTCATTTTTTTTGCGAAAGGAAGCACCACTATATGATGAAACTTGCTAAATATTTACGGCCTTTCATCGTGACACTGATCTTATCGATTGTACTTCTATTCGGTCAAGCGATGTCTGATCTGAACTTACCTAGCTTCATGTCTGATATCGTGAATACAGGTATTCAGCAAGGCGGGATCAAGGATGCAGTGCCAGAGGCTATTAGTGAAAATGGTTATACGTTAATGACCACCTTTATGTCAGAGCAAGATAAAGCCGTTGTTGAAAAAAATTACACGCTTGTTCTTGCGGGGGATAAACAATATATCAAGGATTATCCTTTAGTTGAAACATCCAATATTTATGTTCGCAATACGGAAGGTCCAAATACAACCGATGAGTTGAATGGAATCTTCGGTACAGCAGCTGGAACATTTATTAATGTCTCCAAAGAGCTTGCAGCTAAATCAGGAGATCAAGCCAGCACGCCTGCCAAGACAAGCGATATGAGTAGTGTTAATTTCGAAGAGCTTTATGCTTCGATCCCGTTGTTCCAAAAATTACCGCCAGAAATAATGGATCCTGCTAGAGAAACGGCAAGTCAAATGGAGCCGTCCTTACAAAACCAAACAGGTGTCGTCTTTGTTAAAATGCTCTACGATGAGCTTGGCATGGACGTAGGCAGTATTCAGACTTCGTATATTGTCCAAACTGGATTATACATGCTGCTTATTGCACTCGGTGGTGCGATAGCTTCAGTCGGAGTCGGTTATTTGTCAGCCAAAGTTGCTGCTGGCGTAGCCCAGAAAATTCGCAGAGATATATTCCACAAGGTGGAGAGCTTCTCGAATAACGAATTTGATAAATTCTCAACGTCTTCCCTTATTACGCGTACAACAAATGACGTTACACAAATCCAGACATTGATCACAATGGGAATTCGGATCTTATGTTATGCACCGATCCTCGGTATCGGTGGTATTATTATGGTGCTTCGCGAGAATGCTTCCATGACTTGGATTATTGGAATTGCCGTTGCTTTACTAATCGCACTGATCGGTATTGTATTCGGTGTAGCCATGCCTAAATTCAAGATTATTCAAAAGCTCATTGATAAGCTTAACCTCGTTTCCAGAGAAAATTTAAGTGGACTTATGGTTGTAAGAGCATTCGGTACACAGAAGTTCGAAGAGAACCGCTTTGACGCTGCGAATCAGGATTTAACCAAAACAAACCTCTTCGTCAACCGCGTCATGGTATTCATGTTCCCTGCCATGATGTTCATTATGAACATCATCACATTACTTATTGTCTGGATCGGTTCCAAGCAAATTGCCGATGCCTCTATGCAAGTCGGTAACATGATGGCGTTCATGCAATATGCAATGCAAATCATCATGTCCTTCTTAATGATCTCGATGATGTTTATCATGGTTCCACGTGCCTCTGTATCCGCAACTCGGATTGCAGAAGTACTTGCTGCAGAACCATCGATTATTGATCCTAAACAGCCTAAATCATTTAACAATGATAAGCTCGGATTCGTTGAATTCCGTAACGTCAGCTTCCATTATGAGAATGCAGCGGAAGATGTGCTGCACAACATCTCGTTTACGGCAAGACCAGGCGAAACGACCGCCATTATCGGCTCAACGGGCGCAGGTAAATCAACATTAATCAATCTGATTCCACGCTTCTACGATGTGACAGAAGGCGAAATACTCGTAAATGGCGTCAATGTCAAAGATGTTACGCAATTCGATCTGCATGAGCAAATCGGATATGTTCCGCAAAAAGGCGTTTTGCTGACAGGAACAATCGCATCAAACCTGCGTTACGGTAAGAAAGAAGCATCGGATGAAGAAGTTCAATTAGCGGCGAAAATTGCGCAAGCAGAGGAATTCATTTCGAAGCAAGAGGAAGGCTATGACAAGGCCATTTCCGAGGGCGGAGCTAACGTCTCAGGCGGACAAAAGCAGCGTCTATCGATCGCTCGTGCACTCGTGACGAAAGCACCGATCTATATTTTTGACGATAGCTTCTCAGCACTTGATTATAAAACAGACGTAGCTCTAAGACGTGCGCTCAAAGAGAATACTAGCAACAGTACCGTTCTTATCGTCGCACAGCGTGTCAGCACGATTATGAATGCAGAGCAAATTATCGTAATTAACGATGGTGAAGTCGTTGGAATCGGTACGCACGAGCAGCTTCTACGTGACTGCCCAACCTATTATGAAATTGCTTCATCTCAGCTATCGAAGGAGGAATTACAATGAGCGACAAGGCCTCCAAATTCAAACAACCTAAACGCGGCGGACACGGCGGTCCAGGTGGCCCAGGTGGTCCAGGCGGAATGATGATGCCCGTCGCCAAAGCCAAAGATTTTAAAGGAACATTCAAGAAGCTGACTTCTTATTTGGCACAATACAAAGTAGCGATCTTTATCGTCATTGTATTTGCCATTGCCTCAACTATCTTTAATATTCTTGGTCCTAAAATTCTCGGTAACGCCACAACCAAGATTTTTGAAGGTGTTATGGATATGATTTCAGGCACAGGAACAGGCATTGATTTTGGCTATATCGGTCAAATTATGATCATCCTTGTTGCTTTGTACTTAGTCAGTGCTATATTCGCTTATTTACAGGGCTATGTCATGTCGGGTGTGTCGATGAAGGTGACTTATAACCTACGCCGTGACATTGCGGCCAAAATCAATCGACTACCGCTTAAATATTTTGATAAAAAGAGCTATGGTGAAGTGTTATCCCACATCACCAACGATGTCGATGCCATCAGCCAAAGCTTGAACCAAAGCATGACGCAAATCATTACTTCGGTTACAAGCATCATCGGTATTCTGGTTATGATGTTCTCCATCAGTTGGCAAATGTCGCTTGTTGCATTAGCTGTTCTTCCGGTATCGTTCATCTTCATTGCGTTCATCGTGAAGAAATCACAGAAGCATTTTGTCAATCAACAGAAATATTTGGGTAGTGTCAACGGACATATCGAGGAAATGTACGGCAGTCACATGGTCATGAAGGCTTTCAATGGTGAAGCAGAATCTGTCAAAGAATTTGCTAAGCATAACGATAAACTGTATACATCCGCTTGGAAATCACAGTTCCTATCTGGGATGATGATGCCTATTATGATGTTTATCGGAAATATCGGGTATGTTGCGATCAGTATTTTCGGCGGATATTTGGCGGTTAATGGTAGAATTTCGGTCGGTGATATTCAAGCGTTCATCCAATATATGCGCCAGTTCACACAACCTATTGCACAGGTGGCCAACATCTCCAATGTCCTGCAACAAACAGTTGCTGCTGCTGAACGTGTATTTGAATTCCTCGCGGAAGAGGAAGAGCCAGAGGATACAAAAACACCAGCATCTATTGCGGATATTAAAGGCGATGTGACTTTCGAGAATGTTCACTTTGGTTATAACGAAGATAAGACAGTTATTAATAATTTCTCAGCAACTGTCCACAATGGACAGAAGGTCGCAATTGTCGGACCAACTGGGGCAGGTAAATCAACGATTATTAAGCTGCTTATGCGCTTCTACGATATTCAAGAAGGAGCCATTCTGATCGATGGCGTGAATATTAAAGATTTTACACGTAACGATCTGCGTTCCTTGTTCGGTATGGTATTGCAGGACACTTGGCTCTATAACACAAGCATCAAAGAGAATATCCGATACGGTAAGCTGGGTGCAACAGATGAAGAAGTGCTTGCAGCGGCCAAGGCAGCTCAGGTAGACCACTTCATTCGTACACTTCCAGACGGTTACGATATGGTACTCAATGAGGAGGCAAGCAACGTCTCTCAAGGGCAAAAACAATTGCTTACGATCGCACGCGCCATTCTTGCAGATCCTCAAATCTTGATCTTGGATGAAGCAACAAGCTCTGTCGATACACGTACAGAAACCTTGATTCAAAAAGCGATGACCAATCTCATGAAAGGTCGCACAAGCTTTGTTATTGCTCATCGCTTATCCACGATTCGCGATGCGGATATGATCCTTGTTATGAAAGACGGCGACATTATTGAGCAAGGAAGTCATGAAGAGCTTCTTGCTCAAGGCGGCTTCTATGAAAGCTTGTATAACAGCCAGTTCGAGGAAACGGAAGCTAGCTAACAGCATAACCACACTAGTCATTATTTGGAAAAGAGCGGTAAGGAGCAAATACTCCCCCGCTCTTTTCGTTTACAGGAATATACGTATGATTTGCTTGCACCGTGCTATTAACTTCCCGCTATTAGTCAACCACTGATTATTGTTTTGAACCATAAACTTCAATCCAAAATTTTTAAAATATTGAAAATAATAATAGACGCAAGTTCTCAGAAACGATACAATTAGTTTTACGTTTTAAAGAAAGAGGTGGAATATTTGTCTTTTGTAATTCGACTGCAATGGTTTTTTAAGCAAAGATGGGTGCACTATCTACTAGCGATTACGCTCATGTCAGGGGTTAGCTTGCTATCAACCATCCCTCCCAAAATGATTGGTACGACCATCGATCATGTTAAAAACGGAAACTTAACTTTAGACGATTTGACACGAACGGTACTAACATTAATCGGCCTTGCCTTGTTATTTTATGTAATGACCTACATATGGCTGACGACTCTGTTCGGCAACGCTATTCTCGTTGAACGCTTGCTTAGAGGTCGCTTGCTTACGCATCTGACGAAGATGAAGCCTGGCTTCTTCCAGCGCAATAGTACAGGTCAATTAATGGCACTAGCTACTAACGACATTCTTGCAATCGGACAGACGACAGGCTATGGTGTCATGACCATCGTCAACACCCTAGTTGGTTCGACAGTCGTCATTACGATGATGGTTACTTATACGGATTATCGGCTGATGCTCGCCGCATTGATTCCACTTCCCTTTCTGGCAGTCGTCATTAATATGCTGGGACAGCGAATCCGCAAACGGTTTATAGCGGCACAAACTTCTTTTGGCAAAATGAACGATCATGCCCTCGAATCCATCTCCGGTATTCGCGTTATCCGATCCTATGTGCAGGAAGATCATGATCTGGCAGCTTTTGACCACGTGACCTCTGATGTCATGAATAAGAACAAGAAAGTTTCGATCCTTAATGCCCTGTTTCAGCCGCTCATCTCTCTGATCGTCGGGATTAGTTTCACTATCGGCATTGGGTATGGCTCCTATCTTGTTCTACACCATGAATTATCGCTAGGACAATTGATTTCCTTCAATATATATCTGGGAATGCTCATTTGGCCGATGATTTCCTTTGGTGAATTCATTAACGTATTGCAGCGGGGTAGCGCTTCTGCAGATCGTCTGGATAATGCACTATCGCAGCAGCCTGATATACAAGATATCGACAACCCGATTCAGCTCGGTGACAGCATTGCCAGTATTGAAATGAAGAAGCTCACCTTCACTTATCCAACCGCAACTCAGCCCAGCCTGCAAAACATTTCTTTCCGACTTGAGCGTGGTCAGACGCTTGGAATTGTAGGTCGTACGGGCAGTGGTAAGAGTACCCTGCTTAAGCAACTGCTTCGGCAATATGCAGTCGAGCCAAATACACTACTTATTGAAGATATCCCAATTGAACAGATTGCCATGGATCAGATGAAAAGCTTCATCGCTTATGTACCACAAGAGCATATGCTGCTATCGAGATCGATTCGGGATAATATTGCACTGGGCAAGCCTCAAGCAACAGATGAGGAGATCGCCAAAGCGATTGAAATGGCTTCCTTTACCCAAGATATTGCCTCTATGCCTGACGGACTCGCTACAATCGTCGGTGAGAATGGCGTTATGCTCTCTGGCGGACAGAAGCAGCGCGTTGCTATTGCGCGTGCCCTGCTAATCGATGCTGAAATATTGCTGCTCGATGATTCACTATCAGCGGTTGATGCTCGGACAGAAAGCCGCATTCTGCACCAGGTTCGGATGGAACGTGCAGGCCGCACCACATTCATTACAACACATCGTTTATCAGCAGTAAGTCATGCAAACTGGATTCTAGTGCTGGATGAAGGACGAATTATTGAAGAAGGCACACATGAGGAATTGATGCTGCTTGGCGGCTGGTATAAAGAACAGTGGGAACGTCAGCAGATGGAAGCAAGCTTGGAGGAATAGAATCAACCTTATAAGGAGGTGTATGAATGCCACAACAATCAACTACGAGAAGACTTGTATCCTATGCATTAGTCTATAAATACAGAATCATAGCAGCGCTGCTTATTCTATGTATTGCAGTAGGTGCCGAGCTATGCGGTCCTTATATTACCAAAATGATTATCGACAAGTATTTGTCGGCTGGCACAGCTGAACTGTCACCGATCCTCGTATTGCTAGGAATTTATTTATTGCTATTAGTGGTTTCAAGCATTAGTACATTTACACAGTCCTATATGCTGCAAACAACCGCACTGCAAATTATCAAAAATATGCGGATGGATCTCATGACGCATATTCAGCGCATTTCCTTGCGTTATTTTGACAACACGCCGATTGGGCAAGTCGTATCCAGAATCGCCAATGATACCGAAGCGGTTCGCGATTTGTTCATGAGCTTTATGGCTACATTCGTCGTGAGCTTCGTCCAGCTTCTTGGTATTTATACTGCCTTATTCCTGCTTGACGCAAAACTGGCGCTCATCTGTCTCTTGCTGCTGCCGTTATTCGTGCTCATCATGAAGATACATCTTAAATACTCCAAGGTGTTCATCACCATAATGCGTGCGCGTCTAGCTGATATGAATGCCAAGATTAACGAATCGATCGTCGTCATGCCGATCATTCAGGCATTCCGCAGAGAGAAGGCAACCATCGAGGAATTTGAGAAATTGAATGAGGATCGTTATGTAAATCAAATCAAGCAATTCCGGCTCTTCGCCCTCTCCTCCCGCAATATCGTAGGTACGATCGGTAGTCTGGTAACTGCGATGGTGATCTGGTTCTTCGGAAAAGATGCGCTGCAAGGAGCAATTGCCTTCGGGGTATTCTATGCATTTGCCGATTACATCGGGCGGATCTTCCAACCAATCATCGGGATCTTCGATCAGATGACCAATGCTCAGCGCGCATTCGTCTCTGCTGAGAAAGTATTTGCCATTATGGACATCGAAGGCATGGATATCGAGAAAACGGAGCAAGTTCAACGCCCTGAAGGCGTCGTCAAGTTCGATCAAGTATCATTCGCCTACAAAGAAGGCGACAATGTACTTAAGAACATTTCCTTCGAGGCACGTAAGGGCGAAACTATCGCGCTTGTCGGTCATACGGGCTCGGGCAAAAGCTCGATCATGAATCTGCTGCTCGGATTCTACGAACCTGGTGCTGGACAAATCACGATTGACGGACGAGATATCACGACATATTCCAAGCAAGCTTTACGCAAACATATGGGCATTGTGCTTCAGGACCCATTCTTGTTTGCAGGAGATATTAAGTTCAATGTGAGCTTGTATAACCCGAATATCACGATGGAGCATGTCCGTAAGGCGCTCAAGGATGTTGGCGCAGCCTCCTTCATCGAACAATTGCCCAATGGCTATGATGAGCCAGTTATCGAACGCGGAAGTACACTTTCTTCCGGGCAACGACAGCTTATCTCCTTCGCCAGAGCGCTTGCCTTCGATCCATCTATCTTAATCCTGGATGAGGCAACAGCCAGCATTGATAGTGAGACGGAAGGCTTGATTCAACAAGCACTCAAAGTCGTAAGCGAAGGGCGAACGACATTCGTCATTGCACACAGACTCTCTACTATACGCGAAGCGGATCAGATCCTCGTCTTACATCGAGGCGAGATCGTAGAGCGAGGTAATCACGATGAGTTAATGGCGCTCGAAGGGCGTTACTACAAGATGTATCAATTGCAAAAAGGCGGAGAAAAGTCTTCTCCAGCAGTACCGAGTATGGCAGGAAAATAATAGGAGTTTAAGGCGGTTAGGAACCTGATCAGGGGGACTAACCGCCTTTTTGACTTTCTGACAAATGTCATATGAAACCTATGACATCGACGACTAACTGCTAGGTTCGTCATTCCCCTACAATTAGGACATAAGCAAGTGAGACAAACACGAGCGATCAACCCCTTAACTAGGGATACATAATCAGGAGGAACATACCATGAACAAGAACATGTTAATTAACCAAACCAAAGCCGAAACCTTACGCCTTGTGCGAAGCCCTTTTTTCCTACTCTTCTCTATCTTAATGCCGCTTGCCTTCTACTTCTTATTCTCTGCGCTAAACGGAGCCGATAAGGAAATTGAATCTACAACGTATGCGCAGTATTCCTTAATGTCCATGACAGCGTTCAGCTTGATCAGCACAGCTATGGGCCAATTCGGAATCCGTCTCTCCTACGAGCGTCGTGATGGCTGGGTTCGTCTGCTGAAGTTAACACCACTGACACCATCCGTATGGATCGGCAGTAAAATGATCGCACATATGGGTGTTCATCTGCTAACGATACTTGTCATCTTTTCTTCTGCACATGTAGTTTATGATATGGATTTGACCATGACACAGTGGCTGTTATGCGGATTGTGGTTATGGCTGGGAAGCATTCCTTTCCTGGCAATTGGCGCACTGCTTGGCACGATGAAAAACGCAGATGCCCTCGTCGCCGTTGCCAACGTCGTCCAAATGGCGATTGCCATTCTTGGAGGGCTATGGATGCCGCTTCAAACTCTTCCAAAGTGGATTCAGCAAATCGGCCAATGGCTGCCGTCCCATCGTTACGCACATGGTGCTTGGAATATGCTAAGCGGTAGTGCTCCTGTCATGCTTGATTGGGTCATCCTTATCGGAACCGGCATCGTATTCATGGCATTATCAGGCTTCATCTTAAATAAGCGCGAAGCAGCGTAAGAAGACTAACATACAAAGGATGATTAAAAATGACATATACAATCGAAGTAAACAACGTAACGAAACAATTCAGAAATTACACAGCAGTGGATCACATTAACTTGAAGTTTGAAAAAGGAAAAATTAGCGCCTTACTTGGACCAAACGGCGCAGGTAAAACCACGACCATCTCGATGATTCTTGGACTGATGAAGCCAACCTCTGGGGATATTACCGTACTTGGCCAACCAGCAGGAACGAAAGCATTAAGCCAGCGTGTGGGAGCGCTTATGCAGGATGTAAAGGCTGCTGACGGATTAACGGTCGTAGAGGTACTGAATTTATTCCGCAGCTACTACACCAATCCAATGTCTCTAGAGCAGCTGCTCGACATTTCTGGACTGCATAAGGAAGCAAAGCGTCGTGCGTCTGCACTATCTGGTGGACAGCGCAGAAGACTTGCTTTTGCGCAAAGCCTTGTTGGCAATCCAGAATTAATCTTGCTTGACGAGCCGACAGTCGGCATGGATGTGGAAGCAAGAACACGATTTTGGGACACGATCAAGGGACTAGCAGCTAATGGACGCTCTATTCTATTGACGACGCATGATTTGTATGAAGCAGATGCCGTTGCTGATCACATCAGCATTATTGCTGGCGGACGCATTGTAGCGGAGGGTACACCGCAAGAGCTTAAGAGACATAGCGCGCTTCGCACGGTATCTTTCCATGCTGCACGTCCTCCTCATGAGAATGAACTATTGAAACTGCCAGGTGTAGAGAAAGTGGAAATGGTCCAATCCCGCATCTGCCTGCATGTGGAGCAAACCGATGAACTGCTAGCCCTATTATTGCAGCAAGACTGGGGAGTAACCGATATCGAGGTTCATGCGGCTAAATTCGAAGATGCTTTCCGTGCCTTAACGAAGTAATCCACCATGTGAATCTTCTAAGTTTGTGGTATTATCGGGTTACATCTTAAATCGACAGGAAGCGATCTATATGAAACAGATTGGGAGGCAGTTGTTCCCTGCAAGCGAGGGCTTAGTGCCTCTTATCTCACTTGCAAATCTATTGATCCCTATATTGATCTTATTTCTTAGCGAGCCACCTCTTAGAATCGGGATCGGGCTCGCTTTACTACTTGTATTCGTTGTGGCCTATCGAGAACAATACTGGCGTAAAGGGTATGAGCAGCTTTTTATTATCATTCAATTGATCATAATTCTGGCTTTCATGATCTTCTACCACCCTGTTTATGCTTATATCGGATTTCTCGTTGCTATGACATTAAGTAAGCAAAGTCTCCTATTTATGAAAATCGTTGCAGTGATTTTTGCTGTAGCAGTCTGTACCCTCACCATACCGCTCTATGTCGAAACAGGTATAGTAATCTTATTTGTCATGCTTCCAACGCTATTCGGTGTATGCGCCATGCCGTTCATTGTTAGATCACAGGTCAACTACAAGCAGATGGCTGAACGGCTCAAGGCTGCTACTGAGCAACTGGAAAGGATGGCACAGCAGGAAGAACGTCAGCGCATTGCTAGAGAGCTGCATGATACATTAGGACATACATTGTCCCTCATCGCGCTCAAGGGGGAAGTGACGAGCAAGCTCATCCAGCGCGCCCCTGAGAAGGCGCTTCAGGAGGCAAAGGAGATTACCGAAACCGCAAGAGGAGCGCTTAAGCAAATGCGTGAGCTGGTGACGACAATGCGCATTGTCAGCCTCCACGAGGAATTTGAGCATGCCAAATCATTGTGCGCAGCAGCAGGAATTCATCTGGACATTACCATTCCAAATGAATTCACCCATGCATCTGAACGCACTCCGCTATCACCGCTGCAAGAAACAATCCTTGCCATGTGCTTCCGAGAGGCGTTAACCAATGTCGTTCGTCACAGTAGAGCAGCCCACTGCAGTGCTACACTAGAAATAGAAGAAGGCTTGGTACGGCTCACCATTGCTGATGATGGCATCGGAATCGATCCTGAGAAAGTCAATCAAGCAAATGGTAGTGGAATTGCAGGACTCAAACAGCGACTTGCATTGGTTGATGGCTATTTAATATTAGAAGCCAATCCAAATCAGGGAACCCAGCTCTCGCTTCATATTCCACGAACGATACGCAATGAAAGGACAGGTAAATAGGATGATTCGTGTCATCATTGGAGAAGATCAAAAATTACTACGAGTCGCATTAGTGACGCTATTATCATTAGAAGACGATATTGAAGTAGTCGGACAAGCAGAGAACGGCGAAATTGCCCTCGAACTTATCCGCACAGAACAGCCCGATATTGCCATCCTTGACATTGAAATGCCACTAAAGACAGGTCTTGATGTTGCTGAGGCTGTAAACAACCTAGGACTAACTTGCAAAGTGATCATCCTCACCACATTTGCAAGACCGGGCTATTTCGAACGAGGGATGGCAAGCGGAATTAGGGGCTACTTACTCAAAGAAAGTACAAGCGATCAGCTAGCCGATGCTATTCGCCAAGTCTACACAGGGTCACGGGCGATTAGCCCAGAGCTCTCTCTTGCCGTCTGGGATAACCCATGTCCGTTGTCACCTCGCGAGCGTGAGGTACTGCAGTTTGCTGCACAAGGGATGACGCTTCAGGATATCGCTGCAGCCCTATTCTTATCACACGGTACTGTACGTAATTACATGTCTGAAGCGATCAGCCGACTTGGTGCTCATACGCGTATTGAAGCCATCACGATTGCGCGAGATAAAGGCTGGCTGGAATAGCCAATTGGCCAATCAAAGAACAAGCCACTGTTCTCTTCTACAGAGAAAGTGGCTTATTTACGATTCGTTATTTGGTTGTAAGTGCCAGGACTTTGCGGAATTTAATAAAGGACGCGATTCTCCAAGGAACTAGGTAGCATGACCCGATGATCATGGCCATGCAAGAGAAATTGATCGGTTCAATTGTTCGCAAATAATCTCGAAGTATAAATCTAAGGGATAGAATGCCAAGGAATGTTACAAAAAACCAAATATCTTTTTTCATATATATATGGCCGTCTTCTCTAATTTCGTACACAGTCGTCCAAATAAGCGGAAGAGAGAACACGAAGCCGATCACAGCAGGAATAGCAATTTCAGCAACGGATAAATGAACTCTTGGGTCCATAAAGAGGTAGACTACGGGTGTCATGAAAAATAAGGGTAAAATAATACGAAAGCTGTTTCTACTCATCGGTTTATGCATGTACTTTATCCGTTTCCATAGTATAAGCACGGCTACCAACAGTATAATACCTATTATCATTTGTCCCATTACGACGCTCGGATCGATCGTTTCTCCATTTGTTCCAATCATCTTCCACCGCTCCACTCTATCATTTGTTTTATGAATTAAGTATATGATTTATATGATTTGGTGTGAATTTATTAAAGTAACCACTTGAAGGTGACTTTTGTCATATGAATCGGTTCTTGAATAGCTCGGGCTAATCCTATATAATAAGAACATATATTCGTAAATTAGGTGATTTCTATGACTGATCTAGCAACTGGTACATATAAAATGACTACTTTACATACACATGAGAAAAATCGATTCTTCCGTGCGATTAACAAGGCACTGCGTAATCAAGAGCCCTATTTCTATCTTGAGGGAGATATTACGTATAGCATTTCGTATGAGAATACGTATCTGCTAGTTTCTGCGGCTGAAGAGTCGTCGCTGCCGAATGCGAGCATTTATCCCGTCCTCATGAGCAAATACGGCAAGGCAGATCTGACCTCTGTAAAGAGCAGCGCTTTGAATCCGAGGGTTAAGATTTTTAAAATGGGCTGGCAAATGGATAAGATTGTGCCCATTGCATAAGAATGATGAATGCCCGAAGTGACGAAGTACATTAGATTTTTAGGTCAAAATTTCTAATGGGGTGGTGAGATTGATGAGAACAAAAGTAATGATAATAATCTCTATTTTATCTCTATGTATCGTTCTATTCTCACCACCAAAATTTATCGCAATTTATAGCCGTTCAGGGATTTAGAATGAAATTTGGAAATATTCAATAGTCTATGAATGGTTACTTATTATCGAGCACTAACTCCGAAGAAATATTCATTTTCCCTATCCTCATACCTGTTGGAACAAATACGATAATCGCCATACTAAATAAAACAATCATGATGATACCAACAAAACGCCAATCTATAAAAACTTGAGTAGCTTCTAGCAGATTAAGGCTATAACTCAGAAGCAGTCCAATGGTTACCCCCGATACACATCCAATCAAAATGTACAGCATAATTTGAGTGAGGATAAATTGCATAATCCCCTTCTTTGTTACCAATAATGTTCGTAGGATGGCAAACTCTTTCCTTTTGGAGTTAATATTATTCATTAGGGTGTTGAACACACCAAACATTACACTGAGAAGTATCACTATAACCAATGCAATGAATATGGACCATCTTTGGTAAAAGAGTTGTTGTGATTCTTCTAACGATTTCTCTAAGGTACTGATTTGCAATTCCGGATATCGTGATAGCAGCTCCTCCAATTGAACCAATGTTTGCTTTGTATCGGTAGTTTGAATGTAGGCTTTATCAAATCTAATATATTCATCTACGAATGTATTATTGGACCAGTCCATGAAGATACCATTGCCTGGAATCTTCTCCATAATAGCGGCTACGGATACTTTGTCTACAGGAATCCATTTCCGTTCTGTGAACGAATACAAAGCAAGTACAATTTGATCCCCAATTGCAAGCCCGTAATGCTTGGAAACCTCCTCTGTAACAATAATACTTTTCATATCAGCATCATTAACCGGTGGAACAAGCCCTTGTTTTTCCATTTGCCTCAAATCAACCAATGTATAATTTAAGTCTATGAATTTATCACCCTGTACAATAGCCAGTTGACTGGTGTTGCTTAACGTACTCACAACTACGTTCGGGATCTTACTAATCTCTTTGCGCAAATCAGAGGAGTCTATACCAGAACCTTGCCCTACCCGGTTCTTTACTACTATCTCTGTTGAATACTCTTTTTTCAAATACTGCTCATTGGTCTGTTCAATAGTCTTTAGGAAAGCGGAACCGAAAACAGTAATAATCATTAGAAAGCTAATAATCAATATGATAAAGGTATTCCTTTTTACTTGCGGGAGGACGTTTTTAGTAGCAATATAGGGTATCTTTCCAAATAACCTTTTGATGATTGGCAGCATGCTGGTCAATGTAAGGGTAAGATAATGGGGGAACAACCTCATGATTCCAATCATTAATAATACGATACCTATTAAACCACAAAGTAACCGTGGACCCGTTCCATTGATCAATACAGCAAATACTAGAAAGATTGCTCCGCCTACCAGCATGAACTTGCCGAGCTTGGGGATCTTCTTACCATATGAAAAGTCCGTCTTCTCATTCTCTTGCATAATCCGAATTGGTAATACCTTGCTGCTATTATAGGCCGGTATTAACATAAACGCTTCTATCACAATCATACAGATGAGCATAACGATTGTAGCTGTCATATGGTTAAAATTCATCGCTCCAGTTGGAAAAGAATAGATCTTCTCAATTCCCACTTGTAGAAAACGATGGCTGAGAAATGCCAGTAAATAACCAAGAACGCCTCCGACAAAATTAATGATGCTGCACTGAAACAGTACCATTCTAAACAGTTGATGGGTCGTGGCGCCAATGGATCGCATGATAGCAAATTGATTTCTAGACTTATACAACACTACCTCATAATTGGAAATGATGATCAATGAAGTAACAATTAGTATAAGAATCATTGCAACCGTGATAAATACGCGTAGTGAAGACAGATTGCTTACCAAAAATTCATTCTCTTGTGCTACGTCAATTCTTAGTTCAGTATCAATGTCCCGAATGTGATCAATCAACAGCGGCAAGTCCGCATTATCTTTAGCTTTAATCAGTAGATAGGTCGCTTCCTGATTCTCAATGTGGCTGTTTGCTTTCATTATTTCTTTAACATCGAATCTGGATAATACTATAAAGTCAGAAGTTGCCCCAGAAGCGTCCAAGTCAGGAATAACTTCTTTAACAACAAATGGTCTATTCTCTATTTGGATGCTTTCACTGACCTGGACTTTTAACGCTTGAGCCAGTCCCGCATTCAGGATCAATTCATTGGCTGCTATGTCGCTGCTAAAGTGATACCTGCTCTTGGCTAATGAGTCGTTATCAATTCCTATGGTATATACGAGTGAGGATAACCTGTCTATCCTTAAGTGCGTAAGCAATACACTAGAGATCTGCAAGTCATTTTGGAGTGAGGTGATTTGAGTGAGCAAACGCTTGTCAACCACCTTGTTTTGGTCGAGATTATATCCCACCATCAGGTCCATATTGCCGAACATTTTCTTAACTTCATTTTCGATAGATTGTTTGGCATTTGCTGAGAACACAGCCATCGTAATGATCAAGGATACTGATATCAGCACACTAAAGATAGACACGAATGAAATAAATTTATTTGTCTTAAAGAACCCAATGGCCAATCCGTTAATGGATTTGATCATATTGCACCATCCAATATCTGTTTGAATATCCTTAAGATATTATCCATATCTGACGCATCCTTCTTACATGTATAAGTGTCAACGATTTCTCCATCATGGAAAAAGAGCACTCGATCTGCATAGGTGGATACGTACGGATCATGCGTAACAATAATGATGCTCTGTGCGAATTTTTCCTTCATATTCACAAGTACACCTAAGATGTCGGTTGAAGTATTATAATCTAGATTTCCAGTCGGTTCGTCAGCGAGTACGATGGGAGGGCTAGTAATGATTGCTCTCGCTATGGCAACTCGTTGTTGTTGTCCACCCGAAAGCTGCACAGGCCTGTGGTTTTTCCAATCGGATAACCCGACGATATCCATCATACCTTTTACTTTATTCGAAATTTCCTCTTCCTCTTCACCTTTAAGTATAAGCGGTAATGCGATGTTATCTTCAACGGATAAATCTTTTAATAAGTGGTAGGATTGAAAGACAAAACCGATATTGTCTCCACGGTATATCGTAGCATGAGGTTCTGTGAACATATTATCGGACACTGTGCCATTTAACGAAATGACCCCATCGTTGGGCTTGTCTAGCGCTCCTAGAATGTTCAGCAACGTGCTTTTACCTGAGCCGCTCGTCCCCATTATGGCAAGCATTTCTCCTTGATACAAATCAAAAGACACTGTTTTAAGCGCTGCTACTCTGTTCCCCGACATTTCATAAGTCTTGCTAATATTTTGTACGGATAAAACCACTTTTGCCTCCTTCATATTAAGCCTCCTCTATATGACTATTTTCTTGCTAATCCAAAGAAGTTAGCTACCAAATCAATATCAGGAGACCTTCCAAGGTAGACTAGTAGGGATACTTTTGTAAAATGATCTCATCACTAATATAATAATGTATCAATTGGTATAATCTTACTTTAACATATTCCTTTAAATGTCGAGATTAGTTTTTTTATTTTTAAATTAAAGCACATTATATTCTATGTATTAAAAGAAGTATGCTGAATATGTATTGGCAGTAATTGCATAAATAGCTCATTTTAAATCAAAATATAGCAACGACAAAGAGCATGCCAATGCATGCTCTTTGCCGTTGCTTCCGTATCCAAATAATTAATAATTGTAACACCCGAGAAGTTTTTGTTAAGTAATTTAAATTTTAAAATGGGTTGGCAATTGGATAAGATGCAACCAATCGCATAAGAAAACTTATATTTTCTACTCTATATGCTTATGTATTTTTAAACTGGGAGCTTCAGCTCCATGCAAGGCACACCCTGCTCTATATCTTGTAAATTGTGCTTGATCCATTCGTGCTTCCGTTCATCACTAGATGACAGGTAGATATTGTAGAGCAACAAGAAGATTTCTAGACGGCGCTTCTCGATGAATAATGGCAATTCCTTGACACATTTGGCATCTAGTCGATAATACCGACTATATCCTGTGAAGAAAGAATCTAGGATTTCATTCGCAAGCACGGATACACGCTCGTTCTCGTACACAGGCTTAGCCCAAATGCCAAATACGGAGCCATAATAGACTGCCATCGCAAAGTCTTGAACGAAATAATCGTATCCGCAGTCATCAAAGTCGAAAGCAACCATTTGTCCATTATGGACGTGAAAATTACCGTGATGCAAATCGCGATGACATAGCCCATATGCGCCTCGTTCACGTGGAAGTGCATTGATTTTCTTTTCCAATTGCTGCAATTTCTCATATACCATTCGTTCTTCACTGCTGAATTTCGCAGTATCGAATCCAATCACATCCTGATGCGGTCTTACCGTCATACCCTCTGGAACTGTATAATCCTGCTCCAAGGCATGCATCTTACCCGTAATTTCGCCCCATTGCTCGAAGAGCTTCGTTCCCCAGTCTGGATGCTCTGCGTTAATATGCCCACCTGGCGCATTCTCGAACAGGGTCAGAATAAATGTATCTTCACCAGAGGAGATACTCTCGATCAAATTACCATTTGCAAAAGCAACTGCCCCCGCAATCTGGACACCATGCTTCGCAAGATAGTCGATAAAATGCATTTCGGCCTCCATTAATCCCACCGATCGGTGAGAATCATGGGCAACACGCAGTATTCGATTGTTTCCATCTTGCTTGAAGCTATAAATTACATTTTCAAATCCGCCAATATGTTTAAAAGCCTGTTCGTCTAACCCAATTAGCCGTCCTGCATGTTCGAGCATGCGCTCATCAAATTTGTTTTGCCAGCTTGGCATTATCACTCACACCTTATCATTTAAGATCATTACTTTGACTCCCATATAACGTTTGTGCAGCCATTGCATGCAGCTAATCGCTCTACAGCTTGCTGCAAATTGACTTGATACGGATCAGATGACGCAATTCCATTCTCCCACCATACAGACTTCACCGTTAAAGTCTTGGCTTTGCGATCCGTTCCCATTTCAATTCTGCCGATCAGCTTCGCGTCACATAGTATAGGTAAAACATAATATCCGTATTGTCTAAGATGCTGAGGCGTATAAACCTCCCATTTGTAATCAAAACCAAACAGCTCGGCAATTAATTTGCGATCCCATAATAGATTATCCAGAGGCGCTAGAAAGCGAATCGTTCCACTATTCTTAGACGCTGAGCTTAGCACCTGATCCAATAACGGAACATTCTCCTGTGTAATATAGACGGAATGCTTGATGCCTTCCACCTGCAGCTCTACAATCTTATGATCACGCTGTAAGCTTGCAAAAGCTCGTTTGCGATTATCACTCTTAAAATCACGAACTCCCAGCCAAGCATCGCTAGGTCGGTTCCATAATGCACCTACGCTATTCATCCGCCTCTGTACAAGCCATTCATCATAGGCTTCTCGCGTCTGGTTTGGGTCCTTAGACGAATACAGATCATTCGGAATATAGCGCTCAGCAAGGCCGTAATATCTCCGGGTGCCTTTCTTATGATGAACAATTGCCAGCCCTGCGTAGCACATACATTCTAATGCCGCCTTCGCAAGTCGTTGTGGACCATAATGCCAACTGACTCTTTCCTCAAGGGCAAAGTCAGTCGAGCAGGCATAATCATGCTCCATTAAATAATCTGTTATATAGGCAATGACTTCGCTATATTGTTCACACCAGGAACGATACTTTTCCCGAAATCTTGCAAAATAAGGCCAATCATCCACCGTACAGATGGACATATTCTTATCCCATACATCAAACAAGCTGCGATCCTTATACAAGAAAGCATCAATATCGCCTCTCTCATATGTGGAACATCTTGCTTGCAAGACAAGATCGGGATTCTTCCCCACGACGTCAAGCGGATCGAATTGAATACAGCCCACCTTGCGAATATAATCGACGAGCTGATGATGCTCCAACGCTGTCTCATCCGTTAGATGATGATAGGCAACTAAATATTGGGCCAATTGCTCCTTCGTTACGAATAAGGGTTTCATGATTAGCACCAGCTTTGCAGAATGTTTGATTGCCTCCCTATAATTAGACACGCATACCCCATATTCCTGCTAATTTAACTAATATTCAGAACATATATTCGTAATATCGGGATAAATATTCCCATTCCTATAGGATTACATTCGACAAATCTCTGAAGAGCAAGTCTCACAATGACAAGAATCTTCAAAATAACTTAAATCTTTGACTTTTATAATCCCATCCTTATATTCCAGAACATCCTGTGCTCTAAGCTCAATAATCATGCGATTCACACTCTCACGCGTTGCCGAAATCATATTGGAAAGCTCTAAATGCGTAAGCTTCTGACGAATGACAATATGATCGCCAACCTTTTCACCATAAGAATTACATAAGCGAAGAATCGTCGAGCATAACGCAGCATGTTTCCCAAAGAATAACAGATCGCGCAATTTAGACTGTGTGATTAAATGCTGTGTACCCAACCATTTGATAAAATCATGGGAAATAGTAGGATGCTGATAAATCAGCTCTTGAACATCCTGCTGATCCATAATACCGATCGTTGCGCTTTCCATAATTTCAGCCGTATAGCTATGCTTCGTCTGGACGAGCGGACTACCATGACAGATTAAATCCCCAGCCTGGAACACATATAAAGTAAACTCTTTGCCCTCATGCGTGGATTTCGTAATTTTGACACTACCGCTTTTGACAAAAAATAATTTATCCGACGTATCGCCTTCCCAGAACAAATAAGATTTTTTCGGAAAAAAATGATCTTTCATTATGTTGGACAATCTTCTGAATGTATCCTCTGATAAGCTGCCTGTATTTCCTTGCCTAAGATCTAAATCCATTTCTAATTCAAGTGTGCCTAAAGTCATAGTTTTCTCTCCTTCTCTCTTTGGATATAACATTTTGCACATTTTTAATGTGAAATTATTCACATCTATATCTTACCATTATTATTCCATCTCGTACACATATAATTTGTGAAAATAATTACCGATTGCTTTTGACCTAAGGCAAATGTACTTGCATCCCCGTCTTAGCTAGTTGAACATTGCTTGGCAAAGCATAAGAACGCTGGATATCCACCCCATGCCCCATATGGGTATAAATCATTTGTTTTGCTCGTAATTCCTGATTCAGCTGTTCCGCCTCCACCATGTCGTATACCGATCTTGAAGTAAACTCCGCTTCTTCATAATAGAAACTTGTTCCGAGGATGAGCAGGTCTAATCCCGTTAAGAATGCCTTCTGATCACTGCTCAAATTAATCGCATCCGAACAATAAGCAAAGCTATACTCCCCTTGCGTAAAACGATACGCATAAGAATAGCCATTGTGACCGTGACAAACCTTATACCAGCTGATGGCCCATCCGCCAAAAGTAAACAATTGTCCAGTAGATTGAAAAGAATCCAGCTCGATAAAATTCAACTGATGCTTGATCCATGGATACTGCCTTTGAATTATCGTAAATACCTCTAGGGGTGCATAGACTGTCCCCTTATGTTTCGTCCATCGACAAGCATCTGCCCAATCTGTTAGCCCCGCAACATGGTCGTTATGTGCATGTGTAATTAGCGCTCGCTCCATTCCTCTGAAACCCAGACGCTCCATCTGCTCACGCCAATCAGGTCCGCAATCAATAAGCAGATTCCCCTCATCTGTCCGCAAAAGTACCGAAGATCGATAACGCCGATTCACCCCTGTTTGACGTGCCTCCATACATACTTCGCAGCTGCAATATATTCTAGGGACACCCATGGCGTCTCCTGTTCCAAGAAATTGTAATGTGGACATAGATAAAACTCCTTTCACACTTTGTTAAACTATTTTCCGTAAAAATAGACCAAAATTTCAAAAAATATTGTAATATAATAAATATAAACCACGAAAGGATGATCCTAACTTTGAAAAAGCTCACATTATGTCTAATCTCTATGCTAACATTCTTGATGCTGCTAACAGGCTGTGGCAGTAACCCCGTACAGAAGGATCTGCTGTCTTATATTAATGATTATATTGTTCCAATGGCGCCTGAAGAAACTAAAATCATGGATCAATTTGAGAGTGTAACGGGAGCAAACTATACGGATGACGAAACACTGTACAACATGCTGATGGATACTATTATTCCAGCATACCGTGATTATAGCGACAAGCTTCAAACAATTCAGCCCGAAACTCCCGAAGTACGTGAACTTCATGAACAATACATTGCATTATCTGTAGTCACGCAATCTACCTTCATTGGTTTTGCAGATGCACTAGAGAAACAAGATTTAGGTCTTGCTAATGAGGCAAATACTAAATTGCAACAAGCCAATAAATTAGGACGCGAATTTCAAACACAATTAAAAGATATGGCTAAGAAATATAAAGTTGAATTTAAAACCAAATAGCCTCATGAAACTACAATATAGAAATGGCTGAGTAGAGATCATCTCCACTCAGCCATTCTTCATGCTATTTTATTCCGTATAGCCAGCGGAAGTATCAATTCCGACTGTGCTTGCCTTCGCATCCCAAGTTACGGCAAAATTAATCGCCTTCGCAATATCTCTTAATTTGAAGTAGTTGCTATTGTTGATCTCATATGCTGTGAATTGCACTTCTTGACCATTCACATAAAGCTTAGCTGTTGCAGGTGTTGCATCCTTAACCGTAGGGTTAGCGGATACTGCAAGCTCGCTGCCATCTGCTTTATAAGCTTCTCCGCCAGTCAAGCTAATTGCGCTCTTAACGCCATCCCATTCCACACTGAACTGCTTGTCAGTTCCGTTAACAACCGTCGCAAGGTCACGCAGCTTGAAGTAGTTGCTGCCATCAATTTCGTAAGCCTCGAACGCCACCTCTTTGCCATTCACCATCACTTTGGAAGCTGTAGGTTTAGCTGAAACTTTCTTAACTTCTGGCTTTGCAGGTGTCTCTTTGCTTCCAGCATCCGCTTTATTCTCAAACATGAAGTTAAGATCAATCACATCAAATAATACATTGTCATCCTTGTCATAAACTGTGAAATCAAACGTAAATACATAGCCTTCCGCAATATCCTTTAATTCTTTATCCCCAATCATAAAGGTTGGAGAATAAACAAGTCGATTATTTACGAATTTCCCTTCATAAATACCTAATAAACCTTCACCATAAACGCCAGGGTTGGAATCAACAAGTACTGCTTGCTTATCTGTTGTAATAATTTCAAAAATGGAGTATGTACCATCCGCATTCTTCTTCGGCGTTTCCATGACGACAACATTAGATAGTTCAAACTCTTCATCATCAATGTTTTTACCAGTTACTGACGTTGTTTCAATAAAATTAGGAATAACGATTTTGTAGCCAGAATCATCGTTCACAAGATTGAATTCCTCACCTTTAAGTCCTGCAGCAAATGCAGGTGCCGCAATACTTGATACTAACATTGTCATCAATAGGGTCATTACGATTGCTTTAAACTTTTTCATAGATAGAGTGCCTCCTCATCGAATATTAATGTTGCTTGTATAAACACCAATCTCCATAATACCAGAATTTTCTACATTTTTATACAAAAAAATAACGCCATTTGGCGCTATTTCATCCATTATCCAATAAATTGTCAAACTTTTTATTGATTATTCCGTATAATCAGCGGAGGAATCTATTCCAACCGTGCTTGCTTTTGCATCCCAATTTACGGCAAAATTAATCGCCTTCGCAATATCTCTTAATTTGAAATAATTGTTATTGTTAATTTCATAAGCCTTCAATTGAACCTCTTGTCCATTAACATAGACCTTAGCTGAAGTAGCTTTAGCCATCTTCCCTGATGGGTTATCGGAAACTGCAAGCTCCTTGCCATCTGGTGTATAGGCTTCGCCTGCTGTTAGAAGAATCGCATTCTTCGCACCGTCCCAATCGACTTTGAACTGCTTGTTTGTTCCGTTCATTACCTGAGCTAGATCACGCAGCTTAAAGTAATTGCTGCCTGCAATTTCATAAGCTTCAAATTCAATTTCTTTGCCGTTAACCATTACCTTGGAAGCAGCCCTCTTAGCTTCAGTTGCAGCATCAGCCTTCGGTTTTTCTTGAGCTGCAGCGTCTGGAGCACCTTTATTTTCGAACATAAAATATAGAGTAGGTGATTCGAATAAGTCGTTGGATCTATATTCATCGTCATAAATAGTGAAGGATAGCGTAAAAATGTTACCTTCAATTACGTCTTTTAAATCTTTATCGCCTAATGTAAACTTGGGGGCATATACGAGACTCCCGTTCGCGAATTTCTCTTGATAGACCCCTATGAAATCCTCACCAAAAATCCTTGGAAATGAGACAGCATTATGTGCTTTCTTATCGGTTGTCACAATTTCATAAATGGGGTATGCACCATCAGCATTCTTTTGCGGCATTTCAACGACAATGATATCTAAAGGATATTCCTTACCGGCAAAATACATCTTAACGATTCTGTACTCAATAAAATTAGGAACAATCAGTTTATAACTGCCATTCTCCGTATCCAAATGGACTTCCTCGCCCTTTATTCCTGCTGCATATGCAGGCGTAGCCATGCTTGATACTAGCGTTATCATCATAAAAATCATTACAAAAGCCATACACTTTTTCATAATAGACCTCCATACAATTGGATTTGCTGCAAACAGTAAAATTTTATAATATCAGAATTTTCGACACTCTTCATCAGCCTATTATTTTTTCACCTTCCGGTAAACTCCCTTTATGTATCCACGTTTCTATCATTTGATTAAAAAAATCTGGCTTCGCCATCGAAATTCCGTGCCCAATTTGCGGTATGATGACACCTGAGCAATTTGAATTGCTTGCCACAATATCCTTTGCAGATTTTTTCATAACGGCTTTTTCTCGTTCACCCACAGTAACCAATATCTTACCATTCGCTTTTTGAAAATCCTTAGGTATTTCAAATGACATATTTTCCTCTAATATTCGAATAAGCGTATCTGATTTCATTTGACTGCTCTCTTTATAATACTTTTCGAAGTATTCCCCATTCACATATAATGTTTTTGCTTGTAGTTTGGCAAACAACCTATTTTGCATTAATGGGGATGTTAATCTAATAGAAGGTCTTATCCACTTCTTGATAGATGTAATAGGTCTCACCAAAGCACTATTTATAATTGCAAAGTCAATCAAATCCGGTTTCATACTCATTAGTTGAATCGTTACTTGTGCGCCTAAGGAAAACCCAATAACGATCACTTTCTTGCCTGTTGCTTTTTCCTGGATTAATTCGATTAGCTGATCTGCGCTATTTTTAATTGAAAAATCTACCTCATCATTACTCTGACCTTGCTCTGGTAAATCTGGAACAACACAATGAAAATTAGTGAAGTATTGAATTTGCTTATCCCACATCCAACCGCTCACTCCACCGCCATGTAAAAATACCATCAGATCAGCGTTTTTATCGCCATATTCTTGATAATGCAGAGCCATCTTAATCATCCCTCACTTTCTTCTTTGTAATGAATCACTTTTGTAAAATTTACTTAGCTATTCTCATTCGCAATGACTTGTAATTTCTCTAGTATTTTCGTCAACTGTTTCAATTCTTCTAGAGACAGCTTTCCATAAAGCTCTCTATTGATTTCATCCTTCAAAAAAGCTAAATCGTTAAAATATTGATTGGCTCTATCAGCGAGATTCAAGACAATTTCACGGCGGTTCTTCGGATTAATAAACCTTTCAATATAACCTTTATCCTCTAATTTATTTAGCAGCTGACTTACTGCGCTTGTTGAAACATTTAACTTATCTGCTAAGTCTTTTGTTGAGGCAACACCTGCTTTTATTAATTCAAGTAATAATACTTGCTTAGTTGTTAGCTCATTATCCAACTTGCCCTCAAATTTTTTGGCTATTTGGATATTTATCTCGTTATGTAAAACGTTCAAATGATTAATATAGTGATCCTTCATCCCAAATAACACCTTCCTTAATTATTAAGATAACTTAACTATAAAGGTCATTTAATGAAATGTAAATAATAAAAAATAGCGCCCTAAGGCGCTATCTGATATTTTATTTATGCTTTTGGCAAGTTCTCTTTGCAGAAAGCAGCTAATGCCTCTTCCTCTTCTGGCTCGATATCGAAATCCAGGTATTCGTTCGTGGTCTTTTCATGCAAATCATATTTAACGATGCGTTGTTCCTCACCATTCACCATATAAATAACGCGAGCATATACGCCATTATCCGAATAAAGCTCATCATCTTCCGGTACATCCAGATCAATATGGAATTCATAGCGATCCCCGGTCAGAATGCCAAATGGATCCTTCACATACTCAGCCGTATAGTCTTTTATATTCAACATATTCTCATCCTCAGCTTCCTCTAGGTCTATGCCTATCATTGTAATACAGTTTCCCCAGAAAAGTACAACAATACATCTCGGGAGCAAAATCATGATATGCTATAACAAGAAGAAAACGAGGTGTGAAAAATGATATTGCATAAAGGTGAAATCTTATTCCGACAAGGTGATCATGGCCCCCTATATCGCATAAACAGCGGCATGCTTAAGATCGTCCGTATCCATGAGGATGGCAGTCAAATTTTGATGAATATTATTACGCCTGGCGAGGTCATTCCCCATCATTCCTTAGTTAGCCCGAACATCAATCACGGAACCGCTATAGCACTGATGCCAACAGAGGTTGAAGTCATTCAAGCGCATGATTGGTACACCAAGCTTCAGGAGAATCCTATGCATTATCGCGAAATTGCTCTGCTGTTACAAGACAAGCTCATGATGCTGCAGCAGCGCATTGACCAGCTCTCCCAAGTAACCCCAATGCAGAAGTTGGAGAAGCTGCAGGCGTGGGCACATCAATTCATTGCTCCGAATACGCTCATTGATATCCTGACGCAGGACGAAATCGGTCAACTCATCGGACTCCGTCGCGAAACGGTTAACCGATTACTTCGTGCCCAAGCGCATGCAACAACTGATCATTAAGCCCCAATGCTTCCAGCAGGGCCGAAGAACTCATAATGAATTCTCTGAGTAGGCACTTGATTAGCTTGTAATGCCGCATATACAGCCTTCATGAATGGGACAGGGCCGCATAAATAAATATCCGCTTCTTCTGACGGAAGAACCGACTTCAGATATTTAGCGTCAATAAAGCCCTCATGATCATAATGATTAACCGTACGATCTTGGCTTAGAGGCTTCTCATAGCAAATGTGTACGGACAGTTGATCATTCTTCTCAGCAAGCTCCTGTACATGCGCCTTCATCGCATGAACTTGTTCATTCTGTGCTGCTTGAATAAACGTTATCTTCCTTTCAGGCTGATTCGCTAACACAGTCTGCATCATGCTCATTAGAGGTGTAAATCCAACCCCTCCACCAATAAACACAACTGGACGAGTGCCTGCTTGATCCAATATAAAATCCCCAGCAGGAGCAGACAGCAGCAGCTCGTCTCCTTCATTCAGCGATTCATGCAGGTATACAGATACCTTGCCTGCCGGCTCTTTAGCGCGAGAATCTTCTCTTTTGACAGAAATCCGATAATAAGGCTTATCTGGAGAATCCGAAAGACTGTATTGACGCATATGCGTATATTCTTCACCCGGAATCTTCATTTGGACCGTCACATATTGACCCGGCAGGAAGCTTGCAATCGCCTTGCCATCTTGCGGAACAAGATAGAACGAAGTAATCACGTCGCTTTCTTGTACTTTGCGGTCAATCCGAAATGCGCGGAAGCCGCTCCAGCCTCCTGCCTGATCCTCAGTTTCCTTGTACATCTCAGCTTCTACCCCAATAAACGCATCGGCGATAACGCCATATGCTTCTCCCCATGCTTGTAGAATCTCATCGGTTGCCGCATCACCTAATACATCCTTAATTGCAGCAAGCAGGTTCTCACCTACAATTGGATAAGCTTCTGGCTGAATTCCAAGACTGCGATGCTTATGACCAATTTGTTTAACGACTGGCAGGATCGCAGCTAAATTATCGATATGAACGGCAGCCGCATAGACCGCATTGGCAAGCGCAGTCTGTTGTCTGCCTTTTTGCTGATTCGTTTGGTTGAAGACGTTCAATAACTCAGGATGGTTCGTGAACAACAGTTGATAGAAGCGCTTTGTTATATCAGTCCCATACTTTTCTAGTACAGGTACGGTCGATTTGATGATAGCAATTGTATTTTCATTTAGCATATTTATATCTCCTTCTGGTCTGAAATAAATGTCACACATTTAATCTACGCCTTCATCAATCAGCCCTGTGTGATTAAAATCACTGTAAATCGCAAGTAATTGTGAAGGCAAAATTAGGCATATAATCGATTGCTCGTCATGTAGTGAGTCCAATCACAAGCTAAGATCGAAATAAGCGATACGATGAATCCATGGATTGAATATCTTGAAGGAGGACTTACGATGAACGAAACTACACTTCAAACACAGGTTGCAGATATAGTAACAGCTGTTCCACAAACGGCGGATCTGTTTCGCAAGCTGCGTATCGATTATTGCTGCGGCGGTAAAATCAGTTTACAAGAAGCTGCTCTCGGCCGAAATCTAGATCCCATGCAGGTGCTCACGAATGTACTTGAGATTGAGCAAGCTCAAGTTGCATATGCAGCAAATAACCTTCAATCTCATGATGAGGCGGAGTTAATCGAATATATTCAAAGTAAGTATCATGCTCATTTACGAGAAGAGCTGGCTCAGTTGCCGCCGTATGTGACGAAGCTTGCTCGTGTACACGGTGGACATTCTCCCCATCTGTTACGTGTACAGGAGTTGTTCGAAGCATTACGCCAAGAACTCCTGGAGCATACCGCTGAAGAGGAGGAAGTTGTGTTCCCATTAGTCTTGCAGTATGTGACTAATCCTGTACAGGAGACGAGTGTGAAGCTTCTACCTTATCTGCTGAACTTAGAAGAGGAGCATGATAAAGCAGGACATATTCTAAAAGAACTGCGCGACATTACACATGACTTCATGCCGCCTGACGATGCTTGCGGAACTTATCGCCTTGTTTATCATCGGTTGTCTCTGCTTGAGAAAGAAACATTCGAGCATATTCATCTTGAAAATCATGTGCTGTTCGATCAAGTACGGGCGATCATGCCTGCTTAAAGATAGAAAAAGCCCGAAAGGGAGACATCTACTATGGAGGTCTGCCTTTCGGGCTTTATTGTTATAAGCTCGGTTATTCTATTAACTAGCCTTCTTTAATTTGCTTGCTCCGCAGCTGTCCACATGCCGCATCGATATCGGTTCCATGCTCTAACCGCACGCTAACGCTGATTCCTTGCTTCTTGAGCACATCATAGAATGCACGAACGGTTTCATGGTCGCTTCGTTGATACTGATCCAGCTCGTCCACCGGATTGTACGGAATCAGGTTTACGTTCACGAGCTGCTTTCTTTCCTGAAGAAGTTCAGCAAGCTCTGCAGCATGCTCACGCTTATCGTTCACATCCTTCAGCAAAATATAGCTGATCGTAATTCTGCGGTTCGTTGTCGTGATATAGTAGTCAACCGCCTGCATAAGCTTCTCGATCGGATATGCGCGGTTAATTTTCATAATTTGCGTACGCAGTTCGTTATTCGGTGCATGCAGCGAAAGCGCAAGATTCACTTGCAGATCGCTATCTGCGAATTCTATCATTTTATCTGGAATGCCGCTTGTAGATACCGTAATACTTCTTGGGCCAATTGCCAGACCCTTGTGATCTTTAATAATCCGCAAGAAGTTAGCCATATTCGTAAAATTATCAAACGGCTCGCCAATGCCCATGACCACGACATGTGTAACACGTTCATTCTCTTTCGCTGCATCCAGATGAAGCTGAACTTTCATGAGCTGTTCTACAATCTCTCCACTTGATAGATCGCGACTCTTCTTTAGCAGTCCGCTCGCACAGAAGCTGCAGCCAATGTTACAGCCCACCTGTGTGGTGACGCATACCGATAAACCATATTTTTGCCGCATTAATACGGTTTCGATCAAGTTGCCGTCACTAAGCTTGAATAGAAATTTAACAGTTCCATCAGCAGATTGCTGCTTGATATGCTCGGTCAACGTCTCGATCACAAAATGCTCGGATAATACGGCGATGCAGTCTGCATTCACGTCCACCATCTGTGCAAAATCAACGACCCGCTTCCGATATAGATAGTCCCATACTTGGGATGCGCGAGATTTCTTATGTCCATGCTCTGCTAGCCATGTCACTAATTGTTCCAATGTTAATCCATAAATGGATTCCTTATTCATGCTATAATCCTCTTTTCAAATCTAACAGTCTGTTTATTATTGTCTCATTTTTTGAGATTAAAACAAGAGGGGGAAGTATGCCAAATAAATTGAAATCTTAACAACGCAAATCTTTCAAATACCACACATCACAAGAATAATGCCCAGTATCACCAAGCGGCTGGTCTAATTCAATGAAACCATGCTTTTTATAAAACCTGTTCGCTGATGTCATGTTGTCCAAAGTCTCCAGATAACATTGGCTATAGTTTTGACCAGCATATTCCAAAGCAATCAGCATAAGCTTGTTTGCTGTCCCCGTACCTCTTGCCTCAGGCAAGCAATACATTTTTTGAAGCTCGCATATCCCTTCCAGGTTCTGCATAGGTCCGATTCCGCACCCGCCAACTATTCTTCCATCATGCTCTACAACCCAATATTTAGAGCCTTCAGCAACATATACCTCCGACAATCGACCTAAGAATGGATCTGCCCATGCAAGACCTTCACGGTCCCCGCCAAATTCCATTAGACAGGTTCGAATGACTTCTTCAATCTGCTTATTGTCACGAGCTTCTATTTCTCTAATTTTCATAGAATGACCTCATTTTTTCGTATCATTTCATATACCTTGATTTGTAATACGGATGACCTCTAATGTGTCCAGCCTTTGCTGTCCATTCTCATGGAAAAGCCACTTATGAGCGACATGATCGACGAACAGCACGCCATTCAAATGGTCGATTTCATGCTGAATGCAGCGTGCCAGAAAGCCTTCCCCTTCAAGGATGAACTGCTCACCTTGTCTGTTCAAGCTTGTGATTCGCACATAATTAGCACGCTTTACCTCCCCATAGTATCCCGGCAAAGATAAACATGCCTCAGTTCCAATCTGCTCTCCACTCTTTTCAAGTATTTCAGGATTTATTAGTTCGATTAAGCCGTCTCCGCAATCCATCACGATCACGCGTCTTAAGGTACCGACCTGTGGTGCAGCAAGACCCGCACGACCATCACGCTCGTAAAGTGTTTCTACCATATCATCCAGCAGCTTCGTTATTTTAGGATTGATAGCTTCCACTGGCTTAGCCGGTTTACGCAAAATTGGATCTCCAAACGGAAGGATTTGTTTAGTTGGCATCGTTAAGCTCCTTTCTCATTCGGAGTTGGTGTATGCACCCATAAATCATTTGGAGAACATTCCAAAGCAGTACATAGTGCATCAAGTGTTTCGGTTTTCATTTGACGAGGCTGCTGATTAATCAATGCGCTGATTGAAGCAGCAGATATTCTGTAGCTTGCTTTTTCCTCCAATAAACGTGACAAAACTGCACCCGACCAAATACCTCTATCAAACATAACTTTACGCAGAATCCATTCCAGCATTATAACGCCTCCTTATAAATCAATCGGATTTCAAATTAAAATCTTAGGCATTACCTTATTTTTTTAAGTGTTACCTAATAATAGCATACTTATTAAAATAACAGAAAGACCCTTCTGCCTATAAAGCAAAAGGGTCTTATGGTTTTTCAAGATCATTATTCACTGTAATTTTTATTTAAGAAAAATAGAGACATCGTACCCGGTCCAGCATGTGCACCAATGGCGCAGCCGATGCTGTTAATGATGAAGTTTTTCAAGCCATATTTTTCAATCAGAATCGCTTTGAGGGACTCAGCAGTTTCCGGATCATCCCCGTGTGAGATTCCGATCAATTGATCCTTATCCTCTGTTATGCCACGTTCCTCAAAAAGTTCAGCTAAGCGGCTAATCGATTTCTTACGTCCGCGCACCTTCTCGATTGGAATCAGCTTGCCGTCTTCCACATCAAGCACAGGTTTAATGTTAAGAAGTCCGCCAATAACTGCGGATGTTTTGCTGACACGTCCGCCTCGATATAAATACTCCAGGTCGTCAACTGTAAATACATGCTCCATATTTGCCGCAAGTTTCGTAACCTTGTCGACAAGTTCTGCTCGGGATAGACCTTCCTGAGCCCACAATGCCGCTTGCCTTACTACTAGTCCGAAGCCTACGGAAGCGCATTTGGTATCAATAACATCACATGCGATGTCAGGATAATCTTCCTTGATCATATTCAGTACCATAACGGCTGACGAATATGTCCCTGATAACCCTGATGAAAAAGCTATGTAAAGAATCTCTTCCCCAGCTTCTGCTGCTGACTGAAAAACTTCCTGGAATATATGTATGGGCACTTGTGCCGTCTTATAATCTTTGCCCTCACGCATGCCATCAAACATCTCTTTGGATGTAAGTGTGACACCATCTTCGTACTCATGTCCATCAATGCTGACCATCAGGGGCATCACCGTAATCCCCAAAGATTGCGTAACAGATGCCGGTAAATCAGTAGCACTATCCGTATAAATACGTACGTTCATGGATTAATCTCTCCTTATATCACAAGAATAATCCTATTATACCAGTTAGTTGCCTTAATATCATGACATCGATAATTGTCAGATTATTTGTTGATCATTTTGTTATAATAATCAATCGTTTGTCCCAAATTCTTGCCATAATTCTCAGGTGTACCCTCTTGCGTTTCTCTAAAGAAGCTTGACTGTAAATTAAAGTCATCTACCTTCTTCTTCTTATTCACGCGATCAATAATATTCGTTGCCGATACTTTAAGCTCTTTGACCTTTTTAACAAATTGCTCAAGTGAATAGCTGTCGATTCCTTCTTTCTTGATCCTTGCCTCATCTTGGGCATATTCATTCAGCTTATTCATGCTTTCTACGAATACATCATACTTCGCTTTATACTTCTCTAAATTCAGATTCAAGACGTTATCAGCCGCGATATCCTGATCTGCCATCTCATTGTCGACAGCCTCAGCACTCAGAATTAATTGCAGAGCGCTATAGCGAATCATCTGATCTTCATCCTGCAGTTCCTTCAACGTAATTTGCGTCTGCTCTTCGCCCAATACGTACATTGCATCCAAAAATTCATTTCTTATCGGTTCATAAGCTTGTGTAATTTTTAGAATCTCGGTATGTAATTCTTTACTTTTGGCAAACTGATCATCTACATAACCTTTGATATCGTAGTATTCATGCCCTTCGGATAGCACGGCAATTAAATCTTTTAGTACAGGCTTTAGTTTCACAACGATTGGATCGATTTCTGTAAATTCCGGTTTCTTATCCGTGTAAGCTAAATACTTGTCCAGGTTACTCTTAACAGTTGAAGATATGGATAGCATCGTAAAGCTGAAATTCTTACCGATCTTCGGAGATTCCTCCATGCCTAGCTGCTCAAAATAGCGATTGGTCACATTATCGATGCTGCCTGTTATGAGATTATTCAGCCCAACATAGGCATTGTATTTCTCTACTTCCTGCATTTTTTTAAGAAGTTTTGTCTCTTCTGGACTCGGCTGAGTAGAAGTAGAGGGGGTACTGCTAGGGGTACTACTAGATACCGATGCCTTAGGACTCAGCTTCAGCTTCGAGCAGGAAACAAGAACAATGCTTGATAATAAAACTAGCGTAATGGTTTGAAATAATTTTTTCACAGTGTATAGCTCTCCCTTTATATATTTATTCTAAGTTTAATGCGTAAAATGATTGATCAGCCCTCCCCTCAATCTTTATCGGGTGGAGCTAATCGATAATTAACCCAATAGTCAGTTTTTCACATTTGTGTAATATTTGTTGATTTGTTGAATTAGGACATGCAGAATCGTATCCTAAATATTAAACCTGGTTGGAGAGATAATAATGGGAAATACGGATAAGTTTGAAATGATCGCTAATATATATGACACTCCCGAAAGAATCCAAATTGCAAAGGTATCATCAGTTGCCATCCGCAATTATTTAGTTGACGCTAAAAGTAAGAATGCTATTGATTTTGGGTGTGGAACTGGTCTTGTCGGCATGAACTTGTTAAACGAGTTTAATTCTATGCTTTTTCTGGATACGTCACAAAATATGATTAATCAAATAAAGCATAAAATAACTGATTTTAATATTCAGAATGTAGATACATTATGCTTTGATATTGAAAAGGAAAGTATATCGGACATACATGCCGACTATATTTTTATGGCTCAAGTTCTACTCCATATTCAGGATGTTGAATTAGTTTTAGCAAGACTATTTGATGTTCTTAATGAAGGAGGACATCTACTGGTCGTAGATTTTAATAAAAATGAAAAAATAGTTTCAGATATTGTTCATAACGGATTTAATCCAGATGAGCTAATCGGCATTATGACGAAAATAGGGTATAGGGACATTCAATTCAAAACTTTTTATACAGGAAATAAAATATTCATGGGACAAGATGCGTCTATGTTTATTCTTGATTCAAAAAAGGGACAAGCGTAAGTTTTTTTCAATTGTGGAATGGGTTGTTAAATTGCTTCGTAAGTTCGACGGCTTCTTCCCTTGTCGTTGCTGGTGCTGAAATGACTAGATCCCTCATTGATTTAGCGGTTGCATTAACAGGCTCGAACACCCCGATATTGACCTTCTTCATATCATCTGCCATCCAAATCATACCCACGGATTCGAAATCCAGTTTGCCATCTGCAAAAGTCGAATAACTTAAAAGACCGGCACCGTTCATGAACTCAGGCTGAAACTCAATATCTGTGGTCGCATCTCTCTTCATCAATTCAAATTGATCAATGCTAAACGTACCGACAAATTTCGGATTCGAGAACCATCGCGTATACAGCTTGCCTTGCATCGTAATCGTCGTCTGCTGCACATACCCCGTATCATTCTCACGATACATAATGGCAGGATACGATGCATCGATTTTCTTTGGGATGCCTGACAGACCAACGAGGATCGCCAAGATAATACCCAAAATAATCGCTATACCTACTATACTCATGAACGTTATGCGAATAGGCTGCCAAAAGTTATGATTCCGATCTCGGGCTCGCTCCTTGATCCAAAAATCAGAATTGGCAGCCTCTTTCTCTTCTTTCGATTCTGTATCAAATCTACCGAAATTCGGTTTGTTTTCCATTATAGCCACCCCCAGTTACCTTTATTTAACATCCTTATGCGGGGTAAGTGTCAAGTTATTTTTGATTAAATACATATTATTGCAAATAATTATGACAGATTGAGTGTTTTTGGGCTTTTATTTTTACTAACCTAATTTGAGTAACTTTAAAAAAATC
Organism: Paenibacillus albiflavus; assembly: GCF_004344915.1. Lineage (GTDB taxonomy): Bacteria > Bacillota > Bacilli > Paenibacillales > NBRC-103111 > Paenibacillus_AM > Paenibacillus_AM albiflavus. Next base: position 170,007 of record NZ_SKFG01000006.1, on the reverse strand, counting down.
AGTATAATAAGAGTATGTATTCAAGGAGGCGAATGTGTATGACAGAACCAGCAGTTATGGAAATTGGAATCAGTACTTTTTTGGAAGCTATGCCAAACCCCGTTTCAGGCACACCTCTTAGACATGCAGAGAGGCTGCGCAATGCAGTGGAAGAGATTGTTCTAGCAGATCAGGTTGGACTTGATGTCTATGGCGTTGGAGAGCATCACCGTGCTGATTTTGCAGGCTCCGCGCCTGCCGTTGTACTTGCGGCTGCTGCTGCGATGACCAAACGGATCAGGCTCACAAGTGCCGTTACGGTATTATCCTCGGATGATCCAGTACGCGTATACGAATCATTCTCTACACTCGATGGAATCTCGAACGGACGGGCTGAAATTATGGCAGGACGCGGCTCTTTTATCGAATCATTCCCGCTGTTTGGCTACAGCTTAGATGATTATAACGAATTATTCGAAGAGAAGCTGGAGCTGCTGCTTGCGATCAGAGAATCGGAAAAAGTTACTTGGCGCGGTGGTCACCGCCCTGCCATTCAAAATCTAGGCGTATACCCACGTTCTGTACAGGAGCGGCTTCCTGTATGGATTGCTAGTGGAGGGACGCCTGAATCAGCGATTCGAGCTGGGGTGCTGGGGCTTCCGATTGTTTTTGCTATTATTGGCGGCATGCCTGAACGATTTGCACCACTAGTCGATTTATATAAGCGGGCTGCTGCGCAAGCAGGTCATGACCCGTCTAAACTATCGATTGCGACGCATTCGCATGGTTTCATCGCGGATACGATTGATTATGCTGCAGATATGTTCTTCCCATCGCAGCAGCAAATGATGAACGCTCTCGGTCGCGAACGTGGATGGGGACAGGATTACACGCGCGATGTATACGAGTCCGCCCGCAGTCTTCAAGGTGCCCTCTATGTCGGCGATTCTGAGTATGTCGCTGAGAAAATTATTTTGTTACACAAAAATCTCGGTATCAACCGTTTCTTCCTGCATCTTGATGTCAGCACGATACCACATCGTGAAATTCTCCATGCCATCGAGCTGCTGGGGACGAAAGTTGCACCGATTGTGCGCAAGGAAATAGCCAAGGCATAAAAACGAACGAAAAGGCGGCTCACAGGAGTCGCCTTTTTCTTTATTTTGACTGAGCTTTATTTTGACTGAGCTTGTCGATATAACTCTCGGGTTTTAAAGCCGGCCTGTAGGATCATTTTCATTTCTTCGCGACGCTTAGCTCTTGTATCTTCTTGCTTTGCGCTGTACACATACCGTGCCCAATCCTTCCGATACCCAGGTGTCAGGGCTTGATAGATCGCAAGCAGCTCTGGTGCATCCTCTAAATCCTGCTCAATGCTCGGAATCAAGTCCAAATAATCGTCCACACACTGACTTGGCTTATTCGACAGCTTATTCTTGCCCGCTGCATCTTCTTTAAATCCAACGACCGTGAAGACATCATCAAGCCCAACCATCCGAGCAAATTTGATCGCACTTGTACCAACATACCCTTCCTCATCGCTACCAAGACCCGATAGTAGATCATCCCGATGAATGAAAGTTGGATACACTTTATTACCTTTCTTCGGATAAGCCGTAAATAAATACCCGTTCTTGTTTAGATGCTGATGCTCAATCACTTGATTCACTAAATCGCGTAGCGAATCCAAGTCCAATACAAAAGCAAAAATCAAATCGTATCCATGATTCTGAAGCGATGTATCGTAGTCCTCGAGTTCAGCCAGATAATCAGATCCTTCAGGTTGATTCAAGACCGCAACTTGCTTATATTTGCGCAGCGATAGCTTATCTACAATTGTTTTAGACATGCTGTGCCTCCCCTACCATACAAAATCGTGTTACTCATTATACCTTTTTGACAAATTCCGATTTCAGCTTCATCGCGCCAAAGCCGTCAATTTTGCAATCAATATCGTGATCGCCATCAACGAGGCGAATGTTTTTAACCTTTGTGCCAATTTTTAAAGTGGATGAGCTGCCTTTGACCTTCAAGTCTTTAATAATGGTTACGGTGTCACCATCGTTCAAGACATTTCCGTTCGCATCCTTGACAACCTTCTCATCCTCGTTGTTAGACGCTGCTTCCAAACTCCACTCATGACCGCATTCTGGACATACAAGCATCAAGCCATCCTCATAGGTATACGCTGAGTTACATTTAGGGCAATTTGGTAAATTCGACATGTTCACTATTCCTCAATTCGTTAATATTAGGGCGATTCCTTCTAGGCATGTATGATAGCATAGTCGTTTAGGTATAACAAATTGGGTTCCAATGAATGGGTCAATTTTTGAAAATCCTACCGCTGTCCGTAAGGGTCCTAAGTAAAGAAATAAACGTTTGCCTGCAAAACATACATTCAAAACGCCCCATATGCTCGCACCGCAAGGTTTGCCTGCATTTCATACAGCGAAAATCAACCAATATAGCAGATTTAACACAAACCAGCAGATTAGCATGTACGAAATGCAGGCAAAGTCTAATGACAGCGATATATTGCTCTTTTGAATGTACATAATGCACTCAAATAGGCAACAAGGGTCGCAGCGGAACCCTCCAAACGTACTGACCAGCGCGATGCGGCAACTTCTGGTACTTTTTCGGTAATTTGTTTCTGTCTTTGAGAAACTAATTTCCGTCTGCACTCCACCAGCACCCTCCAACCGTGCTACCGGGCGCGATGCGGCAACATTAGGTGCTTTTTCGGTAATTTGTTTCCGTCTTTGGGAAACTGATTTCCGTCTGCATTCTACCAGCACCCTTCAACCGTTCTGCCGCGCGCGATGCGGCAACTTTGGGTGCTTTTTCGGTAATTTGTTTCCGTTATTGGGAAACCAGTTACCGTTAGCACTAATTAGTTACCGTTAACCGAAGACCAATCAGCCGCCTGCACGCACACAAAAAACACCCTCATATCAAGGGTGTTTTCACAACCGACCGCGGCTAATTTGACTCTACGTACTGTTTCAACGCTTCTAAACGTTTCCCCCAATACTGTTCAAAGAAAGATAGCCAGTCCTGCAATTCGGCAAGTGGTTCTAAGCAGAGTGTGTACCTCGTCTCGCGCCCTACCTTTTGGCTGCTGACAAGTCCTGCTTCGCTCAAAACATGCAGATGTTTGTTAATCGCCGTTCGACTTAAAGGGAAGCATTCCTTCATGGCAGCAATCGACATGTCTTGATGCGCAAGCAATTGCAGCAGCTTGCGACGAGTCGGATCGGCAATCGCCTGAAAAACGTCATGTTCCAAAGTTACGCCTCGATATAAGCGGGCAATGCTTCATTGACGATTTTCACCCAACCGCCATCCATCATGCCACGAACGGCAGTGTGTGGTTGTCCGAACTCTGTCACTTTCTCTGCATCCCAACCTGAATGAATCAAGGTGAATTCGGTTTTATCCTCAATCTGTTTTAATTCAAACGTCAGATGCCAGTCCTTCCCCCAGTCAAAACCGACGCGATTCGGAGGGTCAAGCTCCGTTATTTTACATGGCGAGTCGCCGAATGGTCCTGCATGTAAAATAAATTCTTTGCCAAGAACAGCTTCAAACGTACTTGGCATCCACCAAGCGGCAATTCCTTCTGCTGTCGATACAGCCTTCCATACTTTATCTATTGGCGCATTCAATAGGATCGTCTGACGAATTTCTGGTAATGCTCCTTGTTGTTGCATATAAGTACCTCCAAGATGAGTTTGATAACATCCCAAGATGTCCCTGTTATTATAACACCTTTTGGTGTTACTTACTCCTATTTTAAAAAAATAATAATTGCCACATCATTCCTGACACGCAGATGTCAACAATGAACCGTTATGATGACATCAGATCGGTGGTGAATCAACTAACCACCTAAACTGAAAGGAATGAATAATGAATGACAACTAAACACAAAAATATCGGATTAATCATGACAGGGCTGCTGCTCGCAATCCTGATGGCTTCAATGGATAATACCATCGTAGCAACTGCTATGGGAACGATAGTTGGCAAAATGGGCGGACTCGATAAATTTGTCTGGGTTACGTCTGCTTATATGATTACGGAAATGGCAGGCATGCCGATCTTTGGCAAGCTATCGGATATGTATGGACGAAAACGGTTCTTCATCTTTGGGATCCTCGTCTTCATGCTGGGATCGGCATTATGCGGTATGGCGAATTCCATTATCACTCTTAGTTTATTCAGAGCGATTCAAGGCATCGGTGCAGGCGCTATGGTATCGATCGCATTCGCCATCATGTTCGATGTTGTTGCTCCGGAGAATAGAGGCAAAATGACTGGCATGTTCGGTGCCCTATTCGGTCTATCTAGTATTGCTGCTCCAATAATTGGCGGCTATATTACCGATCATTTGCAATGGCAATGGATTTTCTATATCAACTTACCGCTCGGATTAATTGCATTCGTTCTAGTTCTTCTCTTCTACAAAGAATCAGCCGTACATGCCAAGCAAAGCATTGATTATTGGGGTGCGTTCCTATTAATTGGTGCCGTTGTATGCCTAATGCTAGCGCTTGAGCTAGGCGGCAAGCAATTCGCATGGGGCTCATCACAAATTATTGGATTGTTTGTTGGATTCATAGGCTTCACAATAGCGCTTATATTCGTTGAAAAAAGAGCTGCCGAGCCAATCATTTCCTACCAGATGTTCCGCAACAGACTCTATACCGCCAGTAATTTAGTCGCCATGTTAAGCGGAGCTGCATACATGTCTGCATCCGTATTCATCCCGATTTACATTCAAGGTGTTCTAGGCGGATCCGCTTCTGGCGCTGGCTTTGTGCTACTTCCCATGATGGTGAGTTCCGTTATAACGGCGACTTTAGGTGGATTCCTCATGACAAAGCTATCCTATCGCACGATTATCGCTTCACCACTTGTCCTGCTTATTGCCGGACTTGTCCTGCTTAGCGGACTGACGGTAGAAACGCCCCGGTTTCTCGTGACCCTCTATATGATCCTGATGGGTCTCGGCATTGGCGCGACATTCTCGGTACTTAGTAATTCAGCGATTCACTCTTTCTCGGCATCTAAGCGTGGAACAGCAAGCTCCACCTTAAATTTCAACCGATCACTCGGCATGACACTCGGCATTACGATATTCGGGATTATTCAAAGCCATGCACTAACGAATAAATTAACATCTGCATTTGCAGGTAATACGGCTTTAATTCCAGCGAATCTCAATGTAAGTGATCCCTATGTTCTGCTGAATCCTGCACTTAGCCAATCTTTAGATGCTAGCGTACGGAGTACGATTCAAATTGCACTAACCTCTTCCATTGGTATGACCTTTGTCTGGAGCCTGATACCTGCAGTTCTTGCACTTGCTTCCGCACTTCTCATGAGAAAAGAAAGACTTGTTCTATCTTCCGATGATCAAGCTAATTACGCAGCTGCTCATTAAGGGTAATGGTGAGCGTAGATTAGATCGATTAATTTGCGCTCATCGATTATGATAGTTCTCATGGAAGCTAATGAGGAGGAAGTGCAATGAAGCTTGAGCGAATGATGGCGATTACGATTCTGTTATTAAACCGCAAACGCGTACAAGCGCAGGAACTGGCTGATCGAATGGAAGTTTCACTACGCACTATATACCGTGATTTGGAGTCGCTGAATCTTGCCGGTATCCCAATTGTTTCGTACACAGGAGCCGAAGGGGGTTATGAGATCATGGATAGCTTTCGATTGGATCGCCAGATGCTTTCCTTTGATGAACTTGTTGCTCTATCTACTGCGTTGCGTGGTCTTCAGTCTACTCAAGTACTAGATCAATCAAACATGGATCGTCTGCTGAATAAAGTAGGAGCCCTAATCTCGCAAACGGAACAAGGACGATTCACTGAACGTGAGCAAGTCTTAGTCGATTTCACCCCATGGCGCAATAGCGACACAGAGCGTATTAAATATGCCTCACTCCAACAAGCAATCCATGCAAACAAGCTAATTCAATTCTCCTATACGGATGGACAAGGCAGCGAATCCGAACGCACGATCGAACCGATGGGGCTTGTATTGAAAAGATACGCTTGGTACCTGCACGGTTATTGTTTAAGCCGTGAGGATTATCGGATCTTCAAGCTTTCTCGGATAAGCAATTTGCAAATGCTAGCTGAATCCTACAATCGTAGAACCGTCACGCTGAACGAGTTGAACGAACGAATGGGTATACCTCCAGCCATCAGCAAGCAAACCTTTGATCTTGTCCTTCAATTTGCAGATGAAGCTAAAGTAGCTGCTGTAGACTATTTTGACGAAAGCACAATTGAGAAGCTGCCAGATGGATCACTTCTTGTACGCACTACCCTTCCCAATGAGAAATGGCTAATCGGCTTTCTGCTTCGATACAAAACGAGCATACGTGTCCTTGAACCAGCTCATATAGCTGCTGAAGTCAGAAGAACAGCATTAAAAATCGCAGCTATGTATCCGGATGCTGATCCTATTGACGTAGATTCATTACAGAACCATTAGCTAAACCTAATGGTTCTTTTCTTTTTCATCAAACTCCATAATATGACATTATTTTGTTCAGAGTGACAATCCTCACACAATACAGTTGATCAACTGTGCTATTTTGGAAGAAGATGTGGGTTATTTTACCATAAGGGAGTAGTAAAAATGAAAGACAAAGAATTGCAGCAGTATTCGTGGAAAGGTTACGCATGGGGAGTCATTATCCTACATGCGGTGGGTATCACGCTTCTGCTTGTCTCATTGCCTGCCAATCCTACGCTTCTCGGCCTCGGTGTTCTAGCTTATACGTTAGGACTCAGGCATGCTTTTGACGCAGACCATATCGCAGCTATTGATAATACCGTTCGTAAACTTGTCCAACAACGCAAGAATCCAACAGGTGTCGGATTCTACTTCTCGCTTGGACATTCCACGGTCGTCTGCATTATGGCTCTTATCACTGCACTTGCCGCAAAGTGGGCAGAACACAACATTCCACAGCTCAAAGAAATCGGAGGTTTAATCGGCGCTTCAGTATCAGGTGTATTCCTTGTTCTGATCGGCATCCTGAACGTTTTCATTTTCGTCGGTATTTATCGTGTGTTTCGACAAATGCGAAATAAGCGCGAGGATGACGACAAACTGGAGGATTTGCTCCTGAACAGAGGACTGCTAGCACGATTCTTTAAGCCGCTATTCGCATTCGTTGGCAAGAGCTGGCATGTTTACCCGATTGGCTTCTTATTCGGACTTGGATTTGATACGGCAAGCGAAGTTGCACTACTCGCCATTTCCGCAGGTGCATCTAACAGCGCAATACCGCTAACAAGCATTATGTCGTTACCTATCTTATTTGCTTCTGGCATGAGTCTGCTGGATACAGCAGATGGCGTGTTCATGACGACTGCATATCGCTGGGCGTTCCGCACACCGCTGCGCAAAATTTATTACAACCTGTCAGTGACTGGTCTATCCATCGTTGCCGCACTCATCATTGGCATGATCGAACTCATCCAAGTGCTTACGCCTAAGCTCGGTTTAACAGAAGGATTCTGGGGCTGGGTACAGGAACTTGATTTTGGCAATCTTGGCTTTATTATGGTTGGCACTTTTGTCTTGGCTTGGCTTATTTCTTATGGCATCTGGAAAACGATGCGAATTGAGGAACGCTGGCAAGCATAACACATTCTATATTGAAGTGAAGGGAAATAGATATCGTTATGAACAATGATAAGAAAACGATCTACCAATCCGCTTTAAGCCGGGGTTTTACTCGTCGTGATTTCCTCAAAATGTGCGCCATGTTGACCGCAGCAATGGGGCTTGATTACACACAGAACAACTCTGTTGTACAGGCTATGGAAGTCAGCAAGCGAGTACCCGTCATTTGGCTGCAGCTACAAGATTGTACGGGCTGCTCTGAGTCCTTTATCCGTTCTTCACATCCCAAGATTGAAAGCGTTCTCCTCGATATGATTTCACTTGAGTACACAGAAGCGCTTTCTGCAGCATCAGGTCATCAGATTGAAGAAGCTAGAAAGCATGTGATTCAGAATTACCCTGGTGAATACATATTGGCAGTTGAAGGCAGCATTCCAATGCATGATGAATATTTGATGGTCGGCGGTGTGTCTGCGAAACAAACATTGCTCGAAACGGCAAAGCATGCCAAGGCGATCTTAGCCTATGGCAGCTGTTCGTCTTGGGGCGGAATTCCTGCAGCCTATCCGAATCCTACGGGTGCTAGACCGATTACAGACATTATCAAGGATAAGCCTATCGTACGAGTACCTGGCTGTCCGCCAATTGCGGAAGTTATGACAGGTGTCATCGCCCACCTCATTACATTTGGAACGATTCCTGATCTTGATCACCATGGTCGGCCCAAAGCATTCTATCGTCACCGGATTCACGATAAGTGTAATCGCCGTGCGTACTTCGATGCTGGACTATTTGCGGAATCGTTCGGCGATGAAGGTTCCAAACAAGGCTACTGCTTATACAAGCTCGGCTGCAAAGGACCGACTACCTACAATTCCTGTGCTGAAATGCGTTGGAATGGCGGTGTTAGTTATCCCATTCAATCGGGTAACCCTTGTATCGGCTGTTCGGAGAGCAATTTCTGGGATCAAGGCCCGTTCTATACGCGAATGGCAGAAATTCCTGGTACGCAAACGACAATTAATCCCGAATTGATTGGAGCTGGTATCGTCGGGGCGGCGGCTGCAGGTATCGCTATTCATGCTGGTGTAACAGCTTTCCTAAATAAAAGCAATGACAAAGAAGGTGACGAGTAATGGCTGAACGCATTGTAGTAGATCCCGTAACAAGAATTGAAGGTCATTTGCGGATTGAGGCGGATATGGAGAATGGCTTCATTAAGGATGCATACAGTTCTGGAACTGCGATTCGAGGTCTAGAATTAATCGTCCAAAATCGCGATCCACGTGATGTGTGGGCATATGTGCAGCGGATTTGCGGTGTTTGTACTTCAACGCATGCGCTTGCAGCGATCCGATCCGTCGAGGATGCACTTGGCATCCGAGTGCCGAGAAACGCACATCTCATTCGCGATTTGATGAACGCCGCTGTTATGCTGCATGATCACGTGGTTCATTTTTACCATTTACATGCCTTTGATTGGGTTGATGTCGTTAGTGCGCTAAAGGCTGACCCTACCCAGACGAGCATTATTGCGCAATCGATTTCGAATTGGCCGAAGTCTTCCCCCGGTTATTTTAAAGATGTACAGCAGAAGGTGCAGAAGGTTGTGGATAGCGGACAGCTTGGTATTTTTGCGAATGGGTACTGGGGACATAAATCCTATAAGCTGCCACCTGAAGTAAATCTGCTTGCAGTTGCACATTATCTGGAAGCACTCGATTGGCAAAAAGAAATTGTGAAGATTCAAACCATATTCGGTGGCAAAAATCCACATCCACATTATGTCGTAGGCGGTATGGCAACGCCACTGGACATCAATAGCGACAACGGGATTCATGCTGAACGATTATCTCATGTATCGCAGCTTATTGACGAAGCCATTGCCTTCGTGAACCAAGTGTACATTCCCGATGTGATTGCGATTGCTTCCTTCTACAAGGACTGGACGTTTGGCGGCGGTTTGAACAATTACTTGAGCTATGGGGACTTCTCCACAGGTGATATTAATGATGTGAACTTATACCGTATGCCGCGTGGCGTCATTCTTAATGGGGATCTGAACACGATTCATGAGGTTAATCCCAAGGATCCTGAGCAGGTCAAAGAGTTCATTGATCATTCTTGGTACACATACGATGGACAAGCTTCTGGCGGCAAGCATCCGTGGGAAGGTCAGACGAACATGCACTATACAGGACCTAAAGGTGCATACGAAACACTCGATACGAAAGACAAATATAGTTGGATCAAAGCCCCACGGTGGAAAGAACAGCCAATGGAAACGGGGCCGCTCGCTCGGATGATTATTGGATATGCAGCGGGCAAAGACGACTACAGAAACTCGATCGATACATCACTCAGCAAGCTTGGTCTGCCGTTCTCAGCCTTGCAATCCGCACTTGGACGCACGCTAGCCCGCGCACTGGAAGCAGGTCTTGTTGGCGATTGGATGCGCAGCGATATGAACGCACTGCTCAGCAACATTCGGAATGGGGATCAAATCACCTTCGATAAAACAAAATGGGACCCTTCCTCTTGGCCGTCACAGACTAAAGGGGTAGGCTGGATCGAAGCACCGCGCGGCGCGCTTGGACATTGGGTTCGAATCGAGAACGGCAAAACCAAAAATTATCAAGCTGTTGTACCTACGACATGGAATGCCTCACCACGCGACCATAAGAACCAGATCGGTGCTTATGAAGCAGCTTTACGAGGAACACCAATTATTGATCCAAATAATCCGCTCGAGATTCTACGTGTTGTGCACTCCTTCGATCCATGTTTGGCGTGCGCAGTTCACTTAACTGATTTGCAAGATGATCGAATGACCGAAATCCGAATTGGATAGGAGCTCTTGTCTATGTCGATTCCTGTTGAAAAAATAAAGCACGAACATCCCAAATCCCGTATTGCCACTAAGCAAAGACGGCCCGTTCAAGTCAGGGATGATCGCAAAGCCTATGTCAAAATTTACGTATGGGAACTGCCTGTACGTATCTTCCATTGGATCAATGCAGCTACGATTCTAATCATGATCATTACGGGCATCTATATCGGCAATCCGTTCCTTGGGTCGATTGGCCAAGAAGAAGCTTACTATTCTTTTATCATGGGCTGGGCACGGTACATCCACTTCTTCGCGGCTTTCATATTTACCGCTAATTTGCTTGTTCGCTGGTACTGGGTGTTCAAAGGCAATAAATACGCGACTTCTAATCCCGCCCAAAAAGCGTTCTGGGTCGAAACCTTCGAAACGCTGAAGTTCTATCTGTTCTTGCGCAATCGGAAGCCGCATTATACGGGTCACAATCCGCTTGCACAATTGAGTTATTGGATTTTTATCGGGGCTGGCTCGATTCTTGCGATGATCACGGGCTACTATTTATTATTCGAGCCTCAGCCGGAGTCATGGTTTGGTCAAATGTTTGCTTGGGTTCCGATGATTTTTGGCAGCAGCTTCACGATCCGTTCTTGGCATCATTTGGTCGCGTGGGCATTTATTATTTTTATCGTGATTCATATTTACATGGCTTACCGTGAAGATTGGATTGAGCGCAATGGCACAATGAGCTCGATTTTCACAGGCTATAAATCCGAGAAAAAGCAGGCGATTGAACCACATGACAAACAATCCGAATAATGCGATGAGTTCAGAACAATCCCTTCACCCATCCATTCTTGTTCTTGGGATTGGGAACACGCTATACAGCGATGAGGGTGTAGGTATTCACGTACTTCCACTACTTCAAGAACGTCTAGCAAAGTACGATCAAGTGGAAATTCTGGAAGGTGCGACAGACGGCATTCGTTTGCTCGGTCCTGTAGAGGACACTGACCATCTACTTATCATCGACGCAATCAATGGCGGGAAAGAGCCGGGGTCGATTTACAGTGTAAAGGATAATGCGATTCCTGCTTATTACGGTGTCAAAATGTCCGTTCATCAAGTCGGCTTCCAGGAAGTGCTGTTCGCAGCACGAATCCGCGAGCGATTGCCCGCCCATATGGTGATGTTCGGCGTTCAGCCCGAATCATTGGAATTTGGCATCGGCTTATCTGATACCGTAACGTCTGCTCTACAGGGCTTAATAGAAGCAATTGAAGATCAGGTGAAGGAATGGATTATCCATGATAAATAGACGTGATTTTTTCAAAGTAATGGGAGATTCCTTAGCCAAGACGTTTAAGGAAGTCATGACCCCAATTATCGAGCATGACATTAAGAAAATAGATCGTGTTGCAGAGACCTTCAGCGGTGTACGCTTCTCTCCTGTTGCCATGCCCAAAGAGGGGGCATCGTTCGATGAAGTGAACATTCAATCTGAACCGATCATCCTGCTTCTTCACAACGGTGGATACCAAGCTTGGAGTCGAAAATGCAAAGTATGCGGACAATTGCTGCATTATTTGGCGTATCAGCATTGCTTTAAATGCTTTGCATGCGACCATGAAGCTTCGCTTGCTTCACCTGACCCATTCACAACGTTACCGACCAAAGTCGATAACGGACAATTATTCGTAGGCATCAAGGCACAAGAGGGTTCAAAATATGCATGAATTAGCACTGATGGGCGATATTCTGGCTTTGGTTGAAACAGATGCAAGAAAACGCGACCTGGCGACTATAAACAGCATCACGCTTGTAGTCGGCGTACTCAGCAATGCGATGCCGGACGCACTCATGATGGCATTCGATATGTTCAAGGCACAGCAGCATACGATGCTCGCTGATACGGCAGTGCTCGAAATTCAAGTCGAGGAAGCAAGCGCCTACTGTCCGCATTGCGGCATCACTTATGCACCTGTTCATCGTATTGCGATATGTCCGGATTGCTCACTGCCAGGCGGGCAATTAACGGCAGGACAAACATTTCAAGTCGAAGCTTACGAAGGGAGCTAGAACAGATGAGAATTACACTGAATGAAGAGGTCCTAAAAGATAACAATACAGCCGCTGCACATAATCGCGAGCATTTTATAAATAGCAAGACACTCGTCATCAATCTGATGAGTTCACCAGGCGCTGGCAAGACGACACTGCTGGAATCTACGATCCAAGCTCTGGCAAGTCGCTATCGGATTGGCGTTATCGAGGGAGATTTGGCAACAGAACGCGATGCGGATCGAATTCGGGCACTGGGTGTGCATGCTGTTCAAATCAATACACATGGCGGTTGCCATCTGGATGCGCGTATGGTTGCCAAGACACTGCCAGAGTTTCATTTGGATGATTTGGATATTCTTTTTATCGAAAATGTGGGTAATCTGGTCTGCCCTTCAGGCTACGACCTCGGTCAGCATCATAAGGTTGCTGTGCTCAGCGTACCTGAAGGCAATGATAAAATTCCTAAATATACAACGATGTTCATGCGGACGGAGCTTGTGCTGCTGAACAAAATTGATCTGCTGCCTTATTTGGATTTCAGTGTGGAAGAAGCAATCAAGGACTTGGAAGCGATACAGCCCAAATCATCTTTAATCACGTTATCAGCAAGAACAAGCGAAGGAATGGAGCAGTGGTTCGAATGGATCGACAACGCCTTTCAAGCCATGCAAGATCATCAGTCCTAATCGTCGTTAAAGGAAGAGTGCAGGGTGTCGGATTTAGGCCGCATGTCTATCAACTAGCGGAAGAAAACGCCATTATGGGGGAAGTACGAAACAGTCTGAATGGGGTTCAAATTATTGCAGAAGGTGACAGGGTGAACCTGGAACAGTTCATCCATCACCTTACTGCGCGTTCGCCACAGCTTGCGAAAATAGACAAACTTGAAGTGACCGACATTCCATTCGTTGGTTATACCTCGTTCACGATTATGGAGTCACAGCATAATGGTGCATCCGAGCTGATGATCCCCCCGGATATTGCAGTCTGTGAAGAATGCCTGCAAGAAATGAGAAATGCGAATAGTCGCTACTATCGATACCCTTTCATCAACTGTACGCAATGCGGGCCTCGCTACAGTATTATCCGCAGCCTGCCTTACGACCGCATGTCAACATCCATGCGTGACTTTGACATGTGCACCTACTGCAAGGAGGATTATGGCAATGTTCGGAATCGCCGATTCCATGCAGAGCCTATTGCCTGTAGAAGATGCGGTCCTCGGCTCATGCTAACTGATACAAGCGGGAATACAATCGCTTCTGGTGAAGAAGCAATTACGCTCTCGAAGCTGCGCCTCAAGCAAGGGGCAATTATCGCCGTTAAGGGCATTGGCGGCTACCATCTTGCTTGTGATGCGTTTAGCAGTAAGGTCGTTCACCTCGTTCGGCAGCGCAAACGGCGTCCAAGCCGCCCACTCGCCGTAATGGCTAGCTCGCTTGCCATATGTGAGATGCTTAGTACGCTTACACAAGCTGAACGTGAACTGCTTACTTCACCTCAGCGTCCTATTGTCGTAACACGTCTTAAAAGTATGCACGTGCTGCCGACTGAGATCACACCGCATTTGGAAACAATCGGCCTTATGCTGCCTTATACACCTTTACATCATTTGCTGCTCGAAGACTGGGATTTACCTTGTATCGTCATGACGAGCGCGAACTCCTCTGGACTTCCCATTCTCTATCAGGATGAGGAAGCATTGCCTTATCTAGCGACAATTGCAGATTGCATTCTCACTCATGACCGAGAAATTGAGAATCCAATTGAGGATTCGGTTGTGCAATGGAAGGAGGATAGGATCGACTTCCTTCGCCGTGGCCGCGGATATGTCCCTGATCCTGCTTTAACAAGTGTGAACGTGGATGGCATCGTTGCTCTAGGCGGTCAGCAAAAGAATGCAGTTGCCTTCGGGCGTGGCAATCAAATATTCCTCGGTCCACCCAGTGGTGACTTAGGAAGCTTAGAGATGGAGCAGTACGCGCGAAAGCAATATATGCATTATTCACAGGTGCTTGGTATTACACCTCATATCGCAGCTGTAGATTTGCATCCTGGGTATAACACGTTAGCAGCAGCTGACAACTCCAAACTTCATATCGAATATGTTCAGCATCACCATGCGCATCATGTCTCCTGCATGATCGATAATGAAGTAAACGAGAGCTGCTATGGTCTCATCTTGGATGGTACGGGCTATGGGACAGATGGTTGTATCTGGGGATTCGAGCTGCTATATGGCAATGCAGCAAGCTATGAACGTCTGGGTCATTTGCGATATACACCGCTGCCAGGAGGGGAAGCGAGCATTAAACAGCCTTGGCGTACTGCTGTAGCCATGGTGCTGTCGCTTTTGCCAGACAAAGGTGAAACGTTATTGCGTCTTCGCTATCCAGATAAGGATTATGAAATCAACTTGATTGGCAGAATGATTCAGAAGAATGTGAACGTTCCCTTAGCAGGAACATGCGGACGATTATTTGATGCCGTCAGCTCACTGTTAGGACTGTGCGAGGTCTCAACCTATGAAGGAGAAGCAGCTATTCTATTAGCTGAAATCGCATCATTCGGTGATAGAGAACGAATATCTGCATACCCTTATACGATCACAGTAAAAGATGGACTGCTGGAAATCGATTTCTCTCGCATGTTCGAGAAATTATTAAAAGATATTCTACACGGCATGCCCACCCAATCGATCGCTTTACGGTTTCATGAAACGGTGGCTAAGGCAGCTGTACACTTGCTGCTTCAAGCACATGAAGGGAACCCAATGCGAAATAAACAAATCGTGCTGTCAGGTGGCAGTTGGCATAACCGCAGCCTGTCTGAACGTATTCGTCATAAGTTAGAAAAGGCAGGGTATACCGTACTGTTCCATCGGGTAGTTCCCTGTGATGACGGGGGAATTGCGCAAGGACAGCTAGCAATCGCCGCACAAGCTGCTGCTTATAGATCTAATCAAGGAAGAAGTGATATGTCATGTGTGTAGGCGTGCCTGCGCAAGTCATTGAAATTGACCAATTTGCCGCTATCGTGGATGTCATGGGATCGCGTATGCAGGTTGGCATCATTTTTGTACCCGAAGTTGAGGTTGGACAATATGTCATCGTCCATGCTGGTCAAGCAATGTCAATTATAGATGAAGACTATGCGCGAGACAGTCTTGAGGAATGGAGGCGGCTAATTGATGCAAGAGCTGCTGAAAGCACTCCATAGCCCTAAGCTAAGCCAAGCATTATTGCAGCAAGTCATCGAGCTTGCGGATACCTTCACTGCTCGTTATGGGCGTAAGCCTGTATTCATGGAAGTATGCGGTTCACATACGATGGCACTTGCCCGTACCGGACTAAAGAATCGATTAAAGCATCATGTGACGCTCGTCTCTGGCCCTGGCTGCCCGGTATGTGTGACGGATCAGCAATCCATTGACAGTATGATCGCACTCGCAGAAGACGAGAATCGGATCATTTGCACATTTGGCGATATGATGCGTGTACCCGGCAGCCAGAAGACACTGATGGGTGCCCGAACCGAAGGCAAGGACGTCAGGGTCGTCTATTCCCCTACGGATGCGATCACAATTGCGATGCAGCATCCGGATCGTGAAGTGATTTTTCTCGGGATTGGATTTGAAACAACGATTCCAATTCTTGCTGTTGTTTTGAAAGAGGCGCAGGAACGTGGATTAAGCAATATCTCGATGTGGGTGAGCACTAAGCTGCTGGAGCCGATTCTCCGCCATTTGTTAGACAGTGGAGAGGTAAAGATCGATGGATTTCTTCTCCCTGGACATGTCTCCATTGTACTCGGAGCAGCGCAGTATCAGTTTTTGACAGACGAATATGGAATTTCTGGCGTGATCAGCGGGTTCGAACCGCTGCAGATGGTAAGCAGTCTGTACCGTTTGCTGGAGCTCACGATTAAAGGGAAGGTAGAGATCATCAATGATCTGACCAGCATTGTCGGGGAACGAGGAAATAAGGTTGCTCAGCAACTCATGGAGACTTACTTCACCCCATGTGACGAGGAATGGCGTGGAATCGGCACCATTCCAAGCAGTGGGCTTGCAATCCGTGAGGAATATCGACACTTAGATGCTAAACACAAGTTCGATGTGCCCAACATCAAGCCTCGCAGAACCCAATGCCGCTGTGGCGAGGTGATCCGTGGCGTGATTGCACCTCCCGAATGCCGCCTATTCGGCTTAGCCTGTACACCCGTTCAGCCCATCGGACCTTGCATGGTTTCAGCCGAAGGCACATGCGCCGCATATTATGCTTATACGAGGGAGGATTAGCGCATGAATGGCAGAATAACACTTGCGCACGGAGACGGTGGAGAACAGGCACATCGCTTGATTCAAGACGTGTTCATTGCCGCCTTCGGCGATTCTTCCGCTCCTATGATGGATGCAGCGATTCAGCCAGTTTCCGGTGCGAAGCTTGCTGTCACGACAGATAGCTTCGTCGTACAGCCGATCTTCTTCCCTGGCGGCAATATTGGCAAACTTGCTGTTGCAGGCACGGTGAACGATCTGATCGTCAGTGGTGCAGAGCCGCTTTACTTAACCTGCGGATTCATCCTGGAGGAAGGATTTTCGCTGAAGGAATTACAAGTTATTGTTAAATCAATGGCAGAGGAAGCAGCCAAATCGAATGTTCGAATTGTTGCGGGCGATACCAAGGTAGTCGAGAGAGGCGCTTGCGACGGTATTTTCATTAATACAACGGGTATCGGCGTTATTCGGGAGGAACGGCAACTGCATCCGACTGCGATAACTGAAGGTGACAGCGTAATCGTCACAGGGACGATTGGCGATCATGGCGTTTCCATTATCGCTGCGAGGAACGAGCTAGGTTTGCGTACGGATGTGCTTTCAGATTGTGCATCCTTGACGGCTATGCTCAGCGATGCGCTCATCAGCACATCAACGATCCGCATTATGCGGGATCCAACCCGTGGCGGTCTCGCTACCTCACTCGTCGAAATCGCCGAAGATTTCGGTGTGACTGTAGAGTTGGACGAAGAGGAAATCCCTGTTCGTCCTGATGTACAAGGTGCTTGTGAGCTGCTCGGCTTCGAACCGATCTATCTGGCAAACGAAGGGAAAGCCGTCATCATCGTCAGCCAATCCGAAGAAATGCAGTTGCTGGAGACGCTGCGTCGCCATCCTGAGGGGGCCAATGCTGCCGTTATTGGACGTGTAACCAACACAACCAAAGGGCAACTGCTGCTCAGAACCGTCTTCGGCTCATCACGCAGACTGCATCGACTATCAGGTGTGCTGCTTCCGAGGATTTGTTGATTACCGTAGGTGTATGTAGAGTATTGTAAAAAAGAATTGTCCTACATATAATGAAAATATCAATCTTATTTAGCTCTGATGCTTTAACATCAGAGCTTTTTTAGATATAGAACTTGTATCGCTAGCATCAAATGCTAGTCCAATCACAGCTCGCAACAACTGAAATGGAGCGGACTCCGTAAACAGGAAAGTTTATTTATGTAAGCTAGATTACTTAGTAATGTCTACAAAGCCTTCTCCAAAAACATCACGTACATCATGAATTGTGAGGAATGCGTCTTTGTCGATCGTTCGAACAATTTTCTTAAGAGTGCTCACTTCCTGTTTGCTAATGACAATATACAGAATTTCTTTCGGCAGCTTGGTATAGTGGCCATATCCATGCAAGACTGTAACACCGCGGTCCATGACGGCACTAACTTCCTCGGCAATTTTATTCTGCTCATTAGAGATAATAGTTACCGCCTTCTTGGCATTTAAGCCCTCAATGATGAAATCCATCACTTTCGTCCCAATATAGAGCATCGCAATCGTAAACATTAAGCTTTGCGCACCAATAATGAAATACGAGGAAAAGGCTACGATCAGATCAAAAAAGAGGAGTGCATAACTTACATTCCAGTCTAAATATTTATTCATAATCCGAGCCAAAATAGTAGACCCTGCTGTGGTTCCGCCGACGCGAATAATCAAACCAATACCTACGCCAGCAAAGACACCACCAAATATCGCGTTAATCATTATTTCGTCGGAAGCAATATGCCAACTCTCTGTTAAATACAAAAAGAGCGAGTTGAATGCAACCGCAATAATGGTATAGACTGTCGTATTCTTATCCAGAAATTTATAACCAATAATTAATAAAATGGAATTCAGTATTAGGCTTACGAGCCCTGGCGACCAGCCAAAAAGATAATAAGCAATGATCGTGACCCCCGTAACTCCACCTTCACCTAAATGATTTGGAATTACAAACAAATTGACGGCCAGCGCAAAAATAAGCGATCCTACTATAATCGTAATTATGTCTAAACTTCGTTTTTTCATCCTTTTGTCCCCTCTTGTTGTCGACTTTCTTATCTTACATTGTAACTAGACGATAAACAGACTGTCTAGATGGACAGTCCGAATCTATATAATAATCCATATTCTTCATCTTTTTGAAGGAAAATATCAACGAGTTTTATAACGAAAGGGCCACTCCTGAGTCCTAAACAGACTTTTGGAACAGCCCCTGTTCTTAATTTGAATCCTATATTTGTTTCATTGCTGCATCAAGCAGTTGAAATGCTTCCATTAGCTTTGATTTCGGAAGGTCCGTATAACGATCCCCAATACTCACTTCAAAATAACAGCTTGATTCACTTGTAGGTCTCAGATTACCCGTTAAACCAATACCTGTTGCTTCATAAATGCTAATGAGCTGCGGTTCAAGCTCCTCTGCAGATACGTTAACATGCACATGGAACATATTCGAAACAGGCTCAGCAGGTATGGTCCTGAATCCATAGCACTGATTATATCGCGAAGCCAAGTCTTTAGCGCCTTCATAGTACTGCTGCATCCTGCCAACTCTTTGTTCAAAATAATAATCCGAACTGATTGTATAAGGGTATAAACTGATCAGATCGCCGCCATGTCTTCTTTTCCACACTTTGGATGTTTCTGTAAATTCAGATTCCCCTGCAAGAATTGCACCTGCAATGCCGCCAATTCCTTTATAGAAGGATACATATACACTGTCAAAAAGCGAACAAATTTCGGCAGCCGTTTTCTGATAATACGGTGTGATTTCAAAAAGTCTAGCTCCGTCCATATGCAGCTTGATCCCTCGTTCACGACAAAATGCAGAAATCGCTTCAAGCTCGGAATAATCCGGCAGTTGCCCGCCAATCTCCCGCTGTGGTAACTCAAGAAGCAAGCAAGCGACATTCTCGTCCAACTGCTCCACATCATCTAATCGAATCAGTCGATCTGTATCTGCTAGTAATTGCGCTTCGATATGATGCAGCTCTTTCAAACCGTCCTTCTCATGAATTTCGAGATGACATAATGGATGATAGGCAACTTTAGGGGAGTTCTTCTGATCACACCAAATGCGAAGCGCAATTTGCTGCGCCATCGTTCCACTTGGGAAAAACACAGCCGACTCCTTGCCTAAATATGCTGCCATCCGCGCCTGAAAATCCTCGATTACATGTCCTGTTCCATACATATCGCCTGCTAGATTGGCATCCACCGATTCTAGTGCTCTCTTCAGCTCCTGGACAGTTCTCTTGCTATGCCCAGCCACGGGATAAGATGCTTGTTGAAATGCTTGAAGTAAAGTTTGATTAGTACTCATTGTACATTCATCTCCTTAACGTTCATTTTACCTATATGTTCGATGTCGCGATTATCTTGAAGTATAAACAACTTTTCTTGAAACGGTTGCAAGAGTCTCATAATTTCGGGTTTACTTCTAACATCATATTGATAGTTCCACTGATACATTCGCTTTAGCATACTCAAGGATTGCTTGTAGTTTCCCTTCTTCAGCCCTAGCCGCTCAACCACATATCGTTTAAGAATCCGATAGTTTCTTGACCAAATAGGTGTATCCAAATAAATGATCAGCTCCGCTTTCTCAAAACTCGCTTGAACCCATTGATGATGTACGCCTTCTACAATCCACTGATCCGAAGTGATGATCGTGTGCAAAGTTGCATCTCTAACTTCTTGAGAATTTCTTACATCCCCATTCGGCGTTCTTAGCCAAACCACATTATCCAACTCATAATAAGGTATATTGAGTCTACTTGATAACGTTCTAGCTAAAGTAGATTTGCCGCTGCCAACAGAGCCAATAATATGAATCTTGTTTAGGATTTGGTTCATGTGCATCCCAACCTTTGTTATGGCTAAATTTACATATCAACTAGCAGTACCCCTAATTTCATTAAACAATGGTTAAGTGCAATATTCAACCTTTGGTGCAGCGTGAGGTAGGAAGACCGTTTTATGAAATTCAGATGGTATAACTCTGTATCTATCATACGAAAGAGGCGATCTGAATGAAATACCCTTATCCAAGAAAACTCGTCATGTGCCCTTAAAATATGAATTGGGTTGGATCCATAAATATCATTGACAAATGAAGGTGCTTGAGATAATTTATAATTGACCGAAATTATATATTATAGTCATTAAAAACCAAGGAGAACCCCTATGCCTAAAATAGTACACGAAAATGAAAAGCAACGAATGAAGGATTTGATGTTTGAAAAAGGTGTTGAGTTAATCAAGCAAAAGGGGATTAAAAAAGTTACCGTTGAGGACATTGCCACGGCAACAGGGATTGGTAAAGGTTCATTCTATTTGTACTATGATTCCAAAGAAGAACTGCTTTTTGATATTTTAAAGCGTTGTGAGCGTAACTCTTTTGAACGAATTGAAGCATTAAAAAAAGAGAATTTAAGCAAAAAAGAAAAAGTGGTAAAGGCAGCAAAAGAAATTTACCTTGCACCAGATAGTATCATTTTATATGTTACCCCAACTGACTTTGAAAGCCTTTTGCGTAAACTTCCTAGCGAAGTATACGAACAAGAAAAAAAGAAAGCAGCAGACTACTTTAAAAGAACAACAGAAATTTTTGAAATTGACACAGATGTATGTGATATCCATGTGTTATCGCAGCTTATGGACGCGCTTAGCTTTGTATCCTCCAATACGAATAATTTCTATTCTGACGGTAGACATCAAGCCTTAGATATATTGGTAACAGTCATAGCTGAATACATGGCAGGAGAATCACAATGATGAAGATTGTCCTATTGATCGTAGGTGTTGTACTAATTTTATTGTTATTGGGGCTAACCTGTTTGCTATTTGCGAAAAAAAAGCACAAAAATAGAGTAGCCATTACAACTTCTGATGGGGTTGATTTTGGAGAATACGTTACAATTGGCGGTATTCAGCAATTCTTATACCATCGTGGTGAAAACATCAATAATCCAGTTATACTTTTCTTGCATGGCGGGCCCGGCTCACCTATGCTGCCATTTGTGCAGGATTTCCAATTACCTTGGGAGAAGCATCTTACTGTAGTTCACTGGGAACAGAGGAATAGCGGTAAAACCTTTTATAAAAACGACCCAACCAAAGTAGCTCCAACGACTACAATTGAACAGCTTGTTGCGGATACTCATGAGGTTGTCCTTTATTTGAAACAGAAATATGTAAAAGATAAGATATGGATTGTTGGACACTCTTGGGGCAGCCTTTTGGGGAGTTTGTTTGTTCATCGACACCCACAATTAGTTCTAGGCTATATCGGCGTCGGGCAACTTGTCGATATGTTGGAAAATGAGCAAATTGGCTTTGACAAAGCATTAGAGTGCGCCACTGCTGCAAAATGTGATAAGGATATTCAAACATTACTGTCACTAAAGCCGTACCCTGTCCGCAAATTTGATAGTGAAATGAAAAATAAACTTTCAAAACTTCGTAAGGTTCAGGGGAAGTATAAATTGGCAGCAAGTCCTACAGCTAAACTGGTCTATTCTGCGGTAACATCACCTTTTTATAGCATAAAGGATATGCGGTATATGATTCTTGCCGACATAGACGGTATTAATCATGGTCAACAGCTGATATTCCAAGAACTATTTGAATCATTCGATCTGAGATCAGTGACCACAAATTATCAGGTACCTATGTTTTACATACACGGCACAAGTGATTGGCAGACGCCTTATTCAATTGCAGAAGAATATTACACTACAGTTGTTGCGCCTCAGAAAGGCTTTTACCCAATAATTGACGCAGGCCACGCTTCCATGCTGGATAAACCCATTGATTTCAGCAATGCCCTCCTGTCAATTATAAGGAGAGTTGACGCGGAGGTTCTGTAAATACAAGGTTTAGCGATTTGGATTAGGGCCAAAAGACATGAAAAGACGCAACGGAATTGTGACATTCCAGTGCGTCTTTTGCATGGTAACCCTGCTGCTCGAGCTTTATATTTAGCTAATTCATTTAGTTCGTTCTTAATTTCCTTCTGCTTCCCATCGCGCGATTTCTTCACGGACTCGAGGCGCAACCTCTGTGCCTAGCAGTTCAATTGCTCTCATGACATCTGCGTGCGGCATCGTGCCGAGCGGCACATGCAAGAAGAAGCGTGTAATGCCTACATGCTTGCGAAGATGAATAAGCTTCTCGGCGATTAACTTAGGATCGCCTACATATAGCGGTCCGTCAAACTTGCACGCAGCATCATATTCGGAGCGTTGATAAGGACTTTTGCCCAGCTCACGAGCTCTGGCATTCTTGTATGCATATGTAGAAGGGAAGAATTTCTCGATTGCCGTCTGTGTATCGTCTGCTATGAATCCGTGGGAATGTGATGCAATAGGCAGCTTGGATACATCATGTCCTGCCTCTGCTGCTGCTTGCTTATAAAGCTGTACAATCGGAGCAAATTCTAACGGATTTCCTGCAATCATTGCAAGTGCAAGCGGCAGTCCTAACTTGCCTGCGCGAATGACGGATTCTGCTTTCCCGACACTACCGATCCATACGGGTAAAGGATTTTGAACTGGACGCGGATAAATACCTAGATCAGGAATAGCTGCCCGATGCTTCCCGGTCCACGTAACTTTCTCGGACTCCCGTACTTTTAACAATAAATCAAGTCGCTCTTCAAACAATTCATCATAGTCTTTCAAATCATATCCGAATAAAGGGAACGACTCAATAAAAGTCCCCCGACCTGCCATAATCTCCGCACGGCCGTTTGATATGCCGTCTAATGTCGCAAAATCCTGAAACACACGGACGGGATCAAGAGCTGAAATAATCGATACTGCACTCGTCAACCGAATCTTGCTTGTCCGACTTGCAGCTGCAGCGAGGACAACTGCAGGTGATGAACCCGCAAATTCGCTGCGGTGATGCTCTCCCACACCATATACATCCAATCCTACTTGATCCGCAAGTACGATTTCTTCAATAACCTCTCTTAGCCGCTCTGCATGGCTGATCGTCTCTCCTGTTTCTACATCAGGCGTTGTCTCTACAAACGAACTTATACCAATTTCCAATCTATTCCCCTCCTAATTATATACGCCTAGGATCATCCACTATGCAAACCAAGCAGTTTCTCATCCCTTTATCTTCTGGAGTTGTAGAAGGTATTATGCAACAAGAAGAAACGGTTTCACCGGCCTTAAAGGCGGGTGCGTTTCTTAAGGTATTACTTAGAATTTATGATACGAATGTTATAAATTCTATAATACACAAAAAACCTTATGCCATTACGCATAAGGGCCATAACTTTATTTTCTTAGTCTATGTACTTGTTACAAATAACCTCATGCGAAACATTGCATAGGAGATGATTAGCCTTCATTTCCACAAATACAAACGTTACCATAAGTTCTGCTACTACTGCAAATAAACTAATCAATCCGTTGTTTCGCGTCTCTTGAAAAAGGAAAATTCGACATAAAGTCGAATTTCTTTGATATGAAGATACGATTAATGAAAAAATCTACCGTGAAGCTTATTGTTACAGTGCTATTGTTTATTAGTGTACTCCTTGGGATGCGATGGGTATGGTCTGAAATGTTTGCATCAACTGATAGCCTGCGTGCAGTTAACGGGGTACTTGACATGCGTGGTAGGGACTTAGGATTATCTCCCACGATCCCATTGAAGGGGGAATGGCAGTTCTATCCTGACCAATTCATTACTTATGAGGACATTCCGACATTAGATGTTCAATCCCGCAATATTCAGGTTCCAGGAGATTGGAGTCATGCGCTGTCAGATAAATCCACTTCTTCCTATGGTTCGGGAACTTATCGATTAAAGATTCTAGTCGATCCTTTGAAAAAGCCAGTTACTTTGTGGGCACGAAGCATACAGGCAACCTCTTCAATCGAAATTAACGGGATCTCTGAAGGGGCAATAGGTACGTTAGCTGCGAATGCTGCAGCCTATAAACCCAGAAATATCTCCTATACCGCTTTTTACGATAAGGACGGTACGCAAGAGCTTGAAGTGCTTGTTCAAGTAGCGAACTTTGATGATCCTTATAATGGAGGGGTCTTGCGTTCAATTCGCTTTGGGTCCTCGGATGCGATCGATTATGTACGTTGGTATTCCATTGGCTTTCAGCTTGTTACGTTCATCGTACTGTTCATTCATGGCCTGTATATTGGAATCCTCTATTTATTTAATCCTCGAGAGTGGTCTTTGTTCACTTTC
Organism: Paenibacillus albiflavus; assembly: GCF_004344915.1. Lineage (GTDB taxonomy): Bacteria > Bacillota > Bacilli > Paenibacillales > NBRC-103111 > Paenibacillus_AM > Paenibacillus_AM albiflavus. The sequence goes on along the minus strand of NZ_SKFG01000006.1, from coordinate 144,919 downwards.
GGTTTTCTGATACTGTCAGTTGCGATATCAATTGTTGCGGGTCATGACAACCTGCTCATGCTATGGCTCCCGCTCAATTATACATGGGGACTAAAGCTCAAACTCATTTCTCTTGTATCGCAAACCTTTATTACTTTTCTTCTAATCAGAAAATTCGCTGGAGGTCCTTCCAAGGACAGATGGATACGGATTTATTCCGTGGCACACATTGCATATACAGCGTTTTTACTTGCTGCGCCGGCTGCATGGGTCAATGCAACAGTTGATTTCGGGATATTTTATATTTTCCATTTTTTACCTGTCATTTTCTTTATTTATTATATAGGAATCATGATCTTCAAGCAGCAAATAGGAAACGACGCTGTCTTCGTTCTGCTAACAGCAATAAGCATAATGTCGAATTTTCTCTGGAGCCTGTGGAATGCCTACAATGATGTGACAGTCGTCTACTATCCATTCGATATTATTGCAGCGATTATTGGTTTTTCCACCTACTGGTTCAAACAATACTTCCGTAATGCGAATGAAAGAGCCTTATTGACGGAGCAGCTTAAGCAAGCCGATAAGCTCAAAGATCAATTTCTCGCGAATACATCGCATGAACTGAGAACGCCCTTGCATGGCATTATGAATATCGCTCAGACCGTTGTAACCAAAGATAGAGAGAAGATGAGTGAACGCAGCGTAAAAGACATGGAGCTTCTGATCACGATTAGCCAGCGTATGTCTCATTTGCTCGGTGATCTTCTTGATGTTGCGCAGCTTCAGGAGCATCGTATTGCGCTTCAACAAGAGCCTCTCAAGATTCAATCGGTTATCCCTGGTGTCATTGCCATGCTGAAATTTATGACAGAGGGTAAACCAATTGACCTGCGCATGAATATCGCAGAATCGATGCCACTGGTCATGGCTGATGAGAAAAGACTTGTCCAAATTGCATATAACCTCTTGCATAATGCACTCAAATATACGGAAGAAGGAACGATCTCAGTCTCTGCTGAAATTCGAGATGGAGATGCCATCATTCACGTCTCCGACACAGGCGTCGGGATGGACGAGGAAACGCAGGCGAGGATTTTCTTACGATACGAGCAAGGATCTTACGGTATAAACGATGGAAGTGGAATTGGACTAGGATTAAACATTTGCAAACAGCTAGTGGAATTGCATGGTGGTACTTTGACCGTGTGTTCCAAGCTGAATAAGGGTTCTGTTTTCAGTTTTAATCTGCCATTGGCGGATATGTCGAATTATTCTACATTATCACATAATTCTCTTGCAAGCCACGAAACAAAAGAGGAAGCTAACCATAAGTCAAATCAATTTCTTATTCCGGATACGGCATTTGAAGAAGAAGTGGCAGCAGCTGAATTGATCCCCTCTCTCTTAAATGAAGGCAAGGCCAATATTCTTGCGGTTGATGATGACCCAATTAATCTGAATGTGCTCACAGGCATTCTGTCCACAGAGCCCTATAACATCATGGCAGTAAAATCTGCCCGTGAAGCATTGGAATTACTCGGTACACAGCAATGGGATTTGCTGATTGCCGATGTCATGATGCCGCATATGTCTGGTTACGAATTAACACAGCAGGTACGAGAGCGTTACTCTGTGTCCGAGCTTCCCGTTCTGCTCTTAACTGCGCGTAGTCAGCCTGCTGACATCTACACAGGTTTCTCATCGGGAGCTAACGATTATGTAACAAAGCCTGTAGACGCAATTGAACTAAGATACCGGATTAGAGCATTAATCACGCTCAAGCAATCAATCAATGAACGCTTACGGATGGAAGCTGCTTATTTACAGGCACAAATTCATCCCCATTTTCTATTCAATACGCTGAATTCGATTATGGCACTAAGTGATATCGACACAGAGAAAATGCAAGATCTAGGCGATGCCTTTGCCTCTTACTTGCGGATTAGCTTTGATTTTCTGAATACAGGGGAACTCGTCAAGCTGTCCCATGAGCTAGAACTTGTTAAAGCCTATTTGTATGTTGAAAAAGAGCGATTCCAGGACAGATTGTCGGTCATATGGGAAGTGAATGCAGACCGAAGCTTGCTGCTCCCTCCGCTTTCGATCCAACCGCTGATCGAGAATGCTGTCATTCACGGTATCCTCAAGCAAAGAAGAGGCGGCACCGTTCGTATTCAGATTACGAAGCAGGAAGGCTTTACGCTTGTTGAAGTACAAGACGACGGCCAAGGTATGGACCCAGATAAAATCAATCAGATCCTGAGCCCAACGTTGAAGAATAAAAGCGGTATTGGAATCTCCAATACGAACCGACGCTTGATCCAGTTGTATGGTCAAGGCTTGTCTATTATAAGTAAACCGAATGAAGGAACCACCGTGTCGTTTATTATTCCAGATCGTCAGGTTAAACAAGCTACTTAATGGAGACAACAGAATGACCAATTCCAATTCAACCAATCGTGTATTACATGCTAGCAGCAACCAGTTCTACTGGGAAGGACAAGGGCAGCTTTCTCTCAAAAGCTTCCGCAATGGAAAAGCCCATTACAAGACGAATAAAGGCTTCTTCGCTGTTGAAGAAGGCAGCTACCTGCTGCTGAATCAAGGCACGTATACTATTTCAATCGATGAGCAAGTGGAGATTGAATCGTTCTGCCTTTTTTTCAAAGATGGATTTGCCGAAGAAATCTACAGCACCATGATCAAATCAACGGATAAGCTTCTAAGCGATCCTTATAAGGAAACCGATGCTATTCAATTTTTTGAGAAAACTTATTCTACTAGCCCTATGCTAGCTTCGCAGTTAACGACATTCAAAGAGAAGCTAACGGATCTTGAGAAAGGCTCAATCGGTTATGAAGAGCAATTTCACCAGATTATGCAATCGATAGTGAGTAGTCATGTTGAAACCTTGAAGGAAGTCGACACCTTAAGTTCAATTCGCTATTCGACACGGGAAGAGTTATATCGAAGAGTAAGTATCGCCCATGATTATATTCGAGCATTCTATGATAAACCGATCCAATTAAATAAAATTGCGCAGGTAGCTTGTTTATCGCCAAACCATTTATTGCGGTCTTATCAGCAAATATATGGGATGACTCCTCACCAACATATTTCACAATATCGGCTATATCGAGCCAAACAGCTTCTTGCGCAATTAGATTTCAGTATGACGGATATTACATTTGAGCTTGGATTTCATAACCCTGCATCTTTCAGCAAGATGTTTAAGCAGCATGTTGGCATTTCTCCGCTTGGGTTTAGAAAAAAAGTGATTTTGGATAAGAAACGATGACGGAATTGTTTTATACTGGTGATGAAAAGATATTTGAGAGGGGAAATTATCCATGGAAACGAATCGGATTCACAAAATTGGACAAATCGCAGTACCTGTCACAAATATAGATAGAGCTGTACAATTTTATCAAGGCAAACTGGGACTCAATCTATTATTTCAAACCGATCGCATGGCATTCCTTGAATGTGGCGGACTTCGTATCCTACTAAGCCTTCCTGAAAAGGAAGAGTACGCGCGTGCCAGCTCTGTCATATATTTTCAAGTGGAGAATATTAAGAAGGCTTACGAAGATTTACGAGAGCAGGATGTTACGTTCATCGACGAGCCTCATATCGTTGCCAAAATGGGACAAACCGAAACGTGGATGACCTTCTTTAAAGACACTGAAGGCAATACGCACAGTTTAATGAGTGAACAGGAAGCTTAATCGTAGACAATTAAGGAAAATATTAGTACATTCAATTAGGGAGAAGTATTAGGCTTCTCCCTATTTTAATTATAAGGGGGGGGTTATGAGTGAATTATTTGAGAAGTGCGACTTTAGGTTTAATAAGTTTGATAATGTATGCCTTTGTTGATCTATTAGAAAAAATAATTCCGAAGGTCCTATTTGCCTATCTTCTAGCTAGTAAAGTTGACTTTTCTGGTGATAGCTTTTATATAGAGTTTTCATCTGTAAAAATACTTTTCTTGTGTTGTACAGCTGTATTTGGGATCCTTTCCGTTTATTTATTTATCGTAGCTCTAAGAAAAAAGAGTCTGTAAATCAATTTAATTTGATTGGTTATTCTCTTCCTTATAGAGTTTAAATAACAGCATATAGAATCCGATGCTGATGAACGAAAATATCAAGATAATCGTTAATATCCCCATTGGCGCCACCCAACTAGAGAGGAAAACCGTCATAGGCGCTATGAATTTCGCGATGGTGTACTGTAAGCTATCAGCTCCCATGTACTGCCCCCTTGCATGTTCAGGCGCATAGCGACTTATAAAGCTCTGTGTAACCGGAGATCGCACAATCTCGCCAAAGGTAAAAACAATTGTCACGATAAACAAATACCATATATTCGTGTACAGCCCAATGGAGAATGTACCTAACCCCGCCAGTAATGAGGATAGAATAAAGATATTTCTCTCATTCCAATTGCGAAACCACCGTGTTACGGGAAGAATGAACAAGACGAACAGCAGACCGTTTAACCCCAGCAACCATCCAAAGATTTCGGTACTGGTCAGTATGAACGGATGGCCATTCCATGTGAATAAAGCTTGATCAGGGACATGATGGATTACGTATACGGGCAAGTATAGATCCAATTGCATAATGGGAACTAGAGCAAAAACCCCTGCTATAATATAGACTAAGAACACTTTATCACGAAAAATAATGCCATATCCCTTCCACTGTTCCATGAATAGACGGGGGATTGAAATGGAATCTCTCGAACTCTTGGCTGAACGTGGCAGCGTTTCATGAACGATGAAATAAATAGCGATAAAGTACAGCAATAAGACCAGCGCGCAAGTCCAGAGCAGCTGCTGGCGATACTGAAAGAAGAAAATGGCACCTAAAGCAGGACCGAGCACAGCGCCGATGTTATTCGCTGTCGTGAATGTCGCAAAAATCTGACGACGATTATGCGCAGGAACCAGGTCGGCAACCATTGCGGTACTCGCTGGCCGATAGATCGCCCCTCCCAGCCCGATGCCGATGAATGCCAAGTAATCAATAAGGTGGGATGGCGACATCGCAAAGCATACGAACATCATCGTTTGAAGCGAAGCGCCTAGCAGCATCACAGGGCGTCGACCTAACCGATCGGCTAAAGCCCCTCCAAGCAAACTTCCGATAATGCTGAATATCGGGGGCACGGTCATCAATATGCCTGCAATATGATTGCCGAATGCCGAACTGAAATAGACCGTTATAAACGGGAAGTACATCCAGAACAGCATGTTGAACAAAGCTTCTCCGATTAACCGAACTCTTAAATTGTGATCCCATAAACGTATTTGCACAAAGACCTCCATATGTACTGTTGGTTTCCCGGCCAGGTATATAAAATATAGAGCAACTACGCGCAAAGATATAGACTTATAATTTTGATTATTATATACTAATAATATGGAAGCTGATTATACCTCGGTTTCATTTAAATGACCCACAAATCGAACATTTGTTCCGAAATAGTTAAGACGCCCTTATGGAGGCGTCTTTTTTGATGCAAGATTCTATTTCTCAATCGGGATCAGAATCGTAAATTCAGGATCTTGGTCGTAAGGGTCCTGCTGCATCGGATATTCTTCAAAATGCGTTACATCCCCTTGATGAACCTTATATCCCTCCTGCTCGATCCAAGCATAAATATTGTTATAGGACTTATCGATGCTCTGTCCTTTGGTATGCTCGCATTTGGCATAGGTTAGGCTTGGAACCTCAATCGTCACCATTCCGTCTGGAATATCCTCGATTTGTTCTACGGCAACTACGGCATAATGTGTAAATCCCGTATCCGTCATATGATACGATAATCCAAGAAGCTTGTCCGGATTCAGAACATGCTTGATTTCTTGAACACGCTTCTGCATTTCAGTATGAATGACGCGAATTTCTCCTGCACCCGCTCCTGCAAACGTCCCTTCCCACTTTAACCCTACTGCTTGAAAAGCTTCTCTCGCAACAATCATCGAATCATTCTTCTGCTCCACTAATATCGCCCCTCCATAACCCTATAGATATGAGTACAACCTTATTATACAATGATATTGTGACAGAATCTGTCAGAGATTAATAAGGTTAGGTGAAATAATTGACCAAAACACAGCGCTTAAATGAGGTTATGGTACGTATATACGAGAAACAAAAGTTTACAGTGGATGAACTTGCAGAAGAGTTCCACGTATCCTATCGAACGATGCTGAGATATTTGCAGGAGTTAAGCGGAATGGGAGTACCCTTATACTCTGAGGTAGGCAAGCATGGCGGGTATAGTATCTTAAAGAGCTCCTCGTCTCGCAAACAAACGAATTCTTTTAAAAGAGTTATTAAGCCTATGACCCATATCGTAGGTGTTGAATTTAAAGCACCATTTACAGCAGTATATATGGCCAAGGTCCGTCTTCCTCTTATGTGGCAGGAACTAACGAGCAGGGAAAATCAAATTATAAATCCTGTACGTAAAGGAAGTCGAATTGGCGTTTATTTGGGGAGAAAGCATATTTACCATTATATCGCCGGAATTGAAGTTACTAGCCCTAAATTACCACCTGAGGACATGGTGAGCATTACATTACCACCAAGAGAGTATGCTGTATATAATCATTCGGGTGAAACAAGCCGAGCTGAAATCGATGAAACGTATTTCTTCATGCTCGACAAACTGCGCTCACAGGGGTTAGACCACGATCCCGAAGCCTACACGCTAGAAACATTCCAATCGGATCGCTTAAATGAAGTATCGATTTACATACCGCTAAAATAATGTATTGCTCAGTATCCCTTACATCAATTATCTTATAATTTGTAATCATTCATATACTTTCAGTTCTAGGGGGTAATCAGATATGAAAGTTTCAATAGAAGAAATAAGCCTAGATCGGGAAGAGGAAATTCTCATCAGATGCCATGAGGTTGATGCGGAGATTCACGAAATAGTCGATAAGCTGACAATGGACCATCTCATCATACTTGGATATCATGAAGACCATGTTCACCGCATCAAGCTTAGTGATATCTATTATTTCGAAGCAGTTGACGGTAAAGTTTTTATGTACAGCAAGGATCAGGTTTACGAGGTCAAACAAAAGCTTTATGAGTTAGAGGAATTATGCAACGAACACAAATGCTTTCGTGCGTCCAAATCGACTATTTTAAACATAGCTAAAATAGCCCATATTCATCCATCCATTAGTGGTAGATTTGAAGCGGTACTCGATAACGGGGAACGTATTGTTATCTCTAGGCAGTATGTGCCTGTGCTTAAAAATAGGCTTGGATTATAAAGGGGGCATAATTTATGAAGCGTTCAGAATTTATAAACGGGATGATCAAAGATTTTTTTATCATCTTCGGGTCCATCATCATCATTATTACGATTCTACGGCAATTCTTTTATCCTGACATGGCCTTTAATTTAAATTCAATTTATCTCATCATGATCTTTTCGCTGATTGGTGCTTTAACGGGATTCATTTTTTATACGCCAGACGACATTAGTGAGAAGAATATGCGGATTCGAATCGTCATTCATTTTGTTGCTCTCGAAATCATATTAATTTCCCTTGCCAGTATCATCGGTGTTGTGGATAGTGCCTCAGGTATCGTCATTTTGGCGGTAGAAATTGCGGTTATCTATTTCATCGTCCGTCTGCTATCATGGCAGAATGATAAACGAGTAGCCAGCCAAATCAACGATAAACTTATGAAATTCAAAAAAGACAATTGAGTGTATTCCAAACAAAATTGTAATGCAGCAAATGCCTGCCATAGCGTATGAAGCGGTAAGTTTTTTATAACTTATCGCTCTTTTTGTATTCTTTTGATGCAACTTACCCGCCTATAGATACAGCTTATTGATTTTCTATATACATCGTTTCATCCATTTTCTAAGATGAAGTCAGAAGAAACTAGTATAAGAAAAAAAGGAGTCGAAACTATGGGTATGTTCATTTTTTTTATCACTTTAATTCTGGAAATTGCTTTGGTCATCTACTGTGTTGTAACGAAGCAATATCATAGACAGTTAAGAAATTGGGTTCGAGTGAGTACATGGATTGCATTTATTCTTCTTACCCTCACATCGGTGATCGTATGGAGTTTACGTTGGGTGCTGCTAGGTGTCCTGCTCACTATACTCGCAGTAATCGCAACCATTTCACTTATTCGCCGTAATCAAGCAACGCCCGCAACCTACAAAGTCTCCCGTATTGTTCGAAATGCCATTATGATGATCATAGGTCTGACGATTGCACTTGCACCAGCAGTTGTATTTCCACAGCATAAAGCGCCCAAAGTAACGGGTAAATATGAAGTTGAAACAGCCACTTTCACGTATGTTGACGAAAATCGGATCGAAGAATTTACCGATACGGGGAAGAACAGATTCGTTAATGTGGAATTCTGGTATCCCCAAGATGCCAAAGAAACGTATCCATTATTGGTATTCTCACACGGGGCATACGGTATTAAGTCAAGCAACACCTCTACCTATACGGAGCTTGCAAGCCACGGTTATGTAGTCGTTTCAATCGATCATCCCTATCATTCCTTTTATACCGTTTCAGATGACGGGACTAGGACCATGATCAGTTCAGAATATATGCGGGAATTCAATGATTCTAACAAAGATGGTATTTACACAGTCGAAGAACTATACGCACTCTTTCAAAAATGGATGAAACTACGAAAAGACGACATGAATTTTGTAATCGATACGATTCTGAGGAAAACCAAAACTGACAATAACCCCATTTATCAGCATATCAATACAGATAAAATAGGTGTGTTCGGGCACTCGATGGGTGGTTCAGCCAGTGTATCGCTTGGCAAAGAGCGTAAGGATATAAGTGCAGTTGTGAATATAGATGCCCCATTCTTTAGTGAGCTTGTTTATGATCCACAGCTTCATGATCTTGCAGCCAGTGGCGAAGCCTATACGACCCCGCTCCTCAACATTTATTCTGACGATGTTTGGGTACAGCTTGGAAAAAACTCTTCTTATGCGGCAAATAACGCCTGCGATAAAAACTGCAAAGAAGCCTATACCGTTTATTTTGAAGGAGCTAAGCATTTAAGCCTGACCGATTTACCGCTTTTCTCCCCTATGCTCGCAAATTTCTTGCAACGTGGCAAAGCCAACATTGATCCATATGACTGTATTGAAACGGAAAATACGCTTATTCTTCAATTCTTTGATGATAAGTTAAAAGGGATGGGGAGCTTTGCAGATACTGCTGATGTCTCTTCCACTCGAATAATCCATTCGCCAATTAATTGATTAAACAGTTGTTGCTGCTCAATTTGAACGTTGTGTCCGCTTCTGTCAAATACGGCAAACAGCAAAAAAATGAGCAAAGCGCCTGCTTTGCTCATTTGCTATGGAATGCTATCTTCTGCTACGCGATGTTATTGGAAACCCGCCCATTCATCCAAAAAAATGCGGCCCACAATGTCGTAGCCGTTACCCTGCCCTTTAGGCTTTACAACGACAGTGCCTAAGTAAGGAATCTCTCCCAACCCCAGCCCCTCTGGAAAACTATGCGCAAAAATGACTTGATTTGTTCCAGGGGGTGGTATTGTCTCCAGTTTAGTCCGCAAGGCAGCTAGTGTGTTCGCCTGTTCTGCTGGGGGAGTTTGGTTGCTCAGTTTATAAATGCGATACCAGAATGGATCGACTTGAACGTGACTCTCCCCAAACGCTAACGCCGCCGATTCCCTCGTTCGGCAGAATGGACTAGCTTGAACCGGAAATTGAAAAGGGATTCTCAAATTCCTTAACGACTCCCCGAATAGCAAAGCTTGTCTTCTTCCCTCCTCGGATAAATTCCGCTGCGTTCTGCAATCGTCGAAGTTAAGATTCGGCATATCATCGCCTACGTTAGCTTCTCCGTGCCGAACATACAGAATATATCCCCCTTGACGAAGCGGGTCGAGTATCGATGGGTTGACTGGCCTAATCAGCCACTCTGCCGCTGCAGCCGCGTTCATGGGAATAACGAGAAGCAGCACGATAAACAACCATATCCACCTATTCTTTTTCAATCTCATCTATCCTCCTGGTCAAAATGCAATTTCTAACGTGTAGTATGTACATACAAGTTCCAAATTACATAGGTTCCTGACAATAGCAATCATGATCGCCCGGCAGAAATATACAGATTTTGTATGTTATAATAAACAATAATTTACTTTTCATGAGAAGGAGATGAATAGATTCATATGAAGGAAGAAATGATCAAGCTAGGCCAAGTAGGGATTCATGTGAAATACACTTTAGACCACCAAGAAGTCGTGTTATTCCTTCATTTTAGCGGCGGAAATTTGAATATGTGGGAGGGCATCATCCCGCAATTCACGGATAGCTATAGCGTAATTGCACCTGACTTCAGGGGTCACGGCAAATCGGATAAACCGCAGTCGGGATACCACATTGATGACATGGCTCATGACATTTACTTATTATTACAGCATTTCAATGTTCATGGCTGTCATATCGTAGGCAGCTCAATGGGTGCTGAAATCGGCCTTAGCTTAGCCGCATCGCATCCAGAGCTTGTCTGTTCCCTTATTTGCGAAGGTGCTTTATATAATGAATTTGGAGAGTACGGATTATTTAACGGTACAGCGGAAGAGATCGAGCATCAGAAAGAAATCATGAGCGCTCAGCTAGCCGAGAGAATCGAGGCTGTATTTGAAACGAAAGAAGCGTACATTCAAGAGGAACGCAGGAAATTAGAACCACATGGAATATGGAATGAATACTTCCACACCTTCTTTGAAAATAATCTACAGCAAACAGAAGACCGTCATTTTACCTATCGCTATTTAAACCGAGTACGCACAGAGTATATTCAAAAATACTGGGACTTGAGATTCGAGGACTATTACCGAAATGTGCAATGTCCTATTCTATTTCTTCCTAGCGAAGAAGAATGGCAGAACGACAAGATTAGAAGAAGTTTGCATGCCTTCGCTAGTTTACTAGATACATATGAAATCGAGCATATCCAAAATTCGATACATGCCTATGTCTGGATGCAAAACCCGTCAGAAGCCGGTAAGGCAGCCATGAAATTCATCCAAAAACATAGCGCATAAAAATAGATTTGGATCATCAATCTTCCAATACCCGGCCTACTGCAAGCTCAATACGACAAAGGCTTTGTCTATATCGAGACGGTCTATAACAGTTTGGCCGAGTATTCAAGAAGAGAAATGAGCATCAGGTACCGCAATAGGTCCGATAAGGCTTGGTTGACTTAGATACAATACAGTATTCATCCTGCTCTGGAGAGTAGTCGAACGGATCAGATAAAGCCTTTAACAAGCGTTCCATCACACTAAGGTCTCCTGATTCGGTTGCAGCTGTAAGCGCTGCCTCGACTCGATGGTTCCTCGGGATTACGCCAGGATTACTGCTTCGCATTAACTGATTCGAGGAAGCTTCTGATTCCTGTTGTCGGCCTAATCTCGCTTTCCATTGCTCCTGCCACTCCGAGAACTCAGGAGCCTTAAACAAGTCCGTGTCGTCTTGCTTATTCAAGGTTAATGCCCGGAAGGTATTGGTATAGTCCGCTTGATATTGTTCCATCAAACGGAGAAGTTCATTAATCAGTTCTTCATCCTGCGCTTCTTCATTGCAAATCCCCAGCTTCGCCCTCATGCCCTTAAGCCAATTCGTATGATACAAATCCATAAACGTTGAAATCTTCTCTTGTGCTAGCTCAACTGCCTTATTCTGATCATCATGCAGAAGCGGCAATAACGTCTCCGCGAATCGCGCAAGATTCCATCCAGCAATATACGGCTGATTGCCATAAGCATAGCGGCCTTGTCTATCAATTGAGCTGAATACCGTTGCAGGATCATAAACATCCATGAAAGCGCACGGACCATAATCGATTGTCTCTCCGCTAATCGCCATATTGTCGGTGTTCATTACGCCGTGAATAAAGCCGACGAGCTGCCATTTGGCAATTAACTCGGCCTGACGCTTGATTACTTCCTGCAGAAGGGTGAGATATCGATTCTCATCTGCCTCAATGTAGGGGTAATGACGTGCTAATGTGTAGTCAGCAAGGGCACGAATATCCTCGGCAGTGCCGAATTTTGCAGCATATTGAAAAGTGCCTACACGGATATGGCTGGCAGCTACGCGAGTCAGAATAGCACCCGGAAGTTTGGTTTCGCGGGTGATGAACTGTCCCGTTGTCACTACGGCTAAGCTGCGGGTAGTCGGAATACCAAGAGCATACATGGCTTCGCTAATGATGTATTCGCGCAGCATCGGTCCAAGCGCCGCTCGACCATCGCCCCCACGTGAGTATGGTGTTCTGCCTGGCCCTTTAAGCTGAATGTCCATTCTCTGTCCATTAGGCAAGATCTGTTCGCCCAGCAGCACCGCACGACCATCTCCGAGCATGTTAAAATACCCGAATTGATGCCCTGCGTATGCTTGCGCAAGCGGCATAGCCCCTTCAGGCACCTGATTGCCGGCAAACACGGCTAATCCATCATCGCTTTGCAGTACCTCAGCATTCAAACCTAGCGATGCTGCGAGCGGATGATTGAGCACGATCAATTTTGGTGAGCCGACAGGCGTTGGGTCAATCCGAGTAAAAAATGACTGCGGAAGACGAGCATAGCTATTGTCAAAGTTCCATCCTGCTTCTTTTGTTTTGTTATTCTCTGTCATAATATCCTCCTTACATCAACAATATTTTCAACTATATTTGCATAGCAGTTCCACATAGGGTTTACTGCTATCGTTCATTTAAACACATTCGATTTGTCATTTCCTATTTATCCCTTATAGTTATACTATATTAGAAAGCAATTTGCAGCTTGTATCGAAGGATGATTTTCCTATGATCGGGCAAGTTATTGGAAAAGACATCGAAGGAGCGAGCTAGATGGCAAGAAGAAATAATCGAAAATATGTGGTGCCAGGAGCAGAGCAGGCGATGCAGGCTTTCAAATCAGATGTAATGAAGAGCGAAGGCTATGCCGTTAACCCTAATCGTCCGGACGATGTGAAATTCGAAGTAGCCAAAGAGCTCGGTGTGCCGCTGCAGCCTGAAGGGAACGGTCAGCTGACCACAGAATCGGCAGGACAGATTGGCGGCAAAATCGGAGGCTCAATGGTACGTGAAATGATTCGTCTCGCTCAAGAACGGCTTGCGAATCAGGAACAGTCTGAGTAATAAAGCGGCCAGCCTTACACGATCCGATATGGAACATACTAAAAAGGACCGCCACAAAAGCGGTCCTACATAAAAAGCTCAGACGACCAGAATATCAAGATCACTGCCAGTTTGTGTGAAAGATTCCTGCTAAATCACTTCGTTCATACGTATGGGCACCAAAATAATCCCGTTGTGCTTGCAAAAGGTTAGCATTTGACATGCCTGTCCGATAATTATCGTAATACGTAAGGGAAGAACTTAGACATGGAGACGAGATACCACTATTGATACCCTCACAGAGAACTTTTCGCAAGCCTATTTGATAGGCTTTAATTTTCTCAGCAAAATATGGGGCTACTAATAGATTAGCCAGATTCGGCTGTGATTGATATGTTTCGCTTATTACGTTTAAAAATTCTGCACGAATAATACAACCACCGCGGAAAATAAGGGCAATATCCTTTAAAGGTAAATCCCATCCGTAAAGTTCAGAAGTCATTTTATATTGTGTAAATCCTTGCGCATAGGCACAAATTTTGCCCATATATAAGGCTTGTCTAATGTACTCCATCCACAAATCTTTATCTAATGTCGGTTGATCCATCTCCGGACCGGTTAGAATACTTTCTGCATGAACCCGTTCCTCTTTTAAAGAGGAGATATAACGGGCAAACAATGATTCTGTAATAATAGATGATGGGATTCCGTTATCTATTGCTTGCATGCTCGTCCACTTACCTGTGCCTTTTTGCCCTGTTTTATCAAGAATCACATCGATCAGTGGTAAGCCTGTTATTTCATCTTTTTTTCGTAAAATCTCTGCTGTGATTTCGATTAAATAACTTTTGAGCTCACCCTGATTCCATGTTTCAAATATATCGGCAATTTCATCAACAGAAAGATCTAACCGTTTTCTTAAAAATGTATAGGCTTCTGCGATTAATTGCATATCTGCATATTCGATTCCGTTATGGACCATCTTTACAAAATGGCCCGAACCTTTTGGTCCCATATAAGCACAGCAAGGGTCGTTGTCAACTTGAGCTGCTATTTTTGTTAGAATTGGCGCTACTTTGTTGTATACGTCTTGATCTCCACCAGGCATGATCGAAGGTCCGTTTAAGGCTCCAACTTCGCCTCCAGAAATACCAATTCCTAAATAACCGATTCCTTGTGACTTCAATTCCTCATATCTACGTTCCGTATCCTCATAATGGGAGTTTCCACCGTCCATGATGATATCTCTGGCTTCAAGATGGGGCACTAATGCACTTATTACTGAATCGATAGGCTTACCGGCTGTAACCATAAGGAAAATTTTTCTCGGTACCTCTAAGGATTGAACAAACTCTTGAATTTCGTAGTAAGGATGGAGGGACTGACCTTCAATCTTTTCAACGAGTTTATCCGTTAAATCCCTCGTATAATTATAGACCGCTACTTGCTCACCTTTACTAGCCATGTTTAAAGCGATATTACTACCCATTACTCCTAATCCAATGACACCAATTGTATTATGCATTTCATGTTGCTCCTTATTGATTTATACGAATAGACTTAGTACCAGAGTAAAACCTAATCCAGCTACAGAAATGATTGTCTCCAGCAATGTCCATGTTGCAAATGTTTCTTTCATGCTTAGACCAAAATACTCTTTAAACATCCAGAAACCAGCATCGTTAACATGGGAAGCGATTAAGCTACCCGCACCTGTTGCAAGCACGACTAACGCAAGATTAGCGTCAGATTGTCCTAACATCGGGATAACTAAACCAGCAGTTGTTAATGCTGCAACAGTAGCAGAACCTAAGGAAATACGCAAGATTGCAGCGATAATCCAAGCAAGCAAGATTGGCGATAATGCAGTTCCATTGAACAATTCGGCTACATAGTCACCTACCCCGCCATTAATCAATACCTGTTTGAAGGCTCCGCCGCCCCCAATGATTAAGAGCATCATCCCAATATGAGTAATAGCAGTTGTACAAGAATCCATTATATTTTTCATTGGAATCTTTCTTGCAATCCCCATGGTGTACACAGCAACAAGTAAGGAAATTAACATGGAAGTTGATGCATCACCAATAAAACGGATAGCTGCTAGTAGACTATTATCTGCAAATCCCAATGTTTTTTGAAGCAAAGTAATAATCGTAGCAATCGACATTAAAATAACAGGAAGCATTGCAGTAAATACACTGATACCAAACCCAGGCGTGTCTTCCATTTTAAATTCTTTTTGCTCACCTAGAGAGGCAATGTTACCGGTTTTCGTAAATGATGCAGGTACAAGCTTTTTGGCAATCTTAGTGAATATAGGACCAGCTAAAATAACTGTTGGAATTGCAATAATGAAGCCGTAAAGTAAAACCTCACCAATGTTTGCACCATATTCACCTGCAATAACTGTAGGTCCTGGGTGAGGAGGCAAGAAACCGTGTGTAACGGATAAAGCTGCAGCCATCGGAATACCGAGATAAAGAATAGAAACCTTTAATTCTCTTGAAATAGCGAATACAATTGGAATTAATAATACTAATCCTACTTCGAAAAATAACGCCACACCGATAATGAATGAAGCAGCTACGACTGCCCATTGAATATTTTTCTCACCAAATTTGTGAACGAGGGTCATGGCAATTCTTTGAGCGCCACCTGAATCAGCGATGAGCTTACCCAACATTGCTCCAAGACCAAAGATTAACGCTAAGTGACCAAGTGTACCGCCTAATCCAGATTCAATGGTTTTGACAATGTCGCCGAGTGGCATACCAAGTGATAAAGCGACACCAAACGATACGATGATTAATGAAATAAAGGTGTTTAATTTGAAGCCCATGATTAAAACTAATAATGCTAAAATTCCAATGGCTACAATAACTAATGGCATTGTAATTCCCCCCTGCTGTTAATCTTCTTAGTTGTTTTTTATTAAGCTTCTTTGATAATTGGCAATCCGTGTATAATCAACTTCTAATGCTCTAGATAGGCTAATGAAAATCGAAAGTAATTGACTATATTCTTTTGTTGCTTCTTCATTTGGTGTGTGTTTGATGGTCGTGCCAACCATTTCAGAAACGACTTCAAATGATTGGATTCTCCCAGTGGCATATAAGCCTAAAATACAAGCACCTAGACAAGAGCTTTCGTAGCTTTCTGGAACGACTACTTCAGATGCGAATATATCGGACATCATTTGCCGCCAAACATCTGATCTTGCGAAGCCTCCAGTAGCTTGAATTCGGGTCACAGGGCCGTCCATACACTCCATCAATGCTAAAAATACGGTGTATAAATTGTAAATGACGCCTTCTAGTGCTGCACGAATCATATGTTCTTTCTTATGTGACAGCGTTAAACCGAAGAATGAGCCGCGTACATCTGGGTTCCATAAAGGCGCACGTTCACCAGCGAGATATGGATGGAACAACAATCCATCAGATCCTGGTCTTACACGTTCAGCGATCTTCGTTAATACTTCATAGGGATCAATTCCTAATCTTTTCGCTGTTTCTACTTCTGATGAGGCAAGTTCATCACGGATCCAACGAAGAACCATCCCGCCATTATTTACCGGACCGCCAATTACCCAGTGATTTTCTGTTAAGGCATAACAAAATGTTCTTCCCTTTTTGTCAGTTTGCGGCTTGTCAATAATGGTTCGAATGGCACCACTTGTCCCAATTGTGACGGCAATTTCTCCTTTACGAATTGCATTTACACCCAAATTAGAAAGGACTCCATCGCTGGCACCAATGACAAACGGTGTTTGCGGATCAATACCAATCTGTTTTGCTAAATTTGAATCACAGCCCATAAATATCTTGGTTGTTGGTACGAGCTCGGATAATTGAGCAGGTGTTATACCAGCAATTTGTAAAGCTTCTTCATCCCAATCTAATGTTTTGAGATTCATCATGCCCATAGCTGAAGCCAGGGAATGATCGACAACATATTGATTAAAGAACTTTTTAAAAATATATTCTTTAATTCCGATATACTTTTTAGCCTTGCGAGCGATTTCAGGTCGGTCATTCACAATCCATGTTATTTTAGCTAATGGTGACATGGGATGAATTGGCGTTCCTGTGCGTGTATAGACCTCATGTCCATTCAGCTCATTTTTAATTTTATGTGCCCATGTTTCACTTCGATTATCTGCCCAAGTGATACAAGGCGTCAGCGGCAGGTCATTTTCATCCATTGCTATGACACTATGCATGGCACTGCTAAATGAAACAAACAATAGCTTTTTTTGTGAATGATGTTTCATAATATTCGAAATGGCATCTAGCACTGCCTGGAAAATCTCTTCAGGGTCTTGTTCAGCTGTAGAAATATCCGGTGTATAAAGCGGGTACCCGATATTTTGTTGCTCTATGACGTCGCCTTTTCCACTAAATAAAACGGCTTTCGTACTTGTGGTTCCGATATCTACAGCTAACATATAATTAGTCATCTTGTTCATCGTGTTCATCTTGTTGTATGACTCCTTTAGAAAGCATTTGTTGTGACATCCACAGGTCTTCTACCTTGCCTTGAACATCATCAAAGTTTTCATGTAAAGACTTGATCATGAGGTCTCTATTTTTTGTTTTGACAGCTTCGATATAAAGCTCATGATTTTTGATAATCCGTGCAAAGTCTTCATACTTTTCTTCTAAACGCATACGCATCGACAAAAGAATGAAGCTTTCCATAACGGGCTTTAAATTATTCCAAATCATCAGGATGTAGGAATGATTGGCTGCACGAATAATCGTTTCATGGAACAAGACATCTTGATAGGAGAACTCATCAGCATCTTTATATTTGATTGAGACTTTCATCATTTCTAGTATTTTACAAAGCTCCATGACTAATTCATTCGTATCGATCCTTACAAGCCGTTCAAAAACAAACGATTCTATGAGTAAACGGACATCATAAATCTCTTCTATTTCTTTTTCTGATAAACCAATAACAACGGCACCCATTCTTTCGAGACGAATGATATTTTCGGATGCCAGTATTTTTAACGCTTCACGAATAGGTGAGCGACTTACATCAAAATCTGCAGCTAATTTGTTTTCCGATAGAATGGAACCGCTTTCAATCTCCCCAGAAATAATACGCATTCTAAGTTCGCACGCTACACGATCACCAGCAGATGCTTTTGAAAGCCATTTAGAGGGATAAAGAGACTTACGTGACTCGGCCATAAATCCACCTTCTCATTCAAGTATACTTGTATACAAGTATTATAATTAGTTCTTTTTAAATTTGCAAGCGCTTTTATTCGATCGGTCCCTGCTACATAATGGGAATTAAGAGCATCAGCGGTGAAAATAGGAGTGGGGGTAACTAATGGGAAGGATTATTGAACCACTTCTCGAATATTTTAAATATTGCGTCACGTTAACGCTTGAACCTTACGTAACGTAAGGTTTTATAATAAAGCTACCGGTATATAGTTGGCTGGCCCTAAAGAAAGGAGATGATGAATGAAGGGATATTGGAAGATCGGGGATCTCGCCAAGCTGACGGGACTTACTGTACGAACCTTGCGGTTTTATGATCAAATCGGATTGTTCTCTTCGTCGGGACAGACAGAATCCGGCCACAGGCTATACAATGAATCGGACTTGTCGCGTTTGCACCAAATTTTATCGCTTAAGGAGCTGGGGTTATCTCTTGAGCAGGTTAAATCGGTTTTAACTGGCGGGCAAATCAGTCCGCTTGAGATCGTGGGCTTGCAGATAGACCGAATCAAAGAGCAGATCAAATTGCAGCAGAAGCTATTGGAGCAGCTTGGACATGTATCCAAGCTTATGCAAGGTAAGGCGCAATTAACGGTTGAAGATTTCACGAGCCTTCTGCAAGCAATGAAAATGGAATTTGAGAAGCCGGTCATTCAGCGGCAAATGATTTGGGAGCGACAATTGGATCTGCTGGGAGTCTTTCTTACCGAGGAGAGCGATATGCCGAAATTTAAGGAGGAAAATCAATGAATGAACGATTCATCAAGCATGCGACCTTCGTCGTCGAGCGGACGTATGCCGCATCACCAGAGCGGGTTTACCAAGCCTGGTCCGACCCGATTGCCAAGTCCAAGTGGTTTTCGAAGCCGGAAATCTTCGACTTTCAGGTTGGCGGACGCGAATACAGCAATGGGGGGCCGCCGGGAGGGCCGATCTTTACGTTCAACGCCAGTTACCAGGAGCTTATTCCTGAGCAGCGCATTGTCTATACATATACCCTAGATTCGAACGGCACACGCATCTCTGTCTCGATTACATCGGTCGAGCTTATCAAGGTGGATGGTGGCACGAAACTGATTTTTACGGAACAAGGAGCATTCTTTGACGGACATGATACGCCGGAGGAACGGGAACATGGCACAAACATCCTGTTGGACACACTGGGCAAGGTACTCGATGAGGAGGAATAATCATGACAATAGGTGAGAATGAAATTATATCCTCACGTGAAATCGATGTACCGAGGGAGCTTGTGTTTCGGGCATGGACAACTCCCAATTTACTAGCTCAATGGTGGGGGCCAAATGGATTCACGAGCACATTTCATGAGTGCGATGTAAAGCCAGGCGGTGAGTGGCTATTCACTATGCACGGACCTAATGGTGTAGATTACCCGAATCATAATGTCTTTGCCCAGATCGTGCCGATAGAGCGGGTCGTGATTGATCATCTATCCAGTCACGAATTTCGAGTAACGGGAACCTTCGAGGATCTAGGAGGTCGTACCAAAATTACTTTCCGTCAGCTTTTCAAGACAGCAGAGGACTTCGAACAAGCAAAGCCAATCTGTGTTGAAGCTAATGAGCAGGTCTTAGATCGTCTAAGCAAGGTGCTGGCGGAAATGGTCTCCTAGCTACGTAAAGTTATATAGATGAAACCTCCACTTAAATGATGACTTTAGTTGTCGCCGTTCACGCTCCTTGTTGGAGTTGGACGGCAATTTTTATTTTAGTGGAAAAAAATGTTCCGATTATACAGATTTTAGGTTTGTCTGCCCGTTGACGTAAGGGGTATTTCGTATTAATCTGATTAACACGAATATTCAGGGGAAGTGATGTAAATTAAAGTGGACAACAACAAGGAGCAACCTGAGGTTATCACACGCGCTTACCGAATGCAGGCCAGGGCTCAGTCTGCCGCAGAGACTGGCGAACGAATACTTGATGCTGCGGTGGAGGTTTTTTATGAGCGGCCGGTTGATGACATCTTACTCGAAGAGGTAGCGCAGCGGGCTGGTGTCTCCGTGCAAACGGTGATACGCCGCTATGGCGGCAAGGATGGTCTGTTCAATGCAGCAGCTGAGCGTGAATACAAGCGAATTACAAGCCATCGTGATCAATCGGCGGCGGGTGACGTAGCGGAGGCAATCCGAATATTGATCGATCACTATGAAGAGGTAGGTGATGGTGTGCTTCGCATGTTGGCTGAGGAGCACCGAATGGCTGCTGTACGCAAGATTGTTGAACAAGGACGTGAATATCATCAAGAGTGGTGCGAGCGAGTCTTCGTTTCGGTACTAACTGGACGCCAAGGAGCAGAACGGATGAGGCTCCTCGCGCAATTGATCACCCTAACCGATGTCTACACTTGGAAACTCTTGCGGCGTTATCGGGGCCTCAGCCGCAGTCAAACTGAGCTCGCTCTGCGCGAGCTACTTCAACCCTTGATAGGAGGTACGTAGATGGCACGTATTCTAGCCTATACTTCGCCCGCTCGTGGACATCTGTATCCACTGATTCCGATTCTGGATGAGCTTAGCAAACGAGGGCACGACATCATCCTGCGCACATTAGCTTCGCAGTTGAATCTCTCCCGAGCACATGGTTTTGATGCCGACCCAATCGACAGCCGGATTGAAGCTATGCCCCATGATGATTACAAGGCACGGTCAGCTCGGGGAGGGCTTGAGCGAGCTGTAAGTATGTTCAGCGCACGCGCAGAATATGACGGTCCTGATTTGCAAAAGGCGATCATGAGAACGGAGCCCGACGCTGTAATCGTAGATGTGAATTGCTGGGGTGCTGTCGCGACTGCAGAGGCTTGGGGCGGTCCGTGGGCGACCTATTGCCCCTACCCACTTGCGTTGACCTCGCGTGACGCACCGCCTTTTGGTCCTGGGCTTCCACCTGCACGCGGACCTTTGGGCAAGCTCCGTGACCTTGCACTGAAGCCGCTGTTTGTAGGTACCTTCGAGCGCACGATGCTGCCGCCGATTAACAAGGTACGCAAACAGCTTGGGCTTGATCCCGTAAGCAGTGCAGATGATATGTTTGGTCGACCGCCATTACTTCTTTACCTGACGGCCGAGCCGTTCGAGTATCCACGCTCAGATTGGCCGCCGAATGTCGTTATGGTTGGCCCCTGTGCATGGGACCCTCCTGCCGAGACTCCTGATTGGCTGACCAAGATCGAACGTCCAATCGTACTTGTAACAACTTCCTCCGAATTCCAGAATGACGGCCGCCTTATCCAAGCAGCGCTGGACGCTTTTTCAGAAGAGAATGTCCACCTTATCGCAACACTTCCCTCACAAGACTCAGCCGCATTTCATACACCAGCTAATGCCAGCCTAATACCGTTTCTCCCACATGTACTTGTGCTTGACCGAGCCGTTTGTGCTATTACTCATGGTGGCATGGGGGCTACCCAGAAAGCGCTGTTACACGGCGTACCTGTATGTGCAGTGCCTTTCGGCCGCGATCAATTGGAGGTAGCACGGCGCGTAGAAGTAGCACGCGCAGGTACGCGCCTACCTGCCAGTAGGCTCACCCCAGAGCGCCTACGTGCCAAGGTACGCGAGGCGATGGCGTGCATCGATGGCGCCGTCGAGTATCCGAAGGATTCGCGTCAGCGGGCGGGGCTATCACTGCTGCCACTGCCCTTGAGACGCGGCTGTTGGACGTTCCTGAGAATAAGTCACGCTAATTGTTTAAAGGGCATCCAGTTGGATGCCCTTTAAAGTGTTTTATTTAATGGTTATACTTCCAGACATAGTTTCAATCTGCACATTATTTGAGCCATCCCCCGTTTGTCCCTCTGTTTTTCGTTTACTCTGCTGACTATCATCCAAAGGAATTGCAATAGATCGGTGCCCACTCCCAGACTCCAAAAGCCACTTTACATTGGAGTCCTTATCCTCCAGATTCAAAACAACGTTGCCGCTTTTGACAGAAACATGAATGTCATTTTTTATTTCTAAATAGTCAAGCGATACATTTCCGCTTTTTCCGTTAATATCAAGCTTTTGTGCAGCTAGATCTTTTACCTTTACGTTGCCAGAAGAACCATCAATCGTTACTTTTCCCTCATAACTGGTTGGAATACGAATGGATAGATGAGGCATTTTTCCAATATTGACTATTTGTCTAAAGTTGCTCTTCAATCGAATTTTGATTGTATCTTTCTCCTTATCAATAACAATTTCCGGTCCATTACTATTGAGCCAGGAAGCTTCAACTGACTCGATATCTGCTGATTCTACTTCTACTGTTGTGCTGCCATGGTCAATATAGATGTTATCTATTCCCTTGAGTGACACAGCTTGTATTTCTTCATTAGAACTACAAGCACTTAAAAAAAGCACCCCCACCAAAAGTAAACAAACGTAATATTTATTCATTTCATCACCTTTTCATAGTTGTAACAATGATTATATAAGATTACGTAAGGTCACTTTCAAGTATTTTATTTCTGTGTAAACACTTGAAAGTGACGTTACGTCATTTTGTATAATGGAACTAATGATAAAGATAAGGGGATGTAGAGAATGAAACAGGGAGATATCATTATTTATGCTTGTGTCATTATAGGAGCAGGGATTGGACTTATGTTTGATCGAGCATTTCCAGGTGTATTAGTCGGTCTTGGATTGGGCTATTTAATTAAATTTTCTTTATATAAGGAAAAAGGGAATTAATATTCTATCAATTTCGGAGGTGTCTATAATTGATTCATATAAAAGAAGTTGCAAAACAGACTAAGATTACGGTCAGAACGCTTCGGTACTATGATCGGATCGGATTATTAACAGCCTCTTCCAAAACAGAAGGGGGGCATCGTCTATATACAGAAGAGGATTTGAAGAAGCTTCAGCAAATTTTATTTTTAAAAGGAATGGGTTACGAATTGAAAGATATTGAAGATATGCTATCTGATCCTAAGTGGAATTGGTCCAATAGTTTGAAAAGTCAGCTGGTTTATATCATTGAAGAGCAAGAAAGATTAAAGAGCATAGAGTCGTCACTGCGAGAAGTAATAAATGGTATTGCAGTAGAAGGTGGAGATAATCATCTCGCGATACAGAAACTTATTCGATTATCGACTAATAAAACAAGACTGCAGACCTTTAAAGAAAGCATGTTTAACGATAAAGAACTTGAGCTTTGGACAAGGCTTCCAAAAATGAGTGGAGAAGATCCTGATTCCTTAGAGTGGATTGCTCTGATCGGTCAATTAAAACGGCATATAAATGATGAACCTTCGTCGTCAAAAGTGCAAAACATTATAAGACGTATGCTTGAAAAACAAATGGAAGATTTTAAAGACGGAGACGAGTTTCTCAATAAACTATGGGATATAAGAAAGTCCTCAACTCAATCCGAGGAGGCTGGACTTTATCCGATAGAAAAGGAAGTTCTTGATTTCATGGAGCGAGCATATGAAATTTACATTTCTTCCGTACAAGATTCTTCTACCCAGCAAGGAGGAGAATCATGAGTACTGAATTGCTTCTGATGGTAGGGGGATTAGCTCTATTAGATATGCTTAGTCCTACTGCTTTGGGGGTTACGGTATATTTGCTTTTAACTGAAAAAGAGCGATTAAGCTCGCGCTTAATGATTTACTTATTGACAGTCGCAGGATTATATTTTTTAGTTGGTGTTTTATTTATGTTAGGTTTGGATGCTATGATGGCTGCGTTTTCCTCGATCTTTCAAAATCGGATTGTAAGTTGGATTATGCTGATAATTGGGGGGATTTTGTTTATAGGTAGTTTTTACTATCCAACGAATAAGAAATCCGATCTACCGAGACCGAAGTCCAAAAGTAAAGCATCTATGGTTACACTTGGGTTTACGACAACATTGATTGAAGTAGGTGCAGCATTTCCTTATTTTGCTGCGATTGGTCTCATGACAACCTCAAATTTAGCTGCTTTTCAGTGGCTGCCGATTTTAGCTGGCTACAATTTTATAATGGTGCTGCCGCCATTGATCGTGTTTATACTGCATTTATTATTGGGACGAGTGATGCAAAGACCGCTCGAAAGACTTCGAATCAAGCTTTTGAAGCATTCAGGATCGGCTATTTCCTGGATCATGTGTATTGTAGGGGCTATTTTGATAATTAATAGTTTGGACTATTTGTAAAGTAAAAGAGGCTACAAGAATAAGCCCCTAAAATCAATGATCTTAGGGGCTCATAATTCAGTGCTAATTATTCGACCGTTTTTTATAGCCAGTCGCCAAATTTACGGATATACCACTTTTTGATCAACTGTGTTAATAAGCAATAAGATAATAATGTTGCTACAAGCCATGGGAAGTAAGATAACGGTAAAGGCTGCAGTCCAACACTCGCCCCAAAGCTGCTGAAAGGAATATAGATACCAAAAGCCATAATCAAACTTGTCAAGATCACAACCGGAGCTCTAGCCGTGCTTTGAATAAATGGAATTTTCTCGGTACGAATCATATGAACGATGAGCGTCTGAGACAATAATCCTTCAATAAACCAGCCAGATTGGAACAAACTTTCGTGAACGACAGAATTGGCAGAGAAAATGTACCACATCAGCGCATAGGTCGTAATATCAAAAATGGAACTAATCGGGCCAATAAAGATCATAAATCGGCTTACAGACTTGGCATCCCATTTTTGCGGCTTACGTAAATATTCTTTATCCATTCGATCCCAAGGAATCGAGAGCTGCGAAACGTCATAGAACAAGTTCTGAATAAGCAAATGAATCGGAAGCATCGGCAAGAACGGAATAAACGCACTTGCGACAAGTACACTAAATACGTTGCCAAAGTTTGAGCTGGCGGTCATTTTAATATATTTGATCATGTTGCCGAACGTTATGCGCCCTTGAATAACTCCTTGTTCCAGAACCATAAGACTCTTTTCCAAAAGTATGATATCGGCCGATTCCTTGGCTATATCGACTGCAGTGTCAACGGAAATACCCACATCCGCTTCTTTCAGGGAAACGGCATCGTTGATTCCGTCACCCATAAAGCCTACGGTATGCCCTTTGCTTTTTAGAACGCGAACGATTCTAGCTTTTTGCAAAGGATTTACTTTCGCGAACACGGTGGTCTTCTCTGCAATCTCGGCCAGCTGCTCATCTGTTAGAGCACCGATGGAATCACCAAGCAGAATATCGTGTACGTCAATGCCGACATCTTTGCAAACCTTTCGTGTAACAGCAGCGTTATCGCCTGTAATCACTTTAACATCGACACCGTTCTCTTTCAGTGCCCGAATGGCTGTTGCTGCAGTTTCCTTCGGCGGATCGAGGAAGGCAAGGTAACCGACGAGGATAAGGTCTTGTTCGTCTTGCAAGCCATAGAGTTCTTCTCTGGCGTCGAATTGTTTGATAGCAACAGCAAGCACACGCAAGCCGTCGGTATTCATATCATTGACGAGTAGTTGTACTTTTTCGGTAATTTCCTGCGTAAGAGGAACGATCTGTCCATTATCGAATGCATGCGAACAGATGCTGAGCACCTCTTCCATAGCTCCCTTACAAATGAGGGTGTGTCCATTCCCCTTAGTACTCAGCACGACAGACATCCGTCGGCGGTTAAAATCAAAAGGAATTTCGTCGATTTTCGTATATCTGTTCTCCACATCCAGAACATGGGTAAGCTCTGCGTGCTCCAGTACGGCAATATCGAGCAGATTTTTAAGGCCTGTTTGGTGGTAGCTGTTTAAATAAGCATATTCAAGCACCTTGTAGTCTTCTTCGCCCTGTACGTCGAGATGTTTCAATAGAATGATCTTATCTTCTGTGAGAGTTCCTGTTTTATCTGTACACAGAATGTCCATGGCTCCGAAGTTTTGAATGGCGCTGAGCCGTTTAACAACGACTTTATTCTGGGCCATCTTCGCTGCGCCTTTAGCCAGATTGCCAGCTACAATGACCGGCAGCATCTCTGGCGTCAGACCGACTGCGATGGATAATCCGAATAAGAGTGCTTGCAGCCAATCTCCTTTGGTAAAGCCATTAATCAGGAAAATAATAGGAACCATTATTAGCATGAAGCGGATTAAAATAAAGGTAATGCTTTTAACACCTTTGTCAAAGCTGGTGAGAGGCGGTTTGCCGATGAGTGTGCTGGCCATGGAACCGAAGTAGGTGTCCACGCCGGTTGCTATGACGACCGCTGTCGCTGATCCGCTAATGATGTTTGTGCCCATGTAGCACATATTGTTCAGCTCTAGTGCATTGATGGTCTTGTTATGTTTACTTTTCAATACGCTGCGAGGCAGCGTATCCATTTTTTCCACAGGCATCGCTTCCCCAGTCAGGGCCGACTCTGCGACATACAAGTCCTTGGCAGTGATCAATCGAA
Source organism: Paenibacillus albiflavus (assembly GCF_004344915.1). Lineage (GTDB taxonomy): Bacteria > Bacillota > Bacilli > Paenibacillales > NBRC-103111 > Paenibacillus_AM > Paenibacillus_AM albiflavus. The sequence continues at coordinate 118,130 of NZ_SKFG01000006.1, read as the reverse complement.
CATCTGCCGGAACCATGTCGCCTGCCGATAGGTGGATGATATCCCCAGGTACCAATAGTTCCATATCGATTTCTTGACGCTCCGACTGGCGGCTTACAGAACATGTCGTTTTAACCATCGCCTTAAGCTTTTCCGCTGTTCGTGCGGATCGGAATTCTTGAGTAAATGTGATGATCGTACTGATGGTAACCATCGTCGTGATGGTGATGACCGCTTCGATATCATCATCCATAAAGTAGGAAAATGCCGCCAAAAAAAGCAGGATTAGAATAAAAGGGTTTTTAAAGCAGCTAAGCAATTGAATGTACCAAGCAGGCAGTTTATCATGAGCAATTTGGTTCTTCCCGTGTTTTTCAAGTCTTTTCTTTGCTTCGTTTTCCGTGAGACCTTGAGGACCCGACTCCAGATCCTCGAAAATATCTTCTTTTAAAGAAACGGACGCCTGAATCAGGCGCTCCCCAATCACTTGGTTTTCTTGTTCTTTGTTTTTGATCGATTTGTTCATCGTGATTCCTCCTTCGCGAATAAATAAAAAAACTCTCTCTGATTACCAGAGAGAGTTGATTCCGTATCGCAATGCACCCAAAGGTCAATTGCGCATACTTAAATAAACCCGCAAGAATGTACTTTTTGCGCGGGATGCGAAGTAAGGCAATGCTTGGAGAGCAAAGAGAACGGAGTTCTCCCTCTGTGTAGAAGCTGTATTGTAACGATACAAGTGGCAACTAGGACTACTGTCCATATAAATCACTCTCCTTTGCAAATAAAAACCCTCTAGGAATCACCTAGAGGGATAATATAAGCGCACCAAAAAGCCTGCGTTTCCCCCTAGTTGAGTTTTGGCACTATACAACGTAAAGAGATGTGTTCTCTTAGCCACCTTATGAAAAGCCTTAGTCCGGCAATCCCTGTTCTACCCATGGGCATCTTTCGATATTTCTGGGCAGTGGCCTATGTTCGTATAGGAGCCTCACCTAACGAGGTCTTCTTGAGTATTATAGAATTTATAACTTTCGTGTCATAAATTCTAAGTAATACCTTAAGAAACGAACCGCCTTTTAGGACGGTAAAACCGTTTCTTCTTGATTCTTAGCCATCGTAATTCCAATTTTATGGATTGTCAAGAAGAATTTTCTAAGGTGGCAAAATAAAGATTTACATTTTATGGAACGAAAAGTACGATTCAGTTGTTCGTAGTAACATTTTATGAAGATGGAAGTAAATGGTGATGGAGCGATTCGCACAGTTTTTGTGCTTGGTCCGTGAATCTTTACCACAAGAATAAGCCCCTAAAATCAATGATCTTAGGGGCTCATAATTTATCTACTGACTCTTCGATTCACGCGACCGTATTATACGGACCATCAAATACACTAGAGGAGTTGCCAAAATAGAGGCAATGAATTTAAATGCATATTGCATCACAATTAAGCTTCCCAGCACCGCAATAGGCATCGTACCCAAGAAAGCGATCGTAATGAATATCGTTGTATCGATTAATTGGCTGAGCATCGTAGATGCATTGTTGCGCAGCCATAATTTCTGGGATCCGTGCTTTTCCTTCAATCGGTTGAATATCAGAACATCCAGATTCGAACTTATGGTGTAAGAAATTAAACTAGCAAGGATTACCCTGAAGCTACCGCCTAGAATAGTCTCGAATGACGACTGATCGCTAAATGCTGGAGCTGACGGCAAAGCGATCGCGATTGCGATGAATCCAAGTGCAAGGATTTGCGTAAGCAAGCCTGCCTTGACGGTTCTTTGTCCTTCTTTCTTACCATAAACCTCTACAATTACATCGATAATAGGATAAGTAAAAATATAAATGATGACGGCAGCAGGCAGCATAATCCAGTCGCCAATGCTAAAAATCTTGACAGCCACAATGTTTGCCAAGATCAAGAGTCCCACAAACAATCCATTTAAATATAGAATCATGTCTTCGCTCCTATCGATTATCCACTTTCTCAGGATAGAGATCATGGTTCATCAAACGGAATTGAGCCATTTCTTCATATTTTGTACCTGGTCTTCCGTAATTGCACCATGGATCGATGGAGATTCCTCCTCTTGGTGTAAATTTACCCCAAACCTCAATGTATCTCGGATCAAGCAACTTAATTAAATCATTCATAATAATATTGACGCAATCTTCATGGAAATCACCATGGTTTCTGAAACTGAAAAGGTAGAGTTTCAGTGATTTGCTCTCTACGATTTTCTGATCCGGGACATACGAAATGTACATCGTAGCGAAATCAGGCTGACGTGTCAGCGGACATAAACTGGTGAACTCCGGGCAATTAAATTTAACGAAATAATCCCGATTGGAATGAAGATTATCAACTGCCTCGAGCACATCAGGTGTATAATCGAACGAATACTGCGTTTGTTGATTTCCTAATAGTTGTAAATCCTTTAAACCTTCTTCATGGCTTCTGCCAGACATGAAAAAACCCCCAAGTAAAATGTATTTTCACACTTCACAAGAGAGTTCCATTACGAGATAAACTAGAAGGATATAAAAAAACAAAAAATCCATGCCACTATATGGACATGGATGATTAGCATGTATCCATAGTTTTTTATAGAGGGTATCTGCTATGAACCTCTCTCGTTATAGTGCGAGTAAATCCATCATACAAAATACTTGGCAAAGCGTCAATGGTCATGAGGATGTTATGCACCTTTCGATCCAAGCACTAATCTAATTTGATTGCCAGCAGGATCACTCGTCATATATCCTTCCGACTCTTTCTTGACTGAGGCACCGAATTGCTCCAATTGACTAATCACTTTCTGTCTTGCCGTTTCATCAGGGAACACAATCGTATACCAGTTTAAGCCGACCATGTTCTGTGGCGGAGTTGGTACACCAGCGCCCTTCCATGTGTTAATCGCAATGTGATGATGATACCCTCCGGTAGACACGAAAGCAGCTTGCGGATAATAAGACACCGTCTTAAAGCCAAGCACATCATTATAAAATTGCTCCGTTTGTTTCAGATCCCCAACATGAAGGTGGATATGCCCCATAATGGTGCCAGCTGAAAGGCCATTCCATGGTTCACTGCTTTCCTTAAGAATCCCTTCAGCGTCCAGCTCAACCGTCGCCATCTCCACGAAACCATTCTCCCATTTCCACTCAGATGAAGGGCGATCTCGATAGATTTCAATGCCATTCCCCTCAGGATCTGTAATATATATGGCTTCACTCACATAATGATCTGCTGCTCCAAATCTATAACCAGACTGAATCAAATGCCGTAAAAATACAGCTAAATCAGCACGTTTTGGAAGCAGCAGCGCAAAGTGGTACAGACCCGAATAACGTCCAGCAAGAGGAATAATATCCTTCGGTTGCTCAAGCGAAAGTAATGCAGTCACTCCATCAGCCGTTAAAACTGTACGCTCTGCTGTTCTTTCCAACACCTTCAAACCAATGACCGTTTCATAAAAGGATACCGTATTCTGCAGATCCTTTACTTTAAGATTAACCTCTCCAACAGTCACATTAGGACTTTGATGAAATTTATCCATCGGTAGCACATCCTTATCCATTATATTGTTACCCCTTAGTTCTCGACTGATACACCGCGTTTTTTACGAATCATATAATCCACTGATAAAGGTGTAGGCTCTGATACAAGTAGATATGCAGAAATTAATATATAACTTAACTCCATTTCGTACCCTGGCATCTCAGCAGTTCCAAGCAATCCTGCGGAAAACTTCACCGTAGCGATCGCGCCAACCATCACAAAAATGAACAAAGCCGAAACAGCGCGGGAGAACAACCCAACAATAAGCATAATGCCACCAACCAATTCGATTATTGCTACGATATAAGCCACAAATCCCGGAATACCTATTGAGCTAAACCAACCTTCTATATTTCCTAATCCGTCTTGAAACTTCCCGATACCGTGCATGAGAAATAGAACCCCCAACACGACACGCATAATCGTTGTTACTGCTACTTTCTTCGTCATACTTTATCTCTCCAATCATAAATATTAGTAATAATAAAACATAATTTATATTTGTAATATATATCATGTGGATCTGGCATGTCAACAAAAATTTTGTTAATATAAATATATAATTTGTATTACAAATATTTTTAAGGGCAGGTGAATAGAATGGACATTGGTTCCAACATACGAGCAATTCGCAAAAGAAAGGGCATTACTATCGCTCAGATCTGTGAAGAAACTAGCTTGTCCCAAGGTTTTCTTAGCCAGGTCGAAACCAATAAAACCTCTCCTTCCATTGCGACGCTGGAGAATATTGCGCAGGCCCTGAAGGTGCCTTTAGCCTATTTGCTGCTGAAAAAAGAAGAACGCATGGGTATTGTTCGAAAAGAGGATAGAAGAATCACGACAACTGGATCTGACAATTTAAAGGTAGAGCATCTGAGTTCTACAAAAAATGTAAAGATGATGCTCGTCGAATTTCCTCCAGGAGCTACTACAGGGGAAGTTCCGCATGCACATGAGGGTGAAGAAGTACACGTTGTCATCAAGGGGAAGATCTACGCGGAGCAGGGCGAAGATTCGGCTGAATTTGTCGAAGGAGATTCTTTTTCTTGGAATGCCTGCACGCCCCATCTAGTCAAAAATATTGGTGATGAGCCAGCCATTGTGATTATATCTGTCTATACGGAAGCTGAGCATAAAGGAGATTTGTTGTAAGAAGAAAAATCCCTCTAGCTACTTAAGTGGCTGAGGAATTCTAATTAGTAATCTTTTTACGATTAGCGGAATGTACAACATCATAATCTCACAAGCTGTTAATGTAAGAATATAAGATGCTAAATCCAATTCTTTATTAATTGTTCCAAAACCATATACTATTGCTGCAATAAAATAAATAACCATCAGGACTACAAGCGTTATTGTAATTCGAATTTGAAAGTCGGAAGTTAAGCGCGATCTATTCATAACCATAATAACTACAAGAGCCAAAATGATGATAGCTGTTAAGCTTAATGACCATATTGCATAAGTATCAAATTTGGCTGTTGCCCACTGGATGAATTGATCCGCCTCATAGAAGCGATCTCGTGATTGGTTCATAAGACGAACAAGTGTATCTCTAACAAGTATAGAACCAACAATTCCAACGATAACCATCAGAATAGACATTATCAAATACAATCGCTTGAGAATTGTACTCTTTCCTAACCCAAGTACGATACTCAGAACTATACTAACACCGATTACTTGCAAAAACAGACCTAAATTTAAGTACATCTTAATCCTCCTCATGTACAATAAAGAAACCTTCAATTCCGCTGCTTAGCGCGTGTGGAATTGAAGGTTTATGCTGCTTACGCTTAACTATACAGGTTGCAGCTCACGTCTTAAGCCAAGCGTCCGCACTGTTGAAGTATGAATTTCTTCGATAAGCGCTGGGTTGCTCAATAGCGACACGCCGTATGAAGGAATCATTTCTTTGAGTTTCGGTTCCCACGCTTTTATATGTTGCGGGAAGCATTTTTCGATTACTTCGAGCATGACGGAAACGGCGGTAGAAGCACCTGGGGAAGCACCGAGCAAGGCAGCTATCGATCCATCAGCGCTGCTCACAACCTCCGTACCAAATTGAAGCGTTCCTTTACCACCAGTAGTCGTATCTTTAATAACCTGCACACGCTGGCCAGCTACTACTAAACCCCAATCCTCGCTTTTGGCATTTGGGATAAACTCTCGCAGCTCTTCCATGCGCTTTTCTTTCGATAGCATAACCTGCTGAATCAGGTATTTGGTCAATGAAAGGTTTTTGGCACCTGCTGCCAGCATCGTTGTAATATTATTGGGTTTAACAGAGCCTATCAAATCAAACATGGAACCCGTTTTTAAGAACTTAGGTGAGAAGCCGGCAAACGGTCCAAAGAGCAACGATTTCTTATTATCGATAAATCTTGTATCAAGATGCGGAACAGACATTGGAGGTGCGCCAACTTTAGCTTTGCCATATACTTTGGCATGGTGCTGGGCAACAACTTCCGGATTTTTACACACCATAAAGAGTCCACTTATCGGGAATCCGCCAATATGTTTCCCTTCGGAAATACCACATTTTTGGAGCAATGGAAGACTTCCGCCGCCGCCGCCGATAAAGACGAATTTCGCAGTGTGGCGTTCAATTTTACCACTATCATTGCGTACTTTTAATTCCCATAAGTCATCGCCAGTACGTTTAATATCATCTACACTGTGATTGTAATGGATATCGACGTTTTGATTCTTTAAGTGGTCGAACAACATGCGCGTTAAAGCGCCAAAGTTAACATCCGTACCGGAATCAATTTTGGTTGCCGCTATAGGTTCATTCGATGTACGGTCTTTCATAATAAGGGGAATCCATTCCATCAGTTTGTTCGGGTCATCGGAGAATTCCATCCCTTGAAACAAAGGATTGTTAGACAACGCTTCAAAACGTTTCTTCAAAAACGTTACATCATCTTCCCCCTGTACTAAACTCATATGAGGCAATGGCATGATAAAATCCTGCGGATTGCGAATTAGGTTGCTATTTACAAGATAAGACCACAGCTGCATGGAAACTTGGAATTGTTCATTTACTTTTATCGCTTTGCTAATATCGATGGAGCCATCTGATTTCTCAGATGTATAGTTGAGCTCACACAGTGCAGCATGCCCCGTCCCTGCATTATTCCATTCGTTCGAGCTTTCTTCCCCTGCGCTTGCGAGCTTCTCAAACACTGTAATTTTCCAATCGGGTACTAATTCTTTCAGCATTGACCCTAAAGTCGCACTCATGATTCCGGCACCAATTAAAATAACGTCTGTTTTGGTTTGTATGTTGCTCATGTTTACCGTCCCTTACACACTGATATTTGAAGAAAAAATGTAGGCGCTCCTGCCATGCTTAGGCTCTCACTATTACTTCTAAATTAAGATATTTACTATTATATTATAGTTATGCTAGGAATACACAAAAACCAAGACCTTAACCCATTTGCAAGGGTTGTGCCTTTGGACAAAAATAAGAAACGATTGAATCTCCCCAATTTTCTGATATAACAGAAATGTAATCATCCGATTGAGGACTATTCATCTATCATATCATAAAATAATCAATTGTTAGTACTGAATTTGCACATTCCGACTAAAAAAACTGAATTAATTATTATAAAGAAGGAGGGGCTAACTTAAGCCTCTCCTTTGGACTATTATTGAACAAAGAAACTGTCAAATGACTTCACAACATCATCAGGTTTTTCGGAAATAACGAATAACAAATAGTTGCCTTTTGTAACAAGCTTATAGTTCTTGGCATTCTCGTATTGGTCCGGAAGGTACGTTTCAAATTGTTTTTGTACGTCTGCCGCACGTTGTTTAATTGCGGTCTCGATTGTCGGGATATCTTTCTCATCTTTTACCTTGAAGACAGATATTTCGTTCGTCTTCACATTCATGAGCGGAATCCTAGCGCTATATTCCTCTAGCAAGGCAGGATCTAAATGGTATTGCTGCTTTACTGCATCTGCATCTAACTCCATTAATGCCGGTTGCTCAGCTTCTGTAATCATTTTATCAACCATTTCTTTCACAGGTACAGTTGATTCAATCGGTGCCGCCTTATTGCTTGAACATGCGCTTAACGCTAGAGTTAATACGATAATTAGCATTAGGATGAAAGGTTGTTTTTTCATGGTGTATCACTCCTCCTTGGTATATATCTTGTTGCTTTGTCCAAGGTTTAAAACGAGGGAAGTGTACAAAAAGTTTCGCTAAATCCATATTTACTATAATTTGCATATTCCTATATTAAAATGTAAGAAAAAACGAGACCTTGCCGTTCAGGCCGATCTCGTTTTATTGGAGACTATTTGGACCACAAAGCGATTAATGCCTGCACATTCGTCATTAGATTCTCTTTTGCATTCTCGGTAACATTGTTTTGCATGGACTTGTTATCCAAATGTTTCTGAAAATCCTGCAGGAATTTGATCGCTTGCTTAGTCGAACCTTTCGTGAACTGATGTTCCGCCTGGTCCAGTTTGTTCGTTAATTGCGATACGAGCGGACCCTTTAACTGTCCGTCCATGACATACTGCTCGATCATATTCCGAATGGACTGAATATCTGTAATATCTGTACTGCCCATAGGCGTTACACGGACTGTATTCGATGGCAATGATTCACGTGTTGGCTTTCCATTCTGATCCTTAAGGACGCCAGTAACAGTGAATTCATAGTCTACACCATTCATCAGATTTTCTACTGTGAATGAATAGTTGCTAGATGTTACGGTTGCCACGGAATCGGATACAGGTTGGCCGTTTTGATATACACGATACCCGTATAAGTCGATTGCCGACGGCTTCCAGCTGAGCGTCACCTTACTGTCGCCTGCTGCTGCTTGAAGATTCAAATGCAGGTCGGGATCTGGCACTTGGCCTGGCACAAGAGTTCCCGGATTTGGCTTCTGTCTCGACATAAATTTGACCATTTGATTGCCGCTTTCAGGGTAACGATAATAATTGGTTGTCCCGTTTACATTATCTACGATAACATTTCCTTTTCCATCCAATTCATCGTTATACTCTGCACTGACAATCGCAGGCCCTCCTTTGTATGAACCCGGCTTAGCGATAGCTAATTTTCTCTTGGCTGTTTTGTGCAAGCCTTGACCTGAAGTAGTCAGCATCACCTGGAATACTTGATCTTCCGTTAAGTCTACCCCGTAGCGCTTATTAAACTCTGACAAAGGCAAGTTCGGATCGCCTGTCGTCTTCAACCATAAGACCAATGTTTGGTATGGACCGATTTTTTTGTTCTTAATTGGCCATTCATTCGCATGTGATATCATGCTGTTCGTATAGTACCAGAGCAAGTAACCGTCCAGATCAATCGTTTGATCCGTTGGGTTATAAATTTCTACATATTCGTATATTTTAGCGTCATCATAGTTAGCGATTTCTGTGATCAATAGCTCAGGATCTTCAGCAACTGGCTCTGGATATGGGACCGTGAACCCATCTAGAAGCTGGGCTGTATTCAATAGGTAATAACAATCAACCGGATAAAGACCATCTCCACGGTATTGGGTTGCTCCTGACTCAAAAAGGAAATATACCTTGCCATTCAATTCAAAAGCATCTTCGAGCATAGGAGGCAAGGTCATGCGCTGACCGATGTTTTGTTTATCCAAAAACCACAATGGTACCGACTTTCCTTTTACTTGTACGAATTCATGTGGAGTCTCGCTCAGAGGATTTTGGTAAATGAGTATATCACTCATATTATTGCGTCCATACGAACGAGCTAACACAACTTTATCCTGGATTACGGTCATCCCTTGAATCTCATCTTGAGTAGAAAGAATATAGTCAGGGGTTGCCATAGGATCAATCGTATCATCTGCATTCAATTTATATCCTGTAATCCAAGCGAGCTGGTCGTATCCGTTACGATCTTTCTTATGATGCGAAGGATCTGTCTTGTAGTTGTCGTCATTCAATCTCGCAAATTCCCCAACCCATAAAACACCAGCATCATAGTTGACATACGATCCTTTGGCTTCAGTGGGGATGATATCAGAGAAAACGAGTTTATCCCCATCCCGAGCGTTAGTAACATCCTCTAACTTGATCTGATAGACCTTACTGCCAGAAGAAATCCATACATGCTGCTTGCTTACTGCAATTCCGCCGGCATGGCCTGTATAAGGTGTGAAGTCATCGATATACAACGGCATTGCTTTCACAAATTTTCCAGTAGCCACATCTGTAATCGATATGATGCTTGGCTTCCCATCCAAATAATAGGAATTCACGATCCAATTGTTCTCTGGTATGTAGGAAAGCCCTTGAGCGGTATAATCTTGCTTTAACCCTGGAGTAATGGGACCTTCAGTAGCCTTTTTCAAGAAATCGAGATTCAAGGGTTTTCTGCCACTAAGATCTAGGGCTTCCTGGGTAATACCAGATCCTGCAGTAGGGTTCGCGGTTTCAGCTGCTTGCGCAACTGGCGCCGAGATGAAGCCGATGCTCATGAGCATAGCCATAAACATCGAGATAGTGCTTATAATTCGTTTACGATAGCTTTTCATTTTTTTCTCCTTTACCTTGGTATTTTAAAATAAAAAAAACCGAGATAAAGTAAGATTCCAGCAGCACAAAGCTGGCTTGGAAATCTTGCCTTTACTCGGGTTTCTCCATGACTCGCCCCTTATAGTAAGCGGGTATTGAATTATTTCATAACTTATTTTGTTTAATCCTAAAACCAAAATACTAATGTGTCAATATGCATTTGGACTTGCTCCAAAAGTCATTGATCTTAGCGTCAATTCAATTGTCTGCCTAATTCCGCACCCGCAGCCAGCAGTTTCTGCTGCAATTCCTTCATCGATATATCCCGAACACCCACATTGTGCACGCTGGCAAGTGCGGCAGCCGTGCCCGCCGCTTGACCAATCGCCATGCAGCTTGGCGTCAATCGGGTCGTCGCCTGCGCCTCATGCGTTGTCGAGATGCAGCGGCCGGCAAGCAATACGTTCTCCACGCCGAGTGGCACGATTGACCGATATGGAATATCGTAAGCGCCCCCGCCTTTTATAAAGTTCGCCGTCACACCGCTCCCCTGAGGATTATGAATATCGATCGGATAACCGCTTCGCGCAATAACATCGTCGAACGCCCTAGCGCTCAGCACATCGACCCCGTTCAGCACGTAATCGCCCATGACTCGCCGCGTTTCTCTTACCCCGATCTGCGCTCCAGTCTGGGCTACATAGGCGCCGGAAAAGCCAGGAATGTCCGAGCGGAAGAACTGCTCCAGCAGTTGAACCTGCTCCCGTCCTTCGATCTCCGCCGCTGTCAAATCCTCCGGCTTCGTCGGGTCCAAGCCAGACACACGGGACACGTTTATCAACACCTCGTCTGGCTCCGGTCCTGCGAAGAACAGGACACCTTCTCGCGGAATGGGAAGTCCAGCCTGACGCCATTTGCTGTAGAATCCCATAACGCCCGTCAGCGGAAGCTGGTCTAATTCGGCGATCAGCGACTTCTCATAGAACTCTTCCGGATGCCGTTTCATATATTGGACCACTTCATCAAGGTCGACGCCCTTCATCCGAAATTTCATCGTCATTGGCTGAACCTTGCCTGCTTCATTACCCTGCTCACAGCTCGCGCCAGCCAAATGCGCGACATCCGCATCGCCAGTTGCATCGATGAAGATCTTCGCTTCGATCATCATTCGCCCACCTTTATTCCAAACGGCAACCCCGTCAAGGTGATTACCGGACATGCGCACCTCCGCTGCGAACGAATGCAGCAGCAGCTTCACGCCCGCTTCCTGCAGCATGTTGAACGCCAGCCATTTAAAAGTCTCAGGTCGAAATGGGGTAAGCGTATGTACGAAGCCGATCGTATCCCGCAAATGGCCTGGGGATGCCCCGAGCTGGGCGAGCCGATCAACAATCTCTTGTGCAATCCCCTTCACGGCCTGCTCACCAGATGCCGTATGAAAAGTCATCCACGGATAAACCAGGGATGCCGTAGACATCCCGCCCAAAAAACCGTACCGCTCAACCAGAATAACACTCGCGCCAGTACGCGCCGCCGCCAATGCTGCCACAATGCCGGCAGGGCCGCCTCCGAATACAGCCACATCGTATACTTGATTATTCAATCGTCCCACTTCCCTTCCCGGGCATTGCCCTCTGCCCGCTAGCTAGTTGATCCTTGACGACAGATCGCCCCGCCCACGAAGCCCTGAAATCACCAGGAGTAGCGCCATTGATCCGCTTGAATACGCGGATGAAGTTCTGCGAGTTGTTATACCGCAGCTTTTCAGCAATTTCCGCCACCTTCATGTCCGTCAAAGAGAGCAACTCCTTCGCCTTCTCCATCCGATAAGCGATCAAATAGTCGCTGAACGTCATGCCCAGTTCCTCCTTGAAAATATGGCTAAAATGCGAGGCTGGCATGCCCGCCAGCTCCGCCATCATTGGCTGGGATAGATCATCGTCATAATGCTGCTCGATATAATGCAGCACAGTCTCGATCGATTTATGGTTGCTGTCATTCCGGCGATGCATAATATGGCGCGAAATCACAGGGAACACTTCATTCTTCAACCAATCAATCATTTGATTCATCGTCCGCAGCCCATTCACTCGCTCATACAAGCTATAGTTGAACAGCAACGGACCACCGTCTGGATCGAGCTCATAAAGCTCGCGCAGCACCCGTGATATAAGCTGTAAGAACGCCATCCGAACATGCTCCGTCGAGATACCATCCTTCTGCCGGAGTCCTTGACTGAACTCGTCTAGGAGCATTATAAGCTGCTGCTCATTCCCCAGCTTAACCTGCAGCATAATCTGTTGTTCCAGCTCGGCCGGATAAGTGAACGGCTGCTGCGCCGTATCTGGCTGAACTTGACCTACATAGATAACCTTGCCGCTGCCGACGATTAGTCGATATTGCAACGCATCCGTCGCCTCTTTGAACGAAAGGCGTATATTGCCCAGCCCTTCCTGGCATCGCCCGACCCCTACCGTAGCGGTTATATTTAACACACATTCCACCATCGTGTGAATTTCATCTGCCAAACGGAAAGCCTCCGTCTTCCTGACAGCAGCCGTCGTTTCCGGCTCATGATTGACAAGCAAGACGACATCCGCATGCATTTTGACCACCGTTCCACTGGTGCCGAGAATTTCTTCCGCGATATTCTTCACTGCATATACGAATAGGTTAATATCCTGCTCCGTCTGCCCACGCAAGTTATCCAGTTCAACACGCATAATCGTATAAAACGGACTGATATGCGGTAAATCATAATAATCGAACTTTTCCGTTAGCTCATCGGCCGGAACTGACTCTGTCAGAACATGCTGCATAAAGCCCGATGCAAGCACCGGCTTCGACACGTCAATCTGATCGTTCAATGAATCGTTGACTGAGTGAAGCATTTCGACATAATGCCGAATGATACTGAATTCATCCTGCTTACCGCTTGATTGCGGGAATCGGCTTGCTTTTCCACGAATCAGGTCCAATATATTTTTGATCAATCGGTAAAAATGTTTGGAGAGCATGAGCGCCGCCGTCAAACAGCCGATCACGAGTGACAGGCATAGCAGCAGCGTCAACTGCTTGATCCGAACGAATAGCGGTGTCAATTCCTTGACCGGAACCACGGACACATATTTCCATCCGTTATTGGGCGACTGCCAATAATTGATGAGCATTTCTTGCCCATCAACCTTCGCTGTGTAGCCATCCTCCTGCAGCCCGCTCTCTCGAATATCCGTTAAGAAACTATACGAGCCGAGATCGGCTTGCAGCAGACTTTTATTCCAATCCGAGAAAATATTCCCCATAGCAGTCAAGACGAGCATCTCACTGTTCACTTCGCGGTCCATCTCGCTATAGATCTGAAAGAACGCACGGTCGTTCAGTTTGACAATGAGATAACCGCGCGGATGGTCTCCATAAACAGGGACCTCCCGAACATACGTGACCTCTTGTGAACCTCCGCGCGTCATCCAGCTATCCGTCTTGCGGTCGATCCAGAAGTACGGTGCATGATTCTCTCGAAGCCTCTCTCTTAACTCAGGATCCATATTCTCGGCTGAATTGAGTCCTTTATTTACAGACAGAATTTTATCTTCATTGATCAAATACAGCTCTGCCGAATCAACGTTATCAACCAGAACTTCAATTGAGTTTAAAATCGCCACGACTTCTTTATACAGTCTGATATCCTTATACGGATCATCCAGCTGTAGAAACTCGTTCAAGGAAGAAGAATTAAACAGATGCTGGAGAACGGTTTTATTGAGTGCAATAAGCCTGTCGTCGATCCTCTCCTGGACCTGTTTGAGCGTTTCCCGCTTGGCCCGCCCTACTTCCTGCTCCAAACTGGTAGACGCAATTGTATAAGAGCCGATACTGACGATCAATACTGGCAAAATTGACAATAGACAAGCTGCTAGCACCAGCTTCAAACGGATATTGCGTCGCACGGAAAACCGCTTCATGAATGTTCACTTCCTCGGACAGTAGTCGGTTGTTTTTCGCGAATACTAAAAAGGGGACGCAAAGTCCCCTCGAAACAAGCAAACCCGTTGCTAATTCTACTGCTTATACCATTCGTTCACTTCAGCCGTAATTTTGTCGCCGCCTTTAGACATCCAATTCTGTACATATTGGTCGAACGAATCTAGCGGCTGGTCACCGATAACGATCTTAATAAATGTCTCCAAACTATATTTCCTAAGATCGGCACTCTTGTCCTGCATTGTAGGTGTCAGAGCTGCAATGGCCGGATTCGGTACGCCTAGCTTTTCAATGTTATGCCACTGATCAATCTGTGCTTGCGCCACTTCTGGCGCTGCGCCTGGCGTCGTGAAATAAGGATTAAACTTGTTATGTGCGATCAAGTTAATAACGCCGTCAGATTTATATAGGTCATTGACGACTGGTTTGCCATCCTCAACCTTGTGATGAACACCTTCGATCCCTTTACGTTTGAAGTCAAGCGCCTCGTCGGTCGCTTGCCAATCGAGGATTTCCATGATTTTGTTTAACTTTTCCTTGGAAACCTTGGAGTTAATCACCCAATGTCCGTAAAGTCCAGCTGACTGCGGTGTTCCTTTCGTACCGTTTGGTCCTGTTGGCGGATCGATCATGATGATCTCTGCTTTCGGATTGATCTTCTTCATGTCAGCGATAAACGCTCCGTAGTTACTAACACCGCCACCAATCATGATACCGCTCTTGCCCGCAACAAATTTATCATTCACTTGCGTATAAGTCAGAACTGGGAAATCCTTGTCGAGTGCGCCCTGCTTATATAGGTCAGCTAGCCAGCCAAGCGCTTGCTTGCGTCCCGGTGTAACGTCTTCGCTCATCAGCGTACCGTCGGCCGTCTTGAGCCAACCATTACCTGTATCAAAAGCGACCCATAGTTGATCTAGGAAAGTAAGACTCTCCCCAACGGAGATGCCAAACGTATCTGCCTTCCCATTCTTATCGGGATCATCGGTAGTAAACTTAAGTGCGGTCTGAGCGAATTCCTCGACCGTCTTCGGAATCGGCAAACCTAGATTATCCAGCCAATCCTTGCGGATCATGACTGCGTTTGTTTGCAATGGACGCGTACGTGGGATCGAGTACAGCTTCTTGTCGATCTTAACGTTATCGAACGCTTGCTGTGGTGTTTCCATCAAGTGCGGGTAATTGCCGATAATATCGTCAAGCTGCATGAAAGCGCCTTGCTTAGCGTATTTGTTTAGTTCCGGGTCTGGGTACTTGCTCCAAACCATCAGATCCGGCAGCTCGCCAGAGGCAACGGTCAGGCTTAGCTTGTCAGGATAGCCGTTGGCCGGGATCGCCATTAGATCGAGCTCCACATTGAATTTTTCCTCCAACCATTTCCAAGCTTCACCCTTCTTCGGAGCATCGCCGTTAAGTGGATACATCATGCTAATCTTTTGTCTCTTTTCAGGCCCGGGACTGCTGCTTCCCGCTGGGCTATCGCTTGCTTTGCTACTGCAACCTGCGAAGAGCGAAGCTACTAAAGCTACGGTTGCCATGGAGCTAACTAGTTTTTTCCATTTTGTCTTCATTTCATTTGACCCTCCCAATGTTAATATATCGCAAGCAGACAACGCTGCGGCTTGCCCTACATGTATGCGTATTCATTTACGGATAAGGCGTTAACCTTGGCCCAGCTTCGGTCGATTGGCTTGGATCAGCCTTTGACCGAACCAAGCATCACGCCTTTAGCAAAATGCTTTTGCAGGAACGGATAAATACACAAGATCGGGACTGTAGCAACGATGATCGCCGCCATCTTGATCGTGAGCGGCACAACTTGTATGCTTTCGTTTGCGATTGCCGCCTTGAAGTCCTCTGTCGATCCTTCGATAATCATCTGCCTCAGAATGACCTGAATCGGCCACAAATTCGAATCGGTCACATAGATGATCGATTGAAAAAACTGATTCCAATGCCCGACGGAGTAGAATAGCGTAAAAGTAGCCAAAGCAGGCATCGAAAGCGGCAGCACGATTTTGAGCAGTACCCCAATGTTGCTGCACCCATCGATACGGGCAGATTCCTCAAGCGCTTCTGGAATGCCTTGAAAGAAATTTTTGAGAATAATCAGGTTAAATGCGCTAATCGCGCCTGGCATAATGACAGACCAGAATGAATTTAGCAGACCCAGCCACTTCATGACCAGATAACTAGGAATCATCCCTCCGCTGAACAGCATCGTAAACAGGACTAGGAACAGGATCACCCTTCTTCCCTTCAATCGCGTCTTAGAAAGCGGATACGCAAACAATACCGTCATGACCAGATTGGTACCCGTTCCAACAAGCGTGATCAATACAGTCATCCAAAGTGCTTGTGTGAAATGCGCATTTGAAAAAATTATCGAATAGGAGTCCCAGGTGAATTTCTCCGGCCACAGAATCAGCCCCCCGCGCATAACCTGCTCAATCGGTGATACCGAAACGGCTGCCACGTAGATAAAGGGAACTAATGTAACGGTTGCGACAAGGATCAATAAAATGCCATTGATGCTTCTGAACAACGTATCTCCGGATAGGCGACTTTTTTTCATTAGTACACTCCCTCCTCTCCAAAGCGTTTGGCTAGACGGTTCGCTGCGACAACCATCAACAGGCCGATCACCGATTTAAACAGTCCAATCGCCGTTGTATAGCTGTATTTACCGCCTACGAGTCCTGTGCGATAGACGTATGTTTCAAACACATCACCGACATCGTAAGTCGTCGCGTTCAGCATCAAGAAGATTTGCTCGAAGCCGTTATCCAGAATGTGACCAAGTCTTAGGATAAGCAGAATAAAGATTGTACTGCGGATTGCCGGCAGCGTAATATGCCAGATTTGTCTCCACCGACTCGCTCCATCCATGACTGACGCCTCATAGAGCTGAGGATCGACACCAGACAGCGCCGCGAGGAAAATGATTGTTCCCCAGCCTGCTTCCTTCCAAATACTCTGTGACACGATTAGCGATCGGAACCAGTCACTCGAGGTCAAGAAATTGATCGGTTCCCAACCTGCTTTGACGATAAACTCATTTACAATTCCCCCCTGTGTCCCCAGGAGCAAGTAAGTTATACCTGCTACAACAACCCAAGAAATAAAATGAGGCATGTAAATAATCGATTGAACCACATTGCGAAAAGCCCGTTTGCGGACCTCATTCAACATAAGCGCCAAAATAATTGGCACCGGGAAGAAAAAGATGAGGTTCAGCAGGCTAAGTATGATTGAATTGCTTAAGATGCGCCAAAACCCGTCATACTGCAGCAGCGTTTCAAAATGCTGAAGGCCGACCCATTCACTTTTCCATATTCCGCTAAACGGATTGAAATCCTGAAAGGAAATAACGATTCCCCACATCGGTAAATATTTGAATAAGATAAAAAATAGTGCCCCGGGAATCATCAGCATGTACAAGTCCCAGTCTTTCCATGATCGCCTACGCCGAACTTTCGGAACAATTTGAGTCCTTGACAGAGACGGTTGTTGGTTCATGATCGAGCTCCCTTCTTCATGGTTGATGTCTTCGTATCTTGGCTTGTGGTGCCAATCATACGATGAAAGCGAGTAGTAACGAAATAATCATTTAAAAAGATTATCCGGTATTACCATCCGATATAGCTCTTTACCTTGGACATAATACAACCGCCCGTGCCGATCAAGCGCCATATTGCCAATGATCCGATCACTAAGCTGCACGTGCTCAAGCGTAGCCGGGTCCACAACGATCAAGCGCCTTGCCAAAGTCGTATACAAGTAACCGTCTGATCCCCATCTTAATTTAATGGGCAGATACTTACTGTACTTGTACTCACTTGGGACGATAATTTTGCTCTTGATGATCTCAGTCGTCACTGGATCCATGGCGAATAACGTGCCGTCGATGGCGCCCCAGATCAAACCGTCGGGACCAGCGCTTAGCTCCCCAATCATGCAAGGAGGCATATCCATATCCGGGATATCAGGCACGAACTCCGCAACCTTCGTCCGCTTTGCCACATCCCAGATGAACATGCGGGCTGGTCCCTCTGCAGGCGATGTTCCAAGCCCTCCCCATAAACTTGTACCTCCGTATATCAGTCCGTCCTTGTAGGCAACGCCCAAGACGCTATGCTCTGGTACGATGTTCGGGTAGGTTTCCCATTTGCCGACAGCAGGATCGTACATCGCTAACGCTCCGCCGCGCACCCCATAGTCTGGTACTGTACCGGCAAAAACTCGTCCGCCGCCGCTTGTCATAGCGAATGGTCGATCCTGCAAATGCCCGATCTCCCCTATCAGTCCCGGATTATTGTCAGATGTAAAGCCAAAATCGATCGAGCGATGCGGATCGAAGCGGAACATTTGCGCTTCCCTGTAAGTTCCGAAGTAAGCAATGCCGTCAAGGAATGTCATTCCTTCTGGTTGTGGAAATAATTCAAACGTCCGCTCAACCGTATCCGTATCCGGGTCAAATAAGCTAAATCCCCGTTGGTAGCCCCCCATATACAACTTGCCATCGTCCCCCGTCTCCAGACAATGGATCTCGATCGGTTGCGGCTCGATTTCCAAGCTTCGAACCTTGACCTGGTTATCGGACAAACGAATGATAGCTACCTGTGCGTTTACCGTTACCAGCGCGAGAGCAGGCTCACTAGTACCACTGACCTGTCCATTGAACCTGTCTGGCTCCCCATTCATGTACAACCACTCAAGCGCTTTTGCCCTGCCCTCTGGCAGTGTTTGAATCTCCGTCTCGTTCCAGCTCTCCTGTACGATATCCCAATAACATAACTTCCTGCCCCACTTGAAATAAACTCGACCCGGATCATATTCATTTGGCTTCACCAGCATGTTGTCAAATGGAAATGTGCCAACATGAACTAGTGAATCAAGGCGGAATACGTGCATTTCGGTGAATGTGCAGGATACGAATAAATAGCCCTCTATCACCCACAATCGATCGACAAAACCTTGCGAACCGCTGATTCCCTCAAGCTGCAGCTCCACCAATTCGCCGGTCGTCCGGTCGATCCGGATTACATGTTTAGTAGCCCCGATCCCAGCGTAGATTGCATGTTCATCTGCCGTAATCCCTCGGACGTAGTTCTGTCCTTCCTTCATAATCCCGTAATCCTGGAACGAACCCGTCTCGATGTCATACTCAAAAACCTTGGCCCCCGGATAGGTGCCGCCAAATACTTTTCCATTTATACTAAATAGCTGCCATACCCAAGAATCTGATGGATTTGCGTCAATCGCCTTCAGTCCGTCTGATGAATACCGATATAGCACGCCATCATTAGTTCCGCTCAGATAGACATCTCCATTCTCCGCAGAACACATACCCCAGCAGCAACCCGTATTCGGAACAGGCTCGCGAAACAGTAAGTCACCAGACACCAGATCGAATTCCTGCAAAACCGCTGGAACGCCATTACTTGCAAAACAAACGTTATAACGCTTGCCATCGAAGCGAATCGCCGCTCCTTGTCCAAAGCGAGACTGAATCATCGTCCCCAAATTTTGTACGTTAACTATGAGAATCTCCTCCTCTTTCCTCCGTGTCGGCCATTACTCTCTTTTGCCTTTATACTCGGATTGTAGCGGCTCTAACAGCGGTAAAGAAATAATCAATTCAAATGATTATGTAGAAAACAAAAAAACAACCATCGACGACTCGAAAGTCGCCAATGGCTGTTGTTAGGATCTTTTGTTACGTACATGAAAAGTTACCCTTGTCCCTGTACCTAACGTACTTTGGATATGAAGACCGGTTCCGAAGTGCCGTTTTAATCGCTGATCCGTATTGATCAATCCGACACCTGACCTCTTATCTGCTTTTCTTTCTAAAATTCGTTGCAATTGAGCCTCGTCCATTCCGACCCCATCGTCTTCAACGGTTATCTCTGCATGGGCTTCATGGACAGAAATTCGAATACTAATCTTGCCTCCACGAGTGCGCTTCATAACGCCATGTCTTATCGCGTTTTCCACCAGAGGCTGAATCGAAAGAAATGGAACTTCTAATTCACCGTATTCCTCGATCTCCCAAGCAACTTCCAGCCTTTCTTCAAATCGGACCTTCTCAATATATAAATAAGAGCGTACTAGACTTAGCTCCTCTTCAATTGGAACAAGCCCATCCATATCTTGGAATCTAAATTTATTTCTCAGAAAATTGCTAAACTCATCGACCAAATCACGCATCTTATCCAGATTAATATCGCTTAAAGCTGTTACAGCATTTAACGCATTGAATAAAAAATGAGGCTGGATTTGCGCTTGCAGCCAGGCAGCTTCTAATCGTAATTGTTCCCGAACGGACTGTTTAATGGTCGTTAGCGCCTCGATCCGGGATTTGATTTCTACAGCTTCCACCGGCTTCGTCACATAATCGTTGGCTCCAGCCAGAAAGCCGCTTTGAATATCTTCCGGTTGGCTTCTTGCCGTAAGAAGCAGAACAGGGAGCTCTGTCAGTGTAAATCGCTCACGAATCATCCGTGTCAACTCATAACCGGACATCTGCGGCATCATAACGTCGGAGATGACCAGATCCCAGTCCTTAGTATCCAGTAATGCCAACGCTTCTTTACCGCTCGTTGCCATCGTTAACTCGTATTCGTCTGGTGGCAGTATGGCTTCAAGCACTTGAAGATTGACTGGATCATCATCAACAATTAATACGAGCGGACAATTTCGATTCATTTGGAATGGAGTTGTTGGAGTTGCCCCTTTCGCAGCTAGCGGAAGTTCCATTTGGTTTAATTCGACTGTAGAGGCTATTTCTTGGATCGCTTTAGATTGTAATTCGAACGGTTCTAATCGGCTCGAACCTTCACTTTCTACCTCCGCTTCCTCATCCGCCAGCTTCAACGAAAATGTAAATTTCGAGCCTTCGTCTTTAACAGAGGATACATCTAACGTACCTCCATGAAGCTCAACTAGCTGCTTGCTGATACTTAAACCTAACCCAAAGCCGCCTTCAATCATCGTCACACTCGTACAGCCTTGCTCATACGGACGGAATAAGCGCTTAAGCATCTGCTCATCCATTCCGATCCCTGTATCAGTAATCACAATATACGCTCTTCCGTCTTTGCCAAAAGCTTGAATCGAAATTGTCCCTTCATTCGTATATTTCACAGCATTATGAAGTAAATTGAACACGATTTGGATCACTCGATTCTCATCCGCAATTACTGGGGGAAAATCTTCCGAAATCTGATTTGCAATTTGGACAGACTTTACTTCTGCGTTAAATTGCAGCATATCCATTACTCCGGTCACTATTGGCTGGATAAATATTACTTTTTGTTGTAAACGTGGATTGCCTTCCCGTAAACTCATCACGTCAATCAAGTCGTTTAATATCCATGTCAACCGACGTCCTACAGATAAGACCGTTTCAAGCTCCTTGATACTCCGCTCCTGCAATAAATGCTGTTCCCTTTTTAAAACGGATTGTGACATGTTAAGCATGCTATGAAGCGGATTTTTAAATTCATGCGAAGTGTTTGCCAGAAATTGATCCTTATGGTCATTCATTCTTTGCAAGGTTGCAGCAAGCTCTTTGGTGTTCGCATGCATGATAAAGTAACCCTTAAACCATTCAGAGGCTAAACAGCCCATCGCAATAATCATATCGAACGGATAGTAGACAAGACTCAAACCGCTATCCAGCAAGATTACTGACCAAATAACATAGTTACTAAACGCAAGAAAAGAGACAAGCAGTAAAAGATTGCTCTTTAAATCTTTAATTACTTTTTTAAACATTGTAATCAGCGTAATAACTCCAGCAGTACCAGCTAATACATAATAAATAGGGAAGAGCATGATCACCTGAGTTGGATTTAAAAACAACGTGATGCCGGCAGTCCCTAGATTCATTACTTTATAGACAGGGTACATCCTACGCCAATATGGAAGCTCGCGATGATTCGTACACTGGAGCAAAGCATAGGCTGCAATAACGAAAGCAATATTAGTTACTCTAAAATCCCAATTACTTCCAATGTAAAATAATTGATGGAACAACTTCTCATCCGTACTAAAGACACTCGTGATCGTTACACATAATGCAAGCAAACTGAAATAAAGCAGCTTCTTTTCCTTATTTCCTAATAAATACAAAATAAGTGCATAGACAGCATGCATAATAAATATAATCGCTGCCAAGAACTGCATAAAAATGGAAGCTTTCATCTCTTTGGCAATGGCTTCTTCTGAACCAAATTTAATGGATCGGACAATGCCCCCGCTTCGACTATCCACATAATTTGCCGCCTGAATGACGAGTTCGATTACACCGTTGTCATCTGCTGTAAAGGTTGTAGAATAAGGTAGGTCCTTCGAAATATATTCATCCTTTGTTGTCGCCACCTGGCCGGATTTAGTAAGCAATCGACCGTTTACATATAATTCTGAAGCAGTGCGTACGCTGGGTACACGAATACTATAATTAAGATGCTTTGCCGGGTCTACATAAAGACGCAAACGATAAGAGCCATACCCGTATGGAGATGGCTTGTCAGCATGCAAAGCTTCGCTCCATCCTCCCGGTACCTGAATATGTCTTGGCGCATTATCACCTAACAATTGTTGCCGACTACCATCTATTAACCATTGCGAGGGATAAAACTCCCATTCCCCATCAAGTAACAGAATGTCGCCATCTTCTGCATTCCAACTGCGCAAATCGAATTGCCCATTCTGAATTGACGCCTGTTTGGGATCATGAAACGTTTTCATCCATAAAATGCGAAAACCGGTTAAAACAACTAATATGAACACTAGCAATAATATAATATAGCTCTTTTTCATTTGATATTTGGATGAGTGAGTTTCCAAGAAGTATTTCTCCCTTAGTCATTATCTTCTAAACTTATATTATATTCGTGGCCTAGTGCTAATCCCCTCTTCGCAGGTTCATGATAATTTCCATGTAAAAAGAAAATAGCCCAATCCGTACGATGAAGCGTGCGAATTGGACTATACCTGTTAATTCGATAGATTATTTTGAAACGCCGATACTTTAGATTTGCTTCGGGACCATATAACGACTGGTATCAGTAAAAGTGCAAGTCCGCCTCCAGCAAGCGATAGCGCCGCGTAACTGGAATTAGCTACAACCATACCGGATAGTGCGCCACCCGATGCCCCAGCCAGTGCAACTAACACATCTATTGTTCCTTGTGTTTTGGCACGAGTTGCTGGATCAGTCGCATCAACAATAAGTGCTGTTCCACTGATTAAACCAAAGTTCCAGCCGAGTCCTAACAGTGCAAGAGCAATGATGAGAACCAGCAAAGAATCAGCAGGTGCTACAGCTGCAACAATGCCAGCGAGCAATAAAATACCACCTGAAGCTATTGACATGGCTGCACGACCAATCTTATCGACAAGAACACCTGTAATAAGAGAAGGTAAATACATCGCGCCAATATGAATCCCGATAACTAAACCTATATCTGCCATACTATGACCGTGATGCTTCATATGTATTGGCGTCATTGTCATAATGGCGACCATAACGATTTGAGTTAAAATCATAACGGCTGCCCCTACAACTAAGACTTTGTTATTATTATGGGATTTGGTTTGCACGGCTGCTGATTGGCTTCGATCTGATCGGGCTTGTGCTTGAAATACAGCTTTCGCTACGATGAATGGGTCTGGTCTTAGGAAAATAAAAAATACCAAACCAGCGAGGAGGAATGCCGCAGCACCTAAAATAAACGGACCCGCAAGCGCTGGGACACCGATGGACGTTGCAAACTTGCCCATAACATCTACCAGGTTGGGACCTGCAACTGCACCAAAAGTAGTCGAAACCATTGCCGTACTAATTGCTTTGGCCCGTTGAGTTGGTTTAGCTAAATCTGTTGCTGCATAACGCGCTTGCAAATTTGTAGCCGTTCCAGCTCCGTATATAAGAAGCGATATGAACAATAGCACGATACTATGATTTACTGCTGCCAATATTACCCCTATCGCACCGATCCCGCCTGCAAAAAATCCTGCAGCTAGCCCCAGCCGGCGCCCATAATGCTGTGAAAGACGTCCGACAAGCAAAGCAGCCACAGCAGAACCAAGCGTTAATAAGGCGGCAGGAACACCTGCCAAACTATCCGTCCCCAGCATATCCTGTGCAAGTAGTGCACCCACGGTTACACCAGCAGCAAGACCTGCACCACCAAAAATTTGTGATAGGACAACAATGAGTAGGGAACGTTTATACAATCGTTGTTGCATATCTGGAGAATTGACGTAGCCTTGCATATTACCGTCCGTCATACTACGGGATTCATGCGTCATCGTTTTGAACCAACCTCCTATTTTATTTTTATATGATTCAATTAAAAAGTTAGTACTTTGTCGCTCCATTCCACGAGGTTAATTCCATTCGTATACGCCTTCCTCTAAACGAGACGCATGAATACCTTTACTTGCCAAAATTTCAGCTGCTTGCACGGACATTAAACAATAAGGTCCACGGCAATATGCCACAATTTCCTTATCGTCTGGTAAAGATGCTAGATGCTTCTCGAGTTCAACAGTAAAACTTCTCCTTTGTCTATCCGTTCCATAAGTTTGTCCTAAATTATAGGTTCCGTATTTGCACATTGCTGCACAACTTCAGACTTCAGCTTCTGCATCTCTACTAATTGCTTTTCGCTTAGACGATGTAAGGACACCTTGAACCTCTCACGCTTAAGTCGCGAGATTCCTAAGTATGGAAACCTATCGGTTTCTAATTGATTAGGCTATCCCCGTAGTCCCTACGGTTAGAAGTCTTATAGCTTCGTTTTTAAGGTTTTGTCCTGCATTAATATCTCTGTCGTGATATGCGCCACAATTTGGACAGTCCCATTTACGGAGTTTTAGATTCTGAACGTCTTGATTTTGGTAGCCACAGCACGAACATAGCTGAGAACTTGCAAAGGTTTTGGATACAGTAACTACTTCTTTGCCATACCATTTTGCTTTGTACTCAAGCATGATTCTGAACTGTGACCACGATACTTCACTAATTGCTTTAGCCAGCTTGTGATTTTTCAACATATTGGATACTTGCAAATCTTCTATACCAATAACATCGTGGTCTTTGATGATTTCAGTAGAGATTTT
The DNA here is from genome assembly GCF_004344915.1 of Paenibacillus albiflavus. Lineage (GTDB taxonomy): Bacteria > Bacillota > Bacilli > Paenibacillales > NBRC-103111 > Paenibacillus_AM > Paenibacillus_AM albiflavus. The sequence continues at coordinate 92,944 of NZ_SKFG01000006.1, read as the reverse complement.
CTGCAAGTAGTCTGTTCTTGCATTGGTTATTCTTTCATGGATTCTAGCGACCCTAACACGTTGTTTGTTCCAATTCATACCACCTTTTATACGTCTAGAAAGGATTCGCTGCGCATCTGCTAATTGTTCCTCAAGTTTGCGAAACCATTTGGGATTGGGGAATACCTTTCCTGTACTCAAAGTTGCCAAGTTTTTTAATCCAAGGTCAACACCAATAGAAGAACCTGTTTTTTCTATTGGCTCTACTTCTGTTTCTACAAGAATGGACACAAAGTATTTTCCACTTGGATTACGTCTTACGGTAGTATTCAGAATACGACCATTCACTTCACGACTTTTAGCAAAACGAACAAGACCGAGTTTAGGTAATTTAATATGGTTACCAACAATGGCAATATTCCCGTTTGTTTGCTTGGTTGTATAGGATTGTACTTTATTGTTTTTGGATTTGAAACGTGGTGCATCATTTTGCTTTTTGAAGAAACGGTCAAACGCATCAGCAAGATTCTTTAGCGATGATTGCAATGAAATACTGTCCACTTCTTTCAGCCATAGGAATTCCTTTTTCAATTGTGTTAGTTTAGCTGAACACGAAATATAGGTTAACCCTTTGCCTGTTTCCTTGTATTCGTCACTCCATTGTGACAAAAAGCGATTGAATACGAAACGAGAACAGCCGATTGTTTTAGCAATTAAGATTTTCTGTTCCTTATTTGGATAGATACGAAACTTATATGCTTTGTTTACAATCACTATTCTCACCTCGCTTGATGATTAGAATTGTTATCCATTCCAAATATAGGATAACATATGCAAAGATAGTATTTGTACTAAAATATCAGTGTCTTTCTGATTATAAATTTTACATATGTCGGACAATTATCATGTAAAACATTAAGTTTGTTTTTTTCATAAAAATACTCCCCTGCAGTAACAGATTATTATTATGTCACCTGTCTACCGTATGGGGAGCATATCATATCACCTTGCTGACGGACCTTTCATTGTAGAACACATCTTAGTTCACTACCCCATATCTGTTTCCATCAAGATCGTGAAGTGAAAACCCTCGTATTCCGTCGAACTCCTCAATCTCACCAACTTCGGCTCCTCGCTGCCGAAGCAGCTTATAAGCCGATTCAACATCGTGTGTATGAAAGTTAAAATATTGTCCTACACCATAATCGTTTTTCGGAAATGGTCTCTGTTCAATGTTGTATGACCGCACCAGACAAAAAACGATTTTGTTATCATTCATCATCGTTACAGTAGCGTTCGGTTCATCTTTATGTAAGATTTCAAATCCTAACACCTGGGTATACCATTCGGTAGATCGTGCCAAATCGCTGACTGGGACGAAAATACCAACACCAAAAAATGAATTTTTACTCATCTTGAAAAATCTCCTCCTTAATTATAAATGGGAATCTACTAATAAACGACATACTCTCTGAAAACCAAACAAAGGGTTTAAAAATTTTTTTCCGACACCATAAATCGATTCCCGTCTGGATCTTCTAAATAGAAAGCGATCCTCCCATTTACCAATTGGATGCTGCTGATTTTCACACGTAACTTGACTAGATTGAGGTAACATCTGTATATTGCGCTTTGGTCTCTCTGTTTGAAGGCTTCAACGAGGCTGTCCAAATCCATTTGTGAGGCACAAGCTTTTGGAACCTCCCTCTCAAAAGGATCTGCACCTATTGCCTCTCTACTACTGGCTAGCTTCTTTAATTTCAATCGTGCTCGCCCCAGAGCCATCTGGACGGTCCCTTCCGCTTGTGATAAGAAATCGGCGGTTTCCTTCGCAGTAAAATCAAATACATCCATGAGCAACAATATAACTAAGTCCCGTGGTGATAACCGATGAGCTAATACTTCCAGCAGCTCTCGCGTGGAGAGCTCCCCATCATGAAATGATGCATCATGAAAAGCCGAATCTGTGGTTTGGATACGGCGTTTATCCATCTTCATTTTATCTTTCCATGCGTTTGAGACGATACGATACAGAAAAGCCTTGGATATCGTTCGTGAAGGATCCGAATTAATCACCTTATATACTTTATATAGAACCTCTTGGGATAAGTCCTCTGCATCCCACTGATTATGAGCAATTTGCATACAATACCGATTTATGGTTTGCTCCATTTGCTTGAGCTCTAGGGTAGATATGTCATTCACCTCATCTTATAACCTTGTTGCCATCTTTAGTGTATCTCGGAGGATATGTATACGGAAGTTATAGTTGAAGAAGAATCTTTTGTCAATTGATCGAGAATGAGATGAATCAGATAACAGAGAGAGCAGTTGCTATCTCTGTCAGTCCCGCCCAGCCTCGTACAGCTTCTGTGCCACCATTGCTGGCCTTGTGCGCGAATCCGTCATGTGGTCCCCATCGCCGACAATCAGTCGGAACAGACCCAGCCGTATGGACATATGCGGATTCCAGCCAAAGCCCTCTCCCTGTGGCAACACGCCGTCTTGATAGAAATAGACATAGCTTTTGGGCGTAGGCAATGCGTAGAACACTTTAAGATTTAGCTTCTCGAAGAGCGGCTTAGCCGGTTCAGGAGCTACACCTGAATAGATCGATTCAGCTTCCTCCAAGGAAGCCGTATTGACGAACAAATCCCGAAACAACGGAAACGGAAGCATGATCGTATCGTCCTTCGAGCTAGCTCTAAGCTGCTCGAAGGCTTGCTTCGTCTGGGGCGGCAACTCGTCAGAAAGCGATTCACCGTCCTTTAGTACGAATGCGTCCCAAAAGACGAGTCGCTTAATGCGATCTGATACCTGTTCGGATACCTTCTGAATTACTGTTCCGCCAAAGCTGTGTCCGACGAGAATGATGTCGCACAGGTCCTGCTTCGTTATAAAGTCGACGACGGACTTCGTGATCATCGCATGCGTGACATTTTTATTAGGATCACTTCCGTGACCCGCATACTCCGGCGTATAGACGACATGCCCATTCCTGCGCAGCACCTCCGCTATGCCATCCCAAAAGTGAGCGTCAGCCCAGGAACCATGCACAAGCACAAAGCAAAGTCGTTGCTGTGGATGCATACGATAGCTTTCGTCCGATGCCCAAGTGTTCTGCTGCCAGAGCCATCCGCCATCGGAATAAGGGGAGTTATAATAGCCATGAGGCATTAATTGATTATTGGAATAGGGGTATTGATGAACTTGTGGCTGATAAGGAAACATACCAAAACATCCTCTCAAATCGACATAGTTCAGCTTATGCCTAATATTGATGTAAGGTTCCCTGCTATATCTAATGAAAGAAGGACATCCTCTATGACTAGACGATGCCCTTCATTGTATTCTATAACTTAAACCCTTTTGCGATGTTCCGCAGATCTTCAGCCATCGTAGCCAAGGATCCTGAGAATGAGTTGACTTCCTCAATCGACGCTAGCTGTTCTTGCGCTGCGGCTGAAATGTCCTTCGTGCCGTCAGCTGAACGTTTAGCTACTTCAGAGATTTGGCTGACGATCGCGACAGCCTGCTCAGTGCTTGATTGCATCTGCTGGGAATAAGCAGTAACCTCTTGAATTTGTGCCGCTACTTGATTAATGGATTGTTGAATAATTTCGAACGATTTGCCAGCATGATCGACTACTTCAATACCTAGGCCTACCTCTTTGGTTCCCTGGGCCATCGATTCGACGGCAAGATGAGTTTCACTTTGAATCGCAGAGACAAGCTGTCCGATCTGCCCTGCCGAGCGAGCGGAGTGCTCCGCCAATTTGCGGATTTCATCTGCAACAACAGCAAAGCCGCGGCCATGCTCCCCTGCTCGAGCGGCCTCAATGGCAGCGTTGAGTGACAGCAGATTCGTTTGAGCAGCCATCTCAGAAATAACCTTGGCCATATCTTCAATTTCAATTGATCTTGCTCCCAGATTCGAAATAATATCTGCAATTCGCGTTACTGTCTCTTGTATAGCGTGCATCTGCGCAATAACAGTCAGAATTTCCTCGTTTCCTTCTCCTGCGGTTCTGGATGTCTGCATCGCAGAATCCGTCACTTGCTGTGCATTAGCGGCGACCTGCAGCACATCCTCAGCCACTTCTGTGATCGTGCTGACACTCGCTTCGGTATCACGAAGCTGTTGATCCGTGCCTTCAGCCATTTGTTCGATGGTTGTTGCAATCTGCTCAGTCGCTTTGCTCGCTTGTTCAGCGTTTATGTATAACTCTTCAGCCGAAGTAGCAACTTCTTCTGCCGTAAACTGAACTTTAGAAATAAAGCCACGCAAATTCTCTACCATCGCATTGACGGATTGAGATAATTGACCGACCTCGTCACGGGTACGGATCTTTAATGCAGATACCGTTAAATCTCCTGTGGATATGCGTTTAGTAACAGAAGCGACCTCCATAATCGGTCTAGATATTTGTCGACTAACAAAATAAGCTATAGCACTGACTACCATCATGACAATCAATACTACGATCGTAATTTCTTTCTTAACGGAATCAACCTCTTCCGTAATCGCCTTTTGAGGGAGATTGAGATACAATTCATACCCTGAGTCCTCCATAGAAGCATGGATAACGATAAATGTATTTCCTCCGTCTTGGTATGTAGTGTCACCCGATCTTGTCCCTTTGGATTGCATAATATGTGCCAAGCCTTGCGAAACTCCTGATTCGCTAACCGTTTTCCCGATTAGCTCTTGATTCGGATGGAGCTGGATCACTCCCTTCGAGTCTACAACAATAGGATAGCCCGCTCCGTCATCGATATATAAATCATAAGTGTATTTCTTCATGAGTTCTTCAAAATCGATTAGCCCGGAAAGAACACCTGTGATCGTATTATCCTCTCCTTTTACTGGCGTTGCTACGATAATAGATCGTTTTCCAGTAGATTTGGCGATTACCACCTCACTGTAGGAGTCTTTACCCTCTAATCCGTCCTTAATATACCACCTGTCACTTAGGTCAGACCCGAAATTACTCCCAAACGTATCTGCAAAAACAATTCCATCTGAATTGGTATATGTTATACCATCAAAAGCATCGGTGTTTTCCGCAAAATTTTTTAGAAATTTTGATTTTACCACTAAATCCTTTGATTTAATATCTGTCGTAGCAGCCAAAATTTTGACTTCCGTCATCCGCTGTTCGATATACTCATCCACGATGTCGGCCGTACCGATAGCAAGCTTTTCGTAGCTCTCCTTCTGCTTATTGATAAGCGCCGATGAAGCCTCATTCACAATATAGATCGATGTCGCAACCAACGGGATTAGTGCCACCATTAGAAACAAGACTATGATTCTATTTCGCAGCCTACCGATAAATAGATCCGTAACTTTACGAACCCCTTCCTTTAATTTTTGAATGAATCCAGAACTTTTCATCCTTCACACTCCTTAGTCATAGATGTCGATTTCCAATGTTGAATAAAATGCGGACTGCCGAATAAAGATTTGACAGTCCATGGTAAGTTGAGGAAATTTTTACCGTATTAATATACACCTTTAACTTACATTTCTCAACATTTTCTGCTAATATTAGACATTTCAAAATATTTATTCGACAAAGAAAAACGCAGAGTAAATTTCTGGATTTTTCTCCCTATACAACCGATAAAGTAAGGTGTATGATATACTTTTCACCTACGTATGTTTGGTGATCAGAACCAAGTATGGTTCGTGGAATGGTTGAAGATAATATTGACACGACAAGAACAAAATTGAAGGGGTATAATCCATGTTTGGTAACATGCGGGCTTGGCTGGAGAAACGGTCACCTGCCCAGGTAATAACCGGTTATTATTTACTCGCGGTAATCATATCTATTTTATTATTTTGTATTCCAGCAGTGCATAAACCTGGGGTTCAAGTGACATTTATTGATACAGTCTTTACCGCTGTGAGTGTGGTAAGTGATACAGGTTTGACTGTATTTAATATTTCGGAAACCTATAGTGTATTTGGATATTTTGTCATTATGCTCGTACTGCAATTTGGGGGTATTGGCATTATGGCGATGGGCACGTTTTTTTGGTTGCTTATGGGCCGAAAAATTGGGTTGCGCGAACGCAAACTGATCATGGTTGATAATAATCAATTCGCCTTATCGGGACTCGTTAAATTAGTAAAAGAAATCCTAAAGATTATTCTCCTAACAGAGCTTATAGGTGCGCTCATTTTGGGACTTCATTTCTTGCGATATTTTCCAACCTGGGAAGAAGCGTTTCTACATGGCTTGTTTGCATCAGTCACTGCTACAACAAACGCTGGGTTGGATATAACCGGACAATCCCTTAAACCTTTTGCTGGCGATTATTTTGTACAAGTGGTATCGATTTTGCTAATCATTTTTGGTTCAATCGGGTTCCCTGTATTAATTGAAGTAAAGGCGTATTTATCCAGAAAAAGATTACAGCTTGAAAATCCTTTTCGCTTTTCATTATTTACAAAATTGACGACATTTACGTATGCTATTCTACTTATTGTTGGAACAGTCCTAATTCTAGTATTTGAATATCATCATTATTTTAAAGATTTTACGTGGCATGAAAGCTTTTTCTATGCCCTATTTCAAACAGCTACGACGAGAAGCGCCGGGCTTACTACAATGGATATTACCCAATTTTCTATGCCGACACTGCTTCTAATGAGCATTTTCATGTTTATTGGAGGATCCCCAAATTCTGTAGGTGGGGGAATTCGGACGACGACATTTGCTTTAAATATTCTATTTATTTATCACTTTGCCAAAGGTAACCGTGAAGTCAAAGTATTTAAGCGAGAGCTTCATCAGGATGATATTATAAAATCGTTAGCCATTACGCTATTAGCTATTATCATGTGCTGTATATCGGTTATCGCCATAAGCATTTCGGATGCACAGCTTGATCTTCTTGCCATATTTTTAGAAGTTTGCTCTGCCTTCGGTACAGTAGGCTTATCTATGGGGATTACTCCCGATCTTAGTATTTTTGCAAAATGCATCCTCATGGTTTTGATGTTCATTGGTAGAATTGGTTTAACTTCCTTCTTGTTTATCATTGGCGGCAAGCAAAAGAAAGCAAAGCTCCATTATCCAAAAGAAAAAGTGATTACGGGGTAATTACTAGAGAAATCCAGAGACCTTCGAGGTACTCTGGATTCTAAAAAATCTCCAATCCTAAAGGTGACCTATGAGAAAAAAATTGCAAGTCTACATATCGTCTACTTATGCTGATTTAGTTGAGGAGAGACATGCCGCTGTTGAAGCAGTGCTCAAAACTGGCCACATTCCTGCTGGAATTGAGCAATTTTTCAAGGAAAGTCCAATCGAAATGAGAAAAAGATGGATCGATGAATCTGATGTATATATTCTCATTCTCGGAGGATTCTATGGTTTAACGCTTCCTGATGAATCAAAGAGTTATACGCACTGGGAATATGATTATGCCGGAGAAGTAGGTAAACCTAGATTTGCCTTTATTGTCACAGATGAAGCATTAAGGCAAAAGCCTTACGACTTTGTATTAGGGGAATACTATGAGAGGCTCCAAGAGTTCAAGCAATCCGTATTAGAAGAAACACCTACATTCTATGCTGAAAATGAACAGCACATTAAGTTGGTTATTCATGATAAAATGCGAGAGTATGCAAGAAGAGACGATCTGTACGGCTGGGTTTCTGGAAAGGATGTCTCAGACTTACTAAAGTTATTGGAAGAGAACGCTAAATTAAAAGCTGAATTAGAGAAAATAAAAGAAAACCAATAGACACTTTAACCAGTGTCTATTTTTATTATGTCATCGTTAATTTACTGACAACGCTATTGGAACCTGAAAAAACGGAACCACCGTCTTTCACAGTATCACGAATTAGGCTGATCATCGATTTTCGATCGGAATTCACTGCGGCAATCCAACTCTGCGGCGCATCAGTCTCTGAGTCGTACTTTGCGGCCCAGTCGGCCAACTCAAGCAGGATAGGAATTAAATCTAAGCCTTTCTCAGTAAGTAGGTAAACCTCTTTTCGCTTATCTGTGTCATGAGGCTTTTTAACAATCAAGCCTCTCTGCTCTAAATGAACAAGGCGACTGGCAAGTATGTTTGAAGAAATGCCTTCATCAGACTCTAGAAACTCCCCATATGTTTTCTTGCCAAAATATACCATGTCACGGATGATCAGCAATGACCAGCTATCGCCAAAGGTCTCCAGAGAAAAATTAATCGGGCAATGTGATTTGTTATCTGAACGTTTCATAAGAGGAACATATCATGCTTGCATAATAAAAGCAATATCACTTGCATTATAAAAGTGAAAAGTATATACTATTCCCACGCAAAATATTTTAAATATTACAATAATTTGAATGGAGGAACGAAATGACAACGAATAAAACGGCATTTCCGCATATCGTTTCAGAAGACGAGTGGCAGATGGCTCGCGAGAAACTGCTTGTTAAAGAGAAGGAACTCACCCGTGCGTTAGACCTACTAGCCGCAGAGCGCCGAAGACTGCCGATGGTCCGGATCGAAAAAAAATACGTCTTCGAGGGTTTGAACGGTACAGCAAGCCTTCCTGATCTATTCGACGGACGTCGCCAACTCATCGTCTATCATTTCATGATGGATCCAGGCTCCGACCATCGTTGCCGTGGCTGCTCGTCTTTCGTTGACAACATTGGTCATCTCGCCCATCTGAACGCCCGTGATACTACCTTCGTTCTAGTCTCCCCTGCGCCACTATCACAGATTGAACCTTACAGGGAACGCATGGGCTGGACGGTGCCCTGGTATTCTTCGAACGGCGACAACTTCAACGTCGACTGCGGTGCGGGTAAGGGATTCGGCCTAAGTGTCTTTCTCCGTGATGGCGACAGCGTCTTTCGCACCTATTATACGACGGGACGCGGCGTCGATCGGATCAGAGCCGACTTTAGCTTCCTCGACCTTACACCCTTCGGCCGTCAGGAAGATTGGGAGGATTCGCCTGAGGGGTGGCCTCAAACCCCGCCATATACATGGTGGCGTCTACATGACGAATATGAAGTCTGACATGATCAATTAGCCTAAGTTCGACCAGCCGATCACAAAAATGGGACCCAGCGCGCGATTGCGCCGAGTCCCATTTTTGATATTGCCAAGATTGTTGGCCGCACGCCGCAGCCGTTCGATAGCGCAGGCAATTATTTTTACGCCTGAATATCCCTTCTAGCATCTTGCTCGGCAAGAATCTCTTTATCTTCCGCGTTATCCCTTGTCACTTTCTGAACGCCAATTGCGCTATATGAAATCAAAAGAATAACAGCTATGTAATACCCCTTTACATTTAGTTCAAATGGAGCGTTGTAAAGGCCAATTAAAAACATCCCATACCCGATAATCAAACCTGCAAAAGACATACCTGTGAAAGCTACTGTATTCCGCATCCGGTGTTTCGGGTTTTCCAAACGAATTTCGTTATCTTCCGTATTGTCTCGAACTACTTTTTGCACAACGATACAGCAAATCGTAATTAATACCATGCAAAGCAGATAATACCCTTTCACGTTCAATTCCCAATCTGCGTTGTACACTCCTAGACAGAATAGAAAGAGACCTGCAGCCAAAGCAAAATACGATACTGCCGTAAAAGCAAGTGTGTTACGTCTACGATATTTCTGAATCATCTGTCAATTCACTCCCGACTTTAGAATAGAATAGTGCTGCATTCTTCTCCACTATACATTGGCCTATCGATATAATTCTACACTATATTAGTTATTCCGGTAATATTTTTATTGGAACTCTGTAAAAGCATAGATAAAGCCTCTAATTCCGTCAACCGGAACAGAGGCTTCTATTTCTCTCTCATTCTAATAAATCAAAATTCCCTTATCTAGGACAGACTTGTTCTGGACTTGATTCCCTAAAATATATAGCTTCTGTAAGTTGGGCAGATTCACTAGGGGCTCTACATTTGAAATAGCGTTATTTTCTAAGTGAAGCACCTCAATTTGTTTCCAATTTTTCATGAAATTTAGCGATTCAAGTGAGCTGTCTTGCATTGTAAATGAACGCAGGGCTGTAAAATCAGCAAAATAAGGCATCACCTTATCTATTTCATGCAACCAGTCACCATTACCTATTCGAAAAGATGCATGATTCAAAGTGAAATGTTCCAGCGTGTTATTTGCAAATGGATCCTGACTATTGATTTGGAACCAACATTCATTACAATTTAACGTTTTTACATGCTGCAAATTGAACAACGCATTCATTTCATCGTAAAATACCGTCTCATTTAGATTTATTGTTTGCAAACGGGGTAGATGATTTAATGAACGGATACCTGTAAAGTTTCCATGCTCTACCAATGATAGTTGCTCTAACTGCGGGTGTTTTACTAAATCTGCTCCATCCAAATAATCTGTCCCTCTTATGTAAACAGTTAAAGATTTTAAAGCTAGCGCCTCTAACTTAGGTATGAAAGAACCTGATAATTTAGCTCTCTTTAAATTTGGTAATATGATCGATGATACAGTGCCACTATAGCCGTTTATCGATAATTCAGTCAGCGAAGTCAAGCTATTCACAACCTCAATAGATTCCATTTTATAGAGGGAAGATAAACGTAGATTCGTCAACGACAGCTTATTTCTAAGACGTTCCAAATTCGTAATGTTAACATTATCAAGATCTAGCGATTGCAGGTTAGGCATATTTTGTATAAAATCAAGCGTTTTTAAATTTCTTACATACAAAAGCTTCAGCTCTTGCAATTGACTCAGTGCATATAATGAGCTGAAATCGGTCGCTTCAGTATTATCTACTGTTAATGACTCTAAACTAGTTAAAGAAGACAACCACTTCAAATCATTGATAAGCGCTATTGATAATGATTTTAACGGAAGTTGATTGAGCAGTTGGAAGTCTGTAACCGACTCATCAACATATGTTATTGCTAGCGAACGTAAATTCGGAAACTCTAATAATAAAGCCATTTCCTCATTACTTCGAATTTGTGTGGAGAGTTCTACTATTTTTGCCTTATCGCCAAAATAATTAGCAATCGAACGAAATGATTCATTAAACCCACCTGTATAGCTTTTCAAACCTTGCATATGCCTGAAACTAACTTTCTGACTTTGTGAAATTTCGTATTCACCCATCAGATTTAATACCGTTAGTCCACTAAATGCCTCAAAGTCTTTTTGTTCGATTCTTTGTGTATTTAATAGCTTATCCGTAATTACATAGTCCGAAATTTCAGTTTCCTTATTCGTAAAAGGATCATCAAAGCTGTAAGCAAAGTGCCACTCATTATTAACACGGTGAGTAGACAAATAACGAATAGTTGCGATTTCTTCTTCTGTAGGCATCGCTTCGCCTTTATTCAAAATATCTTTTAAAAAGAACAAAAGGACTTCGCTTTCAGGCATTGTTCGAATCATTACTTTTGCTACGCTAGTGTTTTCTGATTGATTATTGTTCACAAGAAAATATCCTACGATTGCACAAATGAGTATGATCGGTAAAAGGAACAGCTTCTTCAAATTCGTATTCGTATTTGGTTGTGTTGTGGTTTTAACAGGAGACGTCCCATAATAATTATTAATCGTTACGTTATTCTCCTTCAACAACAATTCCGTTTCACAATAAGGACATTTGAATGTATGCCCTTCTTTATATTCAATTTTCCCATTACAATTTGGACAAGTTAATTTAATTAATTCCACTGGCTACCTCTCCTAATTCATAACAACACCCTTATAATACCATATGCTGGAACTACACAGGAATTAGCATAGCAAAAAGACCGGAAAAACTCATTCGTTTTATCCGGTCCACTTTATATTCTCCAAACTATTTGTGCTATAAAGTTAACTTTGTTTCAGGCGTATCCCCTGTGTCCACACTTTAATGGACATCCAAAGAACGGCTATTAAGGAGAGAATGAAACCTAAAAAGCTAAAGAGCTGATCTACAAATTCCAATGCTGAACCTACAGCTGCTAAAATAAGCAATAAGCCGGGCCAACGCATAATTGTACCTTTGAATGATATGACCAAACCAAAAAGTAACGAACCGACTGCACCCACGATAGACGAAGTAATCAGAGCCTCTTTAATTGGTGATGGCATTTCCGTACTGATAAGCTCATTAATTTTCATCGATGGCCCAAGATCATTAATCACTGAGAAAGCAAATGAATGTACAGCGACAATGGATATTGACCATATAAACCCTATCAACACAATAACAAAGCTGACAAACCCGAATACCCCCAGATCCTCCTTTTGACTTAAATAAGCCGCCATGACCCCAAACACAACAAAAATCAAACCGAACATATTCAAATAGTTTCCGACAAGTGATGTGGAATCAGTAACAATGTTGATAATAACGCTTGCAACAGTTACTACAAAACCAATAATGCCCAACATAGCGAAAGAACGAACAAACTGACTATTTGTCAAATTTATCACCTTCCTTCAAAGTCATATTTTAATAACTACCGAATTACTATGCTGTGATATGGAGGAATATGACCTTGAATGAAGTTATTCGTTAAAATTAGCCTAGTGTTTGCTTGAATTGATTCCAGATACATTAAACCCTTTCGTGATGAGCCACACCGCAAGGATCATTTCATTTGCAAATATCGGAAGCGCCAAGATCGCACCCCATGTAGAGACTTGCTCAATCACCCCGAACATCTCTAACATAGCAGCAAGAAGAATCAAGGCTGATCCTGTCAAACCCAATACGGGAATAAATCGGGGTACAAGCTTAGATTTATAAAAAATATAGCTATACATCATCGTATTAATGCCCAGAAATAAATTAGGTCCAAGCAAGAATGTATAGTCATGCACAGCTTTTAGCAATTTGCCCGAGACCTGATAAGAAGCGATATCCGGCGAACCGGCTGCTACATAGTCCTGGCTTAAAGCCAACAGGGACAGTACACTGATCACCCCGACCGTAATGACAACAGCCTCCATAAAACGGAAACATACATGCCAAAGAGCAATCGTTTCATTGTATTTTCGCAAGAAAGGAAACATGGTGGTAGCAGTGCCAACAGCCGAAACGACAAGGATCAATTCCATGATCGCACCAAGCACCACCTCATTAGCGTGCGCGGAACCTTGAATCAGGTAATCGGGATCATTCAGGATTGGCTTGTATAAGATAAGCCCTCCTATAATTGATGTAACGGCTGCGAGGATAAACAGAACACCTACAATTTTGGATGCTGTCTTGGCACTAAAATTCATTTTCACTATTCCCCTTCCGTATTTTCACCGTAGAAAAATACTTCTTCGAGCGGCAAGTTAAAGGCAAGAGCAATTCGAAAAGCCAATTCCAAGGACGGTGAGTAGTTGCCCTTCTCCAGGGCCACAATCGTTTGTCTGGTTACGCTCACCTTGTCAGCCAACTGCTGCTGGGTCATTTCATTATGGTTAAATCGTAATTTTCTGATGTGGTTGCCAACAAGATTTTTACCCATCTTAGACTCCTTTCCTGTAGTGATACAATCTCGATAGCGATCCGGTTACATCCGAAAGAAAGCCAGAGAGGATCAAGATGATGAACATTACCTCCAAAGGCTGATCCATAACCAGGGAACCCATAGCCAGAAGAAAACCAATGATAAACACAGCAAATGAATTTCGGAAGGCCAGCAAGTCAATGCGCTTATCCAGCTCATCCGCAAATGTAGGTTCCTTCTCACCCGTCGTCATGCGAAAGATAATGTTGAAAATAATGCTAATCACGATATGCGCTGCGATAGATACCACCGTCAAAACGAGGACAAAGGATCCCCAGTAATGAAAGGTTTCCTTTAAATCCAGTGCTTCTACGGGATACTTTGGGTACATGTACAGGGAATAAACTGCAAAAATGAGTATAGCGCTAATTAACGATACGATACTCTTCTTCTCCTGATAAGTCATTCAGGACACCACCTTTATTTGCCAAAGTAAAACTTGATATACATAATGTAAAACAAACCATACATGAAGTCAACCCTATTTTACAAAAAAATAAAAAGCAGGAATTCACAGTCCGCTGGCAGAATAAGTTCGGAAATGGACGGTGATAAACGATGAATGAATATACACCCCAATCCGACCAACAATTACTAATCGATGCACAGAATGGTGATTTCGAAGCCTTTCGCATGATTGTTCTTCGTTATTCTAATGCCCTGCTTTCTGTTGCTTATGGCGTATTAGGGGATTTTCATGAAGCTCAGGATGCAACACAAGAAGCTTTTGTAAAGTGTCACAATAATCTGCATACGTTGAAAGACCCAGCTCGGCTCGGTAGTTGGCTATACTCCATTGCATACCGAACAAGTCTGGATTTTGCAAAAAAGAAAAAACGAACTCTCCCTTACAACGAAACCATTGCTCAAAATACGAACGATGTCCAATCATGGCTTGATCAGCATGTCATTCAAGATTCAATTGGTAGAGCCTTGCAAACATTGGAGGAAAAAAGTAAAACCGCCATTGTTCTTCACTATTTAAGCGATTGGTCGATAAAAGAAATCAGTCAGTTCCTGAATATGTCCGTATCCGCAGTGGATAGCCGCATACGTCGTACCAGGGAAACACTACAACGCTTCCTTGCAGACGATTTCGAAGTTTATTTCCGCCCGTATCGGCTTGGTCGTGATTTTGAACAAAGGGTTAGCGAACAAGTATTGAAAAGGATGGGGCATTTCTATATCCCTGTTACAGATAGAAAAAAAACAACAGACTGGTTTGTCCGCCATTTTCACTTAAACATGAACATCCATGGCAATCCGATATTGGAATCCGGTCATGAATTGTTTCTGCTTGAAGGACACTCCAATTCTCCAACCAATCTGCCTGTTTTAACTTTTTCCGTTTCTAATCTTGTTGATCTATGGTCACAATTAAACAACTGTGGGGTTATGACCGATTCGATTGAGACACATGAATTATTCGGCAAGCTTTTTGCATTTTACGACCCTGACGGAAATAAATATTGTGCCGTAGAAAATAGTTAAGAACGTAAAAAAAGACTTCATACGAAGTCTTAATTAAAGCGTGATTCAACTAATTCAATCAATTTATTGGTCTCCTCTTCTGTAACCGTATAAATGATGTGTGTATCTTCTGTTTTCATAAAAGTACTTTTTTGTCCTTTTTCACCTATCCATAAATACAAACTTTGGTGATTTTCTTTGTCGTAAATGACTTCCAACGAAAATTCGGGGGAAACCATATCCACTATGCCTGGTTCTTTTACTGCACTTGAAAGGATATTCTGAAAGTCTTTTAGGGATTCTTTATCATGAAAGCTGATTTCATTGAAGCCTTCCAGTTTTGAAATACTGACGCTTTTAAGATTACCGTCGATTGATAGTTTTTTATTGTTTTCCGATTTAGTAGATGGATTTGCAGCGGTTCCAGTAGATATATTTTCTTTAGATTGACAGCCAAAAAGAAGCGAAGATATAAAAATTACGGATAATGCCGTTAGAATAACTCTTCTCAAATCACATTACCTCCCAAAGCTTGTTATTCTAATTAGACGGTTCAAAACTCTTTAATGTTTCTATGAATAAATTGAACACAGAAAATGAGCCTAAAAAAATATTATGGTTACGACGGATTTGATGACATTGAGTCGTCTATATATTGAAACTACATTACTTTGAGAGGTTGAATGAATATGAACGAAAAAGAATTAACCGTATCGCAGCAGCAGCAAGTAACACCAAAGCCTATGTTAAAGAGTGTTCTCTGCAACTACTTGCCTGTTTCTAATGTGGAGCTTGCGACCAAATGGTATGAGGAGACTTTTGGCTTGACAGTAAGGAACCGTCCGAGCACTTCCACTGATGGAGCTATACTGATCTTGGGAAATGGACAATGGTTGTTCTTGCTTGAATCCCTCGACAAAAGAACAGCAAACTTTATTACCAATCAATGGGATGGAGAAGGATATGAAATGTTCTCATTGACTTTTGAAGTCGAGAACATTGTTGAACTTCATAAGAGGCTTCGTGAAAATGGCGTCGATGTTGAACCACTCGTTGACTATGACAGCTGTGGTTTACAGTTTAAATTCAAAGACCCCGACGGAAACAAATTTAACGTGTGGCAGGATCCTACATCAGCATAAGTTATGGCAATCCTTATCTTTAAAAAAAATTAGGGCATCCAATACTGGATGCCCTAAGGTTTGTATTAAAGTGCTTACCTGGAATTTATAGTTAATCAATCAGTTTGGCCTTCTTCAACATCCGTTGTACAATGGCTGCTGTCTCCGCTCTCGTGATGCTGTCTGTCGGCATCAGTCTCTTATCGGAGCCAAGCACCAGCCCGCTTTCTACCACCGCGGCTACCGATTGCTTCGCCCATGTGTTTATCTCCGAGTGATCGGTAAACGGAGCAAGAACAGCGTCTACGTCCGAGCCGTGGATGCCGGTATACAGCTGAGCCAGCTTCATCGCTCGTGCGATGATGACCATCGCTTCTTGGCGGGTAATCGTCTTGTTCGCGCCGAACGATCCATCCTCATACCCACTAACAATACCGTACTCCTGCGCTTTCGCCACTGCGCCGACGTACCAGTCGCTCGATTGGATGTCGCTAAATGTAGAAGTTTTCCCGTTATCCGAAAGTCCTAGCGCCCGAATGAGGATCGCTGTGAACTCAGCACGAGTGATGGCTGCATCCGGCTGGTAGTTCTTCTCGTCAAAACCGCTCACGATCAAACGCGACGCCATGTCGTTCACTGCATCTTTGGACCAATGATCTTCCACATCCACGAATGTCATCTGGTGCAAGATCAAGGCGTACGTGCTGTTCGTCAAGCTACTCACTACCGCGAAATACTTTCCGCTGCGAGAAACGATAGCCGTAAGACGGGGCGAAGGCTTAAATTATTGTGGGATAAAATACGCCTAAAGTGGAATCCTAACACTTGACTCATATTACAATACGGAGGGAAGTCCCTACATGGCTAACAATCAGAATCAATCAACGAAAGCGGAAGTCCAGACGAGCCCATTAAACAAACTGCCTGTTCCTGGCAAGGACGACGTTGAATTTTCCGCAGAGGAAGCTGCACAAGTATTTGAACAAAACCAATCCTCACAACAGTCTTCTGCAAATAAAGAATAAGGCAAATGAGGATGTACCATAAGCTAGAAAAACCAAAGGCACCCGATCGGGTGCCTTCACTAATTTATATGTGTAAATAACGCTTATTTCATGTCAAAACGATCGGCATTCATTACTTTTACCCAAGCTGCAATAAAGTCGCGAACAAACTTATCTTTGTTATCCTCTTGCGCATACACTTCTGCAATGGCACGAAGAACAGAGTTTGATCCGAATACGAGATCAACGATAGTCGCTGTACGCACGACTTCACCTGTCTTACGATCACGTCCTTCGTATACTTCACCGTCTACAGGCTTCCACTGAATTCCCATATCAAGCAGATTAACATAGAAGTCATTCGTGAGCGTACCTACACGATCGGTAAACACACCGTGTTCTGTACCATCAAAGTTAGTACCCAGAACACGCATGCCGCCAACAAGCACTGTCATTTCAGATGCTGTTAGGTTAAGCAGCTGCGTCTTATCTATTAGAAGTTCTGCCGGACTTACATCATATTGCCTCTTCTGATAGTTACGGAAACCGTCAGCAATTGGCTCTAGCACTTCAAAACTTTCTACATCCGTTTGTTCCTGAGTTGCATCTCCACGTCCAGAAGCAAAAGGAACCGTCACATCAAATCCTGCATCTCGTGCAGCTTTTTCTACTGCGCTACTACCGCCCAGTACAATAAGGTCAGCCAAGCTTACTCTGCCATCCATCTCATCTTGAATGCCTTCCAATATATGTAGCACTTTGGTAAGTTGTTTAGGCTGATTCACTTTCCAATCCTTCTGGGGAGCAAGACGAATGCGGGAACCATTCGCACCGCCACGCATATCAGAGCCGCGGAAAGTGCTTGCCGAAGCCCAAGCCGTTGTTACGAGTTCGCTGATTGTAAGTCCAGAGTCCATGATCTTTGTTTTAAGATCTTCTATTTCTGCATCCGTTAATTTATTGTGGGCAGCTGGTATAGGATCTTGCCAGATCAGATCTTCTTCTGGAACTTCCGGGCCAAGATATCTTGCACGTGGACCCATATCACGGTGTGTGAGTTTGAACCACGCACGTGCAAATGTATCTGCAAACTCTTCCGGATTCTCATAGAAACGGCGAGATATTTTTTCATATTCAGGATCTACACGCAATGCCAAATCCGCAGTGAGCATCATTGTTGGAACGCGAACGGAGGAATCTTCAGCGTCCGGTGCAAGATGATCCTGATCAGGATTAACAGGAGCCCACTGATGTGCGCCTGCCGGGCTCTTCGTAAGCTTCCATTCATATTCAAACAACATTTCAAAATAACCATTATCCCATTGAGTCGGATCCGGAGTCCAAGCCCCCTCAAGACCGCTGGTGACGGTGTCACGGCCTTTGCCAGATCCGTGTGTGCTTACCCAACCTAAGCCAAGTGCTTCAATTGGAGCAGCTTCCGGCTCTGGACCAACAAGTGCAGCATCTCCTGCGCCATGTGCCTTGCCAAATGTATGTCCGCCAGCTACGAGTGCGACCGTTTCTTCATCGTTCATCCCCATTCGTTTGAAGGTTTCACGGATGTCGCGAGCACTTGCCAGTGGATCCGGATTACCATTCGGGCCTTCCGGGTTTACATAGATAAGACCCATCTGAACGGCGGCAAGCGGATTATCTAGCTCACGATCGCCTTTGTAGCGCTGATCTCCGAGCCATTCCGCCTCAGCACCCCAGTAGATATCTTCTTCTGGTTGCCAAACATCCACGCGTCCGCCACCGAAACCAAATGTCTTGCCACCCATAGACTCAATTGCAACATTACCTGTTAAAATAAACAAGTCAGACCAAGAGATTTTATTCCCGTACTTTTGCTTAATCGGCCACAAAAGTCGACGCGCTTTATCGAGGTTTCCATTGTCAGGCCAACTGTTGAGGGGAGCAAAACGTTGCGATCCGGTTCCCGCTCCTCCGCGGCCGTCCCCCGTGCGGTATGTACCTGCGGAGTGCCAAGCCATACGTATAAAGAGAGGGCCATAATGTCCGTAATCAGCCGGCCACCAATCTTGACTATCTGTCATGAGATCACGAAGATCCTGCTTAAGAGCCTGGTAGTCCAGTTTTTTGAATTCCTCTGCATAATTAAAATCATCACCCATTGGGTTCGACTTCCGATCATGCTGATGAAGAATGTTCAAGTTTAACTGATTCGGCCACCAGTCTCGATTCGACGTTCCACCAGATTTGCTACTAGTTGCACTGCCGTGTGAAAACGGGCACTGTCCAGCATTTGCAGAGACCATGTCCATTTGAATCCCTCCCATAATATAATTAAACTTAAAAAATAATATTTCTAATTTAATTTAATTATGTTTTTTTATGGAAATCAACCCATTTATCAAAAATATATTAAATATTTTGATAATTAGGAAAAATTTGCTTGTCCATATTACTCTAGAAGCGAAACAAAGGCACCCTCTAATCAAAGGTGCCTTTACTCGTTTACTCTAAGCCTAGGTTAGAAGTTACCCCCTAGAGCGTATAATATTCTCATAATTCATATTAGTTAATCAATAACCGATATATAGGATATCAAGTTCACTAATACTTATCTATCTATATTGAAGGAGTGAATCACTTGCAAATTCGCTTGCACGC
The DNA here is from genome assembly GCF_004344915.1 of Paenibacillus albiflavus. Classification (GTDB taxonomy): domain Bacteria; phylum Bacillota; class Bacilli; order Paenibacillales; family NBRC-103111; genus Paenibacillus_AM; species Paenibacillus_AM albiflavus. The sequence continues at coordinate 73,211 of NZ_SKFG01000006.1, read as the reverse complement.
AACGCGTATACTTGCTTTATTGTTCTGCTTCTTCCTAATGAGCAATGCTTTGTTTATTGCTCCCAGTTCTGCAGCCTCCTCATCAGATGTGCAATTAAGCGTAAAGCAACGCACGAGAGAAGACATTATGCGCAAGTGGCAGCAATACAAGCCCATGTCAATGGACTATATGCTCAAGAGTCCAGATGAGATCTATGAATCCGAACCTTCACGGTATGGAGCTTCCTACGCTATTGGCAAGGTCAAGCCTGTATATGTTGAAGACGGGATTAACGCCGTTAACTTTGTACGCTATCTGGCAGGGTTACCAGATGATGTTGTTGCCGACTGGACATTAGCTGATCAACAGCAGGCTGCCTCATTCATCAATGAAGAGAATGGTGAGTTGTCACATAATCCGGATCACCCGGAAGGTATGTCAGACACCCTCTTTGATCTCGGTGTGAAAGGAATATCCTCAAGCAATTTAGCTTATGGCCCCCCCACATTCTATTCCAGCGTCCTAGCCTATATGTCGGATAGTGATCATGACAATATCGATCGTGTTAGTCACCGTCGCTGGATTCTCAATCCGTTGATGAAGAAGACTATGTTCGGTATGATATACAATAAGGAATTCTATGAATATAATCCATTTTCAAAGGTTCCCTCCTTAAATCTATATTCCTCAATTTATCCCTTTTTTTATCAATATTCTTTAATGTATTCCATGTTTTACCCCTATTCTTCAATGTATGTGTTTAACGAGGATCGACCAAAAGGCAGCGTATCCTATGATACTATTTCTTGGCCTTCTGCTGGTGACTTCCCTGTTGAGATGTTCACTGCTGATGATGCGTGGTCTATTTCCGTTAACCCGGATCGATACGATGCTTTCCGCACTTCAGACATCCAGGTGCAAATAACACGAGTGAGAGACAGTCAGGTATGGAACCTGAACAAGAGCAATTCTGATCTGGAAGGAGCTTATTTCCATGTTGAAACCGGAGGATATGGTGTTCCATTTTGTATCATTTTCCGTCCTGACAATGTAAAGTCCATCCTGCCTGAGGATCAGTTCAGCATCAAGGTGAGTGGGCTGTACACGAAAGATGGAAAACCTGCTCAGCTGGAATACAAGACGACATTCTTCAACCTTTCCATGCAATCCAACATGTGGGATGGCGATTACCGACTGCATCCTGGCGAAACATTTCGCATTCCATTTTTAGGAGCGATTGTTGGGGACATCACTCAGGCCGCAGCCTTCTTAGTGGACGATGAGTCTATTGCAGAAGTATCATCCGACGGAGTCATAAAGGCAAAACGGCAAGGGTCAACGTCTGTCCTCGTATATATTAAGGATTTTTTCGTAAACATCTACGAGTTAAAAATTCAGGTCAACGAACCTGACCAACTTGATGCAATCAGCTCATGGGCGGAAGCCTATTATCAAAAGCTGAAACAGCAAGGGCTTATTTTCTCCGATTACGACTACAACTATAAGCAGGCTATGGATCGTTATGGATTTGCTACGATGGCCGTTCGCATGGCCGAATACCTACAAGCAAAAGCCATGAATGCACCTAAAGCTCCATTTAAGGATATATCAGATAATGATGTATATGTCATGAAAGCATATGGTGCAGGGATTATGAAAGGTACAGGTCTGGATCAATTTTCACCTGATAAGTCCATCACCAGACAAGAGGCTGCCGTTCTATTGTTCAATCTGTACAAACTGATGAACGGACAAGATGATGGTCAGCGGCAAACCAGTGCTGTCTCACCACGGTTTAGCGACGATCAGAAGATCGCATCTTGGGCAAAAGATAGTGTATATCGCGTTAACCAACTTGGGCTGATGGAGGGGGATCAGAATCAATTTGATCCCACAGGAGAACTTACCCGTGAGCAAGCTTATGTCATTATCGCCAAGCTAATGAAGCTGTTAGGACATTAACTAAACAAAGGTACAGAATTGCGCAGCTTGCCGTTGCCTCTGCACCTTTTTGATTTCGGTAGCAAGATATTATTTCTCCCTTTTGCCCTTATACGAATAGTGCAAAACAAATAATAGAATAAACCACAGGGGCGTTAACAGTAAGGCCGGACGCGTTGCTTCAGCAAACAGCATAATGATGAGAATGATAGCAAACAACGTTAGAACAGCATAATTAATAAATGGTGTAAACGGTGCTTTGAATTTGGATTGTGCATGTAATTGAGGCTTTGTTTTCTTATACTTTAAATGACATACGAGAATTACACCCCAAACCCAAATGAAACAAATGGCACTAATGGTCGTCACAATGCCAAAAGCTTGTTCCGGAATAAGCTTACTGAGTAGCGCTCCCACGGAAAGGACAAGCGTCGATATCCATAATCCGTTTCTAGGTACGTGATTTTTATTCAGCTTTGCAAAACTTGATGGAGCCTGGTTATTTCTCCCCAGATTATATAAAATTCGACTTGTTGAGAACATCCCGCTATTGCAAGCCGATGCAGCTGAAGTTAATACGACAAAGTTAATAATTCCTGCTGCAATTGGAATGCCTACTAAAGTAAATGTTTTAACAAAAGGACTTTCAGTAGGACTTAGTTCCATCCAGGGATTAATGCATAATAGGGCAATAATTGCACCAACGTAGAAGAATAGAATCCTTAAAGGAATTTTATTAATGGCCGATGGAATATTTTTGGCAGGATTGGACGTTTCCGCTGCCGATACACCCACTAGCTCTACGCCAACGAATGCAAACACGACCATTTGAAATGAAAGCAAGAAACCCGTAATTCCATTTGGAAAAAGTCCGCCATATCCCCATATATTTTTAACGGTAACCATTCCCGCATCTGTCTTGAATCCCACTACCAGCAAAATAACTCCGATAACAATTAATGCAAGAATCGTTACCACCTTAATTAAAGCAAACCAGAACTCCAATTCTCCAAAATTTTTGACCGATAACAGATTGAGTCCTAATAGAATAATAAGGCAGATGATCTCGGGGATCCACTGCGGGATGTTGAACCAATACTGAACATATATTCCGACAGCGATAATGTCAGCCATTGCCGTCATAATCCAACAAAACCAATAAGTCCATCCGGTTACGAACGCTGCTCGCGGTCCAAGATAGTCTTCCGCAATATCTGTGAAGGATTGATAACCCGCTTTAGATAATAGGAGTTCTCCCAGTGCTCTCATGACAAAGAAGATAGCCATACCCACAATCAGATAAGCAAAAATGATCGATGGCCCTGCCAGTTGTATCGCTTTACCCGATCCTAAAAATAATCCAGTACCAATGGTTCCACCAATGGCAATAAGTTGAACATGCCGATTCTCCAATTCCCTCTTCAATTCATGTTGTGCCAAATCTAGCTCCCCCTCAAAATCAAATCTAAGATGTCCAGAAAATAAAAAAAGAGATTGGATGTCCTCCAATCTCATGTACATAAAAGTAAAAATATACCAATTTTTATGTTAACAAATCGATATTCCTTACTCTTCTGTCCTTTTGCCTGAGATTGTGAACCCTTCGGCGCCGCGGCATTCCACGGTCTCTCCAGAAGCTGCTCCTGCTATAGTGCGATCCATAGCAATCATAGCTTACTTGTTATTAAATTTTTAAGTGTTGAAACCATTTTAAATTGCTTCCAATACTAATCATGAATTAATATTTTGTCAATGATATATTCCATCCAAGCTGGAATTTATCACCGTGATCAACCGTAAGTTACGGTGAAACCGTCTCTACTTTTGTTTAAAAGGGAAGGCGTTGAAACGACACGTCCTTTTTGAACCATGACCCCCCGATCGCTCCGCTGTAGTATGGGATTTTTATTATTCACCCTACATTTTTTAAAACCCATTTTACGATAATCGGCTAACCGGGCTGTATTATTGTTGATGGTAGGCGCTTCCATTATCCATTCCGCAGTATTAGCGGGTCCCGTGTATTTCCGGATCGTTCTAAATGTCCATCCTTTCGTTTTATTCTTCAGCACGATTTGCCATTTGCTGTTGCTGAGTTTGGAGATCTTCGCGTACATCAGATCATTGGGGGAAACGGAGTTAGGAATTCGCGTTTCTGGTGCGGGCAAGATCTCCCACCACGGATAATAAACCGCTTTGCCTTTCACTATATCTTGCTCTGTTCCTGTCTGAATTAAGGAAGAATTGTTGAATCCATCAATTCCGATCCATATCGAAGAATATTTATTTTGCTTGCTAGCCTTTACCCGTGGAACGATCCAATAGCAAGAAATAGAGCGAAATGAATTACTTTTCGTTTTTTTAATTGCATAACCCGACCAATTCCCCGATTGCCATCCCGGGAGAACAGTTGGGAGCATGTATGTCACGGAATCAACAGGCTTTAACGGAGCTGACAGACTTAATCTTCCTCGCCTCAATGTATCCACCCCCGATTTCAACTTGACTATATGTGTATTCAAGGAAGCAAGAAGTGGAAGGGGAACGAATGTGGAAATCAGGTTTGAGTTCGACGTGCATCACCGACACAAAAATGAACTGCACCTCCAACTGTTAGAAGGTGTCTAACAATTAGACTGCAGTTCAATTCATTCTGGCAGGTGAATTATTCTAACTCCTCTAATTCTTCTGCTATAGGTGGAGTTGTTACATCGATTTTGCGAAAATCGATTGCTTTACCTTTTACATACACAACAACGTAAACATCGTAAATATCATATTCCGCATTATCTCCATCGAGTACCACTTCCACGGAGACTTCACCTGTAGGAGGAATATCTCTGTTACCAACAGCAATTGCAGGATTAACCTCACTGTCATAATCAATGATTTGCTCGATTGTAGTAAGCTCCGGCGTATCACCGTTTACAACTAAATAATGCAACATATTTGAACCATTGGTTTTAACCTCGATGGTTATTCTTTTACCATTTGCTCCACTTGTAATAGCAGCTTTGGGATACCCATCACTAAATACACTTTTAATCGTATAGCTTACGGTCATAACATCGCTGTCCTTATAACCGGGTTTTACCGCAATTGCTTTTATCGTTGTATCTTGCTGAATAACAATCGGTTCTATATATCTAGTACCGTTTGAAGACGAAGGGGCAGTTCCATCTGTTGTATAGTAAATAACTGCTCCTGATGTCGTTGTCGTAAGCTCGATTGATGTATCATACTCCACAGCACCGCTCTTTAGATTTGCACTTGGTGTTGCAACTTTTTGCTCAGTCGGGGTTGTTGGGGTCTCAGGTTCCGACGTTGGCTCTGGTGTTGGCCTTACTGTTGGCTCCGGTTTTGGCGCTACCGGTGTTGGTGTTGGTGCTGGAGTTGGTGTTGGTGCTGGCGTCGGTGTCGGTGTCGGTGTTGGAGTTGACGCCTTTGACTCCTCCAAAGCCGTTAACTCCTCCTCTACCTGCAAAAATCTTGATGCAACGGCTGCGGCGGCTTGCCTTTCTGCAGCTCCCTGCGGATCAAAGGTTCCGTCTGGATTACCTGCAATTAATCCTAGCTGAAGTGCGACTCCTACGCCGTCTCTAGCCCAAGAGGAAATCGTGTTTGAATCGGAAAAAGGCAACCCTGCTCCTTGACCATTCGTGTCTACACCCAGCCCCCTGACAAATATAGCTGCCATTTGCTCTCGTGTTAAATTCTCATTCATACCAAACATCCCATTACCCATTCCTTGAATAAGACCAGCTTTAACTGCAGCTTCAATTGCAGCAAAGGAATAGTTACCACTCGGTACGTCACTGAATGTGGCTGTCGCTGGTGGATTGTTTAGATCAAGTGCTAATGCTTTAGCCACAATGATTGCGAAATCTTGCCTTTCAATGTTTCCAGTAGGGTTAAATGATCCATTACCTGTACCGTTTAATATCCCTCTTGCCGCTAATTCATTAATTGCATCCTGAGCATACGAACCACTAATATCACTAAATGATATTGCTGAAGCATGTGGTACGGCTGTAAACATTAACATGACTGCGATTACATAGTTCATTACTTTTTTCATCATCGTTCACCACCTAATTATTGATATATTTCCCCAGGTTTCTGCACCCTTCTCAGACATCATAGACTAAACCCTAAAAGATTGTAGTCCTACTAAAGATGTACATAGAAAAATTATTCGAACGGCGAAAAACATGGGAGACAAGATGAAACGGCTTCGCCGTCCTTATAGGACGGATGCGTTTCTTAAGGTATACTTAAAAATTTATTAGCCTTACGATATAAATTCTTATATACGAACAAACACCACTTTTGACCATGTGGAATATACAAATGCATAGGCATTTATCCCACAAATGCTTATTCTGATCGATACCCCTCTGTAAACTTTGCGAATCGGAATAGGCACAAAGGAGTTGTATCAGATTGGTGGAAAAATCATCGCACTACTTTGCCCGCGGCAACACTGCACACGGAGCTCATTTCTTGTATAAATCCGCTTTTGATGGGCTAAACAAAATATTCGTCCTTACGGGTCCCCAGGGTACGGGGAAATCGACGGTCATTCGCAACTTGACGAATAACCTACTGGATAAAGGCCAGCATGTGCAATGCTTCCACTCTCCTCTCCGTCCCGACGATCTGGATGGCATCATTTTAACGGAATCAAAGATTGGTATTATCGATGGGCAAGTCTGCGAGGGGATTTCGGAGAACGAGGTCGGCGAAATCAACTTTATCGATTTCGGGGAGGCGCTTGATAACAGTCTTATTTTACTGGAACATACTAGGATGATAGAAGATCTTAGAGGTAAGCTTGCAAGTGCTTATTCACAAGCATATGAAACGTTCTTAACTGCATTGCGAATTCATGACGAATGGGAAAAATACTATATCAAAAGCATGGATTTCATGAAGGCCGACCAGATTGCGAAGGATTTGATTCAAGAATTATACGCTGGTCATGAAAGTGATACATTAACCGCTCCGCGTCACTTGTTTTTCGGAGCTGCGACTCCGAAAGGGGCATTTGATTTTATTCAAAGCTTGACCGCTCAGCTGGAAAGACGGATATTCATCAAAGGAAGGCCGGGATCCGGAAAATCGACACTGCTAAAAAGGCTTGCCAACGCTGCCGAACAGAAAGGAATCGAAGTTCAAGTGTTTCATTGCGGCTTTGATCCAAACAGCCTAGATATGTTGATATTCCCGAAGCTCCAAACAGCTATTTTCGACAGTACCGCTCCGCATGAATACTTTCCTGATCGGGACGGGGACGAAGTCCTGGATATGTATACCCTTACTATGGATCCTGGTACAGATGAAGCCTATGCAGCCGAAATAGCCGCTATTAAAGAACGCTATTCGGCAAAAATGAAAGAGGCCACCTCCTTTTTGGCGGAAGCCGAGGCCATCGATTCTCAAATTAAGGCCTACTATGTTGCGGCCACAAATTTCTCGATCGTGGAGGAGCTCCAACAGCAATTACAGTCCGAATTGTATGAACGGATCGGCTCCATGCAGCTATCAAAATAAAAGTCTTATAGAGCAAGCAAACAGATAAAGCCTCTATCCCACCAAACGGGACAGAGGCTTTATATTTCTTCGCACTTACTTTAATATTGTCCTTTAATTACAAAAAACGAGCCCCGAATCGTTCCAGCTAGTTTAGACTTCTGCCTAGCAAACTTAAACTTCCCTTCTAACTCCTTCGGTACCTCCATTCCCTCAGACAGCTTAAAACCAACCGCCCGCTTCTTAGGGTCATCTACCGTATACATAACATTGAGTCCAAGACCATCCTCATAAAAAACATAAGTAAATAGAATATTTTCCACTTGAAAACGCGACGTTTCTAATGGCTTGGCCGCAAACTCAATATCACGTTCTTCTTTCAAAATTCGGTTCACATAATCAAGGTTATCCTGACTTTCGCTAGCGGGTACAACCGTATATTCATGCTTGTATTTGTTCATAAAGTAACGGGCTTCATTCGCACGTAAACCAGCAAGCGCTTCTGCTACAGGTGAAGATTCCAAACCAACTGTAGACACATTTTTAAAATCAACGATATACGACATTCCCATCCCTCGTTTTCGTTTATTCCTAATTGGCATTAAAACTATCAACCTATGGATTTTCCTATATCACAATCCAAAATGTTCACGAACTAATCTAAATTGTTCTTCAACACTCAAGTTAGTTGTTCTTTCAATGGCCTTGATTCCATTTTTGACGCAAGCATTTCTTATATCATGAGAAAACTTCACCATATTTTTATTGCCGTTCTTGATTGCTTCCGCTGGATTAGCTGTAAGGTTAATAACATCTAAAATCATCTTATGGTCTTTCCTAAAGAAATATAGCCTTTCTATTTCTTCATCAGACGTATAGAGACATATCATTCTTTCTTTAGGAATAAAGGGTAATATTCGTTCGGGCATTATTCCTAAATCTATTACGATTGGTGTATCAGTAGGCATTTTCAACAAATCAACAACAAAGAACTCCATCATTTCTTCGACTATTTGAAAAAGCCATTCACAATGTTCATCATTGGGTTTGTTAAACCACTTATCCCAGTCCAAGCCAGGATGAGGATATTGAAGAGCAGGATATTCAACAGGACTAGTGAATGGTCTATATTTTAAGACATTATCCTCTAGCGTTTGAAATCCTAACTCCTTAACAAATTTCTTCGTCATTGTGGTCTTGCCCGCACAACAACCACCATTTAACCAATAAACATGCTTTAATTGTTCTTTCAAATAATTATTATTAACCTTCATATTTACCCTCCTCAAATTTTAACTTTGAGGAAGTTGGCGGATTCTTATCATTTTATAACAGTGAAAGTACATATTAAATCCTCCTTTCCAAAGCATGGTAATTTATTCTATTAACTGCACGTAAATCCCTCCTCTACTCTACAAATTTTCGACTTATTTGTATGTGTTTGAAATAAATACGTTCATATGATTTCCACTTTTAAAAACCGTTTAACTGCAATTCGATAAGCGATCATAGTGAATGCAATAAATATCGCGATCCCAGTGATCAGGATGGATATTTGAAGCGTGGTATTGTGAGCGCCGCTACCATTGAAAATGTCAGACACAATCGGACTCTGAATCCCCAACCATTGTACTGCTACAGAAAAAAGTAGAGCAGCTCCAATTGATGCTAACATTGCCTTGCCAGATTTTTCTGCTGTCTTGTAATACATGGGTATGAAGAACATGTTGAAGATTGCAAGCATAACAAAACATAGTCCCCAAAAACCCATAAACGGTGCAAAGAAATAGTAGGTCACATTCGGAAATAGGTGAACAGTGATTATGCTATAAATCATAGCGACAACAATATGCAATATTTCCAAGATGACAATCACGGAAACCCTTGCTTTCACCATGTCTTTTCTGGCTACAGGCATTAGGGAGGTAAAGATCAAATCGTTCTGGACTTTAAAACTCCAGAGCATATTCGGCATTGTTATCCAGAAAAAATACTGAGGAATAATAAAATAGATCCAACCGGGAATGAGCACTAAGGCTCCCATCACAAAAGGCAATACTAAAATCAGGGGATTCAAGCCTAATTTAAAATCCTTCATCATTAAGTTATACATATATATCCTCCTTTTTCGCAAAATTGTCCGTTTTCGATAAAAGTAATCAAGTCCGCACATTTTTCCATGTTGCTTTTGTAACGGCAAGTTTTAAGGCCATCCTTTGACGGGTGGCCTTCAACTTATAGAGGGACTGTTAATATATCTTTTTCAGCAGCTCAATTGCTTCATCTAGGGTGAGACCAAAGGATTTGTAGTAGGATGTGTCGATTTCCATTTGCTTCTCGATCATTTCGTTGCGTATTCGCAGCATCTCATCGGACGAGAATTCGGCTACAAAACACCCTTTACCTGTTACTGTATTTATCAAACCGCTTCGTTCGAGTTCTTCCCATGCTTTCTTTACGGTGATGACACTAACTCGAAGTTCCAGGGCAGCTTGTCTAATGGGCGGCAAACAATAGCCGCTTTCTAACTCGCCTTTCAGAATTTGGGCACTGATTTGTTCGAAAAGCTGCTGATAAATCGGTTTCTCAGATGTGTTTGAAATCAATATGTTCATTGGAGTTCTACTTTCAGAAACCGTTTAATTGCAATTCGATAAGCAATCATCGTACACGCCATAAAGATCACTATACCTACGACTAATATGGATATTTGAAGCACCGTATTGTTGGCCCCGGAACCATTAAAAATGTCGGACACAAACGGACTCTGGATTTGGATCCATTGAGCAACTCCGGCAAAAGCCATAGCGGCCAGAATAGATACAAGCTGTGCCATACCGTATTTATACGCCGTCTTGTAATGCATGGGTATCAAGATAATATTGTAGATCGCAAGCATGACAAAGCATAGCCCCCAGAAACCCATGTGTGGCGCGAAGAAATAGTAGGTATCATTCGGGAATAAGAGAATCCTAAACAAACCATAGATCATGGCAGTCACAATATGCAGTAATTCCAAGATAACAATAACAGATACCCTTGCCTTCACCATGTCTTTCTTGGATACAGGCAGCATAGCGGTAAAGAGTAAATCGTTCTGCGTTCTATATTGGGCGAACAAATTCGGTGCCGATACCCAGAAAAAATACATAATCACAATAAAATACAACCAACTCGGAATAAACATTAAGGCACCCATCACAAAAGGAAATAAAATAAACAATGGATGTACGGCTAATTTCATATCCTTCATCACCAAGTTATACATACGCATCCTCCTTCTTAGCGAAGTAGATCATGATTTCCTCAAGACTCGGTATGGCTGCTTTCACATCGGAAGATGGATCAAAGTCTTTGGTATGGATCAATCCTGTAAAGCCAAATGAATTTTTTTTGTAAGAAATCAATCGTTCTTTCACCTGGCTTAGCTGGCTTTCGTTACCACTCAGTAAGCGATATGATTCCATAAATTCTTCTTTCTCTGCACTGTTGATAATTTGTCCGTTTTCGATGAAGGTAATAAAATCGGCGCATTTCTCCAAGTCGGATGTAATGTGAGTAGAGAAAAGAATGCTGATTTCGCCATCAACTACGAGCTCTTGAAAAATATCCATCAGATTGTCTCTAGCGACTGGATCCAGTCCGCTTGTCGGTTCATCAAGAATGAGAAGCTTCGCACCATGAGATAAAGCAAGGGCCAAACTGTACTTTACTTTCATTCCCGTCGACAATTCGGCAATTTTTTTATTCTCATCCAATTTGAATCTTTTCAGATAGTTGTAATAGGTTTCATCATCCCAATTCTTATAGAACTTCTTAATGACATCGGTTAACGTTCTTATCTTGCTGCGAGTATAGAAATCGATGCCGCCGAATGCGTATCCAGTTTCTTGCTTCAATTCAATTTCGTGTTCGGCGATGTCCTTGCCCAAAATGTATACCTCACCGCTATCGATATGAATCATTTTCAAGATTGATTTTATTGTGGTTGTTTTCCCTGCGCCATTGGCACCGATAAAACCCATAATATAACCCTTTTCCAGTTGAAACGATACATTTTTTAATTGAAAATTCGGATATTTCTTATTTAAATTTCGAATGTCTAATGCTAGCATACCGTACCTCCTCATTAAATTGTGCATGTTGTGCATACACAATGTACCACAGGGTGTTTTATGAAGTCAACTATTTTATTACCTAATTTTGTATATTTTTTATTACAACAAAAAACCCTTGATCTCTCAAGGGTTTCTTTATTATACATGTCGTAGTTTATCAGGATTTGCTACGCAACACCTACAAGGCAAAATATAAGAGCCCCCATTGAGTGCCCTTATATTTACGTAATTCATTATTCCACGATAATGGTGCCGACCATATCGGCGTGTCCTGAGCCGCACATGATAGAGCAGAAAAACTTGAATTGTCCGGCCTGATCGGCCACGAATGTAACGGTTTTATTGTTTCTAATATCTTTATTGTACCCATCGATATGAATAGCGTGATTGCCTTGACTGTTCTTCAGAGTAATGCTCACGTTATCGCCCTTTTTCACTTTGATTTCCTTCTGGTTGAATGCGAAGTTTTTCGCTTCGATCGTGATGACTGTGGCCTCCCTACTCGCTTCCGCATCCGTCTGGATTGACGACGACGCTGCCGTTGTATCTTCTTTGACGCCGCATCCGGTCACAATAATCACTGCCGTAAATACGAGACCGAGTGACAACAACCACTTCTTCATGCTCTTGCCACAGATCCATGCCATCCATTTAAAAACCAGTTGCATTCTGGTAGTCGCTTGATTATTCATTTTTGCTTTTCCCCCAAGTGACGTTGATAATAGACTTGCTGTCGTCTCTACTTTCTACGATATCAAGAAGGACAGCCGCCAAGTCTGCCCTGCAAATCTCGTACGGACCGAATTCGAATTCATACCCTGCTTTTTGCCGACGCACGTTGCCGGTTGCTGGTTTATCAAGCAATCTCGTAGCACGAACAATCGTCCATTCCGTCTTACTGGATTGGATTAATTGATCCGCAGATAACCGATCCGCCAAAGAATGACGCAATAACCATTGGAAAAGAGGGGTTATCACTCTTGGACGCGTTGATCCAAGTAAGTAAGAACTCACACACACAATGCGTTGTACATCTAACTCATACATAGCTTGAATGATTATTCCAGTAATATCGGTCGCAATCGGGGTGCTTCTATCTCCTACAATGGCAATGATGGCATCCTGCTTGTCTATGGCTTTTTTTACATCAGATAAATGAAGTCCGTCCCCTGTCACTACATTTTTTAGACCGTTGAAATTTTCCAATAAATGCGGTCTTCGTGTAAATGCAGTCAATTCATGTCCTCGACGAACACCTTGTTCAAGAACATGCATACCCGTTCGTCCCGTGGAGCCAATGACTGTAATCTTCATAACCATTCCTCCCATTGGTATTATGTGGATTTGATGGAATCAGCAAGTTACTTCTCTTCCTTCCCACTCAGTTTACAAAACAAATGTCGAGATCATATGCAGATCTCTCTCTTTTTGCGAGGACTTCGTCACTCTCCCCAAATATCAGGGTATAATGGATTCAAACTAAGCTGGAAGAAGGGACTGACTTTGGAGATAAAATTGTTGCTTGTAGAGGATGAACCGAACATGCTGGATGAGATGCAGACATTCTTGCAGCGAGAAGGATTCCGCGTCTTGTTAGCCCGAACCGGTAATGAAGCGCTTGCGATCGTGCGGAAGGAGCAGCCTGATCTTATCGTGCTAGATTGGATGCTCCCGGAAAAAAGCGGTATCGATGTATGCCGCGAATTAAGGCAAACATCGCATTGCGGCATTATTATGGTTACAGCCAGATCGGATGAATCGGATAGAATCGTCGGTCTAGAACTCGGCGCAGACGATTATTTGACCAAGCCTTTCAGCTTGCGTGAACTCGCATCGCGGATTCGAGCCGTGCTTCGCCGTTTGCGTGGCTCGAATGATCAGCCGAAGCTATTGAAATTGGATAACCTGACCATCTCCGAGGCCAAATGTCAGGTATTCAAAGACGGCGAGGAAATCGCGCTGACACCGACCGAATTCAAAATTTTGTATACATTGGCGTCGCGGCCAGGAATCGTCTTCAGCCGATTGCAATTATTAAAGACAGCTCTCGCGGATGAGTACATAGGGTATGATCGGACAATGGATTCCCATATCCGCAATCTCCGCCGAAAATTAGAGGATGATGCGACCAAACCTCGATATATTCAAACCGTATACGGTTTTGGGTATCGCTTCGGTGAACAACCATGACAGTCCGCCAAAAAATATTCACCTATATGGGTCTTCTTGTTTTAATCATCGTAATCACTCATTCCCTAACCAATCAGATTTATATCAACTTCTTGTTTGATCAATTTCGCAAAGCCGAAATCAATGAAGCTTACTTGATCGCCGCACCTGGCGAGCAAATCGAGATCATGAAAACATATATAATGGATAAGATGAAACTGATCGGAATTGTAAAAGGGGTTTTTATCGTAGCGATCGGAGAATTCTTTAGCTTATGGATTTCGGGGGTATTGACACTTCCGCTTAGAAAACTCGTTGTAGCTATCGAACGCGTTGCGCAAGGGGATCTGGAGGTAAAAGTTCCTGTACAAACGAGAGACGAATACGGTAAAGTGATCCAAACATTCAATGAAATGACACTTCGGCTCCGAGAAGCCGAGGATGCCCGCAGGCGATTGGTGGCCGATGTCGCTCACGAACTCCGCACACCGCTATCCATTATGCAGCTCAAACTGGAAAATGCCCAGCAAGATGGAAATGACATCTCTCCGGAAACGCTTCTTCGACTTCATGATGAAGTTATCCGTCTAAGCCTGCTGGTGGAGGATCTTCATGTCTTGTCCCTTGCTGAGGCGGGCCGTTTATCGCTCGACCGTCAGCCGCTCGATCTGACGGCAAGGCTCGAACAGATCGTTGAAGACGTGCAGCATGAAGCGGAAGAATGCGGACTAGAAGTCCAGCTTTCTTCACGAACAAGTCCGGTAATGGTGTTGGCCGATGTGAGACGAATCACGCAGGTTTTCATTAATTTGCTAACCAATGCGATCCGTTATACGCCCAGCGGGGGAACGATTTCCGTCATAATAGAAGACCAAGTTGTTGTGTCGGGAGCGGTCTTTGCGAGTGTTTCCATAGCCGACACTGGCATCGGCATTCCGGCGGAAGATCTTGCACACCTATTCGATCGTTTTTATCGGGTAGAAGAAGCCCGTTCGCGGCATTCGGGCGGAACGGGACTCGGACTGTCTATTACCCATCACTTTGTCAAAGCCCACGGGGGTTTCATTCGTGTCGCTAGTAAACCGGGTATAGGCACGACATTTTCCGTTTATTTGCCCACGAACGGAAACGACTTTTCTTGAAAGGATCTATCACAACTTAAACTGGAGTGATCTAATTTGAAAGAAAACAAAAACAAGCTTGTAGTCTTTAATGTAAATGTCGCTCTTGTGCTCTCACTGGTGACAATACTTACTTTAGCCCTTCCATTTGCTTCAATAACAACAGGAACAATAACTACAAATTCTAGTGGTTTCAATGTATTAGTTGGAATAATTAATGGTAAAATGTATCCTCAAATTGTAGCGATTATACTTTTAATAGTCGGAATATTGTGTATATTGGATGCAATTGGTTTGCTATTA
This sequence comes from Paenibacillus albiflavus, assembly GCF_004344915.1. Taxonomy (GTDB): domain Bacteria; phylum Bacillota; class Bacilli; order Paenibacillales; family NBRC-103111; genus Paenibacillus_AM; species Paenibacillus_AM albiflavus. The sequence goes on along the minus strand of NZ_SKFG01000006.1, from coordinate 58,047 downwards.
GTGAAAATGGATGCTAAGAAGGCAAGATTATTTCTTAAAATCAACCATCTTACTCAGGTTGTGACATCCATTATTTATACTGTAACTGCAGTAATATACGTTGTAACATATAGTCCCGCCAAAGATACTTCTGTAATGACTTGGACATTTATCGGTACACTGATTAGTTTAGTTATTTTCTTTGGGGGATTCTTCCTTGAAAGGAATATAAATAAAACCTAACATTTTGTTTCTAAAGGCTGCAACCTTTTGTACAGAGATCATAAAAGTTTGGAAAAAAATGTAAACGTAATGGTTCAACAAAAACAACTAACATCATGGCGTCCTAGAGGATTTTATCAATGGCTACTGACAATTCTTGCAGTGATAGCATTTCTTGTTATCGGCTATATGACATACTATATTTGGAATCCAAGCGGACTTCCGAACATAATGAGTGGACCGGCAGATATGACGGAATTTTATAACAACGATCCTAGCCCTGACTATGTGCAAAGTGTTATGGAAACATACATTGGGGGTACACCTTCACAATTCCCTGATCGTTATACAATACTTTCTCCGATCAGTTACATTCAAGAAAATACACCTCCTACGATTACACTTTTAGGAGCAAGTGATCGAATTGTTCCAGAAGAACAGGCTGAAATTTTGAATGGAAAGCTAAAAGAAAATAACATTCCCCATGAATTTTATCTTCTTCCGAAAGCCGATCATATTTTTGATTTAGTACCAGATAATTTGAGCACTCAGTTTGCTTATGAAAAAGTAAAAGCCTTTCTTCAAAAGTATAATTAAAAAATCATGAATTGTAGAAATCCACATCCTTTAAACGACATTACTATGTGATAGATGATCACGAACTTAAAAAATGAGAGGAGTTTGAAGTATGCATTTCTCACTTATGTTTTATGAAAGTCCTGAGGATTTCGCCGCTCGCAAGGATCCAGCAAGACAGGAGGAATACCTGGCAGGTTGGTCTCATTATGTGCATGCGTTGCGTGAATCTGGCATTGTTGTCAGCGGATTTGGCCTTCATGCTCCTGAGACAGCGGCAACTCTACTGCGACGTGACGGAGATATGTTTGTACAGGATGGACCTTTTACCGAGACCAAAGAACAACTCGGCGGTTTATTCGTTATAGACGTACCCGATCTGGACACCGCGTTGGAGTGGGCAGCCCGAGCCCCTGTGAATGCGGTTGAAGTGAGACAGAATCTCCCTTCGCTAAAGTGATATTTCGATGAGTCCTCATCATGTTGTCGAAACTACCGTGCGCGACGCTTACGGGAAGCTGATTGCATACCTTGCAGTAAACTGGCGTGACCTGGAAGCAGTTGAAGATGCGCTCGGGGATGCCCTTCTCTCTGCTCTAGAATTATGGCCCCAGATTGGCATTCCAAATAAGCCGGAAGCCTGGCTTCTTAAAGTAGCCAGGCGGCGGCTTATCGATCGCGCCCGCCGCGACCGTGTTTCCGAAAGAGCTTTGCCTGCTTTGCTCAGTATGTCGGAGGAAGTCCAGCAAAAGACTTCCTTTGGCACGTCTTTTCCCGATGAACGGTTAAAAATGATGTTTCTTTGCACACATCCAGATATTGATCCATCGGTTCGCACCCCGCTAATGCTGCAGACCGTACTTGGCATTAATGCTGGTCACATCGCGTCTGCATTCGTTGTTAAGCCCTCTGCGATGGGTCAACGGCTTACGCGTGCAAAAGCAAAAATTCGAACCGATCGATTGATGTTCACCATGCCTGAAGTCGAAGAATTGCCTGGGCGCTTGGACGCCGTATTAGAAGCTATTTATGCAGCCTATGGAAGCGGTTGGGAGATACTTGCGGGCGTGGATTCGCGCCACAAAGGTTTAGTCGATGAGGCAATTTACCTGGGAAGGCTCCTTACGAAGTATATGCCTGACGAACCCGAAGTTCAGGGGCTTCTTTCGTTAATGCTGCATTGCGAGGCAAGGCGGAAAGCGCGGCGCGATGACACAGGGAACTATGTTCCACTCTCTGAGCAGGATACGTCACGCTGGTCAGCCTCCCTGATGATGGAGGCAGAGCAATGTCTTCATACAGCAGCGCGATCAGGTCGAATAGGACGATTCCAGCTCTTGGCGGCCATTCAATCGGTTCATTCCCAGCGGGCGCGGACCGGATGTACCCAGTGGGAAGAAATCGCGTTGTTATATGAAGGACTCATCCGCTTAAGTCCGACTATCGGGGTTCTAGTGGGACGAGCAGCCGCCGTTGCAGAAGCATATGGGACTGACAAGGGGCTAACCCTACTTGAAGCTATTCCTCAGGCTAAAATCGCAAACTACCAACCTTATTGGGCACTTGCTGCCCATTTGTACGAGAATATGGACAAAATCGAGGAAGCTCAAGCTGCTTACAGCCGCGCCATTGGACTTTGTGAAGATTTATCCGTAAAACAATTCTTACATCAACGAGCAAAAGTCAGAATAGTAGATGGCGGATTCGGAAGAAGTCCTGAACGTTCAAGACTCCACTCAAATTAAAAGTTGCCCATGCCGAAGCAAAACAAAGGCACCTTCTAATCAAAGGTGCCTTTACTCATTTTCTCTAAACAGTCAATTCATTGCCGGTTTCCGTAACGGAATTCGGCTTCACGAGCGCTTTCTTCTCCCATGCCCGGCTTCTCCAGCGAAGCAGCATGATGATCCCACGTAACCACTCATCCACCACAAACGCGATCCAAACGCCGAACAACCCGAACCCGAAATGAACGCCCAGCAAGTAAGCAAGCGGTACCGAGACTCCCCACATGGAAAGCACACCCATCAGAACGGGGAAACGCGCATCGCCAGCGGCACGCAGCGAATTGATAATGACAATGTTGAACGTCCGGCCGGGCTCAAGTACGATAGAAAGCAAGAAAATACTTGCTCCCACGGCTATGATGTCTGGGTCCTTCGTGAACATGCCGATCAACTCATGGCGGAATAGCGATGCCGTACCGACGATGGCCAGCGTTAATAGGAAGCTGATTTTCACGCTTTTCATCAGTCTACGGTAGGCCGCATTCATTTCCCCCGCGCCAACCATTTGTCCGACAATGATCTCCGTACCCGCCCCGATTGCCATCGCAAGCGCCATAAAATAGTTCGATACATTCATGACGTAAACATGCGTATTTAACGCCGTGACGCCAATCATATTGACAAAGCCTATGATCATGAGGTACTGCGACTGCCAGGAGAGATGCTCGCCTGCAGCAGGCAAGCCAACGCTCAGAATCTGCTTCACATAGGTGCCGTTCCAGCTAACGTAATCCTTACGCCGAATCGGTGCAGGAATGCGGCGGTACAATATCAGGATAAGAACGACGATGCCGAGTAATCGGCTAACAACCGTCGATACAGCCGCTCCTGTAACACCCCATTCCGGAAAGCCAAAGTTACCGAATATAAGCAAATAATTGCCTGCTACATGAATCAAATTGACGCCTAATGTCACATACATAACACTCTTCGTATGTCCGGTGGATCGAATAACCGACGAAATGGCATAAGAGAGCGCTTCAATCCAAATAAAGCCACCGATAATCTTTAAATAATGACTTGCGATCCCAATTTGTTCTGGACTTAAATGCATCAGCCGCATTAGAGGCTCTCCAAAACTAAAGAGTATGATGCTGACGATGATCCCAAAAATCAGGTTAATCGCAATGGCGTGCGCCGAGATGCGGCTCGCTTCCTGCTCCCGTCTGGCGCCGATATATTGGGACACCGCAACGCTGGTTCCGATTCCGACAAAGCCGAACATCAGAATACAAAAGAAAATGATTTCGTTGGCTAACCCTACCGCCCCCGTCGCCGTGTCGGAAATGCGGCTTAACATAAACACGTCCACCGTACCCAGCATCATCCGAAGCACGGAATCGATGAAAATGGGCCAAGTAACCGTAAAGAGACGAAGTTTTTTCCAAGATGGTGTTTGATCTAATGATGTCACGTTTTGTATGCTCCTACTATTTCTATTCTATTTCTACACTTGTCCTAGTGTAATGCCTGAGAGCCAAAACGTCTATCGCGAAACAAACGCTACAAGAGGATAGACTCTCTTAAGAAAAAAACGTTTGCTTCACAGAAGCGCGAGCAACAATTTCATCCATAAAACATTGTAATGTGCTCGTTGTATATGAATCTTTTCGCCGGATAAAAATAGTCGTAATTTCATGGTATGGTTCAGGTACGCTGTGGCAGAATACGGTGCCTTTGGCAACTAGATCGGCAATAGATGATTCCGGGATAATCGTTATTCCTATTCCTGCAGATACACTGCCTATAATCGTCCCGAGCGTTCCAAACTCCATGATCTGTTTTGGGATAATTCCCGCCGTCTTCATCCAGCTTTCCAGTCTTTCGCGATACCCGCAGCCTTTATTGTATAGCAACAATGGCCTTTGGGTTATGTCCTCCATCGAAAAGGTTTTTTCTTTGGATACAAGTACTAGCTTTTCTTGAATAACCTCAACCTGTTCGATTAATGGATGCCTGATAGGCCCTGTCACAAAGGCTCCATCCAGCTTCATATCAATTACCTGTTGCAATAAAAACTCGGTAACCCCAGCCTTTAAAGATAATTCAACATTAGGGTACTTCCTGCAATAGGAGGACAAAATATCTGGTAGAGCCATCACCGTCTCCACAATTCCAATCTCCAGGACACCTGAGGGGTTCGATTTATCTTGAAATGTGCGTTTCACTCGCTCTATTCCCGCCAAGATCCCCCTCGATTGTTCTAACAACCGCTTTCCTTCCGGGTTTAAGATCATTCCTCGCTTATGCCGATAGAACAATGGCGTCCGAAGCTCTTTCTCAAGCACCTTAATTCTTGCTGTAATATTGGATTGAACGTAGTTCAGTTCCAATGCAGCCTTACTAATACTTCCACATGTAGCAACGGTCTGAAAAATTTTTAAGTCATTAAGCTCCAATACAACCTCTCCTCAGCTCTCTGTTACGAACACACCCTGTGCAAAATATCATTTTAAATGATGATAAACTTTACTTTCAATCATTTTACCATATCCTCTAACCTTCCTATAATGGTTAAGTACATCCGAAAAGTCGGCAGTTTCTTGCTAGGGAGAATTAAAAACATGCAAAAAAAACAAATCATTCTAGGTTCTGTGCTTTGCTTGATCGCAAGTATGTCATGGGGAGCTATGTTCCCCGTTGCACACATAGCATTGCAACAAATCGATCCATTCTATTTTTCGTTTATCCGTTATTTCGTCGTTGCGCTCATCCTCAGCTTGTTGCTTTGGATGAAAGAGGGAAAAGCATCATTTCGCTTGGAGGGAAGAGGCAAATCCTTATTGTTTTTAGGAATAATGGCGTTTGTAGTCTATAATATGTGCGTCTTCCTCGGACAGCAACTCATGGGGGAGTCAGGTACAATCGCCGCCTCCATTATGGAAGTACTCATGCCGATGATATCCATTATGGTCTTGTGGATCACAACAAAAAAAGCTCCGAACAAGTACACGCTCGCAAGTGTTGCTATCGCACTTGTCGGTGCCTTACTCGTGATCACCAATGGGAAATTTGACTTTTTCAGAATGGCTGGACAGCATCTTATTCCTTTATTTCTGATTTTTATAGGAGTTTTGGGATGGGTCGTGTATTCGATGGGGGGAAGCCGATTCAAGGATTGGTCGATCCTGCGCTATTCTACTATAACCTGCTTGCTAGGAAGCGCTGTGTCTTTGGTAATTGTTACGCTCGCCTCCGTCTTTCAATTGCTTCCCGTTCCTACATGGCAGACGATACTTTCAATTAAATATGAAATGTCCTTCATGATTTTATTGCCAGGGCTAGCAGCCTTACTCTGCTGGAATCAAGGAATCAAGTTGTTATCACCGCTAAACGGTATATTATTTATTAATTTTGTTCCCATTACCACATTCGTTATTATGGCTTTTCAAGGCTACCAAATCAGCCAATATGAACTTTTTGGAACGCTGCTCATTATCTTTGCCCTATTACAGAACAATGTGTACCAAAGGAAAACCATACAACTTAATGACAACAGAGCTTATTCTGCTGCCACTCAAGCTAAAGAAGAGATTATGGAAGTTGCTCGATAGACTCCCCTCGAGGGGTCTTTTTCTTTTTTCAGAAGAGATTCAGAAATGGAAATCATCACAACGACAAGCTATAATGAATTAAACCTTTGTTACTTTGCACAATTATAAAGGAGATACAGCTATGTATGAGTTGACACATAATCAGGCCCAAACAATTGTCGATAGAATGATGATGGATATTCCTTACAATATTAATATTATGGATCACACAGGCAGGATCATCGGGAGTGGAAATAAAAGAAGAATTGGCACACTGCATCATGGTGCATGTAAAGCCATAAGACAAGGCCAAACGGTGGAAATTCACAAAGATGAGGAGCTGGTGAAGAAGGGCATTAATTTACCAATCGAATGGAACGGCCATATTATCGGTGTAGTAGGAATCAGCGGTGAAGTAACGGAAATGAGGCCTTTCGGAAACATTCTAAAATCAGCTGTCATTTTACTAATTGAGCAAAACATTGCATTGGAAAAAGCGAATTTGAAAAATAACTTAAAACAAGAATTTTTCAGCTTACTTATCGATTCGGACACCACTTATACAAAAGAATTAATCAGTCAGGCGTTGACCTATGGCATTGAGTTAACTAAATCCTCCCAAATCATATATGTGGAGTCCTCTAGTGAAATTGCTGAGGATATGATGAAAAGCTTACCCTCCTTTAGAATGTCCAACTATTCGCTTTGTATAGTCGTTCAGGAAACGGATAAGATTGAAGCCCTGCAACAAACGATTGCAAATCAATATCCGAATGCTTTCATTTCCATCAGCAAAATGAACGATACTGTTTCTGAAGGAATGTTGCAGGCCAAATTAGCTATGCGTGTATTGAAGGGTGTTTATTTCGACGTAAAAGCCATTTCCTATTCACAATGTGAGTTCATCGCCGATATATTGAAACTGCACAAGAATGATACAAAAGCAGAACGGCTAATCCATTCACTAGAAAAAGATGATGAACTGATCAAGACACTTCAGGTCTATCTCAGCTGTAACCTAAACGCAAATGTAAGCGCCGACAGGCTCATGATCCACAGGAATACATTGAACTATAGATTACAGAAGATTCACAGCATCACAGGCAAAGATCCAAAACATATTTTAGATCTCGTGGAACTCATTTGTATGCTCATAAAACGAATAAAATAAAGAGGACGACTACAATTACTGTAGGACATCCTCTTTCATGTTATTTCAACAATCTAGCAATGCTTTCAGATGTACGGGCAACATTCTCCTTGCCTTGCGCCAGTAAGGTATCAATGTCTGCTGCTCCCGGAACAATTCCAAAAATCGCATCAAATCCTTCGTCGTATAAGGTTTCAACATCCTTACCCACATATCCAGCCAAGGCGATCACCTTCATATCACCGTTAACGGCTTTAGCTGCCTGGGCAACTCCAAAAGGTGCTTTACCGAATTTCGTCTGGAAATCAATGCCGCCTTCCCCTGTAAAGCAGTAGTCCACATGCTGAAGTTTTTCTTTCAAACCTGTATATTCAATTACAATTTCAATTCCCTTTTTCATTGTGGAGTTGGTGAAAGCGATCAGTCCGCCACCAAGGCCGCCTGCACCACCTGCGCCAGGTACATTTACCATATCGATTCCTAATTGCTGTTTGACAACTTCACTGTAGTGCCTCAAATTATTATCCAGTTGTGTAACCATTTCAGGAGTAGCACCCTTCTGCGGACCAAACACCACGGATGCACCCCGCTCTCCGCATAATGGATTCGTTACATCCGATGCTACCAGGATTTTTATATTTTTTAATTGCGGATGCACATTAGAAGTATCGATTGTTTCCAACTCACCGAGGTATCCGCCGCCAAGTTGCAGTTCGTTCCCTTGCTTATCTAGAAATCTATAACCTAGTGCTGTTGCCATTCCAGTACCGCCGTCATTCGTAGCGCTTCCGCCAATGCCTAGAATGATATCTGTCATGCCTTTTTCAATACAATCCTTAATGAGTTCACCTGTTCCTAAGGTAGTCGTAATTAATGGATTTTTGGTTTCTTTTGTCACATGGTGAATTCCACTAGCTGATGCCATTTCAATCACGCCTGTTTTGCCGTCTCCCAAGATTCCATAATGGGCGAGAACGGGCGTACCGAGAGGTCCGGTCACTTCTTTGTGTATCAAAGTGCCGCCTGTTGCATCTACCAACGACTGGACCGTGCCTTCACCGCCATCAGCCATAGGTACATGAATACACTCCGCATCTGGAATCGCTCTTTTAATTCCGATTTCCATAGCTTCGCATACTTCTTTTGCAGTCATACTTTCTTTAAACGAATCAGGAGCTAATAAAAATTTCTTACCCATAAATGATTCCCCATTCCTTCTATAAGATGAATCCAAAAAGAATTACGGATACGATAGTCATCGTTATACCGACCATACTTTCATACAGGACAACCTTCATTCTATCCTTCATAGTCATGCCCATTGCATTACGTGTCACGTGGAAGTAAGTTCCGTGTGGCAAGTGGTCGATTACCGTAGCACCGGCATGGGTCATAACTGCAGCTGATAGAGGGGCTACACCTGTATTTAATATTGCATTTGAGAATGAACCCGTAGCCAAGATGACACCTGTTGAAGTGGATGCGGTTGCTGCTGCCATTAATGTACCTGCTATAGGTGCAAGGAATACTCCCGATATTCCCGAGGCCTGTACAAGAGTAACAACTTCTGCAGGCAGGGTTGACGCTGTAATCAATCCGCCAATGGCACCCGCACCAATAATAATTAGAATCGTTGGTGTCATTCGATCTAAACCGGCCGAACAGTAATTTAAAATTTTTGTTGACTTACCTAATGCCAAAGCGCCAACTACACCGGCAAATGGCAGAATAAACAAAGAATCAATTTTTAGATCTGCAAGAAACTGAACACCTAACATCGAACCAACCGGGCTAATCATCAATAGAACAATAGCGAGAATTGGAGCGACTAAAGCTTTTGATAACGGTGGTAAATTCGCAGCACTAGCCTTTTCTAATTCGGCAGCTTCCAGATCCGTTACTTTAGTGCCTTTGAACTTAATTAATGATGCGAGCAGCACCGCAACTGCTAACCCGAATAGCGCGGGAACTAATCCGCCCAGCATGACCTGGTTCACATCGAGATTGAATCCCCCTGCTGCTGCAATGGTATTCGGATTAGGTGAAATAATATTACCCGCTTTACCTCCGCCAGACAAAGCCACTAGCAAAGCAATCTTCGAATACCCCATCTTGTGGCCAACAGATAATGCGATTGGTGCAACAATTAATACCGCAACAGGAATGAATACCCCTACCGCAGTAATAACCATAGTAGCCAATGCAAGCGACAACATCGCTTTCGTCCCTCCAAGTTTATCAACGATAACTTTCGCAATGGTTCCCGCTGCGCCAGATTCCATCATAACACCAGCGAAAACACCAGCTGCGATAATACGAATAACCGTACCTTGAACACTTTGTGTTCCGGAAATCAGGATTTTAATAACCTCTGAAAAATCAGCTCCGCCAATAAATCCACCAACAATTGCTCCTAGTATCAATGAATACGTTGGTGCCAGTCTAAACAAAATTAATATGATTGCAAGCGCTAAGCCAGCTAATGCGCCAATCCAGCTAATTTCCAATGCTTCCATTCCATCCACCCCATAGTGATCATGATGTTATTATTTTGTAAGTTCTATTGCGCTACTATGAGTACTCTACTCATTTAGCCTTTACATTTATCCTGCTTCATTCAATTGAATACGTTTTCATTATATTTGTCCCCTTACCTTTTAGCAATTGATACTCTGCTGAACATTATTGTGCATTTGCACTAAATAGACCGTCACATGAAAAAGCCCTTGCGAGGTGAAACTCACAGGGGCTTTAAGGGTAACAATAAGACTAAATATTTCGTGCCTCATACTCAAAGGGTTCTTCAGACGAGTAAATTTCATGAAAAAATCCCAAATACGTAATATCGTCTTCCAGCCGTTAATCAATCATGAAAATTCCTACCGTCTGTCACTTCCTTTATGACACCGGTTCGGATCACGAAGTCGCCAAAATGTTCTCCTGCTTGCCGTTCTTTAGCATACTGAGAAAGGAGCACACGCAGTTCATTTAATATTTCTGCTTCGCCGATGTTTTCCCGGTACATTTTACTTAAACGGCTGCCATCAAAAGCTGCTCCAATATACATATTGTATTTGCCCGGCGCTTTGCCAATAAAGCCAATTTCAGCTAGGGCATGGCGGGCGCAGCCATTCGGGCATCCTGTCATGCGGATCGTGATTTCTTCATCCCTAAGTCCATTAGAATCGACAATTTCCTCGATTTTATCAATGAGCTCAGGCAAATAGCGCTCGGCCTCAGCCATCGCCAAACTGCATGTCGGCAGAGCTACACATGCCATTGAATTACGGCGAAGCGCACTAAATTGTTTGCCATCCGTTAAACCGTACTGTTCAATAAGCGCTGTTATTCTATTCTTTTCTCCGCTGGGTACACCAGCAATAATCAGGTTTTGATTAGCTGTTAGCCGAAACTCGCCAGTATGTACTTTGGCAATTTCGCGCAATCCGGTTTTTAGCTCGTAGCCATTAAAATCTGCAACTCGGCCGCCTTCTACAAACATCGTGTAATGCCATTTTCCCTGAACATCTTCTATCCAGCCGTAACGATCACCATTATGAGTAAAATGATAGGATTTTGCTTCGTTCAAGCTCCATCCGAGGCGGTTTTCCAATTCTTCTATAACTGTTTGCACACCTAGCCGGTCAACCGTATATTTAAACCGTGCATTTTTCCGTTCAGAACGGTTACCATAGTCACGCTGAATCGTAATGACCTGTTTAGCTACATCGCATATTTGCTCAGGTTTACAGAAGCCGATTACTTTAGCAAGCTGGGGATACGTCTCTTTATCCCCATGTGTCATGCCCATGCCTCCTCCAATTGCCACGTTAAAACCTGTTAGCTTCCCCTCTTCTATAATCGCTATAAAGCCAAGATCCTGTGAAAAAACATCGATATCATTGGAAGGCGGGACAGCTATGCCGATTTTAAACTTTCGAGGGAGATAGTGCTTGCCATACATGGGCTCTGTTTCGTCGGTCTCTGGTGTCCCAGCCACTTTGTCATCATCAAGCCATATTTCATGATACGCAGTAGTACGTGGTAATAAATGACTGCTTAATTGCTTCGACCATTCGTATACTTCTGAATGGATTTCTGACTGATAAGGATTCGGATTACACATGACGTTTCTGTTTACATCACCACAAGCCGCAATTGTATCCAAAAGAGAGTGATGAATGTCCTGGATCGTCTTTTTCATATTCCATTTTAAAATACCATGCATTTGAAATGTCTGGCGTGTTGTTAATTTTAAAGTGTCATTTCCGTATTTTTGAGCCAGTTCATCAAGAACAAGCCACTGTTCCGGCGTTGCAACCCCACCTGGTAAGCGAATACGCAGCATAAATTGATACGCTGGTTCAAGCTTTTGCTTGTGCCGCTCATTTCGCAAGTCCCGATCATCCTGCAGGTAGCTGCCGTGAAACTTTAATAAACGGTTATCATCGTCTGGGATACCTGCACTGATTGGCTCTGTCATCGTTTCCTTAAGCCTACCACGCAAATAGTTGCTTTCGTCTTTAATCCGTTCAACGTCGCTAGGTTTGCCCTCAGGGGCTTTTAGGATTTGTTTCTCCATTCTTGACAAGCTCCTTTCCATCCTTACTTAATACACATCACGCTGGTAACGTTTGTGCTGCTGCATGCTCGTAAGATAGCCTGCTGCTTCTTCCCGGCTCATGCCGCCTTCCCGCTCGATAATGTCAATAAGTGCGGAATGAACATCACGTGCCATGTTTTTTTCATCTCCGCAAATGTATACGACGGCCCCTTCTTCAAGCCATTCAAATAATTCTTTGCTATGTTCAAGCATGCGGTGCTGTACATATACCTTCTTCTCCGTATCGCGTGAAAAGGCTATATCCATTTTGGTAAGGACGCCGCTCTTCAACAGCTTCTGCCATTCTATCTGATAGAGAAAATCCGTTACAAAATGGCGGTCGCCGAAAAAGAGCCACGACTTTCCTTTCGCACCTAATTCCTCGCGCTCTTGCATAAAGGCACGAAATGGCGCAACACCTGTACCCGGTCCAATCATAATAATTGGTGTATTTGGGTTCGATGGAAGCTTAAAGTTCTCATTATGCTGAATATAAATGTTCAGCGTGTCTCCCAGCTGCACGCGATCCGCACAATATGTAGAGCAGACTCCTTCCCGCTCCCTTCCATGTGCATCATACCGAACAGTCCCAATCGTTAAATGGACCTCTTCAGGATTAGCAAGCGAACTGCTCGCGATGGAGTAAAGACGTGCAGGTATCTTCCTAAGAACAGAGACAAACTCTTGTGCCGATTTGCCCCATGGACCATAATCACGAACTAAATCTAGTAAATCTCGGCCTCCCAGATATTCTTTTAATTCTGCACTATTTGGGGAGGATACGAGCTCTCGTAAATTCGCATTCTCTGAAAGCTGCGCGATCTTCTCAAGAAGCTGTTTGGTTAACACGGTTATTTCATAATAAGAGAAGAGTGCCTCTCTAAACGGAAGAACATCTCCATCTTTATTAACCGTTACTAAGGCTTCAGGATCCCAAATCAATTCCTCTATCAGCTGCTCAACTAGAACAGGATTATTCTTAGGGTAAATTCCAATGCTATCTCCCGGTTCATAAGTAAGGCCAGAACCTTCCAATAACAATTCCAGATGGCGGGTTTCTTTATTCGAGCCACGCCCATTTAAATTGATATTTTCAAGCACCTCTGCTTGATAGGGACTTGTTCTAGAATAGGCCACATCTATAACTTCCGCTGTAGCTGCAGCAGTATGAACAGCATATTCACTGTCATTCTCCTTTAAGCTAAGACGAACACCTGCAATCCACTCCGAGGCCGGATCATCATAATCGAGATCACAGTCAACCCGAGCATAAAGCCGTTTCCCGCCCAGCTCTTCAAGCCTTACATCAAATTCCTTTCCCGTCTGGCAGAAGAACTCATATGAACTGTCTCCAAGTGATAAAACAGAGAAATGCAAATCATCAAGCCTCGGTGCACGCTTTCCATGCAGAAATTCATGAAAAGAAAGAGCATTATCCGGCGGCTCTCCTTCACCATGCGTACTTGTGATGATTAATAAATTTTGAATTTTCTTTAAATTATTTGGTTTAACATCATTCATAGATGATATGTTAACGTGATAACCATCACCCACTAGTACCTTGCCGAACTGTTTGGCAAGACCCTGGGCATTACCCGTCTGGGAACCGTATATAATCGTTATCTCTTTGGCTATCTGGGGGATGGCACTTTCTAAACCAGCAAATTGGGCCGCAGCAAGATAACCGCTCAGCCAAGCTTTTTGTCCCTCTGATAAAGCTGGAAGAAGCCTATTAAGAAGATCAACTTGCTCCTGATTAAAGGGACTGTTAACAACAGTAAACTGCAAAGATTAACACCTCACCTATGCGTATTTCATTACACCAAGCCTAACTACTGGTTGCACGAGCAATGACAATCTCTTCGATTGACTTATGATTGCTTAATGGCCCCGTATGAAAAATAGGTTTTCCTCGTTTTCTCCACTCAAGCACCCTTTGGTTAACTTCAGCTAAAAGAAGACCTGAAAATAACAAATAAGGCAGGACGATGATTTTGCCTCTAGCTATTTGAACTATTTCTTCCAACCTCTCATTAAATCTTGGTTCTGCAGCAGCTAAATAACAGACGGATACGTGTTCTATCCCGAGTCGCTCCCTCATTCCACTCACAATGTTCGCAAAATCAACGTGAATGCTAGGATCACTGCTTCCTCTTCCCACAATTAATAACTGATCTTGTGAATCAAGATCACCTGCAGCAGCCGAGACGAGCTCTGCCATTGCATCGAGTATGGCCTTTTGTACACCGAAAGGATCCTTTATTTGTACCTCTACATCAGGATATCTTGCCTGCAAAGACGCAATCGTTTGCGGAATATCTTGTTTGATATGTCCTGCTGCCAAAAGGAATAGCGGTATCACTGTAATTTGAGTTGCCCCTCTATTAACACACCTTTCGAATCCCTCCCTAATGAGAGGCTGCGTCAGCTCAAGGAAGGAGATTTCCTGTATGGGAATATTAATCTTTTCGATTACCCTTTGGATAAAATCTTTTACTTCTTCAGATCCTTTTGTCGATCGTGTTCCATGGCCAATGTAAAGGATAGCTTTCATAACCAGAGACCCCTTTCACACTCATCCATGTACGAGTGGCAGATTAGGAGCAATTTCATCTTCAAACCAATTTAGTTTATGGTGAAGTCGAACGACCTCGCCGATTATGATCAGGCTTGGATTTTCAATCTTTGCTTCTTTTACCTTGTCTTCTATGGACTCGAGCGTGCCGATTACCGTTCTTTGATCGCTTAAAGTCCCCCAATGGATAAGGGCAGTCGGTGTTTGCGGTGATTTGCCATTCAGAATTAATTGTTGTGCAATGGTTGGAAGCTGGGCTACACCCATATAGATGCAAAGCGTGTCTACGCCCCTTGCAAGATGATGCCACTGGTGCTCGGCTGATACGTCACCAGCTTGATGTCCTGTAATAAAAGCAAAGCTTTTACTTAACGATCGATGTGTGACAGGTATCCCTGCATACGCTGAAGCACCAATTCCCGCCGTGATGCCAGGCACAATTTCAAACGGAACATCATTCTTCATGCATTCCTCTGCTTCTTCACCGCCACGCCCAAATACAAAGGGATCTCCCCCTTTTAAGCGGACGACCTGATTGCCCTTTTTCGCGTATTTCACTAGAAAATGATTAATGGTTTCTTGTTTCATCGTGTGATAGTTTGGGAGTTTGCCGCAATAAACGAGTTTGGCTCCGTCTTTCGCGTGCTTTAAAAGCTCAGGATTCACAAGCCGATCATAGAGGATGACATCAGCTTTTTGCAGGCAATGTAATCCCTTTACCGTTATTAAATCGGGATCTCCTGGCCCCGCTCCTACTAAATAAACTTTGCCGGCCATGGTACAATCATCCTTTCCTAGCTGCTTGGTTAGAGAATGTCCTTTTCCTGGAGGTATTGGATTATTTCTTCAACAGCTTCATTCACGGTTAAGAACTGAGAGCGAATTGTAATTACCGGTTGTTCCGGCGCCTCATAAGGGGAATGGATGCCTGTAAAATCATTAATCTCACCGCGCCTAACTTTCGCATAGAGCTGCTTCGGGTCACGCCGTTCACATTCTTCTAATGGGCAGTCGACAAAGACTTCAATAAACTCCCCTTCTTCAAATAAGGCTCGAGCCTGATTGCGGTCGGAGCGGAATGGGGAAATGAACGCCGTGGTAACGATTGCCCCGCTATCCACAAATAATTTGGCTACTTCGCCAATTCTTCTGATGTTTTCAGTCCGATCATGATCTGAAAAGCCAAGGTCACGGTTTAGCCCCTGACGAATGTTATCGCCGTCTAGGACGTACTCGCGAACCCCCTTTTGGTATAATTCACTTGATAAAGCATTGGCAATGGAGGATTTCCCCGATCCTGATAGGCCAGTAAACCAAAGCACACAGCTCCCATGCTTATTTCTGGTACGCCGATCATGCTTTGTAACAGCAGCCTCATGCCATGTTAAATTTGCTAGCTTCGACATTCCCTTTCCTCCTTACACCGTCTTTAATTCTTTCATCCCTTCAATCAGCACCTCAATGACTTCTTTCCTGCTGAAAGTGGATGGCGGAAGCGTTCCAGAGCGAAGCATTTCCCTCACTTTGGTTCCCGATAATATAACTCGATCCTCCTGGTTATGAGGGCAGGTTTTATCTGAAGCCATCCCTTCGCATCTATTGCAATAGAAGCTATTTTCAAAGAACAATGGCTTGATTCCCAATTCCTCTTCCGAAAACACATTAAAAATGAGCTGCGCATCATAAGTTCCGTAGTAATTTCCTACACCCGCATGGTCACGTCCGACGATGAAATGCGTGCAGCCGAAGTTTTTACGCGCAATTGCATGGAAAATCGCCTCTCTTGGACCGGCATAACGCATGGCCGCAGGATAGACACCGAGTTGTACCCGATCTGCAGGATAGTAATTTTCCAGTAGAACACGATAGCTCTTTAAGCGAACATCAGCAGGGATATCATCTGACTTCGTTTCTCCGATAAGCGGGTTGACGAATAGGCCATCGACCGTCTCAAGAGCTGCCTTCTGGATATACTCGTGAGCTCGGTGTATCGGATTTCTCGTTTGGAATCCAACCACTGTCCGCCATCCCTTTTCTTCAAACAACGCCCTTGTTTCCCTCGGTTCCAGCCATGCATCACTGAAAATTCCTTTTTCCGGTTTTTTAACGAGCTTTATTGGACCAGCCACATAAACCGAGCCTCTTTCATATAGGCGTTTAACACCCGGGTGTGCCAGTTCCTTCGTTTGATAAACACGGAGTGCTTCTTTATCTAAATCCGGCTCATACCATTCAGAAACGGTAATCACGCCATAAACCTCTTGATCAAAAACGAGCTTCATCTGTTCTCCCACTTGAAGTGATTTAGCCGTTTCATAAGTTACGGGAAGTGTCACCGGGATAGACCAAACTGTATGGTCTGCAAGACGCATATTTGCAACAACAGATTCATAATCGTCTTGTCCAAGGAACCCTCGAAGCGGACTGAATAGCCCGGTGGCAATCAACTCAAGATCACTTAATGCAACCGCATCTATTTCGAGCTCTTTTGTGATCTGTGATAGATCAAATAATGGATCAAATGCCTGAACAAGCTCTCCTCCATGCGGTTTCGGTAATAATGACATTTACAATCAAACCCTCCCCTAGTTATTTTTTTAAATCTCTCGCTGCCTCTTGCGGTACTTTTATCGAATGACCTTGCCTCTTGATTAATGACCGTATACCGAGAACAGATATTAAAACCCCAGCCATCACGATAATCGGATACACATTATGTTCGATAAGCAGCTGAATGAAGGTGTAGGCCAGTGTCATCGATAAAACGGGTGAAACAATCCAAACGGTTAGCATTTGAACGACGATACCTTTTTGTAAAACGGACTTTCCATGCTTCGCAAATCCAATGCCTATTATGGATGCAGTCGTAATTTGCGTTAGCGGAACAGGAATTCCAAAAATGGATGCAGCCGTCACAATCCCTGCACCCGTTCCTGAAATAATGCAGCCCTCTTCCAGCCTAATGTCCGTAATCTTCTTCCCATTTGTTTCAAGAACTCGATGGCCAAGCAAGAGAACCCCAATGGCAACGAATAATCCTCCCCATAAAATTCCATTTTCAGTGGAAAGGATATTGGCGCCAACAAGCGGTCCGACCGCATTGGCTACATTGTTCATTCCTGCAGAGAAGGCTTCAAAGATACCCATAAACACGACAAGAGTTGACAAAATCGGAATCGATTTGGAGGCTTTCATCCACCTTGTGAGCCTTTTGTTTTTTAACAAATAGGAAGCAAGAATGCCGATCATAAATGAAGCAACTGGCGTTAGAAGCCAAAACATCATAATCCAGACGAGTTTTCCTAAGAATACGGACTGATAAACCATTCCTGCGCCAACTACGGATCCGACTGCTACTTCGCTTGTAGATAAAGGGATTCCAAAGATATTGGCTATAAACAAGGACAAAGCGGAAGCAGCTAAAACAATTAAAGCAATGGGCACCGTAAAAGTGGCGCTCGGTACAATCCCGCTGCCAATGGTTTTAACGACTTCTCCTCCGCCAAGCCAGGCTCCTAGAAAGACAGCGATACTACATAACAGCAAGGCCACTCTTTTGGTGACAACACCTGATCCATATGAAATGCCCATAGAAGCCGCTGCACCGCTTGCACCGATATTCATGGCAAAAAATAATCCAATTGTAATCGCAATAATCGTGAGCAAAAGAAGTCCTCCTTTTAGCGAGTATGGAGACCACACTCTGTCTTGCTGCTTCCCATCCAGCGCCCTTCGCGAGAATCGCCATCTGTTCCAGCAGGCTGTGTACATGGGCGGCAGCCAATACTTGGATAATGATGGTCATGTAATTTGTTGTACGGGAGATCTCTTTCCTTGATGTATGCCCAAACGTCTTCCCAAGTCCAGTGAATCAGCGGACAGATTTTGACGTTCATAAATTTATCATCCTTATTGATGAATTCTGTGTTTGCCCTTGTAGGTGACTGTTCTCTGCGAAGACCGGAAATCCATGCTTTTTTCTGTGCTAAAGTCTCCTGTAACGGAATGACTTTTCGTATGTGGCAGCATTGATTAGGGTCACGTAGCCATAGGTCAGGCCCATACTGTGCTGCTTGTTCATCAAGACTTAACGCCGGCTGTTTCCGCTCAATTCTGAGTAACGGGAAACGAGCTTCAATCTGATCTATCACCTCATACGTTTCAGGAAAGTGTAAGCCTGTATCCAAAAAAACAATGCGTGCATCAGGCTTGATCTGCGAAATGAGGTCAATTAAAACAATTGCTTCTGCACCAAAGCTGGATGCATACACAATCTCATCCTCTGAATAAGTGCTATAAGCCCAATCGATAATAGAACTTGCCCCTTTGGTGTCATCTCCATGATCGAACGTCTCCGAAATTTGACGCCAATTCTCATAGGTAATCTGAACCGTCATGATAAAGCCCTCCTTTTTACACAAGAAAAAATGAATACAAAAAAGGCAGCCTCCTTAGATTAGTGGGAGACCGCCTCTAGTTTATCTAGTCAGCGATGTTTATTTTATTGGAGACGAACCTTTTCATTTCTTTCAATTAATACAATCTTTCCGTCTTGAATGACTAATGTGATAGAACCATATTTCAGCGTTTCCAGCATTTTCTCAAGATGGGTTAGAAGCTTTTCTCTTTCAGATGCATTCAGTGAATTCATCCCCTTTCAAAAGAAATGCATTGCTAACTGGAATGAGGCTGTTGATTAACCTTCGTAACATCACCTTTTGTTGTATAAATTTGTATTATTTATGTAATTAATCCTATCATACAGATAGGTTTAATGTAAATGATTAAATTTAAAAATTTGGAAAATTATTAAAAAAAGGCTGTTGATTTACTCAACAACCAAGGTGCATTAGGAATTGGTTTCTCTCCTTTATCGAATGTTTATATTTTTCATCAATGGCTTCTTTGTATAGCTCTTGTTTTTCTTCTTTTGAAAGCAAGCTCTGTTTAATCTTCATCCGTACTTCATACAAAAACTCTAAATAATCCTCATAGGTATCATCATATTTTTCTTTTAACTCATCCCGGATTTTTTGGGCCAGCAGCGGACTTGCTCCCCCTGTGGCCACACTTATTTGCAGCCTCCCACGGGTGAAAGTTGCAGGAATATGAAAATTGCCTATTTCAGAATCTGTAACCACATTGATAAGCTTAGTATCTTTTGTCTTGTCATAAATCTCCGCGTTTACCTCCGGGGAATTGGTTGCCGCAATGATTAGAAATGCATTTTTGTAATCATCGTCCTGGACTTCTTTTTGTAATACATTAATTTTGCCATCAAGATATAAATATTCAATCTCCGGAATGATTTCAGGGCTGACAACCGTCACAACTGCTTTAGCCTCGAGAAGCGGACCAATTTTATGAAAAGCAATTTTTCCGCCTCCTACAACTACACACGGTTTGCCCTCTATTTTAAGAGTAATTGGATACATATGCAGCAATGCTCCTTTCTCTCGTTCTGTTTGCCAATTCATCTGTTGCTATTATTGTCATCATCGGTTTGAGCACTTAATGGAACTGCCTTGCTAGCCCCAAAAGCGTAATAACTAATCACAACGATACCTAAGAAAACAATACCGATCATTAGGGGGATCCGTGTATCATCGTTCAGCCACATCCCGACCAGTACCATAAGCAAAAAGGCAATCGTCAAATAGTTGGTCACTGGGGCGAAAGGCATTTTAAACGGATGATTCGCCAAGGCATCCCCTTTGATTTTTCTGAATTTATTTTGACTGATAAGAATGACAAACCACGGTACCATACCAGGAAGTACGCTGGCGCTATACACGTGCACAAACAGATTTTCCGGTGCAATATAGCTTAAAATCACGCCAATGCCCAATCCCACGAGTACGCCAATCGTTCCTAGCAGAGGCACGCCGTTATTTGACAGCTTCGTAAATATTTTCGGCGCCTGTCCATTGACTCCCAATGTGTAGAGCATACGTCCAGCGCTATAAATCCCGCTATTACAACCTGACATGGCAGAGGTGATGACAACAAAGTTGATCAGACCCGCTGCTGCAGTAATACCGATTTTTGCAAATGTGGCAACGAACGGACTGCCGATGGATTGCAATTGATTCCAAGGGTATACCGTTACAATCACAAAAATCGCACCAATATAGAAGATCAAAATCCGCCAAATAATACTTTGCGTCGCTCTCATTAAAGTTTTTTGCGGGTTTTTGGCTTCACCTGCTGTAATCCCAATCACTTCGACACCTTGGTAGGCCGCGGTCACCAGCGAGAGAGCAAAGAAAAAGCCCGACCAACCACCGGTAAAAAAGCCCCCATGCTCCCACAAGTTAGATAATCCGATCGCATTCCCGCCATTGCCTATCCCGAAGAAAATCAGACCAACCCCTGCAACAATCATCAATATAATAGTGACGATTTTAATCATCGCAAACCAAAACTCAAATTCACCAAACGATTTTACAGAAAATAGATTGGCTGCACCGAGAATCGCCATGGCGATAATCCCTGGTATCCAAGCAGGCAAATCCGGAAACCAGTACTTCATATAAGTCCCAACGGCAATGATCTCCGCCATCCCGACAATAACCCATTGGAACCAGTTGCTCCAAGCCGTCATATACCCTGCCAAAGGATGAATATACTTATGGCCAAAGGTCGCATATGACCCCGTGCTCGGTTCTATGTACTGCATTTCTCCCATTGCGCGCATGATGAAAAATATAAAAATCCCCACAATGGCATACGCAAGCATCACCGATGGACCTGTCCACGCAATCGTGCTTGCAGAGCCCATAAATAACCCGACACCGATTGTGCCGCCCAAAGCAATCATCTGAATATGACGTGCTTCGAGGCCCCTGTTTAATTCATTTTTTTTCATTGCAGTTTCCCCCTCTGCTACTCTCTTAGGTGTTCATTTGGACAAGCTGCAAAATCTCGTAGTGACGAAGTAGATTCTAGTTTAGTTTTATTAGGTAAGCGCTAATCCAAGGTCATGTAGTATCTTGTTCCTATAAAACAATAATATTCATTTGGTAAACCGGCAAGGGGTAACTTCATGGAATTTTCGCCCTGTAAGCATACAAATACTCAAATTTCGCCATTCCGTATTTTCAGAAATATATAATTAAAGTAAGATACTAAATACAAAGGTTAAAAAAGGAGGATAATCAAAATGAAAAGATTTCGATGGAATTCTATAATTCTTACTGTACTAGTGTTTAGCCTACTCTCTTTTGGTAACCTCGCGATCGCTAGTAGTGACGGAAAAGGGAATCAAGGTGGTTCCGAAATTGCCGTAACAATCGATAAGCGCCCTATTTACTTTGACGTCGCTCCTCAACAGATCGACGGTCGCGTGATGGTGCCGCTCCGTGCCATATTCGAGAGCCTGGGTGCAGAGGTAGGCTGGGATGGCTCCACGCAGACGATCACAGGCAAAAAAGACGACATTGCCGTCACCCTTCGGCTGAATGACACCAAGGCCGAGGTCGGTAGCAAAACTGTTACGCTAGATGTGGCCGCAACCCAAATCGAAGGAAGAACCTTCGTCCCGGCTCGATTCGTTGCTGAGAGTTTCGGAGCTGACGTTAAATGGAATGAGAGCCTAAAGCAGGTCATCATCACTACAGGAGCCGCTGCTCCTGAAGGACACTACTACTTCATTTACAACAGCCAGAAGGTAACAGCCCAGGACATGGCTTCGATCAAGCTGTTCGCCAACAAATTTAGACAGACCTATAACGTTCTGCTAGATGCCGCGCAGTACAAGACCGCTACAGAATTGTACGACGCTCTGAAAACGGAACAAAAGAAGCTCGGAGGAACGGTCGCCGGAATTCAGATCTTCGGCTTGGCTAGCGATGTGCCTTCCTTCACCTACACCCACAAGATGAAGTTTTTACCGGCCAATTTCGAGTGGGATGGAGTTGAGGAAAACAAGGAAAAGAAGTTCGTATCCGACCTCCTCTACGCCAACTTTAAGAACGACAGCAAGTACTTGAAAGACGTCTCCGTCTACGGTATCGTGCAGGAGAATCTTCCGATCAGCGTCATTCCGGAATGGCCCGTCTCCCGCCTGCCGCTGACGAAGGGGGAAATCGCCAAGTACATCGACAATTACGACGCCTACCGCAAGCAGAGCGAAGGGAAATCCGTTCCGACTGTCGCTGTTTCGGCCCCGTACCAGATCCAAGACGGATACGCTCAGGACGACATAGCACTCTTTATAAAACGCCTTACGGAAGATGAATTCGGGCTCTTCAAGGACACCGAGCGGCGCACCTATTATAAGGACCACGCCATGAACTTGACGAAAGAGAACAAAGTCGGAGTTATGGATCTCGTGGTGGACGGCCGGGGAGACAAAAATGGGGCGGAACAGGATAAAGTTCTCTTCTTCGACCGCAATAGCGTCGTCGACCTGAATGCGAACTACTATACGGCCTTCCTCTGGGGCTTCGACGCCGCTGCGGACCTAGACGCGAACAGCGTCGTCCACGACGGTCTGTCGAAGGGCAAAATGATTAATCCTATTGCCCATACCGTCCCACAGTTCGGCAGAGGCGTTCTAAATTACCTGTGGCTTCCTGTCCCCACGCCAGAGGGTGAGAAGGATGGGGACTGGAACGACTACGTCGCAGTGGATAAGGAGCATCTGGAGATGGATAATCCGTTCTTCTTCGTCTACAAGTACTACGAGGCGATCGAGAGCGGGAAAACCCGCCTACAGAGTTTCTTCGAGGCGGATGCCGCCTACGCAACCCTGACCGTGGCCAACAAGAATACTTCACGGTTCCTATTCGGATTCGAATGCATGTATTCCGCGGCTGGCTTCGAAAACCTGTTCTCGATGCACTATCTCGGACTGGCCGACTACGAATAACTATAATTGGGAGAGCTATCCCGATAAGCGGTAGCTCTTCTTTTTTCCTAGTACCGACATCAAGATGATTTTTTTGTTGACTTTGGACCTCATTCCGATTCGGTATTCAAACGGCGGGTTACGGAAGCGAACAATGAAACCTTCTTAATCCGGAATGAGATGATCTCTAGCGTAAATTATTGGCTGCGAAATGGTAACTTTCCCAGGCCATCACATTTCCTTTTTCGATATGCCTCGGGAATGGGCAGCATATTTGCGGGATATCCTTCGTCGGGTATAAGGAAAACGCGATTGCATTCCTTAAGGGCACCCTTCGAGATCTTCACTATTCACGACAAATCATCAACTTATTTCCGTCCGGATCTTTTACGACGAACCAATGATCGTGTTCAATTTCTGTTACTAGTTCCGCACCGATCTTCTTCATATATTCAAACGAACTTCCTAAATCTTCTGTCAAAAGCATAAAGGCTGGAGTCTCGATAGACGGTGCTCCCCCAGGCTCTTCACCGCCCCACTTAGGCATCGTATCAAGAATGATTCCGGTTCCCTCCATTGGTAAAGGGCATAAATGACCGTTCATGATATTACAGTCATTTTCGTCCAGCCCCAAAACCTGACAATACCAACTGCGTGATTTCTCAATATCCCTTACAGGGACAAAAATGCTTCCGACTTTGTTTTTAATTGGGCTAGCCTGAAAATTGCTTTCTTTAGTTTGTTGTTGTTCGTTCATCATTCGACCTCCATGAATCATTTTTAAAGTTTTCGGTATTACTGCCGGTCTGTAACCTTCCGGAAAATTTATGCTTGCAGGTACTTCGCTCATGAGATCAATCCCCCTACTTCAGTTTACGTGAAACAACAACAGGCACATAGCATTCTGCATTTACCAACTTTTCAAGAGCTCCGCCCTCACGTTCCTTCAAGCTTTCATCAAAAATGTAGTGAGCGAACCAAGACCGTTCTTCATCGGCACTATACTCAAGAGATGTACCAAGCCAGCGGTAAATCCGTTCAAGAACTCCAGCCATTGAACCTAAAGCTCTGGTAGTTAAGCATGCATATAATCCGCCTTTCATATGAGCCACTTGGTGTTCTTTATCCAAGGAGGGGCTAAATCCATCCGGTAAAGCGATACTAATTTCATACATATTGTTGTCATCCGACGTACTGCCGTAACTATTGCTCATAAATACCTTAAGTCGAGTATCCCCTATAAAGCCATTACGTTCTAACCATTCACTTGCTGCCTCATCAGCCAGTGACACGCAGTTGGTACCTTCCGCTCGAAATTTCATCACCTTCAAAGGTTCCCGCTCCAAAATTTCAATGGTTCCCTTCTCTTGTGAGCGCCTAACGGGTAGATAAAGCTTTAATCGAGAAATTTTACCGTTAAATTGTTGGTACTCCTCAATAAAGCCATGATCCCCAAGCTCAAAAGCACTTAGAGGCAGCCATTCAGAAAGTAGTCGGTTCCAGGCATGTATGATTTTGGAGCTGTAATCCATAGGTGTCCAGGTGACAGCATATGTACCACCTGAAAGTGCAGTTGGCTGCAATTCCGTATGCTGTACAAACAACTCCTTATTCTCTGAACTAACTGCCATCATTTGATAACCGAATGTTGGATTTCTCCCTTCCAAATCAACATTCCACCCAAACAACCTCGTTTGGCTTAAATCGACATTACACTCGGCAAGGATGGTGTGAAACCGAATGTATGCTTCTTCCTCAAGCCCTTCCTCTCGATCTGCAACATGAAGATAACCGATTCCTTTTTGCGGAGAAAGACTAATAACCTTCACATCAGGATAGCGTTCAAAAATCTCCCGATCTTCTGAATAAGAAAATCGTTCGTGTAGAAGTATCTTTTCGAAGCTGTAAATGACTTCTGCTTTTCGATAAAGTCCTGGGGTCAAACCTGTATTTCGCTTAAATGTCTTGGTAAAAGTTTGATACGTATCAAACCCGCAGCGAAATCCTATCTCTTTCGACGGTAGGTTAGTTTGTCGCAAAAGACATGCAGCCTCACTAGTCCTTCGTTTGCGTATGTATTCTTTTATTGGGTGGCCCGTCATCGCGTAAAACAAACGATATAAGTTCGGTACCGACATCGCAGCCGCCTTGCTGATTTCCTCTAATGGAAGTTCCTCGGCAAGGTGTTCCTCTACATAATCAATAGCACTCTGGACAGTTTCAACCGTACCCATAAAGCCCCCTTTCAAACACACTATGTTAAAAACTTGCTGCTGGAATTATCGTAACAAATTGTTCTATTCAAAGAGTCTCTTTTCTTATCAAAAATCGAATCAAAATGAAATCTCAGATATATATCATATTCGTGATTCAAACCAAGACCCCTTTATAGAGGGAGCTGAATCATCCGCTTAAGCTAGCTGCATCGATTCTTACCTTTATCAGCTATCGGTTTTATAGGGCGAAATGACATTTTTCTCGGCCAGCCAAAGACTGGCAATAGAATTAATGGCAGAGGCGATATGTTCAGCCGCTAATTCGTCGCTAAGAATAACAATCGCAGGCGACGGATACAAACTTTCAAATTCAGTGTGGAGTATAAGCACGATTTGATTCGGCAGGCTAACTTGAGCACGCAGGATATGATGCCAAAGTACAATAAAAGAATCGGTTTTACCCAAATTGACGGCTTCGATGCCGTGAAGTTTTATGGGCGAAGTTCCATCGTAATACGTGATCTTGCTTGTTACAGGTAATGGAACCGATCTTTCTTTCTTGGTAGAGGGGATCTTTCTTGGGCGAATAAGCAGCTCCCACACAACGATACAGATAGCAGGAAGAAGGAAAGCTAGAACTGCCAACCACTTGCTGGAGGTCAAGAGCAAAGTTCCTACAAAAAGTGCTGCCGATAGGGTAGCAAGCAGCCAGAAATATAACCTCTTCAATTGTTTCGAAGAACGTTTTTGGACAGAATTCGAATTAAGAATCCGTGTTTCTTCGATCTCCGAGGTAGCCATTGGTTCATCTTTTTGCCGGTCTTCACCATTCCCTTCTCTCTTTGGTACATGCTCGCCTCCCAATAAGTACGGATTCGTTTTATCGTCCCAGCGCTCAAATTCGTCTGGACGCCACCAAAGATGAAGGCAATGCTCAATCTGCTCCAAGTACTGAAGAGGGGCCTCATAAAAATGAAAATACTGCGATAGTTCCAAATGAACAACAGGAGATTGATGCGTTTGCACATGTGTAAATAAAGTTGCCAGCCATTCTAACATATAAGGACCAAGCGCCGGAAAACGTGCCAATGTAACAGGCAAGCTCTGTCGCAATTGCGCCACTGCCTCTCCCCATGGAATATGCCAATTTAACGCCTCCACGAATGCTTCCCACTCGGGCAAATCCTCAAGTTCCTCATTTTCCAGATGGGGTTTAAGCTCATTCCAAGTTGTTAAAAGCCGCTCACGATAACGTTGATATTGCTCCTGACTGACGAGGCTGAACCACAAAAGTGCGAGAAAATTGTTTGTCTCAAAGGCAACATCTTCATACTGTCCATCTACTGCCTCCTCAGTAACACTCAAAAACGTCCGATTTCCCATAAGTCTTAGGCACATCCTAACCGTCACAGAATGAAAGAAATGGTGATCCTTTCGAGAGTCAAGAATAAACATAGATGCATCATGTCCCATGAATATTTTACTTCCCGTATAAAAGTTTTAGAATGAATATCCCTATATCGTGATAGTTAATTGAATACATAGGTTTCAAAACAAAAAAACGGCATCGCTGCCGTTTTGATTTCTTTATTACAACTTGTAATCTGCATATATAGGCTTCATAGACTGGCTTTGGCTCGCAGTCTCGCTTATAGGCTGGCTTAAAGGTATTGGCTGCTCTACAATCTGCTGCTGACCGACAAGGTAAGGCTCGTCAACATACATAAGCCTCCTCTGCAATGCCATTAAAGAGTTTACCATACGAAGCGAAAGCCAGAATACGATGAGACCAACTACAGAATAGAAAATATATTGTTGATTGATCGTCCAGTCTATATTGAAATATTGAAACAAGCCACTTTCCAGAATATCAACTTGAATCTCCTTCAGTAAGATGATATGAACTACCGGAAGAGTAATTAACCCCAAACCTATTGCCATAATTGCAACCATAAGTGTAAAAAACACGATACTGGAAACAAATTTCAGTATAATTAGCATCACATTACGAATAAAGAGCTGCCCGTCAAAGGCACGAATCATCCGCATAAACCAGTTCTGCCCTGTTTGAACCTGCTTATCATAATTGATTGGAATAGATTGCATTGGCAAACCAAGTATTTGCCTGATTATCCCTTGCTCAAACTTCACGATACCCTGCAACAGCTTATCAACCGCAAAGAAAAGCGGAATACCGATGAACAGAGGCGTAAGTGCGATAGACAACACAATACCTACTACCATTAACGTAAAATAAACAATTCCTAGCGGAAGGGACAATATAAAATACATAATCGTCGCGTACGTTTTCGAATTAAACAGAGCCCATTTCACCTTGGCCGCTGGTGGAGAAGCTACTTCAGTAACCTTCATATATTACACACCCTTTTATGTCGAGATTAGTTATGTATGCTCGAATTACTTGAAGTATACCATCATTATTACCACAGCTTAACCGCCTTAGGTCTATACGAAACTAGCCTTTAGACCAGTTCTCGGGCTCCTTCCTCACCTCTTCTGGACTTGTAACGCTCCGTTCATCACCCGTTCATATTTCATCTGTATACTCAGGGCAGAGACAGAAACAGGGAGGCACAGCAAATGAATATGGCATGGAAAGAAATCAAAAAGAGTAAAGCGAAGTTTATCATTCTAGGTTCAATCATTTTTTTAGTTAGTTTTTTAACCTTTATCATATCAGGACTCGCGAATGGTTTATCACAAGATAATGCAGCTTTAATCAAGGATTTACCTGCTGGTCATTTCTACATGAATGAAAAAGCGAATCAAACTTATAATCTTTCAAAAATAGATCCTAGTGTACAAGAGAAAGTCTTACAGGAACATCAGGATGCAGCTGCTCTTTCCATTCAGATGGGTTTTGTAAACGATGTGGAGGACAAGCAGCATAGTGTAGCTTTTGTTACTTCAACCGATTCCGAACTGTTCGAGAAAGTGAAGCCAGGAGAAATCATTTTAGATCGTTCCCTTGAAAAAGACGGCATTAAAGTTGGGGATGTATTAACAAACAATCAATTTAGCGGCGAATTTAAAGTGGTCGGATTTGCCGATCAAAAGAAATATAGTCACGCACCCGTTGCCTTTATCCATATGGATAACTATAAAGAAATTTACAAAGTGAAAACCATGCAATTGATATTTATCCCAGGACAGAATCAAGCACAGGCTATTAACGGACTACAATCCTTTTCAAACAATCAGTTTCTAGGCACCATTTCTAGTTATAAAGCAGAACAGATGTCCCTGAATATGATTATTTGGTTCTTAGTTGCTATCAGTGGCATGTTGTTTGCAATTTTCTTCTATATGATGAATGTTCAGAAGATCGGACTCTACGGTATCTTGAAAGCTATCGGGGTAAAAACAAGTACATTATTCCGCATGATGTGGTCTCAAATGTTCTTCATCACGGCAATCGCACTAGTATTATCAGTTGTACTCAGTCAGGGCTTTAATATGATCGCACCTGAAGGCATGCCGTTCAGTCTAACGATTGGGACGACCATCCTACTATCTATTTTGTTCTTAATCATTGGATTTATCGGCGCAACACTTTCTGGTCTTCAAATTAAAAAAGTAGAGCCCCTACAGGCTATACAGCAAGGAGATATTTAATATGACTACCTTCACAATACAAGACGTCAAGAAAACATTTACGAATGGCGAAGTCGACGAACAAGTATTAAACGGGATCAATCTTTCCCAACAACAAGGGGAAATAACGGCTCTCGTAGGTGCTTCAGGCTCTGGCAAGAGTACGCTTCTTACGATCGCGGCTGGTCTTCAGCGCGCATCTGGTGGACAGATTATTTTTGAGGGAAAGAACATGACCGACATGTCACAGGAAGAGATTCGTAAAATACGCGCCAGTCAATTTGGGTTTATTTTTCAATCGTCTCATCTAGTGCCATTCCTTACTGTAGAAGATCAGCTCATGCTGATGCTTAACGTGTCAGAGACCAAGATGAGTAAACGTGAACAAAAAGAAGAGATCACGACGATACTCAAATTGGTAGGTATGGATCATCGCAAGAATGCATATCCTTCTTCATTGTCAGGTGGGGAAAAGCAGCGGGTTGCCATTGGTCGCGCCATCATCCACAAACCAAAAATGCTATTCGCAGATGAGCCAACTGCAAGTCTAGACTCGACAAGATCAAGAGAAGTCATGACACTCATCCGCAATTTAACGAAAGAATTGAAAATCACCACCTTGCTGGTCACACATGATGAAGAAATGCTCTCCTATGCAGATCATGTTATCACCATGAAAGATGGATTGATTGTTAGATAAATAATGAAGAAAATAAAGTGTTAGACTGACCCCAATAATAGAAACAGCGGCAGCCAGGGACGAGAAAGTCCTAGACTACCGCTGTTTTTTGAACTATCGTCACCGTTAGCTTAATGCCATTTAGCCCTAAAAGTTGTCTTAATCTTCAGGACACTCAGCTTCATCTTTATTTCTTTACAATTGGAATCCATACCTCACAGCGATAATCTTCGGACATCGTATCTCCCGGCGGATATAGCTCGAAATCCGGACCTTCGGCCTGCTCATACCCTGTTGATGGAAACCATTCTTGGTAGATACGACCCCAAACCTCTTGGATTGCTCCAGGCATTGGACCGATTGAGTTAAAGACGGCCCACGTGGCTTCTGGAATCTGGATGAATTCAAACTCGCTGTCTGCCGCTAATGCATCGGTTTCTACCGCGATCGCGTATTTAAAGACCTCTCCCCCCTGCTGAGTGTCATAGCAAAGTCCCAGGATGTCTTGAGTTTTCCCTAGGATAGCTACTCTTTCTACTGTTCCGTCCTTGTGACTGTCCTGCCAAAACTTCGGAATCTCCGTTGAATTCTCTCCTTCAATTGTGGAAGATCGGATCGATTTTCCTACGACGGTGAATCCCTCTTTTTGCACAATTCTGTAGTCCATTTCTTTGTCTCCTTTCAATGATAGATGGAAGGAGATGCGAGGAAAGGCTTTCAGCTGAACGCCGGGACTCCGAGCGTCAGAGGGCGAAATGCCGTGCAGCTTGCGAAACGCCTTGGAAAATGACTCCGGAGAGTCGTAACAATACTTCATGGCGACATCGATCACCTTCGGACCGAATAGCGCGAGCTCTTGCGCGGCCAAGCTCAGTCGCCGCCTCCGTACGTACTCGGCCACAGTCATCCCTGTCAGCATAAAAAACATTCGCTGGAAGTGATAGGGGGAAGAGCACGCCGCCTTCGCAAATTCCGCAATATCCAGAGGTTCCTCCATCTTCACTTCCATCAAGTCGAGCGCCGACATCATTCGATTCAGCCATTGCATTTGCAAAACTCCTTCTAAGAACAGAATATCACGACCAGGCGATATCATCCTGTCATTGTGTGCGGTCGTTTGACCGATTTAACCACTCCAAGTTAACGAGATGGTCGATTGCAGTTATCGATTATATATCTGAAAATTAATATTTTACGTCCATTTCACGTAAGTTTATTTGTAATATTTTACCACAGTCCAGCGCGCTTGTATTGTGTTATCCCGCCCGATAGTTGAACAGGCCGCCGATGATGTCGGCAGCCTGTCGTCATGGTGCTATCGTTACCCGAGGGAGCTTAATACGTTTTTGAATGTTCTAATCCGGCCTAGAACATGTCCTACCTCATGAGTGGAGATTTCTATTCTAATATCAAGCAAGCACTCGTATGGCCAAGGCAATAATGGCCTGGTTACGGAAAGTCCAGCGTGTCATCGATGATGAGGAACATCTCACCGATTCGCGTTGGGTAGCGGTCATCCAGTTCCTCCCATTGCTGTTTCGGTAAAACCAAGAAGTCGTGGGTATCGGACAAATACGAACCTTCAAACAGACGAATCTCGTATTTGTCTCGGATTAACTCCTGGACCCCGCGAATCGTGATATAGCGATCTTTTCCGGAAAAGGTGAGTGCAATCGAATGCAGTTGTCCATTGTAGGTAACGTCCAATCCTTTGTCCGTATTGGTCACCTCGAGCGTTTCACCCGGAAGCCGTTCACTGAACAATCGGATGATCTCCTCGTCATACTCTCGCCAATCTACGGTGACGCTGTATACGAAAGCGAATATAATCGGAATTTGCTCCTCAATCTCAAGCTCATCCGCAAGTTCTTCCACTTCATCCATCAATTGATAGCGCTCGAGTGTTTCACGATGCTTCTCAATAAATTGTTGAAGCTGTCGTTCGTCTCCGTCGAATAGAAACGTCAGCTCGCCTTCGCTCGGCATTCTCATCCCAGTATCCTCCCTGTCTTCACCCAATCGGCCAGGATCAATTCTTTAACCTGTTCTATCACAACCGTGAGCGTCAATGACCTTATAATATGGACGTGATTAGTAAGCTTCATTATTATTCATCTTTGATTACAGGCAACAAATAATCAAGAATAATTTTCTGCCCTTTTTCTAGCGGTACGCAATATCTATCGTATGTATATACATCACACCAATAAAATTTTTCAAAATCAATTTTGTATCCTGTTTTCTCGATAGCTTCGGAACAAATTAAGTATGCACAATCGATAATATCGTTAAGGTTATCGGCTTCGATCCATATTTTAGCGACTGTTCCTGCGGGTATATTTTCTGTATACATTTTGTCTGGGACAGGTGCATCAAGTTCTACAAATTTACCTATGATATACTGAAAATTATCTTTTCCAACAAATTTACTCATATGTCCAAGTCCAATATAATCATCAATATCTTTGCAAATCCATCTTTCTATTTCTTGAATTCTGTCAAAAACGCCTTCCGTAAATGCTGCGCCCCAGCACTCTTCTCCTGCCTTTTGAAACGAAGTCATTTTCATCATACCTACAATTTTACGAGCACCAAATTCTCCATACTCGATTTTTTTTAGTTCTGCCATAATTCGTTTCCCCCCTACAATTCTAATATTTGTAAAGGAGGCACGAGGATAACCATTAAGTTGTTCTCCACCCCCCCTAATACTAGAAGGTGAAACCTTATGGTGCTCTTTGAATGCTCTTGTAAAAGCGGCATGAGAATTGAAGCCATATTTCATAGCTATGTCAATAATTTTTTCACTGCTATTTCTGATATCATAACCCGCCAACGTCAATCGACGTCTCCTCAAATACTCATTAATACTAACTCCTGTTATATATACAAAAATACGCTGAAATAAGGGAGCAGGAGTAGCAGCAATTTTAGAAATGACACTATAATCAACTTCATCTGCGCACGGTATAATATTCTCCAGGTATTCCACAACACGCTCAAAAGCATTAAAGTTATCCATTACGTGCACCTCCTCTCGATATTAAAATTATAGGAATTTGATCGCCATATCGCTTTACAATGATTGTACATTTTTTGTAAAGAAAAATGCATTATTTAGTATATAAAGACAAAGCCACTCCTATTAAGAGTGGTTGTTTATTAAATGCTATCAGAAAATGAAAGGTCTAAATTCCTGAAATAATCCATCTTACTATCAATAAATTTATTATCAAAGTCAGCTTTACCAATAAGTTCCGATTCACTAAAACATAAACCAAAGAGCCAAAGCTGTCTAAGAGCAACGAATATAGGGACGACTTTAACATCATTTTCACTGAAATATCTTACTTCCCTATATCCTTTTATAAACGCTTCCCATAGCCTGTCGACTTCATCTTTATCGTGCCTACTATGAATTTCTCTTGCTAATCTGAACTCTGCCACATCATAGGCTCTCCATCCATATCCACAAATATCGAAATCATAATGAATCAATTTCCCATCGTCCGTAAAGGCTACATTTGTATTGCCATGCAAGTCCCCATGACATACTCCCCAATCTAACCCTTCTTCCAAATGTCTTATCAACTTTTCCTTTAGTCGCATAGCAAGTTCATAAAGAAAATCATAATCCTCTTGACGATGTTCCATATGTAACCTAATTATTTTTAGCGGATTCTCAATAAGATGCACAAAATCAAGATTACCTCTTACGTGTTCACTATTAAAGGTGTCAGCAACTTTGTGAATTTGTCCTACTGCTTTTCCAAACAGATAACTATCTTCTATAGCATGAATAGGTTTTTCATTTCCTTCAGCAAAACTAAACAAAACGCCATACTTTACACCCTCAAAGACGAGAAATTCGTTAATAAAAGTCCCATCTTTTTTTCTGATGGGTATTGAAACGTCCACACCTTGCACATTGAGATAATTCAATAAATCTAATTCAAATGCGATCTCTGAATTATTTCTCCTATCAGCACGATAAACTCTGAAGATATATTTTGCTTGCTCAGTTACTAATACATAAGTGTCGTTCATCCCTCTAAGGAAATACTCGAAACTAACTGGTTTATCAATATCATAATTTTCTTTAATATGCGATAATATTGCTTCTTTTGACAAGAGTGAATATGCTACAGGAAATAAACTCATTCTATCCCATCCCTCTATCTTTTCAATTACCAATAACTATACCATATGTTGGTATATCTGCATTCCTTATCGTCGAGTCAAGTGATCAAGCGCTGCAAAAAAAGGGCTGCTCTCTCATGATCGCTCCGACCCGGCCCCTGTCCGAAGATAACGGCACACAGGCTTCTACGGGGATAGTCACGGTTTTGATGTCACCCTAGAGTCGCCCTTTGGTCAGAAAAATTAAACAAATCCCTATGAAGAGACACAACGGCGAGTACAACATGGTATCCCACTTGGCAAATAAGGTTCCTTTTTGTTTCTTAAAGAAGCCGATCCAACGAAAATCCCCGATGGCTCGTATAATAAATACGGCAGATAATACCCAGCCTCCATAAATAAATACCCAATCTGGGAATAGCAGCCACTCGACGACTTCTCCAAGTTCTAATACGAACCATCCCGCTAATGCCAATGCCCCCGCCACGATACCTGTAGCAACATTCGTCGGTCGAAACAATAATTCTGACCCCTTGCTTGGTATCGCCGCCAAAGCCCCCCTTCTCCCGCCTGCCATCCAATATAGATGAATTCCGCTGAGCAAAAACAAAATTCCTCCTACAACCCAAGTAAAAAAACTTACCACCCTACTCCCTCCTTAGTTTTCTAATAATTGTACCCGCAGCATTTTAATATGTCGTGTTAGTTCTTCATCCCCAACCTGATCGTGCTTAAATCGTTCATACCACCCCAAATAATAATGGTATAAGATATGTGACTTTTGCTCCGCACGCCTTCTTTCTCATTATATTGAACTATGTTCCCCGTTAACGAGCCGCCAACATAAAAAACAGAGCATCTGAGGTCGCGCCTCAGATGCCTTGTATTTAGTATTGTTTTATGACTGGTTCAATTTTATAAATCTTCTACACCAGTGGGTAGGTTTTTACTCGCTACATTTGGCTTCGTGTACATTTTATTGAGTATGATCGTTTGCACGATAATGAATATACCGCCAACCGCATAATATAATGGCAACGCGGCGGGCATCACAAAAGAAAACACACCCATCATGATCGGTGACAACAATCCGATAAAAGCCATTTGGTTATTTTGATTTTGCTGATACTGCGCTGAAACGGATTGAGACACGCGGAACTGAACGTAATACACTGCAGCGGCAATAAGCGGCAAAATCATATCTGTTTTCCCCAAGCTAAACCACAGAAAATCGTGAGCTGCAATCTCTGGGGTACGACGAATGGCGTAGTAAAATGCGAGGGTGATCGGCCATTGGAGAAGCATCGGTAAACACCCCATGTTTAAGGGATTAAATTGATGCTTCTGGTAGAGCTGCATCATCTCGACTTGCTGTTGTTTTTTTGCATCCGCACTGACGTCGTTCTTATACTTCTCCTTAAGTGCAGTTAACTCCGGCTGGAGGACGGCCATCTTTTCTTTCATGTCCATTTGTTTCTTGGTTTGATTCATCATGAGCGGCATGATCGCAAGTCTGATGATGAAAGTTATCAGCACGATCGATAATCCGTAGTCTCCGTGAAATGTATTCGCGAAGAATTTGATCAAGATCGAAAATGGGTAAATAAAATAGTGGTTAAATATCCCTGGTGAATCGGCATTAATCGAGTCTGATTGGGATGCTGTCGAACACCCACTGAGCACAATGATCGGAATAACCCCAATCAACATGACGAGAATGGGCTTCGCCCATTTTTGGAGCAACAAAATCTTTTTCATCGTTGTCCTCCCTAATTGAAAGTATGGAATATCAATGTGGGGAAGGACTATTGTCGTCTTCATCAGGTACTTCTCTTCGTCTGGCGGCACGTACTATCCACCGCTGAATGCTGTTGGGTTGCGACAGTCTGACAGCTACAAACCAAGTTGAACCGGCTGCAGCAATTTCATGACACCAGTGTAACTCTTGTAAAGAAAAATAGGTGAATGGAAGTAACACTATGGAAAAGATGAGAGCGATCGAGAATGCCAATTGAACCAAGTCATAAAAATTCTCCAGTCAAGTTCACCTCCGCATGAGCCATATTTGAAAAATTAGAAAAATTTGAATAACTATTATACGTTAGAAAAACTGTGTAGTTTCACTAACCTGCCTGTTAGCTTAAAACTGTTTTAAGAAAATTTTGGTACATATATCATATTCGTGACCTAGAGCCAAGCTCCTTCTTTGCCGCGGCTGCTCCACCCTATTTGTATAGAACTATTTATCGAATTTTCTGTTCATTCTCCTTTTATCAATAGTCTCGGGGAATTTCGCCAGTCCTATCATAGGCTCTCACTCAGAGCATTTCTAGTGACCTTTCAGAGCATGCTCGATTCGCTTATCTGGTACGAACCAGATTACAGCAACGAGTACAAAAAAGAAGCCAGATATCCAAGGACTTACATATGCGGTCAAGATTGCAGCCAAGTAGAGTAAGGGTGATAATTTCCCCTTCCAGTCTTTCCCCATTACCCGAACGAATGAAGAATCGCCGGAATGCTGGTTAATAATCGCGCGCTGAAGTAGCCAGTACGAGAATGATGCGAGTAGTAGAACAATACCGTACAACGCCGTTGGAGTAGCTGCAAAATGGCTTTCCCCCATCCAGGCTGTCGTGAACGGCACAAGGGATAACCAGAATAGAAGCAGCAAGTTTAGCCACATCAATGGCCCATTCATCGTTCGAACCATGTGCAGCAGATGATGATGATTGTTCCAGTAGATGCCGACATATACGAAACTGAAAATGTAGCTAAGAATCTTTGGGCCGAGCTCGATCAGCGCATACCAATCATGACCTTCCGGAACTTTAAATTCCAATACCATGATCGTAATAATAATTGCCAGTACGCCATCGCTGAACGCTTCCATCCGATTTGCTTTCATAGTGCTCCACCTTCTCTCGCTTCTTTTGCTTCTATCGCAATATTAAACTTTCCGATACCAGTAGATTTGCATAAGACGCTTTCTCTTGTCAAACAAAACTTCCAAGGAGTTACTTGAATCACTTTTTGTGTCGTCTGCTTAGTTAATGCCTGTCCCTTTAGTAATGAAACTTTTGTAAGCTGTAATTTTGTCTGCCAGCACCTTCTCTGTGGCTGTTAAGTTTCTGATTTGACTCTGAACAGAGTTTCTATGATCTTCGAGAAGGTTCAAACGGGCTTGGGCCGTATGCTCTCCTTCTAAATATAACTGTGCATATTCTCTGATTTGCGAGATCGGCATTTGGGTTTGTTTCAACCTCATCACAAATCGTAGCCAAGCAAGATTGGAGTCATCATATACTCTTTCTCCATTCGCATTACGTATAGGAGCAATAATCCCTTCCTTTTCATAATATCTCAGTGTATGTGCGGTTATCCCCAATAATTTGGCTACATCGCTGATCGTATACATATAAACCCCCGAATCTATCTTTATTTAAGT
Organism: Paenibacillus albiflavus; assembly: GCF_004344915.1. Taxonomy (GTDB): domain Bacteria; phylum Bacillota; class Bacilli; order Paenibacillales; family NBRC-103111; genus Paenibacillus_AM; species Paenibacillus_AM albiflavus. Next base: position 20,673 of record NZ_SKFG01000006.1, on the reverse strand, counting down.
GTCTCCTTAATTATAAAAATCATTTGACTTAGAGTAAACTCTAACCTATATAATCAAATCGTTGTTGGTTCACCATACATTCTCGTAGAAAATAGGAGGAAATCACATGAAATATACTGTAGTTACAGGTGCCAGTTCAGGTATAGGTTATGAAACCGCTCTAGCTTTTGCAGCCCGTGGCAAAAACTTAATTATTGCTGCCCGCAGAAAAGAACAGTTGGAGGAATTAAAGTCTGAAATCACTCGTATCTACCCCGATGTAGATGTCGTCATCCGAGAGATCGACTTATCCGTTTCCGAGAATGCTTATAAGTTTTACGAAAGTCTACAAGGGCTCCACATCGAAACTTGGATTAACAATGCGGGATTTGGCAACTTTGCTACAGTATCCCAGCAAAATTTAGATAAAATATCCGCAATGCTACATCTGAACATTGAAGCGTTGACGATACTTTCCTCCCTTTACGTTCGTGAATACTCCAATGTTGAAGGAACACAATTAATCAACGTTTCCTCCGGTGGCGGCTATACGATTATAGGTAATGCCATTACGTACTGCGCGACCAAGTTCTATGTGAGTGCCTTTACAGAAGGACTCTCTCATGAGTTGAACAGTCAAGGCGCGCTTTTGCAGGCTAAAGTATTGGCACCTGCTGCAACGGAAACTGAATTTGCGAAGCGTTCTTTCGATGTATCGGAATTCGAATATCACGGTACTGTGCCGAAGTTCCATACCGCGAAGGAAATGGCTAGATTCATGCTTGATCTATATGACAGTGACCGTGTTGTAGGAATTGTGAATGGCTTGACGTACGAGTTTCAGTTGAGAGATACCATTTTTAATTATGTGGCAAGCACACGATAGGCTTCTTTCGTAATAGTAAGTTACGAAACATGGCCATCCTTTGACAGATGGCCATGCAACAACTTTCTTAATATTACTTGTATTCGGCAATACCTATTTATATTTCCCTGGTTTCTTCCCTTAGCCATACTCTCTCTTCTTCATTTAAATAAGGAGTTAGCTTTGTGTATACCTCTTGATGATAATTGTTTAACCATTGTTTTTCGCTCTCTATTAACATATCCATCTGGATACCGGCTAAATCAATAGGGCAATACGTGATGGCTTCAAACTTCATAAATTGACCAAACTCTGTTTTCTCGTCTTCAACTACTAACATCATATTTTCAATTCTAATTCCATATTTACCTTCGAGATATATTCCTGGTTCATTCGTAATAATCATGCCTTTTTCTAATACAACATTGTTATTATTATTCCTTATGCTTTGTGGTCCTTCATGAACATTCAAGAAAAAACCTACCCCATGCCCTGTCCCGCATTTATAGTCCAAACCATACTGCCAAATGGGTTGTCTTGCTAAAACATCCAAGTTAGAGCCTGTTGCTCCATATAAATATTTTACTGAGCTTAATGCAATAAATCCTTTTAACACCAAAGTATAATCTCTCTTTTGTTCATCGGTAAGTTCTCCTAATACAATCGTTCGTGTAATATCTGTTGTTCCATCATAATACTGTCCGCCTGAATCGATTAGAAAAAGACCTTCATTCTTAAGCGTATATTGCGTTTCTTTATTGGCTTTATAATGCATCATCGCAGCATGTTCTTGATAACCTGCTATCGTATCAAAGCTAGGTCCAACAAATCCTTCTTGCCCTCTTCTGAAATCTTCTAATCTTTCTTCTGCAGTAATCTCTGTAATTTCTTCTTTATCTACAGAGTTTTTTAACCATTTAATAAATTTCACCATAGCTAAACCATCTTTTATTTCACACCATTTTAAATTTTTTATCTCCACTTCATTTTTAACAGCTTTTAAATTAGTCGTAATGTCAGGATTTTCAATTTTCTTAGTATCACTATTAATGGCATTATATAATCTGATATTTGTTTTATTCGGATCAAAAATAATGGCATCTCCGCTTGGAAGATTTTCTAAGAATGGTTGTATTTCATGATTCGCTTTGAATTCGATTCCTTCAGCCTCCAGTTCTAATTGAACCAAAGAGGGCACCTTGCAAGAATCAATAAATAAATAACATTTATGTTCTGCTACGATGACATTAGCTATTACGACTGGATTGTTAGGCACATCGGCTCCTCTTATATTCAAAAGCCATGCAATGTCATCAAGGGAAGTTAAAATATAATAATTGGCTCCTATATTTTTCATTTCTTCTCTTACTTCATTTAATTTTTCTATTCGTGATTTGCCTGCATATTTTACGTCATGAGTAAAAATTGATCCTTTAGGAATCTCTGGTCGATCTTCCCACAGATCACCAATGAAATCTTGATTCATTTTTAATTCGATTCTCTTTGCTGTTAGATCTTCTTCCATCTTTTTAACCATATTCATTGAAAAAACATTTCCATCAAAGCCCACAATGCTTCCTTCATTAAGAATATCTGCTAGCCATTCTGTATAAAATTGTACCCCTGGATCCATCATTCTAAATAATCTGATTCCTGAGCTCTCAAGCTGTTTTTCAGCTTGAATATAGTATCTGCCATCTGTCCATAGTCCAGCATCCTCTAATGTAATAACTACAGTACCTGCAGACCCTGTAAATCCTGATATCCATTGTCTACATTTCCAATGTTCTGCTACATATTCACTTTGATGTGCATCAAAACTGGGAATAATATAAGCATCCATTCGATTTTCTTTCATTAGCTGCCTTAATTTTTCGACCCTATCCCTGATATTCATTACGAATTCCTCCATTTTCCTTAAGACGATATTCTTTAATTTCACGATCATATAACCATACGGCTAGTACGATACTAATTATTCCGGCTGTAAGCTTTGATATGATAAACGCTCCTAACATTTCAGGGGCTACTCCTGACACAAAGCCAAGTTGACCACCAAATACAAATGCTCCACTTACGCCAAAGGCAGCACATACCACTTTTCCTTTTGGGTTCATTTCTTTATATGTTCCAAATATCAACAGATTACTAGCCAAATTTCCTAGAATGCCTGCTACTGATACGGAATTAATTCCAAATTTCTCACCCACTTTTTCAAAACTTTTTTTGAAAATTCGAATAATAAGTGCTAGCATAGGATAGGCTCCACCTAAAACCAATGCGATTTTGCCTACTATAACAGTAGATTCAGATAGTGGTGTTAATTCCGAGACAAGCTTTACGCCAAATAGCACATCTATACCTTGTAAAAGTAATCCAACAATACTCAAACTCATGATGAGCTTTCCAAATACATTAAAAACTTTTATAAAAACATGAGGAGCTTTTAATAATCCTGTTCCTAAAATAATGGCAAAAACAAATATAGGCGCCAGATTCCATACTAATATGCCGAAATTTATTCTTTGCCATAAGCCTGCTGCAAGACATCCTATAGGTATAGTAATAATTCCAACCAGCACACCCTTAGAAAAATATTTTTCATCCTCTTTAGAAAGCATCCCTAACGCGACGGGTATTGAAAAACTAATTGTGGCTCCTAAAGTAGATGCGATGATAATTCCTGAGAATGCCCCCATTTCCTTGGTCAATGCTAGCTTATCAGCCATTTGATAGCCCCCCATATCTACAGCTAAAAATGCTGCAGGAACGATAGAAGGATCTAGATGAAAAACTCTACAGATTGGAATAATCACAGCGGACAGAAAATTTGTAAATATAGGGGCTAAAGAAATTATTCCTATCATGCCAAGCCCTAAAGCCCCCATGGTCTTTATGCCCTCTTCAAATTTCCCACCCAGTTTTAAATGATTTCCGGTGATATAATCAATAGCTCCGATCACAAAAAAAGAACCGATTAGATATAACACAAATTTATCCATTGTTATGTTCGCTTTCTATTTGTAGATAAAATTTGGGGTATTAACAGCTAGAAGCTGGACTTTTTTGTTCGTATAATTAGCCCAATTGTGGGCAATAGTTGAGTCCATATGAACACTGTCACCAGGATATACTTCATACCTCGTACCATTGATGAAAACGGTTAAGATACCCTCTAAAACATAAATGAACTCTTCTCCCGCATGCTTATACGATAATATTTCTTCATTTTCCTTTTGAGGAAGGATTTCGATAAGTCTTGGGACAAGTTGTCTGTTTTCCAAATTTGTACTTAAACTATATTTAATAAAACCACCTTCGGAATCCATTACTTCTTGTTCATAACTTCTTAGAACCATATCTTTCCTTTTAAGTGGATAATTAAAAAAATGTGTTAAATGTACTTCCAAAATATCAGCTAGTTTTTCAAGCGAATCAACGGCTATGGTCGTAAGCCCTCTTTCTAATTGAGACAGAAATCCAACAGATAATTCGCTCTTTTCACTTAACTCTTTCAAAGTAATTCCTTTTTCAGTCCTCAACTTCTTAATTTCCATCCCAATATTCATCACTTCACCTCGAAATTCATTATTGTAAATAATATAATATATACAATAGTAACAAGCAATGTATTATGAAATAATTTCACGAATATGAAATTTGATTAATTAACGATTCAATCTAGCGCAAAAAAAACGCTTGATCTATTAGATCCATGCGCCTAGATTGTTAAATAATAATATACGAAAAAGAGCTATCTTATTGTGCCTTATTCAACTAAAGCGCCAATAACTCGAAAGAGAGTAGAGATACATTATGCCTACAATTACCTCCGTTTTAGGCCATGATTTTTAGGTGGTCTATATTTAACCTCACTTACTTATGATACGGCTCAGCTTAACGGGTCTATCGGCGAAAAAAGGAGTGAGAGCGCCGCGCGGCTCCTAAACAAAGTTGTTCATATTTACAAATCTAAAAAAGTAGATATAATGATGGGTATGGAACCTTTATTGATTTATAAAGCTTTGTCTAACGAGATGCGTTGTCAAATTATGCAATGGTTGAAGAACCCAGAGGAATTTTTTGATGAAAAGCTCTATTTGCAACAGGGGCTTAACTTTCGCATTGGTGTATGTGTAGGAGATATTCAGGCAAAATCGGGACTTGCCCAGTCTGTTATCTCAAACTATTTAGCCACCATGCAAAAAGCTAGTTTATTGGAATCTGAGCGAATCGGAAAATGGACGTATTACCGCCGAAACGAAAAGACCATTAAGCAATTTTCCGAGTACGTCCAAACTAAACTATAGCCGAAAGGAGGCTTTTTCGTTTATCATATCTACAATTCTATATATGAATATTAATGGAGGATATATTTAATGAAAAAAATTCACTCTTCACTTATCATTTTTTTGGCTTTAGGTGTATTTGGCATTATTACAACGGAAATGGGCATTATAGGTGTTCTTCCCCAAGTCACTCAAAAATTTCACATATCGCCCTCTCAGGCCGGGTATCTTGTAAGTATATTTGCTTTAATCGTTGCCCTTTCAGGTCCATTCCTGACCTTACTCGCTTCTGGCATTAATCGTAAAGTCATTTTGTTAACCGCTGTTTTTATGTTTGCCATCTCTAATATTGTCTATGCCTACACAACCAAATTCGAAGTCATGCTAGCTTTCCGGATTGTCCCTGCTATTTTTCATCCTGTCTTTTTTTCAATTGCTCTTGTGACCGCGGCCAGCCTTGTTCCTCCCGAAAAGAGCAACAAAGCCGTCACTAAGGTTTTTGCCGGAATAACCGTCGGATTCGCTTTTGGCGTGCCGTTGACCTCTTATCTCGGCGAAAAAATTTCGTTGGAAGCTGCTTTCCTGTTTGGTGCTGTTGTAAGCATGGTTGCCTTTATAGGGATACTTACCTGGCTTCCTTCTATGCCTGTTAAGGAAAAAATGTCTTTTGGTAAGCAGCTTAGCATCTTGCGCAAACCTCAATTGTGGTTAACGATCGTGATCGTTGTTCTTATCTTTGCATCTATGTTTTCAGTGTACAGCTATTTTGCCGAATATCTTGGACAAGTCACCCATATGAACGGGTCATGGATTAGCATTATGCTGATGGCCTTTGGCGTCACCATGATTGCTGGAAACTTTTTGTTTGGGGGCTTTTTACACAAAAGCATGACCAAGACCGTCATCCTGTTTCCTCTGGTATATGCGGTCATTTACTTATTCACTTATTTTCTCGGTTCGTATTTCTTGCCGATGGTGGTCATCGTATTTATTTGGGGGGCCGTGCATTCCGGTGGGCTTATTGTCAGTCAAGCCTTGTTGATGACTGAGGCGAAAGAAGCTCCCGAATTCGGCAACAGCTTGTTTGTTTCATTTTCCAATGTTGGCATTACAGTAGGGGCCTCGATAGGCGGACGGTTTATATCTCAGTTGGGCACACATCAGCTGATCTGGTGCGGCATTATGTTTGCATTACTTGCTTTCTTGTTGATCATAGTAAAAATGGTAATTTCCAAATCAAATGCGGAGAGAGTAAACGTACGCTGAACAAGCCTGAAGCAATAGTTCAATTTAGCGGCAGTAACACCGGCACCTCAAGCATTTCCCACACTACCCCACAATAATATTTTTCGCCGTCACTTGTGGTACGGTTCAGCTTAACGGTATTATCGGCGAAAAATGCGAAAAGAGCAGCTGCGGCGGTGATCTGCTCCTTGTTTCGTTCAACTATCGTTCCTAACGTAACCTTTGGCGTATAAGCCTTAATTGGTATTACCCCTTCGACGCGTCGGTCTGCGAGGGATCGCCCTCACTAACCACTTGAGCAATAATTCGTAATGGATCAAATGCAATGCTATATATTACCTGTCACATCTTCGGTTAGCAAATATAGCGATTACTGCCAATCTGTGCGACGATTCGTGCTGGGAAGATCATCTGTATTTCCGAAAGCTGATTTCTTGCTGTCAGGCCGCGAATATACGCAAAGTCGGGATGGAAGAATTTGTCGGACAAGTAAGCCGAAACGTCGCTGCCTGGTTTTCTGACCTTATTCAAGACGGATATAATATCTTGCTCGGACTTGATCCCGATGCCGTGTCCATAATAGAGATCGGCTCCCAGCTTGACGACGTTCTCTCCTTGCCATTCGGGCTTATCCGGATCGTGTTCGGGATTTGAGAAATAAAGTACATCTCCAGGGTAAGACGTCTTTCCGTCTTCATTGATTAGCCGAAGGTGGCTGTCATGATGCCCGTCGTAAAGCAACAAGTTGGGGAAATTGGCATTAAACGCTTCGTCCCCGTTAGCCTCGATAATAGCCTTGTACAGTACGATTATTATCGCAGTGGCGCATTCGAAGGCATACTCTGACCCGTTGTCATAGATATCGCGGATGGCGTTCGCGGGAGATACGCCAACATTCAGTTTGAATCCACCCTCCTCGTTCCGGGTCCAGTAGCGTCTGTTGCAGCGGGATTTGCTGAAAGTAGCAAAGACGGCCTCACTCGCGTCTAGCGCCTTCGCAGCCTCCACGGTTAGGCTTCTCAGCTTTAGCTCGTAGCGTAAGTGGGCTTCCGAAGCGTATCGGTATCTGGTCACACTCTGCTTCTTTTGTTGCAATATATCCTTTTCCAGCATCGACAGTGCCGTTGTATCGAACAGAGTATTGGTTTGACCCTCAATGACGATCATTTCCTCGTCCCCTTTCTATTCACTATGTTATAGTCTACGAGGATCGCCAAACGAAGGTGCGTATTACGGAAGAACCCGAGAATCTGCAATTTTCGATGGTTTTGCCATTTTCTCACAAAGTCTTATTTTTCTATTGGTTCTGTTAATTCTCTTCTAAGTAAAGCAATTTCATGTTTATACGGAGGATTTTTGTATTTAATAGGTCCAATAGATGGGGTTTCAAGCAGTTTGGGGAGATTAGAAAGTTGAGGATGGTGAACAATATAGTCCAAGGCATGCAGGCCTATAAATCCATGTCCGACATTCTCGTGCCGATCTTTACGGGAGCCGCGTTCGTTCTTGGAATCATTAATGTGAAGCACTTTTAACCGATTAAGCCCAATGATGCGATCGAACTCATCAAGCACGCCGTCAAAGTCATGGACAATATCGTATCCAGCATCATGAACATGGCAAGTGTCCAGGCAAATTGAAAGACTCTCATTGTAAGTTACTCCATCTATAATGCAAGCCAGTTCCTCAAAGCGAACACCACATTCCGTCCCTTTACCTGCCATTGTCTCTAACGAGATTTGAACCTTTTCATTCCGGGTAAGAACTTCATTTAGCCCCTTAATGATCTTGTTAAGTCCCTTGCCTACTCCTTCTCCAACGTGTGATCCGGGATGCATCACAATCTGCTCCGAACCTAATGCTTCCGTCCTGTCCATTTCATCGCGCATAAAGGCAATGCTATGACTGAATACTTGATTGTTCATGGAATTTGCCAGATTGACCAGGAAAGGAGCGTGAACAACAATATCGCTGATTCCATGCTCTTTCATATGCGCATGCCCCTCTGATATCTTGTAATCAGAGATCGGTTTTCTTTTCGTATTTTGTGGAGCACCGGTGTATATCAGGAATGTATTCGCTCCATAAGAAGCAGCCTCTTTGCTGGCTTTAAGCAACATCTCCTTGCCGCCCATGGATACGTGACTTCCGATTAGCATGTATTATCCCCCGAATTCCTCATTTCGTTAAACAGAATATTTTCAGCGTTTACAGGAAGAGAGGATGTTATACATCAGGCAATAAACAACTGACAAACTGAAACGATGACGTTCGACCCTAGTCCACAACTCCCTATCTGGCCCTTCTCCCTAATTTCTCCTCACTTATGATACGGTTCAGCTTAACGGATCTATCGGTGATTCAATTCGTGAAATGATTATTGTTTCATTTTTCAACTCTACCTGTTAAAAAAAACGAACAAGCGCCGAGGTAAGTAATAGCCTATGTTTTGCCTCAAAGAAAGTAAAAAGCCGCAATATTGCGGCTCCAGATTGTAGAGAACCGAAGTTCTCTCTTTTTCCTATTATTTATAATAAGAATCGATCAGCGGAACGAAAAGACCGCCTCCGTCTTTAACTTGCATAGAGATCGCCAAGGTTTCGATGTTGCCAATATCGACGACAATTTCTTTTAACCCTTCACTCGGCGAAATCGTTTCAATTGTTTTCAAGAGGGCAAATGTATCATTATCTCTGATTTCGAACTTTGTAAGATCCTTATCGATCGCCGCAATCTTCAAATGAAGCGTCTGATATTTTTTGTTCGGCGTAATAATGAGCGTCGGCGCGCCGGATTCGTGATAATAATAGGCTTCTTTGTAGTTTTTATTGTTGTAGGTCGTTTGTGCCGGATCCTTCGTGTAGGTATAGTTATCAAAATTCTCCGCATTTAGAGGGGTTCCGTTCACTTTCTCCCCGAGAAGCACTTCCTGCTTCTCCTCGTCAAAGCCGACGGCTACCTGCAAAGCGTTGGCAACAGCCCGTACCGGCAAATAGGTCGTGTCATTATATGTAATTGGTAAAATAGCTGAGCCTTTCGCATCATTTAACTGCGCCACGGTGCCATTGACGCGTATTTTGAGATCACCATTTAAATAGGCCTTGATTTCTTGCATGTTGGCGCCGGCATAAACGCCGCTCCCGACCCCGACGAGCAGAGATAGTCCTGCAACTGTGGCAACAAGTTTTTTGCTTAGCATGGTTGAACTCCTTTTAATATTCTGATTTGTTAAAAAATACAATAATATTTATTTTACAAAGATTTTAAATCCATTTCAATAGGAAGTTTTGCTCAATTATGGGCATTCGAGAGTGCCGCCCGCTGTGCGCTCGCAGCCTTTTCAAATCTACATTAAAACTCCAAACGCATATCATACCAAACTGCACCAGCGAGTTTAGATTGTGATACCCCCTCATTTTTATATCCAAGTTTTACATAATACTGTATTAACTCCTCTTTGCAAGTCAAAATACAGCCTTTTCGTCCTTGTTTTTTCGCATCCTCTATAACCTGTTCCATCATTTTGCTAGCATATCCACGCTTTCGGTATTTAGGAACTGTATTTACCCCAAATATAGCCTGCCATGCTCCATCTTCCTCATGCAAAGAAGCATTTTTAAACATTACATCTCGAATTCTTGTCTCATTTGTTACCATTCCATTGATGAAACCTATTGGATCACCATTATTTTCCAAAATCCAGAAATGATTTGGATACACTTTCAATCTTTCTTCAAACTCCTTCTCTGTCGCTGCTTCTTCAGGTGGAAAACATAGTTTTCCAATTTCCGTAAGAACGGGTAAATCATTTAGTGTAGCGGTACGGATTCCCATACATCAACCTCCTCTTTTTTAAACTGCTGATCCTTCGCGAATGAATGAATTGTCGTCGGCAATAAGCACCTTAATGTTCGGCACAAATCACTCCCCTTCCCTTCCACTTATTATGCATTATGAAGGCGTCAGCACCATACTGAGTATTCGGCAGCGTGGTTCAGTATGCACTGTCGGACAACGATTAGAAGGCGGTCAATGTAAAAATTTCGCCCTACTTATGGTACGGTTCAGCTTAACGGGATAACGGCGAAAAAAGCGTAAGGAGCACGTCGCGGCGCAAGATTGCCAATGTTTTATATCTGACTTCGATTTCTGATCATTAATCGTTCGTAAATGATTCCGTTTGAACCAAACCGATATTGACTGCCTCCCAGAGGTATAGGGATACGATAGTAGAATAAGGCTTCCATTCGACATGTTTACGTTTCAATTGAGATTTGCTGTCGTTCTCTTCGGATGAATAAAGCCATTCCGCAGCTCGGTTAAGTCCACTGTCCCCAAAAGACAAGACATCCTGTCTTCCTAAATAGAAAATGAGAAACATCTCTGCGGTCCACTGACCAATACCCTTTATTGAGACCAATAAACGAATGACTTCCTCGTCGTCCATGTTTTGAAATGCATGAAAATCGAGAGAGCCTTCTTTCACACATTCGGCGGTGTTCCGGATATAGGCGAGCTTGTTCTTAGATAATCCCGCAGAACGCAGACTCTCCTCCGTTGCGGCTAGGATGGTATCTGGCGTTATCGTCCCGCATATCTGTTCAACTCTGCGGAAGATTGTCTCTGCGGCTTTGACCGAAAGCTGTTGGCCGATTAACGATCTTGCCAGATAGTTGAATCCATCCTGCTGATTTGGTATGCAGATGTTTCCGATCCGATTTATCAGCTTGTCCAGCAAAGGATCGTTGCTGCATAATTCACGTACACAGTGGCTGTATGGGTTAATATCGAAGAGATATCGCAATTTAATCATCCTTTCTTGTTACAGTCCAACTGAACAAGTGGGAATCAACGAGCGTATGAGCCGCTCTTGAGAATATATCGGGGTTAAAATCGGACTTTTTCATGTAAGAAAGCATAATAGCCCCATTACATAACATACGTAATAATTCTGCCATTTCAAATGGACGAGCAGCACCAGCCTCTTCTGCTAATCTTGCGATGCGGTTCCAGTTTTCTTCCGTACCTTTGACCGCCCTTATATGATTCTGATGGGAGGAGTCCGGAAATTCGACTGTTGTATTTACAAAGGGACAACCACGATATCCGGGTGTTTTCATCTTCTCTACAAATCGGTCAATGAGAGCATGCAACTGCATTGCGCTTGAATTCGGATGTTGAAGCTGCACTTCCTCCAAATCTTTCGCATTCAGATCTTCGTGATATTCCAAATAAGCCGCAACCAAATCGTCTTTAGATGCAAAATTCCGATAGAAGCTCGATTTGACAACGCCCGATTCCAGTATAATACGGTCAATTCCGACGGCTCGGATACCCTCTCTGTAAAACAAATCCGATGCCACTTGAAGAATTCGATTTTTCGCTGTCGCTCTTGGCATGAAATCACCCCTCAATTAATTAATTGAATAATGAACAAATTTGATAATAAAAGGTACAGAACAGTCCCTTTTAATAATAGCCACTACACTGAGAATTGTCAATTTTTACGAGGAATATACTACTATTATGAATTTGACAAAATTTTCAAATAGCTGTATGATCATCGAAAAGGTACAGATCAGTACCGTTTATATTCCGGTGCATTACACAGTCTGTCTTTTTTAAATTTAAAAATGGAGGAGATTCAAATGACGACAACAGAGAAACTAGTAAGTACATGGGATGCCTGCTTTGACAAGGAAAGCGGCTGGTTTCCCCCACTTGAACGCGCACTGCAAGGGTTAACAGCTGTACAGGCATGCTGGAGAATGGATGGGAAAGAGATGAATACGATCAAGGAATTGGTCAACCACATCTTATTCTACAAGTCACAGTTGCTGTCTAGCCTGACAGGTTCGACAGACGCTCCATCAACAGACACAAGTTTTGATGCGGGCACCCGTGTGATTAGAGAGGAAGAGTGGCAGGAAACAGTTGAAAAATTGAAACATATACACACAAGCATTCGTGAGAAGCTTTCAGCATTGAGCGATCAAGATTTGCTGAGCGAATTAGATGGGGTCACGATTGACCAATCGGTATCGAATCTTGTTCTCCACGACATCTACCATACCGGTCAAATCATCTTCATCCGCAGAATGCAAGGTTCATGGTCAGTTTGACCTTCATCAAATCATGATACAAATTAGCAGCGTCCAACTTAAACTTTTCTTAAAGTTCGAATCGGCGCTGCTTTTATTCGATTTACATCGAATTATCCCATAAGCAATCTGAACCTACTTCCTACGGGGGTGCATGATCGATATGCAAGAGAATCTGCAAGAATAGACAGGCTTTGTATTCATTAATGGAGCATTTCGATTCGATCCATGTACATCTTTACATGGATTAGCAATAACCGTCATATAAAACCCTCCCAAGGAACAAGCTTGTTGCATGTCACCTTGGTTGGAAACGTTTCTCAACATCGAACTTTATAGATTCCAAATAAAGCTCAAGCGCTAATAGCACCTGAGCTTCGTCTTATAGGTAAATGTGGCTCCAATAAACTATTTCCTGATAAGCGACACACAGCATTCATCATGCCTTGTATTCCTATACTGTCATTGGATTGAATTCATTAACTCGTAGAAATATTTAGGTTCATAAGTTTTATTAAGACGATACCAAGCGTCTAATGTTTTTGGAGAAAATACATCTAGCGCTTTTAAAACATGAACAGAAAATTCTAATGGAGCTACTCCGGATGCGGTGATCAATTTCCCATCGGTGACAGCAGATTCCACTTTGTAATATTCTTCGCCCGTGTAAGAATGGCAAACCATTTTAAGGTAGGCCAAATCATTGCTTGTGTGCCAACGTGAATCTAACAATCCTGCTTGAGCAAGTCCTAAGGTAGCACCGCAAATTGCTCCAACTGCTATCCCTTCCTTTAAACACATCTCGGCAATTTTTAATATGGGCACGTGAATAGCTTCTGTCCATGTATTTCCACCAGGTAAAATCAGTGCATCTACGCTTTTAATGCTGCACTCATCCACTTTAATGTCAGGCATTATTTTCAATCCGCCCATTGTAGTTACTGGAGTCTTTTCTATCCCAACGGTGACTATTTTTGCTGGAGCCAGCCCCTGTCTGAAGTATCTTCCAGAGTTCAGTTCGGCGGCTAAATAACCTATTTCCCAATCGGACATGGTATCAAACACATAAAGATATACTGTATTATTCATTTCTAAGTGCTCCTCATAAAGTTTATTAGGTAACAGCAACCATTCATCTTTAATGAGTGGTTATCATTATAATAAAACAACTTCACTGACAACTGCTGTCAGTGAAGTTGTTAAACTTGATAATATTCCATTAACTCTGAAGCAACCGCCACAAGTTTATTCTTTAGATTCTGTGGCTCTATAACTTGAATGGATTTCCCATAGGGAAGAATTATATACGGAACATGTGTATACAGTGATTCTTCCTCAAGTAAAAAAATTGCTTGCGTTGATGTCCGCTCCTGCAAATGATGCTCCAAAAACCAATGTATGCATAAATCATCCAACGCCTCTGCCCTGCCACCAATAATTAAAGAAATTAATCCGGATTTACCTACTACATCTGGTAACAGATTTTTCATAAAAAAAGTACGCGCTGAAAAATCATTGGGACGCCTAAATGAGAATGGCGTGCGTGTGATGTTCAGAATTCGTTCTACCCGAAAGCTGCGGATCTCATTCCGCAGGTGGCAAAATGCAATTGTGTACCACTTATTGTTCCAATTAACCACGCCATAGGGGTCTATTACCCTATTTGGGGACTGCTCTTCATGACTGTTACGATAAGAAATTTCTACAGACCATTCATTTGCTACAGCGTGCTCCAATTCCTGCAATACCGGCTGAACAGCGGGGTATCCCCTGCGGTTTATTACTTCAAATCCGGCTAAATGATGGCTTAGTATACTTTCCTGCTCCTGATTCGAATACATTTTCAACTTGGATGTTGCATTCTCCAATGCCTCACTCAAAGGATATCCAGCTTCTTTTGCAAATAGGGCAGCATGAAGCAGTGTCTTTTTTTCATCAATACTAAATAGCAGAGGAGATTTGATAAAATTGTGCAGCAAGCTATACCCGCCATTGTGCCCTGTGTCGGATATGATAGGGACGCCACTGGCACATAGTGCATCAATATACCGATAAACTGTTCTTATATTTATCTCTAACTTTTCCGATATTTGCTTTGCAGTCAATTTCTCTCCCGAATTCAACATCCATAGAATTGTTAGCATATTATCATTTTTTGGCATAACATAACCCTCACCTTTGATTACCACTATACTTAACTTCTAACAAGCACTTTAAGTGATTTGTTTGCTAATCCACTGTATTCCTTTGTTTAACGGCGAAATCTTTTTTGCCGCGGCGCTCAATTTTCATCTTTTGAATTAATTGATATACTGAATGTAACATAGCTAAGGTAAAAATACTTGCGATGATCTTCACCGTACTTGAGGGAACTGTAAATCCGACAAATTTAGTGTTAATTCGCTCTCAGAATGATGGGGGATTTTGTGTTAATAAGATTTTACAATGATAAGCTTAATAATGTATACCTTATTACACTTTAGGCGGATAAGGCGTACTACGGGTTGTTTATATTATCCTCGCATATTTTTTTCAAAATGGAGAGTTTATGAAAAAGACTATTGTTTTTGTATTAACGATACTTATATCATTCTCAGGATTCGCAACACCAAGTTATGCGTTGTCAAATACGCAATCTGCGGCAATACAAACATTGTTGGATGATGCAAGCCGTATATCAGGGGTACCGGGAATGTCAATCTCAATACTTGCGAACAATGAAGTGCACTACTTTTCTTCTGGGTACGCAGATCGCGAAAAGGGACTGTCGGCAAGTGAAAATACTCTATATGAGCTGGCTTCGGTAAGTAAATCCTTTACCGGCATGGGTATTCTGCTGATGGAAGAACAAGGACTGCTGTCAATGTCAGACTCTATCCATAAATATTTGCCTTGGTTTACGTTAAAGTATCAGGGGAAACACGTTGATATGCAAAGTATGACACTCAATAACTTTTTACACCATACTAGCGGCTTAACAAATGGCCCTCACAATCAAAACATTCCACAAGGCAATACGCCGGATATGTTGCAAAAAACCGTAGAAATGCTCGTAGATTCTGAATTGTCGTTCTATCCTGGTGAGCAGCATAATTACGGAACTGTTAATTATGACGTATTAGGTCTGGTTATTGAGATTGTGTCGGGACAAAGCTATGAAGACTTTATGAAGGAACAGGTATTTCAGCCACTGGGTCTTCACCAGACGTATGTTTATAAAGAAGATGCTCAAGCCACCGGACAGTTGGCACAAGGCTACCGTTCTTCCTTTTTTATGACAACTCCGTATAACGCGCCAGATTATTCCGGGAATAAACCCGCAGCCTACATCATTTCTAGTACAAAAGATATGGCACGTTGGATGGGCATACAGATGGGTATTGTGCAGGATATACCTGAAATATTCCATACAGTTATCGAAAAATCACATCAGGGTGATATGTCTGTTCCGGCTGTCAACGAAATGTATTATGCGGCGGGCTGGTCGGTAAACGCCAACCAAACGATTATAGAGCACCCAGGGGGAAATCCTAATTTCGGGACCGAAATGGCCATACTGCTAAATGAACGAACAGCCATCTGCTTGCTGACCAACGGCGCAAATATCAATAGAAGCATGGTACTAAAAGTTAACGATATATTAGACGGCAATCTGACGCAATCATATAGAATAAGCGGCACACAGCTTTTGGACATCATTTTGTCATCTACCACAATTATTCTCTGCCTATTGGCTGTTCTGCTCTTTCTCTTAGGATTACGCAGAAGGAAAGCGAATGAGCGGCAGCCAATGACAAAAAAGCGAATAA
Organism: Paenibacillus albiflavus; assembly: GCF_004344915.1. GTDB lineage: Bacteria > Bacillota > Bacilli > Paenibacillales > NBRC-103111 > Paenibacillus_AM > Paenibacillus_AM albiflavus. Next base: position 4,385 of record NZ_SKFG01000006.1, on the reverse strand, counting down.
TCGTAACAGCTATTTTGCTGATTGCTACGATTGTCCAGTGTATTATGTTCTATGCATTAGATTGGTCAGCGATACTTATTTGGCAAACATATAGTGTTCTTACAGCTTTGATTTCGTCGGCATTATTAACAGCAAGCATTACATGGTTTGTATACACTCACCGATATAATGCCTCGCACCGAAAATAAGCATTTTGTTCGTTCGGCTTATTGGATTAATGTGAAGTAGACATTTGATAACAGACAATGTTAGCTCAAAGGGAGTGTCCACACACTCCCTATTTTCGCCAATAAACCAACCTCCTCATTTTAGTTGACTCAAAAATCATTCCTTTATTCTCCTATCAAAATACAGTTGTACTTTTCTTAATAGATTCTTAATGAATTGCAGTAAATATATATTTCTCTATCTATTATTGATATGATTTGATCGTGATCAAGATTGGCTTTATTTTGCTGAAGTAGGAGGAATGATTCACCATCAATCAAATTTTAATAGTAGACGATGAACCCGGAATTCGTCAGTTAATTAGGATGCATTTAGAACAAGCGGAACTTCAAGTCATAGAAGCCAGTTCAGGACGACAAGCTATTCAATACTTACAGGAATATGCCATAGAATTAGTGATATTGGACCTCATGATGGATGATGGCAACGGGTTCGAGGTACTGCAATATCTACGGGACGCAAATATGGAATCATTAGTAATTGCGCTTAGTGCAAGACGAGAAGTGCAAGACAAAATCTTGACGCTCGGATTAGGTGCAGATGATTATGTCACAAAGCCTTTTAGCCCAGTGGAATTGGTTGCTCGCGTACAAGCACAGTTAAGAAGACATCGCCCTCATTCTTCTTATCCTGCTAAGATTCTACGTTTAAATAAATTAGTGCTGGATATCGAAAATTATCTTTTGCGAAATGATGGAATATCATTTTCTGTGACCCCGGTAGAGTGCCGACTTTTAGAAATGTTCATGCAAAATCCAGACCGCGTTTTAACCAAGAGAGAAATTTACAAGCAGGTGTGGAATCATGAAAACTTTGATGATAACAATTTAAGTGTTTTTATCAGCAAACTGCGAAGCATTCTTGAACCCACGGAGGACTCGCCTCATTACCTTCACACCATACGTGGAATTGGTTACAGATTCTCAGGTGATGGACAATGAAAAATCGAACAAAGCTTTGGCTACTTATGCTCATTAGTGCAATCACTAGTATTCTTCTGTTTAGTTCACTTAGTCTCGTTATGGGTAAAATAGGAGATAGGGGTTATGATCTGAAAAGCCTGAACGCCCTCTCGCAAGAAGTCCTTAATACGATTGCAACGCGTCAAGCTTTTCAGATCGAAGACATCAAGCCAATATTGGATAATGCTCATAGCAACCATCCTGATATTCGTTATGAATGGATTTCAGCAGATGGATCGACGATTTATGATACCTTCGGAGAAAAGAAAACCTATGATTTTGAGCAGCTTGCAAATCGAATGCTTAATATGCCTCAGAACCTATGGGGGGTCGATGAACCGGTTACGCTTACTTTTTCTATTAGCCAAGCTCATCAACCCTATTATTTGTTGATGAGCTTGTCCAGTGACGACATGAAAAATGGGCAAGTTTACTTTTTCATGCGCACCTTTAAAGCCCTGTCTACTTTTATGCTACCGTTAATTGTTGCTTTATTAATTCCCTATCTACTGTCTCTATGGTTTTTCTCTTCCATGGACAAACGAATCAATAAGCTCAATCATGCTTTAGGGCAACTTAACCTCCAAAGTGAACTCACTGTACTAGAGGATACGAAAAAGGATGAGATTGGCCAACTCACTACGCATTATAATGCCATGGCTCGCCGTATTCAAAATCAAGGCGAACAAATCAAGCAATTTGACGCCAGACGAAATCTGCTGCTATCTAATCTCTCTCATGATCTGCGCACCCCGCTAACGATGATTTTAGGCTATGCGGAAACGATTCGCGCTGGATTATATAAGAATGAGAAGGAGCTGCAGGCGAGTGCCAAAGTTTTGCTGCAGCGCTCTCGTTATATCGATAAGCTATTAGATCAATTGTTAGATATTACTCGTCAGGACGAGGGGAATTTAGAGCTTCATGTTGAATTGCATAATGTATCTGAAATGATGCGAAAAGTGGCTGCAGACTACCTGATGTTTCTTGAGGGGCAAAACTTTACTGTTGAAGTCAATATCCCCGACGAGGATATCCAAGCCTGGATTGATGCCTCCCTAATCGAACGTGCGTTGCGAAACCTGTTGGACAACGCGATCCGTTACGGATCAGAAGGCCATTATCTTGAGGTCGGGCTTACGGAAAAGGATGATGCCCTATTCATGACGGTTATCGATAAAGGACGCGGCATTCCCTTACAGGATCAAAAGCATGTTTTTGAACGGTTCTACCGTGTCGATGGCAGCAGAAAAGGCGAAGGACTCGGCATTGGACTATCCATTGTCCAAGAAATCATTTCCCTCCATGACGGATCAATTACCTTGACGAGTCTCCCTTTTGAAAGAACAGTATTCGAGGTCCAACTGCCAAATCATCAGCGTGAACAATCAAAGTCATAATAGGTAATGTAATAGGGCACCCAAAAGGTGCCCTATTATTTGTTAATCGTGTTTCTGATAACGGTGATCGCTTGCTTTAACCCTGCTTACTCTTTTGATTGATCATCTTTAGCAGAATTGTTACGGCCTCCGCTCTAGTTGCCTTATCATTGGGAGCGAATTTGTTCGAACCTTTGCCTGATATAAGGCCAAGATTCTTCAACACTGCTACCTGACCCTTCGCCCAGCTTGGAATGTCTGCGTCATCCACGAAGTCGGTTACCGTATTCGTTTCCACCTTCAGCGCTAGCGCTTTAGCGATCATCACAGCCATCTCTGTGCGTGTAATTTCTGCATCTGGACGGAAACTGCCATCCGAGTAGCCTCTAACGATACCCGCTTGAACCGCTTGCTCTATCGCTTTCTGCGACCATGTTCCAATCTTCGCCGAATCGGTGAACGTAACCTTCGCAGCTTCCTCTTGCGGCTTCAACGCCTTCATCAGCATCACCACAAATTCAGCCCGAGTGACGATGTTATTTGGCTTAAACGTGCCATCCCCATACCCGTTCACAATTCCGCTCTGTACTGCCTTATTGATGTCGGATACTGCCCAGTGCCCGGCTATGTCACTAAAGTTAACTTCCTTCGACTCGTCTATCGAGGGTGATCCAATGGGCAACCCCGACGCCCGATCTACCACCAGCACAGCAAATTTCATGAAGTTGTCCACCTCTACGCTGATGCGATTGCCTTCGATTTTGCCGTTCTCGATTTTCACCCATGTTTTCGTAGCTTCATTATAGTGAAAAATCGCTACCGTTTGGTTGCTATTCACTTGGCTTTGTTTAAATACCATAGTCAATGTAGCTGGCCTACTGAGGTTTTCTGGAATATTCTTCTGAACGTCGAACACCGGGCTTGCCGAAATTTCATTATGTGCAAAAAGATTTTGCGTATTCGATACCTTCTCAATGTTAATTTCCAACGGTTTGCTGGTAGCATTAGCCGGAATACGAATGAAGATCGCTTGATCCAAGCTCACTTCACCGGTGCTTCCTAACGGAAGCGTTAGTTTCCCATTCGTTGAGTAGATGGGGCTGCTGATTGAACCATGGTTACTGCTTGAACTTTCGCTTGAACTTCCACTTGAGCTGTTTCTTGGCGAAACGGGGTTGGATGGGGAGGAAGCTGGACTTGATCCCACGCTATTCGTTGCAACCACCGTGAACGTGTATTCAGTTCCGTTCGTCAACCCCGTGACCGTGACCGGACTCGCGGTTGTGCTCGTTCCTTTGAATCCTCCTGGACTCGACGTAACCGTATACAGCGTGATCGCACTTCCACCATCGCTCAATGGGGTGTCGAAGTTGACCGTCGCTTGTCCATTGCCTGCGCTCGCCGTCACATTCATCGGTGCGCTAGGCACACTGATCGGTGCGACGGGCGTCACACTCCCTGATGCCGCTGATGCCGCGGAGTTGCCTGCGCTATTCTTTGCAACTACTGTGAACGTATACGCCGTTCCGTTCGTCAATCCCGTGACCGTGACCGGACTCGCGGTTGTGCTCGTTCCTGTAAATCCCCCTGGACTCGACGTAACCGTATAGCCCGTGATCGCACTTCCCCCATCACTCGCTGGGGCGTCGAAGCTAACCGTTGCCCTTCCGTTACCTGCGGTCGCCTTGACATTCGTCGGAGCGCTCGGCTGACTGATCGGCGTCACACTCCCTGATGTCACTGATGCCGCAGAGTTGCCTACGCTATTCGTGGCAACTACTGCGAACGTATACGCCGTTCCGTTCGTCAATCCCGT
>NZ_SKFG01000005.1 GCF_004344915.1 Paenibacillus albiflavus | reverse complement strand
TGTTTCTTTGCAGATATTCCATTTGTAAAGATAAGCTCCAGTCGGTCCGGCGGCGCTGCCGGTTGCCACATCTTCTACAGCTCCAAAATTGTCCCAAGTGCGACCTTCCATTCTGTCTACATCAAACAAATAAACAAACTTCGCTTGAATTTTGTTTAGCTGTTCCTCTAAGTTTCTGACGCTGATCTTTGCCTGTTCCAACCCCGAAGCGAGAGGGACAATCAAATACGGCAACCCTGTTGAAACAACCTCTATTGGTAACGTTGAATGAAGATTGTCGACTGTAAGATTCAACGCCTGCAAGAATATGTTCCTCAATTCACCCTCAACAGACCCCAAAAACTCAGGAACGCCCTGATTCATCGTGGCTTGGAAATAGTCACCTTTTTTTATCGATTCTGCTTGCAGTGTTTTATTGTTTAACTCAAAGACTGCGGTTATGCTACTTTCATCTGAACACAGTTCTTCATGAATGATTGATACCGCTCCCAAAATCGGATGTCCAGCAAAGTCCAATTCCTCTTCTACTGTAAATATTCTAGCGCGAAAATGCTTCTCTCCAATTTGTCTCAGGAAGATTGTCTCAAATTGCTTAAATTCCTCAGCAATTCTCTGCATATACTGAGTGTCCATATCTTCTTCATGAAAAATAACTGTTAATCCATTTCCTGATAAACTTTTAGAGCTAAATACATCTGCATGATAGTAAATCATTCATTTTCTCCTTTTTAACAACATACTCGTGACTTTATCGGTTACTATCTTACAATTCGTCCGAATGCGATAATCCCCCTGCTTTTTTCCACGAAAAATAAGCACCAGTTGTGTGCTTATTGTAGAATAAAACTATAGCATATTCTTCCTAATAATACTCTACAAAGACAGTACGAACAGCTTTTTATTGCATTACATTTAATTAGTTATGAACAGAAACAGCTGAAACCCTTTTTATCAAGGACTTCAGCCGTTTCTCTTTTTCTTATTCCTCATTCAAATGAACAGCCATTACTGGATGCACTTCACAATTGTAAGACTCAATGCTGTCTTCGCAGATAGTATGTTATTTCATTAACCTTTAATAACTTCAACCTTCTTATCTCCTGCTGTCTTCGCCAACTGAGTTGAATCTGAAACTGTTGTTTTGCCTTGGACATAGACTCTGCTGCCTGTAAGCAACATAGACAAGACTAGAGCCGTACTGAGGGCTGTGAAAATCATTTTTCTATTGCGATTGACCATGACCATACCTCCAAAAATCTATCTTTTTGATAAGCGGATCAAGCTGTCTGATAATTTTATTATAACGTACTGGCAGTGGTTGTAAAAGGAGTTTTTTCCTTAAACAGGGTTTATCAGAAGGATCTTACAGGGCTGTACTACTCTCCAAAACCGCTCCGCTACTGCATTCTCACTGATCTGTGCCCTTCCTCATCAACAAAGCCACCGATTCCACGTGCACCGTATGCGGGAACATGTAATCCTACGGTGTGGTATGAAGAAATTCTTTCATTTGTATTTAAAAAGAACAGCCCAAACTTCCTGGCTGCTCTTACAAGGACTGAAATCTATGCACAATAGATTCACTCCATTGAGGAAGGGAATCCGACCGATATGTTATTGAACCGTTAAATGCACCCAAAATAATAACGCCTTCTGTATGACTGTTATCTATAACAATCAGACGGTCGATTAAATGTAGATGAGAGAGCAAATTTTGAATGGAGGTGTCATGACGTCTGATAATATCCTCAGTAGGAATATGATGTCCTCCATTTTTAACGCGAACCGCTACTCTCTCGATATTCAAGTGATAGTCACCCAGACCAACATAAAACATTGAAACTTCAAATCCATACGCCTTTGCGTCATGCATGAGACGAATAACATTACCACCAGCCAATGTTGTTTCAACTGAGAAATCACGTTTGTTACGAATACAGTCCCTAGCTAATTTAATAGACTCTTTCCCTGCAGTAATTTTCCGGCTTTCCGGATTAATTGAATTGATTCCTCTAGCTAAGGCATCGGGATCAATGTTAACACTGATTCCAAGCCGATCAACAATTAGATTACGGATTGTACTCTTACCGCTCCCATTGTTCCCTGCAAAAACGTACATGGTCGGAGTCGAATCATACATGAGAACCGTCCTGTTCAGCCACAGGGATAACATTTCCGTTACTGTATTCCCTTACAATTTGACCTTTTGCAGTTTTATATACAATATATGTTTCGTTTGCTTTGGCATCTAACTTAGCTCGATCACCCGTAAGCTTAATAAGCTTTTGAAGATCTTTAATTTGATTCATGAGTATCACCATCCCCATAGCTAAGAGTATCAGCAATTTGATTTAATTATAACACAATTGTATACATACGAATCCAATCTAAAGAATCGTATTCTTCCAGCATGATGGCTGTCCGACGTGGAAGGTTTTATTCGATCCTTCCGTTGATGTTTTACATCAATTGTATATCAATGCTTGACTCTTCGCTGCCAGCAGTTCGTTCTCGTGTATGAGTTGGTTTCACACCCATAAAAATCCCGCCTGAATGGATTGTACTCCATCAAGGCGGGATTTTTTAGGGATCACTACTCGTTATCTGTCGATCATTCCAAGCGCTTGCAACATCCTAATGAACACAACCGCCGTCTGCGCCCGTGTCGTTTCACCCTTTGGACTGAACGAATTTGCGTCTGTGCCAGTCATGATTTGAAGCTTAACCATCAAGCGTACGTCCTCCAGATAGACTGCGTCCACGCTTACGATATCCTTGTAATCGTCCAATCTAACGAATTCCTTGGTGATAGGCAGCCTCTCCAGCGAAATGACTTCCGCCAGCATGCTCGCCATTTCCTCGCGGGTCAGCAGCTGATCAGGCTTGAAGCTATTGCCGTTTACAAAGTTCAATAGTCCAAGCTCCTTCGCTTTGGCTATTTCGTCGAAGTACCATACGCCGGACTTTACATCGTCATAGGGCGATGTACTGCCGGTTGATGTGCCTCTTCCCAGCGACCGGACTAACATGGCGGTAAACTCCGCTCTCGTGACTGAGCGATTCGGGTCGTACTTGCCATCGCCAACCCCATCAACAAGTCCTTTCGCCGCGGCAAGCTGGACGAACGGTTTGCCCCAATGCTCCAGTATATCGGAAAAACTCACGGTATTTTCGGCCACGACGTACACACTGTTAGAGTATGAGCTGATCATCACATACCACACACCGTCGATCTGTACCTTTTTAGCGGGGATAAACTCAAACTTCTTGGTCGATTCGTTGAAGCTGAAAGCGCCCCATTGCGTAGGCATGAGCGTCATGTTCTTAGGCATCGGAATAACCCGAGTTAGCGCCTGATTGAACTGATCTGCAGTTCCAATGTTTTTTCCCGTCTTGGAGTTGATGATCTCTACGTGAAAATCCACAATCGCTCCCATCACTTGACTATTTGGCAATCCGTTTGCCAATGCAGCTTGGAAATCCTTATTGCCGGACTTATCGGTCAAGGTGATCTTGAAGCTGATATCCTCAGCTTTGAGATTATTCGCTGCAAGCATGTCCTTCAGCCCCGGAATAAGCGACGCTAGATTGACCGGTACTTGATAGCTGCCGTAGGGCGTCTTGATTTCGATGATAAAGGCGGCGTTCTTGCCCTCTAAGCCGGTCAAAATCCTTGCCGGTATGCTGACAGAGGCGACGCCATCCTTCGGCGTAACTTCCAGCGTGAAGGACGACTTCATCGTGTCTATTTTATTCAGGTTAAGCGTTACACCGTTCTGGTCGATGACCGGATTGATGACGGTAGGCGTCGAGTCACTGTCCCCGTTGCTATTTGAAGGAGTTGTATCGCTCACACTTATCGCAAACATCTGCGAAGATTCTCCGCTGATCATGAACGTCAAACGGACCGTTCCGACCGGCTGCTCTGTCAAGTACGTCTTCAGGATCGTCACCGTGTTGCCCGATACGGTATAGTCCGTTCCCAAAACGAGGGTCGTCGCACCGTTGGCAATACTGATCAACGTTTTGCCGTTCAGCATCAGTGTTGTCGTTACATTGCTATTCGCCGCTGCTCCGGCGTATTTGTCGAAGCTTGCGCTTGTCGGGCTAATTACTGGAGCGCACATATCAAGAAGCGTTACCGTTCCGGACGATTGTGAACTTTCTACGGCATTACCCGCCAAATCAAAGATGGATGCGCCATCCACCGGCACTACTTCAATGGTTTCATTACCGTTCGGAATACCAGTTATGTCAAGCATTACTCGAATGGTGGTCTCTCCGCCAGTCAAATCTCCTCCATCTGTTTTCTTTAAAGAATGAATTGAAACAGAGGAAGCACTTCCATTATTTCTAGTGAAGTTCAATCGTAAGTCGCTTGAAGTCAGAGCGCCCGAGCCATTACTCGTTGTAAATATACCTTCACTAAACATCACGTCTATATAGGCATTACCATTGCCTAAAATGTGACCTATAATCGTTGGGGCTGTTGTATCGATGAACACACCCGACGTATTGCCTATATTGTTTAACGTTAAGTCCGCATCGTTGCCTATCGCATCTTTCATCAAACCGCCATTCAGCGACAAGGTTCCAATGATAATGCCGTCGTTGGCATGATCTCCATCTTGCACGGTGTAGCTGAATTGCAACGTATTTGTATTTGACAACGTCCCGCTAATCAATGAGGCAATACGATTCGTTCCTCCTATATTGATCTCAAGCTGCGGTGTCCCTATTCCTGTAAACGTAATATTCTTACTCATATTCACGGTAAAATCCAATGAATCGCCGGATTTATAAAAACCAGCGTTTGGCACCTCTATACCAGATATCGTCGGAGGAATTGCATCCACTAATACGTTCGCTGTGCTTCCTACACTATTTAGCGTTAATTCCGCATCGTTGCCTGCATTATCCTTGATCGATCCGCCATTCAGCGTTAAGGTCCCAACAGAAATACCATTAGTATCCATTTGTCCAGCTTGCACGGTGTATCTGAATTGCAACGCGTCTGTCCCCGAACCGCTTACATAGGCAGCCTGAACAACTGTTGTTCCTATAACCAATGAGATACTTGGAGTGCCCGTAACGAATACGGGCTCATTCAAGTGTACTGTAAAATCCAAGTTATTTCCTGCACCATAATAGCCACTGGCAGGAACTAATATGCTCGCCACAGTTGGTCTCGCCGTGTCAATGGAGTAATTGTTAGATTGGACGGTTCCGATCCCCGCTTCGTTATTGGCATTTACTACATTAGCTTTGTTGAGCGTGATAATATTCGTGGGGGCGCTGATACCTGCAGCCGGCGTGAGGGTTACGGTATAGGTGATGTTATCATTAGTTGCGAGGGCGCTTAGAGTGCCGTTTTCCACTGTCAGGTCTGCTATGGTAAATCCACTAACCGCTTCTGAGAAGGTGATTGTCACCAGCGAAGTTTTGCCGATAGACAGATCATTGTCAGCGACCACAATGGTGGCATCTGGAGGGGCGGCAAACGCTCTGTCGGTTAGGTACAAGGGGAGTAGCCCTAAGATTATTAAACTTAGAAATAACTTCCACATTCTTTTCACTTGATACATATCCTTATTCCCACTCACTTTGTTAGATTTTTTTGCTATCAGCAGGTAGTGTTTCTGCCATACTGGACTGCGGGCATAGGAGAAATCATATCTTTATTTCCCGCTGCGTTTCATACTCAATCCTTATTTGATTTTTAAGAAATTGTTGATTCGGTCATATGAGCGAACTCTAGACATGACTCTATAATATTCTACAAAATCCTATGAAAACCTTCATTACCAACTTGATGTTCCGGCATTAAAATATGGAGTGATATCTATCTGTTTGATGGGTTGTGACTCGTGATGATAATCGACACAATAGATTGTCAACTTTCCTTATTAGTTTCTTAAGATGCGGTGGTTGCATTTGCTGGATGAGGGAGATATCTTTAAGGGTTGCTAGATAGTGAATGGAATGAATAAACATCAGAGTGTCTAGATCAGGGCCTGACTCTTGGGCTGTTAGCCCCACCAAATCATCCAATGTTAATGAATGTGGAGGGAAAATACTATGGTTTTCTTTCATATGCAGCGCTTTAAGCATAGATTCCAATGCTCGGTCACTTAATATAATGCACACATCGGGTAAGTGCTGATGAATAAAAATAAATGTGAAATTCATGTGGATCTGTGAGAGGTCATGTAGTTTATCTATAGTCTTGAATTGAGTGAAGCTATGCCCCTGTAATCTGATCATCTCATTTCTATGATAACTGCACTCATCCATGGAGGTTAGATTATTCACATGCTTCAGCTCCCTCTCCGATTATTGGACGATTTATCTTGATGAATTATGATCTTTCAATATGCTAAGAGTTATTTCTTATCCTGATCGGTATCATATTGTTATTCATTGATTCCTACTACTTAACTATAAATCTCTGTTTACTAAAAAAGATTCCTTTTGTATAACAGTAGATTTAAGTTGACGACACTAACTTTCCCCTAATGAGGTGTGAATAATTGAGATGATATGATGCGGATATTTGTCTCCCTTATTAAGCAGAATGGTTATTCCCTCAGATAAAAGACTCGAAGAACGATAAGGTCTATACGCCGTAATGGCATCAATCGCATCTGCTACCATAACAATTTGAACTTCCTCCACAATCTGCGCTGCTGTTAATCCAAGCGGATACCCGCTTCCGTCCATTCGTTCATGATGTTTAGCGGCAATTTCCAGACAGATTTGCGGGAGTTGAAAGCCATTCAATAGCTTCGCTCCAAACTCCGTGTGCTGGCGCATCACCTTTATTTCATGATCATCAAGCGTTCCTGGTTTATCTAAAATTGACTTGGCTATGAGTATTTTTCCCACATCATGCAAAAAAGCGCCAATTCCTAATTCCAGCAACCTTTTCTCCGAATACCCAAGCTCTCTCCCTACAAGAAGAGACAGCAAGGCAACATTGATTGAATGTGCGTACAGCCAACTTGAATAATTGGAAATAGTCTGAACAAATCCTCCCCATGGCTTTGTCTTGGAATCAAAAATAATAGCAACCATGATGTCCTCAAGCTGTTCATAATGATCCACACGGCTGGCTCGTATCCGCTGATCCAAGCTGCTAACTGCTTGAGCAAATTGAGTGCTTCTTATATTTTCAGGCGGCCATATTTCTATCTCGCTTAATAATATCCCATGTCGCTCCAATAAATTTATTATTTGTGGGGTAATAGGACTTTTTTTAGCCAAAAGCAGCCGACCTCCTTTGTCATACACATCCATTTGGGTCACTGGATACATCGCTATTCTCCTTTTCCATGAATGCTATTCAAACAGGGCATCCCAATTAAAAAACTGGACAGAATGAATAACACAAACATTTATAAACGCTCTTCACTTTAAAAATGATTTTTAAACTACTAAAAATAATACATTTTAAACTCATTTAAGTCAATTAAAAACTCATCCATAATTAGAGTTTAAAAATCCAAATTATTTGCTTGAAAGGAATTGCCAATGAAAGATTATAATAAAAAAGCAGTCGGCGAGCGTATTCGATTACAACGAAAAGCATTAGGTATTTCTCAAGAGGAATTTGCAGAGCGAGTCGAGCGTGTTCCCAGATTTTGTGCCGACATTGAGCGTGGACAAGTAGGCATGTCTATTGAAACCATGCTTAGCGTTTGTTCGCTTTTAAAATTGACACCTAATGAGTTGCTTATTGGAGAGTCCGCCCCTACCGCTAACACAAATGAATTGGAACTGATCACTTCTGCCTTGTCAAAATGCACTGAAAAGCAGCGTAAAGATGCTTATGCCTTGCTGAAGCTTTTTCTCAAAGCGATTCAGTAGTCAATCTGGAATCAAAAAAAACAGCAGCACCGGCATTATTTTGATATGCTCCAGTACTGCTGTTTTATTTTGAAAATCTTCAGATGTCTAACCGTTATTAACTTAACAAGTTGTAACATGCAATAACCTCCGATGTATGTCGGGAGGAACAGATATCTCGTAGATCGTTATTCATGTGTTTTATAAACTATCGTACCCTTACCAACAAAGCCACACTTTCAACATGTGTCGAGTGCTTATTACTGACAAAATGAAAGGGGCAATTAAGCCCCCATTAAACACGGATTTTTGAAATCATAATGGATCTCGATACTACCATCCTCGCGTCGTTAATTATTTCGGATTTTCATTCTCTCGGGAAGTACAATTCAAATACCGCGCCCTCCTGATTCGGTAGATTCCGAGCCACAATTCGGCCATGGCAACGCTCCACAATTACCCGCGAAATCGCGAGCCCCAGTCCTGTATCCCCTTGCTTCCCCTTCGTAAACCGATTGAATAGATACGGCAATAGCGCATCTGGAATTCCTTCCCCATCATCTGTAATTTCAATGTCTACCCCCGTGTTGTTAGCCTTCACCTTCATGCGAATCCGATGTTTTGCATACCGAGTCGCATTGCCCGTAATGTTAATTAAAGCTTGTAGTACCTTCTCTCGATCTGCATAAATCATACATGACTTCTCTTGCTCGCCGTGTTCAACTTCAAGGAATAATCCTTCGTTCAACACAAGGGGGTTCATCCGTTCCATCGTCTCGTGAATGAGGTCAAGGACCGACACCTCTTCCATATGAAAAATCCCCACTTCACTCTCCAGCTTCGCTAACAAGATCATCTCTGTCACGATGTGCTTCAGATGCTCACACTCGCGTACAATCACGTCGAGGCCTATCTCTGCACGCTCCCCTGTAAAAATACCGTCCTTAATCCCCTCCGCGTACCCTTGGATCGACATTAATGGCGTTTTCAGCTCATGGGATGCATTCTGAAAAAACTTCTTTTGCGTCAACTGGTATTGCTCAAGCTCACGAGCAAGCTGATAAACTGAATCTGCCACCTCGCCAACCTCACCATCGGACTGCACCCGCTGCACTTCCGAGAAACGACGAGATTCGACCTTCTTCAATTCCTGTCTGAGCGCACTTAGAGGAGTAACCAGCTTTCTCGTAATGAACATACAGACTAGAAAGGTCAATATACCTCCAATCGATAGAATCAGCATCATCCGTTGGAACAGCTCAAGATGCATCGACTTCACTTTACTCAGCGGGGTGGCAAGGATGGCCACCGCTTCCTTCTCCTCAGATGAATCCTTTATCGGCGCTTTTGAAGTCTCGATAATATATTCATCATTCTTCCCTTGCCAGATTCTACTCCCCGAGTCATTCTGGAGTACAATTTCCTTCCAGTTCAAATCTTCCTTTCCCGCAAGGCTGTTATATGAAATCATCATGGTTGGGGTTTCCAAGATGACACCGTTTTCTCTCGTGGGTAGATTCGGATTACTTCTTACTACGTCAATATATTCGTCAATATATTGTGCCGATCCATACTTTTCATCTTTATTATCTGGAGCAAACGTCTGCAATAGGTTACTCCCCTGCTCTCTCATCTCTCTACGTTGATTCTCAACCAATGTATTGAATAATAGCGGGTAGATCAACGCTGCGGTAATCGCGAGTATAAGCAGTAATAATATGCCGAAGGATAGATTCAGTCGATAGATCAATTTCATCTTAATCCCCCTCCATACGTAGACGGTAACCATGACCCCAAACCGTCTCGATAGGGAGCTCCTGAATCTTGCGGCGAAGTCGCTTGATCAGATCATCAATCGCACGTTCACTGCCCCAATAGTCATCTCCCCACACTAATGTCAGCAGTTCATTCCGTGAAAAAGCACGATTCGGATGCTCAACGAGCGTCTGAAGGAGTTTGAACTCTTTGAGCGTCATCTCAATTTCGATCTCATGCCAGAACACACGGCGCTCCTCGAGTGCCAAACGTAAATCCCCTAGCTCTACATCCGCTTGACGCATAAGGGCAGAACCAATGGATTCCTCGGCTTGCCTCAACGAGCTAATGCGGTGGAATAGTCGGTTCACACGAGCGACGAGCTCTCTTGGGCTGAACGGTTTCGTTAAGTAATCATCACTGCCGAGCTCTAAACCTAGAATCTTGTCCACATCCTCGTCGCGGGCTGAGATCATGATGATCGGTACATCCCCATCTTTGCGAATACGGCGGCATAATTCAAAGCCATTCATTCCAGGCAACATAATATCGAGCACCCACATGTCTGGCGGGCTGTCACTCCACAAATCCCACGCTTCTTCCGCGGAAGACAATGAGACGGTACGGTATCCTTCTTGTTGTAAATAGGCTTCAACAATCTCACGTATTTGCGCGTCATCATCGACAACGGCAATTTGATAGGATATCTGCATAATTCCCTCCAAGCGGTAACATTTCTCCTTCACATTGTAACAAATATTGTGCCGTCTACACAGAATTCCACACTTTTTACACACTATTTCCGAACTTATCCCAAGGCTTGTATGTAGACTTATATATGTATATTTGAGCCATGCAAGCGCTACATGCTGACAGAAACCACATCATCATTGGAGGTTCTATGATCAAAAAGAATCGTCTAGCCTACAAGGAGTTGTTAATCTCCTTAGGCTTTCTCGCTCCGAGTCTGATCGGATTTGCTCTATTCTATCTTGTTCCCTTTGGTCAAAGTGTATTGATCTCGTTCCAAGATCGTCTTGGAGGTGCTGGTCTAACACTTACAAATTATAAGGATCTATTCTTAAGCTCTTCTTTCCAAAAAGCAATGTCCAACACCTTCTGGTTCACAGCGATTAGTGTGCCCATTCTCGTCGCCACATCGCTCATGCTCGCTTTGCTCTTGAATCAACGCGTGTTCTTTCGTAATTGGTTGCGTACAGCTTACGTACTGCCACTTGTCGTCCCTGTCGCGTCCATCGTGCTCGTGTGGCAGATTCTATTTGACTGGAACGGAGCGCTTAATCAGTTCCTCACCCATTTCGGACTAGATCGTCAGGACTGGATGAAATCGGACTATGCGGGAGCGGTGATCGTCGGTATCTATGTGTGGAAGAACCTCGGGTATAATGTCGTCCTGTTTCTCGCAGGACTACAGAACATCCCGGATCAATATTACGAGATTGCGAATCTCGAAGGAGCGAGTCCGTTCCGTAAATTGTGGAGCATCACATTAACCTATTTAACACCAACGACGTTTCTCGTTATTCTGATGTCGATCTTGAACTCGTTCAAAGTATTCCGCGAGACGTATCTCGTCGCTGGCGCATACCCGCATGACCGTATCTATATGATCCAGCATTACATGAACAATACGTTTCTATCGCTCGACATTCAAAAGCTCTCTGCTGTTGCAGTCTGTATGGCGCTTAGCATTCTCGTAATCATTTCGATCCTATTCCGCGTGGAACGGAAGTTCAATGCTTTCATGGAATAACACACAACTCTGAACAGGAGGTGCATGCTCGTGAATAAGGAACTGAACCTCATTTGGCTCCGTACGTTGCTCTTAGTTACGATTGCCATTCTCATCTTAACGCCCGTTATCCTTACCTTCGTCAATTCCTTGATGATGGAACGGGAAATTATCGCAAACTACGGGATGCTCGGCAAGACCGACATTACCACGTTCGTCAACTTGAAGTGGATACCCGATTGGGTTTCTTTTCAACAATATTTCAAAGTCTTAATCGCAACTCCCCGGTTTCTACTCATGTTCTGGAATTCTGTGCTGATGGTCGTTCCAATCATTCTTGGCCAAGTAGTCGTCGCGACGTTAGCGGCCTTCGCATTCGGGAAGCTCCGTTTTCCTGGTCGCGACCCTTTGTTCTTCCTATACTTGATCACGATGATCATGCCATTTCAGGTCACGTTAGTTCCGAATTACATAATGGCGGATCGCCTCGGTCTTCTAAATCATCCGAGTTCTATCATTCTACCAGGTATCTTTGGCGCTTTCGGCGTGTTCCTGCTGCGGCAATTTATGCTGCACATCCATTCGGCGTATATGGAAGCAGCGAAAATCGATGGTGCAGGCTATATACACATTTTCTTCTCCATTGTGTTGCCGATGGTCAAGCCAGGAATCGCAGCACTTTTCGTCCTATTGTTCGCCGATTATTGGAATATGGTAGAGCAGCCACTTATTTTCTTACAGGACCCGACACTACAGCCGTTGTCTGTCTTCTTATCTCGCATTCAGGAAGAAGCTCTTGGGGTTTCTTTTGCCGCATCGGTGGTCTATATGGTGCCAATGTTGCTCCTTTTCTTATGTGCAGAACGATACTTTATTGAGGGAATTCAGCTTTCCGGTGTGAAAGGCTAACGAATTGAAAGGAGTGAATCCCTATGTTCCAACGACGACAGCGTCTGGCAAGCATTCTGTTCGTCACGTTCTTTGTCATTTTAGGTGGACTCACCTTGTTCAGTAATACATTTCAGACGGCGATGCTGCCGAAAGTGACAACCGAGAAGCCGTCGATGAAAACATTAGACCGACGCATTCAAGGCAATGGGGTGTTACAGCCCCGAGAGCAAGTCGAACTTACGAGCGAGGGTGGTAGTGAAGTCACCAAGGTGCATGTTGAGCTTCATGAGGAGGTGAAAAAAGGGCAAAACCTCGTCACCTTCGACACCACCGACGCGCAGCAGCAAGTGCTTGACGCAGAAGCCGACTTAAAGAAGCGGTATTTGAATCAAGAAGTGTTGCAAGAGCAATGCATTGTGGCTTATCAATCCGGTGATGCCGACGCGTTACGTAAAGCTAAGCGCGACCTCGAGATCGATCAACTGGATCTCGACATAGCCAAGCGCAAGCTTGATAAGCTACGAAAGGACGTCACAAAGAAAGGTACGATTATTGCACCGTTTGACGGCATCATTGCCAAGGTGGAGGCGAAGATCGGAATGATCCCCTCGCAAGGACAAGCGTTGGTCACCGTGGTTCAACGTGACGCAGGGTATCAGTTCTCTTTTGCCATAGAGGAAGGGGCCGCTAATTTATTACAGCTCGATGAAGAGGTTAGTGTACTTGTGAAGGGAAGCTCGGATCAGCGTCTCAAAGGGAGGATTGTGGAGATTCAAGACGCAACAACCTCAGCCTCCGATCAGAGCGGCGGTGCGCTCAGTAGAGCATCAAGTGAGGGTGAAACTGCCGGAGCGGCGAAGAAAACCGTTGTGGTGGCAGTATCAGGCGACAAGCTTCATAGCGGCGAGAAAGCTAGTGTGAACCTGGAGAAGAAGACTTCCGACCCGGGATTGGTTATAAACAAACATATTGTGAAAAAAGACGGCACAGGCAGCTTTGTTCTCGTCGTGGACATGAATCAAAGCACGCTTGGCA
Source organism: Paenibacillus albiflavus (assembly GCF_004344915.1). GTDB lineage: Bacteria > Bacillota > Bacilli > Paenibacillales > NBRC-103111 > Paenibacillus_AM > Paenibacillus_AM albiflavus. The sequence continues at coordinate 82,458 of NZ_SKFG01000005.1, read as the reverse complement.
ATACGTACACCGTACGTAAAGCTTACATCTCGACAGGAGATGAGAACGCCGATGAGATCATCGTGCTCAAAGGATTAACGACGCGAGATGACATTATCGCTGAGTCCAGTGAACCGTTACAAGAAGGAAATCGAATTCGACTACAGTGAGAGGAATGAATATTATGAGAACAAAGTTATTATGTATGCTATTAACCCTGTGCGTCCTGTTGACCTCTTGTGATTCTGCATCATCCGATTCAGGAGCCACAACAACTAATCCTAACCCTGATCCTAATGGAGAGAAGACAATCGTCATCGCAGTGCCCAGTGCGGATGGATATCTAAAGCAAGTCGCTGCACAATTCGAGGATTTACATCCTAACATCCACTTTGAGATTCAAGAGTTTATTCCGTTGCCCAAACCAGAAAGTAGCGATGTAGTGATCTCGATGTCGGGGTTGGGTATGGAGAAATATGTTCAGAGCGTTACGACGCAGGTTATTGCCGGTAAAGGGGCGGACTTGATCTTCATGAACAATTTGCCACAAGATAAGTTCGTAGAGAAGAACCTTCTCGTGAATCTATATGATCTGATGGAGAAGGATAAGTCTATTGACAAGAGCAAGTATTACAACAATATTTTGCAAGCCTCGCAGCAGGGGGACGGACTCTATGCGATCCCACTCTCCTTCTCGGTCGGTATGGTAGCAGGAAATACAAACTTAATGGAGCAGGCGAATATTAAGCTGGATCAGGATAAACCGTGGACATGGGGTCAATTCAAAGACATTGGCAAACAGATCAAGGAGCAAGGGGACTCTCTCGGGTTTACCAACTTTCCTCCCGAGTTGCTGCTCAATGACTATCTAGAGGAGAGTTACCCTCAACTCGTCCAGGGCGGAAAAGCGAACTTCGATTCCGATATGTTCCGCAGTATGATGCAAGAGATTAAATCAATGTATGACGATGGCATTCTCAGCAGTGAGTTCACGCAAGACTATGATAAAGGAGTCTTCTCGTTACAGGATATTTCCAGTGCGCAACAAGTGCTTATGACACCTATGAAGTCTAAATATTATAACAAGCCAACGGTAAACGATACCCTTCAGGGGCTGCCTTTTAAAGTGTATAACAGTCTTGGGATTAACAGTTCATCTAAGGTGCAGCTAGAAGCGTGGGAGTTTATCAAATATCTATTGTCAGATGAAGTGCAAACGATGCCCGATTTCGCAGGACTTCCGGTGAATAAGCAGGCAGCTGATAAGCTTTTCGATGATGCCTTACATCAACTAGCTAACGGGATGCTGGATTCCTCAAGCGAGCTGCTGCCCGACACAGAAACAGCTAAACAACGAATCGAAGACGTGAAGAAATTTATGGAGCAAGCTGGTGCGCGCAACTACGTAGACAATAAGGTCTATATGATCGTCAGAGAGGAATTCGCCACTTTTATGAATGGACAGAAATCCGCTAAAGACGTAAGCAAGCTCATTCAGAATCGAGTAACGACCTATCTCAATGAGTAATATGGAGGCACCTTCGATTCGTTCTATCAGCGTCATAAGCAGCAGGTTTATTATTCTGCAAACAGTATCATGAGAGATCATTTTCTGGCACAAGATGTTATGCAGGAAACATTCCTCAAAGTCTATCGGCATTATCAGGCAATACGAGGTATATGAGCAGATCGCTCGCATGCTACATTCGTCCGTTAGACAGTCCGATCCAGGCTTCTGTTCACGAATGAAGGTAAGGCGAAATTATTGGCGTGAAGGAGTGCGTTTTTGGGGGGAAGGAACGACTTCAAGTGCTAGAGAATATGAAGATCGGGACAGACAATCCGCGTTCTACTTTAACAGACCATCAGGAGAAGCGCGAACATCACCACACCAGCATTCTCTCTGCTGAAAAGACCGCTTCTGCGGGCTTTTCAGCGTTTTTTTCGACTACACTTTCGCTTACTGCACCTGCTCAATTTGGTGTAGTATCAGCGAAGTGTCACCACCGCAAACGACTGTAGAAATATGTTAGAAACGTGCTTTTGAAAGTTCCGGGTTTCGTCAGATTTCAATATCAGATGAGTTTTTATAAGATCCGGTGTAAAGAAACAACGCCTGCGGACACGGAATAATACTACCGCTTAATACCTTGTAATTGTTACATTTTCAAACTGGTGTTCTGTTTTAACCTTTTGAATCTCCTAAACGTAAAAAATCCGATCTTATCTAGATCGGATTTCTATTACGTTATGGAGACTAGGCGGATAATCGTCCCCCACCTCATCGTAGACAGCGATACACGCTCCCAGCTGAGACTCCAAAATTTCATCAACATTACATTTGAGCGATACTGTCACACCTCATTTTCTAACCATCAATATGACCGATTCCACATGCACCGTATGCGGGAACATATCCACAGGCTGCACGCACTCTGTTCGGTATCCGCCATCCTCGAATAATCTCAGATCTCTTGCAAGTGTCGAAGCATTGCACGACACGTACACGATGCGCCGTGGACGCATCGAGAGGATCGACGCGATCAACGCCGCGTCGCAGCCCTTGCGTGGTGGGTCGACGACCACCACGTCTGCTTGCATCCCCGCGTTCTGCCACGCGGGGATAACAACTTCGGCGGCGCCAACGCCGAAGTCAACGTTCGTAATGCCGTTTAACTCGGCATTACGAACAGCGTCTGCGATCGCTTCTGGCACGATCTCGACGCCATGCACCTTGCGGGCATGCCGCGCAAGGAACAAAGATATCGTTCCGATGCCACAATAGGCATCGATCACGACCTCATCTCCGCTCAAATCAGCGTACTCTAGCGCCTTCCCATACAATACTTCCGTCTGTACAGGGTTCACTTGATAGAACGATCTCGCGGAGATTGCGAACTTCACATCGCCGATATAGTCGTAGATGTACTCTTGTCCCCAGAGGACACGTGTCTTCCCGCCAAAAATCACATTCGTCCGCTCACGATTGACATTCTGTACGATGGACACGACTTCAGGCAAGGCTTGTCTGATGCCTGCAATCCATTCATCTACTTGCGGGATCTTGTCGCCATTCGTTACAAGGACAACCATCGTTTCCCCTGTGCGGAAACCCACCTTCACCACAACATGGCGAAGCAGACCTGTGTGTGTTTCTTCATTATAAGCAGATACGCCAAGACGACGACCAATATCCTTGATCTTCGCCACGACATCATCGTTACGCTCATGCTGAATCAAGCAGGTATCCATATCAATGATGCGATGACTGCCTTGTGCATAGAAGCCGCCGACAAGACCGCCCTGCTCCTCGCCCATTGGAACCTGAGCCTTGTTGCGATAACGCCAAGGATCTTTCATCCCTAGAGTAGGGTACACAACAATCCCGGAATTGGTTTGTTTTTCTCCTGCGCTTGGTGAATTGGTTTGTTTTCCTTCTGTACTTGCCTCATCGTTCCCTTCCGAATCCGCAACTTTCAACTTCCCAATCCGCTCCAGATTGTCGATAACAAGCTGACGCTTCCAGCGAAGCTGCGCTTCATAGCTGAGGTGCTGCAATTGGCAGCCGCCGCATTTACTGTAGATCCCGCATAAAGGATCGATTCGATCCGCGCTCTGCTCGACTACTTCAAGCAGCTTGCCGTAGCCGTATTGTTTTTTCACTTTAACTACTTTAGTAAGTACCTTCTCACCTGGCAGCGCCCCAGGAATAAAAAGGGTAAAGCCATTCACACGGCCTACCCCTTCTCCTTCATGTCCGATTCCGACGATCTCGGCAATGTATTCCTTATTTTTGGCAACAGGTATTTCCGAACGATTCATTGCTGCTTCACTCCATGACTATAACTTATGCTCAGGCGCTCCTTAGGGAGATGAGCCTTGTTTATGATTGTAAATTTTTGTTTATCGCGGCAAATAACCCTCTGCCTCCATAGGTTGAAGTGCCAGATGGATCGACAAAGATGTTCAGGTGATCCGGCAGGTTCTCCACTGTGCAGGGAAGGATGCCGCCAAGCTCCCCGTCAAAATTAAGCTGCACATAATCTGGTGAAGTAATCTCGATCCTTTTGGAATGAAATTGCACGATACGCGGATCATTCAGATGCTCGCCTCGCAGCGCTAAGGTTGCGATTCGAATGAATTCCGCTAAATTACATTTGAGCAGAACCGTAACCTCGAATAGACCATCGCTAAGACTCGCGCTTGGTGCCAGCTTCTCAAATCCTCCTACCGAATTGCTGTTAGAGATCAGGAAGAGCATCACTTCTTCATCCAGCTGGACCTCATCTGATTTCAGGTGAAGCTCGATAGGTTTAAGCCTAGGCAGCTTCTCGAGTCCCTTCATATAATAAGCTAACTGACCGAGCATTGTCTTGAGCTTACTCGGCACCTCATAGGTTAGTTCGGTAAAAGAACCTCCACCCACTATATTAACAAAGTATTTGCTTCCTACCTTGCCGATATCGATGCTTTTGGTATGACCTGCAATAATGAGATCACAGGCTGCTTCCCAATTTCGAGGAATCGCAAGTGCCCTGGCAAAATCATTCGTCGTTCCAAGCGGCAATATGCCAAGCGATGGGCGATGCTCCTTGCCAGCCATCCCGTTGATGACCTCATTCAGCGTTCCGTCGCCACCAGCAGCGATGATGATATCAAAACCGCGATCGACTGCATCTGCTGCCGCAAGAGTTGCATCGCCTTCACCTGTTGTTGCATGTGTCGATGTCTCCAGCCCGTGACTCTCCAGTCGCTGAAGGATGTCTGACAGGCGTCTGCGCATTTCCTCGCGTCCAGATGTCGGATTATAAATTAACCTTGCTCTTTTGACCATACCCTTATATCACCACTTCAAACTTAATCTAATACACCATGACAGGAAGCAATTATATATTTGATGTCAAGGTTTTCTTTATGCAAATTGATATATCCCCATGCTATCGAAACGGATAGGCAAAGTCAACCTGACGGGGTGTGCAGATGGATAAAGCAGCCTACAAAGACGAAAAATCCCACTTTACAGGTGTAAAATAGGATCCATCTTCTTGCACAAGCTTTTATTTATTTTAAGAAAAATTATCGATCTAATCGATCAAGCGCCATTAAATACCCTTCGTTTCCATAGTTCAAGCAACGTTTAACACGAGATATCGTTGCAGTCGAAGCACCTGTCTCTGCCTCAATCTGGTTATACGTATACCCTTTGCGCAGCATGCGTGCTACTTCAAGACGTTGGGATAAGGACTGAATTTCATTCACCGTACATAAATCATCAAAAAATACATAGCACTCCTCTACATTCTTCAGTGTGAGGATCGCTTCAAATAATTGATCAATTGCTTTATCATCTAATTTTTTTAATTGCATCTGATATCAACCCCTAAGAGCTTTTTATAAAAATATAAGAAGAAACCGTTGTATTCCGAGACATAAATGAATTCGACATTTGGTTGCCTATTCCTTCCTTTACTTTTGCATAACGCTAAAATTTTTATGCGTTAATGATGTAAACCGTGACTACCCGTGATAGGAGTCCAATCCGCTTTTTCCCTATGATCATAAACTACAATAAGACCGAATTAGCACACTTGGCTTACACCTTGTATAAAGGATTGTGATTAGCGTGAATTACTCCAATCAGAGTAACGACAACCAAAAGAATATGGCAAATATAAGTGCTTTTGGCAGTCCAGGCGGTGGCTCACCACGACCTGACAATCATTATCCTGGTATTGGCAACAACTATGGCGGCGGCTTTTTTGGCAATTCACAAGAGTCGTCTGCTGTGTCCAATCTACCAGTTACTGCTCAAGCAGACGTTGAGGTTGTGCCTACTGCTACCGAACGTGCTGGTTTATCCAGCATGCTCAACATGAACACTATCAAGGGATTTATCGATCGAATGGGTGGTTTTGACGGCATTGTTAGTTCATTAGGCAAAGTTCAAGGCTTCATGAAATCTGTTGGTCAAATGGCTCCTATGGTCAAAATGCTGGTTAATACTTTCGGCAAAGGTGGCGCCAAGGTAGCCAAGGCTTCGACCAAAACCAAGCGCAAAAAATCCACCAAATCGAATAAATCTTCAAAGAAGAAATCCAGTACTAAAGGCAAGAAGTCCAAAAAAGCTTAGCATGATAGAGCAACTACTCGATCTTTACTTTGGTTCCAGTCGGAACGATCTGCACCCATGTATTTCCTGGCAGCAAAGGGATTTCTTTGCCGTTTAGGTAGGCACGGATAATGCCATCGTGGCGTTCCCAAGTAATATTCTGTGCACGGCCTTCCTGCAAGATGATCCCTTTCCCAGGACCAAGTACATCAACATCACGACGCCCTTCATTATCTAGCACCTTATGATTCGCTTCAATAATCAACAGGTTCTTCGTGGTAAGCTGCTCACTGGTTTCTTTGTCCAAATGAGGTTTGCCCAGCATTGATCGTTTATATAACCTGTTCGTTACATCATATTCATAAGACACTGTGTAGCCCATCAAATACGGAATTTCAACTGACTGCCCGCTTTGATCAAGGAACATTTTCGTGTTCTCACTCGCAAAATTAAGGCTTTGTACATTCCAATCTTGACGGAATTTTCGTTTTACAACACCTTCCTGAATTTTGGCAGTCGATGTGTATAAGTTATGCGGTGCCTTGCGTTCGTTAGAACGCCAGTAGAACTGATCATCTCCATACACTTGATCAAGATGATTGCTTTTCTTCTGCTGCATCATCGCCATCGCATCTGGACTCCAGCCCGCATGGACAAGCACAGCATCGTATCCATCGCCAATTTGAACAAAGTAAGGACGCATTGATCGAACGGGTCCGATCGTTTCCACACTCTGGCTCTGATAGATCGCTAGGAAGCGCGTAATTTCTCCCTCTGCCAAGACCTCGTATACGATGTCAGCGTGGTTAAGCCCCGACTGCGGACGAGCTGGAGGTGAATTCTCGACTGTAATGAGAACAGGGCGAGTTTGCATAAGTTCGGTTGCTGGCAGACCTGTTAGCGGCATTCGGAAAGGTGCTGGCGTTGGCGTTGGCTCAAGCGTTGGCGCTGGTCCAGCCGTTATCGTAGGTGTTGGCGTCAGAACAACATCCTCTGATGAATATTTCGAGCAGCCAGCTACCGTTGCTAATAACAGCGCACCCGTCAGCATCCCGAACTTGTACCAGTTCGAAGAGCGCTTCAGATCATCTGTTTTTGTACACTTCATATTCTCTGGTCCCCGCTTTGTCTGTTAATGTGATACATTTAAGTTAGCTATCATTTATTCAGGATAAAGAGGTGTGCATAGACAGTGAACAAATCATTAATCGTTCTCTTTGATGGTGAGTGTAACTTGTGTAATGGAGCAGTAACGTTCATCATTCGTCGCGACCCTGATGCTCAGTTCAAGTTTGCGCCACTTCAATCTGATACGGGCCGCATGCTGTTAAGTTCCGCCTCATTACCAGCAGATATACAGGATACGATTGTTTTAATCGAGCATGGGCAAAGCTTTACGAAATCGACTGCTGCTCTTCGCATTGCCAAACGATTGAATCGTTTATGGCCTCTGTTTTATGTGTTTATAATCGTGCCAAAGCCGATTCGAAATATGATCTATCATTGGATAGCTCGCTATCGCTATGCCTGGTTTGGACGCAAGGAATCATGTATGCTCATGACACCCGAATTGCGGCAGCGATTTATTGAATAACAATTCCATATAGGCGGTATCCAAAATTTATCGGTATTACTTTACCATTTTAACGTGTGACTAGCAAATGCTTAAAGGTATTATTCTACAAAATGGTACTATATTACCAGCGAGCGCGGTGATCCTCTGCCCATCCGACCAGTCCGTCGATCTCCAGCTTCTCATCCTCATCCGTCACGACATACCCGTAGTAACGACCGATCATCTGATGAACTTCAGAATCGATAATCACGGCTTTCGTTTTGGCAATGCGTTCATAGAACGGAACAAACTTAAGCGAGACGCGATCTGTCTTGCTCGTTTCCAGTAGCCATGGCTTCATATAATCGCTTGGATTATACTTCCAAACCATATCCTCACCCAATTTGCTTAGCTTGCCTTCTACGACGATCCCATTCTCCGTTACCCCTGTGCCATCTGTCCACCTACCGCCGAACGTAATCCCGATTAGCCGACCTTGCTGCATGCCAGAAGCAGAGCCCCAGTTCCAAGTTGATTTATATTTCCAAACTCCTCGGCCATAATCCAAGCATGCAAAAGAATCTGACGGGTCAAAAAGATACTCTCTGTCCCCCCACATGAGCTTACCATTTGTTCTTAAGCAATTCTGCTTGGATGTAAACTGGAATCGATTGGCATTCCATGGAACGACTACATTCAAGGTTTCATGATCTGATGGGCAATGAATTTCTAGTTCTGCCGTAAGCAGCTTGCCGCCAAAATTCTCACATCTCACCCGTATCGTCGTGATACCGCTTTCATAATGGAAAACAATTTGCATCTGCTTGCCAGCAAACTGTACAGAAGCATTCACTTCATCAGGCATATCGCAGCCTCTTCCAAATGGAACAACCACTGTCTGTTCTTCAAATTCCAATGTGTCCAAATCAAGTACATACATAAACATAGCTGCTGCATAATCAAGGTTAGAGATCGTAACAGAGAATAAGCACTTTGCATTCGTGACACACCAATAATTCCACTTCTTCTTCCGTAACGGATGACCTGTCACATTGCAACGAATCATCGGGTATCTGGACCATCCAACACTATCGTGCAGCAGCTTGCCATTAGCATCACAAAGATCAACCTGATTCATAATTTCCTTCTCATGCGTGCGATATACAGCAGACAATAAATTACGGTTAATCATATGGCTCCCCCATGACTATACTTAATAATTGTCACAATATTATTAATATTATCGTATAGAACCTTGGTAAGAACGTCAAGCAAGATTCATAAGCTTATTCAAAACGCCAGACACAGAGGCTTAATGAGCCATACTGATAGCTTTGATGCAGCTTCTGAGCCTGGCCACCTTGATCTGCTGCCCCCATCGCTAGGATGATTGGTACAAAATGCTCAGTCGTCGGTACAGCCTCACGAGCATAAGGCGCCTGCTCTTCGTACTCGAACAAGGCTGACGTATTCCATGTCTCAAGTGTCTCGCTAAGCCATTCATCGAATGCGATTGCCCAGCTATCAGGCTGCTTCGCTCCCCAATTAACTCGGCGCAAATTATGTACCGTTCCGCCACTACCGATAATCAGCACATTGCGTTCACGTAATGGAGCTAACGCTTTGCCAATCCGATAATGCTCCTCAGCCGTTAATCTTGGATTAACCGATAAGGCAACGACAGGAATATCTGCCTTAGGAAACATCTTCACAAGCGGAGACCAAGCGCCATGATCCAGTCCTCTCTTGCTATCTCCCTGTGCCATAATTCCTTCATTTGCAAATAGCTGCAAAATTTCCTCGGCAAGCGCAGGATTCCCTTTGGCGGGATACTGAATCTGATACAATTCATCTGGGAAACCATAAAAGTCATAAATCATCTCATGCTGCTCACCTGTTGAAACGAGCTGCACGCCGCTTTCCCAATGTGCGCTAAATATGACAATAGCCTCTGGCTTATCTGCCTTCGTACCATATAATTGTTCCAAATATCTTGTATAAGCCGTATCTTCTACCGCCAGCATCGGCGAACCATGTGCCACAAACATCGAAGAATAACTCATCGCCTAAACCTCCAATAATTTCTATATCTACATCATATCACGAATAATAGACAAATACGGATGTGAGGAGTGCACACTATTGATTAACCTGTCCCGTACTTGGTCTTTCGGCAAGCGGAACAGAAGATCTGCGAATCTCGGTGAACAGTCCCCTCTTATTGTAAGGCTTAGGTGTTGCCACTTTATATCCGTGCTCCTCTAATTGCTTTAAGGCCTCTATGCTAATCGGCTTCACGACTCCACCCCCCCGCACTATATAAAGTATGTCGTTCTCCGAAAAATGCCATGAAGAAACGGTTTCGCTCGTCCATAAAGGCGGGTGCGTTTCTTAAGGTATTACTTAGAATTATGATACGAAAGTTATAATTCTATAATACTAAACAAAAAAGAGGCGAAATTCGCCTCTTTATCTATGTAATGATCTATTTAACATCTATTTAACGAATAACCATCCGCTCCGTTCGGTTACCGAAAAACGATATGTTTTTGGAAGGATGCTTGTGATTGTCTCTGGGTTTCACTTTATAGCCGTTCGCCTCAAGAGTTCGCAGCGCTTCTTTTCTTGCTTCTCCGTCGAGTACAGGAAATTTCATGGTCACGACCTCCTTATGAATTAGCATTATTATAATATACTTTGCGCAGCAAATCACGCAAAACTTGATCCGCGTTCGTCATCGTGGATTCAATCGAACTGCTTGCTTCATCAAGCAAACTTGGACTAAAAATAATAAGTGCCAGCAGCTTATCTCTAGGCGTTTGAATCTCGGTTGCATAATACACGCGATCCCTTTTGCCATCAATCCCATGATTGGAGAATACGTAGAACGTCATATTCATCAGAATCGCCATTAAGATGCCAGAACGAAGCAAGCTCTCCAGCTTCTCCACCACATCATCGTCTAGATCCAGATCAATTTCCGTTCCGATATGCGTCCCCCACATGCCAAGCGCAATCCGGTAAAAGGCAAATTCAACAGCATCCCTTTCCTTATACTTATGAATTGCCTTGGATTTAAGACGTAATTTAAGCCCATTCGCCAAATAAATGGTAGGCATGATGTTACCTGCAGACCACTGCTTCTGAGCATCCTGCAGCTCTCGGTACAGCTTCGTCGGAACATAATAATAATGCTGAGCAAAAATATTAACGTTCTCGCCTTCCCTTGCATATTCCCCGATATTCTTCACCATGATCCGAGTCGTGCCTCTTCCGATCATGATTTCATAATGGAAGAGCTGGGCAGCTATGGCGTATGCATTCCGTTCGACAAATGCCTGAGCCGCCTTGCTGAGCAAATAGCGCATTTGGAGCGGTCTTTGCTCCTCACTCAGCAGAGCCATGATCCGTTTCTCATCCTCAAGCTGTTCTTCTAATTCTGATACGCGTCGATTATAGATGCGAACGAAGATACTGACGAATATGCCGCTAAAAAAGAACACAGACCAGAATGGAACGGAGAATTGAAAATTCATATCCATCCATTCGATAATGGGACTTAGCCAAGTTTGTTCCGCATACTTCTTTACAATTTCGGATCCCCAGAACCATAATACTAAACCAATGATTGGGATAATATCGGACCAATACAGCCTTTTTTTACGCATTAGACCCTCTCTAACAGAAAAGCATCTTGCTTAAGATGCTTTTCTCCAAATTATCTAATTAGCTTCTGTATCAGTCCCTGTTGCTGTCGCTTTCACTTGTACTGACTCTGATGCGGCAACCTGCGCCTGTGCAGGGGCTGCAATTTGACCTACTTTTTGCGTCATGCCTTTGATGAGCTGTTCAACATCGATTCCCGAGACGCTCCGCAGCATTTCAGGTGCTGTCGCCATAAGCTGTGTAACATAATTGCTCACACGCGCTGCTCCCTCACCGTGACCCGTGTCAACGATCGTCAGCTTCTCAATCGAGGACATTGGCTCTGCAATGCGTCCAGCAAGCTCTGGAAGCATCTTGACGATGATGTCGAGGACGGCTGCTTCGCCAAACTTCTGGAACGCTTCAGCCAGCTTCTCCTTCGCTTCCGCTTCTGCAAGACCGCGTAGACGGATAACGTCTGCATCAGCCGTACCCTTGGCGCGCTCGGCATCCGCCACTGCCAGACCATCCAGACGCTTCTGCTCCGCATTCGCTCTCGCTTGCGCTTCAATCGAATATTGCATCGCTTCGGCTTCTCTCATGCTTCGAGATTTTTCCGCTTCTGCTGCCTGCTCCACAGCGTATTTGTCCGCATCGGCTTTCTTCTTCACTTCGGCATCATACTGCTTCTGACGTACGAGAATTTCTTTCTCCTGCAGGTCAATTTCGCGATCTTTCCGAACGAGCTCAACTCTCATTTGCTCCTCGACCATGATTTGCTTAGCTTTGGCTTCCTGAATCTGATACGCTTGGTCAGCTTCCGCCTTAGCCGTATCTTGCTCTTTTTTGAACGCAGCAACTTTAAGCTCTTTCACTTTGCCTGCTTCCGCAATATTCGTATCCCGAACAAGCTCCGCCTTCTGCCCTTCCTCTTCCGCCTTCGCCTTCTGAATTCTGGCATCACGCACTGCTTCTGCCTCAGCGATTTCAGCATCACGCTTAACCGCAGCAATCCGTGGCTTACCTAGTGCATCGAGGTAGCCCTGCTTATCACGTACATCCTTAATCGTAAAAGAGACGATTTGCAGACCCATTTTCTTCAGATCCCGAGCAGCAACGCCCTGCACTTCTTGTGCGAATTTATCTCGATTACGATACACTTCTTCAACTGTCATGGAGCCAAGAATCGCACGAAGATGACCTTCAAGAACTTCCTGCGCTTCGCTCTTAAGTGCCTCAATCGGCTTGCCAATGAACTGCTCCGCTGCTGTTGCAATGTCTTCAACTGTGCCGCCAACTTTAATGATCGCAACTCCGTCCGCTATTACTGGAACGCCTTGCTCCGTGTAAACTTCGGGCGTAGACACATCCAGCTTATGCGAAAGCAGCGATATGTATTGGGATTGCTGGAATACAGGCCAGATGAAAGCGCCTCCACCACGCACAATTTTGATCTTGCGACCTGACTCATCTGTGGAAATATTCTTGCCCCCACCTAGGAAGGTTCCCGCCACAAGCATGGCTTTATCAGGACCAACTGTCTTATAACGCGCCCAGAATGCTAAACCAAAAACAAGAATAACTGCAATTACAATAATCGGGATAAATAAGAAATCAAACTCGCCAAAATCCGGCATACCAACAGCTCCCATCGTTAAATAGTAATTAGGGACACATACAGAACATCATCTCGTACCTCTACAACAACGACACGAGCATTTTCTGCAATATCCTGCTGATCAAAGCTTGCAGCAATTTGATTCGTATGCCCTGCACCTACACGCAGCAGCACCTCGCCAAATCCGTGGGAAGGAATTGGAACCGTGACCTGACCCATTCTGCCCTGGAGCTCTTGAATCGAGAAGCTTGTCGAGTTCTCGCTGTTCTTCATCGGCTTCACATAGGCAAAGAACACGATGACCGACAGCAGCACCGCAATTAGCGCTGAGACAAGGAACACAAATACGTTGTTAAATGAACTGTACTTCAACAATAAGATACCCGATCCGCCAAGTGTCGTTATCGCTGTTGCTAACACCATTGGTTGTAGAATATCTACAGATAGAAAATCCAGTATCCCATCAACTGCATTGCTGATGATATCCCCCAGGAGAACACTGATCAGTGCAAAAATCGCCCCACCGGCAAGACAGCTCCAATAAAAAGCAATCATCTCATCCCTCCTTCCCAAGCTTGAACAGCTAACGTATTAGGGAAGTGAACCTTCCCTAATACTTATTAAGTCTATCTATTAGATAATACGCTAGAAATCGAGTTGAAGTTGCACAAATTTTACAAATCTTAGGGTGTATATTATAACGATGCTCTGTAGATAGACAGTACATCCTCATAATCCAGCTTCTGGAATCCGCCGATTGGTCCGAATGACACAGCCTTCTCAGCCATTACATCCAGCTTCGTATCATCGATGCCATAGTCCGCAAGACATCTAGGCGCACCGATCGAATTCCAGAACGAGCGAAGTGCAGCGATACCATCTTCTGCTACGTCACGATCACTTCGACCATCCGATGCGATGCCAAATACATTCACCGCAAATTTCTTGAAGCGTGCCTCATTGCCATCTAACACATGCATCATCCAGTTGGGAAACAGAATCGCTAAACCGCCTCCATGTGGAATATCATAGACAGCCGATACCGCATGCTCGATACCATGACTTGCCCAATCGCCGCTGAATCCCATATTGAGCGTACCATTCAGTGCCATCGTTCCGCAGTACAGAATCGTCGAGCGATGCTCATAGCTGTGTAAATCTTCAAGCAGCTTCGGAGCAGTCTCCATAACCGTGCGCAGCAGAGCTTCACAGTAGCCATCCTGCAATGGCGTATTCGGTTCCTGATGAAAATAATGCTCCAACACATGCGCCATCATATCGATCATCCCATATACGGTCTGATCTTTAGGCAGTGTCATCGTATACACAGGGTCAAGGATGGAGAATTTCGGAAGTACAAGCGGGCTGCCCCAGCCGTTCTTCTCGTTTGTTTCCCAATTCGTAATAACGGAATTGCCATTCATTTCAGAGCCAGTAGCTGCAATCGTAAGAACGGTTCCGAGCGGTAAGGCAGCCTGTGGAACTGCTTTGCGATTGCAAAAATCCCACGCATCCCCCTCATACTTAGCACCAGCAGCGATTAATTTGGCACAGTCGATCACACTCCCGCCGCCAACAGCTAGAACGAGTTCGATCTGTTCCTTTTTACAAATATCAATCCCCTGATATGCCGTTGTAAGCCGCGGATTCGGCTCTACACCACCAAGTTCTGCCACATAGGCATCCATTTCTTGCAGCTGGCTTAGCACTTCGTCATACAACCCATTGCGCTTAATGCTGCCCCCGCCATAGACCAATAATACTCGTTTTCCATAACGTGAAACCTCTTGCGCAAGATGCTTGATCTGCCCCTGTCCAAAGATCAACTTCGTTGGATTATGAAAAATAAAATTCTCCATCCCTGCTTCCTCCCGACTATTTAACATCATCAGACCGCCAGCCTAACTGGCGGACTGTTCCGCCCTACCGTAACCTATACCGTTTGCAGAAACTCGACAATCGTTAATAATCCCTTATCGAAATTCTCCAGATTCAAATGCTCATCCGGCGCATGCAGATTCTCATCTGGCAGCCCAAAGCCCATCATGACAACAGGTGCATTCAGCACGCGAGAGAATGTTTCTACGATAGGAATGGAGCCACCATCCTTCGTAAATAATGCACGCGTCCCATAAACCTTACCATAAGCATCCGCCGCTACTTGCAAGACACGATCCGTAGGATCCATGTTAAATGCGCGGGCTTTTTCACCATCGGTAATCGTTAGCTTCGCACCTGGCTGAGTATGGGCATTTAAGTGCTTTCTGATTTTGTTCAAAATGTCCTGCGGATCTTGATTACCCACTAATCGACAAGTAATCTTCGCATGTGCTTCCTTCGGAATAACCGTTTTGGTCCCTTCCCCTTGGAAACCGCCATAGACACCATTTAGCTCAAGCGTTGGTCTCGCACCCGTCCGTTCCACGAATGAATAACCCTCTTCACCATACAGCGTATCTAAACCGAGAGACTCTGTTAGGGCCTGCTCGTTATGTCCCTGCTTGGCAAATTCCTCGCGCATCATCGCAGACAACTCAGGTACGCCCTCATAGAATCCATCTACAGCTATGCGACCTTGCTCATCATGAAGTGTAGTGAGCAGCGATACAATCGCATGAAGCGCATTCGGCACACCGCCGCCATACGTACCCGAATGAAGATCCATATTCGATGTATGTACAGCGACCTCTAACGAACAAAGACCACGCAGTCCTGTGCTGATCGCTGGTTTACCAGGCTCTAAGAGCGAGGTATCCGAGATCAGGATCGCATCCGCTGCAAGCAGCTCGCGATTGGCCTCCAGGAATGGCGGCAAACTTGCGCTTGAGATCTCCTCTTCACCTTCAATACAGAGCTTGATGTTAACAGGCAGCTTCTTCTCTTGACTTAGAATCGCTTCGATCGCCTTCACATGCAGGAACAATTGCCCCTTATCATCCGTTGCGCCACGTGCAAACAACTTGCCATCCCGAATATCTGGCTCAAAAGGCGGCGTCGTCCATAAGTTAAGCGGATCAACAGGCTGAACATCATAGTGGCCATAGACCAGTATCGTTGGCTTGCCTTCGGCATGCAGATGGTCTGCTGTAATAATCGGATGACCTTTCGTCTGATGGATTGTAACATGCTCTAACCCAATTTCCTCCAAATGTGTCGCAAGCCATTCCGCAGCGCGATTCACATCTGCTTTATGCTCAGATAGCGCAGAAATACTCGGAATGGACAAAAATTCCTTCAATTGATTCAAATGCTTATCACGATTGCTTTGAAAATACGTTTCGTAGTTCATCCAATTCACATTCCTTTGCCCAATATAATTATGTATCTGTCTCTATATTACTACATTCCAGCAAATCATGAAAAATGACAGAGTGAGGTGAGCGCACGACGGGACTGAGCACGGCTAAGCAGCGAGGACGACAGCACCGCGAGGCGGCTTTGCCTGCATTTCGTGCAGGCTAATGACAGCTCCGACGAGGCCGAATGTGCAGCTAGGCAGCTTTGCCTGCATTTCGTGCAGGCTAATGCAGCTCCGATGGGGCCGATCACGCCGCTGGGCGGATTTGCCTGCATTTCGTGCAGGCTAATGGCACCGTTCACCCAAAAAATAAGTTTTGCCTGCAAATCGTACATTCAAATGGCCAATTTTGGATGTACAGAATGCAGGCAAAAGCGAAAATTTGTCAAACACCCTGATTTTGAATGTACGTTATGCATTCTAACTCATAATTGCCTCCAAAAGAGGTCAGTCGGTCCTGGTCCTAACTACTTCTGTTCAGCACCAACTCTCCCTTTGCCTGCATTTCGTGCAGGCTAATGGCGCCGTTTGCCCGAAGAATGAGTTTTGCCTGCAAATCGTACATTCAAATCTCCCCAAAAGTGTGATTTTCGCCGAAATGGTCAGTTTTGAATGTACGGAATGCAGGCAAAAGCGTAAATTTGTCAAACACCCCGATTTTGAATGTACATTATGCATCCTAGCTCAAATTGCCTACGAAAGCGGCCAGTCGGACCTGATCCAACCAATGCTTTTCAGCACCCACTCCCCCATTACCTATTCAGCACACAGTTCGCACAATCGCCAAGTAGCTAGACCGTACACCAACTAACTAGACCTAAATCAAGCTCAAACATCATCATCTCTGCTTAACTAAACCTAAATCAAATACAAACCTAACCATCGGTAACTAGCTAGACTTATTCGAGTTTAAATTTGATCATCCTCAACTAACTAGACCTAAATCAAGCTCAAACATCATCTCTGCTTAACTAGACCTAAGTCCAGCACAAATCCATTCATAAGTCCATGGGTAAGCATAGGTAAGAACTGGTAAACTAAGGATAAGAATAAATTGGAGGATTAGAAAAAATGGCTAAAAAACACACCATCATAAGTGCCCTTCTTCTTACAACAACCATCATCTTTACTGGATGTTCATCTGAATCGACATCTACTAGAAACACAAGCACAGGTAACTGGGAGGATGCACTAGCAGGAGTCGAATGGACAACCAAGTTCAAGCAAATTAAAGTAGATACCGAAGTGTTCGCAGTTCGCGTAGAACGCTCTGCCGATAAATCAACACATTTTAAAGTCAACGATGCTGAGCTTGGGCAATTGCAAAAGAATTTTGAGCTGAGAATTGATGAAAACAACGATGCTTTATCCGTTAAAGCCACGGGCAAGAAAAAGACGTCGTTCGGATTCAATGACCTGAACACAGCTTGGCGTGCAGAACTTCTGATTCAATTGCCAGCGCAAGAATATGAGAAAGTGAACGTGACCAGCAATGTCGGCAAAATCACCTTCGACCAAATCCAAACAAATACGCTCGATATCACCAATGATGCAGGGCAAATTGAAATCCAAGACACCGACACGAAGCAGACAACCATACATAACGCAGCTGGATTAATCACCTTAAATAACGTAACTGGAAAGCTTGATATCAATAATAGTACGGGTGCAGTGAATTTGGACCTCAAAACGATCCAAGATAACATCAATGTCGACACGAGTGTCGGAGCCGTCAAACTCACAATGGACAATGAGCCTGACAAGATCAAGCTGGATTTATCAACGGATATTGGTAGGGTAAAAACAAACCTAGATCTCAATTTCGACAAGCAATCAAACAGTACTGTCCGAGGCAGCAAGGGAAGTAATGGCCCTGAAGTTAAAATCAGCACCAACGTTGGCGAAATTCAAGTGAATCATCGTTAACGATGAGCAAAAAGAAACAGCATCCTCCCCCTGGATGCTGTTTCTGTATATGATGAGCTTATATCCAAACGAACTAAAACCTACAACGCCTTCACCGCAATGTCTGTGCGATTCTGCTTACCCTCGAATTGGATGGCGTTAGCCACCGCATAGGCACGTTCGCGCGCCTCAGCGATATTCGTACCCATCCCTGTCACGCCAAGAACGCGGCCGCCGTTCGTCAGCAGCGCGCCATCTTCCGATAGTGCGGTTCCTGCGTGGAAAACGATGCAATGCTCGTGCTGCGCATCCAAGCCGCTAATCGGTAGGCCTTTCGGGTAGGTACCCGGATACCCGTTAGAGGCGAGGATGACGCAGACTGCGGCTTCCTCGCTCCACTCGATTGGCAGCTCAGCCAATCGGCCTTCAAGCGAGGCAAGGATGATGTCGAGCAGATCGGTCTTCAGACGCGGGAGCAGCACCTGCGTCTCCGGGTCTCCGAAACGAGCGTTGAACTCGATCGTTCTCGGTTTGCCCGCTGGCGTGATCATGAGGCCAGCGAACAAGATACCGCGGAAGGGGCGACCTTCCGCGACCAGCGCCATGGCTGTCGGAACGACGATCGTCTCGATCGCTTCGTCAACGACAGCCTGCGGGATGTGGGGCACGGGCGAATACGTGCCCATGCCGCCTGTGTTCGGCCCCTTGTCGCCGTCGAACACAGGCTTGTGGTCCTGCGACGGCATCATCGGTCGCACGACTTCACCATCGACGAAGGCGAGCAAGGACATTTCCTGTCCTTGCAAGAACTCTTCGATGACCACCTGCGTACCCGAAGCGCCGAAGACTTTATCCAGCATGATCTCCTGCAGCGCTTGTTCGGCTTCTTCCATCGTCTGCGCGACGATAACGCCTTTGCCCGCTGCCAGCCCATCTGCCTTGATCACAATCGGCGCTGTTTGCTGACGCAAATAAGCAAGCGCCGCTTCATACGTGTCGAACGTCTCGTATGCCGCAGTCGGCACATCATATTTGCGAAGCAAATCCTTCATGAAGGCCTTGCTGCCTTCGATCAAAGCCGCATTGGCACGAGGTCCATACGCTCTTACGCCTCTAGCTTCCAAGAAGTCTACTAGCCCTGCTGCAAGCGGATCATCTGGTGCGACGAATACCAGATCAATCTGCTCCGATAAGGCATACTGCGCAATCTCTTCAAACTGCATCTCCGTAATCGGCACACATTCGGCAAGCTCAGCAATGCCTCCGTTGCCTGGCGCACAGTATAGCTTCGTCACTTTAGGGCTTTGGCTAAGCTTCCATATAATCGCATGCTCGCGTCCGCCGCGACCCACAACGAGAATTTTCATCGGGTATATCCTCCTAGTGTCTAAAATGACGAATACCTGTCACAACCATCGCAATGCCTTGCTCATTCGCTACACGAATGGAATCTGCATCTTTAATCGAGCCTCCAGGTTGAATAACTGCCGTAATTCCTGCTGCTGCAGCTAGCTCAAGTGTATCTGGCATCGGGAAGAACGCATCGGATGCTAGTACTGAACCGCGTGCCTGATCGCCGGCTTGTTCAATCGCAATCTTGGCAGCACCCACACGGTTCATTTGACCAGCGCCAACACCGATTGTCATATCATTAGCTGCAAGTACAATCGCATTAGACTTCACATGCTTAACGACTTTCCATGCGAATAAAAGCTGCTTCATTTCGGCTTCTGTCGGCTTGCGATCCGTCACAACCGTTAAATCTACTTCCGTTAAGGAATAAGCATCGCTATCTTGCACAAGCATGCCGCCTTCTACGGATGTCACTACATGCGACGCAACATTAACTGTTGCCGCAGGATCGAGCTTGAGCAGACGAATGTTTTTCTTTTCCATCAGAATATCTAATGCTTCTGGCGTAAAGTCTGGCGCAATAATAATTTCTAGGAAAATTTCATGCAATAGCTCGGCTGTTGCGCCATCGATTGGACGGTTCGCAGCGACGATTCCGCCGAAGATGGAGGTAGGATCTGCTTCATAAGCCTTTTTGTAGGCAGCAAAGATATTCTCGCCAATTCCAACGCCGCAAGGATTCATATGCTTAACAGCTACAACGGCTGGTTCACTGAACTCCTTCACAATCGCTACAGCCGTATTCGCATCATTGATGTTATTATAGGACAGCTCCTTGCCGTGCAATTGCTCAGCAGTGGCAAGCGAACCTGAACCTGCAAGCGGCTTACGGTAGAAAGCAGCTTGTTGATGTGGATTTTCGCCATAGCGTAAATCCTGTACTTTTTCATAAGTAACGGTATATTTCTCGGGGAATACTTCACCTAATTGCTTGGACAAATAATCAGAAATTAAAGCATCATATGCACCCGTATGACGGAATACTTTGGCAGCAAGGCGTTTGCGAGTATCTAGTGTTGTATCGCCGCTTGCTTTCACTTCTTCCACAATTGTTGCATAATCCGCACTATCTACAACAACGGTAACGAATGCATGGTTCTTAGCAGCAGATCGCAGCATAGTTGGTCCGCCGATATCAATGTTCTCAATAGCATCCTCATACGTCACATCAGGCTTCGCAATCGTCGCTGCAAAAGGATACAAATTAACAACAACTAAATCGATATAATCCAGCCCAAGCTCTTTCATCGCTTGCTGATGCTCTTCCGAATCGCGAACTGCAAGAAGTCCGCTGTGAACGGCAGGGTGCAACGTTTTAACACGACCATCCAGAATTTCAGGAAAACCTGTAACATCCGAAATCCCGATCACAGGCACGCCCTCTTGCTCAAGCAAAGTCTTCGTACCGCCTGTTGAAATTAATTCAACCCCTAAATGAGCAAGCTCACGTGCAAGCTCTACGATTCCCGTTTTGTCTGATACGCTAATTAATGCTCTTCTGATTGCCACAGCTCTATCCCCTATCCCTTTATGTTTGTTGTTCGTTATACGATGCTGTTATTTATTCTCAAAACGCTCCGGTTTCTCCACATAGCTCTCAATGATGAAGCCACAGCGTGTACAAATGGTATGCAAAATTTTGGTGCCCATACTTAACCTCTTGTTCGCATTGTACATCACAGCATAGCCATCTTGTTTACCTTGACCCAACTCTCTGCAGCCACATTTCGGACATTCTGTTACACGATTGCTCATTTCACAACATCTCCTTTAATAATTGATGTGACCGTAAAAACGAAATTATGCCGTTATCGTCACTTGCCGCCCTTCCAACTTTACGCGACCTTCGCTAATCCATCCAATCACTTGGGGAAAAAGCTCATGTTCCACTGCGTGCATACGCTCGGATAACGTTTCTATGGTGTCCCCAGCTAGTATAGCGACAACCTGTTGGGTTATAATCGGCCCGCTATCGAGACCGCCATCAACATAATGTACCGTCACGCCAGTTATTTTAACTCCATATGCAAGCGCCTGGCCAATCCCGTCTACTCCAGGGAATGATGGAAGTAGTGAAGGATGAATATTGATCATTCGTCCCGCAAAAGCATCCACAAGTACATTCGTCACAATCCGCATGTATCCCGCAAGCACGATGAGCTGTATGCCACGTTCTTCAAGCTGCTGCAAAATCTCTTTTTCATATGCCTGACGATTCGGATATTCCTTCGGTTTAAAAGCAAAAACAGGCACCTCTGCCTGCTTTGCCCGTTCCACCACATAAGCTTGCGGACGATCGCATACAAGCAGCTCGATCTGAACATCAAGCTCCTTGCATGCTACAGCGTCAACAATCGCTTGGAAGTTCGAGCCGCTGCCAGAAGCAAAAACAGCAATCCGATAGGCAGGTTTACGCTCAGCCATGCCTATACCTCCACTCCGCCAAAGGTAACGATCCGATCCCCTTCTGTTACGCGACCAATGCGGTATACTTTCTCTCCTTGCTCTTCGGCAATTTGTACTGCCTTATCCGCTTGATCCGCAGGAACGACCATAACCATCCCGATGCCCATATTAAATGTCGTAAACATATCGCGATGGCTAATCTCGCCTTCACGCTGCATCAGCTCAAAAATAGGCAGAATCGGCCATGAACCATACTCGATCTCTACATTAACTCCTTGCGGCAATACACGTGGGATGTTCTCGATGAAGCCGCCGCCTGTAATATGTGCAAGACCCTTCACTTGTACCTGCTCTAGAATCGCCAGTACCTGCTTCACATAGATACGAGTCGGTGCAAGCAATACGTTGCCTAGCTTATCGCCCAGTTCAGCGATCTCGTCCTGCAAAGAGTAGCCTTTCTCTTCAAGCAGCAGTCTACGTACAAGCGAGAAGCCATTGGAGTGAACACCAGAGGAAGCAAGTCCAAGCACGACGTCTCCCGGCTGAATCGTCAGACCATCGATCATTTTACGTTTATCTACAATACCAACGGTAAATCCGGCAATGTCGTACTCGCCTTCCGCATACATACCAGGCATCTCAGCCGTTTCGCCACCAATCAGTGCACAGCCTGACTGCACGCAACCATCAGCAACACCTTTAACGATTGCTTCAATTTTCTCAGGGATGACTTTATCGCATGCCAGATAATCGAGGAAAAATAACGGCTCTGCACCTTGCACTACGATATCGTTGACGCACATCGCTACCGCATCGATCCCGATCGTGTCATGCTTATCCATTGCAAAAGCGATTTTCAGCTTAGTACCTACGCCATCTGTTCCTGATACGAGTACTGGCTCTTCGTATTTCTCTTTGTTAATGCCGAACAATCCGCCGAATCCGCCAAGTCCGCCCATAACCTCAGGACGCATGGTGGACTGAACATGCTTCTTCATTCGCTCGACTGCTTCGTTGCCAGCTGCGATGTCGACACCGGCTTTTTTGTATGCTTCTGACATGGTGGGGTTCATCTCCTTTGGGTGTGGGATTCGAATATGAGTTGTTTCTGTCATAGCTGAGGTCACTGCGAGCTTGTGTAAATCCTTACATCGCCTGTTGAAATTCTATTCTCTTGATTAGATAAAACATTGATTTTGTAAGAATAGAATGTCAAAGGGCGAACGCTGTCGCTTTTCAGGACTTACACAACTCTCCGTTCTCTAGCTATGAATGTAAACTCATCTTCGAATTTATATTTAACGTAAGTCCCCTGCCCATTAATTGGGGCAGATTAAACTTCTACTACTTTCTCATTACCCTCTTAACAACAAGCTTTTATCTCATCTTCGTCACCGACTGGGGTCGGGTAGTGATTGTCAAAGCAGGCTGTGCAGCAGCCTCCGTTCGGTTCGCCGTTTGAGCCAAGTCCGATGCCGTCCAGCATGCCTTGTTTGCTTAAGAAATAAAGGGAATCGGCATTGATCGCTTTGCGAATTTCCTCAATCGTGTGTGTCGCTGCGATTAAGTCCTTGCGAGTTGGTGTGTCGATACCATAGAAGCAAGGATTCTGAAACGGTGGTGATGAAATGCGTACATGAACTTCGGTTGCTCCTGCTTCGCGCAGCAGATTCACAATTCGAAGTGAAGTTGTACCCCTTACGATGGAATCGTCGATCATGACGACGCGTTTGCCTTCGACAACTTTGCGAACGGCGCTTAGCTTCATTTTGACGCCTTGTTCACGCAGTTCTTGGCTCGGCTCAATGAAAGTACGACCTGTGTAGCGATTCTTAATCAGCCCAAGCTCATAGGGAATTCCTGTCTGTTCCGCATAACCAATTGCAGCAGAGATAGAAGAGTCAGGTACACCTGTTACAACGTCCGCGTCCGTGAACGCTTCAATCGCAAGCAGCTTGCCCATCCGTTTACGTGCAGCATGAATATTGACGGTATCGATATCGGAATCTGGGCGTGCAAAATAGACGTATTCCATCGCGCATACCGCTTTGTTCTTCGCTTCGGTATAGCTTTCGATCCGCATTTCGTGTCCCTGCTGGAAAATAATCATTTCGCCTGCATGAACATCACGCACATATGAAGCACCTACTGTATCAAAAGCACAGGTCTCGGATGAAAACAGATACGCATCGCCTAATTGGCCCATTGCAAAAGGACGCAAAGCATTCGGATCAAGCGCAGCAATTAACGTATCCTGTGTCTGAATGAGGAACGCATAAGCCCCAACAAGCTGCTTAAGCGCATGTTTCACAGCCGTAACGATATCGTTATGCTCCGACCGTGCAATCAAGTGAGCCAGCACTTCTGTATCTGAGCTAGTTTGAAAAATCGAGCCTTGGCTCTCAAGCTGCTGACGAAGCTCCTTCGCATTCACAATATTGCCGTTCGTCGCAATCGCCAGATCACCACCACGATATTTGAACACAAGCGGTTGAGCATTAACGAGCTTGCTCTCGCCTGCCGTAGAGTAACGAACATGAGCGATTGCGTTCGAGCCTTTAAGGTCTTTCAAATTGTTATTGTTGAATACTTCTTTCACAAGTCCCATTCCACGATAGTAATGGAATGTTCCGTTGTCATTCGTACAGATACCTGCACTCTCTTGGCCTCTATGCTGCAAAGCATGCAGACCGTAGTAGCATAGAGACGCTGCGTCTCCATGCCCCCACACGCCGAACACGCCGCATTCTTCGCCTAGCTTGTCGAAAATGCTCTCGCCTGCATTCATGCCTTCGTTATAGTAATCGCCCGTCCATAGGGGCTGTTTATTTTCTAATTCATGTGACATGGAATCGCATCCTTCCAGGTTGCTTCCAATGTACTTACTTCAGCTTCAATCGCTGATACACTATTAACAGTGACATTCAGCTGCTTGTGGCTTGCAACCTTTCCAATCACTTGGCAAGGAACACCTTGTGCAGTCACTGCATGCACAACAGCTTCAACATGCTCAGGAGTTACTGACAATAGAATACGTGATTGACTTTCACTGAATAAGGCGAAGTCTTTGCGTAAATAAGATGCAAAATTCACATCCGCACCCTTACCACCTGAAATACAAGACTCTGCTAATGCAACGGCAAGCCCGCCATCTGACAAGTCATGCGCTGATTTCACTTTGCCTTGCTGAATGACTTCCAGTACAACCTTCAGCAGCTTCTTCTCAGCAGCTAAGTCTAGCTCTGGAGGACGGCCTTCCGTCACACCATGAATCACATACTGGAATTCGGAACCGCCAAGCTCTGCTTTGGTGTCTCCAAGCAGGATAATGACATCACCTGCATTTTTAAAACCTTGTGTCGTAATGTGGTCTACATCATGAACTAAACCAACCATCCCGACAACTGGTGTTGGATGAATCGCACCCTTAGGCGTCTCATTGTATAGCGATACATTGCCTCCGATAACTGGTGTATCCAGCTCACGGCAAGCTTCTGCCAACCCATCTACTGCCTTTTCCATTTGCCAAAAAATCTCTGGTTTCTCCGGACTTCCGAAGTTTAAATTATCTGTAATCGCAAGCGGCTCCGCACCTGAACATACAATGTTCCGACTTGCCTCACTAACGGTAATTCTTCCGCCAACTTCTGGATCCAAATAAACGAATCTGCTATTGCAATCTGTTGTCATCGCTAGCGCTTTGCGTGTACCTGGCACAAGCACTACCGCTGCATCCGAACCTGGACGCACCGCAGTGGATGTACGAACCATATGATCATATTGGCTGTATACCCATTCTTTGCTCGCAACTGTTGGTGAAGCCAGCACCTTCGACAACGCTTCATTCAAATCCGTTACTTCTGCATAACGTGTTGTATCTACATTGGCATTCTCTTCATAATAAGCAGGTACTTTAGATGGTTTATTGTATACTGGGCACTCGTCAACTAATGCTTTGACTGGCATTTCAGCAACCACCGCACCACCATGGAATAATTTCAATTGTCCGTCATCCGTTACTTTACCAACCTTCTTGCAAATAACACCCCAACGGTCAAAAATCTCCATCGCAATCGGCTCGTCCTTCTCTTCAATGACGAACAACATGCGCTCTTGCGATTCGGATAGCATCATTTCATAAGGTGTCATGCCTGTCTCACGCTGCGGCACTTCATCCAGATATAGCTCCAAACCGTTGCCCGCCTTAGAAGCCATTTCGGATGACGAGCAAGTAAGACCAGCAGCACCCATATCTTGAATCCCAAGCACGATACCTGAATCAATTAACTCCAAGCAGGATTCCATGACAAGCTTCTCCATGAACGGATCACCTACTTGAACCGCTGGACGCTTCGCTTCGGATTCTGCCGTTAATTCCTCGGAGGCAAACGTTGCACCGTGAATACCATCACGACCTGTTGCCGGACCCACATAATACACTGGGTTGCCGACCCCTTTGGCTACACCGCGCTGAATTTTATCGTGATCGATTAGACCCACGCACATCGCATTTACAAGTGGATTTCCTTCATAACTCTCATCGAACATCACTTCGCCGCCAACCGTTGGAATCCCGATACAGTTACCGTAACCCGCAATCCCTGACACAACATGCTCGAATAAATATTTCACACGATCATTCTCAAGTTTGCCGAAGCGTAGGGAGTTAAGGGAAGCAATCGGACGAGCGCCCATGGAGAAAATATCCCGAATAATCCCGCCTACACCCGTAGCTGCACCTTGAAACGGCTCAATTGCAGATGGATGATTATGTGATTCGATCTTAAAAGCAACGGCTTGATTATCGCCGATATCTACGATCCCAGCTCCCTCACCAGGTCCCATTAGTACGCGTGGGCCAGTGACGGGGAATTTTCTAAGCAAGTTCTTGGAATTCTTATAAGCACAATGTTCAGACCACATAACGGAGAACACACCAATTTCCACATAGTTCGGTTGACGCCCTAGATGTCCGCAGATCAGCGAATATTCTTGATCCGATACGCCCATTTGCTTGTAAATCTTCTGTTCGGCAATTTGCTCTGCTGTTGGTTCTTTAACGGATAGCTGCTGCGTCATGTTCATTCCTCCATGCTTTCAAAATTGATGTAAACATTTTTTTGCCATCTGCCGAGCCTAGCAATTCATGCACGGCACGCTCTGGATGCGGCATCATTCCCACGACATTTCCCTGCTTGTTGCATACACCTGCAATGTCATCAAGTGAACCATTCGGATTCGTACCAGCTGCGTAACGAAGCAGAATCTGATTATTCGCTTGCAGTTCTGCCAGCGTTGCTTCGTCCACATAGTAGTTGCCTTCGCCATGTGCGATTGGAATGTGAATCACTTCACCCTTCGCATAATCCATCATGAATGGATTCTCATTGTTCACAACTTCAAGCGATGCTTGGTGACAGCGGAACTTAAGCGAATTGTTACGCAATAGGGCACCAGGCAATAGACCCGCTTCCGTCAGAATCTGAAAACCATTGCAAATCCCAAGGACATACTTACCTTGATTGATCGCTTCAACTAATGCTGTCATGACAGGTGCAAATCTAGCAATCGCACCACAACGCAAGTAATCGCCATATGAGAATCCACCAGGTACGAGAATACAATCATAAGCAGATAAATCCGTTGCTGTATGCCATACGTAATCGACCTGCTGGCCTACGCAATCTTCTACTGCTTTATAGCAATCAATGTCGCAATTCGATCCCGGGAATACGAGAACGGCAAATTTCATGGGGAAGATCCTCCTTCGGTATATGGAAAATGGTGCTGAACATTCGTAATTTTCGGTCTAAAATTGTTTGATGCTACGCAAACTCCATTACAAATTCTTTTCTAAGCATATGCTTCCGATGTAGTTTTCTTACGAAAACTTGGACACCGACTGTTGAAATGGTATTCTTATTGATTAGAATTTATGGATATAACACCATTTCAAAGGTCTGACGTAAACTTTCCGCTAGAAATGAATTTTTCATTTCGTTGCTTCGCTTACTATACAACCTTCGTTACTATTGCTTCGCAAAGTAACAAAACTCTTTCTACTTACCCCACAAATCTCGCAATCTCATTACGTATGGCACACATTATTAATAGTAGCGAAGGCAGCGGAGGGACGGATCGTTCTGGAGAAACGATAGTGTTCGCCTTTGTAGCCGAATTTCTACCTCGAAATGGTCTTACCTGATCAGGAAATTCGGATACAACAGCGATCGGAAGAACGATCCGACCCGCAGCAGCCACCATGCTCGCTATTAACACAATGTTTCGCCTATGTGATAGATTAAGAGATTACACAAGCTCATAACGGTAGTCTTCGATTACCGTATTTGCTAGAAGCTTTTCGCACATGGTTGTGATGCGGGATTCGGCTTCGGCGCGATCTGTTATGTTCAGGTCGAACTCAAGATACTTGCCAACGCGAACCTTGCTTACTTCGTCAAAACCCATTGAATGTAATGCGCCTTCTACTGCGCTTCCTTGCGGGTCGAGTACATTCTGCTTAATCGTCACATAGACGGTTGCTTTCATCGTGGATATCCTCCTCGGAGATGTGTTTTATTTTTCTTGGAACAAGGCATGAAGAATTTGGGTATAACGTTGTGCGGTTTCTTCAACAACTTCAGCAGGAAGTGGATCAGGCTGAGAGTTTTTGTCCCAATTGGAATTAGCTAAGAATGTACGTACTGGCTCTTTGTCCATGGAGTCAATTTCGATATCAAGATCATACTTATCCATAGCCCAGAAGCGTGAAGAGTCTGGTGTGAATATCTCGTCAATCAATAAGATTTCATCGTCAATGAATCCAAACTCTAATTTGGTATCCGCTAAGACAATACCGCGATCTTCGCAGTAAGCATGTGCGAGCACATAAAGCATAATGCTCTTCTCAGCTAACTGAGCTGTTAACTTCTCACCAAGCCATGCTTCCATTTCAGCGATCGTAATATCTTCGTCATGACCGACATCATTTTTCTTTGCAGGCGTGAAGATCGGATGTGGCAATCTCTCATTCTTGCGAAGTCCTGCTGGCAATTCCCGACCATTGATCATGCCTGTTTCTTGGTATTGACGCCAGCCGCCCCCTGTTACATATCCGCGAACGACACATTCTACAGGAATACGAGTCGCCTTGCGGGTCACCATGATGCGATGACGAAGAACTTCTTTATCAACGATAATATCGCCAAGTTGATCAATGTCACAGTGAATCATGTGATTCTGCATAAATTGCGCGGTTACTTCAAACCAAGCTCTGGTGACTAAGTTCAGTACATTTCCTTTATCAGGAATTCCTGGCTCTAATACGTAGTCGAATGCGGAAATACGATCCGTTACGACGATTAACATTTGATCATTGCCTAAATCGTAAAGCTCACGGACCTTCCCTTTATACATTAGCGGTGCTTTTACAAGATCAACGGCTGTCATTAATGCGGTTCTTGTCATGTTTACATCTCCTTATCGATTTGGAAGTATGCCTCTACGCCTCTATTTTAAACTTAAACGGTCAAAGATTGTATCTACATGCTTCAAATGCCAGCTTGGATCGAAGCAGTCTGCCAATTCTTCGGGGCTAAGTACTTCTGTAATCTCAGGTGTTGCAAACACGATATCGCGGAATGAACGCTGCTCTTCCCACGCTTGCATCGCGCGAGGTTGAACAGTGTCATAGGCTTGTTCACGAGCAAATCCTTTATCGATCAGCTTCGTCATCACGCGACCAGAGAAAGGTACATCGTATGTGCTTCTCATATTGCGCTTCATATTCTCAGGGAATACGGTCAGGTTCTTGATGATGTTGCCAAGACGGTTCAACATATAGTTAATCAGCATCGTTGCGTCAGGTAGAATAATACGTTCAACAGACGAATGGGAAATATCACGTTCATGCCACAGCGTGACGTTCTCGTATGCCGATACCATGTGACCACGGATCACGCGAGATAAACCTGAAATACTCTCGCAGCCGATTGGATTGCGTTTATGCGGCATTGCTGAGGAACCCTTCTGACCTTTGGCAAACGGCTCTTCCACTTCACGGAATTCACTCTTCTGAAGTGCGCGAATCTCCGTTGCGAACTTATCCATTGAAGTCGCAATAAGTGCAAGTGTCGCCATGTATTCAGCATGACGGTCACGCTGCAAGGTTTGTGTAGAGATTGGAGCAGGCTTCGTTCCAAGCTTGCCGCATACATAAACCTCAACGAACGGATCAATATTGGCGTACGTTCCGACTGCACCAGAAATTTTGCCATATTGTACGCCATCTGCTGCAAAGCGGAAACGCTCAAGGTTCCGTTTCATTTCTTCGTACCACAGCGCCATTTTGAGACCAAAGGTTGTTGGCTCTGCATGTACACCATGTGTTCTGCCCATCATCGCTGTATATTTATGTTCAATCGCTTTATTGCGCAGGATCTCGATAAAATTGTTCAAATCCTTCTCGATGATTTCATTCGCTTGAAGTAGCAAATAGCCAAGCGCTGTATCTACAACATCCGTTGAAGTTAAGCCGTAGTGCACCCATTTGCGCTCATCGCCCAAGCTCTCGGACACGGCACGCGTGAAGGCAATCACATCATGGCGTGTTTCTTGCTCAATTTCATAAATTCGATCGATTGAGAAATCCGCTTTCTCACGAAGCAACTGTACATCTTCCTTCGGTATTACACCTAGCTCTGACCATGCCTCGCAGGATAGAATCTCAACCTCCAGCCATGCTCTAAACTTGTTCTCTTCTGTCCAAATACGTGCCATTTCAGGACGTGTATAACGTTCAATCATTAACCTAACCTCCATAGATTCATTTACTTCTTGATGACCAAATCCCCATTTGCTCAACCCATTCAAGTGCCAAATCTAAATCCTTTGTAAGTAGATTGATATGGCCCATTTTGCGCTTATGCTTAGCCTCGTGCTTGCCGTACAAATGAATTTTGGGAATAATACCATTAAACTTGTTGTCTGCTGAATCTGCAAGTTTATTTGCTTGAAGTTTCATCCAATGTAGGATAGGCTCCACATGTTCTCCGAGAAGATTAACCATTACCACAGGGGTCATAAGCTCAGTTGAACCAAGCGGTAGATTACAAATCGCTCGAAGATGCTGCTCGAATTGACTCGTATGGCAAGCTTCCATTGTATAATGCCCTGAATTGTGAGGACGTGGGGCCAGCTCATTCACAAATAATTCCCCATCTGGTGTCAAGAACATCTCTACTGCAATTAATCCGACAATCTCTAATCCTTCTGCAATTCGAATCGCTAGCTCTTCAGCGCGTTTCGTGATCTCATGAGACACTCTTGCCGGCACAATTGATAAATGAAGAATATTATCTACATGCACATTCTCTGCGGGGGCAAACACTTTCACTTCGCCACGCGGGCTTCTAGCTGCGATTACCGATATTTCTTTGTCAAAATGAATGAATTGCTCTAACACTAATTCTGTATTGGCTTTAGCTAAGGTTTCGTAGGCTTCTGGAATCTCCTCATAGGAACGAATAACCCATTGTCCTTTGCCGTCATAGCCACCCATTGCAGTCTTCAGCACACAAGGCATTCCAAACGCTTGAACAGCGTCTTGAAGTGCAGCCACGCTATCGATTTCTCTATATGGCGCTACCTTCACTCCCGTTGCCTCGATCGCGCGCTTCTCCCGAAGGCGATGCTGGGTCACATATAATAGCTTGCTGCCTTGCGGCACATAAGTTTCCTTCATTAATAATTCCGTTACGCCTGCATCTACATTCTCGAATTCGTATGTTATAACATCTGATTTATTTGCAAGCTCACGTGCAGCTTCCAAATTATCGTAGGCTGCAACAAGCTGCTCATCGGCTACTTGACCGCACGGAGCGTCAGGAGTTGGATCTAAGGTAATAAATCGATAACCCATCGCCCTACCCGATAAGGCAAGCATACGACCTAGCTGTCCGCCGCCCAATACTCCAATTGTACTTCCAGGCAATAGCACCTGTTCTTTAGTCTCTGTATTTTTCATCATATTAAGTCACTGCTTTCCAGAACAGCTTGCTTCGTTTGTTCACGACGTGCGCGAATCCGTGCTTGAAGTTCAGGATCGAAGGCTCCAAGCATTTGCGCTGCAAGCAGACCTGCATTCGCTGCACCTGCCTGACCAATTGCAACAGTTGCTACTGGAATGCCAGCAGGCATTTGCACAATCGATAGAAGTGAGTCAAGGCCATTAAGTGCTTTGGATTGAACTGGAACGCCGATAACGGGAAGCTCCGTCTTAGCCGCTACCATTCCTGGCAGATGCGCCGCTCCTCCCGCTCCCGCGATAATAACCTGAAGGCCGCGTTCGATAGCAGTTTCGGCATACTCAAACATCAAGTCTGGTGTACGATGCGCAGAAACAACCTTCTTCTCATAAGGTACTTCAAGTTCATCCAGCACATCGCATGCCTTCCTCATTGTTTCCCAATCTGACTGGCTACCCATAATAACTCCAACGCGTGCGGTCATATTCTACCAACTTTCTTTGATTATTTATCGCAATAAATAGAAAAATCCAGAAATGGCCAAATAGGCAACATGATCTGGACGGATAGGTGTGAAAGCATGCAGACTTACATCACCCTCGTAGTCCAGTAATTTACGGTTTCTGGGTAGAGACTTTCAGGCCATATTCCTGACGTTATACGAGATTGATTTATATTAAGTTGAATAAGATTTACTTGAGTAATTTTAGTTTAACAGGTGATTATAGCCCTGTCAATTTCGAAAAAACGAACATTTTTTGGACACCATAAAATTATAGTTCGGTTTTGACTTGTTTTTGCCTGAGTGCTCGTCATAGCATACAATAGATGTGATAAACGTTATTTTTCTATTATTGTGTGATAGGAGTTTGGTTATGGATCTATATTGTGATAGGCAGTATATAGATGTTGATTTTAGCCATGTTGAGTTCAGCGAAGGGGAACTGCGAAATTGTACATTTACTCGCTGTCGGTTTCGCAGCGCATATATGGAGGAAGTATGGACAAGCGGCTGCCAATTCATCGATTGTGATTTTACAGGGGCTAGCCTGAACGCCTCTCTCCATACCTCATCTGCTTTTACGAACTGTCGTTTCAATGGAGCAAATCTATTTGTCGCTAAATTTGAAGAATGCAAAATGGTCGGTTCCGACTTCACCGAAGCCTACATGGATGGAATTACGATTCTAGGCGGCGACTGGTCTTATACGAATCTCAGATTTCGGAATCTCTCGAGGCAAACGCTTCGCAATGTCCGTTTCGTAGAAGCAGACTTATATGAATGTAATTTAGAGAAGGCTAATCTGCGGGATGCAGACTTAACTAGAGCGCATCTTGGCAAGGTCAAGCTAAGCGGCGCTGATCTTAGAGGAGCCGTTATGGATGGCGTTGATTTTAAATCTTTTGATATCAAAGGCGCTAGATTAGATGAATTCCAAGCTGTTGCTTTTGCTAGATCCTATGGGGCGAAAATCGATTAGGAGATAAATACCTGCTTGTATTTATCTCTTCATATATTCTTCAGATTTTTCTCCACAAAATCTTCAGTTAATTTGCTTATGCTAAATAACAAGTAAAGATTATGGAGGTTATAGATGAAGAAGACCACTGTTTTAATTGTGGATGACGACTCTGAAATCAGAAACTTTATTAACATCTTTTTGTCCAATGAAGGTTATCATGTGCTTGAAGCAGAGAATGGTTTACAAGCATTAGAAATTATCAAATCATCGCCAGTGCAATTGATCATTCTGGATGTAATGATGCCTCTTATGGACGGGATCAAAACGTGCCTCAAAATTAGAGAAACCTCAAATATCCCCATTATCATGCTCTCCGCCAAGGAAGAAGATATCGATAAAATAACCGGGCTAACGATAGGGGCTGATGATTATGTTACCAAGCCATTCAGTCTTCTAGAGTTGGTAGCACGCGTCAAAGCGCATTTGCGTCGGCAAAGCTATATCGTCAAGGATCTTGAGGAAGAAGTCATTTCTATCGGCGACTTAATCATAGACAAGGCTCAGCACCAAGTAACTGTAAAGGGTAAAGAAGTTTCTCTAACACCTCTAGAATTTGCCATACTTGAACTGGTGGCCAGCAATCGAGGGCATGTGTTCAGCGTGGATAAAATTTACGAACGTGTATGGAAAGAAAGCGCGAACTTCTCTGACAATACAGTTGTAGTTCATATCCGAAATCTCCGAGAGAAAATCGAAGAAAACCCCCGAGAGCCGCAGTATCTTAAGACAGTCTGGGGAGTGGGATATAAAATTGAAAAATAAACT
The DNA here is from genome assembly GCF_004344915.1 of Paenibacillus albiflavus. GTDB lineage: Bacteria > Bacillota > Bacilli > Paenibacillales > NBRC-103111 > Paenibacillus_AM > Paenibacillus_AM albiflavus. Next base: position 48,217 of record NZ_SKFG01000005.1, on the reverse strand, counting down.
CATTGCTCATATTTCAGGAAAAAACAGTATTCGTGTGCGAATGTTCTGGTCGTTTCTCTTTAGCCTAATTATTGCAATTAACTTATCGTCCTATATCAACGAATCATTCTTAATCAGTCTGCCTGATCCTCACTTAATTTTCTATCTGTCACCCCTATTATCTATCTTCTCATTTGTCATCCTGTTTATTATAAGCTTTTCCCTTATGACCAATCGGATCATACAATATCTGTATCATCTAGCTGAAGGACTTGATTTTATTGCCAGAGGAAATCTCCATTATCGCATTCCGATCTCAAGGACAGATGAGTTAGGTAAGGTTGCAGCAAACATTAATGCAATGGCTGAAAAAATGGAAATCCAAATCCAAAAGGAAAGACAAATCGAAAAATCCAAAATGGATCTGATTACAGGCGTATCCCACGATCTACGAACACCTCTTACGAGCATTATTGGATATCTGGAGTTGTTGATAAATAGAGTCTGTCAAAATGAGCAGGAGCAAGAACGTTTCATTGACATCATCTACAAAAAATCCCTTCAACTGAAGAATCTCATTGATGACTTATTTGAATACACACGTCTCACAAACAGTGAAGCCAAATTTGAAACTGATCAGGTTGATATACAGGAGCTGCTCACGCAAATTCTGGCTGAATATCAACCCTTCGCTAAAGAACTTGGTGTCACTGTAGAGACATGTTTAACGATTAAAACATTGCCCATTTCGATGGATCCAGAAAAAATAAGGAGAGCCGTCGATAACCTTTTAATGAATGCATTGAAATTCTCGGTTAAGCCTGGAGTGGTTCGAGTATCAATGGATGAACGATTCCCCTCTGTTATCATCAAAATCGAAAATGAAGGAACACCGATATCGATGGAGCAAGAGGGGCTGTTATTCGAACGATTTTATAAGGCTGATCTTTCCCGTGCGGCCCAATCCATCCAGAACGGTTCAGGATTAGGTTTATCCATTGCCAAAAATATTATCGAACGGCACGGTGGCACATTAAACCTCGTACATTCAGCGGGCTATTATACTTTTATCATTGAACTTCCAATATCAGGGCACGCATAGAATTTATTTATTTACCTTGAAATTAACTTCGGGGTATTTGGCAGCCAATGCTTGAAGTGCGGAATCGTTCTTTCCTTTTAAATATCGATCGAAAAAAGCAACGCTAAATTCGTTCACTATTCTATGATCCCGCCGTGGGTCTGGTCCGCTTAATCCTAGCCATGGAAAGAATAAGGTAAGATCGGAGAAACTTGCATGCTTCGAGCCAGGAATAAGGAGTGATAATCCCCCACCTGCTAGTGCATTGTTTGATTTTTCGATATATTCTTTTCGCGGGGCTTCAAACGTTTCTCGGCTTACGCCACCTAACTGCTTCGCTACATCATCGTAAGAAGTCATTATCCTACTATACGTCTCTTCTGCATACATCATGAAGAACGGTTTACCTAAGCCTTTATTCGAAACAGGGGGACCATAAAATCCTCCGTCCATACTAAGGGCTGCTTTTACACGCGAATCATTCTGCAGCATTTGAACCGAAACAGCTCCACCGAATGAATGTCCAAGCATTCCGATTCGTTCAAGATCGAGTTTCCCTGTAAAACGGCCCGTAGCATCGTTCTGATTTATCTTCTCCAACTGATTGAGCACAAAGGTAGCATCAGATGTCCATAGCGGTATATGCATTTCATATCGAGCATTGGAAGTCAAACTGCTGTCAATTTTACTCATAGCGACCCTTCCATCAGGATAAACAGACGCAGCAGCTTCATATGCATAATCGATGCCCACAACGATATAGCCATGGCTAGCAAGTTCCTCCATTTGGAACATATTCTGATTGCGATAACCGATCATCCCATGGGAAAAGATCAATACGGGATAACGGCTTTCCGAATCCGAAAGCATCGCTTCCTGTATAGAATGTGTTTTGACCAGTCCCAGATGACTGAGCGTAAAAGATGGAAGGTCCATCATATTGGATGATATAGCTTCCGCCATCTTCGATGAGTTCTGTAAATAAGTGCTCATCTCTTTACCACCTTCTTCAGTGGCTGCTGGATACCAGAATTGCACCATGAGTTCGCGCTTATCGTCAGGATTATCCGAATAAGTTTCTCTCCGCTGTTCGTCAATCCAATGATAAACCGCAGTTCCGACTGCATAAGGACCTGTTGGCTTCTCAAATGAGAATACTGGGAGTACCGAAGGCAGTACAACAGAGACCAATAGATATACGCTTAATAACCCCGTTTGAATGATAACCGCAATCCTGCTTCTGCCTCCTTCCTTCCGCTTGCCTAAGAAGATATAAGTCGTCAATAGAAGTGGCGTCAAGTAAGCAGGAACCATCTCCCATCGTCCGCCTTCTACAGCAATTTGCACAATAACCAAACCAAAAGCAATCGCTACAGGGATATAAGAGCCCCGACCATCTTTTCTATTCGTCATAACGGCCCAATAAAGCAGTCCAAAATTGATCACAATCAAACCTATTTCCAACATCCTCATGCGTAACTTCCTCCTCATTCAATTTGTTTAACTTAAGTCTCAATGTACAAAAGAAAAATGAAGAGGATGAAGAGGAATTTCTAAGTTATTGCTAAAGATTTACTATAAAAATTTCAAATATCACAAAATATCCCCTCCAAGTTTACTTGAAGGGGATAATACCAACATTGGCAGTTTCTCAGATATTCAATAGTTTAGTTCTGCAGCATAGGAACCAAAGTTCTAAGCTCTTCTTCAGTCCATTGTTTTGGATTGTAATCAGCAATCTCGAACGGCTCCGCATATTTAATCGCTGACGCTTTATCCTTACCGTACCAACGCTCAAGCGCTGGAACCATCTCCTCCGATACCACGAAGAAATCAGACCAATATTTCAAAATGAACGCTCTACGCTGTTCCCAGCCTTCTGGCACCAGATGATCTATACGCTTCTGCCAAGGCGCCAATTCATAGAATTGGGAGGCGTGAGCATCACAGCCAAGCAGCTTCTTCTCCAGAACTGATGTGATATCGATCGCTAGGTCTGCTTTATAGATCGAACGTGCCGAGAAATCGGGCATCAGCAAGAATAAAGGTTGTTTACTGTCTTCGGCAGCACCACTTGCTATGTGTTCAGCCGCTTCACGAACGATTCTTCCCGCATTACGATTATCAAAATGGCCGCCACCATTGCCATGGAATGTGATCACAACGTCAGCATCCCATTCACGGATATGCGCAACCACTTTATCGCGATTCTCTAGACTAGGCACAAGCCAGCCATCGGAAATGTCCCAGATTGTGTACTCTTGAACGCCAAGACGTTCAGCAGCAAGAAGCGCTTCTCCATGTCTGCGTTTAGCAAGCTCTGGACCCTTATAGTTGTAATGACCGATATCCCCATTCGTCAGAGTCAGGAATTTAACACGATGCCCAAGCTCTGCGTATAAGGCTGCCGTGCCAGCTGCATACTCCTCCGGCTCATCTGGATGAGCAGCAATAACGATTACATTCAGGATATTTGACATATGCATTCTCCTCGCTACGATGTTGTATAATCTATTAATTCCTCGAAGAATCCGTAAATTCCTTTAATTTGAGCATTAAAAAAACATTAAAAAAATGGACACTTCAGAGTGTCCACCTTGATCACATTCCAAATAATCTGATCTCTTCTCCATCATTCGAAAGCTTAACCATTCTTTCAAATTGCAGCCCTAACTTTTCAAGCAGCTTCGCTGATCTTAGATTGTCCGTAGAGGTTATTGCCACAATTCGATTTATGCCCAACACTTCCTTACCATAGGCCAAAACGCCAGCAGCTGACTCGTACGCATATCCTTTCCCCCAGAAGTTCGGAAGAAATGCATAGCCAATATCCACATCTTCTAACCCATCTCTTTTGATCAGTCCGCAGACCCCAATAGGAACAGCATCTGCCTTAAGCTCGGTCAAATACAGACCAAAGCCCAATCGGTTATACATTTCAACAGGACCCTTCAGAATATAATCACGCGCGTCCTCGACGGTTTTGATGCCTTTATCACCGATGAATTCCAACCAGCCAGGACTATTTAATAACTCAAACATAAATTCCGCATCATCCGGTGTTAAAAAACGAAGAACTAGCCGATCTGTTTCAAGAACCTTCATGGCAGACGCCTCCTTTTAACAAAATGTATGAGCGATTTGTCTATTGCAAACCTTCTATATATTTCATACTCTCTTCCGCTATGATTTCAGGCTCATAGTCATGAATATAATGACCGCAATCCAAAACCATATACTTTCCATTCCTCGCAGACTCCGCGTATGTAATTAATAGATTTCCCCAATCCGCTAATGGTATTTCTTGACCATTCGAAATAAAGAAGTACATCGGTACATCAGGGATTCCGCCATCCGCTACTTTCTGCGCATTGTTTACGATCATCTTCACTTCTTCATTCATGTTCGATGTTTGTGTTTTGGCATAAAATATCGCACGGTAAATCTTGTTTTCTTGATCAAACAAATGATTTTCTTGAATTGCGGCAGAAGAATCAACAATGGCTGGGAAGAAACGCGTAATACCGATACGAGCGCCAAAGCTAGTAAGCGCCATTGACAATTCTGATGGTAATGGATATTTCTCATATGCTGCTGGAATAGCAGGATCAAGCCCAATAATAGAAACAACCTCTTCCGGGTATTTTTGCGCCCAATAGAGAGCTTCGATGCCAGACATGGAGTGTGGAAAAAGGACGTATGGCGCCTTTTCACCCGCTAAAGTCAAAGCAGCCCTAGTCTCTTCTAGTATAGTATCTATATCCCGAGAGACAGCCGCAGTTTCACTATAACCATAGCCCGCCTTTTCGACGACTGCAATTCTATATCGATCAGACAGTTTGGAATATAACCCTTTAAAATCTAGCACCGGAGAAGCAGTACCGCCACCCGACATAAAGACAAGTGTCTTATCGCCAATGCCTTCGGTATAAACATGCATTTGATGGTTATTTACATTCACCACTGTTCCAGTAGGTGTTAGCAAAGCTGATTCGTTATGCAATTGAATTCTATGATTGATGTAACTGATAGCAATTATTAAGAACAAGACTCCTATGATAACTAGAACAACATTTTTTATGATCTTCAATATTTTATTCATCGCGCCTTCAGTAACCTCCTTGAATTCATTATACAACAACTATGTTAATTGCCCATCTCGAATAATGCTTGCTAATGTCCACACCCCCATTACCTCATTGCAATATATTATTTCTAAGATGAATTGTATGTATAGGGTTAATAGAGGAGATGGTGATAGCCCATGATCTATACAGCGCTCGGAGATTCTATTACATTCGGGGAGAACGCATCTTCTTGGGCATGCTCTTATCCCCAATTGGCTGTATCTGCTTTAAATTCTGATTCTCGAAAGGTTCGAGGGTTTGTTCTGGCTAGACCCGGGTGGAACAGCGGTAATCTATTGGATGCCGTGATATGGAACGGTTCCTCCGTAATCTGTCGCTCCTCTGTTGTTTCTGTCTGGATTGGAGGAGTTGACCTAGCCAATGCTGCACTAACTTCACTTCGAACGAAGAAACCACTAGCTGCTAAACAAATCATAAGTAGCTATAGACGTAATTTAAGTGCTATTTTTACTCAGATCAAAAAAGGAAGCTGTGCTCGGATCATATGCTGCACGCAATACAATCCTTTTCCGAACAGCCCTCTTGCAGTTGAAGCAATTGACCAATTAAATTGTACGATAAAAGAGCTAGCCTCTAAATATGGGGTAACTGTAGTTCCTACTCACAATTGGTTCGAAGGAAAACAGGCTAATCTTATTTATGGGTATCAACACGGCAAGCTAGAAGATGCGCTCAGCGGATCTTTGCCCATCCACCCAAATGATAAAGGCCACCTGGTTATTGCAAAAGGATTGACCCCTTTTCTTATCTAAAAAAGGTATCATGTTTCATAACCTTGCTATTGGAGTGGCAATCGGTGTTGCAATCGGAGCCGGAATTGGTGGTGCATCATCATACACTAGCAGAAAAAATTAAGCTTACAGTCACAATAGCTCCATATTACAACGGTAGCCACCTCAGATCGAGGTGGCTCCTACTCATTTAACTTTCTTATTTGGAAAGTGATAGCTATATATAATTAGGTAAAGAGTCTGAGCGATAAAGGAGAAATCCTTATCGCTCAGACTCTTTTTTGCTTTTTATACCCAGAGATATATGACTAAAGCAATCCCCCGATCGAGTACTATAGTAAATTAGATAAAGGTGAGAACTAGCTTTCTTGGTTTAGACACTGCAGAATGATTGGAAAGCTATAAGCGAACGGTAATTAAAATATAAACAGACACACCGCTATTTGTGGCAAGCGATGCTGATATAAGAAACTTGGTTTTGTTGAATATGAGTTGGTAGAGGAGTTTAATTACCCGCATCAGAAATTTGTCCTACATAGAAAACGAGTATAGAAAAACATCATCCCTCTAGGCTCCAACCCCATGAAGCCTCTGAACACTTTCAAGTGTTAGGTAATAATTTCGTAGGAGCTTTTATCGTTTTGTTGCATGCTTTGTCCCGTATGTCATCAAGCGCCAAACCTTTTCTAAGGGTCCCATGGAAAAAAACTTGAACCAGATTGTGCTAAAAATGATTTGAATAATATAAATCAGAACTGCAATGTAGAGAACATCTTTTGGTGAAACGACTTCGAGACCTATAATTGAAATGATTGTCGTCCCTATAATGCTTTGTGTGACATAATTTGTAAACGCCATTTGACCAACCCATGATATGGGTGTCAGAAATTTCACAATGTGTTTATTTTCTAAAAGTAGAAATAATGATGTTAAGTAAAACATAGTGGTTGGGAGTGATCCTAAGGCCGTAACTGAATCTACATTGCTGTTCCCGCTTTGAGAAGCGTTCCAAATCCATAGTGAGAAACTAACGAACAAAAGAAATGACGCAATTTGAATCCATCTAATGGGTTTGGACAATTCTTGTATATGTGTCAGCCAACCTGATTTTGCGGTTAAAAAACCAGCTAAAAACATAATGAAGATTTGTATAGCGTCATTAGAAAAGATATCTAGGATAGATGATATTGCCCCAAGAGATGGTGTAAATATGTTTGACACCAGGGAAATGATGTAAATTGATGTCATACCAACAAGCCACTTTTTAAGTGTAGAAACCGTTGTGTGATAAAAAGGGATCAGAAACAATCCGATAATGGAGTATGCGGGTAGAATTGTTCCCCAAAAGATAAACCAATGAATGATTCCCAGCAGCAAGAGGATTAGTAAACGTCTAGCCATACGCCATCTTGGTTTATCTCCTCGGCTTTCGGCTCTTGAGGCGAAAATGTATAGACCTACTCCAAATAGGAATGAAAAAATCGAAAAGAATTTTTTATGTACGAAGATAGTTATCAAACTACTGATGATTCCATTAATGCCACTATAGTCTGGTAAGGGATCACCTTCCATAATAATTTTAAATGCTCCAACATTTATAAGCAGTATGCCAAAAAGAGCAAGTCCGCGAATGATGTCGAGTGAAATAATTCTTTCTTTTTGTGAAATGGAGGGATTCATTAATGTTTCTCCTTTGAAAATAATTTTATTTGCTAGAAGTCAGTATAAGTTGCGAACCTTACATTAAATTAATGCCAACATTACAGGATCCTTAAATATGATAAAATGTTCCAACTCCAGTTGAATTAGAATCAGTTTTATGGTAAATATAAATACTTAATAAATTTAGTGTTTGAAAGGGAGAAACAATGTCAGTATATACTCAACCAATCTTTGTGGCAGCGATCTGTTTTGTTGTTTTAGCATTTGCCTTATCTATCCCATGGCTCATTTATACATATAGAAAATATAACTATCTTCCATTTTCTACCACGTTAATTTCATTTTCATTTATCTTCTACTTTCTAGCAGCGTTATTTTTAGTTTTGTTGCCGTTGCCAGAAATACGTAATACTTGTTCGCTACAAAAACCGGGTACACAACATTATTCACTTATGCCATTTCAATTTATAGTGAACAACTTAGGGAATAGTGGTATCGTTTTATCACAGCCTGCAACTTATAGACTGTTATTTAGCCAACCATCATTCTATCAAGCGTTTTTCAATTTCTTGCTTTTATTACCTTTTGGTATTTATTTGCGATACTTTTTTCAAGACAAGAAATACTGGAAGAAAGCGCTAGGAATCACGTTCTTATTAACATTATTTTATGAGGTAACACAGATAACCGGCATTTACGGAATTTATAATTGCCCTTATCGCATTTTTGATGTGGATGATTTATTGTTGAATACTACTGGCGGGGTACTGGGTTTCTTTATTGCTCCAGCCGTGTTAGCGTTATTCCCATCAAAAAAGAAAATTAATGAGAAAGCAGAAAGATTATTGGCTCTTGATGAAGTAAGAGGAATGTCTGTGTTGCTAGCTGTTATGATTGATATATTTATCAGCAACATGGTAGTTAAAGTTGTGTTGAGTATGACCAACGTTAATATGGTTAGTGAATTTATTGCGACTACAATTACACTTTCTGTAACATTGTTTATTATTCCATGGATTTGGAACGGATCGACAGTCGGTACGAAAATTATGCGCTATCGCTATGACAGTAAAGTAAGTCGAGTGGAAACAAACAAGCGATTATTTAAACGTTTTGGTGCTATTTACGCGATATACTTCACAACAGTAATTGCGAATACTTTGAATAACCTAGAAATATCAATGGATTCTCCATTTTATAAGGCATCTATATTCTTAACGCTAGGTGCTGGATTGACCTATATCACTTTAACGATCGTGTTGTTCATCCATGTTATGTTAGTCGTGTTTGGCAAAGAAAAACGCCGCTTCTACTTTGATGAAGCTTCTGATTTATATACAACTAGAAAAAAATAATGTAGAAGGGCGATTCCTTTTTGTTATTTTTAGAGAAGATTGCGGAGACAGCTCCGCGGAGCGCCCACTCAAAACACTCACCTAAATCCTATTCAATAGCAAAGGGGTACCCCGTAGTAGTCTTAAATGGCTACGGGGTATCCCTTTTTTTGTAGATTTAAGCTTGTTGTAAGGTTGGCATGAATTTGCTGTAAGGTTCGCAGCCTATAGTATAAGCATCAGCAAATTAAGAGGTGAAATGAATGGAACCATTATTAAAAATAGAAAATATAAAAAAAGTGTACGGGAAGTTAAGTGCTGCTTACACAGCGTTAGAAAACGTGTCTTTTGACATTCATGCAGGTGAGTTTGTAGGGATTATGGGACCTTCCGGAGCGGGAAAATCAACCTTGCTAAATTTGTTAGCAACCATTGATTCTCCAACTGAAGGGAAGATTTATATGAAGAATAAGAGTATTCATGATATGAAGGAAACAGCTTTGGCAGACTTCCGACGTGATAATCTCGGTTTCATCTTCCAAGATTACAATTTACTCGATTCCTTGACTGTAAAGGAAAACATATTGCTTCCTCTGGCGATTGCTAAAATTCCAGCGAAGAAAATCAATCACCTCGTGACTCAGATCTCTAAAGTATTTGGTATTGAAGATTTACTGGCAAAATATCCTTACCAAATTTCTGGTGGTCAAAAGCAAAGAACCGCTGCGGCTAGAGCGCTTGTGACAGAGCCTGCACTGATTTTGGCTGATGAACCAACAGGTGCACTCGACTCCAAATCAGCAACAGATTTATTGGAAAGCTTAAGTACTTTAAATGAAAATAACAATTCGACCATTATGATGGTGACCCATGATGCATTTGCCGCAAGCTTCTGCCGCCGGATTATTTTCATCAAGGATGGTTCATTTTCAACAGAAATATATCGTCGTGATCAGACACGCAAAGCCTTCTTCCAAGAGATCTTAGATGTTCATGCAGCCATTGGGGGTGAGGTAGATGACGTTATTTAGTCTAGCAAGAAGAAATATAGCACGAAACTTTTCTCAATATTTTTTATACATTGCATCGATGGTGTTTAGTATCATCATTTACTTTACATTTGTGACATTAAAATATAGTGATACGATTGCAGAACAGACGGCTTCATCGCAAAAACTAGGTTCACTAATGAGTGGGGCGGCAGTCATCCTTATCTTTTTCGTTGCCATATTTATCGCCTATTCTAATTCATTTTTTATGAAAAAACGTAAAAAAGAAGTGGCATTGTATGCGTTGCTGGGTGTACGTAATCGTCAAATAGGCTTTATGCTCTTTTTTGAAAATTTATTATTAGGATTATTCTCTTTAGTAGTAGGGATTGTACTTGGGTTCCTTTGTTCAAAAGGATTTATGACGATTTTGATTCATTTAATGGGTTATGACGTTGTAGCACCCTTTACATTTTCAGCGGCAGCAGCGATGAACACTGCTATCGTATTTCTGCTTATTTTCTTAGTTACATCGTATCAAGGCTATCGCTTGATTTATAAATTTAAGCTGATTGATTTATTTCATGCTTCGAAAAAGGGAGAAGTGGCGCCCAAATCATCTATGATAGTAGCTGTTCTTGGAGTATTACTAATTGTCTTGGGCTATTGGCTCGCGATGCAGGATATTTTCACTTCTAAGGTATGGGAAAAAATTGGATTTCTCATGACTGTATTAATTATTTTAACAACGGTTATTGTGGGTACATTTTTATTGTTCCACAGTGTGACTGGCTTTGTGCTGGCAATGATTAAGAAAAATGAAAAGTGGCTGTGGAAAGGCCTTCATGTAATGACCATTTCGCAACTGCTCTATCGTGTCCGTGGGAATGCACGTACATTAACTGTGATTGCGGTGTTGAGTGCTACGACAGTAACAGCCGGTGGAGCGGTCTATAGTCTTTATTACAATACGAATGACTCGGCGAAAACTATTAATCCGAATACCTTTATGTATCAATCAACAGATGCAGAAATGGATAAACAGGTGAGTGCTGTACTATCAGATACAAAATACGATAAAAATATCGAAGCACTATCCATTACGTTTCATACGAAAGAATTAAACTCGCCATCAACATTCGATAGCTCTGATAAAAGAGGATATACAGTTATCGATGAAAAAACATACAACAAATTAGGAAGTGTACAACATAAAGAAAAATTAAATGTAAATGATGGCTACGCGGTTATTTTAGATATTGGATATGATAAAAGGTTCTCACCTATATATACAGGAAAAACTATAACGACAGGAAACGGCCATCAACTCACATTCCAAGGCTTTAAAACACAAACCGTATTGAATGGAGGCACAGCAGGTATAACAGTGGTAGTCTCGGATGACCAGTATAAAGTATTGCGAAATGATGGGGAAGTGCTGCACTATCGTGTCCTTGGGGTAGATCATGCCTCTGTAGATTTATCTAAAGAAATTGCAAAGCAATTACCTGAAGAAGCGCTATTTTCCAGTGCTCCTCAAGATTACCAAACAAGCTTGGAAAGTGTGGGGTCTCTACTTTTTATCGGAAGTTTCCTTGGTCTCGTATTTCTGGCTGCAACAGGCAGTATCATTTACTTTAAAGTTTTAACAGAGGCAGAAGAAGATAAATCACAGTACTATATGCTGCATAAAATGGGTGTCAGTGCAAAAGAAATGCGGAAATCCATTGCGTCACAGGTATTTGTTATCTTTGTTGTACCTTTGGCAGTAGGGTTATTGCACAGTGTGGTGGCTTTAAAAGCATTCTCTAGTCTACTGATGATAGATTTAGCAAAACCTGTGTTGCTCTGGATGATTGCTTATACAGTGATTTATGGGTTGTACTATTTTTTAACCGTAGCTTCTTACAATCGTATTATCACACAAAATAATAGAACAGAAGGATGATTGAGATGAGAAAATTTCTAATTACTATTGGTATTTTGTTTATTATAGGAGCTGTAAGTGTCTTTGCTCTAGCTAAATTTGACTTTAATCGCTTCAATGCCGAAAGTTACTATTTACAAATAACAAAGGATGGGGAACCCCATGAATATAAACTAAACGATGGTACAGTGATGACCTCCTATTCGTATACACTAGATGCTATAAATGCCAAAGGTAAAACAATTCAACTTGAATTTAATGCACAAAAAAATCTTCGTAAAGGAGCCTACTTAAAAATGTATGTAAAAAAAGGAGATCAAGTATCATCATACGATGAAGTGAAATTAGAGGATATTCCGCAAATGGCACAAAAAAACAAATAAATAGAAGAAGGGCTGCCTCCAAAATAGTAAGTGGAGAACAGCCCTTTTCTCTGCCTAATGAGTAAGTAAGGCAATTGTATTATAAAAGTATAGTAATGGTGGTTCCAATATTTTCAACGCTCGTCAAATCGAGTTTCCCCTCATGAGCCCAAATAATATCTCTTGCGATTGCCATTCCTAAGCCAGTACCATGTTTGCTTGTAGTATTTGTACCCCGATAGTAGCGTTCAAAAACCTGTTCCAGATCTTTAGCTGGAATACCATGGCCATTATCAGAAATCGAAATTTGGGTATGAAATTCTGGATCTGGAGATAGGCTGCCGGACGGATGCTTTTGTCCATATTTTGGATTAATGGTTTCCACTCGAATCTTCACCACGACATTTTCATCGTTATGCACCAGCGCGTTGTAGATAAAGTTAAGGATCGCTCGTTTTAGTAATTTTTTATCCACCTTATGCACTGCTTTAACCACATTTGCCTCAAACTCTACCTGTCGTTCACCAAATGTCAGGTCATTTAAAAGTTCAATCGTCATTTCTCGTAGAAACTGAACGAGATTCACCTCTTCAAATTGCAAAGATAGCTGGTGATTACGCAAACGCATCGTTAAATTGAGATCATCTAACAAATCTTTCATATACATAGATTTACTCTTGATTATTGATGTATATTCATGTAATTCTTGGGCTGTTAAATCTGTAGCACTGTCGTTTATAAATTCTGCATAACCTTGAATAGAAGCAAGTGGTGTTTTCATGTCATGCGAAACATTGCTAATCCATTCCTCACGCATTTGGTCGAGACGCTTACGTTCCTCTTCATGTCGATCGAGCTTTTCAGATAGTTCATTCATATTGCGAAAAACATCTTCATAAACGCCATTGGGAGTAGGCAATTTCTTAAAACGTCGTTCCCTAAGCTGTTGAATACCATCTATTAATGTATGAAGTGGTGCAGTTAACTTTTTCCCAAATAAAAATCCAACGAAGATTACAATAAGAACATCAACGATTAAAAAAATGGAGAGAAATACATTAACGTCCTTAAAAATTTTAGCATAGTCATAGGTCATTACATAGCGGCCTACTTTCGGATTTTTAATCCCTAAAAAGTAGCTGAATCTTTGGGCTTCGCTGACAAAAACAGTCGTGCTTGCATCTAATTCTTTATATTTATACATTTGTACAATCTCAATAGGGGAATACACTGTTTGCAATTCTTTAGGTGTGTAATATGCAGCTACTTGCTCCCCATGGTTATTTAAGAATTGTACCCAGGCGTTCATATCTTGCAGTTTTTTGAGGCCTTCTTCGTTCACAACAGGTTTGCCAGAATGTAGTTCTACATATTGTGAAAAGGTCCGGCTAAAGGTTTCTGCAGACGCTTCTTCAGTGCCAAAATTATTATTTTTTAGCTGTAAAAAGAATAGGAAAAGAAACAAAATCACATTTACAATACCAACGATTACAACAATAGTCATAACCGATCTTAAAAAGCGGAGTGTCAATTTCCATTTCAACTTGTCTCACCCCTTGGTATGTAATTTATAACCTAACCCTTTAACCGTTAATAAATAGGAAGGCATTGAAGGGTCTACCTCAATTTTTTCGCGTAAGCGCCGAATATGTACCATTACTGTATTATCGGAACCAAAAAAATCTTCACCCCACACCTGTCCAAACAAGGTTTCTTTGCTTAATATCTGATTCGGATGATGCATAAAACAGCTCATTAAACCGACTTCTTTGGCGGTAAGCACAACGGCTTCGCCATTCTTTTTTAATTCTGTCTCATTGGGACTAAGCTCAAAGGGGCCAACATGCAAACTTTTCGGAGCCTTTTTTTCCTCTGTAAAGCCAGCCCTTCTCAGCTGTGCCTTTACCCGATAAGCGACTTCTTTTGGACTGAACGGTTTAGTAATATAATCATCTCCACCTATCGCCAGTCCTAAAAGCTTATTAATTTCCTCATCCTTTGCAGACATAAATAAGATCGGTGCATTTGACGTTTCCCGAATTTTCCTGCATAAATCATATCCTTCTCCATCTGGCAACATAATATCTAGCAATATAAGCTCAGGATTATACTCCTGAAACTTCTCCCAACCCTCCGCAACTGTCCCCGCAGTTACAACGTCTGCAATACCTTCTTTATGTAAAACTGTCTTCATCAGACGCGCTAAATCATCTTCATCGTCTATGATTAAAACCCACTTATGACTTACCATTTGTTTCCCTCCATAACACACTCTTTATCTACATTATAAAGTTCTCTTTAATTCTTTCGCAAAAAATTCACGGTTCATACCCATGAAGCCGCTGAACACTTTCAAGTATTGGAGTAAACCCCTAGTTTATTCAATGAATTCAGACCCGGCACCTCCGACGACACCTCAAGCGTGCCAAAATTGCCTAATAAGGCTCGGTCCGTCGTAATTGGCATGCTATTTCGCTCTGTATTTTTCTTCAGCCGCAGGGAAAGCAGGATTGTTATTGAATCGGTTAACGCTATTCCTTTTATTAAAACGAAGAAAATGAAGTTTCTTACCTGTAGACTGGGCCAGATTACATCAAGCAGTTCTTGAAGACACTCCTTCGATGTAGAAAGAATGCTAGACGCGCCAACAGAAGATAAAAACTTATCGTAGCATGAATACAATCTCATAGTGGATATCCTTGGGGAGATAGAGCTTTTACCAGTGTAAGTCCCAGATACATCCATTGGGTATAGCTAGTTGTTGATTCACACGTACAAGTCATTAATTGCATGTGAGGCATCAAGTGTGCTTTGCACAGATGTTGCCGCCCCTTGCTCAATACTTACTCCCTGTCTCGTAATTTCCGCTGTCGCACTTGCCGTTTCTTTCGTATTTTCAACCAATTTATTCGATGAACTCAATACACTATCGGAGGCATTACAGACATCTTTAATAATGGATTGCAGGGTCTCAAGCATCGCATTTAAGGATCTCGAGATTTCTCCAATTTCATCCTTGCCGGAGTAATCTAGTCGTCCGGTAAGATCCCCTCCGCTATGGGCAATTTCAGTGATTTTTTCATTCACTAACTTAAGCGGCTTTTACTTAACAAAAATAATTATAAATATTGCAAGCAATGCCACAAGCGTACCGATAAGCAAAAGAACAGTTCGACAAAAAAATAGGTCTTTATTCCTGTGGAATGCTTTCGACAGCAACAAAAAACACATCAAGTAAATCTTTATCAAAACGGGTTTTAACATAATCGGATATTTTGTCTAGCTCCTCGATACTATCGTACTCTAGGCACGGACGCCCTTCGCACCACAATACTGTACATTGATATAACTGTCTCACCTGCTCGATAACATAATCCTGTTCCACTACTTCACGGCTTGCTGCCATCGATTTCACGCTCCTCTATATGTACCTTGCACTATCTATAAGGACTCTCCCTATTATTCAAAATTCAGAATTGGACTATCGATGATAATTATCACACATAGGGGAATGGAGGTACGAACTGATTTAATCCTCCGTTAACAATCAGCATGTATACTATAGATAGAACCTCATTACATTTTACAAAAGAAAGGGAACATCATATGGGAATTCATACGTATTTTCAATCACTTAACGATCTGGAGCGCATTATCCGTTGCCCAGGTAAATTCAAATTTGAGGAGCATAGTGTATCCGCTCATTCTTGGAAGGTTGTTCAATATGCGAAAACACTAGCAGATATCGAGGAAAATAACGGAGTCACTATAGATTGGAAAAAATTATATGAAATCACGAGCAGCCATGATTACGGCGAAATATTTATCGGAGATATTAAAACACCCGTCAAGCACTATTCGCTAGAACTGCGTGCTATGCTGCAGCAAGTTGAGGAAGGTATGGTCTCTCACTTCATTGACGAGCATATTCCAGATGAATTCAAGCCTATTTTCCGCAGACAACTACGCGAAGGCAAAGACGATTCAGTGGAAGGTCTAATATTAGAGGTTGCGGACAAAATGGATCAGGTTTACGAGGCCTTTACTGAACTGCAAAGAGGTAATACGGAGAAAGAATTTATCGCCATGTATCGAAATGCATTGATCAAAATTAAAGGAATAAAGCTTCACTGCGTTGATTATTTCCTAGCCCATATTTTACCCGACATGGTTAGTGAAGGCGCAAGATCACCTATCAATATTGAACAGATCACGCATGACGCCTTAGCGTCATGAATGGCATTAATTAGATTAAAATCTAGTATTTACAACAGATACTCTTTAAATTAATATATAATAAATACTAAATAAGTCAGAATAGTCAGACTTATTATCAGCTAATTTAAGGAGGATTTTCTATTGAAAAAGCTAGTTCTATTTCTATGCTTCCTAGTAGTATTCGCACAAGTAGGTTTATCCGCACCATCTGTTCAAGCGGCAACCAATAAAACTGTCGTAACCGCTGGTAATTGGGAAAATCCAGGCTTATTCTGGACAGATACGGTTAATTACAAGACAACTCAAGTTCTAAAAGATACCATTCTCGGAAAGCCATATGAAATTGACGGATGGATTTATTATTTGAAAGCAACGGATAATCCAGGCAGTTTTGGTTCTCTATCACTCGGTCAGATCTATCGAATGAAGTCGGACGGTTCAGGAGCGACTAAGCTTAGCGATGATAGTGTATCAAGCTTTGCTATTGCTGACGGCTTGATTTACTATGCCAAAATTGTTAACCAATCAGGTGATAGCATTATCAAAATGAACCTTGATGGATCATCGAAACAAGTCGTTTCTAACACGTCTACGCTTACGCTCAACGTGATCGATGGCTGGATCTATTATAGCGATAAAGAATCTGGCCGAATTTATAAAATGAAAATAGACGGATCTGGGGCAGAACCTTACTCATCTTTTCCAGTGGACTATTCAGATAACTACTTTATCGATGCGTACGGCGATTATCTCTTCTATACAGAATTCGATTATAACGCTCAAACTTCTTTTGCTGTGATTAGCAAAAAGGGTAGTAAAGATAATCATCGATTTGAACTCGACTCGTATGGAACGGTAGCCAAAATCGATGATTCCGCTCTCTATTTTGATATGGAAGATTACGATAGTAATCAGCGTAACATTTATAAAATTAGTTTGGATGGCAAATCCAGAACTCCGTTCTCCAAACAACCCATTGAAGGGGACTTTGTTAGTCTGGAACAAGACGGCTTCCTATACCGTACAGCAGACAATAATCACTACAAAATATTATTAGATGGGACGTTAAAAAAGAATTTAAAAGCTGGAGCTGAAACATCGACCACAACCAGCAGCTCACAAGAAATTATGGTTACAATTGATGGAAAGACATTAGCTTTCCCAGATCAAGCACCTGTTGAGCAAAATGGTAGTGTTCTTGTTCCGATGCGTGCCATTTTTGAAGCGCTCAATGTTAAAATTGATTGGGATTCTGCTAAGAAGATCGTTACCGGTTCTGCTGATAATTTAACAATTACTCTGCAAATTGGCTCTACTACAGCCACAATCAATGACAAGCAAGTTACTTTAAACACCGCTCCAATCGAGCTTAATGATCGTACATTAGTACCTGCCCGATTCGTCGCTGAAGCACTTGGTGCTAAAGTTGACTGGGATTCTAATACAAAAACTGTCATCATCACAACCACAAAGTAATGCATGTTAAGCCGACAAATCTCATGCTATGAGATTTGTCGGCTTTTTTGTGCGAACACAATTAGCATAAACTGCCCTTTAACTCTTCAATTTTTCGTATTCACTTTTAGTTAAGCCATATAAATATTCATCAAAATATTGTCCACGAGTGAAAATCATATTTCTAAGTCTTCCTTCTTGAACGAATCCAAGCCGCTCATGAAGTGCAAGTGAATTATCATTAAAAGCATAAACATGTGCAGTAACTTTCTGATAGCGTAATTCCTCAAAATAATATCTTAACAGTATCATTATCGCTTCCGAAGCATAACCTTTACGCCAGTATTCTCTGAAAATAGCAACACCATATGTAAATGTTCCATTCCGTGTGTCACATTTACTCGTACTTATGCTTCCCACTAATACTCCATCTAAAGTTTCGATTGCAAGCATATTTTCATCCCCATTAGGACCCTTGGATGCCTGATGCTCTGCCCAAGCCTTTGTACCATCTTCAGATCTTGGAAAATGTATTACATCACACAATCTAGCACTATCAGAATCATAATCATTATTGTGGAATTTATCCCAATCAGTGGGGAGAATTGCACGCAATCTAACTTTATGGCCTGTCCAAATATTAATTTTCATTTAGATCCTCCTATGGTTTAATTACTCCTACCTGACTCATATTGGATAAAGGCGGAGATCTTGCAAAGGGATCTATATCATTAAAGATTACATCGTTCTCATTCCTTTCAGATATACATTTTATACCGCTTATATCCATTATTCAACAAATCTTCCCGCTAGCGGAACAAGGTGCCCAAGATGCCATTAGCCTGTTGCTATTAAGCTATCGTGTCCAGTTGAGCGAAGTAAATTGATTTAGCCTGAAATACAAGGAGTTTTTCTTAAGTATTTTTGATCATCTATTTGTTGTATTAAAAAACTAGCAATATCGTTGTTCGTAATGGAATTGCCTGGCATATCCAATACATTTTCTTTTATTTCCCCTTTTTCTGTGCCCTCCTTAACAAAGGGTAGCCGTACAAGCGTCCAATCCACTTGACTTTTCTCTAATATATCTAGTTCCCTTCTCTTATCTATCATCATCTTAGAAAAGAACAGCGCAAATAATCTCTCACCAATTTTATTCTTCATGCTCTTTTGATCCCCTGATACATTGAGCGACCCACCTGTGACACCAATATACCTATAAATTCCAAATTCATTCATGATACTTAGAATTTGTTCTGTTACCTGACTATACAACGGTTCTGCTTTTGCAGGTTGCCCAAAGGTATTCATGACGATATCGCAGCTTTTGAGCACCGTTCTCAAAGTAATCATGTCCAGCACATCACCTTGCACGACCTCAATACGATGGTCAGGAAAAATTACGGTATCTGGATTACGCACGAGCATTCGAACGTAATATCCATTGTCAATCGCTCTTTTGGCGATATACTTTCCCACTTTACCAGTTCCACCAATAATGGCAATTGTACGCGTCTGTTGCACAAATACTCCTCCTTATTCTTAAAAGATAACGTACACATTGTTGATTAACATTCTACATGTTCATTATAATAAATAGAGTAGCTATAGCAATCATCAATAATTTAGCTTTTGTTCACTATTCAACAATAAGTAGAAAAATGTTCAAGATATTAAAAGGATGTGCAAAAATGACCTTAAAGAAAACAGACCGTCGAATTACTCGAACGAGGAGAATGATTATAGAAGCCTTTACCCTATTAATGGAGGAAAAAGGCTTTGAAGCGATAACAGTAAGTGACTTGACAGAAAAGGCTGATATTAATAGAGGGACATTCTACCAACACTATAAAGATAAGTACGATTTACTCGAGCAAAGTGAAAAAGAGATTTTTGAAGGGCTCAACAAAATTGTGGTAACTTTTTGGCATCATGCAAACTATGATGTTGAAAAAGTAATGAAAGTGGATGATTTATTGCCTTTATCCATACAGTTATTCGAATTTATTGGAGAAAATTATCAATTTATGAGAGTTCTATTAGGCCCAAAAGGCAGCCCCTCTTTTCAGAATAAATTAAAACATGTGATTATAGACACCCTGCTTCATAGATTTTCGCCATTCCTTAAAGAAGATCATGTAATGGTTCCTCCAGATTATCTACTCGCTTATATCAGTTCGGCTCATCTTGGTCTTATTCAACATTGGTTAGAATCTGGAATGGATAGGTCACCAGAAGAAGTTGCACGCATTTTATCACAAACGGCTATTTTCGGACCTGTTAAAGTATCTGGCATTCAAATCTAGCTTTCAACGTGTGTAACTATGGACAGATGCCCCGTATATAATATTACATCTGTTAATAGGAGGGGACTTTTATATGGATCATGGTTTAGGTGGTTATTATCAGCAACATTTCCGTATTCATCCGGTTTTAGATCAAATTTTGGAGAGGTGGACCGGGGAACCCAAAAAGACTGTTCATTTGTTAATTTATAAATATGGTTTACCAAATGAAGCATGCTGGACCAAAATTACCTGGTATAACAATGGTCCTTGGAAGCGTACGACTGTTCATCTGAACACAGTGCTTCATAACTTTCCGACTCCCCACCTTGATTATTTGGAACAAACGATTGATTATAAAGTGCCTGTTCAATTCTTTGATCAATTGGCACAGTTTGATGGCAGTTTATATCCAGACCGAACTGCTGGCGAAGCTACGGCTAAATGCGATCAAGAAGCGGCAAATTTTATGGCTTTAAATTTGATGCATGACATCGTTACTGGCAAGCGAAACGTAGAAGATGCTCGTCGTTTTGCAACAGAAATTGAAAAAGGACTTCGCTTAAAGGGCCAATCATCACCTTATTTCGAAAGATTCCTATTCCCTCAACAAAGTCATACTGCTGATCCCGATGTCAGCTACTTTTAAATCCAACATACCAATGCCTACCCTCCCTTGCTTCTAATGGAATTATTTCCTTTTTCCTGTTCAACAAATAATATCCCAACAAATGTGGAATGGTAATGAAGTGTTTTTTTACCATTGTCATCGTTGGGGGCCTAATACATGGGTTTGTTTAAAGATAAGTTACAGGAAGACGCACATAAGCTAGCGCTAGAACACGATCCGAAAGGAAGGAACACCTCATCAAAAGCATTGTGGAGACAGCTCGAGTCCGATATTCAAGAGCTGCGAACCTTCATTAAGGAACTCCATGATCGTCGCAGCGCGTGCACGCAGCCTGCTGAGGAGTGGCTATTGGATCATTCGGAATTTATAGAGGCTGAAGTAGTAGAGATTCAAGAAGCCATCCGTCATCTCAACGTAAAGCCTCTTCCCACAGTGGACAAGAGTGCTCGCCTTCGAGTCTCTTCTATCTGCGAAGCTTATTTGGAGCTTACGGACGGCGTTCTGGATGAAGAGCGTTTTGCGGCTTATTTCAACTCGTATCAAGAAGTATCAGTGCTCTCCATCGCGGAGGCATGGTCTATTCCATTATTTATGAAAATAGAGATGATTCGCCGTCTTGCATCCCTTATTCTACCTGTGAAGGAACGGCGCGCCATCTGCGAACTCGTAGAGCGAATGTTGTCAGGAATTCCTCCTGCAGAGCTGACGCCTGAGCGTTTAAAGCAGGCTTTAGACGAAGCAAACGTGGAATTGCCCTTATCAGGCGCATTAATTGTCCATCTTATTAAGCATCTAAGAGAGTATGCGGAGGATTCAGCGCACATCGGAGAGTGGCTGATCTGCAAGCTGGAGAACCCACCTGAGAGTCTCGATGCAATTCTCTCTTACGAATATCGGCTTCAGGCTGAATATCAGGTAAGTACAGGCAATGTCATCACCAGTTTACGTAATCTCTCCCGCCTGGTGTGGAGCGAGTTGTTCGAGCAGATCAGCATGGTAGAGCAAAAGCTTCGGGAAGAACAGACAGGCAACTACCCGAAGTTGGACGGTGGGAGCCGTCATACACTGCGTTATCGGGTCGAACAGTTAGCCCGGCGTATGAAAGTGCCCGAAAGCTTAGTCGCAGCCCAAGCTGTTCAATTAGCAGACAAGCAATATGAAGCTGCAATGAAAGAAAGCCCCGAATCGTTACCGCCCAGAAATGTGAACGCTGCATACTATTTGCTTGAAGCACAGGGAATGAAGGAGCTCCAGCAGGCTTTAAAGCTGTGCGGAAAAGTAGGCTCCCTCCCGGAGACCGGGTTTAAAATGCGCGCAAACAGTCTATACATCAAGCTGATGGTATTCAGTATGGTTGCTGCCTTAATCGTGTTATCTTTATGGGCCATCGGCCCGGCATCCGCCATATCCCCACTTGGCTTAACAGCCGCCTTGCTCCTGCTCACCTTGCCAGCAAGCGAATTTGGAGTCACTGCTGTTCATTGGCTTATTGAACGTACGATACGACCCACTCGATTGCTGAGATATGATTTTTCCAAAGGTGTGCCTGAAGATGCTGCGACGATGGTTGTCATGCCTGTTATCTGGTCTAGACTCGAAGATGTGAAGAGTACAACCGAACGATTGGAACTGAATTATTTAGGGAATCGTTCCCCCCACATTCATTACGCGATTCTAAGTGATTTCAAGGATGCAGCTGCTGAACATTCCTCTGAGGATGAAGCGATATTAAGTTTGGCGAAGGACGAGATCGAACGATTAAATCATACGTACTCGAACAGCACCTTCCACCTATTTCATCGCCATAGACAATGGAATCCCTCCGAACAAACCTGGATGGGGTGGGAACGTAAACGTGGAAAGTTAGAAGAGTTTGTAAAGCTGATCCAAGGAACCGAAGGAACGAGTTTCAGTACCATCCTCGGCGATACAGCTGTTTTCAATAAAATCCGTTACGTGATTACATTAGATGCTGACACGCGCTTACCACTTGAAAGTGCGCAGCGGTTGATTGGCGCCATGCATCTTCCTTATAACCGTCCCCGGCTGAACAATTGCAGGACCAAGGTGATCGATGGCTACGGCTTGCTTCAACCTCGAATCGGGCTGACTTATGAGAGTGCACAGAAATCGAGACTTTCCTCATTATGGACTTATGGGGCTGGTTTTGATCCATACGCATTTGCGGTCTCGGATCCTTATCAAGATGCGATTGGACAAGGTATTTTTACGGGCAAAGGGATTTTCGATATAGACACTTTCCACACTGTGCTCGGCAGCCGATTTCCTGAAAATAGTGTTCTTAGCCATGATCTGCTTGAGGGCAGCTTTCTGAGAACTGGACTCCTTTCGGATATCGAACTCATCGACGATCATCCCCCCACCTTCATGTCACATCAGAAGCGGCTTCACCGCTGGACACGTGGGGATTGGCAGCTGCTGCCTTGGCTAAAGCCTTCAATCCGAAATAGTGAGGGTAAGCTTGTACCGACGAATTTATCCAGAATGACGAGATGGCAGATTATAGACAATTTAAGGCGCAGCCTGCTCCAACCTGTTCTGATGGCGATCATGCTGCTGGCCCTCCCTGCACTTCCAGGCTCGCCGATACGCTGGTACGGAATCGTACTACTTACGATGATTCTTCCGCTGCTCCGTCAGGTAGTCACCTTCAATGTCATTCTGAACCGACCAAGGAGCTTGCTGCATACAACAGGGCACGTACTTATCGCGATTATGACCCTCCCATTCCAGAGTATGGTGATGCTTGATGCCATCATTCGGACGCTGTACCGTTTGACCATTTCCAAGCGCAGACTCCTCGAATGGGTAAATCAAGCAGAGGTTGAACGGTTAAACGGGAAAGCAGGCTCTCCGCTAATGTCTGGGCTTTATGGCGGTTACATCTTGATTGCACTCATGGCGGTATGTGCCGTATGGAGTGAATCAGCCGCAGTACAAGCGATCAGCCTGATTCTCGTTGTGATATGGAGTATAGCGCCACTGGCAATCCGATGGCTCGACCAATCACCGGTTCGTATGACGGAAACGTTCAGTCCTCAGGAGGCTGAGGAGCTACGTAAGCTTTCCTATGATATTTGGTCCTTCTACGAGGATTTCGTGACAGTGCGGGACAACTGGCTACCGCCCGATAACGTCCAAATCGAACACGAGAGGGGGATTGCACATCGCACCTCCCCTACAAACATCGGGATGTATGTAACATGTGCGCTGGCTGCCAGAGATTTTGGGTTTATCGACACGTCAGGACTTATCGTGCGTCTGGAACGAACGATAGATACTATCGAGAGAATGGAAAAATGGGAGGGCCATCTCTACAATTGGTACGGCACGGAAACACTGGCTCCACTATTGCCCGTGTACGTGTCCACCGTCGATTCCGGGAATTTCGTCGCCTCCTTGATAACAGTAAAAGAAGGCCTCCTTGAATGGCTGCAGAATGACAAAGATCACCTATTGAAGCAGGTTAGCCGTAATAGCCGTCAACAATGGTCAAATGAGCAATTTGGAGTCGCCTTCGCGCAAGAGCCCGGCTTAGTTACTGAAGCGGATATGATTACTCGTGGGGAACGATTGGCAGCTAGAATCGACGTATTGATTCACGAGACAAACTTTCGTCCGCTCTTCGATGCGAAGACCAACCTCTTCTCACTTGGTTATCATGTAAAGCCAGGCGTTCGAGATGCTGTGCTTTACGACCTGCTGGCTTCTGAGGCACGCCAAGCCAGCTTCGTCGCCATTGCCTTAGGGCAAGTCTCCGTGTCACATTGGAATGCGCTCGGAAGAACGCTGACGAAGGTTGGCAGCCAGCCGGTGCTGCTCTCCTGGTCGGCAACGATGTTCGAGTACATGATGCCATGGCTGCTGATGAAGACGTATCGACATACGATATGGGACAGCACCTACCAAGGCGTGGTAGAGCGTCAAATCGCTTTTGCCCAGGAGCGTGGCGTTCCGTTCGGGATTTCCGAATCCGGTTATTTCGCCTTTGATTACCAAATGAACTATCAATATAGAGCATTTGGCGTCCCTGGTATTGGGTTTAAGCGAGGACTTGAGCAGGATCTTGTTCTTGCGCCGTATGCAACGGCTATGGCATTGCCTTATGCCCCGAAGGAAGGGCTCAAGGCGCTGAAACAAATGGATCAGCTAGGTGCTCGCGGTAAATACGGTTATTACGAGGCATTGGATTTTACGCCAAAACGAATGCCAGCAGGCAGCAAGCATGTCGTGATCCGCAGCTTTATGGCGCATCACCAGGGGATGACTCTGCTGACCTTGTCCAACCTGCTTTTGCCAACCACCATGTTCGAAAGGTTCCATCGGAACAAGGAAGTACGTGCAGCAGAATTGCTGCTTCAGGAGCGCGTTATGCGGCCTCTAACGTGGATCAAACATCCTGCAATGAACCGCTCAATGGTTCGCGGGGAACAAGCCGTGAAAGAAGTGAATCCGATACGGGAGTTCACTTCTCCTCACACCGCTACACCGGAAACGTGCCTGCTGTCGAACGGGCGCTTCACCACGATGGTCACCGTTAGCGGAAGCGGTTATAGCAGTTGGGAAGGCCTCTCGATCTCGAGATGGAGAGAAGAGCCCATTATGGATTCATGGGGAAGCTATATTTACATCCGAGATGTCATGTCTGATCAGATCTGGTCTGCATCATACCAGCCTTGCAGGGTGGAATCGCCAGAGCAGCGTGTCTGCTTCGAACCAGACAAAGCGACTTTCAAACGCAAGGATGACACTATCGAGACATGTATGGAAATATGCGTCTCCCCTGAAGCGGATGCTGAGGTACGCCGTATCACATTAGTAAATCAGGGAGATCAAGCCAAGGTGCTTGAAATCACATCCTTTATAGAGCTTGCGCTCTCGAACCCTATTTCAGATGATGCCCATACAGCTTTCAGCAAGCTGTTTATCCGCACTGCATATGATCATGATAGCGGCTGTCTTGTTGCCAGCAGGCGCAAACGAGAAGCAAAGGACAGATCGCTCTGGTCCGCCCATCTGCTCGCAACGGAATGTCACACGCTAGGGACGGCAGAGTTTGAGACAGATCGGGCCGCTTTCATCGGTAGAGGATATCGGCTAACGGAACCCGAATCCATCCACTGCTCTCTGAAGGGAAAAACCGGGTCTGTGGCTGATCCCGCCTTCGTCATGCGGCACCGAGTACGAGTGGAACCGAGTGAGAAGGTCCACTTGTATGCCGTGACATCCGTTGCCGAGTCGAGAGAAGATGCAGTCGAAATCGTATCCAGGCTGACGAAGGCGCAAGCGGTGGATCGAAGCTTCAAGCTTGCCTGGACTCGCAGCCGTATCGAGCTGCGCAATCTTGGCATCGATCAGTTCGAATCCAACCAATACCAGTCACTTGCAGCTCAAGTCCTATACACACCGCCTTTAAGAGACGAGCGCAGCTTACGGATCGCCGCGAATTCGAAGGGACAGCCTGGATTATGGTCCTTCGGCATTTCAGGTGATAGACCGATTATCCTTGTCCAAATTGATAACCCAAGCCATCTGCCCTTTATCGTTAAGCTGTTGAAAGGGCATGAATATTTGAGAAGGATGGGGCTTCAATTCGATCTTATCATTCTTAATCTATCTGCAGAGGGGTATCAGCAAAATCTGCAGGAAGCGCTTGGTCGAGCCGTAGAGCACAGCGTTGATCGATTCGGTGCAGGAACTGTAGGAATTCATGTCATTCCAGACAACCGACTAAGCGAAGAAGAACGAACGCTTCTTCTGGCAGTTGCACGAGTTGTGCTGCTGGCAGGCGGACCAAGTATGGCTAGTCAACTTCGTTTGCAGCGTCGTTCTCATGATGCCGATTGGCCAGAACTGCTTAAGCGGACTGCCGAGCAAGACCAACTGCATGTACCGCTAACCCATCCACCTTTGCTCCAAGCAAAAGAGCTTCACTTCTTTAACGGTTGGGGTGGGTTTACGGCGGATGGCAAACAATACAAGCTTTTGATCAAGGATGGCAAGCATCTGCCTGCGCCATGGATCAACGTCCTCTCTAACCCCAGATTCGGTGCCCTTGTCTCTGAGCTAGGTACTGGCTACACGTTCTGGAGGAACAGTCGGGAATGCAAGTTAACCCCATGGTCTAATGATCCTGTACTTGACCCACCTGGGGAACTCGGATATGTACGAGATGAGAATTCAGGTGACCTGTGGACCATCACACCATCGTCTGGCAAGGATGAGAATCCTTATATGGTCACGCATGGCTTGGGTTATACGACTTTCGATCATGAGCGTCTCGGGATTCGTCACAAGATGACTGTATTCGTCCCTAGGGAGGATCCCGTCAAAATCATTCGACTGCAGCTCAAGAACACCTCGTCCATACAAAGACGACTCTCCGTCACTTATTATGTTGAGTGGGTACTAGGCGTTCAGCGTCAACAGAACGCTCCCTACATCGTAAGTGAGTGGAATGAAGTGGCCTCTATTCTGACTTCAGAGAATCGGTATCAAGAAAACTTCCGGGATGCGACTGCATTCTTGGGAATTTTTCCACAGAATACCGCGAACTCCAGCGACTTGTCTTGGACCACGGATCAACTGGAGTTTATCGGAAGGAACAGAAGCTTAGACCATCCCGCTGCGTTGGACCGCACCAGTCTGTCTGGGCGAACTGGCGTACACTATGCGAGCTGCGGAGCGGTCCAGTTGAAGCTGGATCTGGCGTCAGGCGAGGAAAAAGAGATTTTAATCTTGCTCGGCTGCGCATCTTCCAAAACTGAAGCAGCAAGCTTGGCTCAGCGATACAGCGATGGCTCGCATTGCGATGCGGCTTGGAAAGAGAACGCAGACTACTGGGATCGAACGCTGGGCCAGATCGTTGTGGAGACTCCTTCGATCGAGACCAATATTCTCCTCAACGGCTGGCTGCTCTACCAATCGCTCGCTTGCCGCATGTGGGCACGTACTGCCTTCTATCAAGCAGGAGGCGCATATGGATTCCGTGATCAGCTGCAGGATTCTCTTTCACTCCTCCATTCGATACCCGATCTTACGAGGAAGCAGATTCTCATCCATGCTGCTCATCAATATGAGGAAGGCGATGTGCAGCACTGGTGGCATGAAGAAACAGCGCGCGGTATCCGAACACTATTCTCCGACGATCTGCTTTGGCTGCCTTATTCGGTGGCCCGGTATATGGAGCATACGGGTGATGATACGCTTCTAGCCGAGGTTGTACCCTTTATTACGAGTGGACCGTTGCAGGAAGGCGAGCATGAGCGATATGAACCGACGGTGCAGTCTGACAAAAGCGGTACGGTGTACGAGCATTGCATACGAGCAATCGACAAAGCCCTGCAGAGGATCGGTGAACATGGACTCCCCCTCATTGGCGTGGGAGATTGGAATGACGGCATGAACCTGGTTGGGAGTGAAGGACGTGGCGAGAGTGTGTGGCTCGGATGGTTTATATGCGAGGTGCTGCAGCGGTTTAGGGAGCTAAGCGGAAACCGCGGCGAGATTGAACGAGAAGCACACTATAAACAAGTCCGCGAGCAATTGGCGCAAGCAATCCATGACCATGCTTGGGACGGGCAGTGGTATCGAAGAGCATTCACGGACTCTGGCGCTTGGCTCGGCTCTATCTATAACAAAGAGTGCCGAATCGATGCCATTGCGCAATCTTGGTCCGTGATCTCGGGAGCAGCACCACAGGACCGCGCTAATCAAGCTATGCAATCGTTCGACCGTGAGCTGGTTGACCGCGGGCTCTCCGTAGTGAGGCTTTTAACCCCTCCATTCGACCACACCGAACCAAGTCCGGGTTATATCCAAGGGTATCCACCGGGCATTCGCGAGAATGGAGCGCAGTACACCCACGGCGTCCTCTGGAGCATCAGCGCTTGGAGTAAGCTAGGCCAAGGTGATAAAGCGTTTGAGCTGTTCCATATGCTTAACCCGATTAATCATACACGTACGGAACATGAAGTACGGAAATATGTCGGGGAGCCTTATGTAATGGCAGCTGATGTCTACACCGCTGAACCACATCATGGACATGCAGGCTGGACTTGGTATACCGGTGCTGCCGGGTGGATGTATCAGTGCGGGATCGAGTCGATACTGGGGCTCCGCAAACACGGAAATAAGCTCAACTTAAATCCGTGCATTCCTTCCGAGTGGTCCAGCTTTAAAGCAACCTATCGATACGGTGACACGAAGTATATCCTGGATTTCAACAAAGATCCTTCAACAGAAGAAGGTTTGAAGGCTGGACCTGAAACTTATATTGAATTGTTAGACGATGGCGAAGAACATCACATTATGATCGGTTTATAGCAGATACCCCCATTCCACAATGAAACCCAGTCCTCATACGGACTGGGTTTTGTTTCTGAGAAACATTAATCATCATTTGTTTCAATCAGATCAATTATATTTCTGATATCTGTTATATTCAAAGCGTCTGCAATCCTTTCGATATGGCTAAAGTTAATATTCTCTCTTTTCCCATTAGATAATTCACTCAATGCCGCGTGTCTGACATCAGATAAACGCGACAATTCCCTCAATGTTATTTGGTGCTCCCTTACTAATTTCGAAATATTAATAACTACTTTTTTTGACACACTAATCACCATCTATATTTAGTTTCAACCATTGACATTACGCAAAAGCGTACCATATAATAATTACATTATTGGTACGTATAGGCGTAATTATTTCAAAGGTGGAGTTGATTAGGCTTGAATGAGTACAGAAATAAGTATGAGCAACTTGAACTTGAGGAAGATGAGCTAATTCAAAAAATCGGACTATGTGAAGGTAGCATTTCGATGATCGTAGACTACATTGCAAGCAACGGAGATAAAGGTATACACATTGGGGAAAGCATTATTTCCGCCGTACATACAATTGAAAAGGATTTACAGACGGAGTTACTTCATATAAGATTGGAAAAAAGTTTCATGGCGAATAAAATGAAATTATTAAATGCCGAGAATTCTGGATGATTATAAGCGAGTAGATCGCACACCTTTGCAAGTGGGCGATCTACTTTTTAATTATAGAAAATCCAAGTGCAAAGACTTATTGTGAGTCATACTCAACTTTAAAAGAACTGCTGTCAAAATAAATGAGATCTCCGTGATCGTAATTCCAGACAACTTGAAGATGACCCGGTTGTTTGATACCGTCAATTGTCTTGTAGTCTTTAAATAAAACTGACCATGTCACTTGCTGAAATGTTCCATCAGTGGATACAACAGACCTATCTTCAGTTGTAAAAGAAAAAAGTTCGCCATTCTCACTGAAAGTGAAGATCCCACTTGCCGATATGTCGTTGTATGATATAGTCGCTTTTGCATGGGTATCATCAACTTCCTCCCAAGTAATATAATGCTGTAAAGCCGCGTTGGGCATAATTAAAGATTCTGATAGAAATGTCACTAGGCAAGCCTTATTCATTTCTTCACCCTTTTGATTAAAGAGTGTAATTACTTTAGCGAGGACCCCTTTCATGCTTCCATCACCATCAAGATAAGAATCAAAGCCCTCAAATGGCACTCCATACATAGCAGTGTCAATATAGGCAAGTCTTATAGGCTCGTGAACAAAATTATACTGGGTATAGTCGATTTTCAAAGCTGGTTTGTCTGGAGACATAATAAAATCAACATTATTAAATGCTGCTTTCATATAGTTCATTTTGGGAGTACCTATGTATCCACTATTTTCAAAATATTGGCGTACAGGATACGGCAATCCTTTAATGTCATCTAATGTAAAAACATCTTTTAATGCTTTTGAGCTGCTGATCTGTTCTGTTACTACTTGATTAAAATCAGTTTTGGTCTTGGAATAGGGGATCTTAAAAAAGACTACGATGCCAGTTACTATAACCGCAAGGATCACAACGATCATCCACATTGTTTTTTTAACCCCTCTCTTCTTCATCATGAGTATTCTCCATTCTGGTAATGTTGTAAGCTAACTTTATGACTCCCTCGTATAGTCCACTCGTCAAATTTTCATCAAATGTATCAAACAGTGCATTCATAAATTGAATCTCTTTATCGCTTCTACTCTCGAAATAAGCTATACATTTGGGTGTAAGGTGAATTCTATAGATTCTCGCATCCTGATCATCTTTTATTAATGAAACAAAGCCTCGTTTCTCAAGTATAAGGGCCATTTTCTTAACATTCTGTCTGGAGTTTCCAATCATTTCAGCCACCTCGCTTATTGTCGGAGATGGTCGTCCATGCTTTGAAATAATGGCGATAAGCAACCATTGTTTTAGC
The DNA here is from genome assembly GCF_004344915.1 of Paenibacillus albiflavus. Classification (GTDB taxonomy): domain Bacteria; phylum Bacillota; class Bacilli; order Paenibacillales; family NBRC-103111; genus Paenibacillus_AM; species Paenibacillus_AM albiflavus. The sequence goes on along the minus strand of NZ_SKFG01000005.1, from coordinate 17,105 downwards.
GTCACATTCTCATCCAACTTGTCGCCCAGAACCTGCAATCGATTTGCCAAAGTCAGAATACCACCAAAGATATATGCCTTTTTTTCTACTTCATTCAATATATAACACCTCCAAACTCATAAAAGTAACTAGTTACCTTTATTTTATGTAACCAGTTACCTTTTGTCAAAAACCTTGTATAACTTGAAAGGATACAAAACACTGACAACTTGTCGGTGTTTTGTGCTCTTTTGACCATTCTTCATTCTACTATTTATGATATAACTAATAAGGAGAGATAAACGACATCCATGAATTCGAGGTCAACGATGAAACATATCCTGCTTATTGAAGATGATCAGAATATTTGCGAACTTCTTGCCCATTTATTTACCAATCGATACCAATTGGACACGGCGAATTCAGGAACTGAAGCGCTTATGCAAATAAGCAAAAACAAATACGACTTAATCCTTCTCGACCTGATGTTGCCTGGGGTGACAGGCGAAAGTGTATTAGAGATGGTTCGCCGAACTTCCCATGTTCCCATCATCATTATCACGGCATTGAATGATAAAAGTAAAACAGTGAATCTATTAAGAAAAGGTGCCAATGACTACATTACCAAACCTTTTCATGTAGAGGAGCTTGAAGCTAGAATTGAAGTTCAGCTACGTAATACCGCTCTATTAACGGAGCCTGGTGATGAGCTCTCTTATCACAATCTAACCTTGATTAGGGAAGAATATAAGGTATTAGTACATAACCAGGATATACAAGTATCTCATAAAGAGTACAAGCTGCTAGAGTTATTGCTGCTCCACCCTAAAAAAATCTATTCCAAAGCCAATCTCTATCAGACGATTTGGGAGAATGATTACTTTGGCGGAGAGAACACAATCAACGTACATATCAGTACCCTAAGAAAAAAATTAAAAGATGCCGATCCGGACACCGAGTATATCGAGACGATCTGGGGCCTCGGCATTCGTTTGGCTGGAGGGGGCGAGTAACATTCTGTGGCTACTTAGTATCCTGCTCATTGCTGTGCTTGCCTATTTGGGCTTAATTCTTCTAGACTTGAAGAAAATCATCCAGCAGCTTGACTATATTGTCTCAAAAGATACAAATGCAGAATTAACCTCTACTTCCAAGAATGGAATTATTAGAAGATTACTAGACAGTAATAATCGATTAATTAAGCAAAATAAAATCTACAACCAAGAAAGATACCATAAGGATAAACAAATGCAGGAGGTAATCACCAATCTCACGCATGATCTCAAGACACCTTTGACTGTATCGTCAGGGTATACACAGATTCTTTTACAGGATCCTAAGCTATCACAGCATCACGCCATGATTCAGAAGATCGATAGCAGCTTGAACTCGATCTCTCATTATCTTCATTACCTTATGGAATACAATCTGATTCAAGAAAAAATGCTAACCCCTGAGTTCCGCAAAATAGATGTCTCTGAGTTATTAACCCAATACTTGTTTACCTATTATGATGAATTGCACAAGAAACACCTGTCCCTAGAAATTCATATTCAGGAACAGCAATCTATCATCACAGATGAAACAATTCTGCAGAGAATTTTCCAAAATATTCTAGGTAATATTCTAAAATATGGCTATCGCAAGGTACTGATCTCGCTAGAAGCACAACAAGATCAGCTCATCATTCAATTTACCAACGGTATAGCCGCTTCAATCGAGAATGCCGATAGGCTGTATCAACGCTTTGTCACCGAAGACCCTTCACGATCCAACAAAAACACAGGTCTAGGGCTTTCTATCGTCAAAGAACTGGTAAAAGCCATGGATGGTGAGATTACAATCAAGACAGATCCTGAATTTTTCTACCTACAACTCAAACTCAAAAAAAGCAGAGAGTCTTAGCTTTCGGTAACAGCTGCCCTTCTTTTCTTAATCGAGCCTTTGACGCTTACTTCGACATTATCCACATAACCTTGCTCGATTAAGTGTCGCAACAAGTTGCACCTAAATACGCCAAATATATCGGAGATGACACTACCAAGCTTGATGTTTCCTGCCTCGAGATACTTCTAGATACGATTCTTCTCCACCGTTAAAGAGCCAATTCGTTTTTTTCGAAGTCGGCAAAGGTCACAAAGCTCTCTTAAATCCTCAGATGGTATAAAGCTTGATTCAATAAGTCCGACTCGAAGCAACTTTGCGATCCATTCGGCGTCGCAAACGTCTGTCTTACGACCAGGGATATTCTTCTTGATGCGTTGTACATTCGCTAACACGACGGTGAAGTAGTCCTCTATTTTTTAAATAAGGAAATTTTTAAAATTTTAGTGACATATTAGAACAATAGTGTTAATATGATTTTAATCCCAAATAAAGGTAATATTTTAGATATAATATATTTATATAAATACTTTATTGGGATTAAATAAAAAATGAGAGGAAAGATATCTATGAAAAAGCTATTTTTGTTTTTTTCTGCACTACTGATGTTCATCTCAGTAAATACATTAGCATTTGCTTCACCTCTAAGCGGTACCGAGTCTAGCGCAAGCGAATCAGAAATAACCCCTTACATAAATATTTATACTTGGGAAGTTTACGATCACGGTGAACTATACATTGATTATGGACCTTGGACATTTTGCGTTGCTGGTTACTATGCAGAGGGGGCATCATTGAATTGTTCAAAATCAGTAGGAATGAATGAAGGTTATACAGGTTCATTAAAAGTATCTATTGGAGCAGCAGAGGCAGCTTTTGGATATTCATTTAGTCGAACTGAATCGACAACAACAGCATATGTTTATCCTTTTAAAAAAAATGATGAATACAAAACGATAGAATACCAGCATTTTTATTACAAACAAGAACTATTTCAAAGATTGAAAGTATGCTCTACTTCAATTCCAATTGGCTGCTCCTATACAGGGGATGAGGCTACCTTAACACCAAGACATTTTAGAGGATTTATTTATAGAGTAGTATAGTCACATTTTGAAATATTAAAGAGATCAGAGGGCACACCCTCTGATCTCGAACTCTTTCTATTCATATAACTGTTACTTGCACACTAATCTTTCAAATATTCATTGTTGGTAGGATATTGTACGGAGGGGCTATGATAATAAAAAAAATCAAATACGTTGTATTTCTATTAATTGGTACTGCTACTATCTTAATAATAACTTCCAATATTAATATTGTCCAAAGAGATACACAAGTTAGGTTTTTACCAACATGGCACTATAATATTATTGCACATCAAGATGAGGAGATGTTCATATCTATACCTTTTTATTCAAAAAAAAACAATCTAGATATTGAGCAGTATGAGTTGAGAACAAATTTAGATGACATCCTCAATGTAGTTAAACATGAAGTTTCAATTGGGCAAAAAAGTGAACATTATAATCAATATACTCTTAATTTGTTAGTTTCTTTTAAAAATCCAATGATACTTAAGAATAATGAATTAATGATACATTTTAAAATAAATAATCAAGTTTATGAAAAGAATATTGTTATTTTTAATGGTGAAATAATATCATCAAATAAGTTGAAAAATGATATCGAGATTAAATCATTTATCCCTTTTATTGTTACAGAAGTACCCTCACAGTATTTTAAATATGAAGTTGTATTAAAAAACAAAACAAATCATAATTTTGAGATATCTGATATAATGGTTCCTGAAAAGTTTGTTATATCTAAAAATTCCATACAATTTCCGAGGATGTTAGAGTCCAATTCAACATTATCGATTGAATTAATGGTTAAAACAGACTTAGACTATCTATATTCATTTAAGCCTACTCTAATAATAGACGATTTAAAATACACTCTATCGAATCAAATCATGGCACTTGATCCATCGCCTCAATATCTTCAAGAATTATTAGATTAGCTAGTAATTTGTGATGGTTACTGAATGAGAAATTTTGAGATTTTTATTCTAAAAGTAAAATGAAATAGGAGCCAGATAATGGATATTAAGAAAAAAAATCAATTATGTTCTATCTTATTTTTTGGAACTACTACATTTCTAGGTTGTATAATTTTACTTAATTCTGTGAACTGGGGTAATAGTGCGGCTAATAATTACATAAAACTAAAGCTTGGTGGGGAGACCGAGCCTTCTAAATATCTGTTATTATGTGATGCATTTATTAATTCATATAAATGGACTGGTGCTATTATTTTATTAATGGGGGGTTACTTTTTATTTAAAATTATTGAAAATTACGAATTTTTTAGATCGGATAAAGATAAAAGTATAGATCTATCTAATAAACCTTCCGACAGGATTTAACGAAATACTATTTATCACATGTATAATGTAAACACTAACCAACCTAAAACTCAAAATACTGACCCCTCTCTGCATCACCATAAACGTCTACAACTTTTATAAGGACACATGTAGAGTGCTGTTCAATGTTAGTGCGGAATGATAATTAAATCGGAGATGTATTGGCGGAAATAGCAAAGAGGGGCGGACTATCAATGTCATTAAGTTAAAAAATCAAGAACAAGAGCAGGTTATCGTAAAAGATAACCCGCTCTTTTTTTGTAAAAATAGAAATAGAACTTGACAAATAGATGGAAAAATGTGTGGCAAAGCCCCTTGAAAAACGAGGAGGTTACACCAAAGAAAGAGTACGCGAATTCACTAAAAGAAACGCAGACATCCCCTATACGAGAAATGTCAGCCGCACCAGCACTTATGGCAAAAGCCCTCCCTAATAAAGATTTTACCCGAAAGAAAAAGCTGCCCTTTGAAACGGTTATGCAACTCCTGATCTCAATGGGCGGCAACAGCATATATAAGGAACTCTTGGAATCGCAGGCTATGACGTAAACACTGCAACCACTTCTGCTTTTGTCCAGCAGAGGAATAAAATCCTGCAGTCTGCTGTGGAATTCTTGTTTCACGAATTTACACAATCGTATACGGATATTAAGTGCTACCGAGGGTATCGATTACTTGCCGTTGACGGTTCGGATTTGCATATCGCAACTGAACACGAAAGGCTATAACCTTCTGCATTTGAACGCAGCCTATGACCTCTGCAACAGACTTTACGTCTATGCCATTGTTCAGCAGCGAAGGTTGTGTAAAGAAAGGCGTTGACTGCCATGGTTGACCGCTCCCCCATCAAAGGCAAAACCATTGTTACTGCCGATAGAGGTTATGAAAGTTACAACAATTTCGCGCATATTGAACGCAAAGGGTGGAACTACGTCATACGAGTAAAGGATTTGGATTCCAATGGTATTCTTTCGGGCTTGCGTTTGCCCTCTATTGGAGACTTTGATATTGACGTTCATCTGATACTCACCAAAAAACAAGCCAAAGAGGTCAAGGCTCATCCCGAGGTTTACAAGTTCGTCCCTCCCACTTCTACATTTGATTTTTTGGATTTGCATGAGAGCTTATTTTACCCGATTTCCTTTCGGGCTGTTCGTTTCGTCCTGCCTAATGGCGCTTATGAAACCGTCATTACGAATCTTTCTGCCGCTGATTTCCCACCATAACATGCGATGGGACATTGAAACCTCTTTCAGGGCATTAAAATACACCGTCGGTCTGACGAATTTTCACGCAAAGAGACAAGAGTCCATCATCCAAGAGATTTTCGCAAGAATGATCCTGCACAATTTCGCTGAAATGATTACCTCACACGTAATCATTTCCCAAATGGATAAACGGCATCAATACCAAGTCAACTTCACGGTCGCCGTTCACGTTTGTAGACATTTCCTGCGCTCACGGGACGAAGAACCCCCGCCCGATATTAAAGCGCTGATTCGCAAAAATATTTTGCCGATTCAACCCATTCGCCCAGGGTAGAAGAATACGCGCAAAATCCGTTATAAATCAGCTGTTAGCTTCGTCTATAGAGTAGCATAAATTCGTTTCACATGAATAGGATATTCCACCCGCTTTGTTTGCTGTATGCTTTTTTCCTTGCTTGCACCAAAAAGCAAACGGCACAGGGCTATTTCCCATGCCGTTTCGGTTCATTTTTATCCCCGGTCTTTTTTTCGAGTTAACTTAATGACATTGCCATCTCTGATGTTCTTTCCCAGCTACTAGGCTTCTTTTACAACCCCTGAAACAATCTCTCCCCATTCGTCTTCATATACCGATACATACCAGCGCATACCGCTATAATAATCAGCCCAATACCTAACAGAACGAGATTCCCGTTCACATTGGAGAGTAGGATCGTAAGAGCGGCTGGAACAACTAGACTAATAAATCCAATTAACATCGTAATCATCACAGATGCGCTTTGCTTAATAGCCGTCACTTCGCTTGTCCACTCTAAGTTAGGAAACTTCAGATTGATCAGGATGCCGAGAGCAGCCGAGTAAATGGCATACAGAATTGGCAGTATCAATAGAAACAAACTTTCTACCCAGCCTGTGCGAAGCGTTACCATGACCAGCACACTGCTGATCATTAGTACAGGTACAGTTATCGTCAAATTCACCGCAATCTTGCTAAGCAGGATTGTCAGTTTAGAAACAGGCGAGCTCTTTATTATCCAGATGTTTTTGCCTTCCAGTGAAATCGAGGATGCTGTAGAACAGCTTAAGACGACAAACATCGAGACCACGAATGGCGCTAATTTGCTTAAGTAGGTCTCGAACCCCGGAATTTCGATTAATTGTCCAAGCTGATCCGATCCCATGATTACCAGTGCGATGGCCATAACCAGCAATAGAATCATCCCGATGCCCACATTAAGTACATATAAGGACGAGCTTAAAAACCGACGCAACTCCTTCTTGTATAACGCCACAAAAGGTGAGGAGGTTTGCAGCGATCTCATTTTAAACTTGCTGCTTGCACGCGATGTATTCATGCCTGTATATATGGCTTTATATCTCGTACCCAGAATAAGCGCAAACAGGATAAAGGCAATGACTGAAATCCCAATAAAAAACACTAGGTTTAGGAGATCATACGAGCAAACTGCATCTACATACATCACAGCAGGTGGATATATCTTATAAATCATATCAGCCCATTGTACGCTCATATCGATGAGCATCTGTTCATTGCCGCTTCCACTCATACTTAATGAGCCAACAATAAAGACCACCAATACAGCAATAGTCAAAATTAAGCTAATCGCACGGCTTCCCTTAAATCGCGAGGAAATAAAGCTGATTAACGCACCAATAATGGTGGCAGCAATCAGCGGAATAAGCGGAATAAAGAAAAGCGTGAGGATAAAGAACAGATAATAGGATACCGCAGGATTCACTTTGATCGCATAAACTGCGCCAGCTGGCACCATCACCACTAGAGCAAAAAATAAATTAAGTACATAAAGCTGCAAAACACGGCTTGCGACAACATGACTTGTTGGTATCGGGAGCGACATCACTAAATCATAGTCCTTAAAGCTGAATAACACACCACTAGCTTTATAAATGGTTGTAAAGAATCCAATTAAACAAGCTACCGCCATCATAATGGCGAGCAGCAGCTCCATTTGTTCAAAGAAGAGCATCCCGATCCCCCAGCTATAAGCGAAGGATGCAGCGCCAACCATAATAATCGCAAATAGAATCGCGATGCTTAGCAAGAGCAATTTGCGTTTTTCCTTCTCATCCTGTGTGTGCAAGGCTTTGTTCAAGCCAAACGAAGCAAGCAGTTGAATTTTCGTAAGCCGCCAGATGTTAGTCATGATCAATCAACTCCAAGAACACATCTTCGAGACTGCTATCGCCTTTAACATCCTCTGTTCTGCCTTGCTTCAGCAGCTTACCTGCTTTAATGATCGCAATCTTATTGCAGAGCTTCTCTGCTACATCTAGAACATGAGTGGAAAAGAAGATCGCGCTGCCTTTGCTGCATAGATCCGCCATAATCGTCTTCAGCGTATGAGCTGCTTTGGGATCAAGCCCAACAAAAGGCTCGTCCAACACTAACAGCTTCGGCTGATGAATAAGCGCAGAGATAATCGCCAGCTTCTGCTTCATACCATGCGAATACGAGGAGATTAAATCTCCTAAATTGGCTGTAATTTGAAACGCATCGCCATATTGACGAATGAGCGACTCCCGATCAGACTTGGATACGCTGTAGAGATCACTAATAAAATTCAAATACTGAATACCCGTAAGATGATCGTAGAGATCCGGGTTATCAGGAATGTAAGCCGTAATCTTTTTGCAGGCTACAGGATCCTTTTTCACTGAAATGCCGTTAATTTCGATATCGCCTTCCTCAAATTCAAGCACACCCACAACCGAGCGAATCGTCGTCGTCTTCCCAGCGCCATTATGCCCAATGAAGCCATAAATATCTCCTGCTTCAACAATCAAGTTGAGGTCATCTACAGCCTTTTTGCCACCTTTATATCTTTTTGTAAAATGTTTAATAGTCAGCATCTGTCCTTCACCTCTCCGTTAATCTATTTAACCTTCTGCAATGTTATTTGAGTAGATTAACTATAATACGAACAGACCATTATGAAAGTTCATTTCACATAAAAAGGTAGAACGTCAGTTAATGCTTGTGATTATAGTTCCTTATGACGAATAACAATGGCGCCTCCAATGAGGGAAATCGTAATCGTAGCTAAGCTCACCAAGATATAGGGCACTAACTCTGTTCCGCCAATTTGACTGAGACCAATGCTTTGTGCGAGCGAATAAAAATCAAAATATTTGAGCCCATCCCATTTCGTAAGCATATACGTAAGTTGAATAAGAATGGGATAGATGATGATGAATACAACGGAGATAATATTACTAGTTGTTAGTAATAATACGAGGGTGGCTAGACTGAAAATAACACTGACGCAAAAGCTCAAGCTCACCATAGCAATCAACGCATCTGTGAGAACCTCACCGACCATAATACCTTCTGTACCATATTTAAAAAAGGCGAGTACAGCAGTTGTCGCATAATATAAGAAAGTGCCTACAAATAAAGTTAGCAGCTGCGTGAAGTATTTGGAAATAACAAAAGCAACTCGACTCACACCTGAAGTTAACGTATTTTTATAGGTTCTTTGTGAGAATTCGTATCCTAAAACAACCACAAAGAAGGCAATAAACAGATAGATTAGGATGCTGCTTGAAAAGGAGGCACTCGTCAGAGCTACTGCCATATTCCAAGTACTGCTGCCTTGATATAGACTTTTCAAAGCAGACTCACTATTTACCCCCATCGTGCCAACTTGTTCAGCAGACACCGATACACTCACAAAAGCGATGATCGCTAATAACACGATATATATACCTTTGGTATGAACTAAACGATAGAGATCAGCTTTCATTAAACGAATCATTTCTTTCCACCTCCAAGGGATTGGATGAGATTAGTATAGTAGTTCTCTAAGCTGCTTTCCTTTTTACCAATAAAATCGATAAGAATCCCATTGGCTGATAACAACTGATTGATACCTGCAACGCTCGCTGATGGATCCGTAATGTGAATTTCATTCTCCCCAACAAATCGAAATTTATCACCAATGGCTTCCATTAAGACCACTGCTGCTTGAGATGTATTCTGTACTCGAACGATAATCGCTTGGGAACAGCTCGAATCGAATTCTTCCTTCGTAATCTCCTGAATCATCTCACCCTGATGAATAAAGCCAAAACGTGTAGATACCTGATATAGCTCGGTCAAAATATGACTGGAGATCAGAATTGTCGTGTTTTTCTCGATATTAATTTTCTCCAGCAGTTCACGGAACTCAATAATCGCAATCGGATCCAAACCATTGATGGGTTCATCTAATATGAGGAAATCAGGGCTATTGACTAGTGCCATCGCGATGCCTAAGCGCTGCTTCATCCCTAAAGAAAAGTTGCGGAACTTTTTCTTTCCGGTGTTCGCCAAGTTCACAAATTCCAACGTTTCATTAATGATCGAGAAATCATGTATTCCCTTTTGAATGCAAATAATTTTCATATTTTCATAAGCCGTAAGCTTATTGTAAGCAACCGGAGTTTCAATGACGGCGCCAATTCGTTGTAAGGCCGTATGATAGCTTGACGTTCCTTTCGCATTGCCTGATAAAGCAATCTCACCCTTGGACTCTGTTGATAAATCTGTGATGAGCCGCATGATTGTCGTTTTCCCAGAACCATTACGACCAATGAGACCATAAATATCTCCCTTTCTCACAGTTAATGTTACCTGATTCAAAGCTTTTTCTTTGCCAAATGATTTGGATACATTTTTTAGTGATAATACGCTTGTTTCCACGCTCTTCACTCCTCTTCTATCTACAGTCGCTTTCTTCCATATCTATACTTTATCAGCGATTTCTTAATTGATCTCTTAACTGATTCTTAAATCAATCTTAAACAAGAAGAAACGGTTCCACCGTCCTAAAGACGGATGCGTTTCTTAAGGTATTACTTAGAATTTATGATACGAATGTTATAAATTCTATAATACTGAAGAAAAGCCAGCTCGACTCGCATATGCGATCGGCTGGCTCTCAGGTCTATATAAAATTCATCGGCTAATTCTGTTCTTACAACATGCTACAGCCGACCAGCAGCCTTTACTTTTACAAGTAAAGCGTTGCCAGGCAAGTAGGCAATCGGAATATCCTCCGTTAGCACAATCTGCACGGTAGCACGATCTGCTCCAGCAAGAACCGCCTGCTCAATTGCATTGCTGCGAGCATCCGCCATCGCTTCATCGTAGGTCATATCGTCAAGCGAATAGATGCGCTCAGTCTCACCACTTACTTCACCCAGTGCCGCACCAATTGCATTGGCAGCATCATGATGATTAGGTCTCACGATACGCAAAACACCTTTAAGCTGGTCTGGCACGAGAATGCTTCCTCCGCCTACCAAGATCACATCCACTGGATCTGCACTTGTTTTCATACGATCAATGGCATCCTCAATATCGCTTGTAATAATGGCATCAGCCTTGCGGCATATCGCTTCATCCAAGTCATCCATCAGCGCATCTTTCCACTCGAATCGACCTAGCTTAACAGCTACATCTGTTGCTGTCAAAGTGTCTCCGCCAAAAATTCGTCCACGCTTCAGCAGCTCATACCCTACGCTATCCGGACCAACCGTTACAACGTCCTGATCTGTATTTGATCTCACAATGGTTCCTCCACCGATTCCAATAGATAGAATATCCGGCATACGGAAGTTAGTACGGATCCCGCCGATCTCGACAGCTGCTGATGATTGACGTGGAAAGCCTTGTGTCAGCACACCAATATCCGTCGTCGTACCGCCAATATCCACTACCAGCGCATTGTTTAATCCGGACAGATGTGCTGCGCCACGAATGGAGTTCGTAGGGCCGCAAGCAATCGTGAGAATCGGATAACGAAGCGCATATTCGCTGCGCATCAGCGTACCGTCATTTTGACAAATATAGACGCCAGCCTTGATGCCGAATCCATTTAATGCTTGCTCGAAACCATGGACAACCCCGGAAATCACATTAAGCAGCGCACCATTCAAAATCGATGCGTTCTCCCGCTCCAGCAGACCGATGCTGCCAATTTCGTGAGACAGCGTAACTGGCATGTTCTCATCAAGAACTTGCTTAACAAGCTGCTCTACACGTTTCTCCTGAGAAGTATTCACTGGGGAGAATACACCACAAATCGCAACTGCATCGACTTCCCCTTTCATCCGATTGCAGTAGTCGATAATCTCCGCTTCATCCAATTCCACGATTGTGCGACCATCATATTCATAACCGCCATTTGCCACATAAGCATGAGGACCAATCGCTGCTTTAATCGTATCATCCCAATCGGCTAGTGGTGAAACAGATGTCGTCGCTGGTGCTCCAAGACGAATGAGGCCCACTCTACCCAAATGCTTGCGCTGTAAAATCGCATTGGTACAATGCGTCGTTCCAAGCATAGCATAACGTACTTGAGCAGGATTCAATTTGCTCTCCTCCAGCAATTGACGGACTGACTCGACAATTCCTTCATTCACATCACTTGTCGTATGCACTTTGACCGTATGAATCGTATTCAGCTTGGAATCCAGCAAAGCAGAGTCCGTATTCGTTCCGCCAACGTCAATCCCAATTCGATAGATCTCTTCACTGCTTATTTTTGCTTGAGCCATTACTGAATCCCGCCTTTCTTAGCTGCTAGCTCTTCAATTGGAATGTAGGGTGTATCATAACCAAAATATTGCGGTCCAACCGTTTCTAATCCTTTGGCAGTACGCCATTTAGGATCGCAAGGGAATCCGACTGCTGTTACGCGTGCGCCATATTTTAAATTCTCGGTTGTAATGGGCATGCCTGTATCTTGATCGAGCAAAGAAATTAAATCTGGTGTAACAGCCAAAGATTGTCCGTCTTCTGTTGCGAGCAAGAACTCATTCTGGAAAAATAGACGCATCGTGCGTCCTTTGAGCGTGTCTGTGCCTTCGAATACAGCCTCGCCGCGCGTAAATCCACCTTCCGTACGGCGACGAATTTCCACTGCCTTGCCGTGGAACAACGCATACCCTTTTAACTGTTTGAGCAGCGCATCGATTGGATTCTGCTTTAAGCCCTTCGATTCGAATAAGGTCTTGCCAATCTCATAAGCAAGTGTCAGTGTATGTGAGATGGCGCTTTGCTTTACCTGCGCCCCAGTTACCGGGTAATCGCAGATCGAAGCGGAGCCGCCCATTTGGATCGTAATCGCACGCGCCATTCGTTCTTCCCATACACCGTCAATTGCATGCAGGAGCGCACCGTTACCACGCTCATCTGCCATGGCGATTGGGCTGCAATCAATGCCGTCCAAGTGGAACGTAACCATTTGCGATTCTGGAAAAGCACGGCCCATCGCGTCTGCATCAACCAAAGGAATTCCCCGCTGAGCAGCAGCGATTACCGGTACAAGCGAGTTGCCGCCGCCTACTTCAATCGGCATGATAGCATTCACCTTGCGACCTAATTCTTTTTCAATTAAATCCAAGGGCTTGATCATTTGCATGGCAGAAGGAATTTTCTCATTCATGACAGTTGGCGCCCCGATCATCGAAAGAGGAACAACCAGGTCGTCATCTGCTAATTCATCAGGACTTACCACACGAACAGGACCATATTTACGTATTGCCTCAATGGCCATCAGTTTACCGATATGAGGATCTCCGCCACCTCCTGTCCCAAGCACTGCTGCACCGACTGCAATATATTGAATAGCTTCTTCTGTAAGTTCTGTCAGCTTGTTGTTATTCATGTTGTTATTCATGTTGGAGTTATCCTTTCCTGTTCATCATTTTACCGACAATCCATTGCACGACGAATGCACAAATAAATGCATCGAGTGCAGGCACACTTGTCAGCTGGAATAAACCAAACCCATCCGGGGCTGCTGTTGTCATATAAGCGAAAAATGTAGCCGCTACCCATACAACTAGGGAGCGAATAATCCATTTTTTATTGCGATCCAGTCCTTCAAACGTAAATTTCTTGCGATCGACAAGCAAATATTCGGCTGTATAGATTCCCCCGATTGGGGATACAAACATCGTAATCACGTTCAAGAAAGACAAGAAACGATCATAGATTCCAAGCACTGCCAGTAAAATAGCGATCAGACCCGCAATTACGGTAATCCATTTTTTCGGCACACGCTTGAACACAACGGAGAATCCTAATGAGGCAGAATACAAATTGTTCGTATTCGTCGTCCATTGAGCCAAGGTTAGTACGATAATTGCAGGCAGACCTAATCCTAGCATGATAAAAATATTCGTAAGATCACTTGTATCCATCAATCTGGATAGAAAGATCGCAATAACCGTCATAAAGCTGTTTCCCACAAAGAATCCAATAAATGCCGCGATTATAGCGTGCTTGGGTGTACGCGCCCAACGTGCAATATCGGGAGATAGAATCGTTCCAACAATGAATATTCCGATAACGAGTGAAATTGCAGTTCCCATCGGGATAGGTGCAGCACTGATTGGTTCCCAAATAGCTGCAGTACCTTGGGTATGTATGGCTGTATAAAAGGCAACTCCGATAAAAATGACAAGAAGTGGAACAGACCACACGCTTAATCTTTCGATCGAGCGATAGCCCCAGATCGCTGTCGACATCATCAGCATACCGCCTATAAAGGATAGAAGACCTAAAGATAAATCAATATTCCATAATTTCAGAAAAGCTGTCTGCATGTTGGATGCGAAGAAGCCTGCTTGCACCCCGAACCAGCCCAGTGAGAAAATACCAAGCACAACTGATACAATAAGTGCGCCTCGATTTCCGAATAGAAACCGACTGATCATCGCAGTCGAAAGTCCTGTTTTGGCACCGACATACGCACATAATGCACCGATTATTCCAAGAATAACCGAACCAATCATGGTGGCAGTTAGAGAATCTGTCAAATTCATTCCTGCACCAAGTTCAGCCCCCAGGAACATGGCAGATAAGTCGATCCCGATTGCGATCCAGACTAGGGACATGGATAACCATCCTTTGCGCAAATGCATTGGAACGGGTTCTCTTTCATAATCATGTGATTTAGATTCATTCGTTATAACTTCGCTAACTTCACTCATCATCTTCATCCCCTTATCTGTGAAATCTTACTGCTCTCCAGGTTTACGAACAAGCGCCGTTCCAATACATGGCAAAAGCATTATTTAGTTTGCGTTCATAAAGCTCTGTGGAAGGGTAGTAAAAATATTGCATGCATGACCCGTCCAGTAAATTAAGAAAAGCATCCACAAGGAATTCTACAGACTGTTCCCTAATCGTACCTTCTTGTATTCCTTGTACAATCAAAGCTTCAATCACCTTCGTTAACAGCACATCCGAATGAAGAAATGCTTTCTCGATCGTTTCTTTAAGAAAAGATGGTGGAAATAACATATACCGGAGTACGAACAAACTATACTCTGGGTTCTTCTGATAAAAATGATGCTGCCTGATCAATATCCGATATAAACTGTCTTTGGCATTCAATTCCGCTTGATCCTCGGAGAGCTCCTGAATGAATAAATTGTAAAACTCCATCGCTTCTTTAAAGACCGTCATAAATAAATCTTCTTTATTCTCATAAAAGAAATAAATTGCAGGCGTCTTAACGCCTACTTCCTTAGCGATTTCTGAGAGCGCTGTACCGTCATACCCTTTTTCTCCGAACAACCTCATGGCAACTTCTTTCAACTTATTCTTGGTCATAACATCCTCACACTTCTAATTTAATTAACGTTAATTAAGTAAATACTATACATCCAAATTGCATAAAAATACAATACTTTTTTTGATTTATCAGAGTAAATTAATTTATGGCGAAAAAGTAATAAATTATATCATACACAGCAAAAACCCCATCCTAATCGGATGGGGCTATTCATCATTCAACTATTTAATTGTCAATTTGAATTAGTGATCTAGCCTAGCTTCTGGCCGCAATTCGAGCAGAAGTTAGCTCCTTCGTTTTCCCTCATATATGACTCACGTTTCCGTGAGATTGAAGATTTTTTTGGCATCTAATTCGTTTTTAGTTCAATTTCGCCGCTTCCAAGAAACGCTGAATGATGATCGATGTTTCTGCTCTCGTAATGACGTTGCCGGGCGAAATCAAGCCATTATAGCCGACAATTACGCCGTACTTGACGTTAAGCGCAGCCGCAGGCTTGGCAGAGAAATCAAGCCGCTCTAAATCCTTGAACGCGCCTAGCAGCTCGGTGACTTCCTTGTCGGAGATCGCAACGTCCATTCCGGCTAAATGCATCGCTTTCGCTATCATAACCATCGCTTCTTGCCGCGACATTTGTTCGTTCGGATTGAACCGGTTGCTATTGCCCTCGGCGGTAAGTCCGTTATTCGCTGCGATCGTCACGGCTTTGTAGAACCAATTGCTCTTCTGGACATCCGCGTAATCCGCAGAGCTGCCGACCGCATGCAGACCGAGCGACCTGACCAGAATTGCCGTGAACTCCGCTCGAGTAATCTGGTTGTCCGGCTTGAAGCTTGTCTCGGAGATGCCTTGAACGATCAGCTTCGACGCTAACTTTTCGATGTGGGTCTTTGCCCAATGTTTTTGGATATCCGAAAATGTTTTTTCGTTGCCGATCACGGTATAGACGCTGTTCGTCAAGCTGTACATAACCGCATAATATTTCCCGTTTTCTTGGACGAGCCTGGTAGGCACCGGAACAATGTTGCCATCTTCCGTAACCACGACGCCCGTCGTTATCTTAATCGGGTCGAACCCGTCAGGGATGGCGATCCTTCTTTGAACGAAGTGAAGAAACTTGTTGATTTCGATTGTTTTCCCGCCGGACGATGCCGTGATCTTAAATTCAATCGCTGGCGATACCAAGCTGATCTTGCCTAATTTATTGCGAATGGAATCGACTTTATGATCGGGCACGTTCGCGATTTCGATATTGAATTTTAATGGCGTATTCGATCCTAAGCTCTTGGCGATCGCGTCCATATCGAATTGATTGGCTGTCAAGGTGTAGGAAGCGTTGTCCGTTTGGACCTCGACAGTCATATTTTTATCGTCGAGCGCTTTCGCCAACTGGCTGTTCAACAGAACGACAACGCGATCAGAGCCGTTCTGAACCGGAATAACGATTATAGGACTGTCGTGTAGGGAACTCAACTCTTTTATGATTTTGGTTTCATCTAGCTGTACGGTCGTAACTTTTTTCCCGTTGACGGTTTTGACGGATACGATCGCGAAATTCTTATAGACAACGTTGTTGATTTGGATATCGATCATATTAATAGCCATTTTATTGCCTTCGCCGCTTCCACTACTTTCACCACCGCTGCCTCCAGCGCTATTTCCACCCCCATCTCCAGAGCTGGCACTTCTAAGAGTAAAAGAAATGCTCGTGCTATTGCCTGCCGCATCAGTAACGACGAGCGAATAGGTGCCGGATGCGCTAACCGTAGTACCGGAAGCGAAAGGAACTCCGTTCAACGTTGCCGTTCCTTTATTGAAAGAAATCGTAACCGGCGTTGTATACACAGGTGCTCCGGATGTGACGCCCGTTACTCTAGGAGGTGTTTTATCGATGGTGAAGCTCACGGTGGTGACGTTGCCCGCCGCATCCGTGACGACAAGCGTATAGTCGCCTTCCGCGCTGACGGTTGAACCGCTAATGAACGCGGAGCC
>NZ_SKFG01000004.1 GCF_004344915.1 Paenibacillus albiflavus | reverse complement strand
GAATAACTCCGCTCGACTTGCATGTATTAGGCACGCCGCCAGCGTTCGTCCTGAGCCAGGATCAAACTCTCCATTAAAGGTGAGCTGATTTGCTCAAAATTTCTTGCTAGCTTGTCTCAATCATAAGCACCGAAGCGCTACTCTCTCGACGTTGTTGAGATTATTAATCTCATTTATTTCTTCACTCGTTGTTCAGTTTTCAAAGGACAATTGTGTTACTTATTTCTCGTTGTTGCCGTGTTGTTCAGCGGCGACTTAACTAAGATAACACAGATGCATTTTTAAAGTCAACCCTTTTAGATGCAAATCAAGGATGCCAAAATAATACAGCAATATATAATCAATTTTGATTCCCAATTAAAATCAGATTAGTACTAACTTTAAAGCACCAAGAAGAGCAAAGCCCGGCAAACCTAGCAAACCGATCACGCCTAATGTAACAAGGTTAATTGGCAGCGTAAAATGCGTATAGTCGGAGAATAGATTAAGTGCAAGAAGCACAATAGCACCGATAACGATCTGGATCGTAAATCGCGATAAAGCTCGTCCAATTTGGCTGCGATTTGTGAACAGTTGATAGATTAAGCCTAACGAGGAGATGAGTAGAATCCCCCACATAACCATTTTCACGAAACATCACTCCCTCGAACTTCATGTGCTTCTTTATGCAGCAGCTTGGCGCGCTTGTACAAGGTCATGTATCTTTTTTCTGCTGCATTAATTAAAAAAATAATATGATCAATCTCGTCTGGATCAACGACATTGTCAAACATTGATAAGGCTGTACTCCATTCCAAATGCGCTTTACGAATCTCTTCCATGAGCAATAGCTGTTCATCTCGATTAAGTACGAGATAGTCTGCATGCTTTTTGGTAAACCACCACATCATCTTCTTCATCACCTGCCATATGAATCTTTGAATTATATCGATATATCTCTAGTTATATAAATACGACCAGGCAGCAAATTTAAGAACAAGTAGTACAAAACAAAAAAGGAGCCTTTCGGCTCCTTCGATAATTGGCAAAAAAATTATAACTCTCGTCTACCTTCTAGTGCTTTGGACAACGTAACTTCATCCGCATACTCTAGATCTCCGCCAACTGGCAGACCGTGAGCAATACGGGTGACCTTCATGCCAAAATTTTTGACTAGACGAGATAAATACATCGCTGTCGCTTCTCCCTCAATGTTTGGATTCGTAGCTAGAATAAGCTCGGTTACCTGTTCATCACCTAGACGCTTCAACAATTCAGCAATATGAATTTGATCGGGTCCAATACCTTCCATTGGGGAAATAGCTCCATGCAACACGTGATAATAGCCATTGAATTCTTTGGTACGTTCCATCGCAACAAGATCCTTGGACTCTTGCACGACACAGATAACAGATGCATCACGCGTTTTATCCTGACATATCCGACAAGGGTCTACGTCCGTAATGTTGCAGCAAACAGAGCAGTAGTGCAGATTTCTTTTGACGTTCACAAGCGCTTTGGCAAACTCGACGACATCCTCTTCTTTCATCCGAATGACATGGAAAGCTAACCTACCGGCTGTTTTCGGACCTACGCCAGGCAGGCGCGAAAAAGCATCGATCAGCTTGGATATCGGTTCAGGATAGTACACGGGCTTTCACCTTTTCTATGTGGGACTTCAAACTGTCAGCAAATTAGAACAAGCCTGGAAGGTTCATGCCGCCAGTAAATTTACCCATTTCTTGCGAGCTTGTTTCTTCTGCCTTGGTCATCGCGTCGTTAATCGCTGTAAGAACTAGATCTTGCAGCATTTCAACATCATCTGGATCCACAGCTTCTGGTTTAATAGTTACGGCAAGAACCTTCTTATGTCCGTTTACAGTTACCCCAACTACGCCACCGCCAGCAGTTCCTTCAAAAGAACGATTGCCCAACTCTTCTTGCGCTTTTAACATTTGTTGCTGCATTTTTTTCACTTGTTTCATCATTTGGTTCATGTTATTCATGGTCTAATCTCCTTTGTCATATTAAATCGTTGACCTATATAGGGTCATTAGTCTTCAGTAAAGACAACTAAATCTTTGCCAAAAAGCTTAAGCGCCTCATCCACATGCGGCTTCTCGCTCTCGTCTGCTGGTTCATCAGAGGCAACGAGCACAAGCTCCTCTACGGACTCTGGGGCCGTAACCGCTTGGGCATCCTGCCAGTCTTTCACCATCGCAGTCGTTAGTTTGATGGGCTTGCCAAAAACTTCTTGCATGACCTGCTCAATGACGCCTTTGTTAGCTGGCTTCTCTGTTGTGTCTCGGTGCATGCTGCTGCGAAAAACAACAAGCAGTGTATCACCATCATACGATACAGGCTCGCCATCTACAAGCCAAGCATGTACGGTGATTTTGCGCTCCTTAACGGAGCTAAGCACCTGGCTCCACTTGGCGGCGGCTGCGCGGAATTCCGCGCTAGCCGCGCCGCTAACGAAGCGATCGAGCGGTATCCTCGATCGCGGAGCGGCTGCGGAGCGAGCGCCGAAGCCAGGTCCCGAACGAGTCGGAACCGCTGCGGCTGCCCCGCGAGGCGCTGCTCCAGCGCCACCAGCGCCAGACTGGAGCAGCTGAGTCAGCTGCTCTTCCATCCGCTGGATGCGCTGCATGAGCGCGGCGGTATCTTCGCCGACGCGCGATGCTTGCGGCTGCGCTGCGCGAGCCGCTGATACAGCACCGCTAGCCTCAGCAAGGCTATGCGAACTGCTACCTGATGTACATAAACGCATCAC
Organism: Paenibacillus albiflavus; assembly: GCF_004344915.1. GTDB lineage: Bacteria > Bacillota > Bacilli > Paenibacillales > NBRC-103111 > Paenibacillus_AM > Paenibacillus_AM albiflavus. Next base: position 281,033 of record NZ_SKFG01000004.1, on the reverse strand, counting down.
GGCTATTTCTAATAGCAGCTGCGGCTGAGCTGCAAATTTCATCTCACCTTGATAATGACTCAGCACATCGATCATTTGCATCATTTCCTGAGATGAGAACAGCTTGACCTGTGCTTCCAATCGCTTGGCATCAAAAATCTGTTCCGTAAGCATGCTGCCTTCTGGCATCAGCTTCATGAGCAATAAATCACGGATAAAGTGGACGAATCCTTCAATGAATTTATCAGCACTTTTGCCCTCTTGCATGAACCGATCGACAAGCTGCATCGCTTCACTGATATCTTGCTTCGCAATAGTGTCCATCAACCGCTGATAGCCTTCTGAAGGCAATCCGCCTGTCATCGCAAGCACATCATCAATTGTAATTCGGTCGACACTAAAAGAGGATACCTGTTCAAGTAAACTCAGTGCATCCCGCATTCCACCATCTGATAAACGTCCGATATAATGCAAGGCTTCTTCATCAGCAGTCAATTTCTCCTGCTCACATACAAATTTCAGCCACTGCACTTGATCCTCAAGTGATACGCGCTTAAAGTCAAACCGCTGACAACGAGAAAGTATCGTTGCAGGTATTTTTTGCGGATCGGTCGTTGCAAGAATAAAAATAACATGCTCAGGAGGTTCCTCCAAGGTTTTAAGAAACGCATTGAAGGCTCCTTGCGACAGCATATGAACCTCATCAATAATATATATTTTACAACGAACTTCTGTCGGTGCATACTTCACTTTATCGCGCAAATCCCGAATTTCATCGACCCCATTATTGGATGCAGCATCAATTTCAACGACATCCATAAGTGTGCCATCCAGCATACGTAAGCAAGCCGAACACTCGTTACAAGGTTCAGCCGCGGGGCCATTCTCACAATTGACTGCACGCGCAAGAATCTTCGCCGTACTTGTTTTACCAGTTCCTCTAGGTCCAGTGAACAAATAGGCATGCGATAGACGATTTTCTCGAAGTGAGTTCTGCAAGGTCTGTGTAATATGCTTCTGTCCAATTACTTCGCTGAACGTTCGCGAACGCCATGTACGATATAACGCAATATGTGCCATATTCTCCTCACTTTAGATCCAAATAAGTTCCTGTTTTTAGAATACCAAGAAGAAACGGTTTCACCGTCCTTAAAGGCGGTGCGTTTCTTAAGGTATTACTTAGAATTTATAATACGAATGTTATAATTTCTAGAATACCAAAGAAAGACCTCCTAGGGAAGTCACTGATACGGAATGCAAATCGTGAAAGTCGTTCCGAATCCTTTGGAGGATACGCGGATATTACCGCCGATTTCGTGAATGATTCGCTGGCATACAGATAATCCAAGTCCTGTAGCATCATCTTTGGTCGTGAAAAACGGATCGAAAATTTTATCCATCACATAGATTGGAATACCTGGGCCTGTATCATGAATTTCGATCCAGACGTAACGATCCTCAATATCTACTTTTTCGGTGACTGTTAATGTACCGCCGCCATCATTCATAGCTTCAATTCCATTTTTACAAATATTAAGAAAAACTTGTTTAAGCATTTCTTGATCTGCTACAACAAGTGGTAAATCAGGGTGTGAATTATAGTGAAGCATCACCTGATGGAGTATAGCTTCACCTTGGATAATCGGAAGGATATTTAAAAGTACATGCGATATATTGGTTTGTTTATATTTCGCATGCTTTGGCTTAGATAACATGAGAAATTCATTTAGCATTTCATTGACACGTGTGATTTCCGTTAACATCAGATCCACATAGCCCTGCTCTCGCACCATCCCTCTTCCTTCAAAGGAATTGCGAAACAACTGCAAAAATCCTTTGATTGATGTGAGTGGATTACGAATCTCATGCGCGGTGCCTGCAGCAATCTGACCGATCATCGATAACCGATCGCTACGTTGAACCTGTTCTTCAAGCGAGCGAAGATTCGTAACGTCCTTGAAGAAAAGATAAGCCCCTACAATTCGGCCGTCTTCTTCTCGAAGCACATTAGAATCTAGTAATAAATCATATCGTTTCTGACCATTGGTCCAAGAAACCGCATGATTGCGCACAATGATTCCATCGAGCAATGTGCGTTGTACGAGCTGATATTCTAATGGGACATTTGCAAACACGTCTTCTACTGGCTTACCCACCGTTTCTTCTTTATCCAGCCCGAGAATTTTGCATGCCATGTCACTAATTTCAACTAAACGATAATCTGCATTTATAAGAATTACACCAAGATTCACATCTTGCAAAAATGTTTTGGAGAAACGCTGGAATAAACTTTGCGCAACCTCCTCCATTTGACGAAATACGATCACATAGCTTTGTGGGCGCGTCTTCATCTTAACTACAAAGTATTCCATCGGAATTTTTTGATTAGTTGCCGTTGTCGCATAAGCAATTCGAGAGCTTTCCATCGTAAACGAGGGGGGATTGGGATAGCTATGTTCATAAATTTCAGATATAGGGACATCAAAAGAGACAATCCCGTCAAGCGGTTTATGAACTAACTGTTCGCTGGTATATCCCGTTAACGCAACAAAGCTGTGATTATATAAAGTCTCGGCATGTATTAAATCCACAAATACCATCGGAAACATGAAATATAAATTCCAATGGTTGTCTATATCAAGCCAGGTCTCTGTCCAGTTCTTATCCGTCATTTAGATCAGCCCCCTCAGACGCTTGGATTATAAGCTCTGTAATCAAATTAATTCGTTAAAAGAATTAAATTTCCTCCCTGTATTTCCATAAATAAACAAAAAAGTCGATTAATTCGTTATTTATCGTAACGAATCATCGACGCTTAAAGCATATATAAGAAAATTAGATAAGCCGTGCACCTGTTATCGGTCTTGCGACATAAGCGGACCTTTATCGTTAGCTCAAATCAGGCGACCCTTCGGCACATGAACATTCCTACTTACGGCTGCTTCCTTCCGGACCTGACCGGGTTCATAGGCGTCCATTGCGAAGGACCCGACTCTCAACACCACGTGTAAAGGGCGGACCCTACATCAAACAAGATCTCAAAACAGGAATTCAACCCCGCTATAGCGGATTGCGAGTTACAGGACACCGCTACCTCCCCGTCTAGCACGGCAAAACTAAGTATAGCTGATTAACGAGCAAATTTCAACTAGTGGATACAAAAACCATTGAACTTCTCATGACCAATGTCACGAGATTCTTGGGAAGAGAGCGTACTTGCTGGCGTATTTCTTTGCGAGCAGCGGTTTCTCTTATTTACCAAGCTATCCCCGTAGTCCCTACGGTTCTTGTTTCGAGCCATTATGCTAAAGCGTGTAACCTTAGACCTTCAGTCAAAATGTTAATACTAGCGTTAATATCACGGTCATGATGAGTGAGACAAATAGGACAAGTCCAATCTCGAATTTCAAGGGATTTATTTCCATCTTCATGTCCGCACTCAGAACAAATCTGACTAGACGGAAACCATTTATCTACTTTAATGATATCACGTCCGTACCAGTCGGCTTTATACTGTAATTTTGTGACAAAACTAGACCAAGATACGTCTGAGATACTTTTTGCTAATTTATGATTGCGCAACATACCTTTTGTGTTTAAGTCTTCGATACAGATCATATCGTGGTTTTTGATAATCTCTGTACTTAATTTATTCAGAAAGTCAGTACGTTGATTCATTACCTTTTCGTGCAAACGAGCAACTATACGTTTTTGTTTTTGGTAGTTTTTTGCTTCAAACAGATGGCTTCCCTTCTTTTTGACAATCAAAGCACGTCTTGACAACTTCCGTTGTTCTCGTTTCAGTTTCTTTTCCATTTTGGAAGTGAATTTATTATTATCTATTTTGCGACCATCTGAAAAAATTGCAAAATCAGTGATACCAAAGTCAATGCCAATTGCACAACCTGTTTTGGATAGCTCATAGATTTCTTCTTCGCAAAGAATAGATACGAAAAACTTGCCACTAGCATTTTTGCGAATCGTTGCGTTTAAAATGCGTCCGCTAGGTTCTTGGCTTTTAGCGAATTTCACTAAGCCAAGTTTAGGAAGTTTTAAATACTTTTCTTTTAATTCGATACTGTTGTTCACATTCTTTGTTGTATAGCTTTGAAGAGGATTCTTCTTACTTTTGAATTGGGGTTTATGATTTTGCTTCTTGAAAAAGCGAGAGAAGGAATCTGCAAGATATTGAAGAGAAGATTGAATGGCAATACTATCCGCCTCCTTGAGCCAGTGAGTAGATTCATCTTTTTTCATTTTTGGTAACATAGCGGAACAAGCATGATAAGACAATCCTTTTCCGGATTTGGAGTATTCTTCGTTCCATAAATTCAAAAAATGATTATAGACAAATCTGGAACAACCCATCGTTTTAGCGATTAAAATTTCTTGTTCTTGATTGGGATAGATTCTAAATTTATAGGCTTTGTGACGTAGTATTGCATTCACCTCATTTCTTCTTCTGATTGTGAATGTATTTACGAATCTGTTCTTTTGTATTTTCACTTACAGTTGCTACAAAGTAGCTTGATTTAAATCTTTAACAACAATATCTATATAAGTAAAACATCATGACGATATTTAACACACCAGACTAAGTGATACTGGATCAAATAGACGTATCCACATCCATAATGAATTTCAGACATACAAAAATTACCTCTAAGAAAATTTTAACATATGTGTATCGCTAAATCTATTTCTAGAGGTATTAAAACATATGTCGGTTGATTATCATAGCTGAAGCTATACTTCATCCGTAACCGATTCATCTACACGACTGGAGTCGCGAGTTTCTCTGCTATTTGATAAATTGAAAGCAAAAAACCTTCCCAATCTCGTTATAGCTTGTCCGCAAGGGCTTGCTATAGCTTCGATAAGGAAGGTTCTGGTATGCATACAAATTAAATACCGTATTTCTTTTTGAAACGATCGACACGACCACCAACGTCGATAAACTTCTGCTTACCTGTAAAGAACGGATGGCAGCTTGAGCAAATCTCAACACGAAGGTTTGGTTTAACAGAACCAGTTTCGAAAACATTACCACATGCACAAGTCACCGTTGTAATGTTATAGTTCGGATGAATAGCTTCTTTCATTCCTTTCACCTCTTTCCGCCCTGGCGCCTTATGCGGCCCAGAGTTAAATTGACACATAACGAGATTATAGCACGTGATTCCTGCTTAAAGCAATACCATTTATTATCAAACCCAGATCATTTGGCAAAGAAATCTGGCGTATGTGTATAAGATCCAATTTTGACATCAGGCAGTTCCTGCTCAAAAATTTCAATCATTTGCTTCATTCCGATTGCTTCACTCTGCGCCTTAGGAATAAGGGAGAGATAGCTTTCGGGATCAATATTTAAATTACGCATTTGAATGAGCTTTAGCTTTGTTTTGCGCGCAAATTCGATCATCGCTTCGATCTCTTCTTCCCGATCGGTAACTCCTGGGAATACAAGGTAATTAATGGATGTGTACACACCTTTGGAAGCTGCATATTGAAGCGATTTGGCAACATTCTCTAAGGTATAACCACGAGGTCGATAGTAAGCATTATAATGATCATCAAGCGCCGAAATGGTGCTGACGCGCATTAAATCAAGACCTGCATCCACAATGCCACGAATGTAATCGGTTAGACCTGCATTTGTATTGATATTGATATAACCTAACTGCGTTTGACGGCGTACTTCCTGCATCGCAGGAATAATAATTCTAGCTTGTGTCGAAGGTTCACCTTCACAGCCTTGCCCGAAAGAAATAATGCTTTGCGGTGTCTTTAGATGCTCCAGCATTACTTGAACGAGTTCTTCCACCGTCGGTTTAAAATTCATCCGAGTCTGCGGTGCAGGAAATCCACTGTCATCAGGTTGCTCTGAAATACAGCCAAAACAGCCTGCATTGCAGGAATATGAGACTGGAACCGCTCCTTCCCATCTTCCAAGGAAGGTATTAGAAGCCGTTAAGCATTCATATTCAAGTGCGCAATTCGACAAATGCGTATAGAGTCGGTTATCGGGATATTGCTCACGTAACCGTTGCACACCTAGTTCAAGCTCTTCTACGTTACAATTGCGCGGGTCCCACAGCTCTGGATCGTCAGTAGGATGAGCAGCAACATAGAATCCATCGTCTTTCCAGACGACAGCCGTATATCCGAATAGAGGAAGCAGCTTGGTTCGATCAGTCTTGACATAACTCGGAACAAGCAGCCGAGTGTAACCTTGTGGCAGCAAGGCACCAACTGCCTGCATCCCACTAAGCCGCTCCATAGCTCCTGTCTCTGGGTTCATTCCCACAGCTTCTGTAAACGGTAAGGATACAAGAGTTGCCCCTTGCGGAAGCGGAATAAGCTCATCATCCATTATTTCAACGATCATGTCTGCGCTGCGCGCAAGTGCCAAATAATCGGGATGATCGAATACCTGTCCCGTTTCATCTGCAAATACCAAGTTCATAACATGATGCTCCTTTATTTCGACGTACCTGTCACTCTGTTTTCTCTGCTGCGCGGCACATTTGTACTATTGTTTGAGCCTTTGTTTGTTTCAATACTTTCTAGGAATTCTTGATTCGTTTTGGTATTGCCTAATTTCTTAATAAAGGCTTCCATATATTCATTCGAATCGATCATACCCTTACGAATTGTCCATACTTTCTCAAGCTCTTCTTTACCCAGAAGCAGCTCTTCATGACGCGTACCCGAACGACGAATATCGATAGACGGGAAAATACGACGCTCTGCTAATTTGCGATCCAAATGAAGCTCCAGATTACCCGTACCTTTAAATTCTTCATAAATGACGTCATCCATACGCGAGCCAGTCTCAACTAAAGCTGTAGCAAGAATTGTCAACGAACCACCCTCTTCAATATTGCGGGCAGCTCCAAAGAATCGCTTAGGACGATGGAAAGCTCCAGGGTCAATACCACCCGAAAGTGTTCGGCCAGAAGGAGGGACTACAAGGTTATAAGCTCTTGCTAGACGTGTAATACTATCAAGCAAGATCACAACGTCCTTCTTAGACTCAACAAGACGCTGAGCACGCTCTAGTACAAGCTCAGCTACTTTAATGTGATTCTCAGGCAGCTCATCGAACGTAGATGCAATAACTTCACCTTTTACAAAACGCTGCATATCAGTTACTTCTTCCGGTCTTTCATCGATTAGAAGAACGAATAATTCAACATCTGGGTAATTGTTAGAAATGGAGTTCGCAATCTCTTTGAGTAGAATGGTCTTACCTGCTTTAGGAGGAGCAACGATGAGCCCGCGCTGACCAAGCCCAACTGGTGCCATGATGTCCATAATACGTGTGGATAGCTTATTAGGGGTCGTTTCGAGCGACATTCTAACCTGTGGATATAAAGGTGTTAATGCAGGAAAATGAAGTCGCTCTGCCGCTGCATCTGGACTTTGTCCATTAACCGCCTCTACATGCAGCAGCCCAAAATACCGTTCGTTCTCTTTGGGAGGCCTGCATTTACCGGATACCATATCCCCGCTACGCAAGTCAAACTTGCGAATTTGAGAAGCCGAAATATAAATATCCTCACTGCTCGGTAAATAATTGATTGGTCTTAAGAAACCAAATCCTTCAGGAAGAATCTCCAGTACGCCTTGCATAAACATGAGCCCGCCATGCTCAGCTTGGCCTCTCAAAATAGCAAAAATGAGTTCTTTCTTCTTCATTTGTCCGTAATACGGAATCTGAAATTTCTTGGCAAGTTTATAAAGTTCAGTTAGCTTTAAAGTTTCTAATTCAGCTAAATTCATATCCATGGTTCGGGTATCACCACACTTCATCATTATTTTTGCAAATCATTATACCTACTTTAAACGGGGTGATCGTTAGAATAGAGAAGAATCAATCTCATAACACGTACAACGATATGAAATTGATTCTGATTTAAATTTATGACACGAATGTAATAAATTCTATAATACTAAGAAATACTACTTAGTTTGACCGCAGTTCATGTAATTTATTCCAAATCTATTATTCTATTCTTGTTCACGCCAAATCTCCGCACCAAGAGAGGTCAGATTCTCAACTAGATTCTCATAGCCGCGTTCAATAAATTCAACGCCGCTTACCTCTGTAATACCTTCCGGCACGATAAGACCCGCTAGTACTAGAGCCGCTCCCGCACGCAAATCAGTTGCCCGAACTTTCGCAGGACTTAACGCACTTCTTTCAATCACAGCTGATCTACCTTCCAGCTTGATCCTAGCTCCCATACGAAGCAATTCAGGAACCTGTCTGAATCGACTGCTGTATACATGATCTGTCAGAATACTAACGCCACTCGCTTGCGTCAATAAAATAGACATTGGGGATTGTAAATCAGTTGCAAATCCAGGGTAAACCAGCGCCTTTACATCAATACTATTGTAATTGTCATTACCTACAATACGAATAGATTCGTCCATCTCATATACGTCAACGCCCATTTCGATCAGCTTGGCAGTCACTGCCTCCATATGTTTCGGAATTATCTGATCAATAGTTACATCGCCTCTTGTGGCGGCAGCCGCGATCATGTAAGTGCCTACTTGAATGCGATCTGGAATGATCGAGTGATGACAGCCATGCATCGTCTCCACGCCTTCAATCCGAATAGTTTCCGTACCTGCACCTTTAATTCTGGCCCCCATTGAATTAAGCAATGTTGCCACATCAATAATTTCTGGTTCCTTGGCAGCATTCTCAATTACAGTCGAGCCTTTGGCTCTGGAGGCAGCTAGCATAATATTAATGGTTGCACCAACACTAGCTACATCTAAATATATTTTCGCACCACGGAGCTCTTGAGCTTTAATCCGCATTGCGCCATTTTCGTTCGTTACAACTGCTCCTAACGCTTCAAAGCCTTTCACATGCAAATCAATTGGACGCGGTTCGAAGTTGCATCCACCAGGTAAGCCTATCGTCGCTTCCCCAAAACGGCCTAGCAGCGCCCCCATTAAATAATAGGAAGCCCGTATTTTACTGACGTTTCCATTCGGCAATGGAATATATCTTACTTCAGAAGGGTCAATCGTCATTACATCTGCATTTCTCGTAACTCTAGCTCCGAGTTCTTCTAAAATACTTGCATATACTTCCACATCACTTACTTGTGGCAAGTTATCTAATGTCACGGGTGAATCCGCTAAAATTGCAGCTGGAATAAGTGCAAGAGCACTATTCTTGGCACCGCTAACTCGAATGGTCCCTCTTAAAGGGCGCCCACCCGCTACCATAAGTTTGTCCATATCGTTTATTATTCCCCCTACAAGCCATACATGGTTGGTACTGGAGTTCTTTCATTTGAAGGATGATAAGACTATACAATGAAGAAGAAATGGCAGTGGTGCTTGCAAACGCAAGCACCAACTTTATATCCCATTTCCTTAAATAAGTGGATTTAGATTTACGCTTTACCTACGCTGCCGAATAATTGAATTTTGGATTTAACCACTTCAACCATCGCTTTACGAGCAGGAGTCAAGTATTTACGAGGATCGTACACTTTGCCATCAGCATTCAATACATCACGAATTGCTTGTGTTGCTGCAACTTGGTTCTCCGTATTTACGTTGATTTTACCTACACCAGCTTGTACCGCTTTACGGATCATTTCGTCAGGCACGCCAGAACCACCATGTAATACTACAGAAGCAGGAATTGCTTTAACTACTTCTTCAATAATATCAAAGTGGATGTTAGGCTCACCAGCATACATACCATGTGCAGTACCTACTGCAATTGCCAATGCATCAACCTTTGTTTCTTCGTAGAAACGAATTGCTTCTTCTGGCTTAGCAAGGCTAGCATTCTTCTCGTCTACGGAGATATCATCCTCAGTACCGCCGATTGTTCCAAGCTCACCCTCAACGGAAACGCCCATTGCATGCGCTGCTCTTACAACTTCTTTGGTCAAACGGATGTTGTCTTCAAAGGAGTGGTGGGATCCATCAAACATAACGGATGAGAAACCAGCACGGATACATTTCATCGCAACTTCAAATGAGCTACCATGATCTAAATGAAGGGCAATTGGTAGTCCGGATTGCTTAGCAGCAGCTTCTGCAAGAGCAACGGTATATTCAATACCCATATACTTAAGAGCACCTTCAGATACACCAAAGATGATAGGTGAATTCAATTCCATTGCAGCTTCAGTAATCGCCTGTGCAAACTCTAAGTTGTTCATATTGAACTGACCTACTGCATATTTTCCCTCTTTGGCTTGCGGTAAAAATTCATTCATTGATACAAGTGGCATACTTAACTCCTCCTAGTCGATTGTGTTGGCATCCAATTTCTTTATAATCTTATCTCTAACACTCGCTGATATTATAGCACACATTGCACTAATTATTAAACGAAGCTTGTGATAAAACTAACAAAGTATTAATAACCATATTTTTCCTGATGCTTTAAAGTGGAATTTCGTTGCCTGTATCTGCGAATTGTTCATTAACTGCATTACGCAGTTCATCAATATCAAATGGTTTCGTAAAATGCATCAAAGCGCCGTTCATTGTCGTTTCTTTAATCATATCAAGCTCACCATATGCGGTCATCATAATAACTTTAATAGATGGGTTAATTTCCTTAATATGCTTAAGAATTTCCAAACCATCCATACCTGGAATTTTCATATCGAGTAGAACAAGCTCTGGTGATTCCCGTCTAACAATTTCAAGAGCTAGCTTCCCATTAGATGCCTGATAAGTTGTATAGCCTTCCGACATAAATAATTCCGTCAGCAATATTCGAATCCCATGCTGATCATCAACGATTAACAGTTTCTTCAATGAAATCCCCTCCTTGGACATAAATTACTGAGTTTAACCGACCATACTTTGTTACACACTTGTGTGTAAATTCGCTATTCGTCTGGAAACTCCTTCTAAGCCAAGAGAGGGGAGTAAACTATTTCCACTTCTTATATTAAATTATTGATTGCTTTTATTTAATGCAGCCTTAACAAATTCACGGAATAATGGCTGCGGACGGTTCGGTCTGGAGATGAATTCCGGATGGAACTGAACAGCCAGGAACCAAGGATGATCAGGCAATTCCACGATCTCTACCAAACGTCCATCAGGTGATGTACCTGTAATGCGAAGCCCTGCTGCTTCAATAGCTTCACGATATTCATTGTTGAACTCATAACGGTGACGATGACGTTCATACACAAGTTCTTCACCATAGCATTGTGCTGCAAGCGATCCTTCTGTCAGCTTACATGGATATAATCCTAATCTCATTGTACCGCCTAAGTTCTCGATATCCTTCTGTTCAGGAAGCAGATCAATTACCGGGTATGGTGTAGCAGGATTAATTTCAGATGAGTTTGCCCCTGCAAAACCTGCAACATTACGCGAGTACTCAACAACCGCTACCTGCATACCCAAACAAATACCGAAGAATGGAACTTTATTCGTTCTAGCATAACGAATAGCTGCCACTTTACCTTCAATACCGCGGTCACCAAATCCACCTGGAACCAGAATTCCATCAATGCCTGCAAGTTGTTCAGCTACGTTCTCATCTGTGATTTCCTCAGCATCAACCCATCGTATCTTTACATCGGAATTCAATGGGAAGCCCGCATGACTAAGGGATTCAACAATACTTAAATACGCATCGTGAAGAGCAACATATTTACCAACAATAGCAATTTCCGTTGTGTATTTTAGGTTCTTCACAACCCCAACAAGCTTCTCCCACTCACGGTTATCTGGCTTGTTTGTATCAAGCTTCAAGTGATTTACTACGATATCATCAAGCCCTTGTTCATGAAGCATAAGAGGAATTTCATACAAAGTTTCAGCATCTCTGCATTCGATAACTGCATTGGAATCAATATCACAGAATAAGCCAACTTTACGCTTAATGTCATCTGTTAAACCATGCTCTGTACGGCAAACAATAACATTTGGCTGAATACCTAAGCTGCGAAGCTCTTTAACGCTGTGTTGCGTAGGCTTGGTTTTCACTTCGCCTGCCGCTTTGATATATGGAATAAGCGTAACGTGAATGTACATAACGTTATCTCTACCGATATCACCTTTGATCTGGCGGATCGCTTCAAGGAAAGGCAAGCTTTCGATGTCGCCTACTGTTCCACCGATCTCGGTAATAACAACATCGGAGTGTGCCTCACGACCTGCACGGAACACGCGGTCTTTAATTTCATTCGTAATATGCGGAATCACTTGCACAGTGCCACCTAAGTATTCCCCGCGGCGTTCTTTTGAAATAACGTTCGAATATACTTTACCTGTTGTTACGTTGGAGTTCTTCGATAAATTTATGTCAATAAAACGTTCATAGTGACCTAAGTCAAGGTCTGTTTCAGCACCATCATCGGTTACGAACACTTCACCGTGCTGATAAGGGCTCATTGTTCCTGGGTCAATGTTAATATACGGATCGAATTTCTGAATCGTTACTTTCAGACCGCGATTTTTAAGCAGTCTTCCTAGAGACGCAGCTGTAATCCCTTTACCTAGAGATGAAACTACACCGCCTGTGACAAAAATGTATTTAGTCATGAATAAACCCTCCCAAATAATGATGATTAGTATGTGCAGACTGATTTTCTCTCTAACAAAAGAAACGACCGTCTTTCTTATGACGGTATCTTGTTTCTTAAGGTGATCCATAGAATTTAGAACATAAAAGTTATAAATTCTATCTCACGCACACAAATAAAGAAACCGTGTCATTTCGCTATCTTTATATTGCTTTACAAACGGTTCCCTAATGTATGCAAATTGAATAAATCGCCCAAAAAAATAAAAAAAGTGACACCCGTATCGTATACGGGGCACTTTTTGTAATTTCCTTAACTTTCAGTGGTGACCATAAATCAGCAATCACCTTACTTATCAAATTCATGTACAGCCATACTTCCATTTGAAGCCCATGCAATAGTTTACTCTGAACCAAGCGGACTGTCAAGATAAGAAAATACGAATCTGATTACTTAATTATCCTCATCATCTGAATCATCGAGATCCTCATCATCTGAGTCTTCGAAGTCATCTTCCTCTTCTTCAGTATCAGCATCTGCGTCGATCTCTTCAATCTCTTCTTCCTCGATCTCTTCATCCTCATAGAATGTCTGTTCGTTATCATTATCCGAGTCGGAATCAAATTCTCCACGAGCATCATAGTTATCGAAACCATTATCGTCATAGGTTTCTTCTTCTTCCACATACTCATCTAGATCATCATCTTCATCGTTGATGATTCTTGGACGCTTGGAGCCAGCAAGAGAGTCTTCACCCTTCTCAACTGGGTACCAACGCTTAAGTCCCCACAGATTTGTGCCAACGCAAGCAAAACGTCCATCAATATTAATTTCAGTATATAGTTGAGCGATAACGTCCATCATTTGTTGTTCAGACAAGCCTTTAATTTTAGCAATTTCCTGCATCAAATCACGATAGTAATACGGAGTATTGACTGTCTTTAACAATAAAAAAGCTAGATCCACCATTGGCATTTCACGAGCTTGATCCTCGGAAATCTTGAGCGTAATTGAGCTGCTCATTCACTAGCACTTCCTTTCGACTACTTTTCTTATCTACCTTATCCAATATATCCATTAAGTAAAACCTATTTTATGTAAAAATGCAACCCTACCTGTACATCATCTCTATAATAAGGACAAGGCGAAGGTTTCCCTTCGCCTCAGACTGTATCCTACAAGAGATATAGATGATCATCTCTTCCTTCCATCCTATGATAATCCACAATCAATGACACGGCATCAAACTAATTTATTTACAAAAGGCAAACGCTCATTCAACTTGAATCGCATGTACATACAATGTGGAAAATTCTATGTTTAGATTTTTTCATGGTGTGTACTGGGGGAATGAGACTTTGGACTATGCAGACTTTTATTACACGCTACAAGAAGAGATAAGGCTCTCAGACAAGAATGACGGTAGATCTATCATCCGATTTCACACCAAGCAAGATTATGAAGCATGTTTTCATTACCTAGAGCAGCTAAAGGAAGTGCCTAACGAGCTAAAGAATCTTCAATTTCTTAGCATCATTAATGCCATATCCTGTTCAATACGTTCACATACTGTCCTGATCAATTCCCCAATGATTAAATCGATTGAAGAAGATATTGTGATCAATATTCATGATGCTTCCGCCCGAAACGGCCCGAATACCAAGACACCCAAGAGCAAAATTTATAACGGTTCTCAAATGATTCCGTGGGGTGTTAATCAGATCAAAGCCCCTTTCGCTTGGAAAAAATCATTAGGCAACAAGATCAGTATCGGCGTCATCGATACAGGAATTGATCCCATGCATCCCGATCTGAGAGCAGCGGCGAGCCGAGGGATTAACTTGTTGTTCCCTGGCATGCCTCCTACTGATGACAATGGACATGGGACTCATATTGCAGGCATTATAGCAGCTTCCTCAACTCAGCAAGGCATTCTTGGTGTTGCTCCACTTGCCTCTATTCATGCTGTCAAAGCATTTGATCGTCTAGGTAGCGCTTATGTCTCTGACATCATTGCAGGAATTGACTGGTGTGTTGAGAATGAAATGAATATCATCAACATGAGTTTTGGTATGAAGACTTATTCTTTAGCCCTTGAAAGTTCAATCCTCACTGCCTATAAGGCAGGCGTAATCATCGTTGCATCTTGTGGGAATGAAGGTAGAAAGGCAACAATTGACTATCCCGCTAGATTCCAGCAAGTTCTCTCAGTTGGCGCACTTACACGTGCAGGTAAAGTCGCCAGCTTTAGCAATAAAGGAAAGCGAATCGACATTTATGCACCTGGGGAAAATATTTATTCCTGCTGGCTTAATAACAGGTACAACGAATTAAGCGGTACTTCCATGGCAACCGCACATGTAACTGGCGTAGTTGCGCTAATGCTTGCAGCTAAGCCTACCCTAAAGCCGCTTCAAGTAAAGCAAGCACTTAAACGCAATTCCATTCCGTATTCAAAAGAAAAACGTGATGGAATTCCTGGTCAAATTAATGCCAGACGTGTCATGAATTCCATCACGCGTACTATTACAAAGTAAAATGGAAACAACTCAGTAGATCGATTACTGATACTACATGCGATCCGGTGTGGATACGCCAACAGCTCTCAGAACATTAGCAAAAACAATCTGTAAAGCACGTAACAAGGCTAATCTTGCTTGGGTCTGTTCACTATCCTCTGTAATCACTCGTTCTGCTTTATAGTAGGAATGGAACTGACTTGCAAGCTCATAAACATAGCGAATCAAACGATGCGGTGCGTACTGACGGGCTGCCTCTGCAACCTCTTCCGGCAATTCACCCATCTTGCGAAGCAGATCAAACTCGGCTTCAGTCGTTAGACGAGCGAGGTTGATTTGCTTAAGCTCCTCAAGGACAACCTCCTGCTCTTCTGCTTGTCTAAAGATAGAACAGATACGAGCGTAGGCATACTGAACATAGAACACAGGATTTTCATTTGATTTAGACACAGCCAAATCCATATCAAAATCCAGATGGGAGTCCATGCTGCGCATCGTGAAGAAATAACGAATAGCATCAACCCCAACTTCGTCCATCAAATCCTCCATCGTTACAGCCTTACCTGTGCGCTTGGACATTTTGACCTTCTCGCCGTCTTGGAACAAGGAAACCATCTGAGCAATTAATACCGTTAGTCGATTCGGTTCATAGCCAAGCGCTGACATTGCAGCTTTCATCCGAGGGATATAGCCATGGTGGTCCGCTCCCCAAATGTTAATGAGCTGATCATAGCCGCGCTTAAATTTATTCCGATGGTAAGCAATATCAGGTGTCAGGTAAGTAAAGGATCCGTCATTCTTGATCAATACACGGTCCTTGTCGTCACCTAGTTCCGTCGTGCGTAGCCAAGTAGCACCTTCTTGTTCAAACACATATCCACTGTCGCGTAAATCGCCTAGTGCTTGATCTAGCTGCCCGCTTGTATAGATGGAGGTTTCGGAGAACCATTCATCGAACTTCACACCGAAACGCCCAAGATCACGCTTGATTTTATCCAATTCACGAGATAAACCGTACTCTCTTAAGAAAGTAAAGCGCTCTTCCTCGGACATCTGAAGCACGCCATCACCTTTCTCAGCGACAAGCTCAGCTGCAAAGCCCTTGATATCCTCACCGTAGTAACCATCCTCAGGCATGTCCACTTCTTGTCCTAACGCTTGCATATAACGGGCTTCAATTGATTTAGCCAAATTATTAACTTGGTTACCTGCATCATTAATATAATATTCACGAGTTACCTCATAGCCAGCCATAGACAGCACATTGCATAATGCATCCCCAACAGCTGCACCGCGAGCATGTCCAAGATGTAAGGAACCCGTTGGGTTCGCACTTACAAACTCAACTTGTACTTTGGTGCCATTGCCAATATTAACAGAGCCATAGCTTTCTCCCTGACTAAGCACTTGCTCCACAACAGGATATACAAAGCTCTTATCCAAATGAAAATTAATAAAGCCGGGACCTGCAATTTCGATACTTGCGATATGTCCTTTGCCCTTATCGATCTCTGCAACAAGCTTCTCCGCGATTGCCCGTGGATTCTGCTTAGCGATTCGAGTTAATTGCATTGCCAAATTCGTAGCAAAATCTCCATGTGTTTTATCCTTCGGCACTTCAAGCACAACCTCAGGCATTTGCTCAGCTGTTACGACATTCGTCTTAAGTGCAGCTTCAACGATCGCTTCCTTTAAATGTTGTTTGACTAGTTCAAGCACGTTCATTACGTTAACCCTCCATTTATAATCCTATATCTATTATCATCAATTTAATGGTAAAAAGACCTGCTTGCTCTTCCATTACTTCCAGGTCATATTCCCATTCCAATTCACCATTGCCTTGTTCATTCAATCGATTATGAAAAGAATGAGTTCGTACAGTTAGATTCATTTTTCCATGTACAGTCTGATAAAATCCATTCGTGGGCTCATTAGGGATAAAATACTGTTCAGATGCAACCTCGCCATGACGCATAATTTTGGCACGATCCGATTCTATTTTAATAATCGTCGTCGTTTGACCCATCTCAGGCTGTGCTTCTTCATATCGAATATAGATGTGATCATTCTTCTCATATAAATCACCTTCAGCATCATTTACAATGTGCTGCCCCATATTAACGCTCTCTAGCCTAATGCGTACTCTACGCTTAGCTGTCATGAATCTGCTCCCTTAAGTTAAGTTAGGTACTAGTTTATAGCAACATCGTAGTAAATTCAATGTCCTCTGAACTTAAAGCAGCCCTTTGTGAAAACGCAAAAAACGCATCGAGTCCTTCATAAGGATGATGCGATTTCTATCATACAACATTATTTCATCTATTTGTAGTTATTTCATCTTAAGCGTACCAATGCATAGAATGAGATGAGCTCTTGTAGGAATCAGCTCTGTTATCTTCTAGTGGACTTCCAATGACTTCAATTAGTGCTTGCTGCTCTTTGCTAGTTACGCCAACGAGTGAAGCTCTTCCATTCGCGACTAGTGTGACAACTTCACGATTACGCATTAAATAATCAACCATTTTCTTCACTACCATACAATTTCACCTCATTCAAGTTACAAGCTATCTCTTGTAAGAAATCAGATTATATTGTCAGATTAACAACAATAATGATTAATCTATATTTACTCTATCACAATTTTTTTAAGCCTACACCGCAATCTTTTTTGCGGGACACCGCAATGCATTGTGGTGTTTTTAACTATCCTGATCAGTAGTGCTAAATAAAGGCAAAATTTGTCGTAATTTATCAATTTTTTTGTCGAAACCTTGCAATTAAAATTAGAATAATGATCATCAAAATGAGAGAAAGCGTATTCGTAAATAAGAATGCGTACCCTACTCCATCAATCCCAAGCTTTATTGCATAGACTTCCATTAGTCCAATACCCGTAAATAAAGACCAGAATGTTCTTCGATTCAGATCCTCAACTGATTTCGTACGCAAAATTTGTATGATCTGAGGAATCCATCCGAATGCTAATATCACACCACCCGTGATTTGAAACAAATCAAAAATCATCGCATATTGCCCTCCCATAAGTACATCTTTGGGAGTACTATATTCTGCGATGGCTTAAATATGTGAAAAGACAGCCCACAGAGGATGATCCTCCATGAGCTGTCTGTACGATTCAACTATTTATTTGTCCGTCGGCACAAGACCAAGCAGAATTTCACGAATGACCTTGGAAGCGACGATTTGTGTCTGCTCCGTTGGATCATACACAGGTGCTACCTCAACAACATCAGCCCCTACAACATTAAGACCTGCTGCTGCAATGGCATGTACAGCTCCAAGCAGTTCCTTAGAGGTGATACCGCCTGGTTCTGCGGTTCCAGTTCCTGGTGCAGCAGACGGATCCAGTACATCAATGTCAATCGTCAAGTAAACTGGACGACCTGCAAGCGATGGCAGAACCTGCTTTAGCGGTTCAAGCACTTCGAACGGATAGAAATTAATGTTCTCACGGGCATACTGCCATTCCTCACGTGATCCAGAACGGATACCGAACTGATAGATATTCTTGCCACCCATCAGCTCTGCCGCCTTACGAAGCGGCGTGGAATGTGACAACGGCTCGCCTTCGTAGGATTCACGCAAATCAGCATGCGCATCAAAGTG
This sequence comes from Paenibacillus albiflavus, assembly GCF_004344915.1. Classification (GTDB taxonomy): domain Bacteria; phylum Bacillota; class Bacilli; order Paenibacillales; family NBRC-103111; genus Paenibacillus_AM; species Paenibacillus_AM albiflavus. The sequence goes on along the minus strand of NZ_SKFG01000004.1, from coordinate 262,366 downwards.
AATGATCGCAAGATCAGGGTACTTCTCATATACCGCTTGAAAAATTGGCCATGAACATAAATGCTCGCCACCTAGACCAAGTGGGAATTTATTGTCACTGAGTAGCCCTTGTACGTATTCCTGAATAACATCAAGCGAGCGAGCCGGATTACCAAATGGCAATAACAAGTCGCCTGCATCGAAGTAAGTAATATCGTTTAGGCTTTTGTCCAAATAAGGACTATATTCTTCAAGACCGATGGATACCTCACGAATTCTTGGTGGACCAAAGCGTGAACCCGGGCGGAACGATACGGTAAAGTCCATTGGCATCCCATAAATGACTGCCTTGGATTTCGCATAATCTTCTGAAGAGCAAATAAATACATTACCAGAATAGGCTTGATCTAAACGCATAGTTGACACTACCTTTCTCAATCTACTTGACTAAATTCTCTACAAATTTTGGCAATACGAAGGCTGCATGGTGCAGGCGCGGAGAGTAATATTTGGTATCAAGCTCAGGGATTGCAGTCGCATCTACTTGCAATGGATCATATTTCTTGGAACCCATTGTGAATGTCCATAGTCCGCTTGGGTAGGTTGGAATGTTAGCGCAGTATACACGAACAATCGGGAAGATTTCTTTGACATCACGGTTCACTGTTTCGATTAAATCAGCTTTGAACCATGGATTATCCGTTTGCGCAACGAAAATACCGTCTTCCTTAAGCGCATCATAAATTCCTTGATAGAATCCCTTGGAGAAAAGTTCAACCGCCGGACCTACAGGCTCAGTGGAATCTACCATAATAACGTCATAAGCATTCTTATGTTCGTGAATATGCATATACCCGTCACCCACGATTACTTCAACACGTGGATTATCAAGCTCACCCGCAATAGTTGGCAAATACTTCTTGGAGTATTCAATTACTTTGCCATCAATATCAACAAGAACGGCCTTCTCCACTTTTGGGTGTTTCATGACTTCACGGATTACTCCGCCATCGCCACCACCAACAACAAGCACATGTCTTGGATTCGGATGCGTAAATAAAGCAGGATGTGCTACCATTTCATGATAGACGAACTCATCCTTTACTGTGGTCATTACCATATCATCAAGGGTCAACATCGTTCCCCATTCGAGTGTCTCAATCATTGCTAAATCTTGAAAATCCGTTTGTTCTCTTACATAGGTTTCTTTAACCTTCGCTGTAATCCCGTAGCTTTCAGTTTGCTTCTCCGTAAACCATAATTCCACTTGGCATACCTTCTTTCTTATAAATACTGAAAATTGCCATATTGGTATCCATCAACTGGTCCCTGCTATGTTCAAAATTGATTATAGTGGATACTCACCTAAATGAAAACATTTCTACACAATTCCTTTTTATTTTTCAGAAATATTGTCGAAGTCGCGTCCTAAACTGAATATCGAGCATCACACTTCTACATAATGGATAGTAGAAATTTGATTCTGCTGATGGGTGGTGCTGAATGAAAAAATTCGTAAGAAAGTTCATGTCCTTCTCCATAAAATCACTAATTCTTATGGTAATCTGTATCGCAGCACTAGCCCTTTATCTCAGTTTACAGTCGCTTCCAGTTTCCAAAGTGGAGCAAACTTATCAGATGTTGGATCTAAACGGCGAGGTGATCGATTCGGGGACGAATGGACAAAGTAGACAAAGCATCCCACTCAAAGAAATATCCCCCTATCTTGTTCATGCAACCTTATCAATTGAGGATCAACGTTTTTATCAGCATATCGGACTTGATTTCAAAAGCATCGCCAGAGCGGCAGTCGTTAATCTTGAACATATGAGCAAGGTTCAGGGAGCAGGTACGATCACGCAGCAATTGGCAAGAAACCTTTACTTATCCCATGAACGAACATGGACGCGCAAGGTGAAGGAAATGATGTATGCCGTCCAGCTCGAATTCAAATACAGCAAAGAAGAAATCCTCGAGAAATACTTGAACCAAATCTACTACGGTCACTCGACTTATGGCATCGAAGCAGCTTCTGAGCTGTTCTTTGGCAAGCATGCCAAGGATCTTACATTAGCCGAAAGCGCTCTGCTTGCAGGTGTACCTAAAGGACCACGTTATTATTCACCTTACTACGATGAAACCAAAGCGCTTGAGCGTCAGAAAATCGTTCTTAGCTCAATGGTAGATAACGGATATATCACGCAAAATGAAGCAGATAAGGCCGCTGCAGAGATGCTGCATTTTATGCCGTTGGAAGCACGCAAGCCATCAGTTGGTGCTTATTTTCGGGATTACGTAAGGATTCAAGCCATTGAGAAGCTGCAAATGACGGAAGATGAGTTCGATCAAAGCGGGGTTCGGATCTATACGACACTTGATTTAAAAGCACAACGTACAGCTGAGGAAGTCGTTTCTCGTACAATGGGTAGTGCCAATGAATTGCAAACAGCCCTTATTGCAATTGATCCTCGAAATGGATATATCAAAGCCATGGTTGGCGGTAAAGATTACAAGACGAACCAATTCAATCGTGCTGTATCTGGTATGCGGCAGCCTGGTTCAGCTTTTAAACCCATTGTCTATCTAACTGCGCTTGAAAATGGAGCAACTCCTCTCACCAAGATTAAGAGCGAGCCAACTGTTTTCTCTTATGATGAAGGTCGTCAAATCTATATGCCCAGTAATTTTAACGATAAATATGAGAATGAATTTATCGATATGCGAACGGCAATCGCGAAATCAGACAATATCTATGCCGTACAGACACTTATGGATACTGGGGCGGATAAGGTCATTGAAACTGCCAAAAAGGTTGGGATTGTATCACCGATTAAGCCTCTACCATCATTAGCTTTAGGCACGTTCCCAGTTTCACCGATTGAACTTGCGTCTGCCTACAGCACAATTGCAGGACAAGGTCTGCATACGGAGCCCACTGCGATTATCCGAATTGAGAACTCTGCTGGTGAAGTATTGTATCAAGCCAAGCCCAATGTAGAGCAGACGCTGTCTCCTGCTGCAGCTTATGTGCTAACGGATCTGATGGAAAGCGTCTTTGAGGAAGGCGGTACGGGCGCACGGGTCTCGGCTACAATCAAGCGTCCGATCGCTGGGAAGTCGGGTACGACAGACTCAGACTCTTGGATGGTTGGTTTTACACCTGAATTAGCAGTCGCAGTATGGATCGGGTACGATAAGGGGCGTATGATCAACACTGCCGAGTCTCATCTTGCCGCACCGATATTTGCCGAGTTTATTGAAGGTGCCTTAGCTTCAGTTCCACCAAAGCCATTTATTCCTCCAGTCGGCGTAGTAACGGTGAAGGTCGATCCTGTCAGCGGCAAGTTGGCAAATGAAGACTGCCAAACGAACAGTCGTCTTGAAACTTTCATCACTGGCAGCGAGCCTACAGCTTACTGTACAGATCGCGGCAATACAACGACTGACCCGACTAAGAATAAAGACAACTCTTGGTGGAACAAGCTAAAACGGTGGTGGACAGAATAGTTAACTGCGCTATTTTACACTATTTGGAATATAACATAAAACCGTCCAAGTCTTCACTTATGATATAATAAAGTATTAATTATAAATCGAGAGGTGAATTATACGACCATGCACAGACAACGGCCGCTTATGATGCTAGCATGTGTGCTCGCCGTATCACTTGCGATTACTGGATGCAGTATGAAGAAAGCACCTGGGCCTAAATCAATTGTCCTCGCGGCAATCGATAAAATATCTTCAGCAAACTCCTATGAATTTAGTAAAACGATACAGTTCAATGAACTGTCCACTAATATCGTGCTTTCCAATCAGATGGAGGAATCCAAATGGATCTTCTCTTTCTTAAATAAGTCCCAAGTGCATATTTCAGGCATCTATCAAAAAAGCCCGCACAGAATAGAAATGACTATTGAATTCATTACAGGCGATGAAATACCCAAGTCAATCCTTATGCCTGTGCTGGTAACAGAAGACAAAACTTATATCCAAATTGCCGACCTGCCTGACCTTAATATTCCACCAGAGACAATAGGCAAGTATGTGGAGATTGATCGCAGCAAATCACCCCTGAACAAGGCACATAAAGATACGGAAGACGGTATGCAAAGGCGATCCCTAGCACAGTTTAATGAAGAGCCATTCTTCAAAAAAACATTCAAGAATGCCAACATGTCCTCACCTGATAATGACATGCAGCAAGCCTACACATTTTCTGTCACGGAAGACAATCTGGATCAATTGATCAAGGTTTTTGTAAAGGAAGTTGTCCCTGTGATGCTTGATCTGATTTCGGACAAAACCAAAGTAGGTTATATTCTTGGAGATAAAAGCATTGATGATCTGGAGAAAAGACTTCGAGAAGTGCAGCAGCGTGACATTCAATCTTGGCTAGATGGCGTGAGAAAATCATTCAACTTGAATAATTTACAAATTACATCAACCATTGATAAAGATGGATTCCTCCGTTCTGAAGAATCTATCGCTAATCTTGCATATTTGAATGGAAATGATTTTTTCAAGCTGGATATGATTTATTCGGAACGATACAGTAAAATGAACGAACCTGCTCAATTTAGAATGGAGGAGCCTGCCAACATCATTCACAAGAATGAGCTGGATGCATTGCTCCAAAATTTCAAGCACGAAATCGAACCGAAGCAATACGATCAACACTGGATTCATTAAGAATAAAAGGGGCTCACCCTAATGTTAGATAACAATCTTTCATTAGGAGTGAGCCCCTTCATTATATAATTTTAAGCTTTGCGACTAGCGAAGGCAGCAGCATATGTTCTATAGCCGCCATCCACATTCTTAACGGTATATCCATGCTCAGTAAGAATTCGTGCAGCAAGATAGCCGCGTAAGCCCACCTGGCAAGAAACATAGATCGTTCTGTCCATCGGTACCTCATCCAATCGATCACGCAAATCATTCAACGGAATGTTAATTGAGCCTGGAATGAATCCATTCTCACGTTCCGCTGCATCTCTTACATCGATTAGAAGTTCACCCTTACTCACAATCTCATCAATTTCATGCCATTGAACGATCTCTACCAGACCATCCACGATATTCGAAGCCACATAGCCTGCCATATTAACAGGATCCTTCGCGGATGAATATGGAGGTGCGTATGCTAACTCCAGATCTGGCAGATCATAAACGGTAAGACCACCTTTGATTGCTGTTGCAATAACATCAATTCGTTTATCCGCACCATTAGCTGCAATGGCTTGAGCACCATATATTTTGCCGCTTACAGGTTCAAACAACAGCTTTAGCGAAATTACAGCTGCACCTGGATAGTAACCTGCATGTGAGTTTGGATGAATGTGGATCGCTTGATAAGGAAGCTCAAGACGTTTAAGTGTCTTCTCATTGTTACCTGTTGTTGCGACTGTCAAATCGAATACCTTCGCAATCGCAGTACCAAGCACTCCACCAAATTTCACATCTTGACCATTAATCCGGTCTGCAACGATCCGACCTTGACGGTTGGCTCCCCATGCTAGCGGAACAACAGTAGGCTGGCCATTTATATAATCAACGACCTCAATCGCATCTCCAATTGCATAAATATCTGGATCTTCTGTTTGCAAGTACTCATTCACTTGAATCGCTCCACGTACACCAACAGCTAGGCCAGCTTGTACCGCTAGCTTATTCTCAGGCTGTACGCCAATGGCAAGTATAATCATATCTGCACTTAATTCTTTGCCGCTAGCAAGCTTAACTTTCTTCCCATTATCGCTTAATTTCTCAACCGCATCTTGGAAAATCATTTCTACCCCATGTGATTTCATATGCGATTGAACAATTGCCGCCATTTCAATATCAAGCGGCGTCATGACCTGATTTGCCATTTCAACTAGCGTAACGCTTACGCCACGTTCTACTAAATTCTCAATCATTTCTACACCAATGAAGCCGCCGCCAATCACAACTGCATGCTTCGGCTGATTGGTATCCAAATACGATTTGATGCGATCCGTATCTGGAATATTACGCAAAGTAAACAGCGCCTCAGCCTCATTAACACCAGGCCAGTTCGGCACAATTGGATTCGCACCAGGAGATAGAATCAATTTATCATAAGTTTCTTCATACACTTCTCCTGTTTGTAGGTTACGAATGCTAACAGACTTCCGATCACGATGGATCTCTGTCACTTCGCTTAAGTTGCGAATATCCAGTTTAAATCTGCGGGACATACCTGCCACAGTCTGAACCAGCAATTTATTGCGGTTCGTAATCACGCCACCAATATAATAAGGGAGTCCACAGTTCGCGAATGAAATGTACTCTCCACGTTCCACAAGTATAATCTCATCCTGTTCATTCAACCTGCGCAGCCTTGCTGCCGCTGTCGCGCCACCCGCTACTCCACCAACAATTATTATTTTCTTCTTATTGCTCATTAAAGTTTCCCCTCCTACGCGAATTCTTGCTTAACATGATCGGAGGAATTATACACTTCATATACCCCCGTGGGTATATTGTCTCTCAAAATGACCATTCCGTCAACAAGCAATCTATAATATCCAAATAATGTGCAAAAAGGCATACCGAGCGTCCTCGGCATGCCTTTTTGCTGTCCTAGTATACGGGTATATACTAGCAATAGTATACTCACTTCATGCATGACCCACAATGGGTGACACATAATTTTCAAAAATTTATACTAAATTTAATTATTATTAGAATCAATTTCATAAAGGTAATATGAAATTGATTCATTAAGCTAGAGCTTCTTTAAGTTCATCACCAGAACGATCCCACATCTCCATGTCGTTATTCATGAGGAAGTCACGAAGCTGATGCTTCTCTTTCTCCCCCAGATTCTCTACCAACACGCGACGCTTCATGGCTGCATCCATCCGATTCACATGATCAACAAGCAGCTTCCAGCCCTTCTTCTCTTCTTTATCGATAATCATTTCGCAAGCCGTTACACCGCCATAGAATTGACCCTCTTCATTGCGATCCACTGCAACCCACACAAGCCATACTGTGCGACCATTAGGAACAAGCGATTTGTCTGTGGAGAAACGAATACGCATCTCAACTTTGCTCTTAGCATGCAATGCTCCTTCATCAACATAGCATTCGTCACCATCAATAATGACTGATGACACATTATTTAAATCAATCGATCCAGCACCAAAGCCCTTATGCGTAACCTTTGAGCTCACAATATTTAGTGCTAATGGTGGTTTTTTGGGTTTATTTTCATCCATAATGGGTACCTTCTTTCCTTACAAAAATAATTCTTTTCTCTACTCATTATTTTAGCTAATAATCGTCTGATTGCAAACATATACATGCTGTAGATGCTTGTCAGGCGAGGTGAGGTTAATGAAATTTCGTATATCCGATCGACGATTCCAATGGCTTCTAGTCGTTATTCTAGCGGGTTTAATCGTGTATACCATATCTGATGCGCTACGTACTCCAGCGGCGGACACACCTACTTGGGCTTCCATAATAAAGGACACGCCTACTGCCATATCGCTGGATAACCGCACTTCTGACGTGCTGCATGAGGACAAACCGCTCAGTAATCGAATTGTCGAGTACCACATGAATGTTGAATACAATCCAGACAACAAAGAGTTGCAAGGTCAACAAGTGATCACATGGAAAAACCCCGGAACTATGCAGGTAGACGAGCTTTACTTGCATACCTATCCAAATGCGTTCAGCTCCAAGAAGACGACTTTCATGAAGGAGTCGGGAGGGAAGCTGCGTGAAGATCATGCAGTGGAAGGCAGCTATGGGTCGATGAAAATCACTTCGATCACCACACAAAAGGGACAGGACCTATCAGTCCGTATGTGGTATGTACAACCTGATGACGGCAACATCGACGATCACACGCTACTCAAAATCTCTCTCCCAGAGGCTGTTAAGCCTGGAGAAAGCATCACGTTCAGCACCAAGTTCACCGTTGCTCTTCCACATGTATTTGCCCGTATGGGGGTAATTGATGATTTTGTCATGGCAGGTCAATGGTTTCCGAAGCTAGCAGTATATGAACCCGCTGGCACACGTGGACGAGCACAAGAAGGCTGGAATTTGCATCAGTATCATGGCAATTCCGAGTTCTATGCAGACTTTGGTATTTATGATGTAAAGATCAAAGTCCCTTCTAATTACATTGTCGCTGCAACAGGCCTCCCAACGAAGCCAGCAATCGAAGATTCCGTATCACAGACCAAGACTTATGCGTTCTACGCCGATGATGTACACGATTTTGCATGGTCTGCTTCTCCTAATTTTCGATACTATGAAGAACCATTTGCCACCAAGCAAATTCCAGGAGTCAAAATCAAACTCTACCTTGACCCACGTCACGAGGATCTCAAGGATCGTTACTTCGCAGCAGCTAAGAAGGCGCTCACTCGCTACAGCGAATGGTATGGACAGTATCCTTACGCTACGTTATCGATTGTTGTTCCACCGAAAGGCGGCAATGGCGCTGGTGGTATGGAATACCCCACTCTCGTCACCGGATGGAGTGCAGAGAGTACAGTACCTTCTCTTGAGCTAGAACGTGTTGTCGTTCATGAAATCGGTCATCAATATTGGTACGGAATGGTCGCCTCTAATGAATTTGAGGAAGCATGGCTGGATGAAGGCTTCACTTCTTATGCAGAAGATGCTGTTATGGAAGCTGAATATGGCGTAAGGGCGAATCTGCCGATCGAAGCAAGCTACATTACTTCCCCCGCTGCCCTTAAGCTCAATAGCTGGGATTATCGGGATCACAATGAGTATGCAGACAATGTCTATATCAGAGCCAAGCTCGTTCTGCGCTCGATCGAGAGCAATGTTGGTAAACAGACGATGGCTCGCATCATGAGGACGTATTTTGAGCGTTGGAAGTTCAAGCATCCGGCGACCAAGGATTTTCAAACGGTCGTTGAAGAGGTCACAAATGAAAATTGGAGTAGTTTCTTCAATCAATATGTCTATGGCGAGCTAATGATGGATTTCTCAGTTGATTCCATTCAAGTGAAGAAGCCTACCCAAGGTGACTCTACTGTATATGAAAGCACCGTACTCGTTCATAAACGAGGCGGGACTGCACCTAAGGTGCCAATCCTATTCCACTTTGCAGATAATCACAAAGAAGTGCGCGTGTGGGAAGGAACCGAAGCATCGACGAGCTTTAAGCTGTACCATACATCCCCTGTGGATTGGGCAATGATTGATCCTAATTATTCACTCGTGCTTGAGAATAAGCATATCAATAATTTTTACAAAAAAGATATCGATCCTAAGTGGCAAGTGCGCTGGAATCTTGGCGTATCGCAATTGGTTGAAACCGTCTTTTCTTGGATCGCTTGGTAGATTGGAGGTGAGTAAATGCTCAGATTTATTAAACAAGGCTTTATCGTAACCTGGAATCAGCCTTTTGCTGTCATCACGCTCTTCATTTATCGACTGATCTGGAGTGTGATCTTATACAAAACGATTGGCTCCATCATTGTACCGATCCTGCACCGATATCCCGAAACGGAACAAGGGCTAATGGCTAGACATTTATTCTTTGCAGAAGGTCAATTCCAATTCATCAAAACCGATCTTCCGAATGCTTACATATGGCTTGGACTCGGATTGCTAGCTGCTCGAATGATTCTGCATCCCGTACTGAATGCTGGCGTTTATTACTCCTTAGCCAATGAACATATGAATTCAGGCTATCGATTCATCAGAGGCATCAAACAGCTCACACTCCCCTATTTCTTATACTATATCGTCCAAACAGCGCTGACTTTGCTGCCCCTTCTATGGCTCTGGCCTAAATTCGGAAAAATTGCAACGATGACAAGCAGCTTGCCACAGCTTGCAACGAGCTTACTACCATGGATGATTGGATATCTCTTATACATTTACTTCGTGCATCTATGCTTTATGTACATTCAGTTTGGCAAATTATATGAAGCTGGCCCTTTCACCTCCTTGTTCAGACTTATATGCTGGAGCCCAATGGTCCTGAGCATAGCTATCATTATGCTGCTCATCACTGGCATATTCACCTTAGCGGCTTACACGGCAACGTATATTTGGGCAGGATTATTGGCACTTCTGATTTATCAATTATTTCCGCTCTTTAGCAGCTATTTGCGTATATGGTCCATCGCCTCACAATACGAGCTATGGCGTTATCGGGATGTAGTTTAAAGATACAAATAATTACCTAGGTGCCCCCTTATAGTGCCTTTTTTGGAACTATACAGGGGGTTTCATCATGCACAAATGCAAGTTTATTAACTTCATAAAATAGGTTGCAACTTTTTTGACTAAATTGTGAACAATTTGTGTCAAAGAAGGTTTTTCCAGCTCGGTGTCGAATAAATATAATCCGTGACGGAAAAAAAATAATGCCGAGTTCCTGCTTCTCATGGGGAAACGGGGGAACCATACTTTGGGTGAATTGATCTCGCTTTAGAGTGATCATAGGGAACCTTCAACCGAACCCTTAGCTAACCTCGTAGGCACTGGAAGGGGCTTTACTTTTGAAGAAGTTAGTAACAATGCTGTTCAGTTTGGTGCTTGTATTTAGTTTTGGCACTGGAAGCGTTTTCGCATCTACTACTCTTGAGAAGACAGTAGATGATTTGCTTGGAACCAAGTACACAGCTGGAGGAAACAATCCTGATACAGGATTCGATTGCTCCGGATTCACATCGTACGTGTTCAAGCAATTTGGAATTAAGCTATCCCGCCCATCTAGCGACCAAAGCAATGATGGTACTAAAGTCAAGAAAGCCAATCTAAGACCTGGCGACCTCGTATTTTTCGATACGAACGGCAAGAACAATGGGGCCATCTCGCATGTAGGCATCTACTTGGGAGACGATGTTTTTGTACATGCTGCATCTGGATCGAAGAACAAGGCAGGCAAGGTAATGAAGAATAAGCTTAGCGAGACCTACTACGCTAATAGCTATGTTACAGCTGCTCGTGTACTGACTGAGGAAGAGTTCAAGAAGATTGCTTCTGAACTTGAAAAAGAAGCAGAAGCAGAAGCAGTACAACAGCCAAAAGAAGATTCAGTAGGCTAAGTTAAATATGCCGGCATGCAAGAAAACCTCGTTAGACTATGCAAATAGACTAACGGGGTTTTCTTGTGTTAACTTGCTGTATTGCGTCGTCTGCCTTTTAATAGCATGAACAGGGCAAACGGCAATAAAATCAGCATAAGCACAATACTTATGTATAGATCCTGCGTATCAATCACTTGCTCTGCGAATAAGCGATAATAGGCATAGATGGAATAGGGAAGCACGATGAATATAGAAGTGATTACGCCTGGCGTATACATACGCAAAAGAATGGACTGCCCCACATGTGTGAACACATGAGCAAAGAACACATGAAGAACTGCAAGAAATAACAAATAGAAATCAAAGAAAACCGTAATTGCCGTCACCGTCACAATGATGATAAAGACCCACAGGACATCCTTTGCAAACTGAAAAGTATTCATTTGAAAAGAACCACCATAAACTTTCCGTGCAAAGGCAGGCAATCGCTTGTAGATACCCTCTCCCTTCTCCCCAATCCACTTCTCAACCGTCAGGATCTCTTCAAAATCATGAAACATAAACAAAATCGGAAACAACCACAGCAAGGTTAGTAAATGAATATGCCCATCAAGCCAATCCATCATTCTCATCCCAACTCCTATCTTTACAAGAGAATGCCTCTTAGGAATAAATTTGCAAGCTGCTGACCCAATTCCTCCTTAGACTTCTCCCCTGCCACGCTATAACGATAAACCAACCTCTCCGCAGCAGCGATCACCGATTCAGCCACAATCTCAGGTACAACATTCGGATTCACGACTCCCAATGATTGATTCATTTTCATATTCACTACAATTCGTTCCACCAGCTGCTTACGAAACTGCTCACCCTCCTCTGTCTCTTGCAAGGCAATCTTCGTGACATTCACATTCAGACCTAGAAGTTCGAACAATTGGATAAAAATCTGCGTAACAAACGCTTCAATCTTTCCTGCTGGCAACTGCCCAGCCTGCCGACCTGCATCACTATACTCGAACAACAGGATCTTAAATTTATCCAGTATTTCCTTCAGAATCTCATCCTTACTTGTAAAATATAAATAGAAAGCTGCTTGCGTTAAACCTGCATTAGCTACAATCTGACTAACCGTCGTCGCAGCAACACCCTTCTGGGCGAACAGCTCTTCCGCTGATTGAAGCAATCGCTCTTTACTTTGTTCTCCCTTGGTTTTACGCATCTTGCACCTCCTTAATAAATATAACTAATTAGTTAGTTATATTTTATGTTAAATTTTCCAATAAGTCAAAATGAATTATAGATAGAGAAAACCCGACTGAAATCCGATAGGAATTCATGACGGGCTGTTGTATGTAACTCACTATAAATATTTACTAAACCATGACACTACCCGATGATAATAATCTTCTTGATTCGCTCTACCCCAAGTACCTTGCCAATGGTCCTCTTCATATATAACCAGTTCAGCTGTTTTGCTTAGTCTATTTAAAGATGAGAAGATTGGACCCGCTTCGTGTCGGCATAGATGATCCCTACTACCTTGAATAATTAGTACAGGTGACTCGATTCGGTCCAAATCAAATAAAGGCGAGTTCCGAATATAACGCTCCCTGTCTTCCCATAATGATGCACCTAAATTTACTTGTCCACCCTCAACCCATCCATAGTTAGAAGCAGGTGATGTATAATCAAAATGGGTATAAAAGCTAACTAAGCTGCTTATCCCCGCCGAAATTACAGCAGCTTTAAAATATGGTAATCTTGTTAAAGCTGCAAGCGCTGAGTATCCACCAAAAGAATGACCGATAATCCCGATTCGATCAGGATCAACTAGAGGGTGCTTTAAAAGCGCCTGAACAGCTATTTCTATTGCATGTACAATTTCATCTACTGGTTCATGGGAAGATTGTCTCATTGGCAGGTCAGGCATAAACACACCAAACCCTTGCGATGCAAATAAATGATGATTATCGGCATTTGCATTGCTCAGACCAAAATTCCGGTAATATCTTGATTGCATAGAGCCACCATAGACACGTATGATAACGGGCACTCTATCTATCGGATTTTGAGGTAATAGAAGAGCTCCTTTTAAATCCTTATCCTTGCTATTCCAAGTAATTAACTCAGACGATCCTAAATTTTCTTTCCTAATAGCAGATAATGAAATTGTAGATGCTTGTTCGTTAAGCAGATTAACAATTCTGATCTCGGGAGGCATATCAGCTTGTTGCCTAATATAAGCTATGCTTGATCTACCATTCTCACTGCTGTATACAGCACCACCCTCAAACCATGGAAGATGTCCATATTGATCCTCTATTACCCTTTTAACTTCCCATGAATTATGATCTATTTCCCAGAATCCTTCCACACCTTCAGCAAGCTTACGAATTTGAACCACGATAGTTGAAGTATCACCAGACTGAGGTAGTACTGCTATAACTTCGCAATCTAGTAGAACTTTCATAAACTGCCCATCAACCGAAGAATACCGCCACAAACTGCCTTGAGCAACTAATAGAAGATCTCCCTTAGGCAATATAACTGGATAATCAAATTCATATCCCAACTGAATATTCTCAGGTTGTCCAATGAGCTGGGGATGATTGGGATTCAGTAACTCGGCAGCCCATAAAGCCCTATCAGCTAACGGACCGTTTGTTGTGTAATATATCCTCTGTTTGTCATTACTCCAAGCAAAGCTTAAACCATAGTCAAGTCGAATATTGTGTGCGATGCATATTGGAATAGAGTTCTCATTTATAGAACATACCCATAAGTCATAAATATTTTGTTGAGAGTTTGCCAGTTCTTCTCCTTGGCAGCTAGTAAAAGCAAAATGTTCGCCATCCGAGGATAGCTGCATACCAACAGGCCGTCGTCCAAGGCAAAGCGGTAACTCTTCCCCTGTTACATAATTAACAATGTAAAGGTCAGCTTGATAACGATTGAACCATGTATTTATTTTAAAATCTGTTTTATCTGGGTCAAGTTGTGGTTTCGTAGAGAAGACTAGAGGTTGATCGCTCCTCTTCTCAGAATCAACGTCAATTGTAGATGTAGAGGTATAAAAGAAATCGTTATCTAGCGGTTGTTGTGGCATTGCTTTCATAATAATTCGCTTACTGTCTGCTAGCCATATCGGTTTCTCAAAACCAAAGAAAGGACGAGCGGTACGATCAGAGGCAAGTTTTAATGTTCGGTTTGGAATTGACCATAACCATAATTGTGCTTGCTTATTCATATCAGCGTAGAATGCCAATGTCATACCATCAGGTGACCACACTCCTGCCCAACTGCTCTTCGCTTCTGGTATAACCTGAAAACAAGATCCTGTTTCAATCTCACATACCCATTGTTGAATGCCTTCCACTGCCATTGAGACTCCTATAGAAGAGCCTCTACTTTCTCCCTGGATACAATATGCTAACCATTTATGATCAGCAGACAATGACATATGGACAAGCTCCGCAGGCTGTTTCACATTGAGAAACTCATTTATTATTGAGGTTAGGTTCACTTTGATACCACCCTATAAATTTCTACCTACCATAAAATTCTCTCTCAAGAATGGAATAATAATATTGATCCGTCCATTTACCACGCCATTTCAGCTCTTCCTTAATAATAGATTCTCTTGCATCCCAGCATTCTCCATCAATGTGCACAAGAATAATCTAATACTAATGGATAAAATTAGCTTTTAACAAGTCTTTTACGTGCAGTTTCACGTCTTCCTGTGACCGGAACATGCTTGCCAGCCTTCGCTAAACCATATATGGGCATGTTGTTATACACACATTCATACTGCCCTTCTGGAACCAGATAGGTTTCATGATAAACCCCAACTGTATCACTTACCCCAACCTTCTTGTGAAAGTCCTGCCACGCCTTCAAATGAAGTTTATCCGTGCGTGCATATTGCTCCAAGTGTTCAAATGATCGCCAATATTGAACGATGGTTACTCCACGCCATGAAATATAATAACTAGCATCCATAAAACCATGCTCCCGATTACGATACAATTCTGACATCATCGGACCCATTGCATTAAATACAGGCAACCATTTGTGTATCGCCCACAGTTTGTTAATTCGCATCCCAATAATAAATACAACAAAAGAGCCATCCATTTCAGCTGAATACCGTCCAGGCATTACTTTACCCATCGTTGCTCACTCCTTTAGCGCTTTTCTATTAATTGAAGATGATTTTCATAAAATGTTTCGATTTCTGTAGACCCATACAAATTAGCAGTAAGAAACGCTCCATAGAAAATAGTAAATAACGACTGTATAGCTAAATCCATCGTCACATCTTCTTTTAGCCGCCCTTCAGTATTTGCCTCCATCATAAATTGACGAAACATAAGATACATATCCGGCTCCTGCGCACCAATCTCCTCGTGATCTGGAAACAACATACGAACTTCTGCATCACTTAAGACAGGCATCCGTGGGTGCATGTTCATTTGGGCCAAAAAGGAAATTAAACTTGGCATGATTCCCCGCTGTCTCTTAGCCTGTTCAGCCACACACCATAAAATATGCCGAACAGCATCAAAACCGCGCTTCTTCCCCACCTCAATTTCGATCACACGTTCTGTTAACCAAACCCGCATAAAATAAATGAGCAGATCTTCTTTTCGCTGAAAAAACTTAAAAAATGTTACCCGAGACACTTCTGCATGACGACAAATATCTTCGAGCATTAATTCGTGGAACATCTTATCCCCAATTAAGGATAATAGCGCTTCATATAAAGTTAACTTCGTCCTTGCTTTCTTGAGTTCTCGCAGTGAAATATCTGTGTTAGCCATATCTGTACCTTCTTTTATAATTTACTTAAGTTAATAAATTAACTTGTGTTAACTAATTTTATCACGATAAATTATCGGCTTCAAGACTTACTTATAAAATAGTGCCCTGTGGCTGAGTTAAATGCTTTCAACAAAAAAACCGGACTCCTTCATAAAGAAGAGTCCGGTTTTTCGATATTAAAATAGCATGCGACGTCACTTTGTTTCAGTGAATCGGAATCTTGAGTTCGAGTTGTTTATCGACCTCAGGTGCCTTTGTTTCGATCGTGGATAATGTCAGTCGCTTCTGCGCATCGATCTGCGGAAGCTTCATGACGAACCTATACCGCCCAGGCTCCGCCTCGATCAACTGCGGCATCATACCCTTGTATTTATTGCCGGAATCATCCTCAAGCCATACGTTATACGCTTGTTCATAAGGATTGTCGCCTTCAATATCATAGTACAGCTTTGTTTCGTCCGCCGCGAACTCGATCCGGGAAGCCGTCAGTTTGCCTGCTTCTCCTAGGGATAACGTGATCGGCAATTGCTGCTGATTCAGAGGTGCTGTGTGCTCGTTCTTTCCTGTCTCGAATGAATCGGAAATCGGGCGGATAATCAAGTATTCCGGAATACGGCCGATTGGCGCAAATTCGAGGCTATATTCCGTCAGGCGAACCTTATCGCCGTTGTTGCTTTGGCTGTGGCTAGTTGAGCCCGTAAACTGAAAGAGCACCCCGCGATCGTCAAACAATTGGAATAGGTTTTGGTGGAACGGAACTTCTGCTATATCAGTAGGTTCGATCATATCCACTTCTACAGATGTCGTCGCCGGTGAGAAGGTCACTTTACGGGCTGTTAACGTAACATCCTTAGATTGTATCCTCGGCGCATCATTACCACTAAAGGTGTGGACGTAGACACCGTCGGTCAGCTTCTTCACCGGGATTGCAAACGACCAATTCCCCTTGGTTGTCTTTGGATTGCCATCAACTTTGTTCTCCCAATCCTCCATCCTGCTGTATTCCAATTTTAATATAAATTGATCCGGCAGCATCTCGGTCGTCTTATAATCGATCAGACCGGCGTACACCCCCTCATCGACCTTGTTGCCTCGCTCTCCCGAGCTAAAATTAACCGACTTTCCATTTACATACATTTCGGCACGTTCTGGACGTAAATCATCGCCCCCCTCGATGACGTATCCAATCGATAAACGGACGCCGTCATAAAGCACTTCCGTAATCGTCATTGTAATGCCTTGATCCTCTGCCGTTACGTTGCCGCGGGAGGACAGACCGGCTTCCCCTGACTGGCGAATTCCATCGTCGCCTAGCATTTCGAACACGGAGCCAATTACAGGTAGACTTCGAACCGCTCGAGCCACGTCGGGATTCATTACACTTACGCCTATTAAGCCACCGAAGGCCACGCAAGCAGCGATGGTTGCATATCCGACTTTACGAAATACGCGGCGCTTCGTCGGCAGAGCTGCTAGCGTTTCGTCCACACGCGCCCTGACAAGTTGAGGTGTTCCCTCCCCCCCTATTTTGAGACGACGGCCAAGTTCTTCATCAATCCATGAATCATTCATACTTAACGCTCCTTTCATCCTTAACGCTCAAAAAACAAACCAACTTCTCCCGGGCGCGGTATAAACGCGATTTGATCGTTCCCTCCGGCACGTCCAACATCAATGCAATGTCCTTCAACGGCACATCCTCGATATAAAACAGCGTCACGATGATCCGCAGCTCCTCTTCCAGTGATTGTACGGCCTCCCACAACTCCAAGCCCTGCTGCATTTTATTTTCGTACGACCGTTCTGTGAGTTCCGCCATTGGAATGACTTGTTTGTTCATCTTCAACATTCGTTGACAAACATTGATCAAAATGCGTATAAGCCACGTTTTGAAATAATCGGGTTCCTTAATCGAACGTATCGCCTGAAATGCCTTTAGAATCGTTTCCTGAATCGCATCGGCGCACTCCATGTCGGTTTTCAAAAATGATTTGGCCACCCGGTACATCGAAGGCTCGGACGCTTTGATCAGACGCACAAACGCCTCGTGGTTTCCCTTTTGTGCTCGGATGACATCATCCGAATGGTTCACTATGCTCACCGCCTTCTCGTTATCTATATATTAGATCATATGGCAATCGGTTAGGTTCACGGGTAACACCAAAAATAAATCAATCCTAGAAACCGTGGACAACGGGGCTGACGAGAAAGATAATCGCATAGATGTTCTTCAATATTATCGACGGTATCTCGAATGTATTTGTAATATCCCATAAATCACCTTTTAATAAGAAGAATACGGCTTTAAACGAAGATTGTCTTGATAATAATTGCTGAGTTCTTACCCTGCAAGAAAGGACTGACTTCTGTGTTTTTTAGAAAGTAGTAGGATATTTTGAGGTTCTGAATCGTGTTATATACGGAGGTGAAAAGGGATGGAGCCATTCAGCGCTGATCATGAATGGGAAAAGATCTACCAGCGCCACGTGGATACAGTGTACAGGCTCTGCTATATGTATCTACGCAATGCTGCCGACGCAGAGGACGCAGTTCAATCCGTATTCCTAAAGCTGCTTGGGCGCGAAATGTCCTTTTCCGACAGTGAACATGCTAAGGCCTGGCTCGTCGTTGCGACGAGAAATTATTGCAAAGACTTCTTAAAGAGTTGGTGGAAAACCCGTCGTGTTCGCTTGGATAAATTGCCTGAATTAGCAAGGCAGGCCGATAAGGAAACCACTACGGACATGCTAGAGAAACTGCTTAAGCTTCCGGAGAAGTATAAGACCGTGCTTTACCTCTACTATTATGAGAACTACGCAGTTAAAGAAATCGCTGCCATGCTGGGACGCAAAGAGAGTACCGTGCAGACCCAGTTGGCCGCAGGACGCAAGAGATTGAAGACCGAAATGGGGGATTCACATGTCCAACTTTCTACTGAATAACGTATTCGAGGCGATGACGCCGAGTGAAGCTCAACGCGCCAAAATGTTAAACGAAATTAGATCACAATCGGAGAACCAAACCAGAACGACCATCATCAACCAAACTCACCGTCGGAAATTAGTCTCCCCACTTGCCGTGTGCTTGTTCGTGTTTCTTTTATCAGTTACCGCCTATGGGGCCACGAACGAGCAGGTCGTCTCGGCCATTAAATGCGAGGTGCACCGAATCTTTTTTGCCGACGGAGGATCCGTCGAGATCGTGAAGATAGACGATCACCATACGAACGTAGGTGTCGACGGTGAAACGCAAAGTGAATGGCTGGTCAAAGAGAAGGGTCACAAACTGCTGCTGACAGTCAACGGAGAGAAGATCGATATCTCGAAGCCACTGTCCGAGAGTGGTTACTACTACTACGATTATCACGATCAAGCCAATGTCCTTCACAGGGTGTATATTGTAAAAAATGCAGGTGGTAAGAAGGACTATGCAGAGCGATGGTACTCTCAAATGGAGTGGCTGCCGGATAAGGGAGTGGGAGGTGGTAACAGGGGCATAAGCGGACCGCTTGCGGCCGCAATCATGAGCGCCGAGTCGGATGCAAAAGAAGGCGATGGTAATCTAGATGCCGAGTTACAGAAATACTTGAAGCAATATTGGGAGAAGTATGGGAACTAATAGTTCCATACATTCACATCATCGCCGTCGGACCTCCGGCGGCTTTTTCATTGTTTTTTGAGAGAAGCGATCATATACCTAATCAAGATTTTCAATGATCAGTATTATTAAACCTAAAGATTAACTTATACCCATCGAATGTCTCCCCGCACTCTTCCTCAAAGTTACTATTTGTATAGTTTGACATTGTTCTTCGCCAAAATTTTTGTGCAACTATATTTCGCTCTGATGGATTGGTAAAGAGTTCCCACTTACCTTTGAAGCTCTCAAACACTTGAATCGCAGCATTTTCGGCAACTCCATTTCCTCTAAAGGGCTGGAGCAGAAAGAACTCGTTTACAAAGTAGTCGATTCCTTTTGAACAATGGGGGGGTGTGGCAATAAGTGCAAATCCTGCTGGAATTTCATCAACTCTTATTAAGAAAGGATGGAGACAGCCAGGTTTGTTCCACCATATGTTTTGAACATCATATTGATCAGTTAAAGTTTTATATTCTATACTTTCCTCAAAAATTCCATGTACGTTGGGAATATGTCCCGGGATAAGACCGTGGTGTCCCGATAAATCATGTAGATAAAGAGGATACAGATTTTTAATAATATAGGCTTCGTTTTTATCAGTCAGCGTTACATCTATTTTCATTGCACATCCCACTCTCTAAATAGGGTTTATATATTTATGCTTCAAACTGTATACCAACATTTTCATACAAACAAGGTAAAGTTTGATTATAAACATTCATACCCTAGCTGGCCCTAGTTTCTTTAAAATGCCTTCCTCTATTATGCCTGGAATGTGACAAATCGGATCAAATCAACAATAAAGTGACTGCCCATCGCCGACGTTAAATCCCGCTTCCTTTGCAATAAAGCAAATGGTAAACCGAATACAACCGATAATACAATCACGGATAGAAGATTAATGGAAGACATGTCAAAATGGATTAGTACATGCGGGACAATCATGATGAAATAACTGATCCAGCCTTCAAGCCTTGTATAATCTTTATTCCCAATGATTGTTGCAAATATGGAAAAAAGCAGAAACCGGAAAATGATTTCCTCGCAAATCCCTGCTGTTAACGCCCTACAAATCCAATACAATTGGATACCGGGATTCAGGTTAGCATCATTTAGAAAGACATTAATCGTTCCTAGAACTATACCAAAGGTCACAATAAACAAGAGAGTTACGGAAATGCCTCTTCTATTCGTTTCTTTTAAGAACTTAATTTTGTGTTTACTTTTCTTAAATACGCTCACAGCGCCTATATAAGCGAAAAATGTGGCCACTCCCATAAAGTAGTAAGGAAAAAATGCTAAGCCACCTAACACAACCCCACAGCCAACGTCTCTATGGTTAATATTCCGATTCTTCCACCAAAGAACAGAGGATACGACAACAGCACCCAAATACCACAGTAACTTAGTCTCCGGGACCAACAGATTTAATCCACATAGAGCTAATAATGATAGTAGATACAGGATAATGTAACCCATTTTCCTATCCTTGTTTACGACCTTTACCCGATCCAACCATTCCAGCCCCCACATCTATATAGCTTTGCGTAGAAATAAAAACGGCTGCTTAAGCAGCCATACTTGTCTTTTATTTATCCTTGATTAAATCCGAGATTAAGATACCGTTTATTTTCAATCCCGTAATGTCACAATCAGTTATCTCAACATTTGATAAATCACAATTTCTTAATTGTCCATTAGAAAGGTTACAGTTATGAAAACTTACTGGTTTATATTGCCCATCGGGATTATAATTTCCATCCCCCTCCATAGGAAGAACGACATTATGAAATTCTGTTCCAAACAGATGGATATGGTCAATAACAGCGTGGCTAAAATTAGCATCCCTAATGCTTAATCCCGACAGATTAACATCATTCAAAATCATTCCACTCATGTTTACGTTATTTATATTCGTCTTTGCCAAGCTGACATTATCAATATCAAGTTCCTCAGCTTTAACATCCTGCCACTTAGACCCTGATATATCAGCCTTGTGTAAATCCAACGGTTCCACCTTTAAGCTCATTCTCATATCTCCTTCGAATTATAAATTAAGGTGCATTTGTAACTTTGACGTACGCCCCGCATATTCCTTTAATACCCAGCTATCTAGTCTCCTGTTATATTAATCTTCTTCAGGCTGACTTGAATGTCCGTACAGGCGAGAACACTACTTTTTTGCAAGCCTCAAGCACTATTAAACGGTTCAGCATTTTCTTGCTCATCTGTTTATGCAACGGTTTGATGTATAAGGTCCAGTTTCTTCACCATGAACCACAGGAATCATCCATTGGTAATGCATCTTGTCGTGAAGCTGATACCGCTCCATATTCGGACCTGCCGGCTCGAATCCGAACGATTGCAAAACGAGCATTAAACTAAAACAAGCGTAAGGATCGGTAGACAAGCAATCAAGTGTAACGAACAGTGTGGGCTGTAAGACTTCAAGCTCAACTTCAAGCTCGGTTTCATGCTTCCAATCGTCCGGTATGGCTGACTTCATAGGTAAGCGAAAACCGACTTTGCCGAGCATCTCATCTCCGATCATTCGTTCCTGTCGTACATAAGCCTCTTTCGCATGCAAGAGCCCTCTCTTTTCTAAGTAAGCCGCACTCTCATCTATGGCCTGTGCAAACGGATGAAGCTGGCGTTTGACACGATGCCGAAACCAAAGCATCCTCGTGGACTGAGACCATCTAACCAACCGGATATGCTCATCAACGGAATCGACACCATCCAGGTACTGTTTGGCTACATTCAGCGCCAACAGTTTCGCGTCGACGTCCTGCCGCCATTTGCGCAGCCATCTTGCCTGCCCGTCAGCATCCGCAGCAAGATAATGACGGATCTCTATTAGGCCAATTCCCGCTTGGCGCAGCGTATGAATCTTTAAGGCGCTCGGGATCTGATCCTCCCGATAGTATCGATACCCGTTATCCGCACGATGACTTGGCTGCAGCAGCCCTTCTTTTTCGTAATAACGAAGCGTGCTGGCAGGAAGACCCGTCCGCTCGGAAAAGCTTTGAATGGTCATGTTTGTTTTCAACGGTTCCTCCTCCTACCACCCTCATTAATAATAACTCCACACGTTTAATCGATTCCCGTCCGGATCATAGAAATGGAATCCTTTCCAACGCTCCCCTATAATTTCGGATACTTCAATTCCCTGCCCTTTGAGCCATTCATTCGTCTTATACAGATCCTCTTGCTTTTTAATCCTGAAGTATAACCTGGCTCCGGGATTGGCCTTTTTTGATGGTAGCTCGACATTCACTTTTTGCAGCCAGACGAAGTCCCATGTTTCGCGCATCAACGCAAATCCACGGTCTTGAAAATTTTTCTTCGAACTTTCCCAACCGCATATCCGCGAATACCAATTAATTGATTCTTCCAAATCGGTGACACCTAACCATAATGGCTTGGCAGCGTATTGAATGACGCGCGATTCAGGGAATTTACCTTCCAACTTCCTGTCTTCGCTTAATGTCAGGCGAACATTTCCGAATGCGATAATATCGGCGGAACGCGTTCCGTCCGGCATCTTTAACGGCGCGTTACATTTAACGCCTTGATTATTGAAGTATTCCAATGTCTGATCCAGATTGGCCGTGCGAAAGCAGAACCTGCAATTCCCTTCAAAATAATCTTCGGACGTAAAGTGGCTTAATTCGCTTTCGAACGACTTCAAATTGGCTTGTCCAGACCCAGGCATTTTGAAGAAAGCCTTCCTGCCGACCGGCCCATTGCCCGTACCTATTAATTTCCATCCCATTTTATCAGAATACCATTCTACTGCCTCATCGAACTGATCCCACGGCACCATAATAAAACCGCCGTCAAACTTAAAATTAGGTGTCTCCATTTATGCAACCCCCACTTTTTGGAATATTCCCGGGTGAGATTATCATACACCTTAAAGTTGCTTTAAGGTCAAGAGCTATTTTTCCAGATACTTGTTGAAAATGTTGACTCCATGTTGATTTCGAGGAATAAAAAAATACATCGCCGGGGCGCTTAGGCCACATGGTGATGTATATAGAACTTACATGAACAATTACTAATCCTTGCGAAAAAATACTAAACACCAAATTGCCTTAAATGATGGTCTAAATGCTTATAAATTCCTTTACCCCACTGCTCAGGAGTGAGTTTGCCGAAAAAAGGGTGTGGATGGTCTGAACATTTTTCCGGACCGTTACTTTGGAAAGTTACAATCTTTTGTTTCAGTCTCTCTTTTTCTGTCTCAAAATCTCTGTCATCTGCAATACGTATGGTCGGAATTGTTGACATATTGTGTGGTGCTGGCTTGTCATTATAAACAATAGGTTTCACAAACCTTCCGATTAACCTTCCTATCCAATCTCTAGGGGGAAAGGAATTTCCCATTGGGATGTCTTGAAACGAGGAGCAGTGAGCCAACATTTGAGCAACATTCATTGTTCCCCACTGTGGTTTTGAATTTGGATTTAAATTCTCGATACGGGTCAGTATTTCCGCTGCATGCAATTGGTTGTATATGTTTCCCATGGGCACACTCCCTTAAAATCACCTTTTGTACTCGTGAATTTGACTGGGAAAATCCCTGCTTCCAGTTCCCATCAAGAATGGGAAACAGGAAAAAGTATCGCATTTGCGGAAGTTTACAAATGCTGTAGTCCGATGCGATTTCCCTCAGTATCTAGAAACATCCCCAAATAACCGGCATTCTTCCCAGTATAAGTTTTCTCCATGATCACTTTTCCACCTGCCTCGTTAACCCGTGACAAAATTGTCGCTAGATCGGGGCTTCCGTCCAGATATACGGTGACGCCATCTACTGCTGGCTTGTGATTCGGGCCGTGAACCAGAGCGCCCCCATTAAACTGCTCCTGAACAGGGAAAAACGCATAATTACTATCCCCTATCTCCATTTTTGGCATTTCAATCTTAAAAATCTGCTCGTAAAACGTTTTTGCCCGTTCCATGTTACCCACCGGAATTTCGACCCAAATAAATAACCGCTGCATGAAGCTATGCCTCCTAATTCATTTATATTTATGACCCTTTTAACGACCAACAATCACTTATTCTCATTTTCATTTTTTTCTCCAGTATTCATGCTTTTCCAACTCCCATTACTAAAGAAGCTTACCTCCTTCTCCAGAATTCGCCCGACATTCTCAAGAGCATCTGCTATCTTATCCAGTTGCTCTGGGTCGAGTTTGGTAATTAGATGCTGGTTCCATTCGGCATATTGCTCGTAGATAGCACCCAGTACTTCTGCACCTCTCGGAGTAAGTTCAACCAGCTTTGTGCGTCGATCGGTCTGGTGGTCCTTATAGATAGCCAGACCTTCATTTACTAATACGTCTGCAACACGTTGCACACTCTGACGTGCATGCCCCATATCACGAGCGATCTTTGCCACCGTTTGAGGTTTATATCCAATGCGACCAAGGACCTGCCACCTGGCACTGCTTTGATCAATTGAACGCGTGATAATGTCCCCGGAACGCATTAGCAACCCGTTAATGTGGAAAATACTCAGTGAAAATCTGCTTAAGGAGTCCTCTGGTTTATCTATTGGTTTCATAATTGCATCATAACAATTTGACAGCACACTGTCAATCTATCCCCATTTTCCATCGTTCTATCTTTTGTTTCGCAATCCTCCCGTTAGTTTAGCGATCCTGCCGCCCAACTGTAGCTAACTCCGGGGCTTCAGTAACTGTTTTCAGCGGGTTCTTGTTTGCAAGTTGTTTGCAGAGAAGCTCAAAAAGGGCTGCAATAGCCTGCCCACCGGCAAACTATCACAGCCCTCCCACCCCACGTCCGTTGCGCCTCCTGGCCCTTACTCTTCTCCCGTAGCGATCGGATTGTCCTCATAGCTAATCCAATCGCTCCATGAACCCGAATATAGTTTCACTTTAGGGAAACCCGCTTCATGTAGCGCAATCACGTTCGGGCAAGCAGATACACCTGATCCACAGTAGACGATAACCTCATCTTCTTTGTTAATCGCCTGGAATCGCTCCGCTTGAATTTCTGAGCCAGCCCAAGCTCCATCTTCCGTTAAGACACCCTTCCAGAAATAATTGCGTGCTCCAGGGATGTGACCTGCAGCGCGATCAATTGCTTCCTCAAGTCCTAAGTAACGACGCTCCTCGCGAGAATCGATCAGAATTGTTCCTGCACGCCCTAATTTGTCTCTCACTTCATCTACTGAAGCAAGCATTTGGCGTTGAACTTTAGGTGAGAAGGTTACGTTATCAACTGTCGCAGGCACTTCGGAACTGATCGGATAGCCTGCTGCCTTCCAGCTCGAATAGCCACGATCAAGTACATACACCTCTTGATGATTAAGAAATTGCAGCAGCCACCACAGACGTGATGCATTCATGCCGCCTTGATCATCATAAGCTACGACTACCTTGCTTGCATCAATGCCAATCGAGCCAAAACGCAAGGATAATGTACCTAAGTCAGGCAATGGATGTCTGCCTCCATGCTCTCGAATAGGACCTGATAAATCCTTGTTAAGAACCAAATAATAAGCTCCTGCTATATGATCTTCTGCATAGGCTTGTCCTCCGAAATCAGGCTGCCCTAGTATAAACCTGCAATCCACTATCACGAGATTAGAATCTTCCAAATGTTCTGCTAACCATTCTGGGCTTACGATAGATTTCATTTACGTTTCACTCTCCCAACATATAACTATAATAATCCTTCTTATCAGTATACGATATTCTAGCAAATAAAACCCTACTAAAGTCTAGTTTATACCCATACTTTGTATTGTTTTACCAAGTTACGTCAATGTTATATAGTATACATATCATAAATTAGTAGTGGAGGTACGTTATGCAGGAGAACACCGTATTACAACTTCGTAATGTAACGAAGAAAATTGGTTCCCGAACCATTGTCGACCACCTGACAATTGACATTCCAAGAGGAGAAGTATTCGGACTCTTAGGCCCGAATGGCGCTGGTAAAACAACAACGATCCGCATGATCGTCGGACTTATATCGATGACAGAAGGCGAAGTATATATTAACGGCACTTCAGTTAAACAAAATTTTGAACTTGCCATGAGCCAAATTGGAGCTATCGTCGAGAATCCTGAAATGTATAAATTCTTGACAGGATATCAAAATTTGGTTCATTTTGCGCGTATGCATGAAGGGGTAACCAAAGAAAGAATCGATGAAGTTATTGAATTAGTTGGACTCAAAAATCGCATTCACGAGAAAGTAAAACGCTACTCACTTGGTATGCGCCAACGCTTAGGGGTTGCGCAAGCGATTCTTCATAAACCGAAAGTGCTCATTCTCGACGAGCCAACGAACGGACTTGATCCAGCAGGTATTCGCGAATTACGTGATTATCTTCGCCAATTGTCACAAGACGAAGGAATCGCTGTCGTCGTATCTTCCCACTTGCTCTCCGAAATGGAGCTTATGTGTGACCGTGTTGCCATCATTCAGAACGGTAAGCTAATTGACGTGCGATCTTTGGTAGAAGCCAAATCTACAGCAGCCCTTAAACGCGTCATTGTAGAAGTCGATTCAGTGGAAGCTGCTCTTCAAGCACTCACACCTATCGCAGAGAAGACTTCCCCTGCTATTACATCGGAAGGAATTGAATTGCAAGCAGAACGTGAACAAATTCCTGAAATCACAGCGTTACTCGTACATGCAGGCGTCAAAATCTACAGCGTTCGCTCGATGAACAAATCACTTGAAGATCAATTCCTCGAAATGACAAGGAGTGAGCAAATTGTCTAGTTCCATCTCTTTAATACAAAATGAAAATATGAAAATCTATAGAAGACCACGTACTTGGATCATGTTCTTGATTCTAATCGGAGCATTAATTCTTATGACGGTCCTGTTCAAAACATTTGATACGAAACCAACCGCAACACAAGATTGGAAAACGCAAGTAGAGCTATCCATCAAAGAAGATCAACAAAGTTTAACGTCTCTTCCTAAAGAAATGGGACAGGATACGATCGCTAAAATTACCAATAACATAGAAAATAGAATTAAAATCAGTGAATATCGATTAGAGCATAACCTTAACCCTTATGAAAATACGCTTTGGAGCTCCATGAACAATATGGCGATGTTAACGAGCTTAGTTACCTTGCTCACCATTATTGTCGCTGCTGATATGATCGCAGCTGAATTTTCTTGGGGAACGATTAAGCTATTGCTCATTCGACCGGCAACAAGAACCAAAATTCTCATTAATAAATATATCGCTACCCTGTTGTTCTCACTTGTTTTATTAATTGTCATGTTCATTACATCGTTCCTATTAGGGGCCATAACCGAAGGTTTTACCGGATTATCGCAAGTTGATCTCTATATAGGTAGTGATGGGCTTGTTCATGAAAGATCCATGGTCCTTCAAGTTCTTAAAACATACGGCTTCCAAATTGTTTCACTTATTATGTATGTGACACTTTCTTTTATGATTTCTTCCGCATTCCGCAGTTCTGCGATGGCGATTGCCTTCTCGCTTGGACTCATGCTTGTCGGCAATACAATCGTCGGCTTGTTCAGCGGTTATAATTGGGTCAAGTATACCCTCTTTGCAAATCTGGATTTAACACAATATTTTGGTGGATTAGAGCCGCTTCGACCTGATATGACGCTCGGATTCTCAATCATCATGCTAGTCGCTTACTTTATCGTATTCCATCTTGTATCATGGCTGCTCTTCATTAAACGTGATGTTGCAGGCTAAGCTTAATCCGCTATCCGAGGAACAGGGCAAGCAAATTTGCTCTTGGCGATATCCAGACCCATATGATGTCTATAACTGGCCTTCATGGGAACAAATGAATCGCAATCAGGAGGAGTTTGCCGATCCTGTCCTTCGTCAAAAACAGTATTACGCTTATATGGACGAGAACGATGAATTACTAGGATATGCACAATTCTTCCCCCTACAAGGGGTGACGAGAATTGGTCTAGGACTTCGTCCAGATCTATGCAATCAAGGGATAGGAGCTAACTTCATTCGGGTTCTAATTGAAGCCGCTAAGGAGAGAAATCCACAGAACGAGATCGACCTTGAGGTCGCAACGTGGAATGTTCGCGCCTATAAAGTGTATGAACGAGTAGGCTTCGTCCACACAGACACCTATGAACGTCCTGCAAGAGGAAGCGTCACCCAAGTTCATTGCATGGTTTATGATCCAAATCCAAATCAAATCTAGAATATAACAAACAGCACCTCGTCAGTTGACGGGGTGCTTTATCGTATCCGTAGATAGGGGAATCAGGTTGTGCTTCGTTAAAACGGGACATCTTCGATATCATCTATTTCATGCGTTAAGCCAACATCATCACCTGCGTACTGTCGCAACAGTTCCAGGAACGGTTCTCCGTATTTACGGTATTTGGCTTCACCGACACCTTTGACCGACAGCATATCGAACGAAGTGATCGGGCAGCGCTCACTCATTTCACGCAGTGTCGCATCGTTAAAGATAAGATATGGTGGCACTTTCTCACGCTCAGCAATTTCACGGCGAAGTAAGCGAAGCTGTTCGAACAGGGTGCTGTTCGCCGCCGCGGCAGCATGCCGCTCAGGGCGACTGACTTTCTGGAAGACACTTGCGCTCCCTTTAAGTACATCCACAGCAGGCCATTCCAGCTTAACCGTTGGGTACTGCCCTTCTGTTAATCCAAGATAGCCTTCTGCGATAAGCACGTTAATGAGATCGGCGATTGCCTTCTCTGTCATTGTATTCAGTGCGCCATGCGTTGGCAGCTTATCGAACCGATTTTGCATAATACGCTGTGCACGCGACCCTTTTAGTACACCTGCAACAAGCGTGACACCGAATCGTTCTCCCATACGCCTGACGCAGGAGAAAATCTTCTGTGCTTCTACCGTAATATCTACAGTCTCACGTTCATCCTTGCAGGAAGAACACTCTCCACAAGCCTTCGCTTCAATCGTATCGCCGAAATATTGCAGAATATAGCTGTGCAAACATTGCGGTGTGTAGCAATAGTCTACCATGAGTTGTAATTTGCGATAATCGAGCAGCTTGCGGTCCTCACTCTGCGTCCCCTGCTCGATCAAGAATTTCTGTGTGACGATATCTTGAGCCGAGAATAGCAAAATACATTCACTCGGCTCGCCATCACGACCCGCACGTCCCGCTTCCTGGTAATAGCTCTCCATGTTCTTCGGCATGTTGTAGTGGATAACGTAGCGAACGTTAGACTTGTCGATCCCCATGCCGAATGCGTTCGTCGCGATCATGACGCGTATGTCGTCATAGAGGAACGCTTCCTGCGAGCGGGCACGCTCGCTGTCAGGTAGGCCGGCGTGGTACTTGCCGACGGCGATGCCGCTTTTGCCAAGGTGGGCGTGCAGCTCGTCCACCTCGCGTCTAGTCGCGGCATATATGATGCCGGGACGTCCTGTGTGTGCGCGGGCATAGCGAAGGACGAAGTCCCGCTTATTCTCCCCGCGCAGCACGGATAAGGCGAGGTTCTCGCGACCGAAGCCTGTCACATGCGCCTCTGCGGTTTGCAACCGCAGAAGGCGCGCAATATCCTCCGTCACCTCTTCGGTGGCGGTGGCAGTAAACGCAGCGACGAGAGGGCGCTGCGGCAGTTCGTCAATGAACGGTGCAATATTCGCATAGCTTGGTCTGAAGTCGTGTCCCCATTGCGAAACGCAGTGGGCTTCATCGACAGCGACAAGCGGGATGTTCAGGGCTGCCATCCGTTGGCGGAAGCCGCCTAGCTCAAGCCGCTCAGGAGCGACATAAAGCAGCTTCAGCTTCCCTTGCATCGCATCGCGAATCCGCTGCTCCACCTCCTGCCAATCCAAGGTTGAGTTGATATAGGCAGCCGGAATTCCAAGCTGGTTGAGCGCATCCACCTGATCCTTCATGAGGGAAATAAGTGGCGAAACAACGAGCGTCACGCCAGGCAGCATTAATGCGGGAATTTGGTAGCAGATCGATTTGCCGCCACCTGTTGGCATAATCCCAATCACATCATAGCCGTTTAGCAAACTCGTAACGATCTGCTCCTGTCCCTTACGAAACTTCGGATATCCATAATATTGTTTTAGAAGCGCAATCGCTTCATTTATTTGTTCCATTAACCTTTTCCTTTCGGATGTTTCATGAAGCTTATTTTATACCAAGTTAATTATAGTCGTTAGTCCATCTTGTGAAGATACTTTAATGAGATGCCGAGCAGCGTCATATCGAATAACGCCGAGACCAATCTCAACCTCAGACGTGGAACCCAGCGCATAGAACACGTCATCCGTCAAAGTACGAATGCATTCTTCTTGTTCTTCCTTGGCAAGTCCGTTCCACTCCAGGAACGTCATCTCAAAAAAAGCGTAGACCTCCCCTATTCCTGCTATCGCTTCAGCTAATTCTTGGTGAATGTCTTCATATTCTCTGGCAAACTTTACGCCCATTCGCCTCGTTCCCTTCCAAACTTATGGTTTTAGTTACGAGTGTATCATATTTTGAGATTAGATTCCGCAATACTGTCAATGCTGAAAATGAAATGGGCTTTTATTCTTAAAATTTGGTATGATAAAAGGATAAACAAATTCACTATTACCCTATGGTTTCGGAGGCCTCCTCATAATGTCGAAACTTCAGATTCCGAAAAATCGCATAAATTATTTGCTCAAGCAGCTCGCAAAGCACATTGAACACAATGAATTAGATCGTGGTTGGGGGCTGTATCATAAGGGGCATGTCGTTCATATTGAGCCCAAAATGGACATTCTTCAAATAGATGCCGACGTAAAAGACAATAAACTTGTCCACGTCACGCTAGATCTAGAGAAATTTGAGCTCAGTGAGTGTTCACATGATTCCTCATCAGCCTGTGAGCATATGGCAGCTGTTATTTTATCGTTATATGCTGCACATGGTCGCCCAGAGCTTGTTCTGCAAGAGCTTAAAACACTTGTTGCCAAAAGGCCTCGTCCTGCCAAAACCCGAATTCAGCAGCTACGCAAACAGGTTGGCGTGCCTGAAGAGACAGGTACTTCAGAGGAATGGCAGCGTTTCTTTGATATGAAATTCCATGGATTTGCGATTTCGCATTCCTATACGTTCGATATGTTTGCCATGGCAGTCTGGGACTCCTTATCCGCTTATGCCTCAACCTGGCCTAAAGCGATAAAACAGGTCTATCTGCTGAACATTCTTATTTTTGCGTTGCGTAAAATCGAAGACTTCTACCTGACATCTAAATCATCCTATCTTTCCTCCTATCATGAAACGAGCTGCAAGCAGGCTGTTAGCTTCTGTCAGGAGAAATTGAATGAACTGACTCACAGCGATGCCGCAAAGTCCATTCAGCTAACACAGGCGCATGAACGTGCTTGGCAGCATTTGCTGCAATTATTAGACGACACTGCATTAGAAGGTAAAGAGTCACCCATCGATTGGCTCTATGTGTATAGACGAATTTGGACCTATTTAAGCAATCGTATAACTTGGGTCGAAGCGGAAACTAAACGTCTTGAGGAAGCAATTGCCAAGCTCAATCAGGTGCATGCCAAATCGCTGAAAGAGCAACCTGGCAAAGCATCTGCTAGTCATAACAAGCATGATGTGCTGCTGCTTGCACGTGCACATTTTGAAGTGATGACAGGGCAGATTGATGAAGCTCATGCTCTTTTAAATCGAGTACATAGGCGTACGGCAGATGATTACTACTCCTATTTGGAGGAATGTGCAGCAAATGGTCAATGGGAGCTTATGCTGAAGTGGCTGCGCTGGCTTCGTCCTTTGATGAAAACAGCGAATCAGGATGATTTTCGCAGCTTGAGTCAATACTGGACCGAAGCTGCCAAGCATACGAATACAGACTATGAATGGGTGCAAACGATGGAAGCCCTGCTTCCGCGATCCTACTATTACTATACATCGTATTTGCTGCAATCGAAGCGTTATCGTCAATGGGTCGATCTGCAGCTTGCAACGAAGGTGTCGCCTTTGAATTTATATGCGCTTGAATTACGTGCAGTGGAAGAGTTTGACCCGCGACTGCTCTTGCCTCTCTATCATCATAATATTGAGAGATCGATCTTAGAGAAGAACCGCGCTTCGTATAAAATTGCTCTGAAGCTTCTCGGCAAGCTGGCTGAGTATTATCGCAAGCTTGAAATGACGCTCGAATGGACGATGTATATTCAAGCGCTTAGCGATAAATTCAGCCGCTTACGCGCCTTTCAAGATGAACTAAAGAAAGGACGATGGATGTCATGATTGATACATCTGCACTCACCGTCCACGCGAGCTCGCTGCCTGACGGCTCACTTTTTATGTGGGGATTAAGGGATAGCGGCGGTGCTTGGGATGTGCTTGATTTTAAACATATTATGTTCGCATGGGATACAGCATCGTTCTACGGTACTTTTGTAGCGGAAAAAGAATGGATGAATCGAGAAGGAATCGAGCTCTCGCCCTTGGATGCAATGGAATATTTCACGGCTCCTAAACATGCAGAGCATGTCCGACTTAAATGGAGCGAGCATGCAGCTCATCTTCGCAAGCTGGCCCCTGCAATCAAGAACGCACTGCTGGGAGAACGCTTCATGCCGAGCTATGAAAGCTGGCATAAAGGTCAAGTGGGATGGAAGCTCTCGCTTCCTGATGAACTGGGATCGCTAATTGATAGCGACGCTCAAGCCTGGATCGAGGCGCTAATCCCTGCATGGGTTGCCGCAAATGGTGGGGGCGAACGCCTGCAGCGTCTAGAACAGGCGTTCCCGCTTATGAAGCAAGGCGAACTTCCAGCCGATCTATGGCTCGATGAGGAGGATTGGCTTGTCGCCATCGGCTGGCAGCATGACGCCCTGCCTTTCCGTACCTGTCTCCAGCTCGCAGAGCCTGAGAACGGACGAAGCTGGCAGCTCGGCATCGTCTTGCAGGACCGCACGGATCCAAACATGATCCGTAAGGTAACAAGCACAGGCGAGCTGATCGCTGGCGAGCAGCAGCTGCCTGAAGCTTGGCTGCCGCATCTGGATAAGGTGCACCGAGATGCGGGCAAATGGCTGCGCTTATTGCCATGGCTGCCTGCTGATGGCGATGGCGAAGCAGCCGTGCTCCCTGCCGTGCTCGGCCACGATGGAGCTTGGCGCTTCCTTGTTGAAGGAAGCGCCAGATTGATTGCCGCTGGCTACACGATGTTCCTGCCAGCGTGGTGGGATCGCGTCCGCCGTATGCGTCCACGGCTGCGCGCCAAAGCGCGCGCTGCCTCTGGTGGCGGCGGCAGCGCAGCGCCAATGTTCGGGCTTGGTCAAATTATGCAATTTGACTGGAAGCTCGCCATTGGCGACCTCGAACTGACGGAAGAAGAATTCCGTCAGCTGCTGGAGAACAAACGCAGCCTCGTCGAAATTCGAGGGCAGTGGATTCAGCTCGATCCGAAGATGCTGGAGCAAATCGAACAGATCGTCCGTCAGATGCAACAGAATCAAGGGCTAAGTGCTCGCGATGCGATTGCACTCCATCTCGTTGGCAATCAAGAAGATGGATTAGATCCTGCTGATTTTACAAATGATCAATCAGATGAAAGTGAGCTAGCAAAGCTACAACTCGAGATCGAACTGTCCGACCAATTGGAGAAGCTAATCGATGCTCTGACACATACATCCCATATACCGCTAGTTAAGACGGATCCTGAATTTAAAGGGGAGCTAAGACAATATCAACAGGAAGGCTTCTCTTGGCTTCTATTCTTAAGACAATTCGGTTTAGGGGGTTGTCTTGCGGATGACATGGGTCTAGGAAAGACCATCCAATGGATCACGTACCTACTCGCTATCAAGCGTGAAGCTGAGCATCATCGGGCTAATCTCAAGTCAGGCGCAGCTGCAAATGTTCCTTATGAGCTTATGGCTCCATCGCTACTCATTTGTCCTACCTCGGTACTCGGCAACTGGCAAATGGAGCTTAAACGATTCGCGCCAACACTTAAGGTGCATCTGCATTATGGACCACAGCGTCTCAGAGACAATAAATTCAGTCAATTTTTAGAGGATGAGAAAATCGATCTTGTCCTTACGTCATATAACTTGTCGCATATTGATGAGCAGGAGCTGTCTGCCATCCATTGGAACTCCATCTGTCTGGATGAAGCGCAAAATATTAAGAATGCATATACGAAACAAGCCTCCTCTATTCAACGATTGTCTGGTTATCATCGCATTGCGATGACGGGCACGCCGATTGAAAATCGACTTTCTGAATTATGGTCGATATTCGAGTTTATTAATCCCGGCTATCTCGGAACGGAGCGCGAGTTTAATCAACGCTACGTGAGTCCAATTGAACGTGAACGAGATGCGTTTGCCCTGCAAGCGGTGCAGCGGCTAATTCGGCCCTTCCTTCTGAGAAGGGTCAAGAATGATCCAGCGATCCAGCTTGATCTGCCTGAGAAGAATGAGACGAAAGTATTCGTTTCGCTAACAGCGGAGCAAGGCTCTTTATACGAGAATTACATTCAAGATCTGTTCGCACGCCTCGATAAACTATCCGTAATGGAACGTCGTGGATATATTCTTGCTGCACTCACCCGGCTCAAACAGCTCTGCAATCATCCGTCGCTGTTACTCAAGGAAGGTCTGTCTGCGCCTTGGCAACAGCGCTCGAATAAAGTAGAGCGACTCACCGAGATGGTTCATGAGCTTCGTGACGAAGGCGACAAGTGCTTGATCTTTACCCAGTATGTAGAGACAGGTTATCTCTTGCAGCGCATTCTGCAAGAAGAGCTTGGAGAGCAAGTCTCTTTCCTCCACGGAGGTACAACGAAGCAAGCACGTGATGATATGATTGCCCGGTTCCAGAATAGCGAGCAATCAGCAGAAAAGCCGATCAACATCTTTATCTTATCACTCAAAGCTGGCGGCATCGGTCTTAACCTTACAGCGGCGAATCATGTCTTCCACTTCGATCGCTGGTGGAACCCTGCTGTGGAGAACCAGGCGACAGATCGCGCTTATCGGATCGGACAATCGCGCAATGTTCAAGTGCATAAATTCATTACTTTGGGTACGCTCGAGGAACGGATCGATGAGTTGATTGAAGGCAAGCTCAATCTCTCAGAAGGGATCGTTGGCAAAGGCGAGCAATGGATAACCGAGCTCTCGGAAAGCGAGCTGCGCGATCTATTCTCGCTCCGTTCCGAATGGGTTGAAACACCGTAATTAAATGAAACAAACAAGCTGTCCAAGCAGTGTTCTATACTTCCGCCTGGACAGCTTGTTATTTATTTAATGGTATTAAGCTTTTCTGCCAAGTCTGCGCCATGCTTCAGCATAAGCTCAAGCGGAACACCTTCGCTATATTCAATAATAGGCCGATACGAATGCTCCAGACTATTCAGCGCATCCCAGATCAATTCCCACCGAATGGTCCCATGACCTATTGGTTGATGTAGATCGTTCACCCCATCGTTATCGTGCAAGTGAACGGCAGCTATTCGATGTCCAAGCTGGCGAATGACCTTCGGAACATCCCAGCCATTCATATGAGCATGTCCGACATCAACAAGCGCTTTAATCGTTTCAATTTCATCGAATAGTTCAATAAACTCTTCTTGATTAAAGAGAGCATACTCACCCTTACCGATATTTTCAACTGCTAAATCAATGTTGAGCTTGGCAGCATGCTCACCCAGTCTTCTCAAATTCTCTTTCGCATATTGCTGTGATGCCTTTCGTGCAAAAAGCGGGGTCGAATACAGATTTGGATGCAGCACCATATGCAGCGCACCTATTTGGGCGCACCAATCTAAGCATTCCTTGTATACCTCATATGAATATTCCCGAATTGCAGGATACCGATCTGTAGCCAAATTCAGTTCCCATATGGGACCATGAACGCTTATCGGCCCTTTATAATGCGCAAATCGTTCAAACTCTTTCTTCCAATCGACTGGTTCTCGCCAGTTCGGACCGTCCATCATAAGTTCGATTCCACCATCCCAGCAGTCTAGCAGCTCTGCTGATTGGTCCACTTGATAAGTATAAGGTGCGAGATTAATGAAAATGGTCATAACACTATACCCCCTTCTCAAAAGAGTCGTCGTTCTATGACTATTCTACCAAATTTATCATTTTTAAATAGAATAATTATTTGACCAACCTAATCTCTTCCAAAAAAACAAAACCACCCCGTATAAGCGGAGTGGTTTATGCTCTATTCTTTCCAGTCCATATTCACTTCTTTAATGCCATCAATCTTCCAAATATGATCAAATAAATCGAGCATGCCTTTGCGTTTGGATGTATGGATGCGAAATTCCATATAAATATCACTGTTCGTATCTTGTTCTGTTACTTCCTTCACAGCCATTTGCTCGACCGTCATATTCTCCTTCTGCAATAAGGAGGTGATGATTTCTACACCTTGCGGTTTATTCGACATTACAATCTTCAGACTGCCGTATTTTTTGAATAAAATCAGTTTACTTTCTAATCTGTTAATGATCATAACGATGAACATAATGATCAGAATCGTTACGATAGCTGGCCAGTAGAATCCGGCTCCCACTGCTAAGCCCATTGCTGCCACAACCCATAATGTCGCGGCGGTAGTCAAACCTGAGATCACATGATTGGATCTTCTTATAATCGCACCAGCACCTAAGAATCCAATCCCACTTACGACTTGGGCAGCTAAACGTGCAGGATCAAATCTAGCATTGTTATGATCTAACAGATCGTTGCCAAATCCATAAATAGAGGTCAACATGATCAAAGCTGAACCAACCGCTACGAGCAGATGTGTTTTTAAACCGGCTTGCTTATTCTTCCTCTCTCGCTCCCAGCCAATTATGCCGCCCAATACAGCAGCTAGTATCAACCGAAACACCATTGTCTCAGGGGTTAATTCAATAATAATCATCGACTAATGACCTCCATTACAATTAACTACTATCGCCTTATGTGGGCGATACATTGGCATCCTGCCAATCCCACAATTCCTTACTTGAGGTCGAAATACCGATTGCTCCACTCTTAAGAGCGAGTTCAAGATCCGATAAATCAACCATTAAACCTCCTGCAATGACTGGTACATCTAATTCATCATGTATTCGCTTAATAATTCTTGTACAAACCATGCCTGGCAATACTTCAATGGCATCTGGTTGAGATGATTGGGTTATCTTAATCCCATTGTCAAGTGACACCGAATCGAATACAAATAGTCGCTGAATTGTCATTAGTCCATGTTTTTTGCCTTCTGAAATAATAGAACTCTTCGTTGTAACGATTCCATCGATTCCGATCTTCTCGGCCATGTATGCAACACCCATCTTGTCTTTACCGATTCCATCGATTAAATCAAAATGAATAAATGATAGCTTACCCGCTTCCCTTATTTGTTCGACAATTGGCTCAATTGAGAAAATATCCGCTTTAAGAACAAACACGATGTTAGAAGTAGACTGCAAAATAGTCGGTAGTTCCTCTTTATTCACCAAGGACGTTATCACTGGTTTACGTTTAAGACAATACGCAAGTCTATCATAGCTTTCTGATTTACTCTTCATCATCATCACCCCATGTTGTATTACCGTCACGCTTCGACATTATTCAGCAGCATCACACACGACGGATGATTTAAGAATATCATAAACTGAATCTAATATATAAGTTGGTTTCTTATCTGATACATCAGCATCTGCTTTACTTGTAATACCTGTAAGCACTAGCCCTGTGCTCATACCTGCGTCAATACCCATTTTAATATCGGTTTCGAGCCTGTCTCCAACCATCATACATTCCTCAGCTGTTAGCTCTAGAATCGCAAGCGCCGTATTCACAGTTAGTATCGAAGGCTTACCCATGATCGTCTCGATCTTCTGACCTGTCGTACCTTCAATTGCCCCCATCATGCCACCACAATCCGGAACATCGCCGCCCGGCATTGGGCATGTACGATCTGGATGAGTTGCAATAACGGCAGCGCCACGCTTAATGGATTGATAAGCAAAATCCAAGTGATCGTAATGGAAATTGCGATCCCAAGACACGACAACGACATCTGTTTCTGCAGGCGAACCTGCAAATTTAATGCCATTATCCAGCATTT
Source organism: Paenibacillus albiflavus (assembly GCF_004344915.1). GTDB lineage: Bacteria > Bacillota > Bacilli > Paenibacillales > NBRC-103111 > Paenibacillus_AM > Paenibacillus_AM albiflavus. Next base: position 223,755 of record NZ_SKFG01000004.1, on the reverse strand, counting down.
CTTGCTTTAAGATATCCTCCCCAATAACGTAGACCTTCGCACCAGGGTGCTCAGCCTTTAAATAATGAATCGTTACTAGCGCTGGATTCAGCAAGTTCTCAAGCTCTACTCGAATGCCAAGCTTATTCAGCTTGGCAACATATTTTTCTCTAGAGTCAATCGTTTTGTTCGTTAAGAATAAGATTTTCTTATTTTCCGCCTGTAAATATTCGATCGTCTCTTTGGCTCCAAGAATAAGTTCATCACCTAAATAAATTGTGCCGTCTAAATCAAAAATATATCCTGAATATTGATTCACTTGTATTCCTCCTATAAGTCGGTTCTAGGATCTTATTCGCCTATTGCAAGACGGAGCTGCTTCTCAATTTCTTCACGCTGAGCATCCACTTCTTTCTGATCCCAAGCAAGCAATTGTCCCATAATGGATAGTACAGACTCCGTTACACGTTCAGCCTTGGCCCGATCAAACAGAATCCAGCCCGTTCTTCTAAGCAGGAAGTCGCTAGCTGTAACTGTCATCTCCTGCTCTACCGTATACATCACCTCTGCACGGAGCACTTGGTCCATAAGTGGTGTGTTCGATGTAGAATCCTGCTGAATCGCTTGCAAGTAACGATAGACTTCCTCCATATTCGATCCGTAGCGTGTAAGCAGATCGAGCACCTGATCTTCCGTAAGTCCATACGGTTTGCCCGCACTGATCATTCGTGCTCTGTTCTGTTCGAAGGTTTCGCCATCATGTGCAATCCCCCCGCTTATCCAATCACGATCGGTTGTACATGGTGGGAAAATCCTGCCTTCATCATCCCGAAGCTGAGAAGAAACGAGATTTACAACCTTCTCCGCCATTTTGCGGAAGCCCGTCAATTTGCCTCCAGCAATTGTAATTAAGCCACGCTCTGACACGAACATTTCGTCTTTACGCGAAACTTCAGATGGACTCTTGCCTTCTTCATGTACAAGGGGACGTAAGCCCGACCAGCCTGACTCAATATCGGATTCTTGCAATTTAACGGAAGGGAACATCGCATTCACGGCATCGATCAAGTACTTGCGATCTTCACTATTAATTCGTGAATCTTCAGGATCACCTTTATAGATCGTATCTGTTGTACCAATATAGGTTTTGTTTCCACGAGGAATCGCAAAAATCATACGACCATCTGGCACGTCAAAATAAGCTGCTTGCTTAATCGGAAGACGCTTCGCATCAACGACTAGGTGAATACCTTTGGTTAACAACAGATGCTTCCCTTTAAGCGAATTATCTTTTTTCCGCAGCTCATCGACCCATGGACCGGCAGCGTTAACGATTTTCTTCGCATATATATTGAACTGCTCGCCACTTAGACGATCTTGGACCTTTACTCCTACTACTTTATTCTCTTTATAGATAAAATCGGTCACCATCGCATAGTTAGCAATCATGGCTCCACGCTTATATGCAGTCTTCATGATCTCAACCGTAAGACGTGAATCGTCTGTACGATATTCATAGTAATAGCCCGATCCTTTAAGCCCTTCGGTCTTAAATAGTGGCTCTAGTTCAATTGTTTGCAAGCGACCGTACATTTTACGACGTTCACTTCTTTTGACTCCTGCAAGCCAATCATAAATATATAGCCCGATTGAACTTGCCAAATAACCGTATGTTCCTTTCTTGTAAATCGGCAGCATCATGGGGATCGGATCAACCAGATAAGGGGTGCTCTTATGCAACAAGGCACGTTCTCTACCAACCTCCTGCACAAGTCTAACCTCTCCTTGCTTCAAATAGCGAAGACCGCCATGAATTAATTTCGTTGAACGGCTGCTTGTTCCTGAAGCAAAATCATTCATCTCGACAAGACCGACTTTCATCCCGCGAACGCTGGCATCCCAAGCAATACCCGCACCTGTAATACCGCCACCGATGACGAACAAATCAAGCTGGCTCTCAGCCATTTTACGCAAATAATTTATGCGTTGTTTAACAGAAAAAAGTTCCATAATTGCGCCTCCAAGTTAAATGCAAGAATTATCCATTTAAACGTATTTATGGGGTGAAGTACTAATTTTGAGTACACAAAAAGACCCTTTCGCAACGAAATACACACTACTAGTGCATCTTGTGCAAAAGGGTCCTCTATTGTCTCCGCCCATTTACTCATTTAATTTAAGCACTATTATATGCGCTACTAGCACAAATGTCTATAGACTGATTGTCATTAAGTCAGTTCCAACGGTTATTTTCGCCCGAGCTTCGGCTGAAACGCCATTAATAACCTCTTCATAAGGTTCGTTATCCGTTAAATGAACCAGCACAAGCTGATCGATTAACTCGAGCTTGTAATAATGAACTAAATCCTCTAGACAACTATGGGCTGCTAACGCTTGATAAGCTGTAGTTGCCTCATGAATGAGGAGATCAATCTTGGGATACTCATTAAACCTTGGATTCAGTGTCGAATCTGCCGAATAGACGATGGTCTTACCCTTGTAGGCTGCTTGTATCCCTACTGTTGGTGCACTGCCATGACTGCTAGGAAATACAGATAGTGATATCTCTTCATCATGCCAAATATCTGTCTGCTGCTCCCAATCAAACGAATGAATCCTTACCTCAAATTGTGCAGTCCATTCATTCATTTGCAGCTTGGATATCCAATCTTCAAGCCATTCACGCTTAACCTCTGCGCAATAAATATCAAGCGGTTCTCTTCTTCCATCGATCCACATTCCCCATAATAGGGACGGCAAGCCATAAATATGATCTATATGCATATGTGTAAGCACGACTCGCTTCACATGATGTGTTGGAATTCCTAGTTTCTTTAATTTACCGAGTGGATTGCCACCGACATCAATTAATGTGCATGACTCCTGCATCTGCATCAATAGATACGTATTGTCCCTCTCGACTCCAGAGGCTGCACAAGCGGTTCCCATCAATGTAATTTTCATAACTGCCCCCTACTTAATACCTGAATGCATGAAACTCTCAACAAACTGTCTTTGGAAAAATAAAAATGCTGCAAGCAGAGGTGTAATTACTAGAATCGTTGCGGCAGTAACAGTTCCCCACTGCGCACCCGTTTCAAACGATTGAGCAAATATCGCAATACCAACTGTAAGCGGACGCACTTCAACTGAATTCGTTACGACAAGTGGCCACATAAAATTACTCCAATGCGTACTAACTGAAATTAGACCAAACGCAATATAGGTAGGCTTAGCTGAAGGCAGGTACACATGCCATAAGGTCTGATACCATCTGCAACCATCTACTCTGGAGGCATCGTCCAGATCAATTGGAATTTGCTTAAAGGTCTGACGAAGCAAGAATACACCGAAGGCTGAAGCCCAATAAGGCAGCATAATGGCCAGCTTCGTATCTACTAAACCAAGCTCCTTCATAATGGCATAGTTCGGAAAGATCAGAATATCAGGCGGAATCATAATTTGCGTCAAAAAGACGATGAACATAACACTTTGTCCGATAAAGTTCAGTCTCGCAAAAGCATATGCAGCTAGTGTAACAGTGAACAACTGAACAGCGAGAATCCCGATTACGATAATGATCGTATTCCAATAATACTGAAGGAACGGAATCGTATCCCAAGCTGAAACGTAGTTCTCGAAGGTAGGGTTCACAATAGCAAACGGATTCTCTCTTGTAATCACTTCACTAGAAGGTGTGAAAGAAGTAAATATAGTCCACACTAACGGGACAAGAAAAATAATTCCAAACACAGCAATAATAATTCGATTTATAATCTTATTCATCATGTGATCTTGCCCCTTTCTAGTAATGAATTCGCTTATCCAAATAGGCGTAATTAAAGATGGAGATAGCAAGCAGGATCACAAGAAGAATGACCGTTAGAACAGAAGCTTTACCCATATCCCAGTAACTAAATGCGGTTTCGTAAATATGGAAGAGAAGCAGATTGCTTGCGTTATCAGGACCACCCTTCGTCATAATATACAGGTGGTCAACCATCTTGAAGGCATTCGTAGTTGCAATAACCATGACGAACAAGGTTGTCGGCATCAACAGTGGAAACGTAATTTTCCGGAACACTTGGAATGGACGTGCTCCTTCAATTTTGGCAGCTTCATATACCTCTCCAGGCAAATTCTGCAGCCCCGCCAAGAAGAATAGCATAAAGAAGCCAGCTTCTTTCCAAATAAGCATACCCATCATCGCAAACATGACCCATGATGGATCGCCAAGCCAGTTGGGTCCTTGAATTCCAAAAGTTTGAAGGAATTTATCAAGCAACCCGTAATCTGGTGTATAGATAAATAGCCATATATTAGCAATAGCAATCATCGGAATAAGCGTCGGATAGAAGAACGCAGTTCGAAGAATGCTAGTTCCTTTCATTTTATTATTCACCCAAATGGCAAAATAGATCGCTAGCAAAATGCTTAATGGAACCGTACCAATTGCCAGCAGAACGTTATTCGTAAGCACTTTAAAGAAGACTTCATCTTGCAGTACTTGCGCGTATTGATCGAATCCAACAAAGGTCGGCGAATCGAATGAAGAGCTTTGGAAGCTTAAATAGATTGACTTCAGAATCGGATAAAAGGTAAACAAACCAAGGAAAATCAGGGAAGGAAAAAGCAAGGCGTATGCAAATAAATTTTCTTTCCAATTGATTCTTCCTTTTACACTCATACTACTTCTAGTTGACAAGGCAATCCCTCGCTTTGATGTTAATAGTCGCTGTACATAACGCAAAGAAACCACGTGCATATAGACCTATCACCTAATTGACAGATTTCAAGTATGCAAACGTGGCTTTCTCATGATCTCTAGCCAATAAGTATGAAATTAGGATGGATCTAATCGATGAAGATCGATCTTAATCACTTAGCGACACGAATCATGGCCTCATGACTGTGTCGCTAACTTGATTAACTTCAATTATTTAAAGTTTTTTAGAATCTGATCTGCTTGGGTTTGGGATTTCTCAAGCGCTTCTTTGGCACTGATTTTTCCAACTAATGCAGATTGAATATTATCGTTGAACAGTTTAGTAATTTGTCCATTCTGATAAGTTGACAATTCACTATGTGCAAATTCAAGCTGATCTCTCGCTACTTGTGCTTGAGGGAAATCTGCTATATATTTTTTTAACTTTTCTGTTTCATAAGCTGCTTTAGTTGTACCTACATATCCTGTATCGATGGACCATTGCGCAACACGATCTGGCTTTGTTAAGAACTCAATGAACTTAACGGCAGCTTGCTTGTTCTCTTCAGGAATATCCTTGAAGACATATAAGTTACCCCCACCTGTCGGTGAACCGAACTGTTTGTTCGCAGGCAAGAAAGCTACACCAAAGTCAAACTTCGCATCAGTCTTCACTTTAGTCAGGTTGCCTGTTGTATGGAACATCATGGCTGTTTTGCCACTGATAAAGTCAGAAGGAACGGTTGCCCACTCAATTACGCCTTGTGGCATCACTTTATCTTTTTGCCCTAAATCCATATAGAACTGCAGACCTTCTTCAACATGCGGTTTGTTAAAATAAACTTCTTTACCATCATTGGACATGATGTTCTCCCCGCCTTGTAGCGACAATGCTTGCAGCATCCAATATTGGTAGCCTGTACTTGGGATTTCAATTCCCCACTGAGACACTTTACCTTGCGCATCTTGAACCGTTAATTTCTTAGCATAATTTCTAAGCTCATCCCAACTCTTAGGAGCCTTCTCAGGATCTAGACCAGCTGTCTTGAACATTTCTTTGTTGTAATACATAACGATCGTACTGCGTTGGAATGGAATACTCCAAACCGTATCGCCTGACTTCGTATTACCCATGAAAGCTTCATAGAAGCCGTCCAAATATTCTTTGGAGAATCTTGGCGTCAGTTCTTCAAGTGCATTCATTTGTCTTAAGGAATAAAGATCAGTAGACAACAGAACTGCGATGTCTGGTGAATTCTTACCTTGTACAGCCGTCATTACCTTCGTAACTGTATCTTGGTAGCTTCCGCCATAGATTGGCTTGATTTTGATATTCTCATTTTCCTTTTCAAAATCTTTGGCTAAATTATCAATGAGCTTAGTGATCGGACCACCAACAGCTACTGGAAAATAAAACTCCAGCTCCACAGACTTAGCCTTGTCTCCGCCTTCCTTCTTCGCTTCTGGAGCAGCTGACGACGGAGCTGCAGTTCCTTCAGCAGTCTTGCCAGCATCACCTTTGCTACATGCAGATAGTAGTAATAAAGCAGCAGACATTAATACGACTAGCTTCTTCATAAATTGCCTCCTTAAAGAATGGGATGTACATCGCTACCTTTATAAAAACTAATAAAACCCCATGCGTAATAGCGCCTCTAAAATAGAAGTGCCGAATCCTGCATGGGGTTCTCTTAATCTCTACCCAATCATGATATCTATTTGTTTTTATACTAATTGGAACAATCACAATATTACATATTTTCGGATTATTTGACAAGTTATTTTATAGCAATCTCTCTTATATGGTTAATACAGTAAATTCTAATTTGTTCATATGATATTTATCATGAATTTTGAAAATTATTTCTCAATAATTTGACATTTTAGTTGACGGTAATCATCTTCATAAATTATACTTACAATCAGCAAACAACAGCAAACGCTTTCATGAAAATTTATATGATGCTCCGGGTGGAGATTATGAGAAAACCCAGAGAACTTATTACCGTTTCTTTGTGTGTATACAGAGAAAGTAATAGGCTCCTGAGTTTTTTTATTTTATACTCCGGTATGGATTCTAAGTGAGGTGATTGGATAAGCAAGAAATTTTTACATACTTTTAATAAATGATAGAGTCATATTTTACAAATGGACTATATATTTAGAAAAGTAAAACTTTTAGTTTTCGACAAAATTCATCAAAAGGGGTTATGTAAATGAAGAAGTTGATTTCAGTATTAGCAATCGCCATGGTTCTTCTTACGTCTGCTTGCTCAGGATCGAACAACACTGCAAGCAGCGGAAATGGTTCCGACGCAACACCAGCACCAGCTGCTACAACACCGCCAGAAGACACAACACCTGTCAAAATTCAATACTGGCACGCTCATGCTGAGAACCAAATGGGCGGCGTGAACTATATGATTGAAGAGTTCCAAAAGAAATATCCTTACATTACAGTTGAGCCTGTATTCCAAGGCGGATATTCCGATCTACAACAGAAGCTTCAAGCAGCAATTGCAGCAAAAGAAGTTCCTGCTGTAACGAACATCGAGGTTTCTGCGATTCCAGGCTTCTCGGATAGCGGCGCTCTTCAAGATCTTAACCCGTACATCGAGCGCGATAAAGTAGATACAGCAGACTTCTCCCAAGGTATGCTAAATGCATATGCATTTGGTGGCAAGCAAGTTGGTCTACCATTAATCGTTAGTACAAGCGTTATGGTTTATAACAAAACATTGTTTGATAAATTAGGCGTAACGCCTCCTCAAACTTGGGATGAAATCGAAGCTTTCAACCAAAAGGTAACACTTAAAGAAGGCGACAAAACAACTCGTTATGCTTTCGCAGTACCTGGTTGGGATATCTGGTACCACGATCCTTGGCTGCTTAACGGTGGCGGTACAATCTTGAATGCAGATCAAACAAAAGCAACTGTTGATTCACCAGAAAGCTTGCGTTATTTCCAAAACTTCAAAAAATGGTTTGATGAAGGCTCACTACAAATTGGCGTAGGTAAAGGTGCTTCTGATACTATGCGTCAAATGTTCTTAGATGAGAAAATTGGTATGGTTCAGCACTCTTCTGCTATCATCAAAACTTATGTAGAAAATGCTAAATTCGAAGTTGGCGTGTCCTTCGTTCCTGGAGACAAGACTCGTATTTCTAACATCGGTGGTGCAGGTATCGTAATGATGGCCGGCGCTAAAGACAACCAAAAAGAAGCTGCTTGGAAATTCATCAACTTCATGACTTCAGCTGAGCACAACATTAAATGGGCAGAGTCAGTAGGTTACTTGCCGACACATAAATCCTCTGTACAAACAGAAGATGGTAAGAAATATCAAGAGAAATGGCCACAATACAAAGCAGTTCTTGATAACTTCGACAACGTAACACCACGCTACCAACACGTAGCTTACACAGAGTTCAGTGACTTCTATAAAGAAGCAATCAACAAAATGGTTCTTGAGAAGGGCGATCCTGCGAAGCTAATGCAAGAAGCTGCTGTAAAAATGAACAAAGTGCTAGAAGATCAATAATCTAAACAGAGATGTATCAACGTAGGTGCGAATGCTGTTCGCACCTACTATTCTTAGTATGAAATGAGGTTAGAGGATGGAACCATCAAAAAATGTGAATTTGCAAGCAACCCCAATTAAACATAAAAAATCACACTACCAATTTTTTGAAAAACTTAAAGATTTCTCGTTTGCTGCTCCTGCTCTAATTTTTCTTTGTATATTCGTATATTACCCACTCTTATATTCACTATTTCTCAGCTTTACCAACTGGAATATGGCTAAGCCTGCCTGGAAATTCATTGGAACTGAAAACTACGAAAAGCTGCTATCTAGTGATGAGTTCTACAGTGTGTTAGGTGTTACTTTCAAATATACAATTATCGATGTTGTCCTAACGCTTGTAATCGGTCTCCTGCTAGCTTTGCTGCTCAATTCGACCAAAAAAATATATGGCTTTATGCGCATGATCGTTTTCATGCCCTATTACATCTCGATGGTTATCGCTGCGATGATCTTCATCTGGATTTTCAACACCCAATACGGTGTCGCGAACATGGTGATCGGATGGTTCGGACTTGACCCTGTGAACTGGCTGAATAATCCAAGCACAGCTCTATGGTCTCTAATCATGGTTTCCTTATGGAAAAGCATCGGCTTCGCTATGCTGATCTTCATTGCCGGACTTCGCGGTATTCCTGTCGAATACTATGAAGCATCAAGCATTGACGGTGCATCCAAGGTTAGACAATTTTTCAAAATTACACTTCCATTGCTTTCACCAATTACGCTTTTCCTAGTTGTAACGAACTTTATCTCCTCCATGCAGGTATTCCAATCCATCAACGTCATGACACTTGGAGGACCACTTAATACGACGAAAGCCATGGTTTATTGGATTTATCAAATGGCGTTCAAAGAGTTTAAGACTGGTAGAGCTTCTGCACTCGTTATTATTTTCTTCATTATTATTATTGCTTTCACCATATTACAATTTGCCGTTTCCAAAAAACGAGTTCACTATGAAGGGTAGGGCGAATAGATGACAATTCGAATTTCTAAATCCATACAACTGATATTGGCAATTATTGTCACTCTGATCATGTTCTTCCCAATCTATTGGCTCTTTGTTACTTCTTTGAAATCGACTGCTGAACTGCGTACTGCAGTTCCTTCCTTCTGGCCAGAAGTATTAAACTGGTCCAACTATGCAACTGCATTCAAGAAGGCGCCATTCGATCGTTTCTTTCTGAACACGACCCTTCAAACGGTTGGTATTCTCATTTTGCAAATCAATATCGCCATCATTACGGCTTTTGCCTTTGCCAAGGGAAATTTCTGGGGCAAGGATAAACTGTTCCTATTAGTTCTTGCGGCTCTGATTGTACCGGATCAAGTAACTTTCGTTCCTGTATATGTCATGCTTGCTAAATTAGGCTGGCTCAATACATTTGCAGCACTAATCGTACCGCATGCCACTTCAGCATATGCGATCTTCTTGTTAAGACAATCGTTCAAATCGATTAATAACGATGTCATCGAAGCAGCTCGTGTAGATGGTGCAAGCCGTTTGCATATTCTTTATAAAATCTTAGTACCGATGGCGAAGCCTACCATTATGACACTCATTGTCCTTACGTTTATTTCTAGCTGGAACTCCTACTTCTGGCCGCTCATTATGACTAACACCGATACGATGCGCGTTCTAACCGTTGGTATTGCGTTTATGAGAGAATCGGTCGGAGGAGATGAAGCTCTTAATTTCCACTATATTAGTGCAGCAAGTATTATGGTCATTCTACCAATTGTTCTAGTGTTTATTTTCGCTCAGAAGCATATTGTCGCAGCTATGGCTAACTCTACATTCAAGTAATCGAAGGTGAACTCACATGACAAATTCAGATTTTCTCGTAATGGCACATCGAGGCAGCATGGGACATGCTCCTGAAAATACATTGGCTGCATTCCAGCTTGGGATCGAACAAGGTTGTAATGCAATCGAGCTCGATATTCATTTATCCAAAGATGGCGAACTTGTCGTCATTCATGATGACACACTTAATCGTACAACGAATCTAACGGGGAAAGTAAATGACTTGACCGTTCAAGAATTAAAACAAGCTGACGCAGGCAGTTGGTTTCACGAGCAATTTGCTGGCGAACGCATTCCTCTGCTAGAGGAAGTCATTGATCTCGTTCCTCCACATATTTTGCTAAATATTGAGATTAAACAATCCTATGGCGGTCAGTTAGAGTCCAAATTACTTGAACTATTAAAGCGTAAAAATCGAATTCATAATGTAGTTCTTTCTTCCTTTAACCTAAAAAGCCTTAAGCAGCTAAAGCTTGCTGAACCTGAAGTGAAGATCGGCATTATCTATAATGTCAACGTTGTACAGCATCGTGAATTTGCGAATCTAATGGGCGTTCCTGTCTATTCCCTGCACCCTAATTTCCAAAGTATCGATCCTGAGGATATTCAAGATGCGGTTTCAAATGGCGTTAAAGTATTCCCTTATACAATTAATGAAGAGAAAGACTTAAAGTTAGCCATCTCTCATGGTGTATCTGGCATTATTACGAACTTCCCTGATCGCTTACGTTCCATTGTGTCAGGAGAATAATAGATACGGAGGGTATTATGAAGCGGATTACGAATGTATTCAGCATTTCTCTGATCATATTAACCGTTCTAGCAGGCTGCTCCAATTCATCGAAGCAAGCAGAGAGCTCCACAGCACCTACTCCTGCTCCGACTGCTGCAGTCACACCCGCACCGTCTGCTGAACCTGAAATCAGCAATGATCCACTTAAAGTTTCACAAGACGATACGAATATTAAGGTTCGCATCAATAAGCCTGAATTTATGCCTTTCATTGAGAAAGCAAAGCCTGGGCCGATTATTCCTGGTCTATTCCAAGACTATATCCCGCAAGGTCTAGCCTATATGCCTGAACAAGATTGGCTTCTAGTATCCTACTATCGTGAAGATGATCATCCGAGTCTTCTCACCGTAGTTGATGCCAAAACGGGTGAACATCTGAAGTCACTTCAGCTATTTAAAGAAGATAAAGAGCCTTACAGAGAACATGCCGGCGGTTTAACCGTTAGTAAGAAATTCGTATGGATCGCCTCCAATAGCAATATGTACTATATCAAGAAAGAAGATCTGATTCAGGCAGAGAAAATCGGCAAGCTAAATATTGAAGGTCACTTCAAAACGGATGTCAGAGCTTCCTTCAATACATACTATGATGGCGTGATATGGGCTGGCGAATTTGCTAATGGAACTGCCGATTATCCAACAAGTCCTGAGCACCATATTACGAATCCTCGAGACAATACGGAGCACCTTGCATGGGCCGAAGGCTTCAAGTTAGATGAAGAGACGGACCTTCCTACGAATAAGAAAATAGAAGGTGATGTCACGGTTCCCGATTATGCGCTTGCTCTTCCTCAGCGCATTCAAGGGATGACCGTACGACCTAATCAATTGATTCTAAGTGAATCCTTTGGCCGTAATACAGAAAGCTCTCTCATCTTCCACAAGAACATTCTGAGTGAGGAGCCGCATAAAGTTGTTGATTTTGGCGGAAACAAGGTGCCGTTATGGTACTTGGATAGCAAGAACCTGGAAGAAACAATCTCTGGCCCTCCAATGTTTGAAGGTATTGTGGAACATGATAAGACGTTATACATTTTGTTTGAATCTGGTGCAAATAAATTCAGAGTCTCAGGAAGTTATCCATTAGATCGAATTTATACATTAGAGCTTAAATAATACAAGAAGAAACGGTTTCACCGTCCTTAACGGTGGGTAAGTTTCTTAAGGTATTACTTAGAATTTATGTCACGAAAGTTATAAATTCAATAATACATAAATAACCCCTCTTGCCAGCTGCAGCTGACAGAGGGGTTCTCTCTTTTTACCATAAATAGTTGTTTATTTACTATTTAATCATACTATTTGCAGATACAATCCACTTACGATTACGAAAGTCTCGACCACGAATTTGCACATGATCCTTATATACTTCAACCACTAGACCTTCACTGCTGCCCTGACTGGCAGGAATAGGCTTGTCATTAGATGTCCAAGGCTCAAATACAGATGAAGAGTTAATCGTGGCAAACGGACGATGGACTATCCTATCTGGCAGTTTAAGCTCCCTATGCGTGTGCCCTGTAAATAGCATTACATTCGGATGCTTGGTCAAAATGTCCTTTAATTGCTTATGCTGCACCACACCTCGATAATTTGCTGCATAAGTGCCAGAAACAGTTTGCGGAAGCGGCTGATGCAAGAATAGGAAAACGGGCCTTGAATTAGGCTTGTCTTCCGCAAGCTTCGAGTCAAGCCATGCTAGCTGCTCTTCGGACAGATAGGCATCTTCCCCTATATTCGATTCTATCTGCCGATAATGCTCTGATCCTAGCATAATGAAATGGTATCCTTTGATCCACCGATCATAATAGACCTTCTTCTCCCCAATCAACTGCAGGAATCTTCCGATAGAAGCCGTATCTGTCTCTCCATTCGGAAAGGAGTCCATGCTCCACCTATCACCATGACTGTACCACGCTTTATAGAACTCATGATTGCCAATCGTATAATACACTAACTTCGGATGATCTTCATTGTGCATGATGTGGCGCAGTGCGGCATAATCCACCTCGCGTCCATTTCCTAAATCACCGTTTATGATCAGCGCTTCTGACTTCGGTGCAGCTACTTGTAAATCATGAAGGCTATTACGCAGCTTCTTGACTGCCGACTCCGTTACTAAATGCACATCGCTTATCACTTGAAAAATGAGAATAGGCTTCTCCTGCTCTGCAACAACTGCTGTATCCACTGCTCCTGTACCTGATCCTGATTCCGCTATAAGTATTAGCATAAGGATGAAAGTCATTAGCCTTCTTGGCAAATGCATTGTCAAATTACCTCCACAATCGATTCCTAAGCTCAACAATAAAATAAGTATTTAACACCTGCGTAGTGACCGCTGCGAGGACGGATCATTCCTACGATCGCTGTTGTCACCAAATTTCTTGATCAGATTAGCCATAAGAGGGTAGAAATTCGCTGACAAAGGCGACCACTAACGCTTCTCCGGAACGATTCCGTCCTCTCCGCTCCTTTCGCTATTTGTCAACCACTGATTATTGTTTTGAGCCTGTAAATAACTCGTTTGTATAGGTTTCCAACTCTTGTCGTATTTTATAAAGGTGAGACTGAGCCTTTAGGCAAAAAGGAGGTGGACATCATATGGTTGAAAATAAATCACATGCGGATAATTATCGCGGCACAAAGAATATGCATGCAGACAATCAGAATATGGAGTTTGTCAATGATACGCTCGAGCTTGCAGATGAGAGAAACTTGATCAAGCATACCGGAGAGAAGTCGCAGCAAGAAGAGGAATAGACGTGGTTACATAAATTCTCGAATACTAAATAACCCTCTTAGACCACTACGGTGGATCTAGAGGGTTATCATTATGTAGGAAGGCATTACTTATTTATCTGCATTCACTGTTGCCGCGTTATTATCACTAGCTTGTAGCTTCTCAACTACAAAATCTCTTACGTGAAACGGATTGCTGATAATAACAACAATGATCACGATAAATGTAATAAGTAAGCCTTTGATCAAACTCATCGGTATTCCATCCTTTCATTAATAGGAACGATAAAACCGTTCCTTGCTCGCTGCTGCCGTTTTATATCCTTATCATAATCGTTAGATATGAATTTACTGATAAGAAAAATTAAAGAAAATCTTAAATTTTGGCACTGCATTATAGAAAATGAGCACAAGAAGAAACCCATAGTCTATGAATGAATTGCTTATCTTCATCGACTATGAGTCTGTACGTACCGCCTATAACGGGAGTAGCTGTACTTGATCCTGCTCTCGCAATCTATCTACCATTTGGTGCCATGCTTGTGGCTTATTCGGCAGCACAGCATAATAGCCTGCAAGGAAATCTGCAACTAGCGCAGCTGGGATCGAGGCTAGACTGTCATCAGTCGGCATAAAGCATAGATCCAGCTCGGATACCGCTTCACCGTCATTCTGCCAAGACGGATGTACGTATGGGAAGTCGAGACGCATATAGCCTAGATGCGACAGCACTTCGCGGCGGACGAATGGATTCATTGGCGGAATGCCGCCAAATCCATGCTGCTCTGCACGGTATGGGTCATAGATCTCGGCAAACATACCGAGCATCTGTGTGTTGCCAGCGGCAGCGAGCTGCGCTAAATCTGCCGCACGTTGCTTGAAGAGGAAGCGCCCGATGCCAAGACCTTCTTGACCGATGATTGTAAAATCGGTCATCGCTATGCCCTTATCCGCATAGTAGCGATACTCGGTTGCGCCGACGACCTCACCCTTGTTCACCGCAACAAATACGCGGATGCCTGGATCCTCAAGCGGTTCTTTCCATAGTGAAAACTCCAGCACTTCTTCCTGCGGGAAAATGCGTCCCATGAGCTGATGCATTTGGCCAAACAAAGGATCTTCTATACTCGTAATGCGTATGTATTCCATCATCAATTGCTCCTTTATCAAAAATAGATTATGAACTAGATTTAAACGGATTGCGCCATTCCATAAGCAGGGCATGTCCTAAGGATTCTTCGTCATCTAGATAGTTCGGTATGACTTCAAGCGGTGTTCTGCCGCAGCGCAGCAAGAAACTGATGACGGGGTCATGAATTTTCCCTGCAAGTACTTGCTCCGCATAGACATTCGCACTTATCTCATTAGCATATTGATGATACTTCGGCATTCTGCCTGCTCCAAGCAATCGCTGCAAGCCAAGCTGAACGACCACCTCATACATCGCTTGCATCAGCATCTGACCAAGTCCCAATTTGCGATAAGCCGGCCGAACGCAAAGATCGACAACATAAAGCGTATTACCATTCGGATCATGTGTACGAATATAGCCGTCATCTGCTATTTCAGCCCAAGTATGCTGCGGCTTCTTCGGGTCAAAATTCACAAGCAGGCTCGTCATCGATCCAGCTACAACCCCTTCAACCTCGATACATAATGCGCCTAACGGAAATAGCTGAACATGATTCGCAAGCTGCTGTTCATTCCACAGTAATTCTGCAGGATACGGAGGAGGAAAACTCTCCTTTTGCACTTCAATTAATTCCTGAAAATCGGATTCCTTATAGTTGCGAATGACCGCCCGTTTCGGCAGGCGATCATCATATACATATAAAGTTTTGTTATAGCCTGGCGACCGCAAGTTCATTGGTAACATGCCTCCATATCATTTACGAATCCAGAAAACGCCTCTACGCTTGATGCTAAACAATTGACCAAGCAAGAATACAACTAACACAAGCAGAACCTCTGATAAATTGGATAGGTTCACCTCTGGCATCCATTCATCGATCATGTGTACCACATAAATATCAACGACTATTCGAAACAAGGCGAATAGAAAACGAGTCGACTTACTTGGCTGAAGCAGGCCTTTGGTAAAGCTGCCGATAAGCTTTGCTGACGGATTACCATTTGCCATCGAATTTCGGAATAAGCCGAAGCTAAAAATTTTGAACGCAAACACGCCAATCTTAATCGCTATCTTAAACATGAAGAACATAGCAAGGAAACCTATGGCTGCACTCCATGACGTATATTCCACACCTACCAGCTTAAAAATCCCGACTTGAACAAAGAAGAACAGGCCGAAAATCAGCAAAAATAATAGGAAAAGAATGAGCAATATACTTGTAATGACAACTGTTTTATTTTTAGCGCCAAAACGGATAATTTTGATTTTGGGTTTCTGTGGATCTTTCTTCAAGGGATCTTGATCATCCATTACCTGCATAACCTCCTACCTGCGATTGCCCTAATAAGCAATTCCATCTATGTTATACTATATAAAACAAAGGAGTGAAGCCCCATGATGACAACAATTGGACTCATTAGACACGGAATTACGGACTGGAATGTCGAGAACAGATGGCAAGGACATTCCGATATCCCGCTTAATGAACAAGGTATTGCTCAAGCTAAGGCGATTGCTCGTCGTTTAACTGGAGAGCATTGGGACGTACTTGTTGCTAGTGACTTATCTCGTGCCAGACATACGGCTGAAATGATCGGACAAGCGATCAATCTTGAGGTCCTGATCGAACCTCGTCTACGTGAACGCTTCTGCGGTGAAATCGAGGGTACAACCGCATCTGAGCGGTTTGCCAAGTGGGGGAACGATTGGAAGAACCTTGATCTTGGCTTCGAAGATGATGAAGCTCTTGGCACACGAGGCAAGCAAGTGATTGAAGAGCTCGCAGCTACGCATAAAGGCAAGAAAATCTTGATCGCCACACATGGCGGTTTAATTCGTACCACGCTGAATAAATTGATACCAAGCCTTAACGTCAAAGTGGCAGGGATTGGAAATACCTCACTCACAATTCTGCACCAAACAAATGATGGATGGCAGTGCTCGCTCTATAATTGTACCACGCATCTGGATGTATAATCGAATGTTTGCTATTTCCAATCTATGTATAAATCAGTACGACGATCCCGCCAAGTTGTAACGGTTCCGCGAAGTCGTACTTCTTCTAGCAATGCTAAATCGAGATCAGCAGTGATTATCATATCGCTGTTGATCTCACCTTCTGTTAGAACCCCACGCGGAGGGAATGGAACGTCGTTAGGCGTAAGCACCGCAGCCTGTCCGAAATTTCCGCGCATTGAATCAACGGTTGGTAGCGCCCCTATAGTTCCCGTAACTACAACATATACCTGATTCTCAATCGTACGCGCATGACAGCAATAACGCACGCGATGGAAACCGTGACGATCGTCTGTACAAGAAGGACAAAAAATCACATCGGCTCCCTTCGCTTTAGCCATCCGAACGATTTCTGGGAACTCCATATCATAGCAAGTCAGGATGGCAATACGACCTTTATCCGTTTCAAAAACCTCAAGGCCATTGCCAGCCCCCATATTCCATTCCTTAATTTCTGCAGGTGTGATATGAATTTTGCGCTGCTCCGCGACACGTCCATCTGGATAGAACAAAAACGCAGCATTATATAGCTTGCCTTCCTCTTCTATAATATGTGTACCACCGATTATATGCATCCCTTTATTCATTGCCAGGCCTTTGAATAAATTCATATAAGCCTCTGTAAAGCCAGGTAAAGCTGTTATAGGCAGAGCTTTTCCCATACCATCTCCTATAGACAGCAGTTGTGTTGTAAACAATTCTGGAAACAGCACAAATTCTGCCTCGTATTCCTCCGCCATAGCGACATAATGCGCCACCTGAGCGGCAAATTCATCAAAGCTTGCAATCGTATGTAAATGGTATTGTACAGCCGAAACTCTCATTTTCATGTTTAATCCCCAACCTTTCCCTAATAAAAATTACCAAAACAGTTTTTTGCTATAATATTCTATTTTTTATAAAAACATATATAATAGCCTTATTCGCTATAATCTGCAAGGAGGGAACCTACATGACAAAAAAATGGATCTACATCCTCTCAGCACTGAGTGCAATCATAATAATCTTTCTATTAGGTAATCTACATAAAGGAATTATAATTGAACCAACTGAACGACTGCAACTTGAATTAAGCGTTATTACACCCATAACACTGGAAGAGATCCAACAACACCTGCCGAGCATCGAAATCGAGAACCATGCCAAGAATGAAATTCGTGTTCCAATTGGTGAAATGGCACAAACCATTCAATTTCTTAAGGTAATTCCTGGTGTGCTAGACATCAAACCGCTTTCGGGTATGCCAAGCTTTTCATTCAAGCAGTATGGCATAGGTCTAATCGAACAAATCAACAAGCTAATGAAAGGGGATATGGGAACTGTATACGGCAAACCAGGCCACAAGGAATATGCGTTAGCGGATAAAATACCTCAGATGATGCAAATTTCATTTAGCTATTTAATACCTGGGCTATTGCTGGGTATTGTATTTGGTTTCTTATTCGCCATTCTAGCATCTCTATATAAAAAGCTAGGCTATGGGATTGATCTCATCCATAAACTGCTCATGCTGTTGCCTGACTTTGTCATTATCGTGTTACTGCAATTAATGGTCATATTCATTACTAGATTTACGGATGGTCGATTCCTGCTAATCGCTCAAGTCGGCACAGAAGTTCCTTTTGTCATACCACTTCTAACAGTTATGTGCATGCCTTCTGTTCTAATCTATGGTGCAATTCGTTCTGCGATCATGCGAGAAGAACAAGATCCGTACATTACCACAGCCTATTCCAAAGGGCTCACGCGTAAACAAGTTCTATTCAGACACATTCTTCGCAACGTTATGGAGGACTTATTCGCAGTTCTGCCAAGAGCAACAACTGCAGCTGTGACATCCATGATTATTGTGGAGATGATTTGCTTAATTCTGGGTGTAGGCGGATATGCGCTAAGCAAGTACTTTGCTTCCATCGATACGATGTCAACCATTTGCTTGATACTAGCCGTATTCACGATTTTGATGCATCTCATTTTTGCATGGTTGCGTACTAAATTAGTCATTCATACAGGGGAGGCTGTTAAACATGAGTAAATACCGTATCCCCTACTTGCTTGCATGGCTGCTGATGATTCTCATGATTGTAGTTGCCATTTCAGGTAAATGGTTAATGCCGCATGGTATATCGCCTGAAGACCAGCTCTTCTATATCGATCACCCAAATCCGAATCTTCATACCAAAATATCCCCTCCTTTCGGTCCTAATCGTCTTTACTGGCTAGGAACAGAAGTTCGCGGTTTCGATATGCTCAGTCTGATTCTTAATGGTATGAAATATACATTGGGCGTTGCTCTCGTCATTACGTTGCTGCGCTTTATCATTGCCATTCCTGCGGGCTTATACTCGGGTGTAACTGGAAAAGGCAGATCACTTCTGGCTTCATTAAATTGGATTAGCACATCATTGCCACCGCTACTGTTCATCGTTCCGCCGCTTGTGATTATTTATTCTGCGCTGCGGATTGATATTGGTTTAGCTGCTAATCACCCGAATCAAATCATTTTTCTTCTTATTTTTGTGATCATGGTTACGTTCATCGGCAGCTTTCCTCTTGCCTATCAATTTAGCGAACGTGCACGCTTCTATAGTGAGAAGCTTTACATGGAATCTTCTTCACTGCTTGGAGCATCTGTTGGTTTTAGGATACGCAAGCATCTGCTCCCGAATCTACGAACCGAAATGTTCTATACTTTCGTGACGGAGTTCATTCAAGTGCTATTTCTAATGGGACAATTGGCAATCGTTAATATTTTCATCGGTGGTGGTGAATTATTAAAGTGGGATGATGGAATCGTAATTCCTCTTACTACAACAGGTGAGTGGTTCTCGCTTATTACATTCGGGTTGCCTAAGCTGCGGATTTATCCTTGGATTACCTTAGCACCGATGGGCTTCTTCGTTGCTTGTCTCTGCATCTTGCAATTTTTCTTGTATCAGGTCAAGAAAGGTCCATTACGTAATAGTCGTTAATATTATCAATATAAAATCCGCAGGATTGATACAGCTCAAGTGCATGCTTATTCTCTACCTCAACTTCAAGAACGATATCGTATTGTGGAACTTCGTGGCGAATGCGCTTAATTGCACTTAGGAGTGTATAGCGCCCAATTCCTAGCCCGCGATATTCAGGGAGTATGCAGAATCCATAAATGAAAGAAACGTTAGTAAAATTCTGATAGCGTATGCTTCCTATAGGAAATCCATTGTAATAGACGATCAAAGTTGTCGTATGCGCATTATTGGCAGCATTCATGAGATGATCTCGTACATCTTCTTCATCCATTCCAAAACCTAATGTTTGAATTCTGATTAAGGTTTCGAGATCATCTTCATGATCGATATTTTCGCGCAGCAGCAAATCTGCACGCTTAGGAATAATTATGTACTCGCTAAAATTTACATTGTATTCCATCCAATGCTCCGAGAATAGATACCTTGCTCCATACTCCGCTAAGAATGCTCTCCCCGTTGTGGAACCACGCTGATTCATGAATATCATTTTGGGAAAGCCTCTAAGCAAACAGGCAAGCCTTGCTTGATTGACCATCAGTTGGAATATCCCCTGGCGACGATACGAAGGATGGACCATCCCGCTAAACTCAGCCTCAGCCATTGAAAAATAATATAAACCAAGGAATCCGACTAGTTTCCCATCCTTGTAATAGAGCCAGTCATTCGTTTCAGCCCGATTTCGCAATTCAAGCGCATCCCAATTGAGCTTTAATCGAATTTGATCATGCTGATTGCATATATGCGCCAACTCTTTAATTGCCCTAAGCTGTTCAGCGTTTAGCCCTTTACTCGGAATAAGCCCGTTTGCCTCCATCTTGCTCCCTCTCCTCATATACCAGATATCCCCTACAATATTCATTATTCTGTTTATAACGGATTCAAACCTCTTTTATGTCATGTATAATAATCTAGTTTTCTTCTTGTATAATTTGCTGTTTGTTAAAAAGGTGCTTTTTTTGATACACTACGAAAGTATGCACTTCTAGCAACTAGGAGAGGACGGTTATATGTTAATCATAGGAATCGCAGGAGGAACTGGCTCTGGCAAGACCTCTGTAGCAAGATCGATTGCTGAGCAGCTCGGTTCTGATAAAGCAGTTATTATTTCACAGGATAATTATTACTTGAATCATCTGGAACTATCTCCAGAAGAACGTGCTCATATCAATTATGACCACCCTCTGGCATTTGATAATGAATTATTGCTTGAACAATTATTACAACTCAAGAATGGCGAAGAAATTCCAGTACCTGTATATGATTTCGTTAAGCATGAGCGCGCCGAGCAAACCATTCGTGTTTTGCCCAAGCCTATTATTATTGTAGAAGGCTTGCATATTTTATCAGTAGAAATCATTCGTGAGATTATGGACGTTAAGGTATTCGTAGATACAGATGCGGATATTCGAATTCTAAGACGTGTTGTAAGGGATATGAATGAGCGGGGACGTTCACTGGATTCGATCTGTAAGCAATATATGACAACGGTCAAACCCATGCATGATGCATTCATTGAGCCTTCCAAAAAGCATGCTGATGTCATCATCCCTGAAGGGGTTAAAAATGAAGTTGGGGTCAATTTATTAATGACGTTAATGGAACGGCATTTGAATCCGGCATAAACAGCGATGGCGATCGAACCGATTGCCACCGCTGTTTTATTTTATAGGAACAAACTGACGATCATGCCACCCAGAATAACACCGAAGATCCCCATGATTCCAGAGAAAAGTGGTGGCGCTGGAATTGGAAGCCTGAGCTTCGTAAAAATAAATCCAATTGCAATCCCAGCTATAAGAGACTTGAAGGCAAGCATATAATCCATGTTAGTTACCGCCTTTCTTGGAGAGCTTACGTGCTAACACCATACCGATCCAAGCACCTAGTACCCCCATGAATGCCTCAAAATTAGGTGGCGCTGGCAGCGGAAAATCGAGTAATTTGAACAAGCCTCCAACAATGACACCGGTTAACAAAGCATAAATTGTTTCTTTGGCATTAAACCACTTCATTCGTTCACCATCCAAGTCTTTTACTTTATCGTTACCCGAACGCTACTTTAAATAAGATGATACCCGCAATGATTCATGAATGCTGTAAATGCTTCTAAGCCTTGTTCATCCTGCTTATACACACCGCAATGCGTAAGTACCTCCAGAAATTTAAGCCCTACCTCTTGCTGTAAAAGCTCTTGTGCCTGCATGATCGATAGCTCACTTCCATAGCGTTCCACTAGTTCTACGATCCATTCGGCATGAAGCGGCAATTGTTCAAGTAAACTGCTTACCTGCTGTTTGCCAGTCAATGCGTCTTCAATATGACCAAGCTCTGTATCCAGGCGAGCAGGCAGTACAGCTAGGCCCATCACTTCAATGAGACCGATGTTTTCTTTCTTAATATGATGCAGGTGGCGATGCGGATGGAATATTCCCTCTGGATGCTGTTCATCTGTGCGATTGTTGCGCAATACGAGATCGAGCTCGTACTCTCCTGTCTCATTGCGTCTAGCAATCGGGGTAATTGTATTATGCGGTGTTTCCTCGCTAAAGGCGTAAATACCGACGGAAGAATCGCTGTAACCTCTCCAACTGCTCAACATGGCCGTGGCAGCTGCATATAACTGCTCCTTGCTTGTACTTGCCAATCTTACGACGGATAACGGCCACTGAACGATTCCCCCGTGCACCTCTGCATACTCCGAATGCTTAAATGACAGGATGATCGGTGATTCCTGAAGCGGGAAGCAATGTTTCCCGCCTTGATAATGATCATGTGTAAGAATCGAGCCGCCGACAATCGGTAGGTCTGCATTCGATCCAACAAAATAATGCGGGAACACATCCAGAAATTCCAGCAGTCGATTGAATGTTTGCGGTGTAATGCGCATCGCTTCATGTCTACCGCTAAATACAATGCTGTGCTCGTTGTAATAGACATAAGGTGAATATTGCAGATACCAGTCTGTACCTGTTAATTCAAGCGGCAAGACTCTCAAATTCTGTCTAGCAGGATGATCCAATCTGCCTGCATAGCCCATATTGTCCAGACATAATAAACACTTGGGATAAGAGGTCTGAACAACGTTCTTCATCATTGCGATTTCCTTCGGATCCTTCTCAGGTCTGGACAGGTTTATCGTCATTTCCAGCTTGCCGTATGGAGTAGAAGTAAACCACACCTTGTTCTTGGCAATTCGATTCATTCGAATATAGCAAGAATCGATCGCAAGTTTATACCAATAATCCGTAGCGGCCTGTATGCCAGATTCTTGTTCTTTCGAGCGGAACTTACGGATAGCCTCAGATGGTCTAGGAATTAATAGACCCATGAGCTTTGTATCGAATAGATCCCGATAGGTGACCGTATTATACGGGATGATTCCTTCTTGTGAAGCATAGTCAAGCAATAGATCCAATATGCGGAGCGGGTCTTTTGGCTGCTGATCCATTTCAGTTATAGCAGCACCTTCATATGGTGCGATTAGCTTCAGCTCAGCTAATAAGGTATTTCGTACTGCAACACTATCAATTGCTTCGAGTAATTCGGCATGAAGCGCATATTGTATCAACTGTTCAACCGCAAATGCGGCATGTTCAGCCGAGATAGTTGTCGTCGAAGCGGGTGATGATTTCATCGTCTGTAGCCCTCCCAGGTAGTAAATGAGTTCGCCGCTCTTTAGGGGAGCGGCGACTCTTCATGTAAGCTACCCTCGGTAGCCGTGCGGATGCGCGCTGTGCCATTGCCAAGCGCTCGCAATGATATCCCGCAGCTCAGGCTGCTGCGGGATCCAACCGAGCTCCGTGCGAGCTCGGTCAGCTGAGGCGACCAGCACCGCTGGGTCGCCTCCCCGTCGGTCCAGCAGGACCGACGGAATCGGGTGGCCCGTTACCTCGCGGGCCACTTCAATCACTTCACGGACGGAGAAGCCCCGTCCG
This sequence comes from Paenibacillus albiflavus, assembly GCF_004344915.1. Classification (GTDB taxonomy): domain Bacteria; phylum Bacillota; class Bacilli; order Paenibacillales; family NBRC-103111; genus Paenibacillus_AM; species Paenibacillus_AM albiflavus. Next base: position 200,046 of record NZ_SKFG01000004.1, on the reverse strand, counting down.
TTGCCGAGATTGTAGACGGCGCTCTCGCCGCCGTCCAGCAAACGCCCGAGTGCGCGCAGATGCGCGTCAGCGAGATCGCTGACATGGATGTAATCGCGCACACAAGTGCCATCTGGCGTCGCGTAATCGCCGCCAAAGATCGAGATCTGCTCGCGTTGCCCTAACGCCACTTGCAGCACTAGTGGAATCAGGTGAGTCTCTGGACTATGATCCTCACCGATTCGTCCGCTCGCATGTGCTCCCGCCGCGTTAAAATAACGCAGCGACACATACTTCACGCCATGAGCAACATCGTACCAATGCATCATTCGCTCCATCGCCAGCTTTGTTTCTCCATACGTATTCGTTGGCTGCGTGCGATCAGTTTCTTTAATCGGTACCTGCTCAGGTTCACCATAAGTCGCCGCTGTGGAGGAGAATACAATGTTGTTAACCCCTGCCTTGTGCATAGCTTCAAGCAAGCATAACGTACCGTAAACATTATTATGGTAGTATTCGCCTGGCTCCTTCATGCTGACACCCACTAAGGAGCTCGCCGCAAAATGGATCACCGCTTCAACTTTATGCTTACGGAATACTTCTGCCATGAAATCAGCATCACGTAGGTCACCAACCTCTAGTGTACCGCCAATGACTGCCTCACGATGACCCTGCTGTAAATTGTCTACGACGACAACTTCCTTACCACGAGCGAGTAATTCTGCTACTGTATGAGATCCTATATACCCTGCTCCGCCTGTAACTAGAATTGCCATATTTTACGCCTCCACTCTATTTACGCCGTCACCAATGTCACAGACGTAGAAATCTGCTACGAACTCCGTTTGCTCTTTATAAGCTTTACCCACAAAATCAATGAACGTCTGAACGTTATCTTCATGCACAAGCGATACTGTGCATCCGCCAAAACCCGCTCCCGTCATGCGAGAGCCAAGCACGCCTGGAATCGTAATCGCTGTATCCACGATGACATCGAGCTCATGACAGGATACCTCGTACAAATCCCTTAATGATGCATGCGACTGCAACATGAGCTTGCCGAACCCCGCCAAATCTCCCTTACGCAATAAATCTACTGATGCAAGAACACGGGCATTCTCTTCTACTACATGCTTCGCACGACGGCGCACAATCTCGTCTTCTATTAATGCTTCTACCTGCGCGAATTGCTCTGGCGATAATTCACACAGCACTTGCAATTCGCGATACTCCGCAGCCTTCTCACGCAGAATAGCTACTGCTTGCTCACACTCGGACCTGCGTTGATTGTAGGCTGATTCGGCAAGCTGCCTCTTTTTATTCGTATTCCCGATAATCAGCTTGTAACTTCCGCTGTCAAACGGCACATGCTGATAATCCAAATCGCTGCAGCGAAGTAGAACGGCATGATTCTCTTTCCCTTGTGCGACTGCAAACTGATCCATAATGCCGCACATGACGCCTACATATTGATTCTCTGTTTTTTGAGCGAGCAGGGCAATGTCCGTCCGACTCATGGTGACCCCAATTTGATCGAGCAGACCATAAGCAGTAACCACCTCAATAGAAGCAGATGAAGACAAGCCCGCCCCATTCGGAATATCACCATGGAACAACATATCGTAACCATGCGAGAACGAGACGCTTTGCTGTTGAAGCATGACGATAATCCCTTTAGGAAAATTCGTCCAGTCATCTTTTGCATCATAAGCTAGCTCATACAAGGATTTTTGTAATTTATAAGGAAAGTTCGTTGAAGCCATATGCAGCTCATGATCCTGACGTGGACGAAGCAGCAGTGTCGTACCGAAAGTGAGTGCCGCAGGAAACACATACCCGCCGTTATAGTCGATATGCTCACCGATTAAATTGACTCTTCCTGGTGCGCGGTAGACAGCAATATCAGCATAATTGCCGCCATATAGTTGAATAAATTCATCTTGCAGCTTCTTTAAATCTTTCGTTAGCATCGTACTTACCTCCAGCTAGAATCGAACATTTGATTCATCTATTGTAATAATTTTAGTATACAAGAACGCCGCTAGCTCCCCAATGGAATCTTGTTAGGTCCATATGGAAAAATGTGATTTATCATCGTACAATAAAGAGAATCGAATGGATGGGAGATGATCATATGTCACATGTTGAAAAAGGATATTCCGTTTCGTCCAATCCCTACCCTGAGTTGTATAGCGATCCGCATGTTCTGTTCGCAGGCGTCAGCCGTACACTGCCAGGACATATGGTCGGACCCAAGGTACATAGCTATTACCTGCTTCATCATGTCATTGCAGGACGTGGTATCTATTGCACAGGCGGACAAGAGTTTGAGCTTCATGCAGGTGATAGCTTCCTCATCGTACCTGAACAGCTTGTCTCCTACATTGCCGATGAGCAGGAACCATGGCATTATCACTGGGTTGCTTTTCAAGGAAGCAGCGTGCCACAATTGCTTAGTAGTGTCGGATTTACGATGACACAGCCCATTGCACATCACAACAATCAATGGAAGATTGCCAAACGGTTTGAACAAATTCAGACTTCGTTTTACAACAAAGATGCCTATTCCCCTTATGAAGCCGCAGGTCAGCTCTATTTGCTATTGTCCGCATATGGACAAATATTAGGAAGCAGCTCAATCGTCACTGCTTCTCCACCAGAAACACCTGCAGAAAGCATCGTAAGGCAAGCGATTCATTATCTGACTACGCAATATGCAGAGGAAATCACCATGGAGACGATGGCGGAAAGCGTGGGCTACAACAGAGCGTATCTATCTCGCCTATTCAAGCAGCATACAGGCGAAACTCCTGTCACTTTCCTTCTCAAGCTTAGAATCGATCAAGGTCGTCGCTTACTGCGTGAACGAGAGGACCTGACAATCGAGCAAGTTGCTCTGTCTGTCGGATTCCATGATCCATTGTACTTCTCTAAACAATTTCGACGTCTGCATGGCATTTCCCCTTCACAGTACCGTATACAAACGATAAATTAAAATGCAGTCTTCTTTTTGTAATTAACATCGTTTAATTACATTAAGAAAGCTGCTTTATGTTATAATTGTCTTAATATTCAGATATTAATAAAATTAAGGAGGTATTGATATGAGCATTATATCCACTATATTTATGATAATAATTTACCTCATTCTCCCAATTTCCGCTATCATAGTTGTTATTTTTGCACTCATCTGGTTAAAACGCATAAGCACAAGCCTGCACAATATCGAACATATGCTGCGTTCACAGCTTCCACCGTGGAAAGGAGAATAGTTAATGGGGTTTCAATATTTATTCTGGGGCTTCTTATTTCGCTTAATCAGCTTCCCCGTATATGGATTTAATATCCCACCGGCTTTTATTAGCTATATTCTGTTTATCATCGGCTTGAATCGCTTAATTGAATATAGTGATCGATTCGCCACCTCTAGAACGCTCTCCATCATCCTGCTTGTACTGTCTATTTTCGAGATCTACACCCCAAGCAAAGACATAAGCAGCACCTTCGATCTTCTCAATCTAATAAATATCGCTTCTGGCATCGTCAACTTAATGCTTATTTATCAATTGTGCAAAGGAGTTGCCGAAGTCGCTTTAAGTCGCGACGAACATCAACTGATGGAGACAGCGATACTGAGATGGAAGCTCTACATCTGGGGATTCGTTGGATTCATCGCATCCTTCTTTCTTGTGTTCGCTGCTCCTATACTTGGAGGTTTACTTGTCATTGCTACTATGATTTACGTATTTATTATTCATTGTTTATTAATGGGTCTCATGAGAAAAGCAAGTCGGTTGATTCAGTAACTTAACGTTTACCAGGATCGTATGGCTCTCCAAGCGCTGCGGGTGGATAAGCTCGACTTACTGCACCAATTAGAACGAGTACGGTAAACAAATAAGGAAGCATGTAGATGAATTCAGATGGAATCCAATTCGATAAGCCATACATTTGAAGCAAATCTTTCAGCGCTTGCGACAGTCCAAAAAAGCATGCTGCACCAAACACGCCCACTGGATGCCATTTGCCAAAAATCATCGCAGCAATGGCAATAAATCCTTGACCCGAAATCGTATTATGCGAGAACATACTAGTCGTCGTTAATGTGATTGTCGCTCCACCAAGACCTGCTAACACGCCTGATAGTAACACCCCAATATAACGTGTACGCAGAACCTGAACACCAACGGTATCTGCAGCGCTTGGATGCTCTCCTACAGCCCGAAGTCTGAGTCCAAAAGGGGTACGATACAGCACATAGTAGGCGATAAACACCAGAATAATCGCCAAATACGTCGTCGGGTAAGCATGTAATACAGTTCCAATGAACGGTATATCCGTCACGCCTGGAATCGTAAGCTTCGTAAACGCAAACTGCAGCGTAGGAGATTGGCCTGAGCCTTCGAACAGCAGCTTAACAAGATAGACGGTCATCCCCAACGCCAGAAAGTTAATCACGACACCACTAACCACCTGATTTGCCTTGAATCGAATGGAGGCAATCGCGTGTATCCACGCAAAAATAACTCCTAGTAGAATAGCTGCTAGGAGTCCTATGTATGGAGATAACTCTCCCATTCCTGCATCCTCCGCATAATAACTAAACACAGCTGCACCAAATGCACCCGCAATCATGATGCCTTCAAGTCCAATATTAATGACACCCGAACGTTCGGAGAATACACCGCCTAAGCCCGCCAGAATTAATGCTGTTGAGAAAACTAAAGTAATATTAATGGTCTGTCCTAGCAAATTCAGAAATTCCACTCTAACTTCCCCCTTGTGCTTTATTCCGCTTCGCATAGAACGGAGCAATAATCAGACGAACGATTGCCTGTGCAGCGATAAAGAAAATGATGGCACCGATCACGACTCGAATGAGCTCTGGCGGCACATCTGCGGCAAAACTCATTCCTGCCGAACCATAAGTCAGGACACCGAATAAGCAAGCTGCGAGGACGACGCCAAGTGGACTGTTCATTCCAAGCAGGGATACGGCAATTCCATCCAATCCGTAACCAGGAAAGGCTGATGCAATCGATTGATAGTGGAACACACCGAGAATTTCAAAAGCTCCCGCAAGTCCGGCGAATACGCCTCCAATGAACATCGCCTTCATAATGTTCCTACCAACATTCATCCCTGCATATTCAGCAGCATATGGATTTAAGCCAACAGCTCGCAGCTCGAAGCCTTGTTTGGTTTTCCAGAGAATTAAATAAAATGCATAAGCAGCCAGAAGCGCAATAAGTATACCCCAATGCACCCTAGCCCCATCGAATAGATTGGTAAGCCAGTCCACCGATAATATAGCAGTTGATTTGATGATGCGTGAATCCTGCATACCGGGTTCCAGCAAGAAGGCTTTCACAATATAGTTGCCCAGATACAAGGCAATCCAGTTGAGCATGATGGTCGAGATAACTTCATTTACACCACGCTTTGCCTTTAACCAGCCTGCTATTGCGCCCCAGAATCCACCAAGCAGTGCGCCTACAATAATCGCTAAAGGCAAATGAATGTAAGCAGGCAAGCTTACTTGATCACCAATAAGCGTTGCACCTGTCATGCCCAGAATGAACTGTCCCTCTGCGCCAATATTGAATAGACCTGTACGGAATGCAAAAGCAACGGATAGGCCTGTTAGAATTAATGGGGTTATCTGCCTGATTGTCTCGCCAAAGTCATAGATATTGCCAAATACACGCTCCAAGAGCGCAGCATAAGCAACAATTGGATTGTATCCGCCGATGAGCATAACGACTGCCCCCGTCAGCAGCCCAAGCAAAATAGCAATAAGCGGTACAAGCACTGTATTGCCAGAAGTCACTTTAATGAGTCGACCCATGCTTGTCCCCGCCTTCCTTAGATTCTTTACTGCCAGCCATCATTAAACCAAGCTCTTGATCCGTAGTTTCATGCGGCATGACTTCGCCAACGATTTGACCTTCATAGATCACCGCTATCCGATCAGAGACGTTCCGAATTTCATCAAGCTCAAATGAAATCAACAGTACAGCCTTGCCTTTATCTCGTTGTTCAATTAACTGCCGATGGACAAACTCAATCGCGCCAACATCAAGTCCCCGTGTAGGCTGTGCAGCAATGAGCAGCTCTGGATTCCGCTCGATCTCACGTGCAATTATCACTTTCTGCTGATTGCCGCCAGACAATGATCTTATGACGCTATGAATACTCGGTGTACGAATATCGTAACGTTCAATTAACTTCTCAGCATGCCGATCAATCGCATCATAACTAAGCAATCCATTCTTATTAAATTGCGGGTAAAAATACGTCTCCAGCACCAAATTCTCACTTACGCTAAAATCGAGTACGAGCCCTCGTTTATGCCGATCCTCCGGAATATGGGCTAATCCTGACTCCGTAATTTTCCTAGGAGACCAATTCGTTACGTTCGTACTGTTAATCGCAACATCCCCTCGGTACGACTTACGCAGGCCTGTTAATACCTCAATTAGTTCACTCTGCCCGTTACCGTCAACGCCTGCAATTCCTAATATTTCTCCAGCGCGAACACCAAATGTAATTCCGTTTAGCGCTTCTTCTCCACGAGGACCATGGCAATGCAGACCTCTAACCTCCAGCACCGGAAGTTTAGGCTGCGACGGCTTCTTATCGACTTGAAACGATACTTTGCGACCTACCATTTGCTCCGCTAAATGCTGTGTATTCGTCTCCGTTTTTTTTACGGTATCGATTACCTTGCCTCTACGAATAATCGTTACCGTATCCGCTATCTGCATAATTTCCTTCAGCTTATGCGTAATGAGAATGATAGACTTTCCTTCTGCCACGAGCTTCCGCAGAATCGCCATCAATTCCTCAATTTCCTGTGGTGTGAGTACGGCTGTCGGCTCATCAAAAATGAGAATGTCCGCCCCGCGAAACAACGTCTTTACAATCTCCACCCGTTGCTGCATCCCAACAGAGATATCGGCTATCCGGGCATTCGGGTCAATGCTGAGGCCGTATTGCTCGGATAACTCCTTAACCTTACGCGTAGCAGCTTGATAATCGATATTCATTCCTTTGCGCGGCTCCATGCCGAGCACGATATTCTCAGTAACTGTAAACGGCTGTACTAGCTTAAAATGCTGATGCACCATTCCAATCCCTAATGAAATGGCTGTATTGGGCGAATCGATAATGACTGGCTTGCCATTCATTTGGATTTCACCTTCATCAGGCTGATACAGTCCGAACAGAATATTCATGAGCGTAGATTTACCCGCACCGTTCTCACCTAGCAAGGCAAGAATTTCACCTTTATGGAGCTTTAGTGAAATCGCATCGTTTGCTACGATACCTGGAAATCGTTTCGTAATCCCTAATAATTCCACAACCGGTACGTTTGTACTCATATCACACCTGCCACTGTCATGCTTTTCGGATCGATCACTTGTCTGGCACTTTAATTTCGCCACTAATGATTTTGGCTTTGTATTCTTCTACTTTCTTAAGAACATCCTCTGGCACATTAATATTCGAGTTGTCTGCAATTCCAACGCCATTATCCTTAAGTCCAAGATTCGTTACTTGACCGCCCTTGAAGTTGCCTGCAATCATATCATTACAAATCTTATATACCGCCTCATCCACACGTTTGATCATGGATGTTAATGTAATATCTGTGCCGAATTCAACTGATTGATCTTTATCGACACCAATAACCCATACTTTTTTACCTGCTTTGGACCGATCCTTAGCCTCATTAAATACACCGCTGCCTGTTGCGCCAGCTGAAGGGAAAATAATATCAGCCCCACCGTTATAGAGCGTTGCAGCCGCGGATTTGCCCAAGTCAGGTTTATCAAAGGTTCCTGTATAGTTCGTAATAAGCTGCGCCTGTGGGTTTGCCGCTTTAATTCCTGCTCTAAATCCCGCTTCAAAACGCTTAATCACGGGAATATCCATTCCACCTACAAAGCCAATCTTATTCGTTTTAGTCATTAAACCCGCAATAACCCCAACTAAGAATGAACCTTCCTGTTCAGCAAAAGTAACGGAAGTCACGTTCGGCAGGTCGACAACATTATCTACAATGGCTAGCTTCGCATCAGGATTCTGCTGAGCTACCTGCTTCAGCGCTTTCTCAATAATGAATCCGATCCCCCATGTCAGGTTGTACTTACCTTTCACGAATTGATTCAAATTCGGTACAAAATCAGCATCTGATTTACTTTGTAAATACTTGACGTTCGCACCTGTATCTTTGCCAAGCTTCTGTAGTGCCTCCCATGCGCTTTGGTTAAACGACTTATCATTAATCCCACCAACATCGGTCACCATACCGAACTTAAAGTCCTTGCCGCTGCCAGCCGCACCTCCAGGTGAAGCACCAGGCGATGGATTCGCCTCAGATGTCGGGCTCGGTTTGGCACCACCGCAACCAGACAATACAAGAGACAGTACAATCACAAGCAAGAACGAATATTTAATTAGCTTCTTCATATGATCTCCTCCACTTCAATAAGGTTCGAATCTTTCCAAATCATAAGTACAGCCTAATTGGTAGTATGCAGTGGAGTTCCCTTTATTATGTAAAAAGAAACTAAAAAAGACTGTTCTTTAAGAAGAGTCTCACTTCTTAAAGAACAGTCTAATGGAATAGCTATTTCGTTCTAAATAAGCAGGTTGAAGAGCTGCGGATCTTTATTGATTTCAATAAATTCAAAGTCTCGCTCAGACAACCGTTTCATCAACGCTTCATAATCATCGCGATTCTTCAGCTCGATCCCTACGATTGCCGGCGCATTTTCTCGATTCGTTTTTTTCATATATTCAAATCGTGTAATATCATCTGTTGGTCCTAACACTTCTTCCAGGAACTCGCGCAAAGCGCCTGCACGCTGAGGGAAATCAATCACAAAATTATGCTTAAGTCCTTCATAAATCATGGAGCGTTCTTTGATTTCCTGCAACCGATCAATATCGTTATTCCCACCTGAAATGACACACACAACTGTAGTACCGCGAATTTGTTCCTTGTAGGCATCAAGCGCAGCAACAGGCAATGCACCCGCAGGTTCAATTACGATCGCATTATTATTATATAATTCAAGAATGGTTGTACATTCCTTTCCTTCAGGAATGACGGTAATATCGTCAAGTACCTTGGTGCAGATTTGATAGGCGATCTCACCTACCTGCTTAACCGCCGCACCATCAACGAATTTACTAATCGTTTTTAATTTCACTACTTTACCGCTCTCGAATGCCGCCTTCATACTAGCCGCACCTTCTGGTTCTACGCCAATCAGCTTCGTTGAAGGAGAGACGCTTTTAATATAAGAGCCGATCCCTGCCGCCAGACCTCCGCCGCCAATCGTTGCGAAGACATAATCAGGTGTTTCATGAATTTGATTCATCATCTCCATGCCAACCGTGCCTTGTCCCGCGATCGTCGCATTGTCATCGAATGGATGGATAAATGCCATGCCATGCTCTTTACAATAGGCGATTGCTTGATTGAAGGAATCGTCATAGGTATCGCCGACAAGAATAACTTCAACATTCGTACCGCCAAAAAACTTAACTTGCGAAATTTTCTGCCTTGGCGTCGTTGTCGGCATGAATATTTTGCCTTCAATTCCTAATAATTTGCACGAATAAGCTACACCCTGTGCATGATTGCCCGCACTCGCACATACGACCCCGCTATTTCGCTGCTCGTCCGACAATTGATGGATCGCATTATACGCGCCACGAATCTTGAAGGAACGGACAACTTGCAAATCTTCACGCTTTAAATAGACATTACATTCATACTTATTGGATAACAACTCATTTCGCTGAAGCGGCGAAGGATCAATCACTTTGCTTAGAGCATGACTAGCCTTCATAATATCCTCAATGTACAACTTGCTGTCTTGCGGCATTTCTCTTTCCCTTCCTTCTCCCAGGTTGATCATTTTATCGTCTATTGTATCACAAGGGAATAAAGCACAAAACAGCAATTCGGCTAATCCCCGAATTGCTGTTTCTTTTATAACGATTAGTAATTCGTTTGAACGAGCGAACGCTTCTGTAAATAACGGTAGAAGGCACTTGCAGCGTCTGCACGTGTTACTTCTTTCTTCGGATTGAACATCCCATTGTCCACCGTCATAATACCAAGTCCTATTGCGATTGCAGCTGCCCCTTGATTCTTAACATCTGCAACATCTGTGAAGCTTGTATTGAACATGGAGCTGAATTGCGCAAGCTTATCGAAGCCGAGTGCACGAACGATAAGGGTTGCCATATCATCACGCGTCATTTTTTGGTCAGGATTGAATTTATCGGCCTTGTCAATTAAGCGACGGTCAAGCGCTGTTTCTACATAAGCAAAATACTTGCTTTGATTCGTTACATCAGCAAAAGAATTTTTTCTTGCCGCCATAGCATAGAAGTCAGGAGAATAGCCGCCGTTCATCGTGATGACCAGCATTTTGACCATTTCGCCCTTCGTTATCGATTCATCAGGTGACACCTTGCCATTTTTAATATCGAGCGCTTGATAATCGAGCATCAGCTGTAAAGCCTCTTTAGCCCAGTGATTATCGATATCAACAACCTTCACCTTATCAAGGGAAATCTGATCGCCAGTGGACATGCTTTTCCAAGTACCCGTAATCGCATCTAGGAAGAATGGCTCACGTTGATATTTGGAAACCAATTGATAAACAAGCTTCGCTTCAGGTGTCTTTGATACCTCTGTATTCGGTTTAATCTCACCAGATGCTACCATTAGCGCATACCTTTGATCGTTTAACAGCATTGGCTTCTGCTCCGTTACATAAGCAAGCTCAACATCATATTGCGACAAGAGCAGATCCTTGGCTTTATCTAGGGTAATGACCGATGGCTTCTTCGTAGGGTACTCAGTCAAAGAGAAGTTAGCGTAATAATTCGTGATCTCTCCTGTTTCTTTATCAATTGAGATAGTCAGATTATTGTAGCCAATCGTTACCCCATCGCTGACATGTTTAAAGTTAAATTCGAGCGTTCTGGCATTCTTATCTTTCAATAGGACCTGTGGGTCCTGTGTATTCGCTAGTACCAATTCATGCGCATAGTATGGAACCATTTTCTTGGCAAACTCGATCGCCTTCGTCTTCGCTTGGTCTACCGTTATCTTCGCTTCTACTGGAGCAGTAGTGCCTGTAAGTGGATCATAATTATTCACATAGTAATTGTAGTTCATTATCTCGCCAGTGCTTGCATTGACATTCGCATAGACCATTGAATCAACCCGTCTCTTGGTTAGCTCCTTGTCCGGGGCAGATAAACTCCAGCTTAAACTCCAGTTGCTCATGTTCTCATTATTTTCTGGATTAAAATATTCATTATAGGAAGCATTCTGCAAGGTGTATCCTTGTGGGATGGTAAAGGACTGCTCAACCTTCTTAATCGCATCATCCTTCGTCAGCTTTAAGTTCGAGGCAGGCTTATTACCTAACGGTTTATCCGAAATCGGCTTATCGTCCATGCTTGGTGCGATTGTATCGCCATACGGAGACCACCACTCACCCGACTTTGCATTCAGCATGAACGTATCCATCATATAGGCCGTATAAGGCTTTTTCTCCCCTTGAACTTGATAAGGAAGCTGGTAAAGCAAAGATAATTGCGACTTATTACGGAAAATCTTAAGCGCATCGGCAAGTGGTATGACATTATCTTTGGCTTCAAATTTAACGTTCGGCGTCCAATTCGAATAATAGCTCACCACTTGACCATCGCCATTCACATTAACCGACACGGTGTCTTGCGGGAATGGAACGCCATTTACCAAGCGAACATACGAGTAGTTATATTGAACATTGCCGTCCAGGGGCGGTTTAACTGCTTCTTCATAGCGATCATTATACTTGATCTGCTCATATTCCTTGGGATTTATGCTTGAAAGCCACTTATCTGCAATCGCCTTCCCATTATTAAAGTTCACTTTTGGCGGGAAGCTAGGTTTGTATTCCGGATCATTTACATAGCTGTTATAGTTCTGCAAGCGGCCCGTATTCCCATCGATATTCACACTAATGCCCCCAACGGTTCGTTCGCCATCTTGCTTCGTAAAGTTAAGATACCATGAGCTAGAACTTCCGCTATTGCTCCAATCGGAGTTCAAATTAGCAGACTGTAGCTTATAATCGCTTGGAATCTGGATGTATTTATTTGCGATTTCGATTGCTTGTTCCTTGGATAACTTCGCCTCTACCACTCGCTGAGTTTTCCCATCTGGATAATCTATGATCATTGTTTGCTCTGACGTTGATACCTCTGTACTTGCGGCCATAACCGCAGGAGCAGCAGTTGACAGCAGCAATGCAGATGCGACTGCCACTGTACTAGCCATTTTCAATAATTTCACAATCATCTTCCTCCTCGTAAACTAGGATTTACCATAATCTACACAAATAGACGGAAGGTTGTTGCGAAAGGTTTCAATATAATGACTAGACTATTATTAAAATTTTTCTTTATACACCCCTATACGCTTCAGCATCATCAATGCTATTGCCAAGGTAGCGAGTAGACTCAGACAGCTTAACCAATATGCCATCCCCGTAACCGGGTACGCTCCCGAGAACACAAATACTGCAGAAATAGGGTAAATGCTATGCAGCTTGGAGCTGGCAGCAAATATGCCCATGAAGGAATAGATGATTGCAAATACGATTGAAAGCAAATAGCTTTTTTGAAAAATGGCCGTTAGCGCAATAATCGGAGTAATGGCAATAAAGATCCCGATCCCTTGAAGCAAATATTGTATGAAATAACCTAGAATTAGGTCGATTGACAGCTGATGCACATGTAATATCATTTCACTTATAAGAATCAAAATAAATAACGTTATCGATAGAATGATAGACATGATACAGGATGTGAAAAGCTTCGCCTTTATAAGCTTGTTCATATCAACTGGAATGGTCTGCAGTATTTTCATTGTTCCATCTTGAAACTCTCTGCTTATCATATAAGTTCCTAGCAAGGAGAAAATGGCTGGAAAAATATAAAATGTCCCCCAGGATAGCGCCCCTTCCAAAAGCCAACCTGGCGAATCAAAAAAGCGTACCCCATTGTGCAGCATGGAGCCTTGCATGACAATAATTCCTGTAAGTAATAGTAAAATCAGCAGTGCAATACGGAAAATATTGGACCGTTTTAGTTTGAGGACTTCCATTTTGACTAGAGTCAACATTTAATCTAACCGCCTTTTCAAAAATAATGCCGATGTTGCAAAGCACACAAGCGCGATTGCAGCAATGTTGATCATACTCATCGGTAAACTTCCGTCCAATAGGACACCTTCCTTATTATTGTGCCACACAATTTTCATCAGGCTTGAAATTGGGTGAATCCCGACAAGGGAGGATGCTGCGATGTACCCAAGAAAAACATAGACTACATTTAAGCTGATCGGAAGGATGTATCCCTTTTTCGAAATCACAATGACCAAAACCACAGGCATCAATGCAAGTGGCGTTAATAAACCGCTAATCAGGCAAAGTGAAAATACACGCAATATGAGGGTTCCGTTAATGTCAGAAAAACCACCCGCAATAAATCCGCCTATCACGTTTAGCACACCGGTAAAAAGCATGATCGTTGTAGACAAAATAAAGAGCATAGCGATTTTAGAAATAAGCAGCTCGATTTTTGTTACAGGTACTACCGCTAATTGCTTCATCGTGTCATTTTTGTATTCATCCGTAAAAATCATGGTTCCCAAAATACCTAACATACAAGGAAGTATCAGAATGTTCATATATCCGAGAGACATTTTGTAAAAGTCCATAAAGCTGTCCATAAGGGAATTTTCCCGTGAGATGCCTGATGCATAGAAAGTTATAAGAGCAGGCATTGCAGCCGCAATGCCAAACATAACCCATAGCATTCTTTTTCTTTTCAGTTTCAACATTTCCGTATGAATTAGACTAAGCAATGCCTTCACCTCCTGTAATCTTCTTGAAGTAATCCTCCAGGCTTTCATTACAGGCTTGAACTTCCATTACACCAATATCGTTCATCATTAGCGCCTTGTTGATGTCGACCATACGATGCTCCAAACCATAAAGTCGGATCGTATGATCATCGTCAATCGCAAAATTGGAAATACCAAATTGCTGCTCCAATATACAGATTGCTTTCGAGGCAGAAGAAACACGCAGCAGGATATACTTACTGTTCTTCTTTTCGAGTTCTGCGTAGCTGCTTTCCTCAAGTAAAACACCATTATGGATAATACCGATATCGTCTGCCAATAGCGCAATTTCAGAAAGAATATGGCTCGATATGATGATTGTTTTTTGTTTCTTGACGCTCAAATCCTTTATAAAATCCCGAACTTCTGCGATACCTATAGGGTCAAGCCCGTTAGTCGGTTCATCTAAAATAAGGAGTTCTGGATCATGCATAATCGCATTGGCTATCCCCAATCGCTGCTTCATGCCAAGCGAGTAATTGGAAAACAGTTTTTTATCCCTGTAAGGCAACCCCACGACTTCCAAAGCACTTTGAACGACATTTGGTTTGGGTGTGCCTCTCAATTTGGCGAAAATTTGCAAGTTCTCTGTACCCGTCAAATTAGGATAAAATCCAGGTGATTCAATCATAGAACCGATGCGAGGGTAGATACTTCGCTGATTACCCTGCAGCCTTTGGCCGAAAACGCTTATTTCACCAGAGGTAACATTCGTAAGTCCCAAAATCATCTTCAGAATGGTCGTTTTACCCGCACCATTCCTTCCAAGCAAGCCGTAGATTTTCCCGCTTCGCACATGAATATTCACATTATTGACCGCTATTTGGTCCTCGTACTTCTTCGTAAGATTCTTCGATTCGATTATGAAATCATTCATTGTTTTCACCTGCTATTCTATTAATAAATTTAGTATAGAAGATAAACCTTGCCAAAACCTTGCCGAAATCTTGTTTTTTTCTAGCTTTACACCAAAATAATAAAAGCCCTGTGATTTCTCACAGAGCTTTGATCAGAGGCAGATTTATGGTAAAAGTCGTTTTTTCATTTGGAATACTCGAAACCGATATTTTCCCTTGATGAGCAGATACAAGTTCTTTTACGATGGCCAGACCTAACCCGTTACCTATATAGGTACGGGATTCATCGCATTTATACAGTCGATCAAATACATGAGGCAAATGCTTGTTTTCGATTCCTTTGCCATTGTCCGAAATCGTGATTGTAACAACATCATGATTGCAATGTACGCCAATCTCGATCCGATCGCCTCCACTGTGCTCAAGCATGTTGTGAATGAGATTATTCATTATGCGGGTGTAGGCGTTTGGATCAAGTGAAATTTGACATTCCGTATCTAAAATATGGATTTCATAAGCGATACGGTTGTTATCAAATACAGGAATCCAGTCTGTCAGTATATCTCTTGTTAACTCATTGATATCCGTATTCTCAAATTGAAATGTTCGCTCTTTGGAATCCAGCTTGAACCATTCGAACAGAATATCCACGAATTCCTTTAGATTGTATGCTTTATTGCGGGCTACATCTAGATAATTATCCTTTTCATCGCCCTTAACCACTTCATTGTGAATGGCATCCAAATATCCAATCAAAGAAGTTAAGGGTGTTCGGACATCATGGGAAAGGCTGGTGAGCAGCTGCTTATAGGCCTTCTCCGCTTCTTTCAGCTCGATAAATCTAGCATTGTAGTTGTCTACAATATCATTGATCTTATAGCCAATATCTGCAATTGCTTCCTTGTCTTTGAGCAAAATTTTGCGGTTATGATTCCCTTTTTCTATATCATCCAAAACCTTCAGCATTCTAGACAGGCTCTGCCTTGTATAGATGATATAAGCTGATAACATCAGAACAGCCAAGGCAAGGACAATAATCAAAGCAACTAAAGCATGTGTAATGTCCATTTTCACACCTCTTGACTGAACCGATAGCCTACACCCCAAACCGTTTGAATGTAGATTGGCTTATCTGCATCCGCTTCAATCTTTTTTCTTAGCTTGCTCATATAGGCCATGACGTTGTTATCATCAAACGCGTAATCATCGTTCCAAACTTGGCGATAAATTTGCTTTTTGGTAAAAACCTGTCCCTTATGCGAGGCCAAAAAATACAACAGGTCAAATTCCTTACCCGTCAACTCAACTGGGATTCCGCCAACTTCCACGGTTCGATTATTGGCATCAATGTTAAGCCCCTTAAAATGCAGACTTCTTTCCGTTGAATGATGATGGTTGTTTAACGTTGTGTAACGGCGAATAAGCGAGTGCGTTCTCGCCACAAATTCATTGATACTGAAAGGCTTGGTCAGATAGTCGTCGGCACCTAACCGCAGTCCAGATACCTTATCCAACTCATTGTCCTTTGCAGTCAGCATTAAAACGGGTACAGGATTCGTTTTGCGCAGTTCGCTTAATACATCGAATCCATTCATTTCCGGAAGCATGACATCCAATACGATTAAGTGATAATTTCCATCTAATCCCTGTTTCAAGCCGTCTGCACCTGTATAGGCCAGTTGAGCAGTTATGCCCTCATTTTCCAAACACTTCCTCAGGAGATTGCATAGTTCTTTATCGTCATCAATAATCAAGACTGTGCGATCCATTCTCTCCACCTGCCCTGTGTAAAAAGAAATAAAACTGACTCTGAATCAATTTATAAAATTGATTCTCTTACTTTACATTAATCGACTTGAATAAAACGTCCAATTCCTCACGTGTTAAATCACGCCATTTACCTACAGGAAGGCGGCCAAGTTCAATGTTCATGATACGCACACGCTGCAAGCGTTTGACGTTATAGCCGAATGCCTGACACATTCTTCTGATTTGGCGGTTAAGACCTTGCGTCAGTATAATGCGGAATACGCGATCATTCACGCGAGTGACTTCACATGGTTTGGTCCTCTGCCCCAGAATATGCACCCCTGTAGACATACCTTTAAGAAAAGAAGGCGTAATCGGTTGATCAACCGTTACAATGTATTCTTTATCATGATTATTCTCGGCTCGTAGAATGCTATTGACGATATCCCCGTCATTCGTCATCAGAATGAGTCCCTCTGAATCCTTGTCCAATCTACCAATTGGGAAGATACGCTCCTCGTGATTTACAAAATCCACGATATTCCCACGAACTGAGCTCTCTGTCGTACAAGTGATACCCACTGGTTTATTAAGCGCTATATAGACTTGTTTAGGTTTCTGGCCAAGCGGTCTGCCGTCAATCCTTACATCATCTCCGTTTTCTACAACTGAACCTAATTCAGCAACCTTTCCGTTAATCGTTACACGTCCCGCTTCGATCCAGCGATCTGCCTCACGTCTGGAGCAGATGCCTGTCTCACTCATATATTTGTTAATTCTCATCTGTCTTCACCTCTAAGGCGATTATACGTTATATAAGTTGAAATCAAAAGATAAGGCCGCCCTACCTGCGAATTTATAATACAAAAGCTCGCACATGGCGCTTAACCTTAGCCAAGTACGAGCTTTGATTTTGATTTATACGGTCGAACCAATTGGCTTCCCTGTAAGCGGAGCATTTGCAGATGTATCGGACTTATGCGTTTCGGCAGTCTGTACCGATTGCCCTTGCTGAAGCTGATACATGCCGTAATAGCGACCTTTTCCCGCCATTAAGGAGTCATGCGTTCCACGCTCCACAATCTGACCTCTATGCAGGACTAGAATTTGATCCGCATTCCGAATCGTAGAGAGTCGGTGCGCAATGATGAACGTCGTTCTGCCTTTCTTAACGACATTAAGCGCTTCTTGAATGATCGCCTCCGTCTCTGTATCAATACTTGCGGTAGCTTCATCCAGAATCAGAATCGCAGGATCGAAGGCAAGCGCCCGTGCGAATGAAATGAGCTGTCTCTGCCCTGCTGACAACGTGCTTCCCTTCTCCAGCACCGGCTCATCAAAGCCTTGCGGCAAGTTCTTAAGAATCTTGTCTGCCCCAACATCCCGAAGCGCCTTCTCGACCTTCTCCCTTGAAATGGATGGATCATTCAAGCTAACATTCCCCGCAATCGTCCCTGTGAACAGAAACGGATCTTGCAATACGATCCCCATATGCTGGCGAAGCTGCTGCTTTGGAATCGATTGAATATTGATGCCATCCACCGTAATGGAGCCTTGAGACGCATCATAAAAACGGAACAGCACATTCATGATCGAGCTTTTGCCTGAGCCCGTATGACCAACTAGCGCAACCGTCTGCCCCTGCTTAGCTTCAAGCGAAATATCCTTGAGCACGTACTCGTTCTCTTTGTAGGCAAAAGATACATTCTCGAACTTCACATTCCCTTTGTAGCGCTGCAGCGCTCCTTTATCAATATCAAGCCCGGTTTCATCCATAAGCTCGAATACACGCTGAGCAGATACCCTTGCTTGCTCAAGCTGCGCTAACTGGTTCACAATTCCCGTAATCGGAGAGAACAATCGATTCAAATAATCAATAAAGGCATAGATAACGCCAACCGACAGCACCGTCCCCACACCGAGCGCCGCCCCGCCAAAATACCAAATGATCAGTGTAAACGCGGTATTTCGAATCATGTTAACAAGATTATGGGAGGTTAAGGAGTTGAGCTTAAGCATTTTGGTTTGATATTTAAAATAATCCTGGTTGAATTCCTCAAACTCACGCTTTGATTCTTTCTGTCTGCGGAAAGCGCGAATGATTGGCATCCCTTGAATCGATTCATTCAGCATCCCGTTCATATCGCTTAGTCTCGAACGAATAATCTGATTGTACTTTGTAGCAAGCTTACGGTAGCCAACAATCCAAACAAACAGAATCGGAACGACGACTAAGCAAGCTGAGGCCAATCGAACATCTAATAAGAATAAGGCAACGAATACCCCTATAATATTGATGAATCCAGAAACAAAATTCGTTAATACCGAAATAAATAAATCTTTGACCGCTTCCGTGTCATTCGTAACTCTCGAAACAATTTTACCTGCTGGTAAATTATCAAAATAATTAACAGGCATACGATGGACCTGCTGGTAAACATCCATACGCATTTTCTGAATCACGCGATTCGCAGAAATCTGCATAATATAACGCTGACCGTATTGGAAGATGGAAGCAAAGATCAGAATTCCGATATACAGCGCCATTAAGGTAATAACCCCATTTACCTGTGGACGATAAAATTCGTACAGCTCTCCATTGGTTAGAATTTGGGCTGGATATTGAACAGCCTCTGCTCCACCGGCATTCTTCACGATTAATGTACCACTACCATTCGGTCCATTAGTAAGCTCACGAACACCATTTCTTGTTACGGCCGATTCCACCAGTGCGAACTGGCGACCGACTTGCAGTACAGAAGCCTCGATCCCATAAACTTCATCAGGATTCTGGTTATCTTCACGAACATACATTTTACCGCGAAAAGGTACAGCTTTATCATTAACTGTTGATCCAGCAGGCTGCTCATACCACTTTTTCTCGATTCCAAGAATATGGACATCGATCATGGACTTGGCAATGAATGGTCCTGTTAATTCTGCTGCCACCGTAACCGCTAACATTAATATTGCTAAAATAAATCCTCGCTTGAACATCCAAGCATATCGAAATAATCTTTTGCCTACTTTCATTCTTCAATCACACTCCCTTACTCCAAACTAGCTTCCGTCTGCTGACGATCGAATTGTTCCTTATACCAACCGCCAAGTGCAAGCAGCTCCTCATGTGTGCCCTCTTCGACAATTTGCCCCTCATCGATCACCAGAATGTGATTCGCATGCTGAACAGCCGATAATCTGTGGGTCACAATCAATGTCGTGCGACCTGCCCGCTCACGACGAATATTATCAATAATCCTTGCTTCTGTTCTTGCATCAACCGCTGAC
The DNA here is from genome assembly GCF_004344915.1 of Paenibacillus albiflavus. Lineage (GTDB taxonomy): Bacteria > Bacillota > Bacilli > Paenibacillales > NBRC-103111 > Paenibacillus_AM > Paenibacillus_AM albiflavus. The sequence continues at coordinate 180,183 of NZ_SKFG01000004.1, read as the reverse complement.
ATCGCATCATCGAGAATGAGAATATCCGGATCTGCCATCAATGCTCTTGCAAGCGACACCCGCTGCTTCTGTCCGCCCGACAATGCCATCCCTTTCTCACCAACAAGCGTATTAAGCCCATTCGGCAGCACATGGATGTCCTGGCGGAATGAAGCCAGCTCAAGTGCATGCAAGACTTCTTCTTCTGTTGCATCATGTTTGCCGAAGCGAATATTCTCCATTACCGTTTTGGAAAACAGCATGCTGTCCTGCGGCACATAACCGATCCAACTATGCAGACGCTCGATACCAATCTGACTAATCTCCTGATCCGTTATGGTAATTTCACCGCCCTGTGGAACAGGATATTCACGAAGCAATTGCTTCACTAGCGTCGTCTTGCCCGCACCCGTTCGCCCTACAATGCCCAGCGTCTCACCACGCTTAAGCGTAAAGCTAACCTGCTGCAAATTCTCTTTGTCGGAGGATGGGTAACGGAAGCTTACGTCGTGGAACGCAATCGTCTCAGGACGATCAACCTCAACGGTATGCGAAGCATCCTGAACATCCGGTGGGTAAGACAATGTCTCATTCACGCGATCAAGTGACGCTCCGCCGCGCTGCATAATGTTGATTAATTCTCCTAGCGCGAACATCGGCCAAATTAGCATACCGAGGTATACGTTAAAGGCGATTAGCTCCCCAAGTGTAATTTCGTTATGAAAAACCAGATACGCACCATAGCCCAGTCCAATTAAATACGAGCAGCCAACGAGAACTTTGATCGTAGGATCAAATAAGGCATCGATTTTGGCAACAGCCGCATTCTTGGCATACACATCCTTGGTTACCTCTTCGAACCTCGCTTGATCTGCTTGCTCCTGAACATAGGCTCGAATCACGCGGACACCTGCAACAGATTCCAGAACAGAGTCATTCATGTTGCCAAAAGCATCCTGAGCCGCGTCGAATCGATCATGAATCTTCGAGCCATAATGTCTGATCGCTAGCGCAATAAGAGGCAGCGGCAAGAAGGCAGCAAGCGTCAGCTTCCATGAAATGAACACCGCCATCATCACGAGAATGGTCAGCAGGAACATCGTTGAGTCCGCCAAAGTTAGAATACCGAAGCCTACTGTGATGGACACCGCTCTCAAGTCATTCGTCGCTCTTGCCATTAAGTCGCCTGTACGATTCTTCTCGTAGAAGGTCGGTGTCATCCGAAGCAGCTGCGACATGAATTTGGAACGCAGAATACGTTCGACGAGATAAGATCCCCTGAACAAGTTATAATGCCAGGTATAGTTAACCCCATAAGCGATGAATACAATACAAGCCCCGATCCCAATGTACAGCCAATAAACATTTGTCGTTAGAGTGCCGAGCTGAATAGCATCAATCATCATACCCATCAGTTTAGGGGGAATGATCTCGAATACGTTAGCGATCATCAGCATCGATATCGCGATCGCGTAACGCTTCCACTCCTGTTTAAAAAACCAACCCATTTTCACAAAAACATCAAACATGTTGTCACTTCCTTTCAATCCTTTAAGTTCTATATGCAACAAAAAAGAGACATATCGCCTCGTTATTGCTAACGAAGATACGCCTCTTTTCGGTATAAACCATAAAAAAGCGCAGCGATTACAATATCTTGTAACCCTGCGCATCGCTAATGACACTTTACCTCGTGGTAATCATTGCTGACGAAACCATCAGCTGGCGTTCACCAAAGGAAGGGTTACATGAAATTCAATTGCAAAATTATTGAACCTATCAAATAGTAAATTGTATTTCATCTTAATGCCCTCCTTGTAAACAGAATGTATTACCATTTTTATGAAATCATTTGATCTCGATGTTGAGAATTCTAACATTGCTCAAAATAATCTGTCAATACTTATTTTCAGAACATGTCGTACGTATGTGATAAAAATCGCGGCTGTAAGCCCGCACATACGCTGATTGCTCGGGCAACTTTCTGCAGAATGGATGGTCTCTATTTCTATGCTTTTAGATAAATACGGATATTGAAAAATCCCTATATATGGCTAATCAACAGGCGTGATATTATACAAATCTAAATATAATTAAACTATTAGCGTTGAACGAGTTTTTTAGCACTTTATTTTTTATGATAAGTCAACGCCATTTGAATACAAAGTGTTAATTCATCAATTGGTAGCTCACTGTTAACTGAAAGTAAGATTGCTCTGTTTTTAGAAAAGTCTAAATAGTTACCAAATAGTTCTCTCCATTCTTCAACTAAAGTTGTTTGACAATGTACGAAAAGGCCTATTTGCTTTTCTAACTATCGCACCCATTTGTTTAAGTACAATACTTCACAATCTCTTCTTATTTTCACATGTTTTTAAGTCTTTCAAAGCATGTTCAGATACTAAGATAAGACTCTATAGAGTTTTTCATATAATTAACGAGTGCTATTACCTCGCTATCCAGTCCTTCCCACTTATCAACATACTCTCCGCGATAGGCTTTTCTTGCTAAGTTGAGTAAAGTCGCATGCTCTTTAGGCAACTGAGGTATAGCCCATTCTGCAGCTATATCTTTTGATGAGATTTCACCAACAGCCACTGTCAGCCACATTCGTGCAAGGGTTAAAATTACATTTCGTTCGTCGCCCTTGATGCCCTCAATTAATCCTGGCAAAGATTCCATAATCGCCCTTCGAATATGTGTCATCGGCACGGGTTCAAGTATATCAGAAGCATCAGAACCAAAAAGAGAAACGCTATTCTTTCTCACTTGTGTTAAAACAATAGCCAAATCAGGGTCATAAGTTGGTTCCTGAATTTGTCCATTCTCAAACTCATCCCTGAGCCACTCACCATAGATATATTCATTTTTTGGCGGAAATCGCCAGGGGACAACATCTCCATGGTTTATTACCGTGACTTCAAGTGGTCGCACAGAATCTGAATTTCCTATCTTTCCGGATATATGCATTAGTCTGTCTGTTAGTTTTCTGCGAATTACTTCAGTCAAACCTTGATTTACAACCACTAGGACATCTACATCACTATTAATGCGTAAGCCACTAGTTACTGCAGAACCAAATAGATATACCCCGACTATTGCACTGCCAAGCAACTCCTCTACAACTTTAAATGCTTGGATCGCTTCCTTCGGTATTTTTTCGTTATTCAAGTCACTCACCAACTACAAGCTCCTCTTGTCTAAAATGTAATGTACTCTTAAAGTCAAATACTCATGGCACTCATAGGAGATATCCTCTAACCGATATTCAAGTCTGTTACGGCAACAATATTTGTTTCCTTACACATGAAGCAATAAATGAATAACGCATTGGACAACAGCTGTAATGTCTTGTAAAGGAATACGTGAGCTTCCTTGATACATCATAATTGCTTATTTTTAGTCGGGTTCTCAGTCTATGGAGTTGGGAGAAATCACATCCCATTTTCCAAACAGCGTCAAACCCGCCGCTTTAGCCAGCAACGTAGATGCATGGTTATCGAGCTGACATCGGTACTGGGGTTCGTATCCCTGATCATAGGCATACTTGCAAATGGAACGCACCACTTTGCGTGCATGACCTTTTCCTCTAAATGGCGTCAGCGTCAGTACGCCGAGATCCGCAATTTGCGTATCGTCCTCCCAGGGATACATGCTGGCGGCACAAACTAGACGGTTTTGTTCAAAAGAGCCGAACACGGCCCAGTGATCCAATTCCACAAAAGCATCATCCAAGTCCTGTTCCGAGGCGGCGGACTCGAACTCGGAGAAAACCGCATTATCTTGCTCTGTTAACTGGCGCAAGTCACTTTCCATGATTTCTTGCAGCAATACGTTCTTTTCGGTTTCTGAAAAATAAAAGACATAATCCGCGCCATGCAGAGTGATTCCCGCTTCATTTAATTTCCGGCGAAAGATCGGCCCAGACAGATCTTGTCGTTGATAAAGGCCTACTTTATCGGCCAGCGCAGGCGTCAGGACCGCCCTAACCCGGCCATCGGTGGTTTCCAGCACCATGATCCGACTGTCTTCGTCCAGGTCTGGGTTGACGGTGACAGTAAAGGCTTCATCACTATAGAGGACGTCTCCGTTCAAAAATTGCTCCCGCCAATAGTCAATTATCGTTTGTGAAAATAAAGGCATATTATTTACTTTACTTTTCATTAAGTTCACTTCCTTATTCTACGTTATTGTAGCAGAGTATAACTCTGTGGCACCAATGCATGGTTAAAGCTTCACACAGTGTGAACTTCAAGTCTTTTCGTATGTCCTTCCAAACCATAAAAAATGAGAATTTTATATCTCTACAGTCATTTATGAGAATTTAGCTCATTTTTTTCGTTTTGGGGAACAACTATTTTCTTAACTTGATGGACATGGTTACATAAAAAACTGGAATCCCTACTAGGAGATAGAGGCGTTGTATGCTAAGGTGGAATATAAAGTCAATTGGGAGTGTGAGCCATGATGAAAAAGAACTGGAGTGTAGGTATATTTCTCTTCAACGATGTTGAGGTGCTTGATTTTGCTGGTCCCTTCGAAGTATTTTCCGTTACTACATATCCGGATCAACATGTGGATACTCCGGAATCCAAACCGTTTCTCGTAAAACTAGTTTCGGAGACGGGAGAATTGATACAAGCTTGTAATGGATTGAAAGTGCTGCCAGATTACAGTTTCGACAATGCACCACATTTTGATATTTTGGTGATTCCCGGCGGACTTGGTGCCAGAGAGAAGGAGATTTACAACGAGAAAGTCATTCAGTGGATTTCGCAGCGTATGGGTAATGTTAAACTGATGACATCCGTTTGCACAGGTGCTCTTATGTTGGCAAAGGCAAGTCTTCTAGACGGAAAGATGGCAACGACTCATTGGGCCAGCTATGATAGACTCGAGAATGAGTTTCCGGCTGTCACTGTAAAGAGGAATATCAAGTTCGTTGATGAAGGGAACATTGTGACATCGGGTGGGATTTCCGCCGGAATCAATATGGCATTCCACGTTGTTAAACAACTACTAGGTTCGGAAATTGCTCAAGCAACAGCCAGGACAATGGAGTACGACATCACGATTGAGTAACATCAATCAGGAATTGTAATGATCTTTATTAATAAAGGTAGCCTAATAAATCTATCTTGCCATTTTCCCATTTTATATTGCCCACTTCTTTAACCATAAGTTCATTCATTTTTTCATGTCCTATTCCGTAAGTTGTTTGATTTTCATCGTCTATTTTTAGCCATGTACACTCATTATCCACAGACTTGAATCCTGCATTTAAGTACAATTTTTTGTTATCTGCAAACAAGAGTACAAAATCAACTGATTTCCCTTCGCAGAAATCATCTATTTCAGAGAGTAGTAATGAACCTATTCCCTGTGAACGGTTGATTTTTGATACACATAAGTCGATTATGCCAAGAACTCTTATTGGTTTCCCATTTAAATTCATTACTCTATAATCCAAGCCGACTTGACCAACAATTTGATTTTCATCATCAATTGCTACGAACCTAAAATGAGGTAACTGCTTAAAGTAAATCCTATGTTTTGGATATTCATCTGTAAAACACTCTACTAATAACTGCTGTAACTTATCTCTCAATTGACCAATAATGTCATACTCAAAAATTTTCTCAATTTTCAATTCAATTGCTCCTTATTAGTTTATCTTAGGAATTAACACTCATATTATATTTTTTCTTGAATAAATCTAGCGGATAGTCCAATGCCATTTGAGGGCTTCCTCTTCTATTTTTTTGACAAACTCATCTTTACCGTCCCCATAGCTGTCAATGTCAGTTGGATATTGGACAGCTAGTCTACTTTTTAATTCCCCGTACTGCTTACTTATTTCCGGGTTTTGACGGAGATAATCTCTGAATGACAGATGCCTCTCTATTTCTTGAATATTATCATACTGAAAAGCATGAATTTGATGCGTGCGGTTGTCACCGCCTTTACGAAAATATCTTCTGCCCTTTATCCCGAACTCTCCCATTCCTTCATATCCGAGACTTTCAAATTGTGCGTAATAGCGATCTAAGACATCAATATTATGAACAGCAAGTAAAATATCGATGATCGGTTTAGCTTTTAAATCCCGGACCGAAGTGCTTCCAATATGAAAACTATTCACTAATTCTTCTTGCAATATTTCCTTAATGGCCCTTTCTTCCTTCAGATACTCGTTTTTCCAATTCGGATCATGATCTACTACGACAATCCTCACAATATTCACTCTCCTTAATTTTATTGGTCCGATAGCAATGTTCTCTAATTAAAGGCATTAGACCATTGTATAAAAATGGAATATCCTTGTCAATTCAACTTCATCAAAATGTGAAGCTTGATCCACAACTCAATTTGAAATCGAAAAGCCCCAGCGCACAAAACAAACAAAAAAGGCGAGTTCTGCGTCACCACGCAAACCCGCCGCCAACCATCCGTGGAGGAGTGGTTGGAACCACAAACATATAAAGTGTAAACCGTTAATGCCCCCTATAAAGGGGGCAAAAGGTCATTCAAAGTGACATTTTCAGAGACGAGTTAAGGTGACATTATCTCAAAAAATTGACACACATATTTTTAGAACATTGCATCAAACACTTAAAACCGCGTATACGCCTATCTATAAGCTGCTCAGATTATCCTGCTCTTCCGCAAGTTCATTCTCCAATGCTGCAACCACAGTTTGATTCGGATTATTGCCAGCTCCATCGACTGCTCGCTCCGCACGTTCTAGTGCATTCTTAGCATCGTTAATCGTCGTCTCATTCGGATGGCTCATCGCATGTGAGATGGCGTTATACGCGTGATCCAGTGAATTCTGTGCTTGTGCTAGCGGACTTTGTGCCTGTGTACTCGAGTCATTGTCTGCCATAGGTAAGCCCCTTCCCTTAACTTAGTAATATTACCAGTTCGTAGGGTTAGCATTAGCTAGGCTATTTATTCAAACAAGAAGAAACGGTAATACCGTCTATAAAGAAGGTGTTACCGTTTCTTCGAGAAATATCCATGTATGGTGTAATACCTATACATTCATATATTTTAGAAAATATTCAAAAGCCCAACCGAGTATAAGAACACGAAAGCCACCAGGATCGGCGTGATATAGCGAAGCAAGAAAATCCATCCTCGCTGCCATAATGGAGTAAGTCCCGATTCTTCTGCAGCATACTTCCATACATAACCTGCAAATAGCGTACTCGCTAATCCGCTAATCGGCAGTAAAATATTCGATGCAACGTAATCGATGAGGTCAAATAAATTGTACCCCCAAAGCTTATAATCGCCAAGAATTCCACCCATCGATAACGAAGTTGGTATACTGATCAAGAAAATAATAAACGTGATTAAATATGTTGCTCTGGCTCTACTCCATTTCCATTTACTGATCGCATAAGCAACGTTCACCTCAAGTAGAGATACAGCAGAGGTTAAAGCTGCCATTGCAAGCAGCCCGAAGAACAAGCCGCCGAATATCGAACCAAATGGCATTGCTTCAAAAGCCGCTGGCAGCGCAGCAAATACAAGCCCTGGCCCTTGTCCAGCTTCAATTCCGTACGTAAACGTAACTGGAAAAATAATCAGCCCCGCAATGAGCGCATATAAAATATTGCCCCCGCTCACAGCAAGCGTAGCCGCAGTTAGCGATTGCTTTTTGTTTACATATGAGCCGAACGTAATCATTGCCCCCATCCCAAGCGATAGCGAAAAGAAAGCTTGTCCAAGTGCGTCCAGTACAGATTCTCCCGTGATTTTGGAGAAATCAGGCTTAAAGAAGAATTCAGCACCTTCTAACGCACCAGGCAGCATAAGGGATCTTACCATGAGGATCACTAAAACGATAGCAAGCAAAGGAATGAGAATTTTATTAAATCGTTCAATCCCGCTCGATACCCCGCGCATGATGATAGCAAGGCAGATTAACAATGCGATTAATTGCCAAATAATTGGTCCGTAACTACCCGTGAACTGACTGAAATGCTCCGAGAAATTCGTACTCTCATACAACGATCCTGTGAAGGATGTAAAAGTATAATAGAGCGTCCAGCCTGCAACTACTGAATAGAAGCACATAATTAAAAAAGAGGCGAAAATGCTTAGAAATCCACTTCTTGCCCAAAGCTTGGAGCCTGATAGCTTCAAATAGCTGGTCGAAGCATTGCCGCGCCCCCCACGACCGATTGACAGCTCCGCTAGAAGAATCGGCATTCCGACAAAAATAAGACAAATAACAAAAACGATAAGGAAAGCTCCACCGCCATGCTTACCTGCTATATACGGAAATTTCCATAGATTTCCCAGCCCAATGGCGCTTCCGATTGCAGAAGCAATAAAACCGATTGAGCTAAACTGATCACCGCTGTTTGAGGGTGAATCTGATGACTGACCTGCTGTTTTGTTTCCCATGTTCGCACCCCTGATATTCACTTGTGTCCAAAAAAGCTTCAATTTCATTCATTTTACGTTTTGAATAAGTCCTACATCGTATCACATGATGATTTTCAACACAATATAAAAATTCATATCGACTTCATGAGTATGCTTGCTCTTCGGCAATTCTTTACGTTACAATCAGCTTAATCATATTGTCTTGTTAAGATGGGAGTGGCATTTCATGTCAAGAGATTATCTGCTTCGTCAAATTGAGCAATTAACTGCTGTCTTAAGCACAATTCTTGGACTTAAGAAAGAACAGAAGCCAGAGCTAGCGCTACAAACCATCGAGGAATATCTAAAACGCGAGCTTGGCCTGAGTTCTAAACTATTAAATAATCTTCACGCAGAGGAGCTAATTCGAATGTGCAATACGGATAGCTTAACTGGTCGTGACAAGCTTTATACATTAGCTACCCTGCTAAAAGAAGAAGGAGAGTTACAGCGAATGACTGGTAACGAGGCCACTGCTGATGAACGCTCCTTCAAATCTTTATATTTGATGTTAGCTTACTCCGCTCTTCCAAGCCATGATCACGAGACACAGCTAACAGAAATGATTGCTTCCCTGCTAGCATCCTTACAGCACTGTGAGCTTCCTACCGAAGCCTCGGCGCTCCTCTTCCAATATTATGAGCGAAAGCATCAATATGCTGCCGCAGAGGATGTACTATTCGATCGGTTGCAAGCTGAAGCTGAATTCGGCACCAATCCAAGCGAATTGATGGATTTAGTTGCGGAAGGCAACGCCTTTTATCAGCGGCTATTAAAGTGCGACGATGAAGATCTTCTGCAGGGAAATTTGCCCCGCTCAGAAATTTGGGGTGCACTCGATGAGCTGAAACGCTTTACAGTAAGGGAGACATAAGTCTTGCAGCGGATTCCAGAAAACGTACAACATATCCTCTGTTCTTAATACGATCACTATCCAATCGTACAGAATCCGCCAGATCTGCCTCATAATCCGCTACAAGCTGCTCTGTACTTTCCGTGTCATATAAGAAAGCATTTACTTCAAAGTTCAAATGAAAACTTCGCATATCCATATTCGCTGTTCCGATTGAAGCCATCACACCGTCAACAATCAGAATTTTGGAATGCATAAAGCCGCGCTCATATTCATAAATGTTCACACCGCTATCAACAAGCCCTGGAAAATACGAATGAGATGCGAGATAGGGCAGCCATTTGTCAGGCTTCTTCGGGAACAGAATTTTAACATCAATCCCTGACATCGCTGCGACCCTAAGCGCCGTAAAAATATCGTCATCTGGAATAAAATAAGGCGTAGCAACCCAGATTGATTTCTCTGCAGACGTAATCATGGAGAAGAATAAATTCTTCATTGCGGTTATCTGCTGATCAGGACCACTTGCAATAATTTGAACAGCACCATCTTCTTTGCCATCTGTTAACACGGGTGGTACATAAGCTTGGTTCGAGTACGTTTTACCCGTCATATGATACCAATCGGTCATAAAAATAAATTGCAGCGTCCTCACCGCTTCTCCCGTCACAAGTAAATGCGTATCCCGCCAGAAGCCATAAGTTGTACTTCTACTCAAGTACTCATCTCCAACATTCAGCCCACCAATGAAGCCAACTTGTCCGTCGATCACAATGATTTTACGATGATTTCGATAATTGACCTTGCTTGAGAATAACGGGAACGTCACGGGATCGAATGCAATAGCCTCAATCCCTCCTGCTCTCATTTCTTCAATAAAGGATTCGGGCAGCTTATAGCTTCCAACAGCATCGAATAAGAATCGAACCTTAACGCCTTCTTTTGCTTTTTGGAGTAAAATATTTTGGATTTGCTTGCCAATTTCGTCATCACGGTAAATGTAATATTCGATGTGAATATGATGGGTTGCTTTATTCAGTTCCTCGACTATAGCTGCGAATGTCATTCCACCGTTGGTCAGTACCTTGGTATGGGTCGAAAGAGAAAGGTGACTTTTCGCGATATTATTAGCCAGGTGAAACATTTTCTGCTGATTAACAGGAAAATTCGAATAATCTGATCGTTGATCCTGATTTTTGAACGATAAATACATTTGCGCATCCTGTAAGGCTTTGCGATCGAATTTTCTCCGTTTGCGATAAGATTGTCCGAATAGAAGATAGAAAATAAAGCCCACTACTGGTACAAGCGCCAAAATTAAAATCCATGCCATTGTACTCGATGGATTACGATTCTCCATGAAAATGACGAGTCCAACAAATAATACCGTCAGTGAAGTTATTATACTTACGGAGGCAGTAATCACACTGGAAAAATGAGTATTTGTATAATAGAGCATACCTACAATAACAACTAATAGGATGACTATTTGTATCGAACGTTTAAACATGTAACTCCCCCTATATATATCTGCTATGGTCAAGTATATCAAAACCTTGACTTTAATACCTAACTGTGAGATATTTTATAATGCCTAACGAACGGTAGGTAGTGATCGAGGAGGGATTAACATGACTGCCAAACGGATCAAAGACGTTGCTTTAAAGCATTTTGCCGCATATGGTTACTCAGGTTCTTCACTTGCACATATAGCAGAAGAAGTTGGTATTAAAAAGCCTTCTCTTTATGCACATTTTAAAGGTAAAGATGACCTTTTTTTGCGTGTATTGCAGGATGCTTTTAATGAAGAGTCCACCTTACTAGAACAGTATTTAACGAAAGAGACAAATGATACGCTCCATGATCGATTGTATCAATTTCTTGTGTATTATGAAGCGAGGTATGAGCAGAATGAACGCAACAAGTTCATGATGCGGATGAGTTTTTTTCCGCCTCCAGCTTTGTATGACAATGTGATGGAATACGTATATGCCCACCTGGACAGATTAGAAGATCACCTAGTCGCCCTATTCACTGAGCTATCAGGAACGGGCAAACCCTACTCCTTTGATCCACGGCAAATGGCCAAAGCTTATTTGTGCTTATTAGATGGGGTATGTGTTGAACGATTATATGGCGGAGCAGATCGATTCAAGCAAAGACTAGAAGCAAGCTGGAACCTGTACTGGCTCGGGCTGCAGACATATCAACAACAATAGAATCGGGGGAAGTATGATGAATCGCAATTGGTTATATGTATTTATAGGAGGAGTGCTTGAGGTCATTTGGGTTTCGGGGCTTAAACATGCTACGGTTTGGTGGGAATGGGCAATTACGATTGCCACAATCGTCGTATCGTTCGATTTGATTATCCGAGCTGCCAAGAAGCTCCCGCTTGGTACGGTATATGCCGTATTTACGGGTCTTGGTACAGGCGGTACGGTAATTGCTGAAACTCTCATTTTTGGCGAACCCTTTAGTTGGCTCAAGGCATTTTTCATCCTCCTATTACTCTCTGGCGTAATGGGTCTTAAGCTCGTTACAGATAAAGAATCACACAGCAAGAAAGGAGCTGATATTTAATGGCTTGGGTCGCGATTGTTTTGGCAGGGGGCTGTGAAGTCCTTGGTGTACTCGCAATTAATAATGTGAATCGCAAAAAGAACCTACTCGCTTACCTATTCCTAGTGGTCAACTTCGCCGCAAGCTTCTCGCTCTTATCATATGCTTTGCAGACCGTCTCGATGGGTACAGGTTACGCGATATGGACAGGAATCGGAACAGCGGGAAGTGCTGTGCTAGGCATGCTTATTTTTAAAGAGTCAAAAGACTGGAAACGTTTCTTGTTTATTGCCATGATTCTCGTCTCTGCTGTCGGTCTTAAGCTAATAGCTACTTAGCGGCCAAGAAGATCTATAAAACATTTTGATAGATGATGTACAATACCCCTCTATTCTTGTAGAATGAGTATAATTTCAGAGTGGAGGTTAGCAGAGATGAGCATAGGAGAAGTAAAAGGTTATTTCGGTCAATTCGGTGGGAGCTATATACCACCCGAACTTCAAGAGGTTATGGATCATTTGGAGCAACAATTCGAGAAGTACAAGGATGACCCTGATTTCCAAGATGAGCTTAGGTATTATATGAAAGAGTACGTAGGTCGCGAAAATCCATTAACGTATGCAGAACGTCTTACGAACAAACTGGGTGGAGCCAAAATTTATCTCAAAAGAGAAGATTTGAACCACACAGGTGCACACAAAATCAATAATGCAATCGGTCAAATCCTGCTTGCCAAGCGAATGGGAGCCAAACGTGTCATTGCCGAAACCGGCGCTGGACAGCATGGCGTTGCTACTGCAACTGCATGTGCGATGTTTGGTATGGAATGCGTTATTTATATGGGTGCAGAAGATACTCGCAGACAAGCGCTTAATGTTTTTCGCATGGAGCTGCTAGGAGCCAAGGTTGTAGCTGTGACCAAAGGGCAGGCTAGATTAAAAGATGCTGTTGATGAGGCGCTGAACGATTTAGTTGCCAATTATAAAACAACCTTCTATCTTCTAGGTTCTGCGGTTGGCCCACATCCATATCCAACGATGGTCAAGCATTTCCAATCGATTATTAGCGAGGAGTCGAAGCGTCAAATTCTTGACAAAGAAGGACGCTTGCCTGATGCGGTAATCGCCTGCGTAGGCGGTGGCAGCAATGCGATCGGCGCATTTGCCCACTACATTGACGAACCTTCGGTTCGTTTGATTGGCGTAGAGCCAGAGCTAGCCCCAACAATGAAGGAAGGCGTACCAGGCGTGCTGCATGGATTCAAATGCTTACTGCTGCTTGATGAGAATGGTGAACCTCGTAAAACCTATTCCATCGCTGCAGGGCTTGATTATCCAGGCGTTGGTCCTGAACACAGCCACTTAAAAGAAAGCGAGCGCGGAGAATACGTTACGATCTCTAACGAAGAAGTGCTCGCAGCGTTCCATGAGCTTTCACGCACAGAAGGGATTATCCCGGCTTTAGAAAGCTCACATGCCATAGGTCATGCAATCAAGATTGCACCGACTATGCCACAAGACAGCATTATTATTGTAAACCTCTCAGGTCGCGGTGATAAAGATGTCGAGCAAGTATTCCAGATGACAAGTAAGTAGTAACTTGTAGGGAGGGTGATGGCAATTCCAATCATCGAAACCGAAAGATTAATAATCCGTGAGTATGTACCTGAAGATCTCGTACAGCTTCATATGATTCTTTCTGATCCCATGACCATGTCCTTCTGGCCTGCACCATTTACACTTGAACAGGCTGGAGACTGGATTGAAGACAATCTCTACAATTATGAAGAGCAAGGCTTCGGAAGATGGGCTATCGTATCCAAAGAAACACGGATGATTATTGGCGATTGCGGAATCAATTGCATCGAGCTGGACGGTCAGATCGAATATGATCTGGGCTATATCATTCATAAGCTTTTTTGGAACGAAGGCTATGCTACAGAAGCTGCAGAGGCTTGTATGAAGTATGCTTTTGAAGAGCTAGGTTTACATCGTCTCTGCGCAAACATGCCTACAGAGCATCTTATATCGAAACGAGTTGCAGAAAAACTCGGGATGCAGCTGGTCAAAGAATTCCGAAATGAACGCAACCGAGGGATTATGACTTACCTGTATGCGATCGAGCAACCTGTAAAATAAATGACCTTATGCACGCTTGAAGCACACCCTGTCAATGAACGACATGGGTGTGTTTTTTGTTGGAAACAAGTTGCTGTATTGCTGACAGAATGCGAAAAAGCACCATTTTGATGCATTTGCGCTCGGTAGCATGGTTGGTAGGCTCTCTTCAGCGGGCGAACGGTAACAAATTTCCTAACATCGGAAACTATTTACCGAAAAAGCACCCAAAGTTGCCGCATCGCGCTCAACAGCATGGTTGGTGGGCTCTCGCAACGGGCGAACGGTAACAAATTTCCTAACATCGGAAACTATTTACCGAAAAAGTACCCCAAGTTGCCGCATCGCGCTCGGTAGCATGGTTGGTCGGTGCTTGCAACGGGCGATCGGTAACAAATTTCCTAACATCGGAAACTAATTACCGAAAAAAGTACCCAAACTTGCCGCATCGCGCTCGGTAGCATGGTTGGTCGGTGCTCGCAACGGGCGATCGGTAACAAATTTCCTAACATCGGAAACTAATTACCGAAAAAGTACCCAAACTTGCCGCATCGCGCTCGGTGCCATGGTTGGCGGTTTGGTAGGCGTTTGAAACTTTCGCTCGGTAACACGGCTGGACAGCGTTCGCATCGCCGCCCAGCAGCATCGCTATCAACGCAAAAGCACCCCTAATCGGCTAACCGTTAGGGGTGCTTCCATATAGCAATCTCATTCAATCTACGAAACAGTTATTACCTCGTATTCAGATGCCAATTGAATGAAATCATTCATACCTTTGATCTTGCCTGCGGCTAGATCGGATTCGACGCCATAGTGATCTACACAGGTGCGGCAAGCCAGCACCTCGACGCCCTTCTGCTCCAATTCGCCTAGATGCAGTGAAACTAGCGATGCATTCGTCAATGCTTTGACGCCGCTGTTCATGCAGAACACGGCATGCGGCAATGTTTCCTGCTGCTTAAGAATCGTGAAGAAGGTTTCCAGCACCGTTTCACCAAGCTGTTGATCACCTTTGCCAAATGTATCGGATGCAACTAAAATGACTTTTTTCTCGAATCCCATGATGTTCTCTCCTCATGAGCGTCCGATCTTCATTTAATAGTCAGCGTTAATCGATATCGGACGGTCGTAAATTTGATCTATCTAATTATTTAACAACAAATGAACTCTTCAAGGATACGGTTTGGTTAAATACGATACGCTCCGCGCTTGTTAGCTTGGAATCCACATTAAAGTAACCATGACGGAAGAATTGGAACTTATCGTTTGCCGCAACATCCTTCAAATTCGGCTCCACAAATCCGTTCAAAATTTCAAGTGAATTCGGATTCACATTCTCCAGGAAGTCGCCATCTGCATTCTCATCCAAGATTAACGGCTCATACAAACGGAACTCTGTTGGTACCGCTTGAGTCGCTTCAACCCAGTGAATCGTTCCTTTGACCTTACGACCTGTAAAGCCGCTGCCGCTCTTCGTTTCTGGATCATAGGTACAATGAATCTCCACTACATTACCGTCTGCATCCTTAACAACATTTTCACACTTAACGAAATAGGCGTTCTTCAAGCGCACTTCATTGCCAGGGAATAAACGGAAGTATTTGCTTGGCGGATCTTCCATGAAGTCATCCTGCTCAATATAAATTTCCCGTGAGAATGGAATTTGACGTATGCCCATTTCTGGATTCTCAGGATTCACTTCCGCATCCAGCATCTCGACTTGCCCTTCTGGATAATTCGTAATCACGACTTTAAGCGGACGTATAACACCCATTGTCCGAGGAACCGTCAGCTTTAGATCTTCACGGATAAAATGCTCCAGCATCTTCTCATCAACCAAGCTATTGCTGCGCGCAACGCCAATCTCACGGCAGAAGTTACGAATCGCATTCGGCGTATAACCTTTACGGCGCAAGCCCGAAATAGTTGGCATCCGCGGATCATCCCAGCCATCAACAAATCCTTCATCTACGAGCTGTTTTAGCTTTCTTTTGCTCATCACGGTATTGGTAATGTTCAGACGAGCGAATTCGTATTGATGCGGACGGGATTCCATCTCGCATTCCTCAACCACCCAATCATATAACGGACGATGGTCTTCGAATTCAAGGGAACATAAGGAATGGCTTACACCCTCGATAGCATCTTCAAGTGGATGCGCAAAGTCGTACATCGGATAAATGCACCACTTGTTGCCTGTGTTATGATGCTCAGCATGTGAAATACGGTACAATGCAGGGTCACGCAAGTTCATATTCGGTGAAGACATATCGATCTTTGCGCGCAGCACCTTCGCACCATCCGGGAATTCACCCTTCCGCATACGATCGAATAAATCAAGATTCTCCTCTACCGTACGATCCCGATAAGGGCTGTTCTTCCCTGGTTCCGTTAATGTACCGCGTGTTTCACGCATTTGTTCTGCGCTTAAATCACACACATAAGCTTTACCCTTGCGAATTAACAACAGGGCGCGTTCGTACATTTCGTCAAAATAGTCTGATGCGAAGAATAGATCATCCCATTCAAATCCTAACCACTTTACGTCCTCTTTAATTGACTCTACGTACTCCACATCTTCCTTCGTAGGATTCGTATCATCAAAACGAAGATTGGTACGGCCCTTGAACTCATCACCAAGCTCAAAATTCAAGCAGATTGCTTTGGCATGTCCAATATGCAAATAACCGTTAGGCTCTGGCGGGAAACGCGTTACAATTTCTTTAACCGTTCCATTGCGCAGATCTTCGGTAATAATATTTTTTATAAAATTTGAAGTGCTCGGTTTACTTTCCATCATCCTCAACCTTTCGAAAAAAACGTCCAACCCTTCGAGGGCATTGTATCCGTTTCTTATTGACTGTATTCCAATCATACCTATTTCGTGAAAATAGATCAACATTAGGAAACTACCTTTTTGTTATTCCAAGTGTGTCTTACAAATGTTACAATTAGAATGATTCCTGAAGGGAGAGTCAATCTGTCACATGCAAAATTTAATTAATATCTTAATTTTTCCATTTGTTACAATTTACATGCTCGTTCCCTATTTTATCACCCGTATTTTCGGTTATGGTGTTTTTAGTAAGGGAGTTAAAAGTAAACAAATCGCATTTACATTCGATGACGGCCCCGATCCACGTTATACACCCGAGTTGCTGGAGCTGCTCAAAGAAAACAATATGAAAGCAACGTTCTTCGTTCTAGGCAGCAAGGCAGAAAAATATCCCGAATTAATTCGCCGCATATATGATGAAGGACACCAAATTGGCATCCACAATTATACACATAAGTCAAACTGGATTATGACGCCTTGGAAAGTCAAGCGAATGCAAGTAGAACGAACTGCGGATATCGTGGAACAAATCATTGGTGAAAGACCCATTTATTATCGCCCACCCTGGGGCATTCTTAATATAGGAGATTTCATCTCACTGCGCAAAGATTATCGTATCATTCTGTGGTCCGTTATGCCGCGTGATTGGAACCAGAAGGTCGGAGTCGAAAAGCTCAAACGCCGGTTGATCAAGAATATTAAACCAGGTTCGATTATTCTGCTTCACGACAGCGGTGATACACTAGGTGCCGATGAAGGCGCGCCTCGTAATATGCTAGATGGTCTTGCATTAGCAATTGAGAACCTCAAGTCACGTGGCTATACCAGTGTGCGAATTGATCACCTGATGGACAGAACCTACAACAATCCTTTCAACAAGCTTAGATGGTCCAAAAGGTTACTCATCAAACTGTGGTTTGCATGGGATGCGCTATTCTGTAAGTTATTCCGTGTTCGAGTTGTGAATGAGAAATATCCTTTTATTAAAGTCAGGCTGCGCAAATACACCAGTTCCAAGCCGCTTGCACTATCAGACGGCGAAATGTTTGTGAAGGGCGATACCGTTGCTGAACTGCATTTTGATAACAAAATGTTAGTCCGCATGAGTCTTGAGAGCAAGAACAGCACACGATTGGCCACTCAAATGGTCAGACAAGCTCAGCATACTTTCCCTCGTATTCTTCATAAAATAGAAGTCGATCCTAAATATCGGAATGTCAAAGGTTTATACGGGATCACCATGATTAATCGTGGTGTCGAACACTTAGGTTTTACCGTTACGGATCTACCTAAAGGATTATTCGCTTCTATGACCCAAATCTATCTCAAAATCTTGATGTCCGTTCTTCATCCAGATGGGAACGACCGATTGAAGACTCGTTCTGACATGTTAGTGCCTAAGACACTCGGGATGTCGCACAAGCATTTAGCTGAGCTCTATTCCCTATCGAAGACCGATATGATAAAAGAAGGATAAAATCGCAGCAGCGCAGACATAAGGAAAGTCCGTGTTCAATCTCGGCTTTCTGTGTCTGCGCTTCTTTTTTGCTTTACTTATGAATACTGATGATGAAGTGCAACGGCTACTTTCGCTGCAACCTCCACATTATGCTTCACAAGTGCGATATTCGTTTGTAGGCTGCGTCCTTCAGTTAAGTCCTTAATTTTGGCAAGCAGGAATGGTGTTACCTTCTTGCCTGTGATGTGCATGGCCTTCGCTTCCTCGATGGCTTGAAGAATGGTAGCTTCAATTTCTTTGAATGGCAGCGCATCTGCTTCTGGCACTGGGTTCGCAATTAGAACCCCCCCTTGCAGCCCAAGCTCCCACTTCGTATGTAAGAAATGGGCAACTTTAGTTGGCTCATCCATACGGAAGTCTACGCCATATCCACTTTCTCTCGAGTAGAATGACGGAAATTCACTCGTCTTGTACCCAACCACCGGAACTCCTTGTGTCTCCAGATATTCAAGTGTACGACCGATATCTAGAATCGATTTAGCTCCTGCACAGACAACCGCTACATTCGTTTGTGCCAGCTCTGTTAGATCGGCAGATACATCCCAAGTGACCTCTCCATCACGATGAACGCCGCCAATTCCACCAGTAGCAAAAACACGAATACCCGCAAGCTGAGCTGCAATCATTGTTCCTGCAACTGTTGTTGCTCCGATACGTCCTGTAGACAATAAGTAGGCAAAGTCTCGACGGCTTACTTTCTCTACGGAAGGGTCTGTTGCAAACCGCTCTAGCTCTTGCTCATTCAGACCAATCTTGATTGCACCATCCATTAGACCAATCGTAGCAGGCACTGCACCCTGATTGCGGATGATTTGCTCTACTTCTTTCGCCATTTGAACGTTCTGCGGGTAAGGCATACCATGAGAAATAATCGTAGTCTCAAGTGCAACAATAGGTAGATGATTAGCTAAAGCATGCTTAACTTCGTCTGTGAATGTTAGGTAGGAATTCATTGTACGGGCTCCTCTATAAGTTTATTTAATTGATTTATACTAAGATCAGGTCTTACAGAAAAAACGGTTTGCAAAGTCAATGCAGAAGCAGCGATTCCTACACGGCAAGCATCGACTAATGACTTACCTTGAAGAACACCATAAATTAAGCCTGCGGCAAATGCGTCACCAGCACCCGTTACATCAACTACGTCTACATGCATTGCAGGCAAATGCGTATCACGATCAGGTGTAGAACAATAGATGCCCTGCTCGCCTAGCGTCATAATCACATTCCGTGCACCGCGAGCTCTTATGCGTGCGCAAGCTTCCTCACAATCTGCAATCGTATCAATCCGTAGGCCACTCATCGTCTCTGCTTCATCTCGGTTTGGCATAATTACCTCTACACCAAATAAAAAATCTGGTAGCTTGCGTGCCTTAGGCGTGGAGACAGGATCAATATATAGCGAAATCCCTTCTAAATGACAACGCGCAATAATATGCTCAATACAAGCCTCTGGAAAATTCGTATCTAGCAGCACCGCATTCGCTGTAGCGACAGCTGGCCACATCTCATCTACCATTTCAGGCGTCATCAGATCATTAATATCCATATGTGCCATAGCAACGAACATCTCGCCATTCGTATCCAATAGCGCTGTATAGGTACCCGTTCGAGCTTGCTCTAGCGTTCGAATCGAATCTACTTGCATCCCTAATGCAATAGATTCCTCCTTAATATATCGGCCTTCCCCATCGTCCCCTATGCAGGACAACATCGTCACCTCACAGCCAAGTCGTACAAGATTCTCCCCGATATTACGTGCAACGCCTCCACAGGATTGACTCATGCTTACTGGATTCGAAGTATGAATAATAAGCGGCTGCTTCGCTGATGCTTTGCGATCTAAGTTAACTGCACCTATGCAGGCAACCCGAGATTTAACTTGATTCAATCTGTTCACCTCTGTACGATTGGATTAGCAATTCCTGCAAAAAATCTTGTGTAAACAGCATTTGATCCTTGCCATAAGTTTATCATCAGGCAAACTAACAGACTAGATCATAAATTCAAAATATTATGTTAATTAAGTTGCGAATGCTATTTTAGACACAAATAAAGCCTTCAGTCGGAATCTTAGCGATTCTAAGTAAAGGCTTTATTGTGTAGTATTATGCTTGTTGTTCTGCAGGCTGATTGATCTGCGCTGCAGGTTTAAGCTTAAAGAGCGGCGCAATCACAATTACACCGATTAAGAAAAGGACGGACGAAGCGAAATAAAGCGGAACGAGTGTGAATAAATCCTTAAGCCAGCCTGACATCGTCATCATAATGACCATGGAGCCCATGAAAAGTGGATTCAAGATTCCATTCACGCGACCTAAATGGGATTCCGCCGTGTTTTGCAAGATCATTGTATTAATCCCGATTTGAATACATGGAAGTACAAGAGAGCTTATAAACTGTGCAATCAGCGACAACCAGAATATTTCAGAATATCCCATTACAACAAACATAAACGCATCCACAAACATACCGAACGCCAGCAGCTTCTGCGGCGCAACCTTCTTGGAGAAGCTCATCGCCAGAATACCGCCTATGATCATAGCAATACCGCCTGTCATCATAAACCACTGAAGATCTTCCTTCGGATGTCCCAAGCGTTCTGTTACGATAAATATACCAAGTGGATTAATAATCCCAAGCGCAAGTCCAGCAGCGACAAAAGCGCCGCCTAGCTTCGTAAGAATCTTGCTATTCCACACATATTTAAACCCATCTTTCATTTCACTCCAAATATGAGTTTCTTTCTTCACCGTATCTTCTCTGCGATCCTTCGGGATGAAAGTAAGAGTTGCTGCTGATAGAAGGAATGCAACGCCCATAACTCCAATTGCTACCATAATTCCAAAACGTTGAAACACGAAGGCACCAAGAACAGGACCAAGAATGAGGAAGATAGCAAACATTGTTTGATAGAGTGACATCCCCATTTGAACTAAGGCTTCAGGTACATGCAGCTTGAACAGCTTCATTCCTGAAGGCTGTGAGAATTGAGACAGAATGGATGACACTAGCGTCGTGAAGAAAACAACCTGCCACGAGCCGATAGACATAGCGATTAATACGCCAAAAATCGATACCGCACTCAAAATGTCACACCAGATCATGGTCCGCTTAGGCATCCATCTATCTGCGAACGCGCCTCCAATGAAAGAGAAAATGAAGATTGGCGCATACTCAGCTACCGAAATCAAAGAAACTGCTTTGGCGTTCCCGCCCGTCATTTCCATTACATATAGTAGAATAGAATAATTCCTTACCCAAATTCCGATCTGTAGAAAAAAAGTTGAAACTAATATAGCCTGAACGAATCGATTGCGAAAAAACACCGATAAGCTAGGTGCTGTTTGTGTACTCATAGCAAAACTCCCTCCGATTAACTTTCTCTAATTTACATGAAGCAATATTCATAGTCTACAATAACATCCATTTTAAGGAAAGGTCCTATAGATTGGAATAAAATCCATCTCAAGACCGATTACAAAGTAAATTTTGACCGAGCACCTCCTGAATAAAAGCTGCGACTTCTTGTTCATACCGCTCTTTATCCTTGCCATAGGCTACTGCATGCCCAGCACCTTCAATGAGCAGCAATCTATTCTTGCCTTTGCGTTCTTGTCTAAACATCTCTTCGCTCATTGACGTCGGAACAAAATTGTCTGCAGTACCATGAATGAAGAAAATAGGTACGTCGCTATTTCTAATCGAACGAATCGGACTAATATCTCTTATTCGGAAGCCAGCCTTTACATGTGTCATTTGTTCAATCCACATGAGAAAAGGAAATTTAGGGAGGGAGTTAAGCTTAGTTAACTGATGCTCCATTAACTTGGTCAAGTCGGAATAAGGGCAATCCGCAATAATGAACTTAAGTTGCTGCTCATGCCGCTTCAAGCCTGCGTATTCCAATACCGTTCCCCCGCCCATTGATTGCCCATGAAGTCCAATGATGCAATCCTCACCTTTGCGCTGTACGACCCAATCAGCCCAAGCGCTTAAATCGTTTTTTTCATAATAGCCGTAGGTTGCATGCATGCCTTCGCTATTTCCATGTCCACGATGATCAAAGAACAGAATATTAAATCCAAGTCGCTGATATAGGCGAACAAATTGCAGCATCCAGGAATAAGCAGCTGTATACCCATGCACAAGAATAATGACGCGCTTTGATTCTGGATGGCAATTCACATAATAACCTCTCAGCTTATGCCCATCATGACTCTCAAGCTCAATGGCTTCTTTATCCAGCTCATCAAACTCAGCCTTACTATACAATCCATCCTCCTCTATACGCTTAAAGTTCTCTTCATGGCTGGATCTTTTCATTAATGTAAATCTGTTGAAAGCATATCTAACGATTATGTAACACGCTGCCGCTAGCGCAAACAAAACGATAACTGCGATAATTATTCCAATTGTCATAAATTTCTCTCCCTGATGTGCTTTAAGAAAAGGCGCCCTATTCGATCAGGCGCCCTTAACTGTTTAATCTGCCGAACCTTACAATACAAAGTCTATACAGGAATGGGAAGTATATAGAACAGGATCATGAAAAAGTGGGCAATCGCACCTGCTAATACGAATAGATGCCACACCGCGTGATGGTACGGGAACGCTTTCCACACATAAAAAATAGTACCTAGTGTATAAAGCACACCACCTGTCACGAGTAAAGTTAAGCCCCCGCCTGCAAGTCCTTCAGCTACAGGTTTCCACGCAATGACGATCAACCAGCCCATCGCGATATAGAATATGGTGGAAAGAAACAGAAATCTTTTGGTGAAGAAAGCTTTGAATGCGACTCCAGCAAGAGCTGTCCCCCAGATAATTCCGAAAATCGTCCAACCCAGCACACCTTGAACGACGACGAACAATATAGGTGTATACGTTCCTGCAATGAACAAATAAATGGAGGAGTGATCGAAAATCTCGAATAGATCCTTCTTCTTACCTTCTGGAAAGCTATGAACTAACGTCGAGGATACAAAGAGCAGAAGCATGGAAACTCCATAGATGGTGAAGCTTACAACATGCCATGCCGAGCTATATATACTAGCGAACACGATTAAGATCACAAGCGCCGCAACACTTAACAGTGCGCCGATTCCATGCGTGATCGCATTCGCAATCTCTTCTTTCCGTGAGTACGTATGCGTATTAGCCAATTGATTCCCTCCTTAGTAGCGTACTTTTACATTTATTTATAGTATACCCTGATTTTTATGAAGTTGTAAAAAGCAAAAAAAGAGCATCACCTTGATAACAAGTATGACGCTCTCATAAAAATGATTATTTCACTTCAACAATACGACCTTCTACTTTAGGCGCGACCTTGTCCATTTTGCCAAGCTCTTCAACCATCAGGTCAAAGAAATTGATTGTGGTCGTCATTTTTTTCTTGGCATTCTTGAATGTATCATAGCCGTCGCCGCCAGCAGCTAAGAAATCATGCGTAGCAACGCGATAGATCTTCTCAGGATCATAAGCTTTATCTCCAATCTTCAGTTCAATGATGCGTTCGCCTACAGGCTTCTTCACATCATAGGTGAAGGACATACCGCTGATTTGCGGGAAGCTGCCGCCCTTCTTCTCTAATTGGCTAAGCCCACCTTCGAGTGCAATCTTCAAATCGCTGCCCGTAACATCCACAACCGTAAGGGTGTTCGGGAATGGGAATACCGTATACAGCATTTTTTTCGTAATATCCCCTGCAGCGATTGAATCACGGATACCACCGCCGTTCGTTACAGCGACATCCGCTTCATAACCAGGCATTTCCTTGGAACGTTTCAGCATAATGTCTGTAAGCAGATTACCCAAATTCGTCTCTTTCGTGCGAACATTATCACGTGCACCATCCAGTGCTACATCAGTCTTCGCTACGACTGCCTTCAGGTTCTCATCGATATCGGAGGCAACGACATTAACCAGCTTCTCAACTTCTGGATCAGCTACAACCGACTCATCATATTCCTTTAGGCCACCTGAGAATGCTACTAGCTTATCTCCTAAATAATAAAGGTCAGCACGGCCCAATGATTTGCCATACTCCCAGTCTTGTACAATATAAGTGCCGTTAACTACTTCTGGAGTCTTCAGTGGTGTATGCGAATGCCCGCCAACAATTAGATCAATTCCCGGTACGTTCTTCGCAATCTCACGATCCATATCAATTCCAACATGTGAGACCACAATTACATGATCCGCCTTCTTCTTCAGTTCAGGTACGAGCTTCTTGGCTACTTCAACCGGATTCTGGAAAGTCAGTCCTTTGACATTATCAGGATGTGTCACGATTGGTGTCTCTTCAGCTACGAAACCAAGGAATGCAAATGTCTTGCCTCCGATCTCTGCATAATGAACAGGCTCAAGCAAATTCGATCCGTCTTCTTTGAATGTATTTGCATTAATCATTGGATATTTAAGCATGTCCTTCAGCTTAATCACTTGTTCCCAGCCAAAATCAAACTCATGATTGCCTGATGCCATCGCCTCATAATTAAGATGGTTTAGAATCGGAATCAGCGCTTCACCTTGAGACTGGTTGGAATAAACCGTTCCTTGGAACGTGTCTCCTGCATCAAGCAGTAGGAAATTCTGGTTTTCTTTACGCCATTCGTTGATCAGCGTTGCCATTTTGGCATAGCCAAACTCCTTGCCGGCAACATTCTCCGTGATATGTCCATGAACATCATTCGTATGTCCGATCGTAATATGTAATGTTGCTGCGTCGCCCAGCGCCTCAAGGAATTGTTTGCGAGTCACCGTATCCCCGTCAGCAAGATTGAGCTGGACATTAAACTTTACTGCAATTTCTTTAATTTGACTTGAAGAAAGAGGTGCATCGGCAAGCTTGGCTTGATCCATGGTTATCGCTTGTAACTTAACAGCAGTTTCCAGTGCTCCTCCCGCCCAGTGAGGGTTTGTAGTC
The DNA here is from genome assembly GCF_004344915.1 of Paenibacillus albiflavus. Taxonomy (GTDB): domain Bacteria; phylum Bacillota; class Bacilli; order Paenibacillales; family NBRC-103111; genus Paenibacillus_AM; species Paenibacillus_AM albiflavus. The sequence continues at coordinate 154,947 of NZ_SKFG01000004.1, read as the reverse complement.
GTAGCATTCAAATTCGGGAATCCAGCTAAGCGTCCTACGAATGTCACAGCCTCTGCCAAGGTTACTGCCCGATCTAATGCTAGATCTCCACCTGCATCTCCTACAACAATTTGCGATTTCTGCATCCAATCCACATGGGATACCGGCTGCAGCGGTGCTGCGTAAACTGCTCCTACCATGAGCATCGAAGCGATCGTACCTGTGACTAAGATCTTACTGAACTTTTTCACCAAAATGATCTTCTCCTCTCAAATTTGACTAGCAGAATCTATTCTATGTTTATTTTCATAGACTGAGATAGATTCTCAAAGAACATCTTAATTTTAAACTATTTGGAGAGAAAGAGGAATCATTTATTCAGAATACATCTAATTTTTAAAATAATTATTTACATTTAAGATTAGCTGTTATATAATCGGTTTTGTAAATTTCATCACTAGCATGACTAAATTTGAGGAAAAGGAGGCTGAAATCATGATTAACTTAGTTGCACAATCATCCCAATTGAATATGAATTTCATCCAGCCTTCTGTAAATCAGGTTTAATACATGCTCATTCATGAATTATTTTGAGTTTATTAAAGCCATAGGCTGCGCATGATGCCGCTTATGGCTTTTTTTGATGCTTATAGATGCTATATCAATAGCTGCTATATCCAAAAAGGGACCCAAGCGGGTCCCTTTTTTGTATTTTTATAGCATTAATGCTAGTTAATACCTTGAGGAACGCATACACATAAAGGGGGAAGTAGCATGGGCAATTCAATTCTAGCTAAAGACATTCATCAAACGAATCAAAATTTTAACTCATTCATATCGGAGGTTTTATCGTGGGAATTCAAATTCAATTATATACCCCTCAGCATGCGTCAGCAGTTGCTGACATGTGGAATGAAAGCAGAGACAACTGGGGCGGCGCAAGCAGTCTAAAAACTACAGAACAAGTACTTATTGAAGAAGCAAACTCAGATTCTATGTTCGTCTTTCTCGCAGTGGATGGAGAGCGTGTCGTTGGATACTGCAGCATTTGCGAATATCGTGAAGACACAGGCGCATTGTACGTTGCGCTGCTGAATGTTGTTCCAGACTATCATGGACAAAAGGTTGGCAAAATGCTCGTTCTTGAGTCCGTTCAAAAAACAATTGATCTAGGCTGGCCTAGACTTGATCTGTATACATGGACAGGGAATACCAAAGCGGTTCCCCTCTACAAAAAATGCGGTTTCTTCTGGGAAGATCGCGAAGACACGACGCATCTCATGAACTTCATACCGACCGTTCTCGCTACAGAGGCGATTCAAGATTACTTCAAGGAGGCAGACTGGTATCAGGATTGCATCCGAGAAATCGTCGTCAAGCCAGATGGACGCAAAGAAAACGACTATGATTACTATGAATATGTATGGAAGCATACTGAGCAAAATCTGCGTGTAGAATTCGAGCGCCGCGGCAGGGGCTTAAGATTAATCGAAACCGACGATTACTTGCTGACCGCAACCGTTCCAAATCTAGATCTTGTGTTTGGCTCAAGCTATCCGATCACTTACGAAATCGTCAATAAGACAGGCAAATCCTTAGATGTATCCTTCGAGGGTATGGATAATCAGAATATTGCGTTCGATTACAAAGAAGAAGTTACTGTAACTGACCGAGCGGTCCTGACAGGTACATTCTTTGTTGGACCTGTTCAGGAAGAACAGAGCGTTTGGAGAACACATCCATGCGTAACGACGAATGTGCTGATTAACGGGAAGAAAGCACTGTTCCAGACAGGTATTAACCCTAAGTTCCCAGCCCTTATCAAACCCGTCTTGCCAGGCAACATTCAATACACAAATAAAGATGCTGTCTTATATCTGGATATGGAAAACAACTTTGCTGAGGATGCTGTCTTCACCTTCAAGCTGCCGCCTAGCTCACTAATTCATCTTGGACAATACGAATATTCCCTGTCCTTCAGTCGTCATGAGCGCAGGTCTATACCAATCGCTTATCATTTGCTGAAGCATGGATTCTATGAAGCGGAGCTCGAAATTACGGCACAGCTAAGCGATCGTCAGGTCGTATTCCATAAAAGGCTCGGCATTCCTTTTGCAGGTATCGGCGCTCAGTTAGCTGGTGAATGTGATGATTGCTGGATTATCGCCAATGGCAAGCATACCGTCAAGCTTAAGAAGCTTGACAATGAACTCATACTTGGATCGCCTACACTTCATGAGCCAACCATTATTTTCTACCCGAAGATTGGCAAACCTTATTCTAGTGAATTCTCAAAGAAACGAGCCGAGAAGGTAGAATTCTTTGTGGACGGTGGCGGAATCGGCATAGAGGCAACCTACCTCTCAAACGATTATAAGTCCATCGAGCTTAGAGTTTATACGCTGCTGTTCGCTGATGGTACGATTCGTAACTGGTATGAAGTTCAGAACCTTTCTGAAGACATGGCATCGAGTGACCTGTCACTTCTTCATCCGATCTATCAGGTTTTACACCGTTCCATTCTGCCTTATAAGGGCCAATGTATGGTGATGGATCATTCGGAGGGGCAAGATTTCAATGACTGGGATGCGAATCTTGTCAGCGAGAATTGGCTATTTGCGCGAGGCAACCAATCGTCACCACGAGGAATTTGCTGGTCTAATGCACATAAGCTGCAATTCCAAGGCTGGCATTTGACATTAGAATCCGAGCTTGGCGTAATCGCACCGCTTCAAACCGTAACAACTGAGCCGATCTATCTCTCCATCGGCGGATTCGACGATTGGCAGGAGTTCCGTGCATTCGCTTTGCAGCAATCTGCACCAGAAGAATCACTGCCTAGACTTGTGCAGCCTGTAGAACTAGAAGTGAACGAACGCAATCCATTTATTGGATCATCTGAAGATGCCGTATTGACGTTAAGCGAGAATAAGAAACAGCATTTTGAAGGGGAAATTAGAGCTTCTCTTCATCATAATGGTCTATCTGTTAGCGAAGCTCATATTTATAGAGAAGATCAGCGGATGAATCATGTGAGCTACACAATCCCTATGCCGAATTCAATTTCTACTGAGGTACCAATAGTGGCAAGTATAGATGCGAAATTCATGACGCATAGCAAACAACTGAATCAGGTCCTATTCCCTGTTCACAAAACACTGATTCAAGTTGAACAGCATACGCAGTCGGGCAAGGATGTACTGACAGCCGATAATGGCCTGATCCATATTCAGGCATCTGCTGACTTCTCACCTTCTATTTTCTCAATGAAATATAAAGAACATGAGTGGTTACATTCGGAGTTCCCTGATCTAGTCGCCAAATCATGGTGGAATCCTTGGATAGGCGGAATAGCAGGTACTTGCAGTCAGCTTCCAGTACCCGCCAGATTGAAGGAGTCCTTTAACGTAGAAGCTGCAACCTTAACCGACTCCATGCAGAACGTTTGGCAAGGTCTGATGACCAGACAACATATTGCTCAGCATAAACGATACAAAGGGCTAACGATGGAGCAATATTATCTCATGCTTCCAGGTGTACCTGTCCTTGCATACACAGCAAAGATTGAACAGAACACAGGAACTTATTTTGACAATATTGCCTGGTTTACGAATATGTTCTTCAAATTAGCTGAAGATAAATCACAGGGCTGGTTCAAAACAATAGCACCTAACGGACAAGAGCTTACCTACTTTGATCAAGGCAAAGAAATCGAAGCTAAGGAAAATTCAGCTTACGCCTACGGATCGAATGAGCGTCAAGAAATGCTGCAGATCGTGACAGATGAAAGCTCTATGCAATATACGGGATATAACAACAAAGATGTCGTAGTTCTCACAACCAATCAGTTATTGAATATGAGATCAGGAGATACGCTCTTTACTCAACCGATATTCTATGTATTTACTGATCAGCTTCTGGAAGATAACGCATTAGCTAACCTAAAGGCAATCCGATTTGGCAATTAGCCCTTATTTTCACGGAATGTTTCGACTTTATTCAGTTGTTAATTCGTAGTAGAATGACAAGAAGACAACCTATTCAGGCTACTTAAACTACTAATTTACAAAGGGGTATAACTCTATGTACAAAGCATTAACAATTGCTGGTTCGGATACAAGCGGCGGCGCAGGCATTCAAGCCGATCTCAAAACATTCCAGGAACGCGGCGTATACGGTATGACTGCACTTACGGTCATTGTTACAATGGACCCGCATAATAATTGGTCGCACGGGGTATTCCCAATTCCTGTTTCAACACTTGAGCCTCAGATTGAGACAGTTGCCGCAGGTATTGGTGTAGATGCATTCAAAACAGGCATGCTTGGTTCCATTGAGATTATCGAAATGGTCGCTCGCAAGATCGACGAATTCGGTTTAAAGAATTTTGTGCTTGATCCCGTAATGGTTTGTAAGGGCCAAGATGAGGCGCTTCATCCTGAAACGAATGATTGCTTACGTGATGTGCTCGTGCCAAAGGCATTAGTCGTGACACCTAACCTATTCGAAGCAGCACAACTTGCAGGTATGGCTCCTATCCATTCCGTCGAAGAAATGAAAGAAGCGGCTCGCAAAATTCATGCGCTAGGTGCAAAGTATGTACTAGTTAAAGGCGGCAACAAGCTACCTCATGAAGAGCAAGCTGTTGATGTCTTGTATGATGGCGAATCCTTCGAGCTTCTTACTTCTGAGAAAATCATTACAAACAATACGCATGGTGCAGGCTGCACCTATTCCGCAGCGATCACAGCAGAGCTTGCAAAGGGACGCGATGTTCGAGAGGCGATTCACACAGCTAAAGCTTTCATTACAGAAGCAATCCGTGAATCATTCCCGCTCAACCAATATGTTGGCCCGACAAATCACGCTGCATATCGTAAGCTTGATAAATAATCTATACTAATTATATATAAAATCGTATAGCAACACGTATATCAAACGACCCTAATTCACATTAGCGGTCGTTTTTTCTATGCTTTTTAACGTTTCTTCAGTTCATTCTCGCCAAATTCTAATCGTTCTCTAATGATTCGGGTTAGATCACTATGATAACGTTATAGATACGTTAGTCCTAAACAACAAATACATAAGGAGGTAACTTTTTGAAATCCTTACTTAAAATTATTGCGCTGTCCACCGTGATTCTAGGTGCTGGGCTGCTCGTCAATGATCAAGCTCAAGCTCAAACACAAGATATAGTTGATTCCAATATCAAGACACAAGTCAACGATACGTTACTCTCACCAAGTGAAGTTAGATCCGTATGGGTTGATCGTGAGCACTTATTCGTTCCTATTAGGCCACTTGCCGAAGAAGCAGGTTATACATTAGATTGGTATAATGAAGGCGAACAAACCGTAGTTACTTTTACATATGAATCGAATAAAGTTGTTGTTAAAACGGGAGATGCAACCGCAATGGTTAATGGCGCTCCTGTTCAAATGAGCAAGGCTCCTTTTAAAATGAATGGATCAACTTATGTTCCACTCCGCTTCATCGGTGAATCCCTCGGACACTTGATTCAATGGGATACACAGAACGGCATCGCCATTCTATCCACCGATGGAGAGTTTCACGCTCCAGCTTGGTATCGCCCAGAAGAAGGAACAGAGCTGGCGAATCGAATCATCCAGACTGCCAAGCAATACTTAGGTGTTCGTTACGTGTATGGAGGATCAACTCCTAGTGGATTTGATTGTTCCGGATTCCTTCAATACGTATTTAACAAATATGGGATCAACCTACCACGTACAGCAGCAGACATGTACACTGCAGGTACTCGTGTAATTGGTAAGTTACAGCCTGGCGATCTCGTCTTCTTCAAAGAAGGTTCAAAAGTATCTCATGTTGGAATGTACATCGGCGACGGTCAATACATCGATGCAGCATCTGGCAGCAGAATGCGCGTTAGTTTAAGTGATCTTAACGGCAGCTGGAGTCAGCGTTACTATGTTGGCGCCAAGAGAATGATTTAATTTAATCGGTCAAAAAATGAACAGCAGCTTAGGTGAATGATGCGCCTAAGCTGCTGTTATTTTATTGTTCGTCTTTGAACGTAAAGTTTCTCGCAATATATAAGACAGGCGTTGACGCCATGGAAACTACGAACTTAATTAAATATGTCGTTATAAAAATATCAAACCAGACATCCCAAGTATACCCGATTCCCGTAAAAGCGATCGTACAGAAGATTGCCGTATCCACCAGCTGGCTAACTGCAGTACTGCCGTTGTTGCGAATCCAGAGTTGATTGCGTCCGGGTACGATCTTTTTCAAGAACGAATAGATACGAACATCAAGGAATTGACTACAGAAGTAAGCAGTTAAGCTGGCAAGTGCGAGCCTCGGCATCAAACCGAAGATGATTTGAAGAGAGTCCTGGGCCATATCAACCCCTTCCGCCTTGTCAAAGAACAACACCATCTGCATAATGATCGTCGTCATAATCAGTGTGAAGAATCCAAACCATACCGCTTGCTTCGCATCTTTTTGACCGTACTTCTCATTTAGCAAGTCACTGGTCAAATAAATCGTTCCGTACATGGTGTTGCCTAATGTCATTACGAGACCAAACATCTCGATTGTCTTGGTGACCTGAATATTCGCAAGCACCGTCGCAACCCCGATCCATGCATACAGCCCCTTCTTGCCAAAGAAGCGATAGCAGATCAAGAACAGCGTAAAGTTCACGAGAACGAACCCTACACCCCAAGTAAAATTAAACATATATAATCCTCCTAGTTTTGATAACGCGGGAGATTTCGAACCGCGGCTCCCCCTTGAGATTTGGAGCAATCCCAACTATATCACATAGTATGGCATTTACGATATGGGTATATTTGTTTTTTTGCTTACAAAAACCCCTCATTACTTGATCTACTTCGTGATCAAGTAATGAGGGGAACTGTATCCTTCACTGGATTGTTCATGATCAATTCTTCATTTTCGGATCTAACACGTCTCGCAGGCCATCTCCAAACAAGTTAAACCCAAGTACGGTAATCATAATCGACAAACCTGGGAATACGACTGTCCATGGTGCATTAACAAAATATTGACGAGAATCCGAAATCATCTTGCCCCACTCTGCCTCTGGCGGCTGCACCCCTAATCCGAGGAACCCAAGAGCGGCGGCCTCAATGATTGCCGAAGCAATACCCATCGTACCTTGAACAATAATCGGTGCCAAGCTGTTCGGAATCAGGTGAATGAACAAAATTCTACGATCTTTCATTCCCTGCGCTTTGGCAGCTACAATAAACTCTTCTTGTTTAAGGCTGAGCACCTTGGAGCGCACCAATCTGCCGAAGGTAGGAATATTCACGATGGCAATCGCAAAGAGCGCATTCTGCAGAGAAGGTCCAAGCGCTGCGACAATTGCAATGGCAAGGAGAATGCTTGGGAAGGCGAACAGAATATCAAAGAAACGAGAGATGATGCCATCGATCCACTTGCCGTAATACCCTGCAATTACACCTAATGTCGACCCTACAATCAGGGATAGGATGACAGAGAAGAAGCCAACCGTTAAGGATACTCGAGCGCCATACATAATTCTGGTTAAATTATCACGACCGAGATCATCCGTACCAAGCCAATGCTGACTTGACGGAGGCAGGAGTCGATCAGCAAGCACTGGCACTCTATAATCATGGGTAGCTAGAACTGGAGCTAGTAAACCTATAAGTATAAAAATAATAATGATGCAAATACCCGTCATCGCTAACTTATTCTTGCGCAAGCTTCTCCACGCATCGAGCCACGGCGAAGACGCTTTCAAATCGAGCTTTGCTTGTTGAGAAGCAACTGGCTGTGTTGATAACTGCTGCATAAGCAAGCATCTCCTTCCTATTTATAGCTGATTCGTGGATCGAAGAATGCATAGAGCAAGTCCACAATCAAATTAATCAATACAAAAATCAGAGCGATAAGCAATATGCTAGATTGAATCACGGGATAATCACGGAAGCTTATTGCATCATAAATATAACGACCAACCCCTGGCCAAGCGAAAATCGTTTCCGTCAGAACAGCGCCACCTAGCAGTAATCCCGATTGGATACCAACCACCGTTATAACGGGAATCATCGAATTCTTCAATGCATGCTTATAAACAACAAAGAATTGAGATAATCCCTTTGCTCTGGCAGTTCGTACGAAATCCGAGCGCATCACTTCCAGCATACTCGATCTAGTCATACGGGCGATCACAGCCATCGGAATCGTTGCTAATGCGATACCCGGCAGAATGAGATGCTTGATTGCCGTCCAGACTTGATCCATTCGACCCGATAGAATCGAGTCAAGCACATTCAGCCCCGTTATGCTTGTAATCGGATCACGCACATCCATTCGTCCAGTATTTGGTAGCCACTTTAGCTCAACGGCAAATACCCATTGCTCCATGAGTCCGAGCCAGAAAATCGGCATCGAAACGCCAATAAGGGCGATGATCATACTCATATAGTCAAACCATGAATTCTGTTTCATCGCACTCAGAATTCCTGCATTGACGCCAAAAAATATGGCAATTGCCATGCTTACGACCGTTAATTCGAAGGTCGCTGCCATATAAGGTAAAATCTCTTTGCTGATTGGCAATTTGGTGCGAATTGAATTACCGAGATCGCCTGATAGCAATTTGCCCACATACATGCCGTATTGCTCATATATAGGCTTGTTCAATCCAAGCTGATCACGAAGCGCATCTTTCGTCGCTACAGTAGCTTTTTCACCCAGGATCATATCAGCAGGATCTCCAGGAATGGCATGGATGATTAAGAATACGATAATGGTCATCCCAATCAGTACAGGAATAAGTGTTAGAAGACGTCTTATGGTGTAGGCTATCATCAGATTTCACCCGCTTTGCATATCGATAGAAATAGGATTACTCTTGTCATCATCATGATTATTAGACAAGAGCAGTAGGTCATCACCTACTGCCCCTATCTGATCCGTACCTTCCTTTACTTGACGGATATCCTAACATTAATCAAGCGTAATGTTCGCGTATGTCTCAGAACCTGTTGGTGAAGGGACAAAGCCCTTAAGCCCCTTTTTCGCTGCTAGCAATGGTGTGGAATGAACGAGCGGAATCCACGGTGCATCAGCCTTGATTATTTCTTGCGCTTTCTTATAATCGACTGCGCGCTTATCTTGATCTGGCTCCGATTGTGCGCGCGAAAGAATCGTGTGCAGCTCTTCATTAATATAGAAAGAATAGTTATTGCTTCCGATCGTATCTTTATCAAGCAGCGTGTATAAGAAGTTATCTGGGTCTCCATTATCACCTGTCCAGCCAAGCATGAAGATGTCATCTTTATCACCCTTTTGCGCATCTTTCAAGTAGACAGCCCACTCAGGCGATTCGATTCTTGTCTTGATGCCAATCTTAGCGAATTCAGCCTGCAGCGCTTCGGCAACCTTTTTACCTTCTGGCATATATGGACGTGATACTGGCATTGCATAGAATACCAGTTCTTTATCATATCCGTTCGGATAGCCCGCTTCTGCCATCAGCTTCTTCGCCTTATCCAGGTCATAAGGATAATCTTCCACCTTGTCGTTGTAGCCAAGAATGGATGGCGGCATAGGGTTAACCGCTGGAATTGCTAGATCCTGATAGAACGCTTTGATAATGGCATTCTTATCAACAACGTAATTTAATGCTTGGCGAACCTTAGGGTTATCAAATGGCTTATGTTTCGTGTTAAATCCGACATAGCCTACATTAAAGGAAGGACGAAGGATTTTCTGCAAATTAGCATCGCCTTCAATTGTAGCTAAATCACTTGGATTCACATCTTCCATGAGAGCAATCGTTCCAGCTTTTAATTCATTCAATCTAGCTGAGTTATCTGGAATCGACCTGATAATCAGCTTATCCATCTTAGGCACACCTTGGACATAATAGTCTTTGTTGCGCTCCAGCGTAATGGATTCATTGCGCTTCCACTCCACCAATTTATAAGGACCTGTTCCGACAGGAGCTTCCTTATACTTCTCCTTCTTCTCCTTAATAGCTGTTGGACTGCCAATTCCGAAGAAGGTCATTGCAATATTTTGCAAGAATGGAGCTTGTGGTTTTTCGAGTGTAAATTCAACCGTTAATTCATCCAATGCTTTAACTTCCTTAATTACGCGATTGCCTTCATCGCCAAACATACTGTCATAGTAGGCAAAGGATTCTTCTGCTGAAGCATCCAAATAATTGAACTCACCTTTTGGATTCTGCCAACGATTGAAGTTGAACACAACGGCATCCGCATTAAAATCGGTCCCGTCATGGAACTTGATGCCTTTATGCAGCTTGAACGTATACTTGAGTCCATCAGCCGACACTTCAGGCAGATCCGCCAAGCCTGGGATAACTTCTGTCGTGCCTTCCTTATACTTGAGCAGTGTTTCAGTTATCTGATGAATTACCTTTGCAGATTCGCCATCCGTTACGATCGCTCCATCGAGCGCTACGGAGTCTCCTCCACGACCAATTACCAGTACCCCACCACTTGCGCTGTTGCTATTGCTTGCACAAGCAGACAATACAACGGACATTAACAACATTAGCGCTAAAGCTCCATATTTCCACTTTCTCACACGCAGAACCCCCTTAAATTGTAATTCATCTATTTCATATCATTAATTAATTATCTGATAATTCAGTTAATTAATGATATAGATGACATGCTACAAAATGACCTTCGCCAACCGCTTTCCATTCAGGTCTTATAGACTTGCAAGAATCCATAGCCAAAGCACATCTCGTGTGAAATGCGCACCCTTGCGGAGCATTCGATGGACTCGGCACATCGCCTTGAAGGACGATACGCTCCTTTTTTACATCAGGATCAATATTGGGCACAGCAGATAGAAGCGCTTGTGTGTAGGGGTGCTTGGGGGTATTGTATAAACGGTTTTTATCTGCAAGCTCGACCATTCTGCCTAAATACATTACGCCAACGCGATCACTTATATGCTTCACAACACTTAAATCATGCGCAATAAAAATATACGTCAAATCAAATTCTCGCTGGAGATCCTGCATTAAATTGAGCACCTGAGACTGAATCGATACATCAAGTGCTGAGACGGGCTCATCCGCGATAATAAGCTTCGGATTCAAGGCAAGCGCTCTTGCGATGCCAATCCGTTGTCGCTGACCGCCTGAGAATTGATGCGGATATCGCTTGGCATATGCCGTATGCAGCCCGACAACTTCCAGCAAATGCATAACACGTTCCTTACGTTCCTTGGCATTCCCAATACGATGGACGATCAAAGGTTCCTCCAGAATGCGTCCAACCGTATGTCTGGGATTCAGCGATGCGAATGGGTCCTGAAACACGATTTGCATATCTCTGCGCAATCGGCGAACTTCATCGGCGGACATCTTCGTTACATCCTTGCCTTCAAATAAAACCTGCCCATCTGTTGGCTGAATCAAGCGCAGAATCGATCTGCCTGTCGTCGATTTACCACAGCCACTCTCTCCTACAAGTCCAAGCGTTTCACCCTTACGAACGGTAAACGATACATCGTCTACAGCCTTCACCTGCCCAATCTCTCTACTGAAGATACCGCCTCTGATCGAAAAATATTTTTTCAAATGATTGACTTGCAACAGCTCCTGTTCCATGCCATCCCCCCTATAAATCATGCAGCCAGCAGCGGCTTTGATGTCCTGCATCAAGCGTGACTAGCGCAGGCATTTCAGTATGACAACGATCCATAGCATGCTCACAACGAGGAGCAAAGCGACATCCCTCAGGCATAAACCGTGGATTCGGCACATTGCCGGGAATGGAATACAATTTATCTTGCGCGACATCCATACGGGGAACTGACTGAATCAAGCCTCTTGTATAAGGATGCTGAGGATTCTTGAGAATGGCTCTTGTCGAACCTTCTTCGACGATCTTGCCTGCATACATGACCACAATCCGATCACACATTTCGGCAACGACACCTAAATCATGCGTAATCATCATAATGGCAGTACCCAGATCACGGTTAAGCTGCTTCATCAAGTCAAGAATTTGGGCTTGAATCGTCACATCGAGCGCAGTTGTCGGTTCATCTGCAATAAGCAGCTCAGGATCGCATGCCATTGCCATAGCAATCATCACGCGTTGCCTCATTCCTCCTGAAAGCTGATGCGGATATTCATCAACAATTGCTTCAGGACGGGGAATCCCGACCTTGCGCAGCATTTCAATCGCGTGCAGCTTAGCCTCTTTCCGATTCAGACTGCGGTGCAAGCGGACTGTCTCACTAATTTGATTACCATTGGTAAACACAGGATTAAGCGAAGTCATCGGCTCCTGAAAAATCATCGCAATCTCATTGCCACGAATTTGCTGCATACGTTTCTCGGAGACATGCACCAGATCCTCACCCTTATATTGAATGGCACCGTTTACAATTCTACCTGGAGGACTCGGAACCAGTCGCATAACCGATAAGGACATCACACTTTTGCCACAGCCAGATTCACCCACAATTCCGAGCACTTCACCCTTGCGAATATAAATATCCACTCCGTCAACAGCAGGAACCCTTCCGCTATCTGTCTCAAAATGTGTCTGCAATCCTTTGATCTCTAGTAGAGGCTCAGCCATATGCATGCACTTCCTTAGTCGATAGATTTCGTATCGCTATATAATTTTTAATAAAAATACAACTATAGTACTTTTATCTAGTTTATGGCATATTCTACCAAAACGTCAACTAGAAAAACGACTGATAAGACAACAAAAGCTCCCGAAAATCTGCTCATGCAGTTTTCGAGAGCTTTACGTATTGGCGATAACCTTAGCTTCTTTTACTTTTGAATGCAGCCAAGAACACACATGCCCAGCCTGCAAGGAAAGAAACTCCACCAAATGGTGTAATGGCACCAAGAATTTTGACGCCTGTTATGCTAAGTGCATATAAACTGAACGAGAACAAAATAATACCGATCAGAATAAGCCAACCAGCCGCATTTACAAGACGATGATTCCCTAGACGATCCGCAACAAGCGCAATCGCGATCAAGCCAAGTGCATGTATCATATGATACTGAACACCTGTCTGATACACCGTCAACATCTCATCACTAATTACCCCTTTAAGTCCATGAGCACCAAACGCACCAAGCGCAACGGATAGGAGTGCATTGATGCTTCCTAGCATTAAAAACCGTCTAAACAATTCGTCCACCTCATATTCTTTGTCAAAAAACCCGCACTTCTGCGGGTCTGTTCCAGACTAATCACCAATCTTCTTGCGAATCTCAGCTTGCCGTTTCATGCAAAAAGACATAATTTCTTGGCGATACATTTCTCTAATTATCTTGAACTCTAATGCGTAACGGGTCCTTTTGGCGTCCATCTTGGTAATATTAACGACCTGCGCCTCAAAAATGCATCTCGTCGTTTTCTTCGCGCCTTCTATATCGATCTCAACGGTCAGCATGTCCCCCCGATGAAAAGGCGCTAAATTGAACAAATGGAACGATAACCCTCCAGCGCTAATATCATCTGTTACAACCTTGTATTCCTCTACCTCATCCTCATCAAGATTCAGAGTCTTCTTTAACGTCATTTCAAGTATTGCAGGCACACGAAAGAATTGTCTGCGCTGCACTTTCTTAATCTGTTCAGGAGTAGGGATTGGAAGCACAAATCGGTTATCGACGAAAGATAAGTTCGTTTCGTATACATAGCGGTTACTATGTTCATCAGATAAGAAAACGGATACCTCTTGTGACCTTACGGGAACAAGCGGGCCTTCTTGATTCGACGGATGCTGCAGCATCAGTTCTTGTTTGCCTATTTTCAATATAATCGTCTGATAGATAGAGCCATCGTTTACTACAATATCTAACAGTTGTTGATTCCACAGCTCTATAGGTCCAATTCTCATGTAATCTCCCGCCTTCGTTATCTCCAGAAGTCTATCTATAATGCTCGACTGATTGCGTTAATGACCATCTCCTTTTGAAAAGGCTTAACGATAAAATCCTTAGCACCAGCAAGTATCGCATCTAACACCATTTGCTTTTGTCCCATCGCCGAGCACATGATCACTTTGGCACTGGAGTCGAACTCTCTGATTTCTTTTAGTGCGCTAATTCCATCTTTCTCAGGCATTGTCATATCCATGGTTACTAAATCTGGCCGATGCAGCTTGTACAATTGTACAGCTTCGACTCCATTGGTTGCCTCAGCTACAATCTCATGATTGGCTGAAAATAGGAAATCACGCAGCAATAAACGCATATATGGAGCATCATCGACAATCATAATTTTAGCCATTTATATATTTAACTCCTTTATCGGCGCTTAATAAATAAATTGTGACTATATACCTATATGTCGGATAATTCAATTTTATAGATAATAGACTAGATTTTCAATGTTTGTTTTCAAAAATACAACAAAATACTAACTATCCCTATGCGACTTTATACGATCCCTGAATTTATCCATCGCTTTGGATGGAATCGCCTTGGTACTCTGCACAATCGATAATTGCCGTGTATATCTGCTGGACAAGGGCAGCATGGCAATTTCATTATAGCCCATGTGATGCAACAAATCCTTCTGCACAATGAATCGAGATAGCATCGCTATACCTAGCCCCTCAACAACAGCTTCCTTCACGCCTTGACTGCTGCTGAACATATACGAGCGCTTCACTCTGAGCGCATTCTGCTGGATCAATCGTTCCCAGTAAGCACGAGTCCCCGACCCTGGCTCACGCACAATCCATACTTGATCTTGCAACATGTCCGGAGTTACCAGCCTTTCTTTGCATAGCGCATGATCGCTTCGCGCAACGATCACCATCTCATCTTCCATAAAAGCATCGACTTGGAGCTCAACAGATGGACTGACCTCTCCCTCTACCAACCCGATATCCAGCTTGTTCGAGCGCACGCCATCTTGAATCTGAAGTGTGTTCGCAATCGTCACTTGAATATCAACGAACGCATACTGCTTGGCGAAATCAGCTAGAACTCGCGGCAAAATATACTCACCAATTGTATAGCTGGCACCTACATTGAGCGTACCCGTCACCACATTCTGCAACTCATTAATCTCCTGTTTAGCTTCCTCATATAAGGACAATATTTGCTTGGCACGCGAATAAAGCAGCTCCCCTGCTTGGGTGATCTGGACATGCTTGGGCGAGCGGTACAATAACTGAACACCAAATTCATGCTCCAGGTTGCGAATATGCTGACTAACTCCTGGTTGGGATAGATTCAATAATTCGGCTGCTCTTGAAAAATGCTGCTGCTCGACTACAGTTACAAATACTTTCATCGGATCAATAATCATCTAACTCTTACTCCCTAATATGTTATATATTCAATTTATCATAAGTTTTACTTATTATTGCAATCGTGTATTCATATTTCACTTCTGCCTTGCCACATCCTAAGATGAAACATGTAGAAACTTTCAACTTGTTCTTAAGTACATCATATCGGAGGATTAATTCATGCAAACTAATCGTAATAAATATTGGGGCTTCGCACTCGGCATTGGTATCACGCTTGCGATTGCAATCGCTGCTAAGTTTATAGCCAGTTTGCCTTTTTTCAGCATTATGGGGCAACTTGTCATCGCCATTCTAATCGGAATCATCGTCAGAGCATTGTTCGGAATGCCCGCTCAAGCTACGGCGGGTATTACGTTCTCGAATAAAAAGCTGCTCCGTATCGGTATCATCCTGCTTGGCATGCGGCTTAACTTGATGGACATCTATAATGCAGGATGGCGAGTATTTCTATTAGCTGCGCTAAGCATTGTATTTGCCTTCTTCATTGTTTACTTATTGACTAAGCTATTCAAGGTCGATAAGCGGCTTGGCGTACTTACCGCCTGCGGCACAGCGATCTGCGGAGCAGCAGCGATCGTAGCCATAGCACCGCAAATCAAAGCCAAGGATAATGAAACGACCATTGGCGTCGCAACTATTGCCATTCTAGGCACTCTGTTTACACTCGTTTACACTTTCCTGTATCCAGTGCTCGGATTATCGCCTGAAGCCTATGGTATTTTCTCAGGTTCAACGCTTCATGAAATCGCTCATGTGATTGCAGCAGCTGATCCTGGCGGCAAATCTGCCGTCGATCTCGCTGTCATCATTAAGCTTACTCGTGTAGCGCTGCTTATCCCCGTTACCATTCTTATCGGAATTTGGGCGAGTCGCTGGGAGCGTTCAGAAACGGAACATGAAAATCGCAAAAAGCCATCATTAGTTTCCATTATACCGTGGTTTATCTTCGGATTCTTGGCGATGGCCGCGATCAACTCACTTGGTATTTTCTCAGCTGCTTTTGCCAATCAGGTTGTGCTTCTCGCCTATATGCTGATGGCAATGGCAATGGCAGGTCTTGGTCTTAATGTCGATCTCGGCGCATTCAAGCGCATGGGCCTTAGCACCTTCACCGCTGGATTAATTGGTTCCGTTCTGTTAAGCATCTTTGGTTATGTTATGATCTATGTATTACAGCTTGCGTAATAAGCTGTACTATCGTCTAGGAGGAAATAACATGCCACAATTATTAATTCGAGGGATTAAGCCAGAGGATGTTTGTGAAATCAGTAAACCATTAGTTGAAGAACTCGCGGAAATATGCGAATGCGAGACAGATAATTTTATGTTGGAATGCTTGCACACAACATCAATCTTCGATGGCAAGGTAGTTGAAACTTTCCCGTTCATTGAAGTTGTTTGGTTCGAGCGCGGACAAGCTGTTAGGGATCAATTTGCCGAAGCGGTCACCAAACATGTTCGAGCACTGGACATCCCAGAGGTCGAAGTAGCATTCCGTGTATTCCGTGAAGACAGCTATTACATAAATGGCGTGTGCTGTCTGTAAGCAAATAAAGACGGACTGAGAACTCTCTACTAGTGAATTCTCAGTCCGATAATTTACTTGGCTATGATGTTCCTTGCGATCCAAACCCCCGCTGCACCTGCTTGTGCAAGTCCACGAGTAATTCCCGCTCCATCTCCTCCGCAATACAAGCCGTGAATTTCGGTCTCGAACTGTTCGTTCAGCTTTGGACGAGCAGAATAGAACTTGGCTTCAACACCGTAGAACAATGTATGTTCGGAGGCAAGCCCTGGTGTTACCTTATCGAGTGCTTCGACCATTTCAATCAAGCTTTTCATCGTATTATACGGCAGTACAAGCCCAAGATCTCCTGGAACGGCTTCCTTCAAGGTCGGTTCAAGGAACCCTTCCTGAATACGTCCTACTGTTGAACGTCTTCCCTTTATAATATCTCCATACTTCTGAACAATGACCCCGCCGCTGGATAAATCATTGGCACGCTTGCAAATTTCACGAGCATATTCATTTGGCTTATCGAATGGCTCCGTAAACTTATGCGATACGAGTAAAGCAAAGTTCGTGTTTGACGAACCAAGTGCAGGATCTTTATAGGAATGACCATTTGCCGCCATAATCCCGCTGTGATTCTCTACAACAACATGCCCCGATGGATTGCTGCAGAATGTACGTACACGTGTACCAACAGATGTGTTGAAAATAAACTTGCCCTCATACAAATGCTCATTGATTTCCCGCATCACGATATCGGATGTTTCAACACGTACACCCACATCAACCTGATTATTGTACATCTTCAGCTTCTTACGGCGAAGCACATCCGCCAGCCATGCCGAACCATCCCGTCCTGGAACAATAACAACGTTATCCGAATAAATTTCTTGCCCATTCTTGAGTACGATCCCCTGAACACGTGACCCTTCAGTATCCGAGACAGTCAGAATATCATCGACTTCTGTCTTAAACTGCATATCAATCCGATCTTTCAAATATTCAAAAATGGATTTCAAAATTTCCAGGTTCTGTTCCGTCCCCAGATGTCTAACCTGCGCACGAAGCAGCTTCAGTCCAGACGCATAGGCTTGCTGCTCAATTCCTCTGATCGCTTCTGTCGTTGGATCTGTAATTGACTCAGTTGCCCCATGCTGCAAGTTAATCTGATCGACATATTGAATAAGTTCGAGCACCTTCGAAGGGCTTAAATAATCCGTCATCCAGCCACCAAACTCTGTAGTGATATTAAACTTACCATCACTATAAGCTCCCGCTCCACCAAATCCATTCGTAATCGAGCACGCGGGGTAACAGCCTGCATATTCTTTCTTGCCTGCTGCTGGCGGACACATCTTGATTTTCTCTTCCAGAATTGGACAACGTCTACGGTAAATATCAAAGCCTTTATCCACTAACAATACTTTGGACTGCGGAGATTTGAGTGTTAACTCATAGCATGCAAAAATACCTGCAGGTCCCGCTCCAACCACAATCGCATCATATCGATTCATTCCTATTGCCCCCTAAGCTGAAAAAATGCAAAAAAATCCTGCCTACAAATGGGTATAGCTTAACCCCATTTCGTAGACAGGAATTTACGGCTCCTGGTAGAAACCCTTAACCCATATCATTAAGGATATACGAACCAAATAATTTCTATTCTGTTTACATTCCTGATCTTATAGCAAAATACCGATTAAGTCAACACTTTTTATAATTAATGTTCGTATTTAGGCTAATTAATATACTATAAATCTAGTTACACTTACATTTTTATATTAAAATCCGAATATTGATCTAACGTGATGTACACTACATTACTTTCTAATCAGTTGTCAAATCACCTAGTTGATGTAAAATTGAATTAGATTGAGCTGAAGCTATGGATTCCAGCTAATGAAATAAAGATGGGGGTAAGAAGCAAATGAACTTTAATTTTGATGAAATCGTGGATCGTTCGAATACGTTCGCAACCAAAACGGACGCTAAACAAATGAATCGGATTCCTGAAGAGGCTATTCCGATGTGGGTTGCAGATATGGATTTTCGCGTAGCGCCTGTAATTTCAGACGCCGTGATTCAGAGAGCGGCACATACGATCTACGGATACAGCCTTAAACCCGAAAGCTACAATAATGCCATTGTAAACTGGATGCAGCGCAGACATAACTGGACGATTAAACCGAACTGGATTGTGAGCGTGCCAGGTGTAGTGCCTGCCTTGCATTATGCAGTGCGAGCTTTGCTCAAGGCTGGAGATAAAGTTATCGTGCAGCAGCCTGTCTATCCTCCATTCATGGATGTTGTCAGGACGAATGGTTATCAATTGCTGAATAACTCGCTCCGACTTGAGAATGGTCAATACACAATTGATTTTGAGGATTTTGAACAGAAGGCGCAGGATCCGCGCACGAAGCTGTTCATTCTATGCAGCCCGCATAATCCTGCAGGTCGCGTATGGAGCCAAGAAGAATTGATGAAGCTGGCGGATATTTGCTTACGTCACGATGTGCTCATCCTTTCAGATGAAATCCATCATGATCTCGTGTTACCAGGACATAAGCATATCCCTACCGCATCGCTATCACCTGAGATATCCAAGATTACAATTACATGCACAGCGCCTAGCAAAACATTTAACATTGCAGGGATGCAATCTGCTAATGTCATCATCGAAGACGCAAAGCTTCGCCGTGAATTTACACTGGAAGTCAGCAAATCAGGCTACCATGATCCGAATCCGTTCGCGATTGTCGCAACTGAAGCTGGATACACGCAGGGCGACGAATGGCTGGATCAGCTCATCCAATATATTGATGGGAACAAAAAGCTTGTGATGGATTTTATTCGTGAGAAGCTGCCTATGCTAGAAGTGATTGATTCACAGGCAACATACTTATTGTGGATTGATTTTAGCAAGCTTGGACTCAGCAGCAAGGAGCTGGATCGTTTCATGCGCCATGATGCGCTCCTGTGGTTAAATTCGGGGTATGTATTCGGTGAGGAAGGCTCTACGTACCAACGGATGAATATTGGCTGTTCCAGACTCGTCGTACAAGAAGCACTGACAAGACTAGAACAAGCCATTCAATCACGTTAACAGTAGCAAGAAGAAACGCGCCGTCCTTAAAGGAGGCGCGTTTCTATATCACTTATTAAACTTAATTCGCACTTGAACCTTTTGTTGAAACTGCCACTAATTCAGATGTGCAATATTTGCAACGAGTGGCTTTAAGAGGCACTTCGGATAGGCATTTGGGACATTCCTTCGTTGTAACAGGCTTCGGCTCTTCGGCTGGAGCTTGTTTCTTTTTGAAGCGATTCAATTGTTTCAACACGAAGAAAATCGTAAAGGCTACGATCAAGAAATCGAGCATATTAGAAATAAATATTCCATATTTAAACATAGGCGCACTCGCTTCAACTGCTTTATCAAATGATTCATATGTCTTTCCATCTAACGGAATATACAAGCTACTAAAATCCATTTTCCCAAGTAAAAGTCCGATAAGCGGCATAATTAAATCGTTCACAATCGAAGTAATAACCTTACCGAAAGCCCCCCCGATAATGACCCCGACCGCTAGGTCTATCATATTGCCTTTAAAGGCAAAATCTTTAAATTCTTTAAACATAATCTAACTTCTCCTTTACAAAAAATACTTTAAAAACTAGTATTCCCATCATACTTGAATTCTAATAAAGGCACAAATTCAATATTTTACTAGAGTTTAGGTGTTGGTTTTTGGAGCATTTCATATTACAATAAAGTCTGCTTGCATAAATATGCATCCAAGAACATACACAGGAGATTTATATATGAATGCAACTAAGACAAAAAGACACAATTCCTTTTATCTCATGTTATTTATCATTCCTTCCTTATTCGGTATCTTATTATTCATGACACCGATCAAATGGGATGGTCAAGTTACGATTCCTATTGCTCTTTTATCCAAATCGGTTCAATCTTATTTGAGTGAGTCTATTCCTTATATTATGACTGTCCTCATCACAATAGCTGCACTCGGAAGTATTTTTTATAAACTATGGAAGCCAGCCTTCCTATCAAAGAATCGGTATATTCATTCATTACTAGACGTTGCGCCAGTATGGGTTGCCGCCCGAGTGATGGGGTCAATTTTTGCATACTGCGTGTTATTCCAGCTTGGACCTGAATGGATCTGGTCATCAAATACAGGCGGAATGCTTCTCTTCGAGCTATTGCCCGTGTTATTTGCCGTCTTCCTATTTGCTGGATTATTTCTGCCATTGCTACTCAACTTCGGGTTACTAGAGTTCTGTGGTGCGATAACGACCAAAATTATGCGTCCTTTATTTAAATTGCCTGGTCGCTCTTCCATCGATTGCATGACCTCTTGGCTTGGAGATGGAACAGTAGGCGTCCTGCTAACGAACAAGCAATATGAAGAAGGCTTTTATACGAAGCGCGAAGCTGCTGTTATTGGAACAACATTCTCTGCCGTTTCTATTACATTCAGCCTGGTCGTCCTCTCAACTGTCAATCTTGCGCATATGTTCGTGCCGTTCTACCTAACCGTTCTATTCTCTGGCATCATTGCGGCAATCATAATGCCAAGAATTCCGCCGTTATCTCGCAAGTCTGATCAGTATTATGTACCTAACAATGAAGCAGTTTCAGAAGTAATTCCTAAGAACCAAAATTCATTCCAATGGGGATTAAGTCAAGCTGTTAAGCGCGCAGAGAAAAGCGCCGACGCTAAGTCTCTTATCCAAGAGGGTATGCACAACGTGCTCGATTTATGGATAGGTGTGGCACCAATCGTAATGGCAGTGGGGACATTAGCATTAATCATTGCCGAAACGACACCTATATTCCAATGGCTTGGCATCCCGTTCGTTCCATTGCTGGAGCTCATGCATGTTCCTGAAGCAGCAGCCGCATCGCAAACGCTTGTCATCGGCTTCGCCGATATGTTCCTGCCCACTGTGCTGGCAAGCTCTATCGAAAGCGAATTAACCCGCTTCGTAATCGCTTGTGTATCCGTTACACAGCTCATCTATTTGTCTGAGGTAGGCGGGCTGCTGTTAGGCTCCAAGATCCCTGTATCGTTCAAGGATTTAGCATATATTTTCATTCTGCGTACACTAATTACATTGCCGATTATCGTGCTAATTGCACATTTATTGTTTTAATGTATGACTAGAAGGCGGTTGCTCCTTGCGACTGCCTTCTCTTATATTCAAGGAAAGAATTACACAAGCCAGTAGAAGTATGAGCATGAGATACACGGCATTGATCCATGTATCGCTCTCTCCCTTCACTAGCTGCATAGCCAGAATGACTAGCACACCACCGAGATTGCCTGTCAGCATCATAAGACCCGTTGCTTCACCCGCATGCTTTTCACCTGCCAGTTTCTCTGTGTATGAAAGCAGCAGAGCATAACCTGGCAAGAACACGAATCCGAGCAGCCCGCTAATAATCAGCAAAATCGTAAAGTCCTGTAAGGTACATAGCAAATACACAAACCCCACACCAAGCAAGCAGCTAACCCATAAAAACGGTTTAATTGTCCCGAGCTTATCTGAAATGCCTGGAATAATGCAAGCCCCAACAATCCCGCCTAGAATGAGCATACCTCCGATTAATCCCGCATTCTCTGCATCAATTCCATTCGGTTTTAAGATTGGCTCTAACCAAGAAGTTAATCCATTAAAAAAGCCCAATGCCAGCAAAGCGATCGTCGAGGTTAACAGCAGTTGCCGGTTCCGGAGCAAAGGAACATAATCCCGCCAGCTTACATTAGAGACCGTCTGACTAGTCTGCTGATTACTCGGATTCGGATACGCAACTAGCAAGTACAAGCATGTGGATAAAGCCGTAATGGCTGCAAATACAACCATGGTCCACTGCAAACCGATAGAATCGGCTAATATCGGCGTCCCTGCGAGCGCTAGCGCCATTCCGACGAACATACCAACAGTTCCAATACCTGTCGCTGCCCCCTGCTGCTTCTCGCCGAACCAATCTACAACGAGCTTCGAGATTCCATTGATCACATAGGGCTGCCCAATGGCAATCCCAATCTGCCCGATTAGCAGAAAGCTGTAATCGAAATCGAGAATTCGTACACACGCAAACACCGTCATGATTATCCCACCAAGCCCAATACCATATCGATAACCTCGGCGATCAATCAGAATGCCTGCATGAATTGACAATAAGACATAAATCAAGGGGAATACAATTAATAGCCAATTAATATCCGCTTCTGTAACCTGATATCGAGCTTCCAGCATGCTGATGAGGGGCGCAAAATTAAGCCAAAGCATCTGACTAACACCTGCTAAAATCGTAAAGCTAATTAATACAGACCAGCGGTTCGTAAAGCGACGTTGCATCGTGGAACGGTTCAATTGAATACCCCCTGATTCCCATTATGGTTAATTGTGACAATATTTCGACGTTTCGCAATATTATCCTTTTTTTACCACAAAAAGAAATACAAAAAAGAAACCCTTCTTAACGAAGAAGAGTTTCTCGTATCATTGGTTATTGGATTATACCGATCTGGAAGTTGATTCCTCCCCCGCAATAGACGCCGGCTTCGTGATCCATGCTTCAACCTTTCGGCAGACATACCATGAGATTAGCGCAAAAATAAGGACGTACAGCAGCTTAAGCGGTGATTCAATAAATTGCTTAATATCATAACCGATAAAAGAGACCATAAACACCATGATCGCTTTACCAAATATAATGGCAATCATAAACGATCTGAACGGCATCAATACCAAAGCAGCAGCCAAATTAATGACGGCAAACGGTCCTACAGGAAAAATGCTAAGTATGAACACATAATTAAACGCGTTCTTCCGCATCCACTCCATCCGCTTTTGCACCTTAGGCTTCTGAGCCCAGCGTTGGATCATACGATGAGTGCTTATTTTACGAACAATTAAATACACCGTCATACATCCGCTAACGATCCCGATCAAGGAATAGAGAAAGCCTAACCATAGACCATATGCAGCCGCATTCGCACCAACAATTACAATGGTCGGCAATGGCGGTACAAAGGACTTGAGAAAGGTAATGAAGATACCTGGCAGTGGCCCGAATGAGCGGTACTGATCCAGTATCAGTTGAATATTCTCTTCGGTAAAAAGAGATTTTATATCCATTAAATCCATCCTTGGAACTAACCCCCGCATAAATTCATTTCGATTGCTATTTACTAGTGCTATTATAGCAGGAAATTAGGGAATATACAGACGTAGCTTGTGACCAATCTATTATTTCTCCTTGAGGGTCCGTTTCAAATTTTTACGATAGGCTGTTGAAGAGCAGCCCTCGAACTCCGTCATCGATCTGCCTAATTGCCTTGTGCTTGTGAATCCAACTTGCTCGGCAATTTGTTGCAAGGACAGTTTATCAGAGCTTGGATCAGCGAATAGGAGCTTGGCTTTATTAACACGTAATTTGGACAAATACTTAACGAAGCTAAGACCTGTCACTTGGATGAATCTCGCATTTAAATAATGCGCAGTTGTTCGAAATTGCTTGGCATATTCACTTAATGCCAAGATGCTATTGCTATAGTCTTGTTCAATCATTTCGATGACTTGCTCTACCATGCGTTCACCGCTATCTTTCAGCCCATGATGGGGCAGTAGCGTTTCCCCATGCTTATAGAGCTGCTCCACCCATTGTGCTGCTGAAGGATCAACCTGCAAACGTAAGGCGTAAGCGGTAAATTTCATGATGTTAAGCATCGTATCTTGTGGAAATTCATTTAGCCCATGACGGATAACAAAGCTTTGCAATTGATCCACAAGATTCATAAATGCCATATAATTTTTATGCTGATAACTATTACTTAGATCAACCATGATCTGACCGAGCATGAAGTACAATTCCGATCCATGAGGATCTAATTGTGACAGAGTCCATGATCGCCCCATCCCTTTCGTTACACGCATGGCAGCGCAATGTTCAGCCACTGCTAGCTGCTCCTGCAGTTTCTCCAGTGATGGACATACATCGGTCATCACAAAAGTAGCTGCTGCCTGCTCATGATGGAAAGCTAGCAGCTTAGCTTCTGCTATCGAAGCGAGCTCGTTTACAATAGCTTCATGTGGCAATGGGCCCGATAACCACGTGCCTACTAGCACTAGATCCCCTTCAGAAACCTCAACAAGTGATGTTTGTATCGCTGCCAGCTCAACCTTATTCATCTGCAG
Organism: Paenibacillus albiflavus; assembly: GCF_004344915.1. Classification (GTDB taxonomy): domain Bacteria; phylum Bacillota; class Bacilli; order Paenibacillales; family NBRC-103111; genus Paenibacillus_AM; species Paenibacillus_AM albiflavus. Next base: position 129,890 of record NZ_SKFG01000004.1, on the reverse strand, counting down.
AACCAGTTCTTCAATTAGACTGTTCTTTACCGCGCGATGATCCATTTCATTCAAATAACTGTCAATAAATGGACGAATGCCCCAAAATGCCATTTGATTATCTGAATGATGCTCTAATGATTGCTCATGGGTGCTTACTAATGCATCTACCCACGTATCTTCATTGTGTTTATCGAAATGCAGCCCCTGTTTCTCCGCACAATCCTGTGCGCGCAAGAGCGCTGCTTCTAATTCTTGAACGCTGGGCGGTTTGAGCAAAAAGTCGGATGCCCCGCATTTGACAGAATCATGCGCTGGTTCATAATCCGCATAACCGCTCAGGATAATCCATTTGGTTAATGGTGATAATTCTTTGCCTGCTTCCATTATGGCTAGCCCATTCTGTACTGCAATCTGATAGTCATGCAGTACAATGTCTGGCTTATATTCTTGTAATAGTTGTAGCAACTGTTGTTCATTCTCAGCTTCGCCGCATATTTCAAATGGGTGAGCCATTTCTTGAATCATGCTGACCAGACGTATTCTAGCTGAGCTCTCATCATCAGCAATTAGAATTCTCATCCTTACACTTCTTTTCTGACTAATTTATGAAGTAACTTCTATTTGTAAAAAGCACTGTTCGCTTATTCCCCAAAGGGAAAAGCATAGCACCAGAAACCGCTGATTTCAAGTCTTTTTCCAAAACTTCTTAAATACACAAAAAAGGACAGCCCGTAAGCTGCCCTTAACACAATAAATATTCATTAACGATTAAGCACCATTCAGATTGACAGATTCGTCCCTGATGAGCAGCTCATGCTTTTCCCAACTGACAAAATGATCATCCCAAACGACATGGCAGCGATCTTGATCAACCTCTATCACCGTTCCAACGCTACCGTCCAATGTGTATATGACAAAATCGCCAATTTGAAACATGCTTACCCCAATCTAAAGATGATCCCATGACCACCCTTTGGGTATTCCCACTTAATGTTCTGATGCGGGCAGCCAATTCGACAGCTTCCACATTCATGACATCCCTCATACCCTACATGCATGCGAATTTCTTCCCATTTATACACCTCAGCAGGGCAGAAAATTGTACATATCTTATCTGGACATTTGGTAGCGCATATATCTGCATCGAGTACATGCAAGTGGGAATTCGTATCCGCTTTAAAGCGAACTAAGTATTGCTTCTCTTCAATCGTCTGGCCTTTGGGTTGATCACTCATTATTTCATCACCCTCCAAGCGCGATATAAATCGCGAGCAATTCTGAACTTCTCACCCGCAGTTCCGATCTCGCGCCAGATTTTGCGCTGCTTCTCCCGCTTAGGCGTACCGTCTACGGTAAACATTTGGCTAGCTGCCTTATTGAGCATTGGAATGTATTTATTAAAATAATGAGGGAATTTCTCAAAGTGATGTGTCGTATCCTTATATTTCTTCAGATCAGAACCCACAAAGCTATTCATTAAATTCACGCGATAGCTGTCCAGCATTTGTTCGGAGAAGTTACCTGCCTGCATCGCAGACAGAATCGTCTCAGCCGCCAGCACGCCAGAAGTCATCGCCAGGTTCGAGCCCTCCCGATGAATCGCATTCACCATCTGTGCTGCGTCACCTACAACGAGAACGCCGTCTCCCACGATTTTACCCATCGAATGAAAGCCGCCTTCAGGAATCAGGTGCGCTAAGTATTCCTGCTGCTCGCTGCCTTGAATATATTTGCGAAGCATCGGATGCTGTTTCACATAATCAAGAAGCTCATAGGGCTTGATTTTATGCTGAATCAGTCCAGATAGCATCGCGCCTACGCCAATATTTAAGCTATCCTTATTCGTATATAGCCAAGCGGTTCCAAGAATCCCCTTGGTCGAGTCCCCGAATATTTCGAATGTACAGCCTTGATTGCCCTCGAGATTAAACCTGTCTTCGATAATTGTCCGATCAAGCTTCAAGACCTCCATCACGGAAAGAGCAGCTTCATCCGGACGCAGTTCCTTACGGAATCCTAATGACTTAGCAAGCAGCGAGTTAACGCCATCCGCAAGAACGACGACATCCGCATATACATCGCCATCTGGCCGATCGGTCCTGACCCCTATCACGCGCCCATTCTCTACTATACATTCGAGTACAACTGTTTCATTAAGTAATAAGGCACCTTGCTGGACTGCCTTATCCGCAAACCATTGGTCAAACTTGGCACGTAGGACGGTAAAATTGTTAAACGGCTCCTGATCCCATTCCAATCCCTTATAGCTGAAGGTAGCCGCCGATTCCTTATCCAGCATCATATAACGCTGCTCAACAATTTGGCGCTCTACTGGCGCCTCCTTATAGAAGTCAGGGATAATATCCTCCAGCATTTTACGATATAAGACGCCGCCCATTACGTTCTTGGAGCCCGGATATTCGCCTCTTTCAATAAGAAGAACGTTCGCTCCGCCCTTTGCTAGCGTATATACGCATGAAGTTCCCGCAGGTCCAGCTCCAACGACGATCACATCAAATTTTTCAGCCATATTGCACCTCTCCATGTAAGGCTTTCTCAAAAGCTTCCATCAGCATGGGAACAATCTCGAACGCATCTCCCACAATTCCGTAATGGCAGGATTGGAAAATCGGAGCTTCTGGATCTTTATTAATAGCAATAATTAAGCCTGAATTTTGCATGCCAACAATATGTTGTATCGCGCCTGATATACCTATAGCAAAATAAATTTTGGGGAGTACCGTCACGCCCGTCTGACCGACCTGATGATCGTGCTCGATCCAGCCTGCCTCCACAACGTCACGACTGGCGCCAACCATCGCCCCAATCTTGCCTGCGAACTCATGGATCAGATCGAAGCCCTTCTGGCTTCCTAGGCCTTTGCCACCTGCGACAATGATGTCAGCTTCATCGAGCCTAATCTTAGGGGTTGCTACACGTACGATCTCCAGCACCTTGGTACGAAGATCGGATTCCTGCAACGCAACGCTTTCTTCAATGATTTCGCCGACTCGCGATTTATCAGGAGCCAGCGACTTCATCACCTTGGAACGAACGGTTGCCATTTGGGGACGATGGTTCTTGCAGAGAATCGTCGCCATAATGTTACCGCCAAAGGCAGGACGGCTAGCTTCAAGCAATCCATTCTCCTCATTCACATCAAGAATCGTACTGTCCGCTGTAAGTCCGGTTGCCAAATCCGTTGCCACCGCACTCGCCAAATCTTTGCCCGTTGAAGTCGCGCCATAAAGAATAACTTCTGGTTTATGTTTCTCCGAGCATTCAATAATCGCCCGCATATAAGTTTCCGTTCGATAGTCTTTGAAAATAAGATCATCATATAAGTACACGATATTCGCGCCATATTGTATAACCTTCGATGCAAGAGGCTGAACGCCATGACCGACAAGTACGCCTGCTAATGGAACACCGCGCTTGTCTGCAAGCCTGCGTCCTGCTCCGAGAAGTTCGAGTGACACAGATGCAATCACGCCTTCGTTCTGCTCGATAAACACCCACACACCACGATAATCGTCCATGTTCATTTATTTTGCAGCCTCCTTCACATCGAACAACTCTTTCTTCTCGAGTAGAATCGACAGCAAGCGATCAACTTGCTCCTTAGAAGTGCCCTGCAGCATCTCTCCGCCTTTAGGCTTCTCTGGTGCCCATACTTTAGCAACAATCGTCGGAGAACCTTTCAGCCCTAGTAGACTGCGATCGATATCCTCCAAATCATTAGCAGACCAGATGACAGGTTGATAGCGAGCAGCCTTCAGCATGTTAGGCAAAGAAGAGTAAGGAATTTCGTTAATATCCTTCTCTACGGATAAAAGACAAGGAAGTGAGGAGCGCAGCACCTGATGCCCATCCTCCAGCTTGCGATGAATCGTTATGTAGCCTTCTTCTTTATTAATCTCTACGACTTTATTGACGCTCGTAAGCGGCGGAATATCGAGCCTTCTTGCGATTCCAGGTCCAACCTGGCCCGTGTCGCCGTCGATGGTCATTTTGCCGCATATCACCAGATCAATCGGTTTAATTCTTGCAATCTTATGCAGAGCCATCGTGAGCGAATAGCTGGTAGCCAGCGTATCTGCACCTGCAAAGAAACGGTCTGTTATCAAATAACCTTCATCAGCACCTATCTCTACACATTTCTTAATTGCTTTCACAGCAGGAGGCGGACCCATCGTAAGTACAGAGACTGTCCCCCCATAACGATTCTTTAGACGAACGGCTTCTTCTACAGCATGTGCGTCATACGGATTCAGAATAGCGGGTGCGCTGGAACGATCCATTGTGTTTGTTTTGGGATTCATCTTGATGATCTTCGTATCAGGCACCTGTTTAATACAGGCAACAATATGAAGCATTTAGCATCCTCCTAAAAGTTTTGATTTAACAAGAGCGACAGCTCGAAGAGCAAAACTAAATCGGAATAGACCCTATACCCCCTGTCCAAAAATTACATAATGGTCTGTCAATCATCGAATGGATTTGAGTGAAAGTTGGTGAATGTGAGATGTCACTTAACCGGAATGTTAGTGAAAATAGAATGTTGATAGAGGAAGAAATAGCTGAAAATATAGCCACAAGAGGTATTATATGACATTGATCATACCATTAACGACTATGCGGTGTATAGCCGTATCACCAAAAAGAGGGCAATCAGCCCTCTCTTCTCCACACTAATTTCGCGTATTCATTTAATGATTTCGAATTTTCCAATTAGTGGGAGTGGCTTCATTTGGCCATTAGCAGCATTTAGAATGCCAAGAAGAATGAGTACAAGAACGAATAGATTGCCAAAAGGCACAATGATGAACCACCCTATAAGCGGAATAATCGTACCTATAATGTTCACCGCTAAGCATGTTAGAAATACCAAGAAACCTTGATTGGCATGATACATAGCGAATTTCGAATCTCTTGCAGTAAGCAGCGGCAGAAAAAATATGATATAAGCTAGGATGGCAATTGCTTTATTCTGCTGAAAATCCTCCTGCTGTCCTGGATTCGGAACATGATGGCTCATTTTCGATTGATCACCCAACCTCACTCATAGTAAAACCCTTCTACATCATATGTAGAAGGGTTGCCTGTTAGAACTTATTTCAGGATTATTGATATTTATGCCGTTCGTACTCTGCCAGCGCCCTACAACTGCGCTACCGAGCGCGATGCGGCAACTTTGGGGGCTTTTTCGGTAATTATTTTCCCTTTTTAGGAAATTCATTACCGTTCGTACTCTGCCATCGCCCTCCAGCTACACTACCGAATGGGATGCGGCAACTTTGGGTGTTTTTTCGGTAATTATTTTCCCTTTTTAGGTAATTGTTTACCGTTCGCACCCTGCCCACGCCCTCCAACTGCGCTACCGAGCGCGATGCGGCAACTTTGGGTGCTTTTTCGGTAATTATTTTCCCTTATTAGGTAATTGTTTACCGTTCGTACTCTGCCCACGCCCTACAACTGCGCTACCGAGTGGGATGCGGCATCTTTGGGTGATTTTTTATTTAATTTTATGACTTTAGGTCTTGGGGAACAAATGATCACAAAGGTCTGTTATTGGTTGGCAAGAAATTCCGAATCAGCGCATCTCTTTCTCTATCAGGTACTTCTCTGTCATCCCGACCTTCAATATCCAGCTTCTTGATCTGAATCTTTAAACTTTCTCCAGATGCAGACTTAAACGTTCTGGTTCCACTTGGATCAGGAACTACCGAATAACCCATACCATTAAACATTCCGATAAACTGTTCTGTTGTAGGCGCAGTACCTTTAGTAAAATCAACTAATCCCCGAAGCTGCTTCGTTTGACCGTTACGATTAATTTCAAAATGTACAATACATTCCATGACGAATGTCTCACATCCTTTCTGAGTTTAGTTGATCTTACATTATACCAGTTCACAAGAGATAATTCATTGCGTTACATCACATACAAGCATGCCTTTCAATGCTTATGGCGCTTCATCCTTAAGCACACCTTGATTGATGGCATCCGTAACGGTACTCATTTCCTCCTGCAGGTCATATAACAGACCCTCTAATTTCTTGCGTTTCTTCTTCTCCTTCCGTCGATATTCACGTTCTTCTTCTTTAAATGCTTTCATTAGCGACAGAACCATAAATAACAGGATCACAGCTAGCGGCAGTGCAGACACAATCGACGCGGTCTGCAAAGCTTCAAGCCCTCCGCTTAAAAGCAATACAACCGCAATCAGCGCTTGAAAAATACCCCATACGAGACGAATTAGAATGCGAGGATTCTGATCGCCTTTGGAAGACATGATGCCAAGAACGAAGGTTGCGGAGTCTGCAGAAGTAATAAAGAAAATCATAATCAGCAATATCGCAACTACAGACAGAATGGTTCCCGCAGGCAGTTGCTCAAGTGTAACGAATAAGGCTGCCGTCAAATCTTTTTGAACAATTTCGGCAATCGGATAGTGATCGAACATTTCGAACCTGAGTGCGGTTGAACCGAATATGGAAAACCAAATAAACCCAAATCCGCTTGGCACAAGCATTGCACCTAGTATAAACTCCTTGATCGTTCTGCCCCTCGAAACTCTGGCAATAAACGAGCCAACAAAGGGAGACCAAGCAATCCACCAAGCCCAATAAAACAAGGTCCATTTGGCTGTCCATGAATTTTCGGTGAAAGGTGTTAGATGAAGGCTCGTTTGGATAATATTCTGCAAATAACCACCTAAGGTGTTCGTAAAATTATCAAAAATAAAAGAAGTAGGTCCTAAAAACAGAATAAAAAGCATGAGTCCTACCGCAATAAGAAGATTAATATTACTCAGGAGTTGAATCCCTTTATCGAGCCCAGTAATCGCCGAAATCAGAAAGGCAACCGTCAAGAATGCAATAATAATCATCTGAATCCCGGTATTCTGCGGAATCCCGAATACATGCCCAAGTCCCCCCTCAATCTGCATCACGCCTAGACCTAGAGAAGTTGCCACACCAAATACAGTTGCGATAATCGCTAGAACATCGATTGTTTTGCCAATCCAACCATTTACCCGCTCCCCAATAAGCGGATAGAACGTCCAACTAATCAACCCTTTATACCCTTTGCGAAAAGTAAAATATGCGATTCCAAGCGATATTAATGTATAGATCGCCCATGGGTGAAGTCCCCAGTGAAAGAAAGAATAGCGCATCGCTTCCCGCGCTGCCTCTGGCGTGTAACCAGCTCCACTCGGTGGATTTATGTAATGGCTGATCGGCTCAGACACGCCCCAGAATACGAGGCCAATTCCCATCCCGGCACTAAACAACATAGCAAACCACGATAGATTGGAATATTCGGGATCATCATCATCCGAGCCAAGCGTTATATGGGCATATTTGCTGAATGCTAGATACACACAAAAGGTTAGAACGATCAGTGTTGTAATTAAATAAAACCACCCAAACTTCACTGTGATCACGGACAAAGCCTGATTAGCTGCTGTCTCAAAATTCTGAGGCGCCACTAGCCCCCATGTAACGAATAGTAAAATAATTATTACAGATATACCAAAAACCATGCCATTCATCTCCCTATGCCGACTGATTATTCCCGTTTAGTGTGATGACGTGATGGATGAAATATACATTCTTAGTGAAACAAGAAGAAACGTTTTCACCGTCCTTCGTAAATTTAACAAACATTTATTACGCTTTAATGCAATTTTAATTTTTGGTTGGAACCAATCTCGTATAGTTAGGTTAATGTCATCTTTTATACAGTAGAAAGGAGAAAATGCAGGAGATGAATGAATTTAAACCTAAGAAGACCAAGTGGATCATTCTTGCGTGCAGCATCATCGTACTGGTCGGTGTAGGTGGGTATATCTACATAAAATCCACAGCTAAACAAACGGTTATGATGACTACAAGTACGGTCCAATCGAAGCAAAGCGATATAAAGATTACGATTTCTGGTTCAGGTGCTACAGCAGCAGCAGAACATGAAAGCGTCAAAGGCGGCGATGGAGGAAAAATTGCGGAGCTGCTTGTACAGAAGGGTTCGATTGTAAAGAAGGGGCAACCACTTGTTACTTTCGAGGGCAAAGATGTCAAAGATCAAATCTATCAAGAGGAATTATCCTTACAAAAGAAAGTAATTGACCTAGACGATGCCAAAGACAAGCTTAAATCGAATGAAGACATGAACAAAATCGATGATCTCAAGAACAATATTCGCAAGCTTCAACTCGATATTGATTTATCCAACAGCAAAATCTCGTCATATAAAAAAGACCAGCAAGCTCCAGACCCTATTGTCTCTCCAATTGATGGCGAAATAACTGTCGTTAACAACAAAGTAGGCGATCAGATAAATGGAAGCGCTGTAATTTGTGAAATCGTCAACTACAACAAACTGCAACTGGACATTCAAGTCGATGAAATGGATATTTTGAAAGTCAAAACCGGACAAACTACTGAAGTTACAGTCGATGCGTTACCTAAAGAAAAATTCCAAGGAGAGGTCATTGATATCGCCAAGGAAGGCGAATCGAAGAATGGTGTATCCCTCTATTCCGTAACGCTTCAAATAAACGATCCGGGCGAGATTAAAGCAGGCATGTCTGCACGTGCGGAAATTATAGTTGAAAATAAGACCAATGTCGTCGTTGTGCCGATTGAAGCGGTGCAGCAAAGACAAGGTAAAAGCTTCGTGCTAGTCGATGATGGTACATCGAAGCAAGAACCAGCTAGCACATCCGCAGCGCGTCAAACTACTGGCACTCAAACTCCTGCCATTCAAACTCCTGGTACGATGCGTGAAGTGACCATCGGCATTCAGAATGAAACTTACGCTGAAATCGTCAGTGGCTTAAAGGCTGGTGAGAATGTCATTATTCCAAACGCAGCTGCTACAACAGGCAATGCGAATACGAGAAGACAGAACGGACAAATGCCTGTGAACGGTATCCAAATGGACACTAGGCAAGGTGTCAGCGGCGGTGGCGGTTTTTCCCCGGGCGGTGGCGGCACTCAGAATGGCAATGCGGGAAATAGGAGGTAGTCATGAATTCAGACAAACCTCTTATTGAAATCAACAACCTGATCAAAACTTATCGAATGGCAGGAGAAGCCGTTCCTGTCCTCAAGGATATTTCCTTTACGATCCATCAAGGGGAATTCGTCGCGATTATCGGTCCGTCTGGATCTGGTAAATCAACTTTAATGAATATGCTCGGCTGCTTGGATATCCCAAGCAGTGGTAGCTATTTACTCGATGGTCAAGAAATCAGCCAAATGACCGATAATCAGCAGGCTTATATTCGAAATCAGAAAATCGGATTTATTTTTCAAAGCTTCAATCTATTAAACAAGCTGTCAGCGCTAGAGAATGTAGAACTTCCGCTTATTTATCGGAATATTTCCATGAAGAGCAGACGGGCTTTAGCTACAGAAGCTCTCATCAATGTCGGGCTTGGTGAACGGCTGCACCATAAGCCAAATCAATTGTCAGGCGGACAACAGCAGCGTGTGGCGATTGCGCGTGCATTAGCGGGCAATCCCCCTATTCTACTCGCAGATGAACCGACTGGGGCGCTAGATACCCAGACGGGTAAAGAAATTCTTCAAATGCTGCATGAACTTAATGAAAAGGGACATACGATCATCATTATCACACATGATCCTGCGATTGCGAATCAGGCTAGGCGTTGCATTCGAATTCAGGATGGCGAAATAACGGAAGATCAGGAGGTCGTTCACTCATGATTTTCACGCAAGCCATCAAAATGGCATGGAAAAGCATTGTCAGCAACAAGCTCCGATCTTTTTTAACGATTCTAGGTATTATCATCGGTGTATTCTCGGTTATTACATTGGTATCTCTAGGGCAAGGGCTCGGCAGTAACATCAATAATGAAATCAACAAGCTGGGAACGAATTCTCTTGTTGTAAACATCACAGGAAGAGGTGTTCGAGCCTCATTAACGCTAGATGAGACGATGGCGTATCAACAAATGCCTAACATCACTGCCGTATCCCCTGTTATCAGAGGATCAGTTAAAGCTAAGAATGGGACAAAGAATAAAGAAGTAAACCTGGAAGGTATCGTCCCTGACTATGAGGTGGTTCAGAACTTCCATGTTCAAGAAGGCAGGTTCATCGTTCAAGCCGATGTCGATCGGCTGCAGAAGGTTGCCCTGATAGGCTCGAGTACAGCTAAGGAACTATTCGGTCTGATTAGCCCTGTTGGAGAGAATATCATTATTAATGGCGTTCAGTACAAAGTCGTTGGATTATTGGAAACCAAAGGTAGCAGCCTCGCAGGCTCGAATGACGACAAAATTCTGATTCCGATCACGACAGCCGAACGGCTATTAACGAACCCAGGTGTCAAAACCTTCACGGTTCAAGTGAATGATCGGGAGAATGTGTCTAGTGTAAGCGATCAATTATCACGTGATTTAAAAAAGAGATTTGCGACAGATAATAGTGATGGATTTACGATTTTTAATCAACAAGATGCGCTTGATTCCAGCGCCTCCATCATGACCATGATCTCCGCTGCTCTTGGTGGAATTGCAGGTATTTCCCTGTTAGTCGGCGGCATCGGAATTATGAATATCATGCTCGTATCTGTCACGGAAAGAACGCGTGAGATCGGCATTCGCAAAGCCGTCGGTGCGCGCAAAAGAGATATTCTATTGCAGTTCCTGATAGAATCCGTTCTACTCAGCGCATCAGGCGGGATCATCGGGATTGGAATTGGAATCGGGGCTACCTTCCTCCTATCCGGCATACTTGGCTTTACAGCCTCAGTCTCATGGGGCATCGTTATACTTGCCTTCTCCTTCTCGCTATTCATCGGCGTATGCTTCGGTATTTTCCCTGCCAACAAAGCAGCGAAGCTCAAGCCAATCGATGCTTTGCGGGTTGATTAGATGATGCTAGCAAGTCATTGACGAAATCCTAATGTATGAATTAACATGTGTATCATTGATCAACTGCTCGAGAAGAGATGATACCATGTTTATTGCAGCCCTTATACTCGTTTTATTATCAGGTTCTATGCATGCTGTATGGAACCTCATGACTAAAAAAAGCCTAAACAAGACTGTATTCCTCTGGTCCATTCATATTGTCGCTGGAATCATTCTCTTTCCAAGCTTCATTTATGAATTGACCCAGATCGGGCTTACAGCTACCTTGTTAGGCTTTCTTGCTTTATCTTTCTGCTTTCAAGCAGGCTATCTGGTGTTCCTATCTAAAACATATTCATATGGAGAAATGTCTCAGGTATATCCACTCATGCGTGGTATCGGCGCCTTGCTTGTTCCCATTGCGAGTACATTCGTTTACCAAGAAAGTCTATCTCTTATGGGTTGGTTCGGGCTTACACTTATCATTGTCGGTTTATTCTTCATCAGTGATATCCACCGAGGAACGAAGAATCAATCAACCAATTCTCGTAAAAAGCTCGCCATCTTGTTCGCTGTACTCGTCGGCTGCTGCATAACAGGATATACGTTAGTGGACAAGCACCTAGTTGGACATTTCTCACCGTTTGCCATTATCGAGATATCCAATATAAGTTATATTGTAATATCAACGCGCTATGTATTACGTTCAAAGAAGCTTAAACAAGAATGGCAGCGCAACTGGCGCACGATTCTGGTGGGCTCCTTCTTCTCCCCAGGCTCATACATCTTATTCCTATTCGCCATGAGCCTTGCACCCCTTGCATCCATCGCGCCTATACGCGAGGTAGGAACCGTGTTCGGAACCCTTCTTGGGGTGCTGATCCTTAAGGAGTCTCATGGTGCTAGAAGAATTGCATTTTCGGCCGTCATTACATGCGGTATTATTACGATAGCATTATGGCGATAGAACCCGTGTGGTTCTGTCGCTTTTTTATTAATGGATATTGCTCTTCTGAAAATTACCGCCAAGCACATCGGATACATGTTCGATCGCGATGAATGCTCTAGGATCAATTTCCTGCACGATCGATCTAAGCTTGGCTAATTCGAGACGAGTTACAACACAATAGATCATTTGGGTATCTTCTTTCTTATACCCGCCTTTCGCATAAATAAACGTTGTGCTGCGACCCAAACGATCCATAATTGCTTCAGCAACTTCTTCATATTCATGTGTAATGATTGTAACTGATTTCGATTCATCCAAACCTTCCACTACAATATCAATCATTTTGTAGGCTGTATAATAGGCTAAGATCGAATACATCGCCGAATCCCATCCAAATACGAAACCAGCTGCAATAAAAATAAACACGTTAATAATCATAATGATTTGGCCAACTGGCATTCTTACCTTATTTGACACAAGAATCGCCACGATTTCCGTTCCATCAAGAGAACCGCCAAATCGAATAACTAACCCCACACCTATACCAAGAATGAGTCCGCCAAATAATACAACTAAGAGCTTTTCACCTGTAAAAGCAAGAACGGGATGTAGAAAATACGTCGTGATTGACATGACGCCAATACCATAAAGGGAAGAGATAGCAAACGTTTTGCCAATTTGTTTAAGTCCTAAGAGCAAAAATGGGGCATTAAGAATAAAGAGAAAGACGCCGAGCGGCAATGAGGTTAATTTGGCTAAAATAATCGAGACACCTGCGATACCGCCATCAATAAACGTATTGGGTACTAAAAATAGCTCTAACGCTACACCCATCATGATTGCACCAATGGTAATAAACACAAACTTTTTGATAAAATCCAATCTGCTAAGTTTCCTATGTTGTCGAGCCATCCATCTACCTCCATAAGTAAGTTTTATATTTGATACTATTAACTATAGATAAAAAAATCACTAGAATCAACTTTAAATCTTATTAAACACATATAATTTGTAAATATTGAGCCTTCTTTTAATAGAATACATCCTGCTAGAACAATACGAATTTAGAAAATAAAGCTTATTATATGGTATGATGGAGTTAATTCAGATGAGGAGGTTGATAGGAATAATGGTTTATCAAGCTAATTCAGAGCGCTACACCCAAATGAAGTACAATCGTACAGGACGCTCAGGCATTAAACTTCCTGCGATTTCACTTGGATTATGGAATAACTTTGGCGGTACAGATACATATGAGAATGGCAGAGCGATGCTGCGCAAAGCATTTGATCTAGGCATTACGCATTTTGACTTGGCGAATAATTACGGTCCTCCGCCAGGATCGGCAGAAGAAATGTTTGGCACCATGCTAAAGACGGACTTCGCACCCTACCGAGATGAAATGATCATTTCAACTAAAGCAGGATATAAGATGTGGAATGGACCTTACGGAGAATGGGGCTCCAAGAAATATCTTGTTTCAAGTCTAGATCAAAGCTTAAAGCGTATGGGACTTGATTATGTCGATATTTTCTATTCCCATAGACCCGACCCAGAAACTCCGCTCGAAGAAACGATGGCTGCGCTTGATCTTATTGTACGTCAAGGCAAAGCGCTCTATGTCGGTCTATCGAATTACAATGCGGAACAGACAGCTGCTGCAATTGCAATTCTAAATCAACTTGGAACTCCACTGCTCATTCATCAACCTAAATATTCGATGCTAGAACGCTGGATCGAGAATGGGCTGCAAGATGTGCTGGATGATAACGGCGTTGGAAGCATTGCCTTCTGTCCACTTGCACAGGGACTGTTAACAAGCAAATACTTAACTAATATTCCATCTGATTCACGTGCGATGAAAGCTACAATTCCATTCTTGAATGAAAAAGATATTACCTCAGAGCTCATTGGCAAGCTGCAGCAATTAAATGCAATAGCTGCTGAACGTGGTCAAAGCCTAGCTCAGATGTCACTTGCATGGGCGTTGCGCGGTGGCCGTTTAACATCGGCACTTATTGGGGCAAGCCGAGTCAGCCAGATTGAGGAGAATGTTGCTGCACTTAACAATCTTGATTTCAGCACAGAAGAACTTACGGCAATCGATCAAATTCTTCGTTCTTAACACAAAATGAAGGGCCGTTCCATCAGGGACGCCCTTCTTTCTTATTCTGCCGAATATGGCTTAAGCGCTAGGTTAGCTAGCAGCCCAATTGTCATGTCATCCATTGGCGGATTATGCAGACCTGCACGCACATCACGGTAATACCGCTCTAACGGATGCTTGCGATATAAGCTTTGCCCTCCTGCTATTCGCATTGCACGATCAACGATTGAGATCGCGTGGTTCGTGACGACATGCTTTACCGCTGCGAGATCACCTGCAAGTGCTGGATCATCCCGATCCTCATCAAACCGCTTAGCAACGGCATGCAGCAAGTTTCTCGCCGTTAACCACTCAAGCTCCATTTGACCAATTAGGCTTCTCGTATTCGGCTGATTCGCGATTGGTCCTGATCCGCTATTCGGGCTATAGCTTGATGCATACTGCAGCGCATAGTTCCGAGCGGCAGTGGCAATCCCTAAGTAGCATGCGGGAATATGAAGCAGCCATCCTGCATGCTTCTGCTTGCCTCCATTCCTCGCCGGCTCATGTAAATTAGCCTCTTCCGGCACAAAAACATGATCCAGGATCATATCATGACTTGCCGTACCTCTCATTCCGAGCGTATCCCATGTTTCGTCAAAAGAAATACCCGTCGCACTGCCAGGCACAAGGAAATAAACCACATCGTCTGTACCGTCAATTACAGCAGACACAATAATATAATCAAGCGCTTTACTTAATGTCGTGAATGTTTTGCGTCCACAAAGTTCCCAGCCTCCATTCACTTTATAAGCTGTCGTCTGTGGTCTGCCTCCCCTGGTCGGACTGCCCGTTGCTGCTTCAGAGGCTGCGCGGTTTAGAAGCTTCTTGTCTTCTACAACCCCACGGCATACTTCCGCAAAGATGGCTTCGTCCCATGGTCGCATAATGGCCAGATCCATCATAACGGATAAATGCCAACCAATCGCAAGCGCTGTCGCCGCATCCCCTTGTGCAAGTCTCTCCTGAAGAATAACAAGCTCATATAGTGATATTTCCTCTCCACCATAGATGCGCGGTACCGTTAATGCCAAATAACCTGCATCCTTGAGTAATTGAAAATTCTCATGTGGAAACCGACCTGCACGATCTATTTCCTCCGCTCCCAGAGCAAATTTATCCGCTAATTCACCTGTTATGTCCAGCCATTTGGCAAGTCGATCTGGCTTCGTACTCACATGTTGCATGTCGGGAATTCCCCTTTCCATTGCTTGTAGTACCTTACCCCAAATATACGCTTCTATGTAAAAATACGTTCGAGTTTACGTATATCCTTCTTACTTTTAGCTTTCAATTTACATTATTAATCCGATGTGTATAGTCTGTTTTAAATCACTATATACCCCTGAACTCGCCAGTGTCAACCAATTTTTACGAATTGTGCGAAAAACACAAAAACCCACTGTATGAGATACAGTAGGCATGATCCGTTCTTAAATGAAATTAGGAAGCTAGCTTAACAATCGCTTTAAGCGCAACATCGATACCGCGCTCAATGGCTTGCGCAACGTTGTCTGTATGCGGGTCATATTCACCAGCAAGATCCGCATCTGCAAATCCATCGATGGCAAGAATAGAGCCTGCGCGTGCTCCATGAAGCGAGGCCACTACATATAAAGAAGCAAGCTCCATCTCGACTGCAACAGCGCCAGCTGCTTTGTATTGCTTATGAGGAAGCTCAACAACACCTGTGAAGAATGCATCAATACATACCGTAATCCCTTTCTTCACAACACCAGGAGCATCTGCTGCAGCCTGCGTCAATGCATCTACAACACTACCATCCGCAATTGCCGGGAAGCCCATAGGTACAAGCTGCTTCGTAAGACCATCTTCACGAGCTGCTGCCACACTAATCACAAGGCTGCCTGCCGGTGCATCTTTTGTAAGCGAGCCTGCTGTACCAACACGAATAAGTGTCTTAACGCCTCCGCGAATCAGTTCATCAAAGCACACCGCCGCGCCTGGGCAGCCAACACCATGACTGACAACAGCAAGACGAACGCCTTCATATTCACCAACGAAAGTACGATACTCACGGGCAAATGATAGCTCCTTAGCATTTTGCAGCTTTGCTGAGATTGCTAATGCTCTGCGTGGATCTCCGCACACAATCGCTAATTCTGGCAAATCTTCGGAGTTAACTTGGATGATTGGCATATACATATCTATCATTCTCCTTTTTTATCAACTAGTCTTAGAACCTACTTAACGCTCGTAACTTACTTATGTGAATCCAATGACGTACCTTTCTTGCGCAAAAGGAATAGGGCAATCAATGTAACAACGTATGGCACCATCATCGTAAACTGCGACGGCATCGATAGACCTTGCAGACGGATACTGATCGCATCCATGAATCCGAAGAACAAGCTGGATGCCATAACGCCGAGCGGATTGGATTGTCCTAGCATCATCGCAACAAGGGCGATAAATCCACGTCCATTCGTCATACCTTCTGAGAACATCGTAAGCTGCCCCAAGGATAGCTGGGCTCCAGCAAGTCCACAAAGAGCACCCGACATGAGGATCGCTCCATATTGATAGCGACGAACACCAATTCCGATGCTCTTTGCTGCAATCCGATTCTCGCCAACCGCTAGCAGACGGAAACCTGAAACGGTACGGAACAAGTAAAAATGCATGGCAATTACGATCACAAAGGTTAAATAAACAAGCGGTGAATGCCCCGATAAAATATCTCCCACAAACGGGATATCCTTAATCAGTGGGATGTCCCATTTTGGCAAACCTATCATTTTGCTATCGGAATATGCGCCCTTCGCATTAAAGATCGCACGCAATAAGAAGGCGGTTAGCCCAAGTGCAAGGAAGTTCATCGCGATCCCGACAACGATCTCATTGGCCTTGAGATGTATACTCACAAAGGCAAACAACAACGAATATATCACAACACTTACTATAGCAAATAACACGGCAAGTATTAGATTGGCAAACAAATGATTGCCTAAGATAGCTCCAAAAGCACCGACAAGAACAAAACCCTCAAGCCCGACGTTGAAAACGCCCACTCGCGCACATAATAAGCCTCCAAGTGCAGCAAGTAAAATCGGCGCGACCATTCGAACAGCTGAGTTAAACAGAGAGAGATCAAACAGTTGTTCCATTTGCTTTCCTCTCTTTCTTACGTTTAATGAATGCAAACGTTAATTTGGCAGAAATGAATACGATAATAACCGCTTGGATGACACTTGTAATTTCCATTGGGACCTCTGTGTTACGCTCGATCCCCATACCACCAGTTTGAAGAGCAGCAAGCAGAATCGCTGCAAACACAGTTCCAATTGGGTTATTGCTCGCTAGTAGCGCCGCCATTAGACCCGACCAAGCATAAGAAGGACCGGTTAAAGCACCGTCAATAAAACGATATTGCATACCGAGCACTTCAACTGATCCCGCAAGACCTGCAAATCCGCCGCTTACGAACATGGCCGACAGGACCATTGGCAGTCTTTTGACACCGCCAAAAGCAGCAAAAAATGGATTACTGCCCGTCATATTCATTTCATATCCAAAAATCGTATTGCGCATAATCCACGTTAATACAATCGCGCCGATTATGGCAATAATGATCCCTGCGTGCAGGCTTGATCCTGCAAATAGCTTAGGAAGCCATGCGCTTTGATCAATCATCGGCGTCTGTGCCATCGCTGCGGATCCAGATGTATCTCTGAACGGTTTAGCTGCTAGATAACCTGTAAATAAAACCGCTATATAGTTCATCAACAACGTTGTAATAAGCAAATCAATTTTAAATTTAGCGTCTAGCCAACCTGCAAAAGCAGACCACAAACCGCCCGCTATCACTGCCGCAATAAGCGCAGCAATCAATTTCACTAATCCAGGACCAGGGAAGTAAAGCGCTGTTAAGGCAGCAGCCATCGCTCCGAGGACCATTTGCCCTTCAGCTCCTAGATTAAAGAAGCCTGCTCTGAAAGCAAGGGATAGGCCTAGGCCAACCAGGATGATCGGCACTGCGCGAGTTAGTGTATTCGTAAAGAAATAGAAGCTACCAAACGCACCTTTCCACATTTCACCATAGGTATGAAAGACAGGTTCGCCAAGCGTTGCAATAGCTACCGCCCCAACACAAAGTCCTATTAATAATGCGATGAGAGGATGGATAAGCGCCCCGGCCTGATGTTTAAGTTTATTCATGCTCGCTTCCTCCTGCCATAAGCAAACTAATTGCTTCTTCTGTAGCTTCTTTGCTGCTTAGTTCGCCAATAATTCGTCCTTCGTACATCACGAGAATTCGGTCTGACAGCGCCAAAATCTCCGATAATTCAGAGGAGACAAGCAGGATCGCTCCTTTATTGTCACGTCTTTGTCTTAACTGGGCATGAATAAACTCCATTGCGCCAATATCTACACCACGTGTTGGTTCTGCAGCAATTAGGAATGGCGTTTCATGCCCCATCTCACGAGCTACGATCAGCTTCTGTAAATTACCGCCTGACAGATTCTGTGCATTGGCATGAATGGATGGCGTTCTAATTTTGAATTTCTCAATCCAGTCGCTAACCATAGCATAAAGCTTCTTGCGCTCTAATACCCCATACCGTTGCAGCTTACGCTGATAACCCATTAATCCGTTCTCTTGAAGCGACTCATTCCCTGCACAACCCCATTGGTACCGATCCTCTGGAATATGAGCTAAGCCTACGTCACGAATTTCTCTAGGATTCTTGCCAGTTATTTGTTGACCGATCAAACTAATACTACCCTCATCTGTTCTTTGCAAACCGCATATACTCTGAATGAGCTCCGTTTGACCATTGCCTGATACGCCTGCAATCCCAACGATTTCTCCTTCACAGACAGTCAAGTTAATCTGGTCTAGCACTGGCTTGCCACTTTGACCCTTAATGCTGATATTTTGCATTTGCAGCACAGGTGCTCCTGGTTTTGGCACACTACGTGTAACCTCAGCCAATTCTCTGCCAACCATCAGACGAGATATTTCTTTTACAGATGTTTCGGTTTTATTTAGTACGCCCGTCATTTTACCCGCTCGAAGTACCGTAATACGATCAGCGACTTCCATGACTTCATTGAGCTTATGTGTGATCAGAATTACGCTTTTGCCTTGATTCGCAAGCCCCTTAATCGCTATTAATAGCTCTTTGACCTCAATAGGTGTAAGAACTGCGGTAGGCTCGTCCAGCACGATGATTTCAGCGCCTCTATATAGCACCTTCAGAATTTCCATCCGTTGCTGAGTTCCTAAAGCGCATTCAGCAGCACGTTTCTCTGGCGGGACCGGCATGCCATAAGTATCACTCAGGTCTTGAACGATTTTGTTCGCTTCTTTGCGATTGAACTGAGCACTTCGGGTCGGTTCAGCCCCAATCACAATATTCTCTGCAACTGTAAAGGATGGGAACACCATAAAATGCTGATGTACCATTCCGATGCCATTATTCATCGCATCACTCGGATTGTGAAAATGCATTTCCTTGCCATTAACTAGAATCTTACCGGAAGTAGGCTTCTCCATACCGTAGAGAATACGCATCAGCGTTGTTTTGCCAGCCCCGTTCTCTCCTACAATCGCATGAACTTCACCTTTGCGAAGCGTGAAATCAACTGCGTCATTCGCTGTAAACTCGCCATACTTTTTCGTAATTTGCTCCATCTGCAGCAGCATTCCTGGCACGCTCCCTTCACTATGCAACTATGCAAAAAACCGGCTACCTATTTAGTTAAGCAGCCGGTAAATATCAGACATTACTGTTTAAGAGGATCTTGCAATACCAATTTACCTGAGATGATATCGTCAGCGATAGCCTTCACTTTATCAACGGTTTCTTGGGTAATGAATGGGTTAAGTGGTGTTTTTGTTTCATGTGTGATGAATGGTACGCCAACACCTTTTTCTTTCAATCCGTAGTCGATTACACCCGGCTTGAATGTTCCTTCTACGAAATCTTTGATCGTTGCGTAGGTAACTGCATCAGCGCCCTTAAGTTGGGATAATACGATATGATCCGGGTCGTTACCTGTATAATCGATGTCTTGTCCTGCTGTGTAGAAGTTCTTTTCTTTAGCTGCTTCAAATACGCCAAGGTCACCTACTGCAGATGCTCCTAGAATGAAGTCAGCTCCTTGTGAGCTCTGTTGAATCGCAATTTCTTTCGCTTTAGCTGGGTCTGCAAAACCACCTACATAACCAATCAAGCACTGTGCATCTGGATTAGTAGCTTTCAAACCTTCTTGGAAGGATACAGTCCATTTCTTAATCATTGGAATGTCTGCAGCTGCAACGATTCCGACTTTATTTGTTTTAGTAGATAAGCCTGCTGCTGCGCCTACAAGATAAGATGATTCATATTCACGGAATGTGACGCTGCGAACGTTCGGAAGATCTACTACTGTATCTACAATTGCAAATTGCTGATCTGGATTCTCAGCAGCTAACTTCTTCAAAGCATCTTCAGCTTGGAATGTTGCTGTAATGATCAAATCATATTTATCAGATACTGCAGCTCTTAAGTTCTGCTCTAACATATTAGGATCAGTGGATTCGATTGTCTTAACTTGAACACCGAATTCCTTACCCGCTTCTTTTGCTCCTTCATCCATTAGCTGGAAGAATGGGTTCACACCAATTTTCTCTGGTAGAACAATTGCTATTTTCTTTTCTGATTTTGGAGCGTCAGTCGCATTCGGTGCAGGAGTATCAGTCGATTCTGATTTATTGCCGCAACCTGCGACGACTGCAAGAATGAATACACATACAAGCATCATGAACTTTTTCAATCGTCTCGCCCTTTCTGGCCTATCCCTTTTTTTATAAATCCTATCGGCTTAAGGGGTATTTGTCAATTCATTTCATCATTTGATTATCCCTATCTCTGTATGGATAAAACAAACGATTTCCCCTTCCCTTATTTTAAGCTATTATTCGACATTGGTAAAGACAAATTTCGTGTAAATCCGTACATTTTCAACAAAAGTTGTGGGATCGTACATAAATTAGACTCTATTTCCTGCTATTTTACATTAGAATCACTATTAACCATAAGCAAATTCAATTTCAAATTCCAAAAAATACAAAAAAATCTAGACCCCCAAAATGCGAGCCTAGATTCATTAATTCTATAGTCTGTCACTTTACTTCTTATCTGCTTCAGGAGATGGTGCTGGTGTAGCAGGAGCTGGTGTAGGCGTTGCCTTAGCTTCCAGCTTATTATCGATTTTAGCTTCTGCCTGGATTTTTTGGATCCAAGCTGGTACATCCTCATTCAACTTCTCATCAATCAATTGCTGACGGATTTCATCTTTTTTCTCTTCAAAAGTTGGTTCTGTTGCAGGCTTCTTATCCGTTACTTTAATAATATGGTATCCGAATTTAGATTTAACCACATCACTTATCTCACCTACATTAAGCTTGAATGCCGCTTCATCAAACTCCTCAACCATATCTCCATGCCCGAAGTAGCCGAGGTCCCCGCCTTGTGATGCGGACCCATCCTTGGATTTCTCTTTAGCCAGTGTAGCAAAATCTGCTCCACCCTTCAGATCCTTTAGAATCGCTTCTGCATCTTCTTGCTTGTCTACAAGAATATGAGACGCTTTAACTTGTTCTGGTGTCTTATAGTAATCTTTATCCTCATCGTATCTTTGCTTCATATCATCATCTGTAATTGTAATAGTAGGTTCAAGAATTCCACGGATTTTCAGCTCTGTCCTCAATTGTGTTTTCAAATCGCTCATTGTCATTCCAGCTTGAGCCAGATTATAGTCCAACTGATCCTGCGAATAACTTTCAGTCATTTTGGCTACCTCGGCGTCTACAGCTGCATCTGTAACTGTAATGCCTGCCTTTTTAGCTTCTTGATCAATTAATCTCTCATTAATCATGTTGCTAAGGACTTGCTCGCCTGCTTTGCTTGTCATATATTCATTAAGCTCTTGTCTTGTGATTTTGTCACCGTTAACAGTTGCTACTACCTCTTTACTGCCCGTTGGATCCATAAATAATACAGCAATTAGAGCTACAACTGCGACTGCAGTGATAATCCAAGGGACTAGCTTCATAACACCACCGTTTGAAACAGGTTCCACTGCTGCTTTATTCTCAGCTTGCTCCTGATCCCCTTTTGCAGATGAATCCACTATTGCAGCTTTTTCAGTATTTTCTACTTGCTTTGTCTCTAATTCTTCCCCTGTTTGATTCTTATTCTCGAAAGTATTCTCTTTATCAGACATTCGTTCATATCCTCCTATGATGAATTAATTTACTCCTATAATACAACCTTCTAGTACTATAGCAGACTTTGTAGGCTTGTACCTTAATATAAGATTAATTATTCCCACAAATTTGGGTAAAAAACAGTTTGCAATTCGAACGTAACAGTGTTACGATATCAACATAACAATGTTACGTACAAATGAAATAGGAGGCTTCTACGATGGAAGAAGATCTCATTTCCAAGAAAGACTTACTTGAACTTACAGGCATATCGTATGGACAACTATACAGATGGAAACGCAAGGATCTGATCCCTGAACAGTGGTTTATTCGCAGATCCACCTTTACGGGGCAGGAAACTTTTTTTCCAAGACAGCTGATTCTTTCACGAATTAATCAGATTCTGAACATGAAAGATGGTTTATCGCTTGATGCGTTATCCGATATGCTGTCACCAAGCCCCTCCGAAAAGGCTCTGTATAAAGAAGAAATCATCAGTCGTGGGGTCGCAACCCAAGTATCCCTCAACTTAATGGTTGAGCAGTTAGGCGATGCAGAGGTTTATGCATTTGATAAAATTCTGTACGTATATTTACTCGAGAAACTGCTGCAATCGGGTGACATGAGCCTTGACGAGGGCAGAACTCTTCTGCAAGTACTTAACGATCATTACAAAAAGCTTGACGGCAAGAACTGTGAATTAATGCTTATCCGCAAAATGGGTATATCCACCTTCCTCCTCTTCTCCAGTCCAACAGATCTCTTTATGGAAGCTGGCGCCAAAGTTGTCTCCAGGATGCATCTTGGCAATTGTATTCAAGAATTGAAAATGAAGCTTATCTAAACGGGAGGAATGAACAATGAACAGTTCACCAAATTTGAATATCTCAGGTATGGGTAAAACATCAGGCGGCGTTTATCAAAAAGTACAGTTAGACGGATTGGCAACCGTGAATGGCGATGTTACATGCCAGTCATTCGACTGCAATGGCAAGGGAAAAATTAACGGCGACTTACAGGCAGACACAATTTCCATTGATGGCTTATGTTCCATTGACGGAAATACCCGTGCTCATAGCATCAGAGTCGATGGTAAGGCATCGTTATACGGCAACATTAACTGCGAACAGTTTATGGTGAATGGAATAATCGATATTGATGGTGACTGCCAAGCTGAAACTTTCAAAGCAGACGGCTGCTTCAAAATTAATGGTCTTCTGAACTCTGGAACAATCGACGTTAACCTACGTGGCAAATGTACAGCAGAAGAAATTGGTGGCGAGAGAATCAATGTAGTTAAAGGAAAGAATAACAATAGCATTATGAACAGTTTCTTCACCGCTGAGCTTAGGGTAGATGTGATTGAAGGGGACAAAATCTATCTAGAGAACACCAAAGCAGACATCGTACGCGGCAACGAGGTTGCGATCGGCCCAGGCTGTGTGATTGATGAGGTTGAATATAAAGTTAGTTTATATATTGATGATGAAGCTAAAGTAGAATCTCATAAACAAGTATGATCATGAGTTTTCTATTCAAGAAAGGATGATAGATCAATGACGAATCAAACAAAACGTGACATTCGCATTAACGGATCAGGATCATCGTCAGGTGGTGTGTTCAACAAAGTCAGCATTAATGGCGATGGAACCATAAGTGGCGATGTGGAATGCAATAAATTCAATACAAATGGAAACTCGCAAGTGAACGGCAGTATAAGAGCGGAATATTTCTCAATCCATGGCTCATCCGATGCGACGGGAAATGTAAAAGCAGATCAAGTTTCCGTTTATGGACAATGCAATGTTCATGGCAACTTAATGGCGGGAGAACTCAAGCTTGGTGGCGATGTTTCCGTCGATCGTAACCTTGGAGCAGAACATATCAAACAATATGGATCTATCCACGTGCGCGGTAATTGCGAGATCGAGAACTATTCAGCCAAAGGCGGTTTTCAAGTTGACGGTCTATTGAATGTAGGGACGCTGGATCTCAAACTTAGCTGGCCTAGCAGCGCATCTGAAATCGGTGGCGAACGAATCATAATCAGAAAAAGTACAGGAATTGATATGGCGATCAAATCCTTGCTGCGTATATTCAAAGTAGTCCCTGATGCAATGCTGACTGCTAATGTTATTGAAGGTGACGATATTATTCTCGAATCAACCAAGGCATCTATTGTCCGTGGCAATAACATCGAGATCGGTCCTGACTGTGATATTGACCGCGTAGAATATCGCGGAACTTATTCACAATCGCCGAATGCCCGAGTGAATAGCTGCGTACAGATCTAATCGTCAACTGTTGAAATGACGACATGAAACAAAAGGGTATTTAGTCTGTGGACTAAATACCCTTTATTTATTGCCGTTCGCACTCCACCAGCACCCTCCAACAGTGCTGCCGATCGCGATGCGGCAACTTTGGGTGCTTTTTCGGTAATTCGTTTCCGTTATCCGGAAATTATTTTCCGTCTGCACTCCACCAGCGCCCTCCAACCGTGCTGCCGTGCACGATGCGGCAACTTTGGGTGCTTTTTCGGTAATTCGTTTCCGTTATTCGGAAATTATATACCGTCTGCACTCCACCAGCGCCCTCCAACAGTGCTGCCGTGCACGATGCGGCAACTTTGGGTGCTTTTTCGGTAATTCGTTTCCGTTATTCGGAAATTATTTACCTGCTTCAATTACCACCGATAAGTCCAGTATTCTTCCTTCGTAAGCATGCTAAGAACGGATGGATTCTTATTAATTTCCGCCTCTTTAATGATAGTGGATGTCTGAGAAGCATGCGCTTTAAGGGCATTAAGCTTCTTGTCTAATACGGAGCTTACATCGATCACGACATCTGGATTGCCCATCTCTTCGCGACAGGTTCTGCTAAATGCCTTAAGATACACCGTTGGACGTTCTGCCTCAGGGATACGACTAACTGCCAGCAATGTCGCGGCACCGATCGCATTGTGATCAGGATGAACCGCATGCTTGGAATCAAACGTTATAATCAAAGATGGATTCGTTTCTTTGATAATTTCACCAATGCGATCCGCTATTTCTTCTCTATTCTCAAACTCCACTGTTTTATCTCGGTATCCTAATAGACGCAGATCCTCCAAATCAACAGCAGCACATGCATTCTTAAGCTCTTCTAGGCGCAGCAGAGGCATCGTTTCTCGATTAGCAATCATGGGCATACCCATATTACGTCCCATTTCGCCAAGTGTGGCACAAGCATAAGTGACAGGTACTCCCTGCGCACGATTTAAAGCTATGAAACCCGATACTCCGAACGCTTCGTCATCGGGGTGAGCTAATACGACAAGTATATGACGTTCCATATCAAATAAACTCCTTCCTATCTTAGAATGGTTGGTGACTGAGTTCAAGCGCAACAGCCAGCCGTCCCTCAGAATCATATCCAGCCATTAATAAACTGCCTTGCTCATCTATTTCATAATGAGTTAAGCCTTCAGCATAAATCCAACCCAACGAGAGCTTAAGCCCAACGCGGTATGCATCCTCTCCTGCGATACTTCCTCTAGTAAACTGTACAAGGCCATTACGGATATAAGCGCCGACTGTCATTTTTTTATCATCATTATGGGCCGCATAAGCTCCATTGGTCGTCTCCAAATGAAGATACACATCCTGATTCGCATAACTATTTATGGCTTGCTGTACTTGGTCTAACTGAATGTGTTGCAACTTCATTACCTCCTATATAAACATCTCTATATAATTTGTTCATTATATCATAATTATTATATACTAAATTACTTAAAGTAAGAAGGTTTACCAAAAAGAAACGGTTTCACCGTCCTTAAACAAGAAAAGCCTCCTTCCCGCACCGCAAGGTACAAGAAAGAGGCTCTAGGTTACATCCTATATCTGATTAAATTGCCCAGTTGCCGTTACGGAAGATCGGCTCACGCTTGCCATCCTTCGTAATGCCGTCAATGTTCGTTTCAGCCGAGCCAATCATGTAGTCCACATGCGTAAGACTGGAGTTCACGCCGTTCTTCGCCAACTCTTCCTCGGACATTTCAACTCCGCCCTGAATATTCGTTGGGTACGCTCTACCAAGCGCAAAGTGGCATGATGCGTTCTCATCGAACAACGTGTTATAGAAAATCAGGTTTGAAAGCGAAATTGGAGACTCATACGGAACTAACGCAACTTCACCAAGACGGCTTGAGCCTTCATCGGTTTCGATTAGATGCTTGAGTGTCTCATAGCCTTGCTCTGCTGTGAAATCAACGACTTTACCATCTTTGAATGTAAGTGTAAAACGATCAATTACAGTACCGCCATAGTTAAGCGGTTTTGTGCTACTAACTACACCGTTCACACGATCCTTATGCGGCATTGTGAACACTTCTTCCGTCGGCATATTCGGACTGAATCTAGTACCAGATTGGCTAGTCGCTCCGCCACCTGCCCAAATATGATTTTCAGGCAGACCAACTGTTAGATTCGTACCAGTGGATTCGTATACAAGCTCTGCATATTGCTTCTCATTCAAGTAAGCCGACATATTTTGAAGCTTCTCGTTATGTTCTTTCCATGCTTGAACAGGATCTGCTTGATCAACACGCACAATGGAGAAAATAACATCCCACAATTTTTGAATCGCAACAGCAGAATCTTGTTCTTCAGGGAAAATCTTAGCAGCCCATGCTTCAGATGGAACAGCAACGATTGACCAGCATACCTTGTCTGTCATTGCATAGCTGCGGTATACCTCTAATGCCTGGGCAGCTGTTTTATTCGCAGTTGCAATGCGTTTCGGATCAATATCCGACAACAAATCTGGATTTGGCGCAAGCACGTTAAGGAATGCTGCTCCTTCTTTCACTAGATCATTTCTTATCTGAGCCATCCAAGCTGGATACTCGGAGAATACTTCCTCTGGTGCATGACTATATTTGGCATGTGTAATCTCATCGTCATTCCATTCTACGATGACATTCCTTGCACCCGCTTCATAGGCTTTCTTTGTAATTTTACGTACGAAATCCGCTGCAACAATAGGTGTAAAAATAACTAATGTTTGTCCCGGTTGAATGTTTACTCCAGTGTGAACTGCAAGTGCTGCATACTTATCTAATTGCTCTTCAAATAGACTCATGTTACGCCTCCTAATTATTTATATGTATTATTTGATCATATCTATGATCATACACTACCTCAAGTTGTTTATAAACTATTCTCGCTGATAAACAATTCGACAAATTTTTCTGATATTCGACAAAATTTATCAGAATTCTCCCACAAAATTAGTACTTAAGGGATATATTGTCGATTAATACAAATGTGTTACGATTTAACCATTATTGTTCTGATTCAGGAGGAGCTAACTTATGAGAAACTTTGGTGTTATACTTTTAATTTTAGGAATCGGGGGCTTTATTTTGCCGTATTTCGGCATACAATTCAAGATATTCAATAAACTTGGCGAGTATGAAACAATTGGGGAAATCGCCGCTATCGTTATTGGAGCTATTCTAGTTGTTATAAGCCTAATGAAATCCAAAAACAATGACACTAGTGCATCGGCGTAATCATTAATATTGTCAACAAATAAAGTGCTATCTCATCCGTTACTATTAATGGAAGAGATAGCACTTTTGTTTATTAACCTTGCCTCGAGTATAAACTAATTCAGAACCGCAATATAATCCTTCTCTGCCTCCATGAGTTCATCAAACATTTGCTTTGTCTCGGCAAGCGAACAAACTGCTGCCGTAAGCGGATCAGTAAGCAAAGCGTGGAAAGCCATCTCCCGGCTCTGTTCCAGCACGGCACTTACCGCCAGTTCAAAGAATGCCATATTCGTTTGGCAGAGATTAGCCAAATGCTCGGGAAGCTTGCCGAAGCGGCAAGGATTAAACCCATTGCGATCGATCAGAGTCGCTACTTCAACAATCCCATCATAAGGCAAATTCTCAATCAAGCCGCGGTTCTGCACATTCCCATAAATCACTTTTGGCTCATTCGTTACGACCGCTTCGATAATAACAGCCGCATATTCATTACTGGACTCGAACTCTATCGGTTTATCATCTTGCAGGAGTTCTGCTATACTCTCATCTAGCTCCTGACGCCATTTGGGCCAGTTATTCGCATAGAAACCTGTCGCTCCGTTATAACCTGCATTGCAGTGTGTATCGATCAAATCTTGTCTTTTGCGATAATAAGGAATATATTCCGAGAAATGCCCGCTGGATTCGGATACGAATGCGCCCAGATATTTCATCGCATCAAGCCTTACAGGATCCTTGGCGACAAAGGTGGGATCGCTCATTTTTTGTTGGATAATTGGATACAGATCGTGTCCGTTATGCGTCAGCTCGGTAAACCATGACATATGATTGATTCCACCACAGCGCCATTGCAGCTCTTCATAAGGGACGCCTGCATATTTGGCAAGCTGACGAGAGGTGTTCTGGATGGAATGGCATAAACCAATGATAGGCATGGTCGTCGTCTTGACTGCTGCAAGCGTTACGGCTGACATCGGATTCGTATAGTTCAGGATCAAGGCATTTGGGCATAGCTCTTCTACGTTACGTATAATCTGCAGCCAAGCTGGCACAGTTCGCAAGGTTTTGAACAAACCTCCTGGCCCCATCGTATCTCCAATGCATTGCTTGACCCCGTACTTAAGCGGAATTTCAAATTCATACTGAACAGTGGCTAAGCCCGCTACCTCAATCTGATTGATAACAAACCGTGACCCCTTTATGACTTCGCGTATATTCGTAGAGGAAATAACGTTCCATGCCTTCCCTGTCTGCTCAATGATTTTCGTAACTAGTCGATGCGCAAGGTTTAATCGACGTTCATCCAGATCGACAAGCGCAATTGTCCCTACCTCCAAAGCAGCAATTGAAAGAATATCCATCACAATATTTTGTGTAAACGCACTGCCTGCTCCAATAATTGCAATTTTAGTCATCGTTTCTCCCCCCATCTTCCCATGAATTAATTACCTGCTTTAATTTTCTCCTGTGAGTCTTTATCTATCTTGGTTACTATTTCATCTAGCTTCTTAATATTTGTCATATACGATTTAAACTCTTGCGCCATGAGATCGATCACTTCAGCGCGTCCTGGGAACCATGGTTGTGAAATTCCAAACTCAGTCGCATCTAGGAATGCCTTTCGATTAGTTGGTGCACCTTGGAGAAAGTCGCTTTCTGCAATGCTCTTAAGCGCTGGAATCGATGATCCTTCCTTTGCCATAATCTTCTGCGCTTCTTCACCAGATAAATAGCGGATCAGTTCCCAAGCTTGATCTGGATATTTTGTTTTCGCAGCCATCGCATTGCCAACAGACTGAACGGCGAGCGCTTGCTTCTTATAGATCGGCGGAAGGGTAACATCCCACTCAAAGCCCTGCGTTTTGTTATATTCAGGTAGCATCCAAGAACCGTCCATCGTCATCGCTACCTTGCCCGTTGCAAATGGAGTCCCCATGTTGGCAACCATTTCACTGGATGGCGACACATGATATTTATTCACGAGATCGTGCAGAAAGCCAAGTACCTGCTGACTTTCTGCTGTCGCCATGGTTGTGCCTGTGTAGTCGCCGTTAAACATATGCCCTCCATTTTGGATCATCATGGGTTCAACCGTGTTGTCGACGTTCTGATCATTCAGGAAAATGCCATACTGAACAATATTCTTCGGGTCAAAATCAGGCTGATCAGCAGTCTTGCCATTCTTGTCGACCGTCAGCTTCAGCGCAGCTTGAAGCGCTTGATCCCAAGTCCACGTTCCATTCGGCACATCTAGCTTTGCCTTCTCAAACAGCGATTTGTTGTAGAACATAATAATCGAGTTCAAATCTCTTGGCAGTGCATATAGCTTTTCTTTGTAAGTATGAATATTGGTAAGTCCGGGGAGAAATTGATTGAGATCCAAATTCGATTTTTGTACAAAAGGCGTCAAATCCTGAATTGCATTCTTCTCAGCAAATGTCCCTATAAAAAAGGCGCTGTCGAGCAAAAAGACATCGGGTGCTTTACCTCCTGCTTGCTGGGTTTGCAATTTGGTCCAGTAGTTCTCCCAATCCGCATACTCCAACTTAACTTCAATATTAGGATGGCTACTATTAAACTTATCAATGATATCCTGTGTTCCTTTAATCTCCTCAGGCGTACCCCAGCGAGAGTAACGAAGCGTTACTTTGCCATCCTTCCCGTCATTCGTCGAACAGCCAATCAGCACAAGCATAAACGTCATCATCAATAACACGAATTTTTTCATATCCAAACTCCCCTCTTCATTTAAAATCTATATGTGGTGAGGCTCACATATCGCAATTAACCCTTGATGCCTGAGAGAACGACACCTTCTACAAAGTACTTCTGCGAGAATGTGTAGATGAAAGCGATTGGTAGAATGCTGATTAAAGATGCTGTCGCTAGTAGAGGCACATTCACATTAGTTGCATGCTGACCTTGCAGGAAGGTAATGCCGACGCTAAGCGTCATTTGTTCTAATGAAGATAAATAAATAAGCGGTGAATAGAAATCCGTCCATGATCCTACAAAGGTAAAAATGCTAACTGTAATCAAGGCTGGAATCGATAATGGGATCATAATGCGTATCAAAATCGTCCACTTACTGCCTCCATCGATCACCGTCGCTTCATCCAGTTCATTTGGAATCGTCATGAAGAATTGCCGAATCAAAAAGATATAGAAAGCGTTTCCAAGAAAGGTTGGAATAATAAGCGGCAAAGGCGTATCAATCCAATTCAGCTCCCTGAAGATAATAAACACTGGAATCTGCGTGACCTGCGAAGGGATCATTAAGGTTGCAAGCAGCACAATGAACCAGAAGTTCCTGGAGCGCGCCTTCGTTCTAGCGAAGGCAAATGCCACCAACGTACAGGAGAATAGTGTTCCGATTGTACTTAACACCGTGATGACAAGTGAATTGCGAATAAATGCCCACATCGGCATTAAATCGAATAGCTCTTGAAAATTTGTCCACTTCACAGGATTCGGGATCCATTCAATCGGGAAGCGAAACATCTGTTCATTCGTTTTGAAGACCGCTGAGATCAGAAAAATTAGCGGTCCAATAAATATAAGTGCGACTAGTACAAGCGCAAAATAATGAATCGCAGCAAACATTTTATTCGTCTTCATTGCTTATTACCTGCCTCACCCTCGTAATAAACCCATTTGCGTGAAATTCGAATGACAATTAAGGTAAATACCAAGATAACAAGGAACAGAATCCAGGCTTGTGCGGAAGCAATGCCCATCTTAAAATACTTAAATGCATTGTTATACAAATAATACATATAGAAGGTAGTTTCGTAATTCGGGCCTCCCTTGGTAAGCACATAAGCCTCTGTAAACATTTGAAACGTTCCGATAATCCCCATGATCAAGTTAAAAAATATCGTAGGCGATAACAGAGGCAAAGTAATATGCCAGAACTGCCGCCTTCTTGTCGCTCCATCAATAATCGCTGATTCATAAAGATGCTTCGGAATTCCCTTCAAGCCTGCTAGATAGATCAGCATCCCGCTTCCCGTCGTCCACAGAAGCATAATCGTAATGGAGGGCTTTGCTAGTTGAGGATTACTGAGCCAAGATTGCGGCGGAATGCCAAACCAATTCAGCACATTGTTCAGCAGCCCAAAATCAGTGTTAAACAGCATCCCCCATAAAATCCCTGTCGCCACTGCTGGAACGAGATAGGGCAAGTAATAAATCGTACGAAACACACCGATTCCTTTGCGTTCTGTATTCACGAATAAAGCAAGGAGAATTTGCGCAATCAGTGTGATAGGTAAAGCAATCACAATCATGTACAGTGTGTTCATCAAGCTCTTCCAAAACAATTCATCATGAAACAGAAATTGAAAATTATCGGTCCCTACATAAGTCGGTGAAGATAGAATGTTATAATCGGTCAAGCTTAGTACGAATGAGGCAATTGCAGGACCTGCAAAGAAAATGAGTAAACCAAATAGCCAAGGAGCTGCAAATAAGTAGAAGGACAGCTCTTCTCTACGAGATTTTTTCAACCCGTATCACCCTCCTATATTATTTATTGAAAATTCAAATAATT
This sequence comes from Paenibacillus albiflavus, assembly GCF_004344915.1. Classification (GTDB taxonomy): domain Bacteria; phylum Bacillota; class Bacilli; order Paenibacillales; family NBRC-103111; genus Paenibacillus_AM; species Paenibacillus_AM albiflavus. The sequence continues at coordinate 97,612 of NZ_SKFG01000004.1, read as the reverse complement.
ATTGACGAAGCCCTTGCCTTCAATTCATACGGAGTTGATATTTTGATTGGAAAAGGATATCGCCGTTCGATCGTATCCAGCAATAAGCTGGCTGCTACCTGCCCGATTTCAAATTTAGGAATATGAATCGTTGATAGTGGGGGTGAAGTATACTGGGCCATATCGATGTTGTCGAACCCGATAAAGGCGATATCGTCCGGTACTCGAAGCCCTTTCTCCGTAACAGCGCGCATTGCAGAGATCGCCATCATATCGCTGGCAGAGAAAATGGCTGAGGGCAATTGGCCAGGGTATTTTTCGATTAGTTCCTTTAACCTTTGATAGCTTGCTTCCACATCCCAGCCTGCATTGATTACCCAACTCGGATTTACTTCGATACCCGCTTCTTCAAGCGCCGATTTATAGCCGCGGTATCTTTTTTCTCGCTCCATAACACCGCTTAAGCCCACACCACCGATAAAACCAATTCTTCTGTGACCTTCAGCGATCAAGTGACTCACTGCCAGCTTCGCTGCTGCCATTCGATCATAGGAGACGATTGAGATATCTTGATCTGCAATATCTATCCCTACCAGTGCAGTTGAATGCCGCTTAATTTGCTGATAAATTTCTGCGTCCATCCCTTCGACGATAATCATGCCATCGACCTTCACATCCCGAACTACCTTCCGCAGAATTCGCTTATCATGGAGCTCCTTAGAAGAATGGATATAAGCGAAACTATAACCTTTTTGGGCCAAATAGGACTCGATACCAGCTAAAATAGGTGAAAAATAGGGATGATTATGATAGTTATACTTTTGCTGAATGACAGATACGATGCAACCGATTTGCATAGTTGCAGAGTCACGCTGCCGATTGTAGAGCTGTCGACCTTCTTCACTGCTGGACACATACCCCAGTTGTCTTGCAGCTGCGAAAATCCTGCCTTTTGTTTCATCTTTTACTGTGCGGCTATTGTCATGATTTAGTACACGAGATGCAGTTGAAATAGATACGCCTGCGAGCTGAGCAATATCCTTTAATGTGACCATCTGACCCTCCATTAGCGCTAACATAATTTCAGCCAAACTATTTGGCCTAATCATAGAATTTTGGCTAATCAGAGTCAATTGATTTTGGGCCAAATATTGTGTGAAAGGAGAAAAAAATAAGCTAACCGCATCTAAATAGCGATTAGCTTATAAACATTCACAAACGTTCGTCTACACTTCTTTTCTCTGAAAATAAGTAAATCCTGAAACGAAGAAAACAACAAAGCTGCCCAAAATCACGTAGATCAAAGTCTCGAAAGACACATTAAACGCTCCAAAGTTATCAGGATTGTATGGCATCATCGCTATAAACGGCTGTGCCCATGGATAGAATGGACCATAATCGGCAGAATTAGAAACAAGTATATTGGGTAAGGTGCATATAAAATTCAGTGCAAGTGGAGCAGCAAAGCTAGACCAAGCAATCGATACCGTTAATTGAAGTGCAATCAGAGGCAACACTGCAACCATGCCACCAAGACCGCTGCGTAATAGCATGATCCATGGAATCGGTGAATCTAATCCTCGAATCGCTCCTGCCACAACAACACCAATTAAAAATAGGAGCTGCACAGCTAGAATCAGGGAGAAAACAACGATAAATTTGGCTAAATAAAGATGCGTACGTTTCATCGGCAGTGCCAGCAATTGCTTCCAGCCACCCCCACTATGCTCATAGCGACACACGAATGCAGCAAATACACCCGTTAATAACGGTAAGAACAGCATAGCATGAGTGAACACCATTTGGCTTAACAGGACTCCCCAATCGTTATAGCCCAAATCCACTAGCGCTCCTACAATGAAAGCCAGAATCGGACTGACAAAAATAAGCAGCCATATACTCGATTTACGTAATTTGAGCCACTCCGATTGCAGCACACGGTTAAAGGTCATCATGCTAGTTCACATCCCTCTTAAGAAAATCGAATACCCCGCATGCTAGCAAAAACATACCAACAATTATTCCTGCATATACGGAATACTCAGGAACCTTAGCTTGATTGATCAACGTAGGCCACTTCCATATTAGCCAATCGGGCATTGCTTTAGTAAACATGCCAAAGATCGTCCCTACAATCCCAACTGTCAACGGGATCGCCTGATTCTTCATCGTAATGGATAGCCATAGCTGCAGAGCTAGAATGGGCAAAGCGGCAAGCAATGGATAGAATGACTTCTGTATAATCACAACCAAAGGATAATCGGATCCGAACTGAAGCGATAGTCCGAGGACGATAGTTAAGACAGCCAATAAACTGCAGGATACAAGAAGCAATAAGAAACTTAGTATAAACTTCGCCGTGTACACACTTATTCTGGAGACGGGAAGAGCCAGCACCTGCTTCCAGCTATTTAGCTGATGCTCAATGTTAGCCAGCATCGAAGTAATAATCGTCATTCCGAACACTAGCGCAAACATACTGAGATAATGAATATTCTCCAGCAAAACCCCCCACAAATCATCCTTATATAGGTTCGTTAAATAGTCGTATCTCAGACCAAAATTAAGAGCTTGAAGCGCAATGACACCGATAGGTCCAAGGAACACAAGAAACCAAATCGCTTTGCGTCTTAGCTTCATCAAATCAGTCGCAAGTACCCGAGCGATCATAGACTTTGTCCCTCCCCAATGAGATCAAGGAAGATATCCTCAAGCGAGCTCTGAATCGCTTCCGCACGATAGACAGAATGACCTGCATTCACAAGATATTCGATCACAAGGGCTACCTTGTCGTCCGATATTTGTTCGATCATGAGTGAGTTATCCTGCGTTTGCAGCTTTGCATAGCAACCAGCAGAAGCAATCGTTCGAACCGCTTGCTCAGGATTGCTTGTTACGATCCGAATGCCGCTTCTCGCTTGACTCCGAAGCACCTCAATTGAATCCTGGTAAACCATCGCTCCATTCTGAATAATACCGACCTTAGTCGCCATTTGATCTATTTCACTCAGCAAATGACTAGATACGAGAACGGTGATGCCATACTGCTCAGGAAGGCTTTTGATCAACTCCCGCATCTCCAAAATACCGGATGGATCAAGTCCATTCGTTGGTTCATCGAGTATTAGCAGTTCAGGATTGCCAAGAAGCGCTGTCGCAATCCCGAGTCTTTGCTTCATCCCTAGCGAGAAGCCTTTAACAGGTCGCTTGGACTCATTTGTCAGACGAACGAGCGCAAGCACCTCGTCAATTCGGGACTTAGGCACATCGATAATCCGACGAACCGTCTCTAAATTTTCACGCGCCGTCAAATGGCCATAATACGATGGATATTCGACTAAAGAACCTACCTTACGAAGAATAGATAGTTTATCGCTATGTAGATCACGACCAAAAATCCGAATTTTTCCCTTCGTTGGTTTAATTAAGCCGAGCAACATCCGAATCGTTGTTGTTTTTCCCGCTCCATTCGGTCCTAAGAACCCGTATATATCACCTTTATTAATTTGTAAATTTACATTGTCTACCGCTTTGCGTGTTTTATATGTTTTCGTTAATTCCGTTGTTTGGATTACGAAATTGTTCATCTCCATCACCTCGTTACTCATCATAACGAATGAAGGTTAATTTGAAGGCTACAACTTGTTTAAGATTTGTTTAATTTCGGAGAATACAGATAAACTGCCGTACCATTCTCTGTACTGACGATATCCCATTCCAGCTTCATTTCCTTGACCATCATTGCTATAATCGTGAGTCCAATTCTTGCCCCCTGATTACCAGAGGTTGATTTCATACCTGGTCCCTTGTCTTCCACAACGATGGCAGGGAAACTCTGATAATTCTCCATACGAATAGCTACATATTTGCCATCCTTGGCATGGCGTATAATATTCTGGAACAAGTTGTCCAGAATGCGCGTCAGCCACAGTTCATCTGCATCCCAATAGAGCGCAGTATCCGATAAACGAACATCGACCTCAAAGCCTTCTTTTTCAAAAACAGGATACCAACTAGCTGCTGCCGTCCGTATTGTCCGCAGCACATCCACTCGTGCAAGCCGCATCGGATATTTTCCTGTTGTTAGCAGTGTATAGGATAAAAGATTCTCGATTAGCTGTGCTAAATAATCCGATTTACTTTCGATCAGATCAATCGACTCTACACCTTTGGTAGATACGATTTCCTTGCGCAAGGAATAGGCATGACCACGAATTGTCGTCAGCGGTGTTCTGAGATCATGTGACAAGTTCGCAATCAACTGCTTGCGAAGCTCCTCCTCTTCTTGCTCCCGCTTGCGGCTGGCGGTCAGTTCATGAATCATAAGATTGAATGAGTGTTCAAGCCGGGATATCTCATCCTTCTTCTTCACGGTGATTGGCTCAGGAATTCCTGTATCGCCAGAGGTACTCATGGCTGTCTGCAACCGTACGAGACGCTTGCGAATTTTCATAAAGAACATCCATGAAATGAAAATAAATAAAAAGATAATCAACAGAAAAATTGCATACAACAGGCGACTATCCATATGCTGAAATTCATTCACCATCAGAGCTCGAGGAATTTGAAGCACCATAAAGCCCTGCTCCGCTTCCTTACCGATCATCGCCACTGAAGTAAACGGATCGCCGTCATAGCTGTTTTTCATGAATTGAATGATGTTACCGGCACGCCACTCCGCAGGGATAGGAGCCGAATCAGGAAAGCGAAGCTGCGTTATACCCTGCTCATCAACCCAGAAAATAGTCGCTTTGTCATACTTCGCTGACAGCTGCTGCAGCTTCTGATGAATGTTCTCGCTCGAAGCATCAGCAAGCCCTGCCGCTTCCTCATTCCACATTCTCGCAATTTGATCACCATGCGCATAGATATTCTCAGGCACATTATTCTGTGACAACAAACCTGGCGTATTATATAGCAGAATTGAAATCGGAATAATGAGAGGCCATAGCGCAAGCCCTATCATGATGATAAGCAAATATTTAGCAAGCAGGGAATGACGAAATTTCATCTTCATGATCTCACCCGATATCCAATGCCACGGATCGTCTCCACAATTTCGGGATTGGCAGGATCATTCTCGATTTTCTCACGAAGATGACGAATATGAACCATCAGGGATTTATCCCCATCCAAATAGGTTTCTCCCCACACACCTTCATAAATTTGCTCTTTCGTCAGAATTTGATTGGCATGCCGCAACAGATAGGCAAAAATCTGCAGCTGCTTACCCGTTAACATGATTTCCTCATCCGTTCTCGTATCGACAACCCGATTCTCCTGTAAGTAGACTTGCAAATGTTTAAGTTGAACCACTTGCACTGCATCTTTGCCCGCCCTTCTTAAGAGCACCTCAACTCTAGCAGCCAGTTCCTCCGGGTGGAAGGGCTTCGTCAAATAATCATCGGCAAAATTTAGCCCCTGAAGCTTATCGTCTATCGATGTGCGTGCCGACAGCATCAATATAGGCGTAGACGGATATTCCTTCTTTAATCGCTGACCAACGGTAAAGCCATCCAGCCCAGGAAGCATGACATCCAGCACGACAAGATCGGCATCTTCCATCTGCGCAAGCGCACCATCACCAGATGTCAGCCAAGTTACCTTATAACCTCGGTCAGTCAAATCTTCTCGCACCATCGTGCCAATTTCATGATCATCTTCTATGTAAAGTAAGTTCTTATTCATCAGCTTGTTAATCCTCTCTACTGCTTTTTATAAAAATTATATCATTAATTTCAGTTTATGATGGCTGCTATAGTAGCTCATTAATTGAATTAAATAGCAAGAATGATCAAATTTCATTAAGGTTCACAGGCTATAATGAAAGCAGATGAAAGAGAGGTGAGAAACTTGTATACGCTGCATAGAGAAGATCTACATCGAACGCTTTCCTTTATAGATAATCACCTTAAAGAAGAGCTTACGCTTGAGATCATATCGCTTAACATGGCAATTTCCCAGTTTCACTGTCACCGATTATTTCACGCCTATTCGGGAATGACACTCGCTAGCTATATTCGCATTAGAAGATTGACGAATGCAGCAAGCGAGCTGCTTACTACTGACCAGCGAATTCTGGACATTGCACTCGATTATCAATTCGAATCACAAGAAGCATTTACACGCGCTTTCAAAAAGATGTATCACATGACTCCAGGTAAATATCGTACCTTTATGTCCAAATTAATTTATATGAGGGAGAGGATTAAGATGAATGTAAAAACAAAGGAACCTATTGGGTGGATGCTGACTGGGTCACATCCGACAGACTATGAGATGGGGGTAGACTTTAAAACCGTACATCAAGGTAAAGCGTCTGGCTATTTACGTTCAGCAGGCGAAATTGCTGGAGGGTTTGCCACCATGATGCAAACCTTCAAAGCAGACACCTACCGTGGACAAAGATTGCAGCTCTCTGGTTTCGTCAAAACGACGGATGTAGACGGATGGTGTGGCCTATGGATGAGAATTGACAGCAAGGAACAAGACGCAATCCAATTCGATAACATGAGCAACAGGCCCATTGACGGATCAACAGAGTGGACAAGATATGATATTGTACTGGATGTTCCGCAGAATAGTACAACGATATCATTCGGTACTTTATTAAATGGCAAGGGTCAGGTATGGATCGATAGTTTACGATTTGAAACAGTAAGTGACCGCATTCCAACCACGAATCTGGAGGATATAGAGAACTTGCCCGATCAACCAGTCAATCTTAGCTTTGAGGAAATTCTTGAATTGGAATAGATAGAATAAAACGACTTGATTCATCCCCTTAAGGATATCAAGTCGTTTCGTTTGGTTAAGAGACTACTTTACATCCACAGCTCTCACAAAACTTAGCATCTGGTTGTAAAGCTGCGTGACAGACAGGACATTCAGACACAACGACTTCCGTGCCTTCGGGAATAACATCAACTGAGGTAATCTGAGGTTCAAATTTATTACCGCACACAGGACAGAATTTGGTATCAAGTGGGACTACTTTGCCGCATGTGCATTCCTTCTCATTCTTAAGTTCCTTAACTTTAATTTCCAGCAACTCTATTTCTTCCTGAATGGCTTTAATTTCTTTGGAAAATTGCGCTATTCTAGGCTCCGCCTGCATGAGATCCTCATTGGAAAAGGCATGATAAGCCTCTCCACCAATGAGGTGTAACAATTTATCAATTTCCTTCTTCTTAGCCGATATTTGAGAAGTTAATTTGGATAACTCGATTGTCTGCTGCGCTTTATCCGTTACCTTCGTTGCACTTTGTTTAATTTTATCAAAAAAATTCGCCATCGTACTCTCCTCCATTTACAACCCTATATAATGCTTCTATATATCTATAATAACAGATTCTTAGCTAAACATAATATAAGCCTTCCAATATGGAGTCACTCCACATCAAAAGGCTTATATCGATTGTATTTCTGATTGCTACATTTCCTTCGAACGATAATCGAATGGATCGATTTGCTTCAGTGCGTTCATTTCACGATCTGTTGGCAATGGTGTGTACCGAATTTCATCATATTGCAGTGGGAAGCCTGTGTTTGCAGCAACTTCTTCTAGGGAAGATGTCGGATGGATAGAATCCAAGTGCAGGCTGCCATTTTTGAATTCGAATACGCATAGGTTCGTAACGATTTTCCACAGGTTTCCTCTAGTCGTAACGAAATTAACTTTCTCTACAAAGGTACGCTTGTCGTGCTTCGTACGCCAGATGATCGCACGCTTCGCTGTTGGAATCAGCACCGCACTACCTGCACCGCCTGGTAAACGAACCTTCGGTTTATGATAATCACCGATTACGGATGCGTTGACATTACCTGTAACGTCAAATTGAACGCCGCCAAGGAAAGCTACATCAAGTCCGCCACGCATTGATAAGTCGAATACATGCTCCAATGGGAAGTAGGCTTCGCCAGTTGCTAATAGCTCAGCACCTGCGGAGGAATAAGATGGCTTCTTGATGGAAGCAGGATTTACACCACCTGGAATGTTCAAATGAACAAGGTTCGGTGCATGCAAATGTCTTGCCAGCATCATCGCAACCATAGGCATTTGGGAAGAAACGCCGTGGAATACACGATCCTCGTCTCTTAATAGTCTTGCCATTGCACAAACCATAATGTCGCTGACTCTTGGCTCTGATTTCTTATTCATCATATTCATCTGAATCCACCTACCTTAAAGCCTCTGTCCTTCGTTTCATATTCGCGTAAATAAACGTCCATCTCTTCGGCTTTGAGTTTTAAGAAGCGTTCAATTGCCTTGGTATCGGCATCATAAGCTTTCTCCACTGAACAAGGAGCTGCACCTCTTGGCGCATGAACAACTGCGCTTACTAAGAAGCCAGGAATATCGACTAGATCTGGACGCATTCTTATTTTACTGCGAGGCACAATTTTCTCTGCTGTTACGATGACCTTGCGTGCTGCACGGCTCATAAGCGCATCCTCGAATTTTGGACCATAGATCACAGCGTTACCTAATTCATCAGCCTCTTGAACGTGAACGACTGCAACGTCTGGTACGATGGCCTTAACAACCGTTACAGGCTCACCGCTGAAAGGATCTTGAATGACTTTGAAATAATCCGCTACCTGCAAGAGATCCCCTGCTTTAAGGCCCGCAACAGGCATAAATGGCGCACCCGATGCTGCTGCTCTTAAAGCACAAATTACGGTATAGCAAGCATGCTCATTACCAATTACTTTGCCGCCTTCAACGGCTTTGCGATAATGCATCGCAAGACCAAATTCCGTCTCATAGCTGACAAAGCCTGCATCAACTGACTCTACAGATCCAGTGGCACATAGAAGATCGATATCATGCGCCCCTGCTGTTTTGACAATGCGAAGATTTTTGCGGTTCTGACGAGCTAATTCTCGAACCATCGCCATTGGTGCGCGATGAAGAACGTTGCCCCCGAAGGAAATGCGATCTCCGTCGCGAACTAGCCCAGCAGCTTCTTCTAAACTCATTACTTTCGAACTCATCCGTTTCGCCCTCCCCTAGCTACTTAACTGCATTACAAGCAATATGAACGGCATCCCATACACCTGCAAAAGGTGGAGCATAGCATAAATCAACCATTCCGAGCTCGCGTGTTGTCATTCCAGCGTGGATTGCGACTGCAAATATATCGATTCGCAGGACAACCCCTTTCTTACCAATACCTTGTGCGCCGAGCAGGACTTGCGTCCTTTTGTCATATATAAGCTTAAACTGAATTGCCGTTGGATCTGGATAATACCTAGGGTGATCACCAGATGTTACGAAAACAGTATCGTACTCAATGCCAAGACGCTTCGCATCGAACTCCGACATACCCGTTCTGCCAAGCTCAAGTCCAAGCACCTTAATTGCTGCGCTGCCAAGCGTACCAACGAATTTCTCATGTTTGCCAAGCATATTGCTGCCTGCAATTCGGCCGCATTTATTCGCTGTCGTGCCAAGCGGAATAAACGTATTCTCCTCCATCACCTTGCTGTACACTTCTGCACAATCGCCTGCGGAGTAAATATCTTCTACGTTTGTACGCATTTCACGGTCAATGATCACAGCGCCATTCCGAGCAAGCGCAACGCCCGATCCTTGCAGAAAATCTGTCGCTGGTCTAACACCAATGGATAGGATAACAAGATCGGCAGGATACGTGCCTTTGTCCGTTTGAACACCTTGCACCATGCCATTACCTGTGATTGCTTGGACCCCTTCTCCAAGGTTAAGCTGTACGCCATGATTAAGCAGTTCTTTGGTTGCGACATCTGTAATCTCTTGATCAAACGTCTTAAGAATACGGTCGCCAAGCTCAATGACACGTACACGTTTGCCAAGCTCAACCATTGCTTCCGCCACTTCGATTCCGATATAACCAGCACCGACAATCACGACATCCTGAACATCTGAATTCGCAACCGTCTGCTGCATCGCGATGCCATCTTCTAATGTTTTTAGCACCTGAACGCCTTCAAGATCTTTACCAGGCAAGTTCGGTACAATCGGTCTTGTACCTGTTGCAACCATCAGCTTATCGTAGGACTCCATAAACACACGATTGCGTTCAAGATCCTTCACCATAATCTGTTTGCTACCTGGAATAACTTTGAGCACTTCATGTCTCAGATGCGTCTTAATCCCAGCTTCTTCGAATTTCTCACGAGGACGAGCGATCATTTTCGTATAATCATCATTTACACCTGATACATAATACGGCAAACCGCAAGCCCCATAGGATAAAAAGTTGCCTTTCTCATACACGATTACTTCTGCAGTTTGATCGACACGCTTAAGCTTTGAAGCTGCGGACATACCTGCCGCAACCCCTCCAATTACAACTACCTTCATGATGTCTTCCTCTCTTTCTGCATGGAGAGGATCTCCGCTTCCGCTTGCTGAAGCGCCTCCTCGACCGTTAGTTCTGCTTGAAAAGCTTGGCTAATCTTACTGTACAGTACGCCTAATATCTCGCCAGCGTTGTCCATCGTTGGCAGAGGCTGTGCGTAGTTCTCTATCATATTAAGATGGGTAGAATACCAATCATATTGTTCTGAATCCATGTCATAGGTGGAACGTCTTACTGGTGAGCCTGCATAGCCTCCAATAACCCTGTCTACCTCTGATGAAGCTAAATACTGTAATAACGCATTCGCTTCTTGCTGCTTATTCGACTTCGCATTTATGCCGAAGCTCCAAGTTACGTTCCATGCTGACTTAAGTGTTGCAAAGCCAACATCTTCAAGCTGCTCACAGCGTTCATCCAGTACAACACCGAGCTGACCGCCCCAAGTAACTGCAAAAACGGAACGTAATTGCTGAAAAGCTTCTCTGACCTCATCGTTCCCATACGTATGAGTATCGTGCGGGGCATACTTCCGAAGCTGAATATATTTATGAAGCGCTAATCTTCCATGTTCGTTATTAAACGTTGGCAGATGCGTCTTCGGATCAAATGCATCCACACCTTCATTGCGCAAATAAGGCAAGAAATCGAGAAGAATTTCACTTGGATGCGCCTTAAGCACAATTCCATTCATTGCGTTCACATCATGGCACTTTGCCACCATGTCCAGCAACTCATCTGTTGTTATCACATCAGGGGGAAGTGAGCCTAAGCAGCGTTTAACGATCGATTTGCGATAAAGCACCATATGTCCATCACAGAATGAAGGGTACAAATAAGGAATTCCTGCAACCTCCAACTCTTGCCTTACAACAGGCACAATATCCTGCAAGTTCCAATTTGCATCCTGCGGATAGTTCACCTTGGCCAAATAACCTTTATTAACAAAATCCTTAAGCCATAGATGCCCAGCTACCATGACAATGTCGTAATCCTGCTCCCCTTGAAAAGCAGCCATCATCGTGCTGTAATACTGTTCAAACGATACAATATTAAAATCAACCTTAACCTGATTCCTCTGTTCATAAGTGGTTATCAGCCCAAATGCTTGTTCCACATATGCATCAACTGCCGGATCGCCTACAGCCAGAACTCGAATCGTATCTGTCACTTAAGCTCCCTCCCTTTACGCCTACTCAGACAAATCGATGATCGGCTCGTTATCGACAATCCCAACGACTAACGCGTCGATCGGAGCGTTCTTATTCAACGCATATTGGTTACTCTCTCCAAATGACACGATAACTTGCTGACCTACGCCAGCTCCCATCACATCGGCAGCAACAATAACCTCTTTTTTATCTGTATACTGAAGACGAATGAGAAGCAGCTTATAGCCTTGAAGCGTATCGTATTTGCGGGAAGAAACCACATTGCCTATTACTTTACCAATAATCATCCCTTTGTCCTCACTTTACTCTGTAATAATCTCCACTTTATCGCCTGTTTTAAGACCGAATGCATTGCCATCATCGGTATCAATGTGCATATCCAGCGCAAAATCATCTCTTACGCGAATCATAACCTCATTCATAATACCGCCTCTTGGACCTTCGATTTTCACTTGGACCTTCTGTCCATTCTGAACACCGAATGCGCTAGCTTCAGCAGGTGTCATATGGATATGACGTTCAGCTACGATACAGCCTCGCTCAATAACAACTGTACCTTTAGGACCTACAAGTGTAATGCCTGGCGTACCGTCATGAACACCTGATTGTTTTACTGGCGGGTTAACGCCAAGCTTTCTTGCATCACTTGGTGATACTTCCGCCTGCGTATCCTTACGCAGCGGTCCAAGTATACGAACCTTCTCGATCGTACCTTTGGGGCCAATAAGTGTTACTTGCTCATTGGCTGCAAACTGCCCTGGTTGGGAAATATCCTTGAATTTAGTTAGCTCACTGCCTGGTCCGAATAGAATATCCATGTGCGCACGGTTGACATGCACATGTCTTGCGGATACGCCGACTGGCACATATTTGAGAGGCTCCCCAGAGGGAGCCAATCCGACTTTGCTGAGCTCTTCTAACACAAGTTTTGTAATCGTCTCTGTCAATTCAGTCGCAATTGTTTGTGTCATAAGATCACCACTTTTAGTTTAGGCTTGGGAGAAGCTTTACAACATCCCCATGCGGTCTTGGAATTACGTGTACAGCGATGAGTTCGCCAACTCTTTGAGCCGCTTCGGAACCAACTTCTACTGCTGCTTTCACTGCGCCAACTTCACCTTTTACCATGATGCTAACGAGCCCTGATCCAATTTTCTCTGTACCGACGATTTCAACGTTTGCTGCTTTAAGCATTGCGTCAGCCGCCTCAATTGCTGCTGTTAAACCTCTTGTTTCAATAATGCCTAAGGATTCGTTCATGCTCAGTAACCTCCTCAAATATTTATCTGGTCGATCATTAATTGCATTAAACTATTTCAACATTGGAAGAAGCTTTGCTACATCACTATGCGGTCTTGGAATTACGTGAACTGCTACTAGCTCGCCAACTCTTTGAGCTGCTTCGGAACCAACTTCTGCTGCCGCTTTAACTGCGCCTACATCACCGCGTACGATAACAGTTACGAGACCAGATCCGATTTTCTCTGTACCTACGATTTCAACGTTCGCTGCTTTAAGCATTGCGTCAGCCGCTTCAATTGCTGCTGTTAAACCTCTTGTTTCGATAATCGCGATAGATTCGTTCATGGATGTATCCTCCAATAATTTTATTTTGTATAAAAAGCCGCTATTTTCGTTGCTTGTCTATCAATCTTTGCAGTGCCAACTATTTCAACATAGGAAGAAGCTTTGCTACATCGCTATGTGGTCTTGGGATTACGTGTGCTGCTACAAGCTCACCAATTCTTTGCGCTGCTTCGGAACCAACTTCTGCTGCTGCTTTAACCGCACCAACATCGCCGCGTACGATAACAGTTACGAGACCAGATCCGATTTTCTCAGTACCTACGATTTCAACATTTGCTGCTTTAAGCATTGCGTCTGCTGCCTCGATTGCTGCTGTTAAGCCTCTTGTTTCGATGATCGCGATGGATTCGTTCATGATATGTGCCTCCTAAAAGTTTGAGTTTAGTTAAAATATTTATTGTGCCAAACTACTTCATCGTTGCATTTTTATTTTTACGTTTCTTTGCGTTCTTGCTCGGGCTAGGAACGGTTTCTTGTACTGGTGTTTCCTGTGCTATTTTCTTTGGTTCTTCTTGTGTCTCCTGTACCTGCGGTACGGTTACCTTCATCACTTCGGCTTCTGCCTGCGATGGGATAATGAACTTCAGAATTTCAGCATGCGGCTTAGGAATAACTAAGCTCATTTTGAGTGGATTCATCGGCTTCTTATCGCATACGGCTCTAGCAGCCTCAACTGCTGCTGTCACATTCGCAATGCTGCCTCCAACGATGACAGTAACGAGTCGTCCTCCCAGATACTTCTCAGCACCTAAGAATTGAACATGAGACGTCTTGCACATTTCATCAACTAGTTCGAGTGCGGTCGTAAAATTCTGCGCTTCTACAACGCCAATCGCCTCATAGCTCTTCATCGTCATTCTCCATTCTGTCAACTGGAATTAAGGGGTGAATACCTTCGTAAGGATTGTTAATCGCATGTACGGCGATTAGCTGACCCGTACGACTCGCTTCTTCCGCTCCAATCTCCAAGGCAGCCTGTACAGAGCTAATGGATCCTTTGATCAGAACCATCACATAACCAGCACCTGATTTTTCAAATCCGGCCACTTCAACGTAGGCGCATTTGATCATCATATCCGCAGCACGGATAGCAGCAGTCATCCCAATGGTCTCAATCATTCCAAGGGCTTGTTTCATCTTGCACCCCCTGCTGACAACCTATTTATTTGCACTTAACCTTCCCGATCGGAAGTAAGGCATGTACTTCTTTGGAGCTTGAAGGGATGCAGCGGATCATCACTTCATTAGGACTTACATACTCACATGCGGCTTCTTGTGCGACTTCAAGCGCAATTTGCACGTCACTGATTGGACCTGTGAATTTCACCTGCACCATAACCGGAATGACGGCATTCTTCTCATCAGGCGGATTGTTAACATCCATCCCGTGAATCGTAATGTTAGCTGCCTTGCACGCTTTATCCATTGCGGCAAGTGCTACACTATAGCCTTGAACTTCCAAGAAACCAAGTGCGTAACGATCCATCTTTCATCACCTCCTGTTATGCCATAAACTATACGATTCGGAATGCGCCTTCTGCTAGGACGCAGCGTCTTTGTCTTGTAAATGTTTTTGCAGAGGTTAAACCTTCACCTGTTGGACCTGCAATGGTCATTGTTGTATGACCCTCGCCACCGAAGCCAACACCTGCTAATGAGGATGCATTCTTCACAAAAATAGTTGTACCAATCGCACGTGCAAAACGTGTCAGGTTATTCACATTGTGGGAGTGCATCATTGCTGTATGGCGATTGCCATGCTCTGCTTTAACTGCCATTTCAATAGCTTCGTCAAGATTTTTCACTCGAACGATCGGTAGAACTGGCATCATTTGCTCTAATTGAACGAAAGGATGGTCGAAATCTACTTCACAAATGAGAAGGTCAATTTCTCTGCCTGGATTGATGCCAAGCTTGTTCAAGAATGACATTGCATCCTTACCGATCCAATCCTTCACTGTGTGGTATACACGCTTCGTATCAAGAGAGCAGCCTCTTGCCACTTGCTTCTCGTTCGCTTCAAGCGCAAAGCTCATAACCTGCTCAAGCTCTTGTTGATCTAAGCGATATGCACCGTTATTCATCATGTGATAAATAAGATCATCCGCTACAGAATCAACTACGAATACTTCTTTCTCTGCGATACAAAGGATGTTGTTATCAAAAGATGCACCTTTGATAATTTCTTTTGCTGCATTCTCGATATCTGCTGTCTCATCGACAACAACTGGAGGATTACCTGCTCCTGCACCAATCGCTTTCTTGCCTGAGCTTAATAGCGCTTTAACAAGACCAGGGCCACCAGTACCAACGAGTAATTTCGTTTCAGGCGCAGCTACGATTTGATCAAGTGTTTCTTTGGTAGGTTCTTTCACCATTGTTACAAGATTCGCTGGACCGCCAGCAGATACAATCGCTTTATTAATCATTTGCACTGCAAATGCGCTACATTTCTTAGCGGATGGATGGACATTGAACACAACTGCATTACCTGAAGCGATCATCCCGATTGAGTTATTGATAATCGTCTCTACTGGATTCGTAACTGGCGTTACGGCTCCAATCACACCAAATGGTCCAAGCTCTACAATCGTTAGACCGTCATCACCTGAGAATGCTAACGTTTTCAAATCTTCGGTTCCTGGTGTCTTAGTTGCTGTTAATTCAAGCTTAGCCAGTTTATGTGCAAGCTTGCCTAGCTTTGTTTCTGTTACAATCATTTGTGCCAGTTCGTTCTTATTCGATAGTGTCGCTTGACGAATTGCTGTTATCATCGCTTCGCGATCTTCCAGCTTGTAATTCTGTATATAATGAACTTGTGCTTGATGAGCTGCTTTCACTGCATCTTCTACTCGATCAAATGCACCGTGCTCCCCAACAGCAGAGAATACCTCTGCTTGCTTTGCAGGCTCAGCTTGCGACGCTGCTGCAGCAGTTGGAACAACATCAGTTAGCTTTTTCTCAATATTGGTAATAACGCTGTTAATAATCTTCTGAACGTCCGCTTCAGTCAAATTCATGGATGCTTCACCCCTCTGATGATTGACTTCCGACTTGCTTTTAACGATTAGTTGGAAGTCTCTTGATTACTTCTTCCGTCACTTTAGCTACAATCGTCTGAATCAAATCCTGTTTGTTATCTTCCTGTACAGGCTGTTGTGACGCCTTGTCAGCAGCTTGGGCTGGTGAATCTACACGGCAAGTCAATGTACCGCCTGTCATAATTCCCATTTTCTCCCTGATCTTAATAAGCTCAGTAAGCTGGTCACAAGTTAGCTCTTGCACTTGATCCGTAATTTTCTTAGTAAGAATCACTGTCATTGCATAATGCTCCAGGGATTCCATACGGAAGTATGCTTCTGTAATATCCTTGCCCCAAGTTAACGCACCATGGTTAGCAAGCAATACCGCATTATAGTCCTTACAGAAAGGAGCAATCGAATCAGGTACTTCTTGCGTACTTGGTGTTGCATATGGAGCTACAGGCACCTTACCAAGTAAAATAACTCCTTCTGGCGAATAAGCTTGATCTAATCCAATACCAGCAATCGCATAAGCTGTTGCAGCTTGTGGATGTGCGTGTACTACAGCGTTTACATTCGGATTTTCTTTATAAACTCTTAAATGCATTTTGATCTCTGATGAAGGCTTCAGCTTACCAGCCAATACCTTTCCATTAAGATCCACCTTAACTAACATGTCTGGTGTCATAAATCCTTTACTAACACCTGTAGGTGTAGCCCAAATTGCATTTGGTCCGGTTTTCACCGATATATTGCCATCATTTGCTGCTACAAAGTTTTTGGCATAAACTCTTCTACCAATTTCACAAATCATCTTCTTCGCTTCAAAATCACTTAGATATTTCGGATTATCTAGCATGTAGTCACCTCCTGAGATCTATTGCACTAAAAATACAACTTCATACATTGATTTTCCTACTTTATACGCTATTTGTCAATTATTTATTTCTGTTTTGTGTGTTATTTTGTTGGTTTTGATTGTATAAATCTCGAAATTATGTGGAAAAATATCCGAATAAGAGCAAAATAATTCTTAAATCAATAAAATTTCAAACAATAAATCCCACAAACATAGTAAATCCCTTCCACAAATATGCTATAATAACTACAAACTAAACTAATCGGGAAAGTGTGTGATAAAGTAATGTTACCAATTGCGCGGAAAGCCAAAATAAAAGAATTAATTATAGAAAAGAAAAATGTAACCGTTGCCGAATTAACATCACTGTTCGATGTAACGGAAGAAACGATTCGTCGAGATCTTAAGCAATTAGAAGATGAAGGGATTCTTATACGCATTTATGGAGGCGCCTACATATCCGATGGCGTGCAGAATGATGTGAATGTCAATTTAAGAGAACATATCCTTGTTGAAGGAAAAAAGCAGATCGCAACCAAATGTGTGGAATTCATTAAGAATGGGGATTCCATTTTCCTAGATGCATCTACTACCTCGTTATATATCGCAAACCTGATCGGAAACAAACGCATTACCGTTGTGACGAATTCGATCAAAATTGTAAACGCTCTATTGGACAGTCCGAATGTCCATCTCGTCATTGTTGGCGGTGTGGTATCCAACAGTTCCATGTCCGCACTGGGACGCAATGCAGAACAGAACATGAACAGCTATTATTTTGACCTAGCTTTCATCTCCTGTCGCACGATCAGTATGCAGCACGGAATCACAGATTCCAACGAGCAACAAGCAGAAGTCAGAAGACTTGCCGTTGAACGTGCTAACAAAGTGTACTTAATCGCGGATCATACGAAGTTTAATCGCACTTCTTTCGCAAGTATTTGTGGTTTTGAACACATTCATAGCGTTATTGTGGACAAGCCACTTAGCCAAGAATGGCACGACTTCCTAGAATCGCATAATGTAGAGTTGACGGAGTGTGAGTAAGTAGAAACGATTGATCACCATGTTAGAGGTGATTACGTTTCTGCGAGGAGTAAGTGGAAACACTCAGCGGACCTAATAGTACACAACAATAAAACAGTCGAATAAAAAACGAGCCTCTAGAATCTCTTCTAAGGCTCGTTTCGCATTCACAAAAGCCTATTACTCTAAGGGGAAATAAGCTCAAGTGTGTGAGAATTGTTTATGAGGTAAAGGATACTATTATCTCCTTTGTTGGCGGTGATACTAACTCTCCCCACTTCTTTAGTGTTTCATATTCCGAATTGGGAACATCGGCGATAGTAAGTTTAATCGTTTGATTGTTGATCCATTGTACTTCAGGAAAAGGAAGATTCATCTCTCCGTATAAAGCCTCATCCTCACTGGATTTCATCGTTAAGAAGCGAAAGGATTGTAAATCAAGTCCTCGAATAGCACTATGATTAACGAGGTTCCCCTCATTGAATCCGAATTTTATCAAAGCTCGAGATTGATCCTTGTTCAAAATGCTTCCCATATACATGCTTTCAGGAAGCTCTAAACTATAAACTTCTTCTTGATGAATCTGAACCAATACATGACAACAATTCTTCATTCCACAGCCATATCCAATATGGTAGGTTTTCTTCTCTCCATCATCATGTATGGGGTCGATTCGCAGACGTTCGAATTCAGTCTGATCATATTTTTCAACCTTTAAATAGGAGTCCAGAACTTCAATTTTCGAAACAGGAATGACCAGACCATCTATTCGAATTACTCGATCTTTCTCTTTAACAATCTTATTTCCTGGCGGAATTGTCACATGACTATGTGGTGTGGTTTGCGGAATGGGAGATGAAGAAATTCCAGGTGCACTCGAACAAGCCATTAGAAGGGATACCATTATTAGTAGTACGCTACAGACTTTAGCAATTTGTTTATCTTTCATTAAATTTCTCCTTTTATGATGATGTCCGTTGTCTTCTGAAAAAAGCATAATACAATATATTAATGGTAATACTAATCATAATCCTTCAAAGTTAATACTTATCGAGGTCATGGGAAATGTCTATTGTATTTACATTATATTGCAGGAATATTTATTAAAGGATATAATAAAAATATAAAGAGTCGGGTTGCACCCCGACTCAACAATAGCCGCTTTTAAGGGCGGTTGGCTTATAAAGGAATTTCACGTCAGAAATAGACCGTGTCCTTGGCTAGGGAGGTCTATTTCTTTTTGTTTACATATATCAGCAGCGTAATAATCAAAGTTATTAACGCTATAATCCACATTCCAAATTGGAACATTACAGATATTGCTTCATATACGCTCACGGCATCACCTCCATTCCTGGAGACTAGCCGACCACCCTCAGAAAGCCATTCTATTGTGACTCTATTATATCACAATGAAATGGCTTTTTTTTCATATAGTTCATATTAATTCCAATATATTATTAACTAGATTCCTAGAATTAATATTTGAATGCATAACATACATTCAAAATACCCCAGAACCCCCTTTCGACAAGGTTTGCCTGCATTCCATACATTCAAAAAGCCACAAAAAGGCCCGTTTCAAGCAAAAGGGCTTTTTTGAATGTACTAATTGCAGGCAAAGTTGCTTTTTGGGGCGAATCGGCGCTTTTGAATGTACAAAATGCAGGCTGGACGCGATACAGAAATTACTCGGGGCTAGACGAAGAAAGCTGCATGAGAACGTGGCTGCTGAGGTTCAGCAAGCAGCAAAAGTTCGACGAATAGCCAAAGTGCGTGTCAATGCAGCTTCAAACCTACTCCCCCCCCCTCTCCACAAACAATAAACTCAACTGAGCCATATAGGGCGACTGGTTTCTGAGGGAATAAGAAGAAGCACTTTTGCCTGCATAACATACATTCAAAACACCCCAGAAGCCCCCTTCAACAGAGTTTGCCTGCATTCCATACATTCAAAAAGCCACAAAAAGGCCCGTTTCAAGCAAACGGGCTTTTTTGAATGTACTAATTGCAGGCAAAGTTGCTTATTGGGGCGAATCGGCGTTTTTGAATGTACAAAATGCAGGCTGGACGTGAAACAACAGAAGTTACTCGGGGCTAGAGGAAGAAAGCTGCATGAGAACGTGGCTTCAGAGGTTTAGCAAACAGCAGAAGTTCGCCGAACAGCCGAAGTTGCATCAATGCAGCTTTAAATCCTCTGTAGCGCACCCCGTCTTCTCCACAAGAAGAAACGGTTTCAACGTCTTTAAGAACGGAGGCGTTTCTTAAGGTATACTAAACAATAAAGGCACCCCTCAGCTATACGGCTAAGGGATGCCCTTTTTCACACTAATTACTTATTGTTCTTGAACATCTTCGGCAGACTTTCTTCAAACGGAGCATAAGCAATACCGTTCTCTGTGATGATCGCAGTGATCATGTTGTGGTCTGTTACGTCGAAGCAAGGATTGTATGTTTGAACACCTTCTGGTGCTTGTGGTTTTGCATAGAATTTCGTTGTGATTTCTTCGGACGGTCTTAGTTCGATATGGATGTCGTCGCCAGTCTTCGTATTCAAGTCAACTGTTGATAGCGGTGCACATACATAGAACGGAATTCCGTAATGTTTCGCTAGGATCGCAACACCTGATGTACCGATTTTGTTCGCAGTGTCGCCATTCTCAGCAACGCGGTCACAGCCAACCAGTACAGCTTGAATTTTGCCTTCTTTCATTACGATGGAAGCCATGTTATCGCAGATTAGCGTTACATCCACGCCAGCTTCTTTAAGCTCCCATGCTGTAAGTCTAGCACCTTGAAGCAATGGGCGAGTTTCGTCCGCAAACACTTTGAAATCATAGCCGCGCTCTTGACCTAAGTACATAGGTGCAAGTGCTGTACCATACTTCGCAGTTGCAATTGTTCCAGCGTTACAGTGTGTTAATAGACCCATGCCTGGTTTCAGCAAGGAAAGTGCGTATTCACCGATGTTTTTGCAAATTTGCTCGTCTTCGGAACGAATCAATTCAGACTCTTCATGAAGAGCTGCTTTCACTTCGGCTACAGACTTCCCAGCTTCTTTTTTGAAGCGAGCATCCATACGATCAAGCGCCCAGAATAGGTTAACAGCAGTAGGTCTGGAGGAAGCCAGATATTCCTTCACTTTAAGGAAGTCAGCGTACAACTCATCGTAAGTAGCTGCTTGGGATTGCTTTGTTCCAAGATATACGCCATAGCCTGCTGCAATACCGATTGCAGGAGCACCACGAACACGTAGGTAGTAGATAGCATCCCATACATCTTCCATCTCTTTGAGCTCTAGGAATACTTTCTCATTCGGAAGCAAAGTTTGATCCAGAATGATAAGTGTATCATTTGCATCGTCTAATTTAACAGATTGAATGACTGATGATAGAATATCTTGTTGATTAGTCATGTTGTACCCCCGCTTTCAAAATTTCCAAGTATTTGGCACCTGTTGTTAACTGTTCTCTTTCCATAATGAAACGTTTACCTACGATCAAGCAGAATTTCTCAGCTTGTGAACGCTTAGCATCATCCGCAATAGACGTTACGTCTTTCACGTGAGCTAATCCAAGTGTTCTACGAATCATTTCAAGACCAGCTACAGCTGCAGTATCCTTCAACACATTGCTTAGATAGAAGGACTTGAAGCCTTTGTATTGTGCAACGCGGTCAGTTGCTTTCTCATCCCATAGCTTATTCCATTTGTCTTGGAACAAATCTATTATAGACCCGATTGTCTCTAATAGCCATGACGTATGAGTTTCCTTAGCAGGACCTGCATCCATTGTCATTTCTGCATTAATGTAGGCAAAAATCAAGTTAGCAATAACATTACCAATATCGTAGCCTGCTGGGCCATAGAACGCAAATTCAGGGTCGAAGATTTTGGTGGAATCTTCTTTAACAAAAATCGAACCTGTATGCAAATCACCGTGAATAAGCGATTGAGCATTCGTCATAAATTCGAATTTAAGCTTAGCTGTTTCCAACAATAGCGCCTCATCATCCCATAGATGCTGTTTCGCAAATGCACGAGTAAGTTCGAACACTTCATTACGAGGGCAATCATAGAATGGCTCGGTATAGACAAGATCCTCTGAAATTTCACATAGATCCTGATTAATGAAACTCTTAACGAGATCCTTCTTCTCTTTGTGATTCATCACAACATCGGAAGTTAGAAGCAATGTGCTTGCTAGGAATGTTGTAATATGATCGGCAAAAAGAGGGAATTGCTTATGCTCCATAAGCGCTTTTCTCATAATTACGTGATCGGACAAATCTTCCATTACACAGCAATTCATCACACTATCAAACTTGTATATTTGCGGTACGGAACCGGGTGCAAGCTTATATTGAATCGCAAGAATTTCACTTTCGATTCGATTACGGTCAGGAGAAACTGCAATATCACTCGAAATTCTAGCAACTGGACCAGCCTGTTTAAGAATAATCGATTTACCTGTTTTCTTATCTTGGATACGGAACACGAAGTTCAGATTCCCGTCACCGATCTCGGTACAAGTTAATTCTGCATTGTGATCAAACATATCTAGTTGTGTCGTTGCATATGCGATTGCGTCAGTTTCTTTCATTGTAAAGTAAGCACTGAAATCTTTCATTTCTCCTATACCTCCTACAAAGTTGAATAACCCAATTTTTAGTATTATAGAATTTATAACTTTCGTGTCATAAATTCTAAGTAATACCTTAAGAAACGCACCTGTCTTTATGGACCGTGAATCCGTTTCTTCTCGGAAACACATTTCTCTTTATCTGGATGATTTGATCGTTTCTTGTTAACTATGATTTATTCTTATAATAGGTTAAGGCTAGTGCTAAAGCTAGTACTGTTCCTTTAACAATATCCATTGCGTAGTAAGGAACGGACATCATAACAAGTCCATTTTGCAGAACACCGATCAGGATCGCACCCACGAAGGTACCAATAGCGTTCGGTTTGCCTGAACCAAGAACGGATAATCCGATAAAGGCAGCAGCTACAGCGTCCATTAGATATGGAGCACCTGCGTTAACTTCGGCTGTCATAACACGTGATGCAAGGATAATACCACCGATTGCCGCAAATAGTGCAGATAATAGGTATGCAGCAACACGATATTTATTAACTGGGATACCTGATAGCTTAGCAGCTTCTGGGTTACCGCCAATTACGTACATGTAACGACCATGCTTCGTATAAGTTAAGAAAATATGAACAACGGCTACAACAACAACCATGATAATGATGATCCAAGGAACTTGTCCAAGTTTAGCAAAAAGAGGGCTGATTGTGCCTGTCGCAAAGCTGCCATCCGGCATAACCATGTTCGCAGATACAGTTGCGCCTCTTGTATACGTTAGCGCAATACCTTGAACGATGAACATCATCGCAAGTGTCATCAACATATCAGGAATCTTGAGCTTAACGATTGCGAAGGAGTTTAAGATACCAACTAATAAGCTAATTACAATCGCTACTAGAATACCAAGTACGATATTTTGTCCATACCAGACAAACATGGAGATGACGAGCGCGTTGGATAAAGATGCAATCGAGCCAACTGACAAGTCAAAACCGTCAACCGACAAGGAAATCGTAATCCCGACTGCGATAATCGTTACAATTGAAATTGATCTTAGGATATTAATGATGTTAGAGACTTGCAAGAAGCTTTCTGACATCATGCCGAAGAATGCGATCAAGATAACGATTGTAATCAAGGTTCCGTATTTATATAGGAAATCAAAGAAATCAAATTTGCGAGCAGCTTGTATGGAGTTTCCTTTGCTCATGTTACTTGCCTCCTGTCGAGTAGAACAATATCTCTTCTTCATTCGTTTTGCTTGTTTCTAGCTCTTTTGCAACCTCTCCGTCATAAAGCACGTACATACGATCCGTGATTCCTAGTAGTTCCGACAATTCGCAGGATGCATAGATGACGCATTTGCCTTTTGCCGCAAGACCTGAAATCAGTTCAAATATATCGCGCTTCGCTCCAACGTCGACGCCTTTGGTTGGTTCATCGAAGATGTATACTTCAGAATCACCAACAAGCCATTTGCCAATTGCAATCTTTTGCTGATTACCACCTGAGAGATTTTTCACTTTCGCTTGGTCGCTTGGTGTCTTAACCCCAAGGCTAGTAATCATTTGCTTAGCGATTTCTCTCTCCTTCTTGAAGTTCAGGAAAGTTCGAAGGCTTGTAAATTTGGATAAACTAACAGCAGTTAAGTTAACCGAAACGGATTCCGATACAAGGATCCCTTCCTTGCGGCGTTCCTCAGGCACTAATGCAATACCTGATTTAACGGCAGCGTGCGGAGTTTTGTGCTTTAACTTCTTACCATTAAGAATTAAATCTCCTGTTGTCCCTTTACTTAGACCGAAGATGGCTTTGCATAGCTCTGTTTTCCCCGCGCCAACAAGTCCGCCGATTCCGACAACCTCGCCTTTGCGCACGTACATGTTAATGTCGTGGACATTTGTCCCATCACCGAAGTTTTTAACTTCAAAGCATTTCTCGCCGATCGTGATATTATGCTTAGGGAATTGTTGATCCATTTTTTTGCCAAGCATGTATTCGACAACTTGATTCTGAACCAAGTTCGCTATTTTCTCTTTTACAACAAACTCGCCATCTCGCATGATCGTGATATCATCACAAATTTCAAACAGCTCTGGCAGACGATGAGAAATGAAAATCACGCCCACATTTGCTTGCTTCAAATCTCTGACTATTCGAAACAGCTCTTCTGTTTCAGCATGACTTAGTGGAGCTGTAGGCTCATCAAGAATCAGATATTTACATTCTTTGGAAATCGCTCTTGCAATTAGCACCATTTGCTTTTCAGCCAAGGTCAACTCACTTGCTAGCTTCCTGGTGGATACCGGAACATGTAATCGCTCCAGTACTTCCTTCGATTTACGATGAATTTCCTTCCAGCTTACAAATTGCTTGCCGCCCATATCATTTACGGTTTCATCCAGCATGATATTCTCACCAACGGTAAGATAAGGAATCAAGGCTGTATCGACCTCTTGATATACGATCTGAATACCAAGGTCTTTGGCATCCTTAGGAGAACGAATATTCACTTGCTTGCCATCCATGAAAATCTCGCCTGTATAGTGGTTGTAAGCACCTGACAGTACTTTCATAAGCGTTGATTTACCAGCACCATTGGCACCAATCAAAGCGTGACTTATGCCCGATTCTGTGACAAAATTCACTTCTTTTAACGCCTTAACCCCAGGGAACTCGATCGAGATATTTTTCATTTCGATATTGGATCTTCTAATATCGCCCATATTTGCCACCTTCTAACATGTGTCGTTGTAAGGAAAGCGCCCTCAGGTAAGGGAGAGCGCTTCCAGTTGGGGTATTTATTGACTATTTCTTATATGCGTCTTTTAGTGCTTTCATCCAATCAGTCATGAATGCATCTGTTTGTCCCCATCCAGGAACAATATTCGCAAGGTTAACCATGTTCACAGGGTCCTTGGAATCCTTAAGCTTGTCTTGTGTAATAAGGTTAGCTTCAAGGTCATAAGTTGCCGGTGTTTCTTCACCAGCAATTTTGTTAAGAAGGATACGAACGTTAACAGCACCGATCATTTTTGGATCAACTGCAGCAGTGGATACCCAAGGGCTTCCTTTTTCTTGCATCAATTGAAGGTCACTGTTGGATACGTCGATACCATAGATCTGAATCTCATCGCGTCCAGCTTCTTTAATTGCTCTAGTTGCACCGATTGCAAACGCATCCCAAGCTGCGAATACAGCATCGATTTCACCTTTTTTATGTTTAGTCAGCATCGCGGAAACCGCATTTTGGGTTTGAACGGAAGTGTCACCAGCTGCTACACCAAAGCGTTCAACTTCAACGATACCAGGGTATTTCTTTAATACTTCTTGATAAACATTGTTACGTCGCACCATTGGAGGGAATCCATCAACCCATAAGTAAACGATTTTGGCATTTTCGCCTTTTTCCTTGATTAGATTATCAAGTGTTTGTCTTGCAAGTTCTTCATCATCCTGTGATGTCAAAGTAACACCAGGGACATTTTTCAAACCGTCGTTGGAGTCAAATGTCACTACAGGAATACCTTTATCAACAATTTTCTTCACTTCATCAACTGTTGCAGCATCATCACCGTGTGAAATAATGATTCCGTCATATTTCTTATCTACAGCTTGTGCGATTGCATCGTGGAACTTAGCAGTATCTCCATTTGCAGTGTACGTATCGACTGTAATACCCATCGATTCGCCTTCTTGTTTAGCACCAGCCAAGAACTGTGCAGTATGATCGTCTCCACCAATTTTACGGATTACCATCACTTTGATATTATCTTTGTTTTTGATGGAATCAGGCAAACCTTCAACAACCTTCTTCTCAGTTGTACCCTTGGACGAATCTGAACTTCCGCCTGTCGAGCAACCTGTTACCACTAAAACCATGGCTAACAAACTAATGATAAGCGTTTTCATAAACTTGTGTTTCACGTTTCCACCCCATTTGTTTGATTTGAAGTTTTTGTAAAAAGAAATACAAACAACAAATCTCAAGTTGCATCTGCTAAGTTGTAGTAATTTGTTGTTTGTAATCAAATATTAGCACGTTCTTCCCAACATTGCAATTAATATTTATTGTTTTATGTTGTATTTGTTTTTGGTTTGTTCTTTGTTTGTATTGTTTTTGCTATAAAACAAAAAAAACAAACGCTACCATATCCTGTTAAAGGACGGTAGCGTTTGTATATTCTTTTACGATAAGCTTTGCTTATTTCGTAAAACAGTGACGGATAATAGCAAGCACCCAACCATACATAGAATTGCGACTATTATAATGAAAGCGATTGGCTCATCGTCCGGCTTTCCCATTACCCATTGTCCAGCTAAAGCGGAGAGTCGACTTGGACTCCAAGCAAGTGCTTTGGTCCATAAGTTCGTTAGTAACGTTAGGACGGCAATACACCCAATGGTAACAAATGCGGTTGCACCAAAGGATCGAAACATTGTACTGGTTAAGAGCGTAACCGAGACGATTAGGAAAAACCATAATAAGTAGATACATAGTGAAACCAGGACATCGGTTATTTGAACGGTTTCAAAGAGCAGCATCGTATAATACCATGAGGCCAGATAACCCAAAGATAAGGACACTGTTGTAATCGTCAGCATACCCGCCCATTTGGCTGTTATAAATTTGGTATAGGAGACTGGTTTAACCAGGATCAGTTCAATAACGCCGCTATTTCTTTCTCCGGATACAACGGTCATCATGGACAATACTAGAATGAGTACCCCCATCATGCCATATTGGCCAAGTGTTTGCATGAGAACTTCCCCGCCACTAGGCAGTGGAAACTCAACAACGGTTCCCGCCGGCAAATTACCCGCGCTTTTCAAAATATCAGACATATAATAGAGCATGACTGGCTGCATGATCCCGAGCAGAATGAATATAAGCGGAACCCATAACCATTTATAATTGCGACCCATTTCACTCATTTCTTTCCGATAAATCACAAGCCACTGTCTCATCTGCTCACCACCCTCATGAACAGATCCTCCAAGGTCGTCTGCTCAATTTCTAGTTTAACAATGGGGATATGTCCCTCCACCAATTCCTTCATAAGCTCGTATCTTGCTTCATCTATATTCTTGGTTGTTAGATAAGCGGTATGCAGTTCAATCGTAACTTCATCCACATAGGGTCTATTCTTAAGATTGGCAAGCCAAGCTTTATCCCCATCAAACGGCTCTACTTGAATTCGAATCACAGGTGATTGGTATTCCTTACGAACCGTATTCAAATCGCCTTTAATGGCAATTTGCCCTTTATTCATAATGAGCACATCATCACACACTTCCTCGGCATCATGCAGAACATGTGTGGAGAACAAAATCGTTGTTTCCTGCCGAATGGCCTGAATCAAATCCAGTACCTCGCGCCTTCCTATCGGATCAAGTGCAGACACGGGTTCATCCATCATAAGCAGCTTCGGACGATGCACGAGTGCCTGAGCAAGTCCAAGCCGCTGCTTCATTCCGCCAGAGTAACCGCCGATTTTGCGTTTCGCAGCGTCCTTCAATCCAACTTGCACTAGCACATCCGCTGT
Source organism: Paenibacillus albiflavus (assembly GCF_004344915.1). Taxonomy (GTDB): domain Bacteria; phylum Bacillota; class Bacilli; order Paenibacillales; family NBRC-103111; genus Paenibacillus_AM; species Paenibacillus_AM albiflavus. The sequence continues at coordinate 69,485 of NZ_SKFG01000004.1, read as the reverse complement.
GCGGCTCTCCGCTTCCTTGGCCGATAAGTTGGCTAGCTGTCCAACATAATTGAGGAACTCTTGTCCGCTCATCCATGGATAGAACACAGGCATTTGGGGTAAATAACCTATGATTTGACGAGGATCACGTACATGACCGACCTGCTCATTCCAGCTTATTTGACCTGATGACGGCTTAAGCAAACCTGCCAGCATGCGGAGTGTCGTCGTTTTACCCGCTCCATTAGGACCCAATAGGGCTACGCATCTGCCCGTTTGAATCTGGAAATCAAGTCCATTCACAGCAGCATGGGACCCGTATTGTTTTCTTAAACCTGATACTGTGAGTAATTCCATTATTGCTCTTCCTTCCCTATTACAAAGTACAGTACAGGACCTAAAATACTTACGAAGATAATAATTAATGCCCATAATAATTTAGGACCTCTTGTTGCAGGTGCCTTTTTTAATGAGAATAATGCGACTGCAAGTAAAATAAGTTGAATAACGATGATCGGGATAATGATTGGAAGAACTGCTTCCCAATTAACGGATGAGAAAGTATGAATATATTTATCCATGCTAAATAACCTCCTGGAAAATTCAATTCATAGATTAATGCTTCTTACGCCATGGTTTAACGGCGAAAAGAATATAGAGGATCGTAGGAGAAGGAAATTGTATAATTCCAAACAGACCCCATAGCCAATAAAATTTGTGATTATGATGTCTTGCATGTAAGAACAAAATAACACTTTGTGAAAACAAGAGAAGGATTGCGGTTAAAACTACCCAGATGGGAATATCAGCAATTGTCATTAGCCCGTCTCCTGTCTTTGGCATTAAGTTGTGATAGGGTGAGCAATACGGCAGCAAATAGGATTACCGCAAGCTGTAGGATGACAAACATCGTCAGATTGCTGTACGCCATCAGAAGACTGCCTGTTACCAGCACCACAGCAACTACGACAAAAAGGAATAGCTCCATCTGACGCTTGCGACGGGCAATGGCTTTATGCTCACTGATTAAACTTTGGAACTGAAACAGATCAGGTTTTGTGTGCAACACATCATGGGCATCGTCAATTGCTTGCATACCTAGCTTCATCTGATCAATCAGTTGTTCATCCTCTACATCATAGTCGTCTTGGTGCTGCTCTCTATCCGTTCTCACTTTGCTCAATGTCGTTCAACTCCTTTCGAATATGACGCAACCCATTATAAATACGTGATTTAACAGTCCCGACAGGAACATTGATGATCTCTGCAATCTCCTCATAGCTGTATCCATAATAATGTTTAAGCATCACAGGCAATCTGGTCTCATAGGATACGGTAGCCATCGCTTCCAGTATGTCCGACCATTGTTCATGGGTTTGTCCCATCTGCCACTGCATGAATCGTAGTGGCTGCTTCTGACTTTCCTGCCACTTGCGCTCCAGTTTATTGCGACGCATCCCATCGATATATAAACGAGAGGCAATCGTAATGAGCCAAGAAGAAAATTTGGACTTGCCGTTATAAAGATGAATCTTCTCGATACACTTCAGCATCGTGTCTTGGGTCAAGTCCTCCGCAAGCGCTGGATTCATCGTCACCTTAAGCAAATATTTCATTAGGAATGCGTAGTGATCATGCAACAAATGCGCAAGAGCTTGTTCATTTCCCCGAATCGCTTGATTGATGCGTTCCTGCTCCTCCATTATGCTGTCTACCACCCCTGTCTTCGATCATTCATCTATAGTACGAATAGCTATTGTCAAAAGTTCAAACAGCTACGCAGATATTTGCAAAATTATATCAAGAAGAAACGCCCAAACCAATAAAGTGGTTTGAGCGTTATTGATCGGGTTAGATTTCTTCTTCAACGGAATCCATTTTATTAAACATGGCATCAAGCTCGCCATCTAGTGCAGAGGCTGCTGCACCAGATCCCGAATAGCCAGATAAGGTTAATCCAGTGCTATAGGCATTCGTTGCATTTGCCTGTGCAAATTCAGCCTCAAGCGCACGATTTACTTCTTCCTCACGCGAATTTACCATTATTCAAAGTCCTCCTTGGTGATCTATTGTCATAAGGATAACTTTCCCTTTATACAAAATATTATGCCAATTTATGATAGATTCAGACTCATTCGAATAGGATCAGGAATGGGGATTGGCTTCTTGGTTTGCATATCCACCATCACAATTGTTCCTGCTGCTGTCGCAACGAGGCGACGATCCTGTGCAGCAATAATGCAATATTCAAGGTCTACTGAAGAATTCCCCAGCCTCGCTACTCGAACACCAACCACAAGCTGATCTGCATAGAATGCTTCGGAGTGATAATGACACCAAATATCGGCTGTTACAACTGTTGTACTCGAATTGAAAGCTCCTAGACTAAGTAAATATTCGCCACGTGCCTGCTCCAGATACACAAGATAACTAATATTATTCACATGACCTGACATATCCGTCTCACAATAACGCACTTTAACAGTTGAGTAGAACTCAAATGATTTCAGCCATTCTTCTAAACTCGGTACAATATAGGTTGGTTTAGCCATGTAATCATCTCCATTCAATTGGAAATCTATTACTCTATTCGAGCCGCAAAGCTATACACAGCATTCCTCGATTTCAAATCCAAGCTCCTCGATCATCTGATGATCACTGCTGATTTCCTGACCATTGGTCGTTAAGTAATCGCCTACGAATAAGGAGTTAGCCATATACAAGGCAAGTGGTTGCAATTGTCCTAAATTCACTTCTCTGCCACCTGCTACTCGAATTTCTTTACTTGGACAAATAAAACGGAATAATGCCAATACCTTCAGACAATATCTCGGATTTAACTGCTTCATATTCTCAAGCGGGGTGCCAGGAATCGAATTCAGAAAATTAATCGGAATCGAATCCGCATCAAGATCGCGTAAAGAGAAAGCTATATCAACAACCTGCTCATGCGTCTCGCCCATTCCGATAATACAGCCAGAACATGGAGAGATGCCTGCAACTTTGGTTTCCTCAACGGTATGTACTCTGTCTTCATATGAATGAGTCGTCGTAATTCGATCAAAATGTGCTGCACTCGTATTCAAATTATGATTATAGCGATCCACGCCTGCTTCTTTTAATCGATCAGCTTGACCATCCTTTAGAATGCCAAGGCAAGTACAGATCTTCAGCTTGTATTCCTGCTTAATCTCTTTCACAGCATCAAGCACTTCACCTAGTTCTCGCTCCGTCGGTCCTCTTCCACTTGCAACGATACAATATGTTCCCGCTTTTCTCGATACAGCTTCTTTGGCACCCGCTACGATTTCATCTTTATTCAGCATCGTATATTTCTCAATAGGTGCGCCCGATATGCTAGACTGCGAACAATAACCGCAATCCTCCGGACAATACCCGCTCTTCGCGTTCAGAATCATATTCAGCTTCACTTTGTTGCCATAATAATGATGTCTAACTTGGTACGCTGCATGCAGCAATGGCAGTAATTCCTTATCGTCGGCTTGCAAGACAGACAAGCTCTCCTCCACTGTCAAACATTCTCCCGCTAAAGCTTTATCCGCATATTGCTGCCAGTTTACCTGCGATCCATGACTAACATTCATACTTCTCTCACCTTTCTGGTTGCCCATACACGCTTAATATTAATTGTTAACCAAAATAAAAATAATTAAGTTAACAATACTGCTAGTATAGCACATATTGTAGCGAGGTGAGTGAACTGCACCACTATCTATTTATTAGAACGAATCCGAGGGACTAATGGGAGTTTGAGCTTTGCGATCACAGGGTAATGGTCCGAAGGATAACGCGAATCAAATTTGCTCCGCTCCACGATGGATTCCTGCACTTCAAATGGCTTCGTTACAAAAATATAATCCAATGTCTCCCCTTTAGACCCGCCCTTAAAGTTATGAAAGGTACTTCCGATTGCATCCAAGCTGCCATTCTTCAATCTGCTATACACATCTGTAAAAAAAGGGATTTTATCGTTCTTGTCTCTTCTCAATTTTCGCAAATATTGAATCACTTTATTCTGTGGTTCAGCGTTCAAGTCACCCATCAGAATGATCGGCAAATCCTTGCCCTTCGTATAGGACATCATATGCCGCCATATCACCTGCAGCCCTTGCTCACGCGCTTCCTGACTTTTATTGTCCAAATGTGTGTTGTACACGACAAACTCCTGGTGCGGCGCATGTACACTCTTAAAATGCACCCAAGTACAGAGTCGTACCCATGCACTTTTCCAGCTTTTGCTTCCTGGAATTGTTGGGGTTTGGGATAACCAGAAAGTACCCTCATCAATATGCGTAACCAACCGCTCATTATAGATCACAGCACAGTATTCACTGAATTTCCCTTGATGTGCTCCTACCCACTTGTAGCTTGGCAAATGGTTCGTAATCGCATTCAGCATCTGCTTGCTGCCTTCTTGTATACCGATAATTACCGCATTCGAAGTTCTGATTAAATCGTTAATTGATTTTCTTCTAAACCACCACGAATTCAGTCCATCGAATACCGAAGGTACTCTAAGATTAAATGTCATCACTTTCAAATCCATTGCTGTTATCCTCCACTACAACGATCCAAGCTTCTTCAAGCCCTTCTAAATCACCAATGAAATGGTGTTGTTCCAAAAAATAAATTTGGATTAACCGGCACATTATGTGCCCAAAATGTAAAATGCAAATGAGGTCCTGTTGAGAATCCTGTCGTCCCAACAAGCCCAATAATATCTCCCTGCTTCACTTTATCCCCTGTCTTCACAAGGAGTTTGGACATATGCGCATATTGAGAGAACAGATGCATTCCATGATCAATATATATCGAATTGCCCGTCAAATACAAATTATCTGCTAACGCAACGATTCCGTCATTTGTCGCATGAATCGGTGTACCTTCTTTTGCAGCAAGATCAATCGCCGTATGCCGACTATCTAACTTGCCATTTACATATCGTGTATAACCATACGGTGTTGTTAGTACGCCTTCAACAGGTTGAATGAAAGTAGTCGTAAATAAAAATTCAGGGCTTGATTGACTCCGAGCCAGATTAATTTTCTTCTGATCAGCTTGAATGCGATCTGTTTCCTGCTTCATGCTTGCCATTTGCTTCGTCACTTTAATCGATTGGGTGTCGAATTGTTTGGCCTGAATCGTAAGTACTTGATTGCCAATCTTATATGTACCAGGCTTGGTACCTATTCCAATAGGAAGATAGGTGAAGTATCCTTCTCCAAAAGGTTCAAGCTTGTAGTCCTTATCAAGCCAGTTCACCTTGCCAGGCTGATTGTGTCTAACCAAAATGATGTCCCCTGGTGAAACGGTACTTGGAATTAGGGACCAATCTGAATCCATGACTTGATCAGCAATTTGCTCATTCAGATAATAAGCCGCTTCCTTAGCTCTACGCTCTTTCTTCTCAGTTGTCATCTGTGCGAACCGTTCCAACTTATCCGTTAACGCTTCATTATTTAATGCTGAATCATCGCTCCTGTTTCCTATTACAGGCAAATTTGTTGATTGTGACTGTTCTATAGAGGCTGTTTGGAAGTCTGCTGCCTCTTGTGGAATCAGAACCATAAGCACGGTCACACAGCTAACAACTGCTAGTCGTAGTAAAATAGGGAAGAATCTGACCTTTCGATGCTTCGGCTGAAAATTCCGATTACGTTCATTACGAGGAATCATTTGGGTATCATACCTCCTACCAAGAAGAAACGGATATCGATATCACTAAACAAGAAGACCGCCCCTTCATGAAGCAGTCTTCTTAGCGAAAGAATCGCTTACAATATTTTACATAATAAAATGGCCAATTACAATAGATATACTCTATAAGCTAACGGATTTATTCGTAGGTTGTGATTTACGTCGAACTAGACTCTGGACCATGAATAAATAACAGCTTAGCGCTCCTATTACACAGAAAGTAATGACAAGTCCCATCGGAACCGCTGTCTGATTCCCTGCAATCCCAACAAGAGGCGCTGCGATCGATCCAAATATGAATGGCAGCAGTCCAAGCATGGCGGAAGCACTGCCTGCCTTGTCACCTTGACTAGTCATCGCTAATGAGAAGCCTGCCGTACCTACAATCGACGTACAAGAAACAACGAAGAATAGTGGAATCAGGATTCCGATTAATGGAGCCTTCATTAAGATCATGCCAAGCAACGTTAATCCGCTTACCACTGCAATCGTCAGTCCAGCACGAAATAGCTTCGTTTCTCCCAATTTAGGTGCAAGATACCCCGTAATTTGGGCCGCGATGATGAGTCCCAGTCCATTAAGTGCGAAGAATAAGCTGAATGCTTGCGGTGAAACACCGTATATATCCTGCAGCACAAATGGCGAACCCGAGATATAGCCGAACATCGCTGCTGATACAAAGCCCTGTGACAACGCATATCCCATAAAAATTCGGTCACGAATTAAGCCCTTAAAGGTCGACACTGTCGTCTTAATTCCACCCTTTGTTCTCCGATTTACAGGTAAAGTTTCGGACAGTCCGATAACCGCACCGAGCACCATTAATAAGCCTAAGAAGCCCAGAACGATAAACACACCATGCCACGAAATAAACTTCAGTAATTGTCCACCTGCAATTGGAGCCAGAATTGGCGCCAAACCATTCACCAGCATAAGTAATGAAAAGAATTTCGTCAGTTCCGTCCCTTCATATAAATCACGAGCCATTGCGCGTGCAATTACGATACCACCTGCTCCTGCCAGCCCTTGAATAAATCTAAGTACAATAAGCCCCCAAATGGAAGGAACTATAGCACATAATACCGATGCAAGCGCATATACACTTAATGAAGCAATAAGCGGGACACGTCGTCCCCGTGAATCACTTAATGCTCCCATTATTAGCTGTCCAAGGGCAAGTCCTAATAAACATGCAGTTAAGCTAAATTGGGTAAGCGAAGTACTCGCATTCAGATCGCTTGACAGTATCGGCAATGCAGGTAAATACATATCTAACGATAAAGGTCCGATAGCTGTCATTGAACCTAATGTAACAGCCATTGCTAGTCGCTGCTTCTTATTAAGTGCAGATGATGATTGTGGGTGTTTCTTTGTCTGTGTACTCATTATGCAAACTTCAACCTTTCCTATCGTTTCGAGTTATTCCCATTCAAATCGTTAATATATTCTAACATAAGACATGAAAACTCGCTTGCATGAATGGAGCAGACACAATTTCATTACTGAATTCCTATCTATGATCCGAAAGTCATAAATTCCATATCACTCAAATTTTTTTTATTACATGTCCCGACGTTAAATAAGCGAATCTCACTCTAACTCTCATAAAATCTGTTTTCTCGTAATCACCATCAAAAAAAGTCGTTTCTCTTAAATTATGAAGCACCGCCTATGTTTGAGATAAATAAAACCACTAATTTCAGAAGCATAATATGACAAAATACCCTGATTTATGTCTGATATTATTAATTAAGGAATAAAAAGGAAATTCATTCATTATAGTAGAATGTACTACTATTCTATGTGCTGAGGTGGCTCTTTGCTGCTTCTAGCACTAGAAGTGCTTCACAAATTTACAAGAAAAGAGGGAAAAGATTGAAAAGAAAGCTATTCAAACGTGTTTCCGCATTTGCACTTGCTCTCTCCTTGCTGGGCTATGGAGGCTTGTACTCTGGAAGCATTGCCCAAGCAAGCACAATTTCAGAGCTTCAGCTGCAAAAAACAAACTTATCCGCAATCAACAAGCTTCTTAACACTCAATTAGCTAAGTCAGATCCACAGCAAGTATTCATCTCACCTCAGATCAACACAGGCTCCTCAGATGAAATCAGAATCATTGTCCAAATGCAAAGTGAACCTTTAGCAGCCAGCAATTATGCCTCCAAAATGGGTCTCCGATCATTTGCAGGAACAACCGAAGCTTCCATCAAAAATGAACAAACAACTTTTATGAAGCAAGCTAGTCTGAATGGCATCAATATCAAGAAAAATTATGAATACACGAATGTATTCAACGGAATGGAAGTTACGGTTCCAGCTAACCAAGTTCCGCAATTAGCACAACTCCCAGGGGTAAAAGCCATTCATGTGAATCATACATATTATGAAATACCACTTCAGGATGGAACTTCATTAGATGCTGCTAGCCCGAATTACGAGGCTCTGCCACTTCAGCAGATCGGTGTAGATTATGCTTGGAGTCAAGGATATACGGGTAAAGGGTTAAAAGTTGGAGTTATTGATACGGGTGTAGACTATACACACCCAGACTTAAAGAAAGCATTTAAAGGAGGTTACGATTCCTACTTTAATACGGATGATCCATATGAAGAACCGCCGGCTGGAAAAGATTTTCTAGGAACATCACACGGCACCCATGTATCAGGTACGATTGTAGGTCGAGCTAAGAACCCAACCTCTGATATTGTTCAGAAGGGGATTGCATATGAATCGGATCTGTATGTTTATAAAGTTCTCGGATTTAATGTGAAATCTGGAAGAGCAGAGGGTACTACAGCTCAAGTACTGGACGGAATTGAGCGTGCTGTTAAAGACGGAATGGATGTCCTTAACCTGTCACTCGGCTCTGATGATGAGAAAGATCCGAATTCACCAGAAGCCATCGCACTTAATAACGCGGTCTTGTCTGGTATAACAGTCGTAGTAGCAAACGGTAATGCAGGTCCTTCTTATTATTCCATGGGATCGCCAGCATCATCTCTTTTATCTATAAGTGTTGGCGCTGTTACAAGCCCTTCTAATCACTACGCTGTATCCGCCACAAGCACATTGACGACTGAACCACCTGTTGTTCCGAATACTGACCCTGACCCAGCAGCGGAATCAGAGGATTCTACACTTTCTAATGAGCCTACTCCTTCACCGGAAGATTCTACACCTCCTAGTGAAGAGCCTGTATCAGCATCGGAAGAAACACCGACACTAAGCATTGAACCTTCGGATTCACCAGATGGATCTACACTACCAAGTGAAGAACCTGTATCAACACCAGAAGAAACTCCGACACTAAGCAATGAACCTTCGGATTCACCAGATGAGACACTTGCGCCAAGCAATGAGCCTTCAAGCCCTCCAGTGACAACATCAGATGCCTTAACTGCAGAACCAGCAAATCATGTTTTTAATATGATGGCGTGGGAAACAGGCCGCAATAACTTTGCATCTATTCTAGGCCCTGATCCGATTGAAACCATTTATGTAGGAATAGGCGATGAACCTGATTATGCTGGTGTTGACGTAACGGATAAAGTGGTGCTTGCATCTCGTGGTACTCTTGCCTTCGTAGACAAGATTGCGATTGCCAAGGAGCATGGGGCCAAAGCCATTATTATCTTTAACGGTAACGTAATAGCAGGAACTTCGAACCCTGATCTGTCAGAATCCGTTTCAGGAAGAGATGGCGCTATTGGTAGTGTCGCCTACTTAGGAGATTCATTCGACTATATCCCAACATTCGATATGGTAGGTACCGAAGGACGCAAGCTTGCGAAGCAAGTCATTAGCACCCCAGGTTCCAAGTTAACGTTCACATTCGACGAGAATTATGAACTAACAGTCGTTCCTGGCGACTCAATGGCAGACTTCAGCTCCAGAGGACCTGAATCTGATGATAAACTCAGCATCAAGCCTGACTTTAGTGCACCAGGCGTTAACATTCTTTCAACAGTACCAGCCTATGGCAAGTCCGATCCAAGCATATCTTATGATCAGGCTTACGCTCGCAAGAGTGGCACAAGCATGGCAACTCCGCATGTTGCGGGCCTTACACTTTTATTGAAGCAAGCACACCCTGATTGGTTACCATTCGATATTCGTGCAGCGCTTGGTAATACAGCGGATCAGATCAGTGATGAAAAGGGTACATTATATGATGTCTATTCACAAGGTGCTGGTCGCGTCAATATTAAGAACGCATTGCAAACTCCTGCACTTCTGCAATCTATCGAGGAACTTACAATTCTTGATAAGAATTTAGATCCACAAGTTGTTACCAACTATGGTGACAATACAAGCTTTGGTGTTATGGCGCCAGGCACTGTTCAAACAAATATTCTTCAGCTTAAGAATACATCTGCTAATCCGGTTTCCTATCATGCATCTGTTCGTATGCATCCAATTGTAACTTCCAATCAAACACCAGATGTATCGAACATTATTGCCACGCTCGATAATGTTGGTGCAGATAATACCATTACAGTAGGCGGCAATTCTTCCGAGGTCTTCTCTCTTACTGTCAGCCCGACTGCTGCAGCGGTTAAGGGAACCTATGAGGGTGAAGTACTCCTGGAAAGCAGTGGTCTTCCTTCTCTACATCTGCCTTTCGCTGTATATGTAGGGACAGAACTTCCTGACAACGGATTTGGTTTACAGGAATTTGAGCTCGACAAGACATCTATTTTCATAGATGGTGATGATGAAGCGCTGAACGACATTGCTGCAAGCTTTAAATTAACTGCTGGAGATGTCAACTACATCTTGGTCGAAGTAGATGATTTGAATAATGAGACCCTAGGCTACTACGGCGAGATGTTCAACAACTTTAAAATTATCCCGAAAGGGAATTATGGCTTTCAATTTGATAATGAATACGAAGATGATGATGGCGAAATGCAGAAACTTCCAGAAGGCATGTATCAAATCGCCGTCATTGGTTTACAACTTAATGAAGCAGGACATGTTGTCGTCCGACCAGATGGAACCAAAATCCAGTACCTTACGATTAAGACTTTTGCCGTAAAAATGACAGAGCAGGATAGGGTAAACAAAGCTCAAAAAATGTTTACTCCAAATATCACGAATACTACCATTCTCGGTGAACCAGTTCTGACTCTTCCTACAACTAAAGGAGTAACGTATAAAGTTACAGAAAGCAACAAACCTGATCTCATTGATAATGATGGTACGCTTCTAGCTTTGCCTGAAACAAACCCTACTTCGGTGGATCTGACTGTAACTATTACATCGAATGCTGATCCTGAAATTTATGCAACCACCAATGTAAAGGTTCCGCTTCTGGATCCTGATACAATCGAACTGCAAAAGGTAACGGATGCGAAAAATAGCTTCGTTCCGAACATTACGAACAAAACCATTATCAATAAGCCAGTTCTGACTCTTCCTACAACTAAAGGAGTAACGTATGAAGTTACAGGAAGCAACAATACTGCGCTCATTAACAATAGTGGTACACTTCTAGCATTGCCTGAAAAAGACGCTGCTTCAGTGGATCTGACTGTAACTATCGCATCGGTTGCTAAACCTAGCATTTCTGCAACCACAAATGTAACTGTAACGCTTAATCCGCCACCGGTGGATCCTGATGCAGTCGAGCTGCAAAAGGTAACAGATGCAAAGAACAACTTTGTTCTGAACGTCTCAAATACAACTACATTAAATGCTGCCGTACTCACACTTCCGTCTACTGATGGAATTACCTATCAAGTAACGGGAAGTAACAATACAGCCTATATTAGCAACAATGGAATTCTTCAATCACGCCCTAACAGCGGAACTGCTGCTGTAGAGCTTACAATTACAATTGCATCAGCAGCTAAACCATCCATCAAACTTGATGTCAAAGGATCTGTTACTTTAACCGCACCAAGCGATAACAATAGTGGTGGCCCTTCAACAGGCGGTGGTGGTTCGAGTTATGGAGGCAGCAGCACACCTGCTTCAACTCCTGCCATTAACTCATCAAGCTCTGCCCTGCTGGCTAAAGGTCAAGCTACAACGAATCTTGGTGTGAAGACGGTTAAGAGCGGACAGTCGGTGAATGGCACGCTTTCAGATGCTGATTTGAAAACTGCTCTGAATAAGAATCCTAATTCTCCTTCTGTATTCATCGTCAATATTCCAGTAACTGGATCACAGCAAGCAGAATTACTCCTTACACCTGCTCAAGTTACTATGCTCGCTAACTCGAATGCAGGCAATACATTACTAATTACGATTGGAAATGCTTCAATTGCTATTCCTGTAACCATCTTCAAAAGCGTTCCTGCTGGATTAAGCGTTTCGCTAACGCTTGGTTCTGCTAGTGACCAAAGCTCCGCATTTACGAATTTCAGTGGAGCTAAGGTACTTGGAACTCCTTATCATTATGAAATGAACTTGGTGAATGGTAAGGATATTAAACCTTTTGAGCCTTCCAACCAAATCTTTATCAAGCGTTCCTTTACTATTAACGGTAAAGTAGATTCCAGCGCTTCAGGCGTATTGTATCAAGAGAACAATGCGATCAGCGGTTTATCGGGTACCTTCATCAACAATACTGATGGTACAACGACAGTAGTTGCTAATCGTCCTGGCTTCTCCGTATACGCTGCCGCAACGCATCAAATTAATTTCACTGACATCAGTGATTCTTGGGCTAAAGCTAGAATTCAAGCTTTGGCGAATAAGTTCTTGATCAGTGGAACATCAGCAACTACATTCTCACCTAAGCAAAATGTAACCCGTGCTGAATTTGCAGCGATGCTGACTAGAGCACTCGGCTTGCATGCAAGCAATGCATCACCTTTCAAAGATGTGAAGGCTACTGACTGGTATGCGAATAGTATAGCAGCAGCTTATGAGGCAGGACTGATCAGCGGAATAGGCAATGACCTATTTGATCCGAATTCCCTAATCAGTCGTCAAGATCTCTCTGTCATTCTTTCCAAGGCGCTCAAGCTGCTTCATGTAACAAGCACTACTTCCAGTAAGCTTGAAGCTTATGCCGATGCTTCCGAGGCTTCTGCTTATGCACAATCCAGTATTGAAGCGGTGACTGCACTCAACCTAATGGATATTCAACACTCGGATGGCTCCTCCATGTTTAATCCATTAGACGCTGCATCTCGTGAAGCTTCTGCATCAGCAATCTTCCTGTTATTACAACAAGCAGGTTTGATTAACTAAAATAAGCAGTACGAAGCAAGCTGCCTTTACTGGCAGCTTGCTGTTTTTAAATTCCACATTATAGTTGACACTACTAATTAATTACTTGTATGATAATACCAAGTTTGTAAATGTGATGGAGACCAAGAAATTCACATTAACAGCAGTGCTATTTAGCATTGCATTGATGTGGATTATTGGTCTCCCTTTGTATGAAAGGGGAAATTTTATGTCCATGCCACAAAGCGCTCTTAGCCGCACCAAAAATGAAAGCGCTTTATCAAAGAAACGAAGAAACATCGGCGAAAATGTTCTTGCTTTATTATTCCTAGCACCATCCTTGTTCCTATTTATCGTATTCCTCTTTTATCCTATGTTGAAATCAATATATCTGAGTATGACCCTCACGGACCCGCGCGGCAGAGTTGTTGAATTCGTCGGGCTCGATAACTTTATTGATCTGCTATCATCGGATAAATTCTACTCCAATTTATCTGTATCTCTCTTATTTATTTTGCTCACTGTCCCTACCTCAATCATTTGGTCCTTGCTCCTAGCCGCTTTCACACATAACAAACTTCGAGGGATGAAAATATTTCAGTTTATTTTCTCGCTTCCCATCGTCATTTCAGTAGGTACAGGATCGATCATCTGGCTCCTACTCTTCCACCCAACAGCAGGTATGCTGAATTACTTCCTAAGTCTCGTCAATATCTCAGCTATTCCATGGCTCACAGACCCCGCTTGGGCGCTTATATCGATTTCCCTAATGACCATATGGATGAATATGGGCTTCCTGTTCATCGTGTTATCTAGCGGACTTCAGGGAGTTCCTGATGAAATCTATGAGAGTGCCAAAATTGATGGCTCCGGCCCAATCCGAACGTTTGTCCAAATTGTTCTGCCCTTACTAACGCCGACCCTATTTTTTGCGCTCATTGTATCGGTTATTAATGCCTTCCAGACATTCGGCCAAATTCATATTCTGACCAAAGGCGGTCCGATCGATTCAACGAATGTTATCGTCTATTCCATCTATCAGGATGCGTTTATTAACTTCCGATTCGGTACAGGAAGCGCTCAGGCGTTAGTGCTCTTCGTCATTATTCTGACCTTAACCGTCATTCAATTTAAAGTTCTGGAGAAGAAGGTGCATTATCAATGATCGCGAGAAGACTACCCCAATATCTGCAATATTTGCTGCTGTCCCTATTGTCGCTTGCGGTACTGTATCCGCTGATTTTCACCGTACTATCATCCTTTATGACCGAGCAGGAAGTGTCTAATTTTCCACCAGCTATCATCCCTTCCCAGCTATATTTAGGGAATTTCCAGCAAGCCATAGAGGGTTTTCCTATCGTCAGGTTTATCCTGAACAGTTTTATTGTTTCATCAGCCATTATGATCAGCCAAGTAATTACATCCTCGCTGGCTGCGTATGCGTTCTCTTTCTTAAATTTTAAATTGAAAACTTTGCTATTCACACTATTTCTAGCCACGATGATGATTCCTTGGGAAGTTACCATTATTCCGAACTATCTCTTAATCAAGGATCTACAGTGGATGGATACCTATCAAGGACTAATCGTTCCTTTTATGGCAGGTGCCTTTGGCGTGTTCCTGCTCCGTCAATTCTTTATGCAGCTGCCTGGTGAGTTATTTGATGCGGCTAAAATCGATGGCTGCGGGCATATCCGCAACTTCATCTCTATTGTGCTTCCGCTATCCCGTCCCGCACTCGCTACACTGGCGGTATACGTCTTCCTAACGCACTGGAACCACTACTTGTGGCCTTTGCTTATAACGAATTCCCCTTCGATGAGAACCGTGCAGATCGGGGTTGCCATGCTGCAGCATGCTGAGGTGATGTCATGGAACTTGATTCTGGCAGGTGTCACGATTGTGCTGTTGCCATCTTTTATCCTGCTGGCATTCGGGGTTAAACAGCTAGTCCGCGGAATTACGGCAGGAGCAGTGAAAGGCTGACCATTGATGATTCGCCTGTTAACCGACAGGCTGTCATATAGTTTCATTCTATGTTAACAATGAGAGGGGATCCAAAATGAAGAAAACAAGATTACTTAGTCTATTTGTAGCCATAATGATGCTGTTCTTATCTGCATGCAGCGTCAATATGGGAGGGGGTGAGAAGAAATTAGATCCAACTTCAACACCAGGATCAGCAAGTACGGGTGGCACGAAGAATGTAATCTTCTGGCATGCAATGGGTGGCGGGACTACGAAGGTTGTAGATCAACTCGTTGCAAATTTTAATGCTTCGCAAGATAAAATCAAAGTTGAGGCAGTCTTCCAAGGTACATACGACGACCTGCTCAGCAAACTCAAAGCATCTATGGGGACAAACGATGGTCCTACCGTCGTCCAAATGTACGAGATCGGCAGTCGTTTTATGATCGATTCCAAAACAATCACTCCAATGCAACAATTCATTGATGCTGATAAATGGGACGTAAGTCAGCTAGAGCCTAACATCGCTGGATACTATACATTCAATGGAAAATTAAATTCCATGCCATTCAACACATCGAATCCGATTCTTTACTATAACAAAAACATCTTCAAAGAAGCTGGTCTAGATCCAGAAAAACCGCCAACAACTTATGAAGAAATCAAACAAGCTGCAACTGCTATTACCAAATCTGGTAAAGCAACAGGTGCAAACTTTGCGATCTACGGCTGGTTCATGGAGCAATTTTTTGCCAAGCAAGGTGCTGAATACGTCAATAATGGTAATGGTCGTACGGAGCTGGCAACGGAGTCACTTGTAAATTCCGAAGCTGGTATCAAAACACTGACTTGGTGGAAGGATCTCATTGACACCAAAGCTGCCAATAACCTTGGACGTAAAACAGATGATTCCAAGAAAGCATTTGCTGCAGGTCAAGTGGGCATGATTCTGGATTCTACTGCAGCGCTCAAAGGAATCGTTGACAGTAGTACAGGTAAATTCGAAGTCGGAACGGCTCCGCTTCCAAGACCTGCTGATTCCAAAGATGGCGGCGTAATCGTAGGTGGCGCAAGCTTGTGGATGATGAACAACCGTCCTGATGATGAGCAGAAGGCTGCTTGGGAATTCATTAAATTCTTGACTACGCCTAAAGAGCAAGCATACTGGCACATTAACACAGGCTACTTCCCAATCACGCCAAAGGCATATGATGAGGATAGCGTAAAAGAGAACCTCACTAAATTCCCGCAGTTCAAAACTGCCATCGATCAATTGCATTCTACGAAGCTGAACACTGCAACTCAGGGGGCCGTCATGGGCGTATTTCCGGAAGCAAGACAAATTGTTGAAGGAGCGATTGAAGAAGCTCTGAACAATAAGAAGTCGCCGAAGGATGCCTTAGATGCTGCTGCCAAAGAAATCAGCTCCAAGATTCAGCAATATAACAAAACGGTTAAGTAAGGTTTAGTACGATTAAATAAGAAGAAACCTTTCTTTGGAGTAAGTGCTGTTGCACAATCTCTCCAGAGAAAAGGTTTCTTTATTTATTCTACATCTCCATCGGTCGATCCAATTGATACAATTGCCGATATCTTGCTTCTCGTTCCATCAACTCATCATGCGTTCCTCTTATGACAACACGACCATTTTCCATGAAGATGATCTCATCCATATGCTCTGCACCGATCAAATGATGGGTAATCCATATGAGAGACTTGCCCTCCAGATTGCGGAAGATAGTCGAGAGGAGATCTTTCTCCGTACGCGGATCAAGTCCAATTGTTGGCTCATCTAGAATCACGACAGGCGTATTCTGCAGCAGAATACGTGCGAGGGCGATCCGTTGACGCTCCCCGCCTGAGAAGCGCTGGCCTGTTTCCAGCATTCTCGTTTCATACCCGGAAGATAACGATTGGATCAAAGCATCCAGCTTCACTTGTTCGGCAGCTCGATGGATCTCTTCATCCGAAGCATCCATATTTCCTAACCGAATATTATTAGCTACTGTCGTATCGAACAAATGCGGACTCTGATTCAGAACCGAAATAATAGACGGTATATGCTCCCCATAGGCATCGGCTGGCATTCCGTTAATTGTAACAAGACCGTTGCTTGGTGCTAATGCGCCTTGTATCAACTTCAGCAGCGTCGATTTCCCCGCCCCGCTCCGACCAATAATCGCGATCTTCTTACCTTGCGGAATATCTAAGGAGACATTATCGACTGTAAGTTGTCCTGCATCATACTGAAAGCAGACCCGCTCCAATTGGATATGAGCTTCCTGTCTTGCTTGCTGAATCGCTTCATCATGAAGTGATGTATGTGTTTCGCTTGCAGCATGCTCACTCATGCTTTTCAATCGCTGCAAGGAATCCTGATACCTTGGTATTCGATCAATTGCTTCTGATACAGGCAGGAATGCATCCATCAGGGAGAACACAACGAGTACAAATGCTGCGACTAAAGGTACGTCAATCTTACCATTCTCTACAGACTGTCCCGTCCAATAAATCATGGAAACGACTGTTGCTCCAACGATAAATTGTCCAATGAAAGTCCGCCATCTCGCCCAGCTGCTCAATGCTCTTTCTGCACGTGCAACCTCTGCCTCATCAGACTCATAGGTTTGGACGAAATGTGTCTGTCTTCCGCTTATAACCCAATCATTCATGCCGAGTACGGCATCCGTCAGCTTCTGATATAAGCGGCTGCGCTTCTGCTTCGATTGTCTCTGCTTATTCTTGGTAAACCATAACGAGACGACAGGCAGAACAACTACTAAGATGAAGACATAAAGCGCCATAAGCAGCGCAAATTGAAGATCAAACAATCCTAAAGCAATTATAGCAATAGCATAGAGTACAAGCGCTACTATACTAGGAAATATCGTACGTAAATAAACATTTTGAAGATGCTCGATATCATCTGCCAGTACTCCCAGAACGTCTCCTGTGCGGAAGCGTGAACGAATAAACAGAGCTTGCGGTTCAAGAATGCCATACAAGCGAACACGCATTTTGGCAAGAATTCTGAGTACTGCATCATGTCCAACAAGTCTCTCGACATAATGAACGAACGCTTTGCCAATACCAAAGGTTCGAACGAGCACGATAGGTACGTATACCATTAGAATGTTCTCAGGTCGAAGTGCCGACTTTGAAATAAGAAAGCCCGATGTAAACATAAGGGAAGCCGCACTTAGAACCGTGAGTGTCGCTATCGTCACGATCACAATGAAACGTCCCAGATGTGCGCGTATATAGGGAAGAAGCCATTGTTCTTTGTTCACTGTAATCCCTCCATTTGCGACATCATCATGTTATAGTAAATGCCTCTCTTCGCAACCAATTCCTTATGCGTACCTGTCTCGGCGATCTGTCCTTGGTCAATCACGATAATCCAATCCATATCAGCCATCCAGTGCAAACGATGTGTTGCCAGAATAACGAGCTTATTATCAAATAACGGAAGCATCGTCTGCTTAAGCTCATATTCTGTCTCGATATCCAAATGAGCCGTCGGTTCATCTAGCAAAATAATCGAGCGCTTGCTCAGCAGTGCTCTAGCCAACGCTACACGCTGCTCCTGACCACCACTGAGCGTGCGTCCTCCGTTACCGATCAACTCATCGTAACCGTTCGGCAAACTTGCAACCAGCTCATCAAGTCCAACTGCCTTAATCACTTCAATCACATCTTGAGTCGAGGCTTCAGGGGTATAGAAGCGAATATTCTCTAGCAAGGAAGCACTGTAGAGATAAGGGCTTTGGGGAATATACGTTGTCTGCTGCTGCCAAGCTTCGCCCGATAGAGACTGTACCGTATACCCATTAAGCTCGATACGACCCGATGTCGGACGTAAGAAACCACCAAGCACATCGATAAAAGTAGATTTACCGGCTCCACTTTCACCAACGATTCCAATTTTATTTAATCCCTTGATCGCAACAGATGCCTGCGATAGGGAAGACTTTTCTTCTTGATCATGCTTCACCATAATTTCGTGTAGAACGAGTGAACTGTCCTGCGTCCAGTTCAACTCCTCTGGACGAATACCTTGCATAGATGCATCCTCTACAGGATGATCAATAATCGACTGCATCGCAGCTCCTGCTTCCTTGCCATTCAATGTTGCGTGATAATCGGACCCGACTAGTCGAACAGGCAAGAAATATTCAGGTGCAAGAATCAGAATCGTAAGCCCTGTTACGAGTGTCATTTCGCCATTAATTAATCGCAGCCCCAAGCTTACCGCCACCATCGCAACCGATAGCATCGCGAAGAAATCAAGGGCGAATGAGGACAAGAATGCAACGCGCAAAGTACGCATCGTCGCTGAACGATAAGCATGACTCACACCCTCTATCGTACTCTGATGGCTACGACTTAGACCTAAGAATTTCAGTGTCTCCAGACCACGTAGCGAATCTACAAAGTGATTGGACAAAATTCGATAGGACTTCCACTGCTGATCCATTTGCTTACGTGCAGCAAGACCGATCAAGATCATGAACACAATGAGAATCGGCATCGTAACGGCCAGAATAAGGCCAGCCGTCATATCCTGTAAGAAGATATAAGCGAGAACAATGATCGGTATGATTGAGGCGCCAACCATTCGCGGAATGATCAGTTCGAGATAAGTACGGAAATAAGTGACACCTTCAAGCGCTAATGTCACTAGATTGCCCGTCCCTTCCGTTCTGGCATAACGCGGCCCGAGCTGAAATAGCTTATCCAGCAATTGTTTGCGGATCGTCGTTCCTGTCATTTCAGCAAATTGATAAGACAGCTTCGTCATTATCAGGTTAGCCAAATGGCGAATCATAAAAGCAAGCAGGAACAACGCGGTTGTTCCGAATTGTTCCTGCAGTGGCTCACGGGCAAAAAGGGCGGAAATCACTTCCGCCAGCCATTTTGCCTGATACAGTATGGTAACACTTTGCACTAGCGTAATGATCGTAACGTATAGGAGGACTCTCTTAACCCCTTTGTAGCCAAGCAAGTCTTTACCCATTAGTATTCCAAATGCTCCTTCTCACTAAGGCGTTTGCCAAATACAACATAACTCCAAATTTGATAGCCTAATACGAATGGCAGCAGCGTTAAGGCAACGATTGTCATCACCTTTAAAGAGTATGCGCCAGAGGCTGCATTATCAATCGTTAGGTTGAAAGCTTCATCCAGTGAGCTAACCATTACACGCGGGAATAGCCCGATAAACACGGAGGCAACAGAAAGTACGATCATCGCACCTGTCATCCCAAATGCCCAGCCATCTTTCTTCTTCGACATGAAATAGTAAGATAGAATTAAGGCAATTACAACAAGAGCAATAACTGGATATAGAATAGCTCCACGAACTTCAAATGCATCTGTTACAAAGTAGGTCATGATGACAAATGCAACTAGCAGAACACCCAACGGAATAATAAGCTTCTTCGCCATTGAACGTGCACGGTTATGCAAATCGCCCATCGTACGAAGGGAAGCAAACATCAGACCGTGTACAAGGCAGAGAACAACAATTGTAACCCCTAGTAGTACTGAATATGGATTTACCATATCCCATAAGCCTGCATGCATTTCCATATCTTTATCAATTGGCAAACCTTGAATCGAATTCGCAAATACGACACCGAACAGGAATGGAGGCACTAGGCTTCCGAAGAAGATCGCCCAATCCCAAGTTTTTGTCCAAGCTGGACCTTTACCTTTGCTTCTGAATTCAAAAGCAACAGCACGCCCAATCAAGGCAAGCAATACGAATACGAGTGGAACATAGAATCCGCTGAATAAGGTTGCATACCAGTTCGGGAAAGCCGCAAACATGGCGCCACCAGCAGTAATTAACCATACCTCATTTGCATCCCAGAAAGGACCAATTGAATTAATGAGCAAACGACGTTCATGATCATCACGCGCCAAGAACTTCGTGGCCATACCAATACCAAAATCAAATCCTTCCAAGAAGAAGAACCCTACGAATAAGACTGCAACAAGTAAAAACCAAAGCTCTGGTAGAGTCATGATTAATGTCCCCCCTTAGTAAATGGATCAATTGTAGTGGAAGCAACAGGGTGAGCTCCGTTTGGCCCTTTTTTGATTTCACGAACGAACAAGAAGATCGTTATAATTAATAGAATCAAGTAAATAGTAGAGAAGCTAATGACAGAGAATAATACTTCTCCACCCGAAACGCTTGGTGAAATCGAATCTTCTGTTCGCATATGTCCAAATACAGTCCATGGCTGACGTCCTATTTCTGTCATAATCCAGCCTGCCGTGTTACCAATAAACGGAAGCGAGATCGCACCGACCATTGCACGCAAGAACCATTTGTTCATCTGATCCAATTTCTTGCGCATCGATAGATAGATTCCATACAGCGCTAGTACAATCATAATTGATCCTGCTAGTACCATGATCCGGAAGCTCCAGAAAGTTGTTTTTACCGGTGGTATGTAATTACCAGGACCATACTCTTGCTCATATTGCGCTTGGAGCTCATTCATCCCGATAACTTCACCCGAAAATTTACTATAGGATAAGAAACTTAATAGATAAGGAATTTTTAGCTCAGCAGAGTTCTCTTTCTTCTCTGTGTCAATCATTGCAAATACAGTCCAAGGTGCAGGATCACTACTTGTATCCCACAAGCCTTCACTTGCCGCCATTTTCATTGGCTGTGTATGAACCAGGTATTGCGCCTGCTGATGACCATACAGGGCTGTACCCATGGACGCTAAAAACGCAACAATGATCGCGATTTTAAACGATTTTTTAAAGAATTCAACATCTTTTTTCTTAAGCAATTGATATGCCGAAATCCCTGCGATCAGGAATGCACCCGTGGAGAACGCCCCCAGAATCGTATGCGGGAATTCCACCCAGACTTGACCATTGCCTAGTAGAGCAAAAATATCATTCATCTGCGCTCGACCATCAACAACCTCAAAGCCTACAGGTCTTTGCATGAAAGAATTGGCTACTAGAATCCAGAACGCGGATATCGTTGTACCAAACACAACGAGCCAAATACATGCTAAGTGAACTTTCTTGGACAGCTTTTCCCACCCAAAAATCCATAATCCAATAAAAGTAGATTCCAAAAAGAATGCTAGTAAAGCTTCGATGGCAAGTGGAGCACCAAATACATCCCCTACAAATCTGGAGTAATCTGACCAATTCATACCAAATTGAAATTCTTGCAAAATACCAGTTACAATACCTACCGCAAAGTTAATAAGGAAAAAATGTCCCCAGAACTTCGCCATTTGTTTGTACTTTTCGTCACCTTTGACTACATACATCGTTTCCATGATGGCAATTAAGAGCGCTAGCCCAATTGACACTGGAACAAAGAAAAAGTGAAAAATAGTTGTTGAAGCAAATTGAAGCCTGGATAGAAAAACTACGTCCAACATTTCACATACCTTCTTTCTCTCGTAGCATCAAGCTGTTATCTTGACTGTTATTAAGGGTAAATAAGAATTTCATGTGTATAAGAATCATTATTGATACCCATGAGATATAATGTCAGATTTCCCTCCTTAATCATGTGATTTATATCACAATATATACGAAACCTTTCATATTCACAATAGAATTCGCCTAATAGTCACAAAACGGTAGAACATATTTGACAAATTAGTAAACATCACACTATTGCCACAATGTTGTGTTACCACACAGGAAAAATGTATTACGCTGGAAGAATCCGTTATTCGTATTTTTCATTCAACAGTGTGCGCGTGAACCTAATCCATTCCTGCGTCGCATACGAAACATACCGATCTTTTCTCCATATAATGGCAAGATGCCAAGGGATTTCAGGTTCAACGATCGGCAGAACCCGCACATGCTCCTCATCAAGCTCCGCACAGATCGTCTCTGGCAATAACGCAATTCCTAGATTAGCGGCAACCATTTCACTAATAAAATCCCATTGAGAGCTTTCGCATATAACCCGCGGCTTAAAACCCACCCGAATACATTCAGCTGGAATTCGATCATGCAGGGCAAAATCTTCGCGAAATAAAATAAACGACTCCTGAGCTAGTTCAGCTAGCCTGACTTCTTTCCGCTCTGCTAACGGATGAGTCGGGTGTATGAGCAGCTTAAGCTGTCTTTTGACAAAAACGAATGAATGAAAAATATCTGCTTTAGTAGGCAATACAGCCACCCCAATGTCTAAGACACCATTCTCAATATCCGCCTCCACCCGCTTAGCACCAACCTCCACCAGCTCCACCGTAATATCCGGATACGCTTCCCGAAACTTGCCAATTACCTGAGGAAAGAACCTTGAACCGACCATCGGCGGCAATCCAATCCGAATATGACCTTTCTTCAATTTACGGAGATCATCCAGTTCAGAGGATAGGTTGTGAAAAGCCATCACGATATGCTTGGCCTGCGAATAAATAACCTCACCCGCATCTGTCAGCACCACACGTTTACCTGACCGATCGAATAAAGCAACTCCTAGCTCATCCTCGATATTACGCACCATTTTGCTAATCGTCGGCTGTGTAATGTGCAGCGCTTCTCCTGCTTTGGTAAAGCTTTTATATTTTGCAACCTCCAAGAAATATTCCAAATGACGTATATCCATGCGCTTCCTCACCCTTCTGATTCAACTATAGATAACATGCATGATTCTAATTCTATATATGTATTTTACCTATAACAAGAGATTCATTATACTGGTCAAAGATCAGGAGGTCGACAACATGTCCAGACTACTTAAAATAATATCACAAGTGATTCTATTATCTGTCATTGCATTTGCGATGAACAGGCTTGCTGCTTGGCTTAATCTGCCAATTTCAGGGTCTATTCTTGGAATCATACTCGTGTTTACCTTGTTAAAATGTAAAATCATCCGACTGAGCTGGATTGAGGAAGGCGCAAACTGGCTGTTAGCCGAAATTGTGCTATTCTTCATTCCGATTGCAGTTGGCATTATGGAATATAAGAATATGCTGCTGCATGACGGATTCCGCATCGCGGTTGTGATCGTCATTAGCACAGCGCTTGTTATGTCAGCTACGGGATTAATTGCAC
The DNA here is from genome assembly GCF_004344915.1 of Paenibacillus albiflavus. Lineage (GTDB taxonomy): Bacteria > Bacillota > Bacilli > Paenibacillales > NBRC-103111 > Paenibacillus_AM > Paenibacillus_AM albiflavus. The sequence continues at coordinate 45,569 of NZ_SKFG01000004.1, read as the reverse complement.
AACAGATCGTCAAAATGAAGGAGCAGAAGCAATCATGACGAAGGCAATCATATGTTTCATCGTTACAATTGGATTGTATTGCGTGGCTAAATGGGGATATAAGCGGACAGGCAAAGTTTACTTATCACCGATCATTATCGTTCCGGCCCTGCTTATCCTGATGCTAGTTTATTCGGACATTCCGCTAACGACTTATCGCGCAGGCAACAAAGCCCTCATTGATTTGCTTGAACCTGCAACGATTGCGTTCGCTATTCCACTATATAAATATTTTGACGTGCTTAAGAAATACGCTTTAGTCATTATAGCTAGCGTTCTTTCTGGTTCTCTTATTTCGTTGGTATCAACGGCTCTTATTGCAGGCTGGGTACATCTAAATTCGCAAATGGTTCATAGTCTTGTACCGCGCTCCATCACAACGCCTATTGCCATGGGATTATCGGAGCAAATCGGAGGTTCACCTAGCATTACGGCTGCTATCGTCATTATAACTGGATTATTCGGCAGTATTGTAGGACCGTTCATCATCCGTAAATTAAAGATCCACAACGAAATTTCTCGCGGTGTTCTGCTTGGTACAGGCGCACACGCATTAGGTACAACCAAAGCATTTGAGGTTAGCAGCAAAGCTGGTGCGATTTCCAGTGTATCTATGATCTTAGCGGCCATGTTTACTTTTGGCATCACACCTTGGCTAGTCACTTTCATTCAATAACCTACATGACAGGGAACACAATGGTGAAAGTCGTGCCTTTGCCTCGCTCACTTTGCACGTCAATATAACCATAATGACCTTCAACAATCGATTTGCTGAGCGAAAGACCGATACCTACAGAGCCCGTCTTCTTGCTATTCTTCCCTCTGTAGAATCGTTCAAATATATGCGGGAGATCAGCGCGTTCAATGCCGCCTCCCTCATCGCGAATATGGATTTTATAGACCGCTGAGCCTCGCTCTAATTCAACGAACACATGTCCACCTTCGGGCGTGTGTTCGATTGCATTTTTGATCAAATTAAGCAGTGCTTCAATCAACCATTCCCGATCATGCAGCATGATGGACTCCGTTTTCGTGATGACTTGCACGTCCACCTTATGTTTCTCCGCCATACCGTGCAGCAACTCAGTACTCGCCTGTACTGTCTGGTCTAACCTCCCTTTGGTGCGCTGGAATTGAATAGCCCCCACATCCAGCTTAGCCAGCTTAAGAAGGCTCTGAATGAGCCAGTTCATCCGCTCTAGCTGCTCCTCACTATTCTGAAGAAACATACGCTGTTGTTCTTTTGTCAGCGGCCGCTCTGCCAGAATTTCGGTATACATCATAAGAGAAGCAAGCGGAGTCTTCAATTGATGGGAGATGTCTGACATTAAGCGAACGAGAAATTGCTTCTCTTTGGTTAAATCATGAATATGTCTCTGTATGATTAAGCGCATGCGATTCAAGCTGTGAGACAGCTTAGAAAAATCGCCTTCCTTGGTTTCAGTCATCTGCAAATTCAAGTTCCCTTCTATCACTTGATCTGCATATTGGGTTACCCTGCGGATTTTACCGAATAGAACCTGATTATATCTGTAATTGATCCCTAATAATGAGCCGATTAATAGCAAAAGACAGCAGGCGCTATAGAGGATATATCGTGGATAGACCTCCTGAAGCTGCGGGATCAACAAAGGCGATATCTGACGGTTATACCCATAAGCATTCAGAATGTTTAACCCCTCATCCATATACTGTTCATTAGACCCTTGTGTGAGAAGAGGCACAATTTCCTTTTCAAGCTCTGGGTGCTGATGAAGTACAGTCCCTACAAGCGAACCGCTTAACTCCACATAATTTTGTTTCAGTTCATCACTAATAGACCACAATCCTGCGATCGTCACACTTGAGAATAGCAGCAGGATGATGGCAAGAATCAGGGTATGCTTCTTAACTTCTGGATTAGCAAATACGCTCATTTGAATTACTCCCTTGCAACACGTCTATTCCACTTGTAGCCAAGCCCGCGCTGTGTAATGATATACTCTGGTTGAGCAGCGTCTTGTTCGATCTTTTCACGCAACCGCTTGATGTAGACGGACAATGTATTATCTTCAAAAAATTCTCCGCCTTCCTCCACAAGTTTATTGAAAATCTCATCTCGGCTTAGAACCGTTTCGGGGTGGTTCATGAAAATAAGCAGTAATCGATACTCTTGCGCTGTCAGCATAATTTCATGTCCACTTTTCTTCAGAATCGCTCGGTTAACATCGAAGGTAATATTCCCGCTTATTAGCAGATTACCGCCTTCTCGCTTCACCTTTCTTCGCAATATCGCTCTTATACGGGATAATAACTCACGTACACGAAACGGCTTCGTAATATAGTCGTCTGCGCCTAAATCAAGTCCCAGCACGACATTCACTTCATCATCCACCGCGGTTAAAAAGATGATCGGCATATCTGATTTCTCACGTATATATTTGCAGATGTCGTACCCATTACCGTCTGGCAAGGTAACATCCAGCAATGCTAAGTCGAAGTCCTCCTGATCCAGAACCTGCTTGCATGTCTCTACTAGCGTGACATGCCTCACCTCATAACCTTCCTCCTTAAGCGAGAACTCAAGACCGAGAGCTAGCGAAGCATCATCCTCTAGCAATAAAATCCGCATATTTAGGACTCCCCTTTCAATAAATCCATTAAGTTGTTCGTTTTAAGCGATCGCAATGCAATATGTGCAGCCATATACCCTACTAGGGTCGCTCCGACAAGGGCTTCTATAAGAGTTGACCATAAGATCCATCTACCCGTGCCTCCTAAATCAGATGGTGTTATCGTGATTAGTTGGTACGTTAATGCTGCACCCATGAGACCGCTAATGATGCCATATAACACACCTTCTCGAATAATCATAGCTCTGACCCCTTTATGCGCCATTCCGATGGACTGCAGTAACGCTAGTTCATGCCGTCTAACTAGAATATTCATCATCAGCGTATTCAACATGTTCAAACAACTAATCAATACAATCACGGTTACAAATCCGTAGATCATGACTAAGGTTTGCAAAGTGACAATAGCCCGTTCACGTTTCTCCTGTAAATTATTTACAACCGAAATGTTCGGATCTTTCTCCACCCGATCCTCTAGCAATTGCATGACATGAGGTAAATGCGCCTTATTTGTCAGAATAAGTTCAATGCTCCTCATATCCATTAACATGTCTTCGTTTCCTAGCGATTCATCGGCGCTTAACTGATCATACAATGGACGAGGAACGATAATCTCAGGGTATGTAACCTCCCCGCGTATAACTGCAAGGACCTTTACCTTAAGTAACTCAGATGAAGTTAGGCTTGAATTATTCATGGGGTATTCTGTTCTCCTAAGGAATAATTCATCTCCTGTGTGAATGATGGAGCCACCAAATTTGATTTGTCCTACAATAATAACACCATCAGTAGAACCATTCTTTAATGCATCCATATCGCCTTCAATCAGCTCGCGCTGAAGCCATGGTATATTGCGTTCATCAAATAAACTTACCCCGCCATGTATAGCATAATGCTTCTTCTGATCTACTTCCACCTCATCTCCCCTTGTTATGTCATTGCCTTTCGCCACGATAGGGCTTGGCAAGATAACTTGAATACTAGACTTGGTATAATTCAAATTGTACGCTTGTATTTCATCAATATCCCGCAAGTCATTGACCAAATTAGCCATATTCGAATTGCGATTGTCATCATTATAAATGGTGATATCAGCCTTACGGTTAATAGGAGACTCATAATCGATTAGACGGGCTATAATCGTAAACGTCCCGAATAAGCTGACACTTAAGGCTAACGAGAATATCGTGGCCCAGAACCGCCTCTTGCTTCTTTTGATACTGCGGTAAACGAGGATGTTTTCGATGCTAATCAATCTGGATAATTGTCGTTTCAACCCTGCAAACCATCGCCTGCGCCGATTATAGGAATTAAACTTACGAATACCTGCCAGCGGCAAGATTCGACCTGCCGAACGAACAGGCAACCACACCGACACATAGATAGCACAACCACTAATGACAGTGCTTAGCAATAAAATTAAGGGCGATATGATAACTCGAATATGAAGTAAAGAATAGTCTCCACCTTCATAGAACAGTTTGAAGATGAAAGCTACAAGCCACACTGCGCCTACACCAAAAAACAAGCCGAGCGGAATGCCTATCAAGCCGAGCAGAAAAGCTTCATACATCACCATGTTCCGAACATGCTTTCTAGTCGCCCCAATGGCACGCAGTAATCCGAAATGCTTGATCCGCTTAGCTACACTAATTTGAAAGATGTTATAAATAAACGCAATTGCTGCAAGAAGCACCAAAAAGCTTGGGATGATATAAATCACAGCATAATCGCTGCTAATATACGATTTCCCTCCCCAGTTTCTCTGCAGTTGAGTAATCAGCGAATGGTTCGTTTTAATACGATCGGAAGGGACCAATTCCTCTAACTGTCTCAAGACAGCATTCAAATCTCCCTGTTCCTTAACCTCTATCAGCATTCCAACGGTTGTTTCCGTTACTTGAGGTACAAGCCTGAATACCATGAGCTGGCGATACTCAGATTCGGATTGTGAAGAACGATTCGCAACGATTTGATGAATCGCAAATGACATCTTGCTCCCATTCTGGTTTGTCAGGACAATCCGATTATCTGCTTCTATTTGCTTGCTTAGTTGAGCAGCGACCCACCGTTCCACAATGAGCCCCTCCTGCTCCTCCCCCACTTGCCTTACCATGCGGAAGGGAAGTAACAATCGGGCAGTCTCATCCATATTGACTAGTCCAAGCTTCTGCCCTCTTGGAGTCGTCAACTGCTCATAACCTAATAAGCCTACTTGCTTCACATTTAAATTCGCTTTTATCTTCTGTACGATATCAGCATTTGCTTGTTCCACTTGGATATGGTATCGACCCGATTGTTTCAACGCTATATCCAATGATTGAGCCTGTGCACTAATGATATAGGTCCCAATCGAGGTCAAAAGTGCAACAGACAGAATAATCCCGATCAACGTATATAAAGTACTCCGTTTATTGTGGAGCAAATATTGATGTGTCATCTTTGTATATATAGACATTCGCGTTTAAACCTCTCTAACTTAAGGACCTCTCCATTACAATTCTTCCATCCTCAATGGTTACAACTCGATCCGCTTGCTCCGCAATATGGGGATCATGCGTAATAATGAGCAAGGTTTGATTATAGCGCTTAGCTGATAAACGCAAAAGCTCCATCACTTCCTTGCTGCGCTGACTATCTAGGTTGCCTGTCGGCTCGTCTGCTAAAATGAACGATGGTCGATGAATGAGCGCACGTGCAATCGATACCCGCTGCTGCAATCCCCCTGATAGTTCGGAAGGATAGGCATAACGCTTATGCTCCAGACCTAATAGCTGAATGATGTCTTGATAATACGCTTCATCTACTGCCTCATGATCAAGCAGCACAGGAAGCTTTATATTCTCTTCCACATTTAAGATCGGAACCAAATTATAAGCCTGGAAAACAAGTCCAATCTTACGTCTGCGCAAAATTGCCAGTGCATCATCATCCAAGCTATAGATATGCTCCCCCTCCACTTCTACTGTTCCACTAGTAGGAAGCTCTAATCCGCCTATGATATGCAACAGTGTGCTTTTGCCTGAGCCTGAAGAACCGACTACCGCGATAAATTCACCCTTTTGAATCGTTAGGTTGATCTCCCGCAAAGCAATAACCGCACTCTCGCCTTGTCCATATATTTTGTCGACATCTGTTAACTTGATGACTTCCAAGCCGATTCACTCCACTCTTGTACATATCGTATTTCAAACCATGCTAAGTTAATTGTACTTAATAATTGGTTAAGTTTGCACTTAAATTCCTTACACATGACATGACAATTCTGTAAGCAAGTAGAAAGTTTCTGATCTATAGAAATAAGGATTGACTCTCACGTTACGTTATAATCTAAAGTAAAGATTGAGAGGGGAGCAACAACATGGCTATGAAAGTAAAAGAAGTTGCCGACTTAGTTGGTATTAGTGTGCGCACACTACATCACTATGATGAAATGGGATTATTAACGCCTGACGAGACGACAGAATCAGGGTATCGCCTGTATTCGCAAGATAATCTCGATACACTGCAGCAAATCTTATTTTTCAAGGAGCTGGGCTTTCCTTTGAAACAAATCAAAGACATTATCAGCAATCCTTCATTCAATCGCCAAGAAGCGCTTGAACTGCATCGTCAAATGCTACTTGATAAAAGGCGTCGTCTGGATCAAATGATTGACACTGTTGATGCAACCATTCAACACCATAAAGGAGAAATTACAATGACCAATAAAGAGAAATTTGCAGGATTTGATTTTAGTCAAAATCCCTATGAAGAAGAGGCTCGTGAACGTTGGGGCAATCAAAAAGTTGAACAATCTCAAGCCAAACTGAAAAATAAATCACAAGAGGAACAAACGAAGATGATGAACGAAATGAATGTAATCTACACAAGACTGGCAGAGCTTCGCCATGGCTCACCTGCATCAGAGGAAGCACAGGCTGCAATTCAAGCATGGTATGACTATTTAAACAACAACTTTAGCAACTACTCTCTAGAGGTGTTTAAGAATTTGGGACAAATGTACGTTGATGACGAACGTTTTACCAAGAACATCGATAAATTTGGCGAGGGCTTGGCCGTATTTATGCGGGATGCCATGAATATCTTTGCTAATCAACAGAATAAATAATGGATTGCAATTAAATACTATACTCGAGCGGACAAGTGCAGTGATGCGCTTGTTTTGCTATTTATGCATTATTGTGTATTTTTATTAATTTTCTAAAAATTTTTAACCCATTCTCTTACAAGAATAGATAAAGTATTTCTTTTGTCGAATAATATCGCTTTATGCATTTAATTATTCAGCATACATGGTTAATATTGGCGATTTTATTAAACCGCTTTCATGTAAAATCATAAATTGTTCAAGTAATTTTCGACATTTTTCACAATTTAGCAGTTTACTCTGCGCATAAATTATTATACAATGATTTGCATACTTATTAGTTGGTTATACACCGTTATTCACGAAAATATACAGAATTTATGGAGGTCTTCTTATTATGACTATCAAATCATTCGGCAAAATTACCTTAACCGCTCTTCTATCTATCGCACTACTTGCTGGCTGTGGCTCCAAAACGGACAAAGGAGCAGATGGAACTGCGACTCCAGCTGCTGATGGCAAAGTAATCACTGTAGCACTGAATGCCACTTATGCACCATTTGAATTCGTCGACACAACCAAGGGAACCAAAGAAATTGTTGGATTGGATATCGATATCATCAACTATATTGCAAAACAGCTGGATGCTTCGGTTAAAATCACGGATATGCCTTTCCCAAGCGTTGTTGCTTCTCTTACAGAGGGACGCGCGGATGTTGCTATTTCAGGTATATCCCCGACTCCAGAGCGCAAGCAGAATGTAGACTTCTCTGACAGCTACTATCAGCCAAGAATCGCAATTATTGCACCTAAGGGTTCAAATTACACCTCTTTTGAACAACTAGAAGGCAAGAAATTAGCGATTGCTTTTGGAACGACTTACGAACAAACAGCTAAGAAAATTAAGGGCGTAACAGTTACTGCGCTGGATGATGTTCCTTCCGTTATCCAAGAAATCAATAATAAACGTGCAGATGCAACCATTCTTGACGATACAACCGCTGCTGAATACTTAGCGAAGAACCCTAAGCTTGAAATCAACCTGCTTCCTGCTGAAAACTCTGAGGATGCATTCGCAATCGCCTTCCCTAAAGGCTCCAAATGGCTTGAACCTGTTAACCAAGAGCTCAAGAAAATGAAAGAGAACGGCGAGCTTAATAAAATCATTGAAAAATGGTTAGGCGCAGAGTTCGTTAAATAAGGCAAGAAGAAACGGTTTCACCGTCCTTATAGACGGATGCGTTTATTATGGTATTACTTAGAATTTATGACACGAATGTTATAAATTCTATAATACAATTAGAGGGAGTTTTACAGCATGGAACTGCATTTTGATCAAATTATCGACAGTCTACCCATACTATTTGATGGGATTTGGGTAACACTCACGTTCACACTGCTGTCAGCCGTCATTGGTTTCATTTGGGGTACGGTGCTCAGTTTAATTCGAATATCAACAATAAAACCATTGGTTTGGTTTGCAATGGCATATACGTCCATATTCCGTGGGACACCACTGCTTGTTCAATTGTTCTTAATTTTTTTTGCAACGCCGCAACTAACAGGCTACAGCATTTCACCATTAGAAGCAGGGGTACTTACCTTCGGTCTTAATTCAGCGGCCTATATTGCTGAAATTATTCGCGGAGGTATCCTCGCAGTAGATAAAGGGCAGCGTGAAGCAGCGGTTTCACTAGGCATCCCCTACCGCAAGATGATGTTCTCAATCATTCTTCCGCAAGCATTCAAGACTATTCTACCTGCACTTGTGAACGAAAGTATCGCCTTAATTAAAGAATCTTCACTCGTTGCAACAATTGGGGTTATGGATATTCTAAGAGGTGCTCAGGTTATTCAGAATGCGACCTTTCTATCATTCGAGCCATACATCATTGCAGCCGCCATCTACTACGTTATTGTCATGATCTTAACTACCTTGGCTCGTCTACTCGAAAGGAGGATGCGTCGCAGTGATTAAAATCGATCATATCTCCAAAAAGTTTGGTAATAATGAGGTTTTAAAGGACATCTCCATGCAGATTAACAAAGGTGATGTTGTTACGATTATCGGTCCGTCCGGCTCAGGTAAGTCCACTTTATTGCGTTGCATGAATTTACTCGAAACCCCTACGTGCGGCGCCATTTACATCAATGGCGTGGACATTACGGACAAGAAAACAAACATCATGGCTGTTCGCCAGAATATCGGGATGGTGTTCCAGCATTTTAACTTGTTCCCGCATATGACCGTGCTAGGAAACATGACGTATGCGCCTATCCATGTCAAAGGGATATCCAAAGCGGAAGCAGAGGCCAAAGCATTGGAACTACTGGACCGTGTCGGCCTTAAAGAGAAGGCAGATCAGTATCCATCAAGACTGTCTGGCGGCCAGAAGCAGCGTGTAGCTATTGCTCGCTCACTAGCGATGGAGCCTGAGATTATGCTATTCGATGAACCTACCTCGGCCCTTGACCCTGAAATGGTCAAAGAGGTATTACAAGTTATCAAGGATCTTGCCCATACAGGCATTACGATGGCGCTCGTCACCCATGAAATGGGCTTTGCACGAGAAGTAGCCGATCGCATCTGTTTCATCGATGGCGGTAAACTCATTGAAGAAACAGGACCAGCTGAGTTTTTCCAGAAGCCAAAGACTGAACGCGCTCAAGCATTTTTGGATAAAATTATTTAAAATAAACACGCTGATCCATTAATAGGATCAGCGTGTTTTTTCTTGCGACTCTCATCTCACAGTATTTTTTCCCATTTAATTTCCAAAAACCGTGCATTGTAACGATAGATAATGACCTTTATAATGGCAAGGGAAAGGAGGAGATACAAAATGAGGAAATTTCTACTACCTTTTCTAATTGCCATAATTACCATGACAGGTGTCATGTCTGCCTCAATGGCATTTGCAGCACCTGCCCCTACAATCCAATATGGAAGCAATAGCGGTGACGTATGGGATATACAGTTTCGTTTACAAATACTAGGCTACTATAAGCAGTCTTCAGATGGTATCTTCGGGTACAATACAGAGCAAGCCGTACGTAAATTCCAACGTGACTATGGATTGAGTGTAGATGGAATTGCTGGTTCAAAGACGTGGAATGCTTTAAAAAAGGTATCGGTCAATGCCGATGAACTAACTATGCTAGCACATGTCGTGCATAGCGAAGCAAGAGGTGAGCCTTATACTGGTAAAGTTGCGGTCGCTGCTGTTGTAATGAATCGCTTGCAATCTCCGCAATTCCCGAATTCTATTGCTGAGGTGATTTTTCAGCCGAGAGCATTTACAGCGGTTGACGATGGACAATACTGGCTCACGCCCGATAAATCCGCCTACGCTGCGGCATGGGATGCCGTAAGCGGCTGGGACCCAACTGGCGACGCGCTCTACTATTTCAACCCGGATACCGCTACTTCTTCATGGATCTGGTCAAGACAACAGACAGGCAAGATCGGTAAACACATCTTTGCCATTTAAGTTTTACTATAATTTGAAAATATGCTCCCCATACGGCAGATAAGGTAAAAAAAACTGTTACCGTGAGGGGAGCATTTTTATAAGTATCCACCGAGCTTAAGGCTATGTGGTCAAGACAGCTTTACTAGCCGGCTTATACGTCCTAGCTCCATGAATACTTGGGGAATAGACGTGAAAACTTATTGCTCTTTCTAAATTCAGGTTTGACATTTTGTGTACCTGGTACTTAGTTGCGTAGAAGAAATCATTCCTATTTACAAGACACCTGGAGACTTCTCTTGGGAGATGTTGATCGTCTAAGCGATATATCGTATTCATTAAATTGCCTTCCAATACTAAAGCACAGCCAACAGAATCGCCGTGATCATGAATAAAAGTTTCCGTATAAGCAGGTAAATGAATAATTGCTGCTTGAATATGATCGGTGACCCAAATGATATTTCTACCGTAAGGTAATTCGTTTGGTTCCGTTAGGTGAGTTGAAATAAAATCATCCGTAAAGTCAATGGTTTCTATTGCACTTTTTAATTCTTGGATAGTGGGATTTTCAATCCCATTAAGAGCTCTCATGAAATCTTCAAGTTCCTTCACATAGATCCTCCTCGGCTATATCGAGATTGATATTTAGCGCCGCTTAAAGTACAACTAGCACTGATATAGTTTATGGCCTATATCATCTTAGAGTGACAGCATGCTTACCGAAACCTGACGAATTTCAGTTGCCCTAGTGTCTTGATCATTTATGTGAAATTTTAAGCAAACAGATTGAATGCTGCCGCTAAGCCGATGACAAGTATCCGTGAACAGTTCATGAGAATGAAATTTTTGACCGCATAATGGAAAGTATGCTGCTTACTTGGATTGCTTATGAATCTATTCAGATTCCGTTGTACAGGAAACAGCGTTAGGGCAATCAGGAGCATAAGCAGCGGATGAATGCCAATCAGTAAGAGAAATATAACATCGATATACGACAAGTAGTAAATGTACCGAAACAGCTTCAACGAAGCATTCTTGCCAATATAGACAGGGAGAGTGTATCGCTTGTTCTCGATATCATCTTCTATATCGCAGGTGTTGTTGGCCAGCATAATATTCGCAATCCCCAAGATCGCAGGAATCGAAATAAACAGCACAAGCAATATCTCCAGTATGTTCATATCGAGCATGATCCTATAGCCGCCATCCCACAATAGAGCGACTAGCTGTTCATTCGGCACCTCAACATACACCGCGATAAACATAATGACGAAGCCCATAAACAGCCCCGAGAACAATTCACCAAGCGGCATTCTGGAAATCGGAATCGGCCCAAAGGAATACAAGATCCCGATCATAAACGACAATCCACCTAACAATAGAGTGATCAGGCTTGTCTGAAGGAATAGAATGAAGCCTGCTACAACAGCAATGCCAATCAGCGTACCAATCCATGTTAAGACGGTACGCTCCTTAAGATTAAATTGAACGATTGCATTATGTACTTCATACCCATATCCCTGTGTTTTTACTGCTTTGCGATAATCCATATAATTATTGATCGCCGTCGTCGCCATATCAAAGCTGAGCAGCGAAATAAGCATCAATAAGAAGTGCCAAGGCTGAAAGACTTGAAATCGATAAATTGCATAAATCGTCCCCATAGCAAAAGGGATCACACTTGCCACTTTGGTTCTAATTTCTACTAGTTGCATAAAACTTTGAAAAGTCACTTTAACTCCCCTATCCTACTCGTATCTAAATTTATTATGCCCATCAGAATCGTATCATGATATTGATGGTTATAAAATAGGTCAAAGTAAAGTAAAACACGCACCTCCGTAACAGGAGATGCGTGTTTATGGGAATCATTAATATTGGAATCTAGCACCAAGCATTGTCATTGGATTTACATTTCCATGTCATCTGGCCAATGAATCTCAACACCTTGCTGCTCGATCAGCTTCTGGAATGACTTTAAATGTCCTTCCTGTGCGCGAACATCATGCGGTGTAATCCCGTTTTTAATAGCATAAGCAGCCAAATAACCTGCAGATTCACCGATATTCCACTCTGTTGGATGCAAGCGATAGCAGCCATTCGTGATTTGCGTTGTACCGATATTTTTACACCCTGGAATAAGATTCTTCACTCGAATTGGCAGAAGTGAGCCCAAAGGAATTTCATATGGATAATTTGGAATATAGAAGCTTCGTTCAGATACAGTTGTTGCATGCAAATCTAGGTGATAGCTGCCTACCCCAACACTATCTTCATAACGGCAGATGCCCGCCTCCGCTCGAATCTCTTTACTTACGTCTTTTTCTGCAATGGTATATACCGCTTTAATCCGTCTGGACTCACGAATATACGGAGACTTTGCTAAGCCATCCTCCGTGCCCATTACATCTTTACGTAATCGCAAACCTGGATAACCTTTGCCCCCGTCAGGACGAGGAGTCTCGGTCTGTAGCCAATATACAAGAGATAAGCTGAGCTGACGAGCTCCCTCTAGGTGTTTTTGACGCTCTTCTTCAGATACACCGTAAATAATCCCACGATTATAATCGTTCTGAGCCCAATTGATAAGTGAAATATCGCTTGCATACAATCCGTCTTCAAATAAAGCAGGATCAATAATGCGACGATAAGTCCATAACGACATCAACCCGCGTTCGTCTGGAAATAGGCAAAATTCCTTGAGTTTATCCATATTATCCGCGTCGTTGGAAAACCAACTGAATAAAGGAAGCTTTGTATTATTCGGTACATGCTGACGCCAGAAGTCGTACTGCTCAGGTTTTGGAATCGTAAAATCCCCATCAGGAACATAATCTAGTGCAAAAACATGCGTAAAGCCTTGCATATCATAAGGGTCTGCCACATCTAAAGCATGCGGTTCTCCCGTCTCATCTTTAGATTCCGCTCCCATGACATGCTCCACACCTGCAAGTGGTAATATGTCACCACATTCGGTTGCATCAATATAATAAGTACCAGTCAACGTATGGGTCTCGCTGGACGCACAGTCTTGGACCGTAACAGACTTAACGTAATCTCCCTCTGTTTCTGCACCGATAGCACGTACGTTATACATAACCGTAATGCGCCCGCTATTCAGATAAGGGGCAAGCATATCTTCAATTACGCGTAAAGCGACCTTAGGCTCATGGCATAGACGACTTACCCATCCATTTCCTGGATTGAGGATCGGATCCTTTGCTGCCTGTTCCTTCATTGGATAATTCGTTTGATAATAGGCGCGAACGCGATCTCGAAATTCACGATACGTAGCTGTGCAGCCAAAGCTTTCAATCCAACGATGCTCGTCAGGAGGAACAGCTTGCGTTGTCAATTGACCGCCAAGCCAATCCGTTTCTTCGGTCATCACCACATTGTATCCCGTCTTCGCTACTGCTAAAGCAGCCATACATCCGCCTAGTCCGCCACCGAGAACGATAACATCAGCTGTTTGTTTACTACTCATCATGTAGTCCCCTTTATAATGAAGTTCGATTGGTTGTCCTAGCTTTGGTCTATGACCTGCGCTCCATCATTTGGAGTGCTAACTTAGCTGAGCCAATGGCTCCTGCATGATTGCCAAGCAAAGCAGGACGCACATCAATTTGCGGGCTCATTTGATGTAACTTTATTAGCAGTTCATCCCACCAAAGCTGCTTCGCATCGATTAAGCCACCGCCAATTACAATGGTTTGCGGATTTATACCAATATGCAGGTTATGAAGCACTAACGACAAATGATGAATAAATTTAGCCATTACCTTCATGATCGCTGGAACTCTTAGTTTATAATCTTTTAGAACCTCTTGTCCTGTGGAATAGGTTTGTCCTGATTCTTCTGATGCCAGACGTACTAACGCACTCCCAGATAAATACTGCTCGATACATCCCTGAAGTCCACAATTGCATGGGTGACCATCTGGAATAAGCACAACATGTCCCCATTCCCCACCATTCCAATGCGCACCTCGTACAAGCTCGTCCTTAATCATGTTTGCTCCGCCTACACCAGTTCCAAGAGTAAGCATAACGATATTGCTTACTCCCTGCCCTGCACCCTGCCATTGCTCTCCTAGCAATGCGGTGTTCGCATCGTTATCAACAGCAACAGGTAGCTGAAAAGCTTTTTCGAACCATTCTTTAATATGAAAACCCATCCATCCTGGTAAATTATCGGTTGCATAAACGATCTGCCCTGTATCCGCATTTACTCTCCCTGCCGTACCAATACCAATCGCTTGCACATCTGGGTGGTCCGCCAGCAAGAAATGTATAGCTTCATCGACCTTGTTCACAATATGCGTTTTGCCCTGTGAAGCATCCGTTGCTACGCGAGTTTGATCAAGTACTATACCATCCTGATTCGCGACGATCGCTTTAATGGAGGTGCCGCCGATGTCAATTCCTATCACTTTCAAGAAATTCACACACCCTTCCAACTGTTTCTAATTAATAGCTACGGTCTATAACCGCACGAGCAGTCCGCTCTTTCATTATCTTCGATTGATTAGAATCTTTGAGCGATAATCCTTCACATATTAAATCGAGCACAAACAATTGGGATATTTTCGCAGTAATCGAACCACCTTCAAGCGGCGATTCCTTCCCTGCAGTCAATAATACGATATCAGCAATACTTGTAATCGGTGATTTCGCATAGTTAGTTATGGCAATTACCTTTGCACCATTCTTCTTCGCTTTTGCTAGAATATCATTGGTATCCAGTGTACTGCCTGAAACGGAGAACCCGATTGCGACATCCCCTTCCTCGAGCAATACCGCAGACATCGCCTGTATGTGACTATCCGCAGTCGCCTCCGAGCGACGACCTATTCTCAAAAAACGATTTTTGGCGTCAAGTGCCGTAATCCCAGAGGAGCCTACACCAAAGAATTGAACATGACGTGCATTATCAATTAAATCTATAGCTTCTTGCAGTTTCTGCTTGTTTAATAGACTCAAACTGACTTGTAATACTTGAATGACGCCATTAAAAATATCTTGGGTAAAATCCGCTGGATTTCCTTCTTGTATATTCGTTTCGAGCTTCTTATAGGTTTGATTTTGTGCAAGAGCCAGTTTAAATTCTTGATATCCTTTAAAACCAATCTTACGGCAAAAGCGGATGACCGTCGTTTCTCCAACCTGAGAATATTCAGCAAGCTCTGTAACTGAATAATAGATAACTTCATCCGTATGATCTAGCACCTGTCGTGCAACCTTCTGCTCGGATTTCGTTAATGAAGGATATAAACTATTAATCTGAGCTCTTAAATCCATCTAACCCAACGCCTTTCTAATATCGTTAACATACCTCTCAGTTATGAGCTGCGGTCTTGTAATAGCTGAACCGACAACCACTGCATATGCTCCTAAATTAAGCATTTGTATGGCTTCCGATGGCATAAAAATTTTGCCCTCAGCAATTACAGGTATATTCAATTTAGCCACAGTATCCTTCAATAATTGAAAATCTGGTCCCGACTGTTGAGGTGAATATGGCGTATAGCCAGATAGCGTTGTCGACACACAATCTATGCCGATAGACTCTGCATAAATTGCTTCTTCCAATGTCGAAATATCCGCCATTATTTTTTGTCCATGCTGTTTCATATATTCTACAATTTCTTCTAATGTTTCATTATTTGGCCGCTTTCTTCGCGTACAGTCTAATGCGATTATATCGACTCCGACATCCATTAGTTCTTTCACTTCGCGCAGCGTAGGTGTTATGAAAATCTCACTATCTTCATAATCTCGTTTAATTAAACCGATAATCGGCAAACTTGTCACTTTCTTAATCGCTGCAATATCTATTACCGAGTTTGCCCGAATACAGACGGCCCCACCCATCTCTGCAGCTGTGGCCATCTTCGCCATTATATCAGCACCAAATAGTGGTTCATGCTCTAATGCTTGACAAGAAACAATTAATCCCTTGTTTATTTTATTTATTACTGAATCATTCATTTAGCCCACCCCCGATGCCACCGATAATCTTCTATTACACACAATATATTCCTTCTATACCACTAGTTAAATATACCATATAAACCCAATTTGGCTATAGAGTCTTTGATTTGACAAGATGCGTACGCAATCCTACTTCAAACATTCTGCTCCATGGCATATAGCAATCATCGATAACGACACGATATTGATCATCGTTGATATGTTGCTCAATAAATTGCGTTAATTGTTCGCATACCATTTGTGACACTTGTCCACGTTGTCCGTCCACAAGGAAATAACTCAATTGAATTTCAGGCAGCTTATGTTCAGCAATATATTTGCGAACCCGAGAGCAATAACCCGCATCCTCCGTATAACGAAGAGATAAGAAGTTCAGATGCTGCTCTGTTTCTCCATAAATATCGTAGATCATCCCTTGTGCAATACATGTCCCAAGCGTATTTGAACTGGTGTTCCATCCTGCATATCCAGCCAATTGGAACAATAACTGCTTCTCACGAAGTATACGAACCAAATTTAAATCCGCACCATTCGCGAAGGCA
The DNA here is from genome assembly GCF_004344915.1 of Paenibacillus albiflavus. Lineage (GTDB taxonomy): Bacteria > Bacillota > Bacilli > Paenibacillales > NBRC-103111 > Paenibacillus_AM > Paenibacillus_AM albiflavus. Next base: position 28,822 of record NZ_SKFG01000004.1, on the reverse strand, counting down.
ATATCAGCTACAACGCAAGGTTTCTTTAAATGACGAATGACATAATCCGCCATTTCAGCAAACTCAACAAGATTGCGGAATACATTATATCCTACATTAGCTTGCTGCTGCGAATTCGCCTCCATCATGGTATCACCAGGCGTATTCACAAGTAGAACGACATCCGCCTCTTGCATCGAAGAACTAAGCAATCCTCCTGCGGCAATGATTTGATACTTTAAACTTTCATAAAGCATTCGATCTTCGTATAAAGGTGTAATAAATGGACCCTGTATACTCGAAAAATGCGGATATATTAAGGGTTTGCGCCCTTTAAATGCATTAATCATTCTTGCCATGAGCGTGCAACCAACTTCATCAGCACCTGGATACATGTAAACGTTTAGTTCAACACCTAATTCATGTACATATTCACGTACTTTCTGTTGGTCGATAGCGGTTAATCCGAAAGGAGCAGAATCATCCTGCGGCACAATCATAAAATCAATTGTTTTATCTTTCACATACTTAATGATCTTTTTATTAACTTCAATATTGACAGCACGTCTTGATAAATAGTCTTCAAGATATTCTTGTGGGATAATCGCGTCGATTTGTTCCTTCTTCAAACGCTCTTCCTCTGTAGCGATCCCAAGTTCCATTCGATGTCCAATGTAACCCTGCTGGAAAATTTCGGTTCCATAATCACCATAGTAATCAGGCTCCTCATCGCTGCTAGAGTAGCGCGGACATCTCATAATTAAACTGAAGGCATAAATCTGAAGTGCAGGGTTTGCTTCTTTTAATTGAACTAATTGTTGAAGCTGTGTCTCACAGTCTTCAATGCTTAATTGATGCAACCGAGAAGGAATGATTCCCCCATATAGCAGTGTATCTAAAGACAATATAGCCCCATCAGCTTCTCTTGCATGCTCTTTCACCCAGGCCCATAATTGCTCGGTATTCCCTGGCTTCTTTTTGAGTCCCATCATTTCGAGTGGGGGGGAAATGACTTCGACGTCCGTTCCTTCTGCTAATGCAGCCGGAAAATAGTAGTTGCATGGACGCTCATCTAGTGGAATAAACAGTATTTTTTTGAATGGTTTCACTACGTTTTCTCTCCGATCCCATAGTAGTTACTTGCTTGATAGCTGCCTTTATAGAGTCATGATTATATGAGCTTTGTACTGATCTCCTGCTGCTTAGCATAGCCCCAGCTAGAAGCAACTCTCATTGCCACATCACTGCCAATCCGCACAGAACAAGCTGTACATTTATCTACCCATTCTTGTACGACTCGCTGCTTTTCTGGTGTCGATTCCAATTCACATTCAGAGATTGCATTCCATAACTGACTATCCATTGCCACTCGTTTTAACCATGGCTGTGCTTCTGCATGGAATTTCTCATTTTTCATTGTGGCTAAATCACTTAGCACTAAGCCCCACTGTTTGTAATGCGAATCGATAACCTCTTTATCGCGATCCTTAATCGCTTGCTCTAAACGTTCATCTTGTCCAAACCACAATCGCCGATTCTCGTTGTTCTGACAGAAGAACGTCATCGATTCAACATGGTTAGGTGCAAATTCCTCAATTGCCAATTGCCAAGAGTATTCCGAAAGGTATCGTTCACTATTCCACATATAATGCGATAATGTCACAACACTTATCTTGGATAACTCCCATTGATTCATCGGATTGCTGACAAAGCCAATATGACCGTGTTGATTTAACTGGGAATAACGATTACGTACCGGACTCATGAAAATTCGATCTTTATCGGCATCATTTACAGGCACATTATCCCAAAGAATAAAATCATGTCCGTAATACGCTCGATTATCTTTCGCATGCTTCTGGTCAATCGTTGGAGCAAAAACGAAATATCCTGTCCAAAATACAAGTACTTCTGGATCCATCATTTCACGAATATCTTTTTTATACTCCGTATCCCAGTAAGACCAATATTCTGAAGGACACATGACTAGATTGTATTGATGCAATTCTTGCTTGAGATAACGATTAATCTCATTGACCAAATACGAATGCGCAGCACCTGGTCGCTCTAGAAAATTCTTGTTTTCTTCTTTTAACACATAATCAATATCATCCATGAGAATAGCAAAATTCCGTACACCAATCTCCATCATGGCCTTTAACTTTTGCTGAATTAACTCAAAATCCGCTGTAGACGTAAATTTCATATCATTGCCTGGACTAATACAATAATAGAAATCCACGTTGTGTTGATCACAATGTTTTTTAAGCTGTTTAATTCGATCAAATTCTTCAGCAGGATAAGGTTCGCGCCATAGCTCGCGATGATATTTATCATCCTTCGGTGCATACATATAAGTGTTCATCCGATGTCTGCTCATAAAATGAATGGAATCCATTCGATCTTCAAAACTCCAAGGAACACCATAGAATCCTTCAATAATCCCACGAATTGCAAAAGAAGGTTCATCATGAATTGTAGCTTTCGGAAGACGAATTCCGCCTGCAACTGGTTCAATTAGCAATCCCAAAGCATCTACAGCATATTGAATGCCCCGTTTATTTCTTGCTGTAATCACGATTTTATCCTGATCAATCTTTAGGATATATCCATCGTTCTTTAAATCTGAGCTATATTCGAATTCCATCTTCACATTGCCCAAATTGTAATCCTGCTCAACAAACTCCCGATACATGCTCTTAATCTCGATAGATGGCGAATCGATGATTCCCTCAAATTCTTGATTCATCGCATAGCGTGAACTAAGCTCGCATACCAGTTTCGATCCTTCCCATTGTACGTACTCACCCAGATGATACATATCTCGGAAGTAATAATGGACGTCTTTCATTCAATACCCCTCCTGTGCTTCTGGTTGCTATTAACCTTTTACTGCGCCTGAAATGCCTTCCATGTAATACTTTTGTGTGAACAGGAAAACAACGATGATTGGAATAACGGAAATAATCGTGCCTGCTGAGATCCATCCAAAATTGTATGCAAATTGTCCATTCAAGAAGCTTAGTGCCGAAGCAATAGGATACTTACCCGTATCGTTAAGAACAATCATAGGCCACAGGAAGCTATTCCACATTGCCTGGAATTCCAGCAAGCTGATCACCGCAACTGCTGGCTTAACAACTGGAAGCATAAGCTGACCCCAAATACGAACTTCGCCTGCACCGTCAATTTTACCCGAATCTCTTAATTCCATAGGAACCGTCATGAAAGACTGCCTCATAAGGAAGACATTAAATACAGTAACTGCTGAAGGTAGTATAACGGCTAAATAGCTCCCCATCACACCAAGTGCTTTGACCGTCAGATAGTTAACAACCATACCCGCTGCTGCAGGGATAACCATAGTCGCAACTAGCAGCATAAATACGAGATCTCTTCCCTTGAATCGAAATACAGCTAATGGGTAAGCGGTCAAACAAGAGAATACGACATTCAGTACTACGCCTGCTCCCGCAATCCAAATGGTGTTCATAATATACTTAGGAAAATCCATGTAGTTCCACACCTGAGCATAGTTACCAAAATCTATAAATGTCGGAAAAATGGCTGGCGGAAACGTAAATACATTTTTACCTGGCATAAGTGATACGCTCAATAACCAAAGGAACGGCCCCATCATTAAAATGGCAAATAATATTAAAAAGAAGTAAATAACTATCGACTTTAATAGCTTAATCGTTGTTTTTTTCATACGATTCATCCATTTTAATATGGATTGACACCACCCTTCTTATTGAAACGGAAGATGACTACGCTTAAAATCGCAATAAGTATACTCACGATCAAACCGAGCGCTGAAGAATACCCAAAATCAAACTTCTTAAATCCTTGCTCATAAATATATAAACTGGAAGTTAATGTAGCTGTGCCAGGGCCTCCAGATGTTAACACAAACACTTCATCAAAGACACGAATTGCGGCCATAAGTGAAATTAATGAACAGAAGAAAACATAAGGTTTTAAGAGTGGGATCGTTACCTTGCGCATGACTTGGAATTTCGTTGCTCCATCAATCATGGCCGCTTCCTGTAAATCTTTTGGAACAGACTGTAATCCAGCCAAATAGATCATCATATAGTAGCCGACACCCTTCCATAAGGTGACGAACATGACGGAAATTAGTGCAGTCTTATCATTGGTTAACCATCCAATTTTATCATCAATAAGACCTAAACTTATTAAGATATAGTTCACTACCCCGTTATTGCTCAAAAGAAAACTCCAAACAATCGATACGGCAACCATGGAGGTGACAACGGGAATATAGTACGCTGTACGAAAGAACTTAATCCCTTTCACACTGCTGTTTACTAGAATCGCCATTAATATGGATATGATCTGAATAAATGGAACGATTGCAATATAAACAAATGAATGCCATAGAGAAATCATGAAATTATCATCGTTCCAAGCACGAACAAAATTATCGAAACCGATAAAATGCGTTTTATCAATAACGGAGTAATCCGTAAATGCGAGCGGTATACTATAAATAATCGGCCAAAAGACAAAAAGCGCTAAAAAGATAAGACCTGGCGTCATAAATGCCCAGCCGACAAATCCCTCTGATTTCTTAAGCCTATTGAATTTCGCATGTATGGATTGTTTCTTTATCATCTTATTGTCCAATGATTACACACCACCTTTAGAAAGGACAAGGCAGGAACCCAAATCCTGCCTAATCCTCATCATTCTATTATTTATTCTTTTGCAGAATATCGTTTACTTCTTTCTCAGCAGTTGTTAACTCTTTTTTGATATCTGATCCATTTAAATAAACGTTTTGTAATTTTTTGCCAATTGCACTACGGATATCACCAGCATTCTTAACACCTAGTAGGAAATCACTTGCTTTTTCCAAACTTTTTGCAGAAGCAATTTTAGCCTTAGCTTCTAATGTACCGTCATCATTTGTGAAGAAAGCATCTTTTACTGAATCTTTAGTAGAAGGAAGTGTGTTAGCTGCTTTTGAGAAATCAAGTTGGTTCGCTGCATTCGTTACGAATAAAGCAAATTCAACTGCTTCATCTTTGTGCTTTGTTGCCGATGGTACAGCAATGTTCATCGTTGAGGAGAAACGCACATCCCCTTTACCAACAGGCGCTGGTACGGCAACGGTTTTCTTATAAATATCCTCTGATGTTGTTTTTAGACGGTTAATAAATGAAGAGTTCGAAATGGTCATACCAACTTGCTCACTCACATAATACTGAACTTGCTTATCGTAGTTCGCATCTTCCTTCGGAATCGCCCCGGAATTGATAAGATCTACATAGCTTGCTACGATTTGTTCTGCTTCTGGCGTATTGAATGCAGCCTTTGAATTATCCTCTGACAAGAGTGGAACGCCTTCTGCCACAAATATCGTAGCGTCAGTACGGATTGTGTAACCTGCCACATTTGCTTTTTCTTTCATCTGCTTTGCCCATGCATGCAGCTCATCATTCGTCTTAGGAGGATTATTAATATCTAATCCAGCCTTTTCTACTACATCTTTATTTAGGAAAAGTACAGGAAGACCTGTGTACCAAGGCAATGCAAAGCCTTTGCCATTAACTACAGTAGAGTTGTAGATTCCATCAAAATATAAACCCTTCTGTTCTGCTGTTAATTCTGCATTAAAATCAACTAGTGCATTTTTGGATCCCATCTGGTTTGCAAGCTCAGTATTCAAGTTAACTACAGCTGGCGCTTGGTCACTCGCGATACTAGTTAACAACTTATTTTGAATAGCATCGTACGGGAAATCCTTCCAATCAATTTTCACATTTGGATGTTCTGTCTCATAAGCCGCAATCAACTTATTGAAATAGTCATTAAATGTCGGTTGAAGCGAGATTGTCCAGAACTCCAATTTGACATCTTCCTTCGGCTTATCAGTTGCTGCTGGAGCTGGAGTAGCGCTGCCCCCTTCTGAAGTTGTCTTGGAACTACCACAGCCTGCCAACAAGCTCATAGCCATTACAGAAACGAGAAGCAGGGAGGTTGCTTTTTTAAATTTAGTTTTCATTCGTGAACACCCTTTCGTCATCGATTATTTGTGCGATTTGTAATGAGTAACTTGCTGTTCCCATAACCCCCTAATATTTTTTGAGAACCCTTACAAAGGTAGCTTTCCAGTATCTTCGAAAACCCCTTTGATAGATTCAGTATAACACAAAAGAAAATTTATTCCACCATTTTTTAAAAAAAGGAGGATAGCTCCAACATTGTATTTACCTATTTAGATTCTCTTATTATTCGATGCTCGTGATAGACAACAAAAACAGCAACCTGAAATCCAGATTGCCGTTTTTCCTCATGTATATTAACTGAATCAATACCTACATACTCTAAGATTCTTGTATTATACTTATTTCTGAATATACCTCTCTCTGTACTCATGTTCCAACATGCTCATCAGAATCGTATCATGATATTCATGATTATAGAACAGCGTATGACGACGCACGCCTTCCCGCACAAATCCAAGCTTCTCATAAACATGAATTGCACGCGGATTATAAGTAAACACCTCTAAATCAATTCGATGCAAATTCTGCACGCCAAATCCATAATCCAGCATGAGAAGCAGTGCTTCTTGCCCATACCCCTTGCCTTGATGCTCCGCTAGATCAATTGCTATCCGAATATTCGCATTTCGATTTACGCGATCTATATCCGTAAACGCAACTTCGCCAATCACTTTATCGGAATCCTGCAAGGCAATCAGCAACAGAACGCCTGACGAATCTTGCCATTTATCCTCTATGTAGCGAGCAAGTTGCTCCTTTGTAAAAAAAGGTTGCGTACCCGTTAATCTTTTGGTCTCTGGATTAGCCAGCAATTGATAATAGAGCTCAAGATCCTCTCCATTAAGCGAACGCAAATAAACTCGGCTTCCTTCTAAACATTTAACCTGTGTCTGCATATATATACCCCTTTCTATTTCTATCGTATAGAATAACTGTATACTATTAAATAGACAGATTCTTATTTTTCTAAAGGACAGTTGGAGGTATGCTCGTTGTTAATCGTTCCTAAATTAGATGAACATAGCGAAGATCCTTATTATGTACAAATCCTCGAGTTTATTAAAAAAGAAATCATTTCGGGTATGATCCCGTCTCATACACGTCTTACATCCATTCGCAAGTTAGCCGATCAATTGAATATTAGCGCTACGCCTGTAGAGCTAGCTTATCAGCAGCTGCTTTCGGAAGGGTTTATTGAAAGCAAACCGAAGGTAGGCTATTTTGTTACTTCCATACATACGAATCCAATAGCCCCCCAGCCAATTTTACACCAGTCCGATGAACCCCTGCCGATTACGTCAAGAGATCCGAGGGAATATGAGTATGATTTTCATTTATCCAAGAACGATTTTACGAAATTTCCATATCGCACATGGAAGCGATTATTTGCAAGCAATCTCATGAACTCCGCTGCTCTGCCTTACGGCAACCCACAAGGCGAGGAAGGATTAAGGCAAGTGCTTACCAGCTACTTGCATCAGTATCGTGGAGTGAACTGCTCGCCAGAACAAATCGTCATTGGAGCCGATCAATATATACTAGCTTCTCTCTTAAGCTTGATCTTGCATGACGCCAGCCGTTCCAACCGCATTGCCATCGAAGATCCTGGCTATCATCTATTGCCTGCTACCTTTCGCAAGCACGGGTATGAGGTGATCCCTGTAGCACTTGAGGCGGACGGCCTAAGCTTAGAAGAATTGTATAAGAGCCAAGCAAATGTGGTTTACACATCACCTTCACATCAATTCCCAAGAGGCATGATTATGCCCATTTCACGGCGTCTTCAATTAATTGAATGGGCCAAGAATAATTCAGCCTACATTATTGAGGATGACTACGATGGCGAATTTCGATATCATGGCAAACCAATTCCTTCAATGCAAGGCTTAGTGGATAATAGCCCCGTCATCTATTTAAGCGGCTTCTCTCAGCTCCTAGCTCCTGCCTTCTGCATTCATTATATGGTATTGCCCGAACAGCTTATGCCCAAGTATCATGAGCTCCGAACTGAACTCTATTTGGAACATACTGCTGCGAGATGGAATCAAATTACTCTGCAACAGTTTATCGAGCGAGGCTTTCTTGAAACTCACCTTCGCAAAATGCGCCAGCTTTATCGCCGCAAGCATGATCTCATGATTGGGGCCATCCACAAGTATTTTGAGAATAAAGCTGCGATAACAGGCACGGATGCGGGGTTTCATGTCATTTTAACGATAGATCATGCTTTAACAGAAGCTGAACTTGTAGCAAAAGCTAGGGATGCTGGAATTATGATTGCTCCCATGTCTTTTACATGGTGGGACAAGTCACAGCCTAAAGCGCTTGAATTTATGATTGGATTCGGTGGCATTCCAGAGGATCGAATCGATGAAGGCATTCGATTATTACATAAGGTATGGTACTCCTAGCAAGAAGAAAGGCTGGCCTATTCCCCTAACATGTTTAGGTCAACCCATTACCGCTAGCAAATGCACGTTTTGCGCTTACGGCCTGCTCCGCGCTCCTCTACCTTAGCGATATATTCGGCAGCGAGCGGAACCTTACAGGCTGTTTGTCCCACATCAACATGCACCTTGCCAATTTTGGTAGCGACTCGTTTAGCTTCTTCCTTCAACTCTGCAACGTAGGCACCTACCGAAATAACGAAAGCATTCATCGTATATCGCACACGATTACGCTCCTGATGAATAGTTGACTCAATTTGGTGAAGTAAATCAGTAATTTCCTTTAGATCTAGCTGATCATCTGGCGTTATGGATACGTAATTCGCGTATGTACTCCAACCACAGGTCGCGGTCATTTCCTTGTCGGATTGCATCCACTCTCTTGCAAGCTCAAGCGCAAATGGACTCTCAGCCGCGACTCCCGCCACGGTAAATTCAGCTGGACTGTACCAATTAGCCCGTTTAATCCAAGCTTGCAAAGTAGCCTTCTTCATTGTCTTTGGATTCACCGATAAACCAGCCAAATACATGGCATCATAGTTACCTGTCTCATACAAGGCCAAAGCTAACTCCTGATCCTTCTTCACATACTTCACGAGCTTCTTCAAATCACCAACTTTGACACCAAAGAGAGGCTCCTTGGCACCGTGACGGATAAATGTTTTTTTCGTCTGTTCGGTTCCGAGCTCTTCTAGCTGCGTCATCACTTCATTCAACTGCATTACGAACACCTCTTTCTATACCATCCATGTTGTAGTTAGTTCTCTATTCACCCTAATATTTCCTTTGCAATTATCATCATGTGCCGCTTTATGCTACAATAACATTAGCATTTATAATTCGTGTTCATTATGGTTTATCTATATAAGGAGGAGACCTCATTCTCGTGTATTATTATCTCATCGCTCTACTTGTATTTGCTATCGACCAAGCTTCCAAATGGATGATTGTCAAGTATATGGAAATTGGACAAGGAATCAGTGTCATCGGTAACTTCTTTACTTTAACATCGATTCGCAATAAAGGCGCTGCCTTCTCTATGCTGGAAGGAAAACGCTGGCTCTTAATTACGATTTCGATCGTAGCTTTCGTCGTCATTTCCTATATGCTGAACAAGTTTAAATCATCAAGCAGCAAAATGATGCCCATCGCCTTAAGCCTCATACTCGGCGGGGCTGTTGGTAATTTTCTAGATCGTGCGGTATTCGGGGAAGTGGTCGATTTTCTTCAATTTCATTTTGAAGCGATCAACTATACATTTGCGATCTTTAATCTAGCGGACGTTGCCATTAGCTGCGGTGCAATCCTGATCATCCTGGATTCCCTTATTACATGGCGTAAGGAAAAGAAAGAAGCTGCACAAAGTAATTAATAAGAGTCGGAATCCATAGATCGACGTTATAGAGGCTTTTCCTTGTAGAATCATCTACATAAGGAGAAGCCCCTTTATTATGCTTGCTTACCTGCTGGTATATAATCACTATATAACTCAGAAAATTTCGTATATAATTTGATAGATTGCTAGTTTCGATGAAAGCGGTGGCATTGATGCAAAATAATGGACAATCTACAACAAAAGCAAAAGTCATCATTGGGTTTAGTATCGTATTCTTCGGTTTTTGTGGGTATGTTGCGATTGATAGCGAAAATTATTTTATGTTAGTATTAAGCCTACTATTTGTAGCAGCGGGAATTTACGGTCTATTTAAATTCAGAAAGACAAAGACAGCTGATCATCTCAAAGGATATCAACCAGGTAAAGGATTCTGGTTCTTCCGCAAAACACCTCAGCAGAAAGTAAAAATGTTGAGCCTAACGCAATGGTTCTGCATTCTTATGTCGCTCGGTTTCTTCTACTACCTACAATCCTTTCGTGTATTCATCGGATTAATTGTCGGACTTGGCTTATCACAAATAGTAAAGCAGCGTATTAAATTTCATACTCCAATTGATGATGAATCCTTGTTTGAACTTGAAGCAAGAGGCGTTATCCTAAAGAATGAAACCGTCCAATCCTTATACAAGGATTTTGACACTTGGGAACAGACCCGAGCTGGGAATCAAATCCACTACCTTACGCCAGACTCATTAGTGCGTATCCTATTTGAAGACGAAAACTACTTTTCACGATACGAGTATCGTCTACGCAACATAAATAAAGTGGATATCATCGGAAACCCGGGTTCCAAACAAGGCTATATCCTAGCAATCGGTACGATGTATCAAGAGTTTATCCGTATTAATTTGAATGGGAAAACTTATCAAGATTCACCCGAGCAATTTCTCTTTCAATTTTTTACTCTTTTAGATTGTGCGCTTCTAAATATACCTGCACCGATGCCTTCTAATCAGAATCAACCAACGCAAGGTGAAGGAAGAATGCTCGATTTGTAAGGGGTAACTTTCTTCAAATAGGTGGAACGGAACTCGGCAAAGGAACGACTTCAGGCATTTTCAACAGCCTGAAAGTCGTTCCTTTTTGATTTCACCCTATTTATGATAAAAGAAATTCGGTGTCTTCACTTCATTCTTATAAGGTTTGTGGAAAATAGGCGTAGCTGCAGGTGACATTGGTGGGATGAGCCATGCCCAGTTGCCTGTAACCTCACGTCCTGCTTTGGCTTCGTTGGCTTCAAAACTCATAAACTGCTGAGCAGCCGTATGATGGTCTACGATTGCAATTCCTTGCTGTTTATAGGAATGAAGCACCGCTATGTTCAATTCGACAAGTGCTCTATCCTTCCATAGGGTTGATGCCTTCGTAGTATCCAGCCCCATAATCTCAGCTACTGCAGGCAACTTGTTATATCGCCCTGTGTCTGCCAAATTACGTGCTCCAATCTCTGTCCCCATATACCAGCCATTGAAAGGTGCGGCTGAATATGAGATGCCCCCCATTTCAAGACGCATATTGGAAACAATCGGAACGGCATACCATTGTAAGCCTAAGTCAGCGAAGGCTGGCAGCTCTGGATGCGTAAGAGGCACTTCCAACACGATGTCCGCAGGTAATTCATAGTAACGAGGTGTACGATCCCCAATCTGGATCAAGAGCGGCAATACATCATAATCTGATTTTTGGCTCTGCCAGCCAAGTGATTGACACAACTCAGTTATTCGTAAAGAATCAGAATCGCCGATGATTCCGTTCTCCGTCTGATAACCCGCGTATCGGATCAACTGCTGATTAAGAATACGAACCTTCTGATCTGCATGCAAATCTTGTTTACAAATCGTAATCGTAGGGCGAATTCGGCCTTCGTTAGTCGCTTGTTCAATATGTCTAAACAGCAGAGCTGCGATTTCATCCTCTGTCTCCGCAGTTCTCGCGTCCACCACCTGCATAGTGTTCCAAAACAGCCGTCCAATGCAGCGATTGCTGTTGCGCCATGCCATCTTAGCCCCGTGCTCTAGTTCTTCTGCCGTATGCTCATAATAGCCATTCTCCATAATAGCAGCTTTAACTTCAACTAGCCGAGTTTCGATTTCTTCTGGTGTCTTTAATAGTTCCGCATTGCACTCTTTAATAAAATTCGTTGCTTTCTTTAGCAGTCGCTGCTGATTGTCCATAGCTTAATCTCCCAAAATATTGTGTCCCTCTATTTTAGCACATAAGCTTAATTTTCCTATGAAAGCCACTTGATTGTCACAGATGTTGTCTCTCAAATCAGACTATTTAGTATTATTAGAATTTATCAGATTAAAAAAAAGTGATCAATATCATTTATCATTGAATCATTTCGTGATATGATAGATGATGAAAATATTTTTGCCTTTAATGGATTGTGTAAATAATATGCATTTTTGGGTTATTTGACCAATTCATTTTCGTTTGTAATTTTCATAGTTTTACAGGCAACCTGTACCACAACACATAACTAAAACATCGAAGAGAAAGGGGTTCCTTACGTGAAAAAGGGAAGTTCATTATTTGTCGTTCTTCTATCGCTTGTATTACTGTTATCAGGCTGTGAAGGGTCTGCAGTCCTTGACCCTAAAGGACCTGTGGCTAAGATACAGGCAAATGTCATTAATTTTTCTACGATCCTTATGGCCGTTATCCTACTAGTAGTTTATATTCTATTTGTTACGATGCTCGTCAAATATCGTGCAACCAAAGCGAATAAAGACTATGAACCACCTCATGTTGAGGGAAGCAAATGGCTAGAATTCACTTGGACAGCTATTCCAGTCATTATCGTTATTATTCTATCTGTCGTTACCGTTCGTTCTACGAGCGCAATTGAACAACCTCCAGCGGGCTATGAGAATGAAAAGCCTGTTGTCATTTATGCATCTTCCTCTAACTGGAAGTGGCATTTTAGCTATCCTGAAGAAGGAATCGAAACTGTGAATTACGTTAACATTCCTACTCATCGTCCAATTGAGTTCCGCCTGTACTCTTTTGGCCCAATTACGAGCTTCTGGGTACCGCAGCTTGCAGGACAGAAATATGCGATGAGCGATATGGTGAATACGCTGCACCTTGCAGCAGAACATGAAGGCACATTCCTAGGTACGAACGCCAACTTTAGTGGTAAAGGCTTTGCACAAATGGAGTTTGATGTCGAGACAATGTCTACAGAAGCTTATGACAAATGGGTTCAAGCAGTAAAAGCCAAAGAACCTAAGTTGACTGAGAGTGAATTCCAGACCTTACTCGATACCGATCATGTCGGTCGTAAGACATATTCCTCAACACATCTGGACTTCAGACCCGCACCTGAAGGTGCCAATGCTGGACACAATCATGGCGGATCAGATTCAGATTCAGATCATGATATGCACGATATGAAAGACATGAAAGATATGAATCATACAGACCATTCAACTAGCAATAAGTAGAAACAACTAGAAAGGAGAAGTACCTGTATGAACCACGATGGTTTTTTTGTTACTGGCGATCCACTGATTTACGGGGCGATGGTTAGTATTGTCGTCGCTACACTTGCGATCATCATCGGCTTGACCTATTTCAAAAAATGGGGATATTTATGGAGGGAATGGTTGACAACCGTCGATCATAAGCGTATCGGTATTATGTATATCATATCCGCACTGATTATGCTTTTCCGTGGTGGCGTTGACGGTCTAATGATGCGAACTCAGCTTGCAGCTCCCGATATGAAATTCCTAGATGCACAGCATTATAATGAAGTTTTTACAACGCATGGTGTTATCATGATTCTGTTCATGGCTATGCCATTCATTATCGGACTTATGAACGTCGTTGTTCCTTTGCAAATCGGAGCTCGCGACGTAGCTTTCCCAAGATTGAACGCGATTAGCTTCTGGCTGTTTGCAGCTGGTGCTATGCTATTTAACATCTCATTCGTCATTGGAGGATCTCCAGATGCTGGTTGGACAGCCTATTTCCCACTAGCAAGTAATGAATTTAGTCCAACTGTCGGAATGAATTATTACTCACTTGCCATACAGATTGCAGGTCTTGGTACGCTGATGACGGGGATTAACTTCGTTGTTACCATTCTTAGAATGCGCGCACCAGGAATGAAGCTTATGCGGATGCCGATGTTTACTTGGTCAACCCTGATTACATCGGTTATCATCATGTTTGCATTCCCAGTTCTGACAGTTGCACTAGCACTAATGATGTTTGACCGTTTATTCGGCAGCCAATTCTTCACAATGGCTAGCGGCGGTATGGACATGCTATGGGCAAACTTATTCTGGGTATGGGGACATCCTGAGGTTTATATCGTTGTACTTCCAGCTTTCGGTATTTACAGCGAGATTATCTCGACTTTCTCCAGGAAAAACCTATATGGCTATAAATCTATGGTTATCAGTATGGTTGCTATTTCAGGTCTATCCTTCGTCGTTTGGGCTCACCATTTTTACACAATGGGTCACGGCGTTATGGTTAACAGTATATTCTCAATTACAACGATGGCAATTGCCGTACCTACGGGGGTTAAGATATTTAACTGGCTCTTAACGCTCCATAAGGGACGAATTCAATTTACGACCCCGATGCTTTATGCCCTGGCATTCATTCCGATCTTTACAATCGGTGGGGTAACAGGTGTTATGCTAGCAATGGCAAGTGCTGACTATCAATATCACAATACGATGTTCCTAGTTGCGCATTTCCACTATGTACTCATTCCTGGTACCGTATTTGGTGTTCTAGCAGGTATGCACTACTGGTTCCCAAAAATGTTCGGTTTCAGACTTAACGAACGTCGCGGTAAACTAAGCTTCTGGTTTATCATCATTTCCTTTAATGTTACGTTCATGCCATTATTCTTCTTAGGACTTAACGGTATGAGACGTCGTATGTATGTATATTCAGAAGCTACTGGTTTTGGACCGCTGAATCTGATTGCATCCATTGGTGCAGTTGGTCTAGCAATTGGTTTCGCTCTTCTTGTTTATAACATTTACTGGAGCTTCCGCTATGAGCCACGCGATACTACAGGTGATCCTTGGGATGCACGTACACTCGAGTGGGCAACGCATAGCCCTGTTCCTGAATATAATTTTGCCGAAATTCCTGATGTTAAGTCACTTGATGCTTTCTGGTATTGGAAAAAGGATAAGCAACCTTTATTCACAGGCAAGCTTGAACCAATCCATCTTCCGAATAGTAGTGGCGGGCCCGTTATTCTCGGCATCCTCTTCTTCTTCTTTGGATTCTGCATGGTATTTAGCTGGTGGATTCCGTCTGTTATATTCGGACTTGGCATCCTATTCATGTTAGCTTACCGTTCATTCGAGAACGATCATGGGTTTATCATACCTGTGAAAGAGATTGAACAAACCGAAAAAAAATTGCGGGGTGAATCCAAATGAAAATAGATAACTCACTGCCGCTAGAGTACCGGACAGAGGAGAATAGCAACCGTATCTTCGGATTCTGGTTATTCCTCGGAGCTGAAATTGTCTTATTCGCAACTTTATTTGCCGTCTATCTAACGCTTTGGCAAGGCACTGGTGATGGTCCAACAGCCAAAGATATTTTTATACTCAGTCCTGTGCTTGTCGAGACCTTCGTCCTGCTTACAAGCAGCTTTACTTGTGGTCTTGCCATTCATAGCATGCGTCTAGGTTTGAAGAAACCGATGATGGTCTTCTTCGGTATTACCTTACTGCTAGGGCTTGTATTCCTTGGTGTAGAAATCAATGAATTCGTCACTTATATCTATCATGATCATGCTACTCTATCAACAAGTGCCTTTATTTCTAGCTTATTCGTTCTACTAGGAACTCACGGAGCGCACGTTACCTTCGGTTTCCTATGGGGTACTGGCATTATGCTTCAAATTAAAAAGCATGGACTCAACGAGCATACAGCTAATAAGTCGTTTATCTTCTCCCTTTACTGGCACTTCTTAGACGTTGTCTGGATTTTCATCTTCAGCTTCGTCTATCTGAAAGGACTGATGTAAAATGGTCAAGAAACTATTTCCGATTCGTCATGTGATGGGCTACATTTTCTCACTTGTCTTGACCGTTGTTGCTCTCTCTGTACTGCTAGATGGAATTAGCTTTGCAGTTGGCATGACTATCCTGCTCGTGTGTGCGACAATCCAAGCTGGTGTTCAGCTATTCATGTTCATGCACATTAACGAGCATGGTGAAACCAAAAGTTCACTCTATATCAATATTGGCTATGCATTATTCGTGGCGCTTGCTACCGTATTTGGTACACTATTGACGATGATTTGGGGATATCAGTAATACTAGATTTGAGAGAAGGACCTTCGATTAGAGGGTCCTTTTCTTGTATGATACAACCCTATTCTTGACCGAAATTAACTTAATAATTAAATTAATTTGACAATAATCTTCTTCGAGACTTACACTTAGAATAATCGAGGAAACGGTTTCATTTTAGTGATAAATAGAACCTGGCTATAACGTATAGCGTTGTACCAGTTTAGACATGACCTTTACTTGAAATACAAGATAAGCTCAGGTAGCGGAGAGGAATGATTAGCATCGACATGAATTCGTTCTCACTGGGCAAATTAACCTGTTTACTTGCTATGCTGCACAATGACAGCTGGGGCAAGGAAGTCGAGGATGAGCTGAAAACAAGAGGTTATCGTTACACAATCGGCAAGGTTGGCTCAATGGATATTGTCAAAGTTGTCGCAGCAATTGAGACCGCAGCGAAATCGAAGCATATAATAGATGAGGGGCACTATCGTGAAGCTCATGCACTCTATCATGCTACAATTGAAGCCATACAAGGCATTGGCCGAGGAACGATTCAATTCGGCGAGATTCTGCGGACGGTAGGATTAACCTTTGCCATCGTCAGAGGCACAGTCGATCGACCAGGACATGACGGTGAGTGGATCAGTGTATGTGTATTTGGATCCATAGGCGCACCCAAAAAAGGATTTGAGCATGATACGCTCGGATTCGGTTATAACCATATTTGAATATTTAGACGACCATAGTCTTTTAGTTGTTTAGGGGTCAATACCTTTCTTTGGTATTGGCCTCTTTGTATTTATCCAAGGAGGATGATCAGCATGCAACACACACATACCGAAGGAGCCGTAATGAAGCTTGACGGCGTATCGCTAACTTTACGGGATGTCATCAAGGTCGCACGCCATAAATGCCAAGTAGAGTTAACAGAAGCAAGCAAAGCGCAAGTTATCCGCAGCCGAGATTATGTCAACAAGCTGCTTCAAGACAAAAAGGTTGTGTATGGCTTAACGACAGGCTTTGGCAAGTTCAGCGATACGTATATTTCGAATGACGATACGAAGGCATTGCAAGTCAATCTTATTCGCAGCCATGCCTGCGGAGTTGGCGCACCATTGTCAGAGGAAGTTGTAAGAGCCATTATGCTGCTTCGACTGAACGCACTCTCACGCGGCAATTCAGGCATTCGACTTGAATTGCTTGAAACCATTACAGCGATGCTCAATCAGAACGTCATTCCGGTCATTCCTGAAAAAGGATCGCTAGGCGCTAGCGGAGATTTAGCTCCATTATCCCATTTTGCACTTGTCATCATGGGTGAAGGCGAAGCTTACTACGAAGGTAAGCGTATGGGCGGCTTGGAAGCGATGACGCTTGCGGGTATTAAACCGATAGCGCTTGAAGCCAAAGAAGGTCTTGCCTTGATCAATGGCACACAAGTCATGACGGCTATTGGATCAATCGCATGCTGGGATGCACTGAATTTATCCAAGTGGGCTGATTGCATCGGAGCGCTTACGTATGAAGCGTTATTAGGCGTTCGGGATGCATTCGACCCTGAGACACATGAGCTTCGTCCGCATAAATATCAGCAAGTCGTCGCGAATAATCTCATACAATTAACCCAAGGAAGTAAGCTTATCACCAGACAAGGCGAAGTGCGTGTGCAGGATGCCTACTCCCTCCGTTGCTTGCCGCAGGTTCATGGAGCAAGCCGTGATGCGCTAGCTTACATCGCCGAAAAGCTCGAGATTGAGATCAATTCGGTAACCGATAACCCCATTATATTTGCCGATAAGGATCGCGTTATTTCAGGCGGCAATTTCCACGGTCAGCCGATTGCGCTTAGCATGGACTTCATGTCTATTGCGATGTCTGAGTATGCAAACATCTCTGAACGGCGAGTTGAACGACTTGTAAATCCACAGCTAAACGAGAAGCTGCCTGCTTTCCTAGTAAAAGATGGCGGCGTTCAATCAGGATTTATGATCGCCCAATATGCTGCTGCTGCACTTGTATCTGAGAACAAATCATTAGCACATCCCGCTAGTGTAGACTCCATCCCATCCTCAGCTAACCAAGAGGATCATGTAAGCATGGGAACGATCGGCGCTCGCAAAGCTGCCCAAATTGTCGATAACGCCTACCATGTGCTTGCCATTGAACTGCTATGCGCTGCGCAAGCCATCGATTTCCGCGATCCTAGTCTACTAGGCATAGGCACTAGCTGGGTCTACAACCGTTGCCGCCAGCATGTTGCACAAGTTACGGAAGATCGCGTATTGTCTACTGATTTTGCCACAATTGCCAACATGATGAAGGATTCTAACGTGCTTAACGAGCTTAGCTCGATCATTAATCTTCAATAAATTAGGGAGGCAATCGATCATGACAACAACTAAACAAACGGAGATCCGAGCCCCACGTGGAACGACCCTGAACACCAAAGGCTGGGTACAAGAGGCCGCGCTTCGCATGCTGATGAACAATCTGGACCCTGAGGTAGCCGAGTACCCCGATAAGCTTGTTGTGTACGGGGGTATTGGCAAAGCAGCACGCAACTGGGACAGCTATCACGCAATTATCAGGGAGCTTAAGCAGCTAGAAGAAAATGAGACACTGCTCATTCAATCAGGCAAACCCGTATCCGTCATGCGCACGCATAAGCATGCACCCCGTGTTCTGCTAGCGAACTCCAACATTGTGCCTGCCTATGCGAATTGGGAAACATTCCACGAATTAGATCGCAAAGGTCTCATGATGTATGGTCAAATGACGGCAGGAAGCTGGATCTATATCGGCAGCCAAGGGATTGTGCAAGGCACGTATGAGACATTCGCGGAGTGCGCTAGACAGCATTTTAACGGTACACTCAAGGGAACCATTACCGTAACAGCGGGACTAGGCGGTATGGGCGGAGCGCAGCCATTAGCTGTCACGATGAACGATGGGGTTGTCATCGGCATTGATGTCGACCGCACGCGCATTCAAAAAAGAATCGACACACGCTATTGCGACGTTGTTGTGGAAACGCTCGATGAAGGGATCCTGCTAGCGCAAGATGCCAAAGCTGCTGGCAAAGCCTTATCCATCGCATTAGTTGGCAATGCCGCTGAAGTTCTGCCGCAGATGATTGCGCGGGGCTTCATTCCGGATATTATCACGGACCAAACCTCAGCGCATGATCCACTGAACGGATATCTGCCAGTAGGGGTTTCATTAGAAGAAGGCGCTGCACTCCGTCAATCGGACCCGCAAGCATATGTGCGTCAGTCCAAAGCAAGCATGGCTGTCCATGTGGAAGCCATGCTTGAGATGATGAAGCAAGGCGCGATTGCTTTTGACTATGGCAATAACATTCGTCAGGTTGCATACGATAGCGGCGTGAAAGATGCTTTCGCATTCCCTGGCTTTGTCCCTGCCTATATTCGCCCGCAATTCTGCGAAGGCAAAGGTCCTTTCCGCTGGGTAGCTCTATCTGGCGATCCGGAGGATATTTACAAAACAGATGAAGTGATACTGAGAGAATTCGCTCATAACAAGCATCTATGCAAATGGATCGAGATGGCGCGCGAACGAATTGCATTCCAAGGACTGCCTGCTCGGATCTGCTGGCTAGGGTATGGGGAACGCGCTCGTTTTGGCAAAATCATTAACGATATGGTTGCTTCCGGCGAGCTATCCGCGCCAATCGTGATCGGTCGTGACCATCTGGATGCAGGCTCAGTCGCCTCACCGAACCGTGAAACAGAAGCGATGAAGGATGGCAGCGATGTCGTTGCGGATTGGCCAATCCTGAACGCACTTGTGAATACGGCGGCTGGTGCGAGCTGGGTATCCGTTCATCACGGCGGCGGCGTAGGTATGGGCTATTCGATTCACGCTGGCATGGTTGTAGTTGCTGACGGTTCTAAAGACGCGGAAGAACGGCTTGAACGTGTCCTGACAACTGACCCAGGTATGGGTGTGGTTCGACATGTAGATGCGGGCTATGAGCTTGCGATTGAAACAGCAAAGGAACGTGGGGTTCGGATTCCCATGTTAGGCATTTAAAATGAATATGAATCGAATCGATTTACTTCTATACAATATCGGTGTCCTTATTACGATGCAGGGAAGTGCCCTTCCCCGCACCAAAGAGGACATGTCCCAAGTTGGCGAAATTCATAATGCTGCTATTGCGGTGCTAGATGGCAAGATCGTGGCAGTTGGAACGGAGGAAGAAGTTCGTGCGGTTATCACAGGATTACCTATCCTGAAACAAATCGATGCAGAAGGCAAGCTTGTCACACCAGGACTTGTTGATCCGCATACTCATTTGGTGCATGGGGGATCCCGCGAGCATGAATTGCCGCTAAAGCTTAAAGGGGCTACGTATTTGGAAATTCTCGCACAAGGCGGCGGCATTCTAAGTACCGTTCGTGCGACCAGACTAGCAACAGAAGAGAAATTGTATGCTAAAGCTCTCACAAGTCTCAATACGATGCTGCTGCAAGGTGCAACAACAGTCGAAGCCAAAAGTGGCTATGGGCTCACAATGAAGGATGAACTGAAGCAGCTTCGGGTTACTCAGCGGTTGAACCAATCGCATCCTGTCGATTTAGTCTCGACCTTCATGGGCGCTCATATGATCCCTGAGGAATATAAGCAGGATCCTTCTGCTTATGTTGAGCTGGTTATTCATGAAATGCTGCCCGAGGTGAAACGCCTTGGCCTAGCTGAATTCTGTGATGTATTCTGCGAGCATGGCGTGTTCAGTGTCGAACAGTCCCGCCAAATTCTCCATGCCGCAAGAGAGCTAGGCTTCGGTCTCAAAATCCATGCGGACGAAATCGTACCGATGGGCGGCGCTGAGCTTGCGGGTGAACTCGGCTGTATTTCCGCCGAGCATCTTATTGCCGCATCGGATGAAGGGATAGCAGCAATGCAGCAAGCAGGCGTTATTGCCGTCTGCCTCCCTGCTACTTCCTTCAATTTGCGGCTCAAAGAGCATGCCAGAGCTCGGTCGATGATCGATATGGGCGTCCCAGTTGCGCTATCGACTGACTATAACCCTGGCAGCTCACCGACAGAATCCATCCAGCTTGTCATGACCCTTGGCTGTCTGAATCTATTGCTATCACCTGAAGAGGTGATAACAGCTATTACGATCAATGCAGCTCACGCAATTGGCAGAGCAGATACAATCGGCAGTCTCGAAGTCGGCAAATATGCCGATATCGTTCTCTACAACGCAACTAACTTGGCGTATCTGCCGTATCATTTTGGCATCAATCATGTACATACCGTTATCAAACAAGGGCAAGTCGTTGTTAGTAACGGGCAACTGGCATACCCCACCCTGTAGGAGGCGTCTTCATGAAGCGCATTGATTTACTTAACCCACCCGAAATCATTCGCAGCTCTAAATTGGGCGATCCTTACGATACAAAAGTCGCACATTGGCTTACAGCTTGGGATGGTATCGAGCCTATCGACATTGGATTTATCGGTATTCCCTTATCCAAAACTTCCATTAGCGTCTCAGGTGCATCCATGACGCCGAATGCCTTACGGGAGCTGTTTCCCAATGTAACGACTTATAACATCGATCATGATGTAGATCTGCAGGAGCTGGCAGCGAAGGATCTCGGTGATATCCAGATGCATATTACAGATTTGCTGAAGTGCCACTCCAATATCGAGCAAGGGCTAACCAATCTATATGAAGCGATGCCGCATGTGTTCCCGATCATAGCAGGCGGGGATCACTCCATTACTTGCCCATCGGTCAAAGCATTCCGTAAGCGGGTGAACAGCAAAGTCGGGATCGTACAGATCGATTCCCATATGGATGTTCGCAGCTTGGCATATGGAGGTCCTTCGAACGGGACGCCGATTCGCGGTTTAATCGAGTCAGGCACGGTCGAAGGCAAGCATATCGCACAAATCGGCATCCATAGCTTTGCTAACTCCAAGCCTTATCGCGATTACGCGGTGTCTAAGGGCATTACCCAGTTCACAGCAAGAGAGGTCCATCTGCGAGGGATCGAGACACTGGTCGAGCAAGCGCTTCAGATTGCTGGAGACGGGACTGATGCGATTTATGTCACCATAGATATGGATGTGCTCGATCAAGCCTTCGCTCCAGGCGTACCTGCGATGGTGCCAGCAGGCATGACCTCGTGGCAGCTATATGAGGCCGTCTATCTGTTAGGTCAGCATCCGAAGGTGCAGGGCTTTGACATTGTATGTGTGGATCCTATGCAAGACCCTCGCCGCGCAACGGTGCGAATGACGTTATACACGATCCTGAACTTCCTATCAGGATATATGAAACGGAGTAAGTAGCGTTATAACGAACAAAAGAGCTATTTCACAGGAATCTCAAGTTCCTATGAAATAGCTCTTCTATTTTTATCCCTATGAAAATCCTAGCAATCCACCTATCTGATAGACTAGAATCGCTGCTGTATAACCAACTACAAATGTATAAGTCGCAGAAAAGATTGTCCATTTCCACGAATTTGTTTCTTTGCGAATGATTGCAAGCGTTGCAACACAAGGTGTATACAGTAATGACATCACCATGAAGGCCATTGCCGAGAGCGGTGTAAACACTTGTTGAATCGCAGAAACAAGATCCGTCCCCTCTCCAACCCCTGAGTAAGCCATCCCCATAACAGCTACCGTAGTTTCCTTCGCAATGATTCCACAAACTAGACTGATAGATGCCTGCCATGTGCCAAATCCAGCGGGATCGAAGATTGGCGCTACAAATCCACCAATTCGTCCGAGGATGGTCTGGTCACTATACTGCTCTGCACTTAGCGGGAAGATTGATAGCACCCACAGAATGATAACGAACGGAAGAATGACTCTCCCTGCTTTTTTGATAAAAGAGCTTGCCTTCTCCCACATCAGCAACAGTACGTTCTTGAGCGATGGGAGTCGATACGGTGGCAGTTCCATCACGAAGTACGATACTTCTCCCTTGAATATAGTCGAAGAGAACAACTTCCCAAACAACAGCGCAACGACAATTCCTAACGCATAGAGTGAGAATAGGATGAGTCCCTGATAAGCACTAAAAAACGCTGCGACGAACACAACATAAATTGGCAGCCTTGCGCCACAAGAGATAAAAGGGTTAACCAGGATGGCAACCATACGATCTTTCTTGCTATCGAGTGTTCGAGTTGACATAATCCCTGGAACATTACAGCCCGTTGAGATGATCATAGAAACGAACGTTTTGCCATGTAAGCCTAAAGCACGCATCAAACGATCCATGACATACGCCGCTCTTGCCATATAACCGCTGTCCTCTAGCAGACCGATCAAGAAATACATTACCGCAATGAGTGGAACGAATGTCAGGACTGCACCGACACCACCGATAATACCATCATTAAGGAAGCCGACAAGGAAGGAATTAGCCCCCATATCCTCTAGTTGTCCACTAAGCCATTGGCCGCCAAGATCAAACCATTCACTGAGCTTATCCTGCATACCCGCTCCAACAATGAAGGTTAATTCATAGAGCAGGAACATGATCGCAGCAAAGATTGGTATCCCAAAATACTTGTTTGTAACAATCCGATCGATCTTGTCCGATGTCGTATCCATAGTGAGCTCAGGCTTTTGCATGCAATTCTGGAGCAAATCTGTAATATGGGTATATCTTCGATCCACTAGAGAGATTTCGGGTTCAAAGCCGACTTCCTCTGTATAAGCATCTATTAATTCCTGTATCTGCTGAAGAATCTGTGGATCGACTTGATCTTGAATAGCTTTGCTTATATAAGCGTCATTCTCAATCAGCTTTACCGCGATCCACTCAATCGGATATTCAAGCTTAGGGTTATACGGACTCAATAAGCTTTGCACATTGCTAATTAGCTGATTTAACTCATTTCCGTAATTTAGAACATTGATTGTATTCGGCTTATCGTATACGCTAACAGCCGTCTTAATCAATTCGCTGAGCCCTTCGGCCTTAGAAGCGACTGTGGGAATTACAGGCACTCCGAGCGCTTCCGACAGAGCCTTTATATCAATTTCAATATTTTTCTGTTTCGCTTCATCAATCATGTTCAGGGCAATGACAACATTCGCACCCATTTCAATCATTTGGATCGTCAAATACAGGTTACGTTCGATATTGGATGCATCCACTACATTGATAACAACACTAGGATTCTCTTTAATAATATAGTCTCTTGCTACGATCTCATCCTCGGAATACGCACCCAAGCTGTACGTACCAGGCAGATCGACAAGCACATATTTATTCCCTTGAAAGCTAACTACGCCTTCCTTCTTCTCAACCGTAACCCCAGGCCAATTGCCAACATGCTGTTTGGCATTTGTAAAGGCGTTGAATAGAGTCGTCTTTCCGCAGTTAGGATTGCCAGCTAAAGCAATACTACTCATACGTCACCTCTTCTTGTCTTGTTGCTATAGCAGAATCGCACTAGCCTCACTTTTGCGAAGCACTAGCTTATATCCTCTAACTGCGACCTCAATAGGATCACCCAATGGTGCTTTGCCGATAATTTGCATCGTTACGCCAGGAGTAACGCCCATATCTAATAATCTTTTGCGATACGAGCTTTCTTTGGCTAAATCTTTAACAACAACTTTGGATCCGATGGTTGCTGATGTTAGATCTTTCATCTCAATTCCTCCTATTGTTAACGAGCAAGCAACGCCTTCTTGCCCTTATCCGTCAATTCCCAATGTATCAAGCCTATATCGCTAGAAGAACAACCGCCGCATAACTTTGAAGAACATTTCTTCGTTTCACAGGCCGTATCATCAACTTTATTTATATAACCGCCTTTAATCAGCTGGTTCTTATAATTCTCCGCCATAAATTCACTGATACCTAAACTTCGTTGAATCGCTTTGTTCGAGAAATCATTTCCCTGATGCAGATAATCCAGAATTTGACGAATCATTTCATATACATCCCTTCCTGTCACCCAAATCAGACTTGTTGGATTGTGACGAGAATGATTGTGATTGTTCCATATATGATTAAAAATATGATTAAAAAAATTGCACTAAATGACCATTTTATCTGTCTGTCGAATACAATGATAATCATTATCAATTACAAATTTAATTATATACCTAACATAGACTTTGTCAACGAAATAGTTCACTTTAGCTAGATCATCCTAAGTGGTAAATTTAAGTGACTTGTACATAAATAACGAATGCTGCCTAGAACGATGTATGTAATCGCTCTATAGGCAGCATTATATTTTAGCTTTCTCGTTTAGGAGTGTAGCGTTTAATGTCCTTGAAGGATATAAACCTCTTGACTTTCGTATCCCAAATTCTAAATTTAAGTGACTTCAGACTTGTTTTTAACGTGATCGTCTGGACCTCTCGTAACTTAGCATTTGTGTTATGCACTTTTTCCAGATAATAGTTAGGCACACGTGGACTCAAATGATGGATATGATGATAGCCGATATTCCCCGTAATCCAGTGCAAGAATCGAGGTAGACTGTAGAAGGAACTGCCTTGAAGCGCCGCAGACGCATGATCCCAGTTGCCATCCTCTTCATAATACCCTTCTTCAAAATTATGCTGCACATAGAACAGCCATATACCAGCGATACTGGATGTTAGAAATATAGGAACCTGTACAAGCAACGCCTCCTGCCAACCAAGTACAAGGCATAGCGTTCCTAACAGAACTACAATGCCAAGGTTCGTAACGTAAGTGTTAATCCGTTCTTTGCGCTTGGCAGCTTTGCGATTAAATCGATAATTAATGAGGAAAATATAAATTGGACCTAGTCCAAACATAATAATCGGATTGCGATACAATCGATAGATGAATCGTTGCATGGTAGACGCAGACAAATACTCTTCAACCGTCATCGTCCAGATATCGCCAGTTCCGCGATGATCCAAGTTCCCGCTCGTTGCATGATGCACCGCATGCGTGTACCGCCACTGTTGGAAAGGGACAAATGTCATTATGCCTGTGATTGTTCCGACAATCGCGTTCGCTTTTCTATTTTTAAAGAATGAGCCATGACAGCAATCATGAAAAATAATAAAGGTTCGGATTAAGAAGCCACCTGCAACAATCGCTATCGGTAGTGTCAACCAGAAGGAGACTTCAAGGCATAAGTAAGCCGCATACCATAGGATTATATAAGGTATTATCGTGTTAATGATCTGCCACACGCTACGCTTCGTATGGGATCTTTCATAAGGTGCGACATCTTTCCGCCAGCTGCCTTGCTCATTAGGGTTGTTCAATCAAGTTTCCTCCCAGAATAGGTCATCCAATGTTTTGGATAGAGCCTTACATATTGCCACACATAAGCTTAGACTCGGATTATATTTCCCTAGTTCAATTAATCCAATCGTTTGCCTGGTTACACTCACGGCCTTGGCCAATTCATCCTGCGATAAATCCTTCTCCACCCGAGCTATTTTTAATTTAAGATTCTTCATCCTAACATCACCTCACCCACTTCAATCCCTTATGTGTTCAGGCTTATCTGGACTTTCTACTCTTTCCTAAACTTCTTTGCCAGTACATGCCGCAAGGCCATAAGACCAGCAAAACAAGGGATATAAATGATGATAGCACCGAAAAATACGATGATAAAATACCATATATAATTGGATTCGCTACCATAAATCATTGAACTTCTAACGCCGAGGAAGATGGAAATGGCAACACCAACACCTAATCCAAGGGTCAACTTCTTACCGCTCATCGGAAATTTGCTAATACGAGTCTGGAGTTCAACCTCATCCGCATATAAGCCCAAATATACCGATTTAACCCCGTAATACAAGGCTGGGACTATCATGATAACTAATTCTGCTGTTATGAGCAGAATGCTAAATCCATAAATAAAGGATTTAACGACAGCCGATATGAAGCTGAGGATCATGGCGATGATATAAGCTTCTTTATAAATTTTGTTTTGTGTACTAACAACTCGCTCGTCAACATGCTTCTTTGTCTTTTTGAATAATCCCATAATTCCAGAACCTCCCCGGACCTTTCCGCAGATTTCTGATAATAATGTATGATATTGATTTCAAAATGTCAAATATATATTGCATTTTGATTTATATATGATGCTATAGGAATTAAATAGACTATGCTAAGAAGTCCTTTGAATGTATTTAGTGCATTCAAAAGTAGCGATTCGTGCCAACAGGTTGAACTTTACTGTATTATATACATTCAAAATCGGTTTAACAGGGGCAAAAGGATGCTATCGCGCCATTTGACTGCACAATTCTCTTAAGCCCCTTAAATAACGTAGAGTCTTAGTCGCCAATAAGATAAACTATTTATCAAGGGGGAATGATCGAATGAGAAGAACGAAAAAGGTGTATGAGGAGATCAGATTAAAGGTAGTGCGGGAGGCTTTATCTGGTATTAAGATTGCAGTGCTAGGAAGAAAGTATGAATTACACCCAGAGACTATCCGTGGATGGATTAGAGATTATCAAGATGAAATAGGGGAAGATCAGATTCCAAGCACAGATGAACAAATCCAAGAACTGAAGAGACTGCAGGAAATTGAGGATAAATATCATAAAGCAATCAAAATCTTAGGTGAGAAAGAACTTGAGAACGAAATCTTGCGTGAACTAGTAAAAAAGCAGAACCCTGCTTATCTGAAAAATTTGAAATAGCTCATCGTTTCATTAAGCAGGGAAATCCAGCCACACTTGTTCTAAGGATCATAGGGTTAGCAGAGTCCACTTATTACGCACGAATTAAACGAGCCAAGCAACCTAAAGAACATAAACAAACCGCTCGTAAAGGCCGTCCCTGCCCGGGATACTCCTTGACAATTAGTGGCGTTCAAATAGACGATGAGCAAATTAAGAAATGGCTCTTGGAGCTCCTAGAGGGCGAAGAGCACATCTATGGTTATAGGTGCTTAGCTCAGTGCCTTAGGAACAAATATGGACTTAGTTTGAATCCTAAAAAGTGTTATCGCTTATGCAAAGAGCTGGAAATTCTTCAGCAGCAACGCAAGAAGAAAATCAATTATCCACGTAGATTGCCTGTGAATCGAATGGTTACAGGTTCGAACCAGCTATGGCAAATGGATATTAAGTATGGTCGCGTAGTAGCTAGAAACCGCTTCTTTTTCATTCTGAGCATCATCGATATATTTGATCGTGTAATCGTTGGTTACTATGTTGGCACAACTTGTGAAGCGAAACATGCCGTTCAAGTCTTAGGAAAGGCTCTACAGGATCGCATACAACCCGGCGAGCCGCTGCCAACCATACGTACTGACAACGGCCCACAGTTCGTGAGTGCACTCTTTGAAGATATGTGTACAGCTTGGGGCGTTGTACACGAGAGGATTCCTCCGAAAACCCCTGATTTGAATGCATATATTGAGTCATTCCATAGTTTGGTGGAGCGAAATCTATTTGCCATGGAGATATTTATGACACTAGAACAGGCTTATGAAGCTATGGATCGTTATATGGACTTTTACAACAATCGTAGATTGCATGGAAGTTTGAAGCGCATGCCGCCAGCGAAGTTTTCTAAATGGATTTTAGAGCAAGAAGATCGGACGAAATTCTACAGAGCCTTGTAAACAGATGAAATAATGAGCTTTGCTAACCAAACTGGTTTTTTAATAAGGTAGACTCCAGAATAAGGGGGCCTAACCG